>CAVTSC010000006.1:0-156488 GCA_963737355.1 uncultured Pseudomonadota bacterium | reverse complement strand
CCCGCCTCAGGTTGATGTGACGAGTTTTCGCCTCGCGGTGCACGGCAATGTAAACCGGCCTCTATCCCTGTCGCTCATGGATCATTGCCGCGGAGCTGATCGAGGGGATCAAGCCGAACCGACATGGCTGGTTCTTTCCGTCGGCGAAAAACTCATCCGAACCAGTGAGCTATGGAACTCTCTACGCCTTTATGTGGCGTCAGCGTGAACGGGAGGTGATCCCGGTGGTCACGAATCGTGACTTGCGCCGGACTTGGAAGACTTTGGCCGGCAAGGCTGGCGTTTCGAAGGAAATCAGAGACCGGTTGCAAAATCATACGTTGCAGGACGTGAGCTCCAAGAGTTACGACCGATGGAACTACATGCCCGAAAAGCGGGCCGGCATGGAGAAATGGAACAGCTTCGTGACCACGTTGCTTGCCCAGCATTAAATTGAGAAGCCTCGTTAGTAATCTGCCTCTATGTGAAACGTTGATCTACCTCTTGCCACCTTTAACGTGGTAATTCCTCATCCACAAAAATCGTCCCGGAGTCGATTGCCTTCGAGGTAGCAGTGTGAATTTCATATGTGAGCCGGCGGTATTCCGTAGAAAAGTATCCCTCAAGGTCTTCGGTGGCGCGCCTTATTTGCGGCGGCGCAGCCCTGTGGCTTGGCCGACGCGAAAAGCGTAGCGCCGACCGAGACATGCGTCACGGCCAAAGCGGCGAGCAGCGTGTCGCCCGCATTTTGGCAGGGGACGATGCTTTGCGTTCCGGACGCTACGCCAAATGGACGTAATTATTGCCCCGCGCTGGACGGATAAGAATCCGTCCAGGTGGGAGCTGGCGCCGATGGCGGCAGAGGCTCGTTAATCGCCAGGTACATGGCCGTGATCTCCTGCTGTTGATCGACGACGATCTCCTGTGCCAGGCGCTTCAGGATGGGATTGTGGCCATAGCGGAGCTCCAGAATTGCCATGTCGATGGCGCCCTGGTGATGCGGCACCATCATATGGACAAAGTCGGAATCCGCGTTGCCCGTCGGTGTGATCGCCATCCCTGTCATCATCTTCGACATTGCCAAAGCGTTGCCGCCAAGGAACGCGGCTTCGGCAGGAAATATTGATTTGTAGGACTGTGCGCAAAGCGCGGCCAGAAATTCCGCCAGCGATTTGCTACGACTTGGATCGAAGCCTTCAGGGACAGTCTTCTCGGGATTCTGGGCGTAAGTTTGAACGAGGACAGAGGCGAGCAGGATCGGCATGATCAGGATGACGGCGATAAGAATGGGGCTGATCCTGAGCGACACCCGATGGAAAAAACACCAGCGCATCCAGGCAAATATCCGATCCATCACGGAAGATCGCTTGCTTGCAGGCATGGGTGTGTTCTTCAACTGCAATCCTCCGGCTGGTGAGCCAGATCCCGTTCACATCGGGCTGGCTACCTGAATCTGCACCGGTGCGCTCATCTTGTCAGGCGTGCCAGGCAGAATCACGAGATACTGGCTGCTGGAGGGCGCATTGTCCTGCATGATTTGCCGGATCGGCCCGATCGCATTGACGATGGCAGCACCTGCGGGATTGGTCATGAAGCCGGTGAGCGGTTGCAGCGCTCCGCTGCCGTCAGGCTTGGTGGAGAGTGCCAGCACATAAGGCTGTTTCGGCGACAGACCGGTGACCGCCGCCTCCAGAACCTGCACAAGACCCTGGTTGAACAACGTCACGCTGGTTGGCGCCCGCCCGGTTGCGGTCGCGCTGGCAGCAAGCGCCAGATGCGTTGCATCACCTGCCAAACCGAGAGGCACTAAATTCTGCATGCCGTCGCCACTTGGCACGGCATCCGGGACATAGGTCAGTGCCTGGGGTGCCTGACCGATCGGCATCGTGGCGATAACCTTGTTGGACAGCGTGTCAATGGCGGTAACAGCATCGCCATTCTCGAGGCCGACATAGATCCGCGTACCGTCACCCGACGGCCAAAGTCCATGGGGCAACGCGCCGACCGGGATCGTCGCGACCTGCCTGAAATCAGCGGTGCGGAACACTTTCACCTCATTGAGGCCGCCAACCGTCACATAGGCGAAGCTCCCGTTGGCGTTGTCGACGATGTTGACATGGTTGGTGATCGGCCCCGTGTTCAGAACCGTTAGCGTGTTGAAGGGCGGATTGGCATTGAAAACCTGCGTCTTTCCTGAATCCTTCAATGTCATCCAAACCTGTTTACCATCCGGCGTTGCTGCGATGTTAGGGCAGAACGGGCTGACCTGCTTCACCGTCGCAATAATTTTGTGCGTGGCGACGGCAATAACATCCGTGACGGGATTAAAGGAATTGCAGACATAGCCGTATTTGCCGTTCGGCGAAAAGATGGTCATGCCCGGGCCAGGCAACGTAATGATCCTGGTCTTCTCCTTAAAGGTCTTGGCGTCGAGCACATCGACATAGTTCTCGCCGCGTACCGTAACCCATACTTCCGTGCCATCCGGCGTCCAGAAGGCCTCGTGCGGAGCGCGGCCAACATAGCTGATGTGTTTCACCGTGTTCGTCGCCGTATCGATGAAGGTCACGGAGTTCGAGCCAATCGAGACAACGCCGATGGTCCGGTGATCCGGCGCGAAGCCCATGCCGTGAACCAGAAGCTGGCCCTTGTAGAGCGGGCTGAAATTGGCTGGCGACGGTGCGCCAAGCTTGATCACGCCGAGCGTCTCGTTGTCCGCCGGGTCGATCACCGAGACGGTGTTGGAGAACTGATCACCGGTATAGACACGGTCATGGCTGGTGGCCGGAAAATTGGGGGCCGAGGTGCCGTATGGCACCTGTCCGGCAAGGGCCGGTGAGAAGCCGGCGAGCACGGTACCGGCGACCAAAACCGCCGTGAGATACATGCGTTTCATCGATCGTATCCGTCGCGTGACGTTTCGTTGGGCATTTTTGTTGGCTTTCAGGTCCACGAGCCACTCAGGCCGCCTATTGGATACAACAAACGAGCAGTGCACTAATTGTAGGCCGAACGATTATTGTAGCATTGTAGCCGCGCCATCGACGCCGATACGAAAGCAGCCGATGGTTGGCGCAATCGACGCCGTTTGCGAGGTCGCGCAGCGCATTATTGGTAAGTTGAAAGATGGTTTGCCAAACGGAGAGCCCCCCTTACTTGCTTCGCCCGTGGGCGTGGCCGCTACCGATCGTCCGCCAACGGCTGCCATGAAACGTTTTGCTGACAGCATCGGGCGTCAGAAAGGTATCAAGCCGCCACCGGGGTATACGAAATCCGGGTCTGTTTGCCGCGCCTTCCTCCAGGAGCACGCGCCCAAGAAAGTCGGCGATGAACACGTGGGACACTCCGGCCCCAAACCCGCTAGCGCTGCGCAGGTGACGTTCGCGGAAAAGATCGCTCAGGAAAAAGGCGTCGTCATACCGGACGAGGCGAAGGTCAGTTCGGTCGCCATGTCTTCATGGATTGAAGCAAATCAGAATGCCAAGCCCGACAAGGGCGGTCCCAAGAGCGGTGCCAAGCTCCGTGGAAGTCCAGCCGCGAAAACGACAGCGGGCGTAAGGCGATCCCGGAAATCCAAATCGGCGCCCGCAGCGGAAGTGGCGGCGCCAACGCCTGCTCAGCAGAATACCCAGACCAATACGCCTCTGCGGATTCCATATGGCAACAAAGAACTCGCGCAGAAGCTGGGCGCCCGATATGGCGCCGGAGGATGGTATGCTCCCCCGGGCGTTGATCTTGCGGCCTTTGGTGAGCAGGGCTGGTTGTAATGGTCAGACGAGGTCGAGGGAGCCCAGCGCCCCTTGAAACGGGGCAAAATTCTATGTCTTCTTGAAGTAGGGCAGGGGGCTGGGCTCGGAAGATCCCCCATCGCGCAAGCGGGCGGAAGAGCTCAAGGCCTCGGTTAGCATGGGTGCCGACCCGCTGGCCGAACGCGACAAGAAGCGCGCGGTGCCGCTGTTCGCGGAATTCGCTGCCGAGCGATATCTGCCGCACGTGCGCGAGCACCTGCGCAGCGCCGACGACATCGAGGCCTGCCTGCGCCTGAGGATTTTGCCTTTCATGGGCCGCAAGGCACTGGACGAGATCAACCAGGACGATGTCGCCACGCTGCGGCGTCGGCTGATCGACGAGGGCCTATCGGCGTCGAGTTCAATCGCCATCTCGCGACAGTAAGGCGGATGTTTAACCTCGCCTTAAAATGGCAGCTCTTTGAGGGGCCACGGAATCCGGCAGCCTCACCCGGAATGATGCGCGCCGTCCACCGAGATAAGTACCTCACCGCGGACCAGACCCAGGCGCTGATGCGCGCACTGGACCTGGAGCGCGACAAGGGGGCCGCCGCGGTGCTCGCCTTGCTCACCGTCACTGGCGCCAGGCGCAGCGAGATCATGCTGGGGACCTGGGACAATGTCGATCTCGATCGCCGCATGCTCACCGTGCCGAGGGCGAAGAACGGGCGCCCCAGATATGTTCCCTTGTCGCCGATTGCGGCGGCGATCTTGGAGCGCCAAGCGACGCGCAGGC
Source organism: uncultured Pseudomonadota bacterium (assembly GCA_963737355.1). Classification (GTDB taxonomy): domain Bacteria; phylum Pseudomonadota; class Alphaproteobacteria; order Acetobacterales; family Acetobacteraceae; genus Acidocella. Next base: position 151,985 of record CAVTSC010000006.1, on the reverse strand, counting down.
TGCTCGGTAATCCGCACGTGTTTCCGAGCTGGCGGCGCTGCGGCCGGGCGATCGAGAGCGTGCGCGCGGCCTGGGGGCGGGCGAAGAAGGCGGCGGGGTTGCCGCCCGACCTGCGCGTCCACGATCTGAGGCACTCTTTCGCCTCAGCACTGGCCAATGCCGGCACGCCGCTCAACGAGATCGGGACGGTGCTAGGCCATACGCAGTTATCGACGACCACCCGCTACGCGCACCACTCGCCGCAGCGTCTCATAGCCACCGCAACCGCTGCGTTGAACGCCTGGAACCTACTGCCGGCACCACCGGCGCCATCGGACCAGGCAGCCGGTTAGCCAGACCGCAATCGAGGGAGAAGGCGCCGAGCCTTCTCTCCCTCGAACCCATCGCGATCACCGCAATCCATTACTTCAGCTCAAGGAGACTTACACCATGGCCACCAAGGCCGAAAAAATCCATGCGCTCATCCATGCCGCCGCCGCTTCCTGCGCCGCCGTGGGCGGCGGGCTGGCCCAGGCGCCCGGCGCCGACGCCGCCGTGATCACGCCCATCCAGGTCGCCCTGATCGTCGCCCTCGGCGCCGAACACGGCACGCCGATCAGCAAAACCGCGGCGGCCGAGCTGATCCTGCCGTTCTCCGCCGCGGCCGTCGGCCGGGGGTTAAGCCAGTGCCTGCTCGGCTGGGTGCCTGGGCTCGGCAATGCCATCAACGCCATCACCGCGGCCGCCTTGACGGAGGCGATCGGCTGCGCGGCCGACGCTTATTTCGTCGACGGAAACGCCGCCCTCGGTCATCCGTCATAAACCAAACGCAATAGCCGGCCTGCGGCTAACATGAGGAGAGCAATCATGAACATCGACAACGTAGAGATCATCATCACCGGCGGGGCAGGGGGAGCTGCCGCCAATGCAGCCGATCACGTGGCGCTGGCGCTGATGGGTGCAGGCGCCACCGTAGATTTCCCAGGCAGGGCGAGCCAGATGACGAGGTCGGGCCAGACGCTTCGCGGTGTCCATGCCGTGGTGCGGATGGCCGGGGGCGCAGGCCTGGCCGTGTCGCCTGGTTCCAGCTGGGGAGGGGGCAGCCTGCCGGCAGCCGTTAAGGTTGCCATCGGCGTGGTGCTGTTGCTGGTGTTATGCAGCGCTGAGGTCCGGCTTCATTTTGGCCTGCGGCTGGACGCGATCATCACGTTGGTTGCGATCTGGGGCTTTTGGCGCTGGTGCCGGCGGGGGCGAGGCGCGATAATTACTTAAGTGCGGGCCGAAATCGGGGGAGGCGACGCGCCTCTCTTTTTTGTGCCGTGGCGGCACCATGTTAACGGGCAAACAGGTTTGCCGCCTGCCGCCGAGGCGAACCTGAGGCGAGTGACTTATCAGTGAGTGCGCGGCGTCTTTTTTCATGAGCGGTACTAGTCCGGGCCTTGGAATTGGAGGCTGACGATTTCTGTGATTTCGATTGTTGACGACGATCAGTCGGTCCGCGAGGCGACGATGGACCTCTTCAGATCGATGGGGTTCACAGCGGAGGTGTTCGCGTGCGCCGAAGATTTTCTGGCATCCGAGCTGCGCCACGACACGTCCTGCTTGATTTCGGACATGCGGATGCCAGGCATGTCCGGTCTGGAGCTTCACAATTGTTTGGTCGCGGCGGGCGCGCCCATTCCAACCATTCTCATGACCGCCTTCCCGAATAACATAGACGAGATGAGCGCATTGCAGACCGGTGTTGTTGGCTATCTGGCCAAGCCATTCAACGAGACCGAGCTGCTCGGGCTCATTCATTCGGTTCTTAAGCGCTTCTAAACGATCGCGCGCGCGGCGGGCACGCCGTCGTGCAGGTGGCCAATGGCGCGGGTCTGTCCATGTTGCCTGGTTCCAGCCGGGGAGGGGGAAACCTGCCGGCAGCCGAGAAGCTTGTTATAGGCGTGCTGCTGTTGCTGGTGCTGTGCAGCGCTGAGTCGGGAACGAACGGAATCGATTATCAGGGGAGGCGCCGGGGAACGCCCCCCCACCTGTTCTATTTTTTTCTTCCGTCGGCGGGCGGATTTTTAGATGACGGAAGAGGACGGGTGCGATGGGCCGTCCGGCCGCGCGTTCCACGATCTGACATCGCCATACCGCATCGTATGTGGCAGACTTCTTCTCCAGTAGACTTCCTGCTCAAGCGTGGTCTGGGCAGCCGAACGGACGAAGGGGCGCGGCGACCTTCTCGGCCCGAGAGCGGCGAGACTGATGGTGGAGTGCGGTAGTTGAGCACATGTACGCGGTTCAGCGCAGACGGAGATCGCAACTTCCAGATCTTGTGGGAGGACGGTGACCGCGTCTTCTGCCGTGCGTGGTGCCAAGATGCCGACGGCAGCCGGGACGCCGTGCTGGCCGTGCTTCCCGCCGCGGAGCATCCGACGGCGGCGACCCTGGATCGCCTGGCGCACGAATATGGTTTGAAGGACGCGTTGGACGGAGCCTGGGCGACGCGACCGTTGGCGTTCGTCCGCGACCGCGGCCGGCCCATGCTGGTGCTGGAGGATCACGGGGGTGAGCCGCTCGGCCGGTTGCTCCGCGCGCCGATGGAGGTTGGACGCTTCCTGCACCTTGCCATCGCCATCACGGTCGCCCTGGGCAAGCTCCATCAGGCCGGGCTCGTCCACAAGGATGTCAAACCGGCCAATATCCTGGTGAACCACGCCGGAGAGGTCAGGCTCACCGGCTTCGGCATCGCCTCGCGTCTGCCGCGCGAGCGGTCGGCGCCTGCGCCGCCCGAGACCATCGCCGGCACGCTCGTTTACATGGCGCCCGAACAGACCGGACGAATGAACCGCTCGGTCGATGCCAGGAGCGATCTCTACGCGCTCGGCATCACGCTCTACCAAATGCTCACGGGCGCATTGCCGTTCACTGCCTCCGATCCCATGGAGTGGGTCCACTGCCATATCGCGAGAAAACCGGTGCCGCCCGCCGAGCGGCTGGAGAAGATCCCGGCCCCGGTCTCGCACATCATCATGAAGCTGCTCGCCAAGACCGCGGAGGAGCGCTACCAGACCGCTGCCGGCGTCGAGCGCGATCTGCGGCGCTGTCTGGCCGACTGGGAAGCTCGGGGCCGCATCGATGACTTCCCACTGGGCGAACACGACACACCAGACCGACTGCTGATCCCCGAGACGCTGTACGGGAGAGCGCGCGAGGTGGAGGTGCTGCTCGCCGCCTTCGATCGCATCGTCGAGAGCGGCGCGCCGGAGCTGGTGCTGGTCTCGGGATATTCCGGCATCGGCAAGTCCGCCGTCGTCCAGGAACTGCACAAGGCGCTGGTGCCACCGCGCGGGCTCTTCGCCGCCGGCAAGTTCGATCAGTACAAGCGCGACATCCCCTATGCGACGTTGGCGCAAGCCTTTCAGGGCCTGATCCGCCCTCTGCTGGGCTTGAGCGAAGCCGAGTTGGCAGGCTGGCGGGACGCGCTGCGCGAGGCGCTGGGCCCGAACGCCAAGCTCATGGTCGATCTGGTTCCCGAATTGAAGCTGATCACCGGCGAGCCGCCGCCGGTCCCGGAGCTGCCGCCGCAGCAGGCACAAAGCCGCTTCCAGCTGGTGTTCCGGCGGTTTCTCGACGTCTTCGCCCGGCCGGAGCATCCGCTGGCACTCTTCCTTGACGATTTGCAATGGTGCGACCCGGCGACGCTCGATCTGCTCGAGGATCTGCTGACCCAGCCAGAGATGCGGCACCTGCTGCTGATCGGCGCCTACCGCGACAACGAGGTCATGGCCGGCCATCCGCTGCTGCGCAAGCTCGAGGCGATCCGCCAGGCGGGGGCCCGCTTGCAAGAGATCAGCCTGGCGCCGCTGGCGCGTGCGGATGTGCAGCAGTTGATTGTGGATGCGCTACGCTGCGGGCCGGAGGAGGCTGCGCCGCTGGCGCTACTGGTGCATGAGAAGACGGGTGGCAATCCGTTTTTTGCCATTCAGTTCCTGCACGCGCTCGACGACGAGGGCTTGCTTAGGTTTGACCACGACGCGGCGCGCTGGTGCTGGGATCTCAACCGCATTCACGCCAAGGGGTACACCGACAATGTGGTGGACCTCATGGCCGGGAAATTGACCCGGCTGCCCTTGGAAACCCAGACAACATTACAGCTCCTCGCCTGCCTCGGAAATGTCGCTGACATCGCCACGCTGGTTCTAATCCGTGGCACCTCGGAGCAGGCAGTCCATGCGGATCTGTGGGAGGCGGTTCGGCAAGAGCTGATCCTGCCCCTGGAAGGCGTCTACAAGTTCGTCCATGACCGGGTCCAGGAAGCCGCCTATTCGCTGATCCCGACAGAATCCCGCGCCGAGGGACACTTACGGATCGGCCGGGCGCTGGCAGCGCACACGCCGCCGGAGAAGCGGGAGGAGGCGATCTTCGAGATCGTCAATCAGCTCAACCGCGGCGCCGCGCTGATCACCGCACGGGACGAGTGCGAGCAACTGGCAGCGCTCAATCTGATGGCCGGCAAGCGCGCCAAGGCTTCGACCGCTTATGCCTCGGCGCTCACCTATCTCGTCGCCGGCGTGGCCCTATTGCCGGAAGATGCGTGGGAGGGCCGGCATGAGCTCATTTTCGCGATGGAACTGGAACGGGCCGAATGTGAGTTCCTCACCGGCGCGTTGGCGGATGCAGAACCGCGCCTGGCCACGCTATCAACCCGCGCCGCGACAACCCTGGAACGTGCCACGGTCGCATGCTTGCGCGTGGATCTGTACACGACCCTCGACCAGAGCAGCCGCGCCATTGCCGTCGGTCTCGACTATCTCCGGCATCTGGGCATCGACTGGTCGCCGCATCCGACGAAAGAGGAGGCGCGAGGCGAATATGCGCGGATCTGGTCACAGCTCGGGAGCCGCACGATCGAGGCGCTGATCGAGCTGCCTCTGATGAGCGACCCCGCCTCCCTCGCCACCATGAACGTTCTGACCAAGATCATCGTGCCGGCCTTGTATACGGATGCGAACCTGTATCTCCTTGTCGCCTGCCGCGCGGTCAATCTCAGCCTCGAACACGGCAACTGCGACGCTTCCTGTCCCGCCTATGCATTCCTTGGCATTGTCGCTGGCCCGCGCTTCGGTGACTATCAGGAAGCCTACCGCTTCGCTCGGCTTGGCTATGACCTGGTCGAAGAACGTGGGCTGACCCGTTTCCAGGCCAGGGTCTATATGGGCTTCGCCTATGGTGTTATGTCCTGGACGAGACATGTCCGGGCAGCCCGCGATCTGCTGCGCCGCGCGCTCGAGGCGGCGAACAAGGTCGGCGACCTCACATACGCCGCCTACTGCTGCAACCAATTGATCACCAACCTTCTCGCCGCGGGCGATCCGCTGGCGGAGGTGCAACGCGAAGCCGAGTATGGCCTCGCCTTCGCGCAGAAGGTCCGGTTCGGGTTTGTTATAGACTGCATCGCCACCCAGCTCGGGCTGATCCGGACGCTGCGCGGCTTGACGCCGACCTTTGGCGCCTTCGATGATGCGACGTTCGACGAGCGCCGGATTGAGCGCCGTTTTGTTGATAACCCCGGCTTGGCGCTGGCAGAGTGCTGGTACTGGATGCGCAAGCTGCAGGCGCGCTTCTTCGCCGGCGATCATGCGGCGGCGATCGAGGCCGCGTCGCGGGCGCAACAGTTTTTGTGGACATCTCCAACGCTGTTCGAAACGACCGACTATCATTTCTTCGGCGCCCTTGCCCAAGCGGCATGCTGCGAGTCCGCATTGGCCGGGCAGCGGCAACAGCATCTGGACGCTGTCGTTGCGCATCACAAGCAGCTCCAGCTCTGGGCTGTGAACGGCCCAGACAATTTCGAGAACCGCGCCGCCCTGGTTGGCGCGGAGATTGCGCGCCTCGAAGGTCGCGCGCTCGATGCCGAGCACCTCTACGAACAGGCCATCCGCTCGGCCCGCGCCAACGGCTTTATTCACAATGAGGCGCTCGCCTACGAACTGGCCGCCCGCTTCTACGCGGCGCGTGGCTTCGAGAAGATTGCCCGTGTGTATTTGCAGGACGCCCGCTACGGCTATCTGCGTTGGGGAGCCGATGGGAAGGTGCGGCAACTCGATCAGCTCTATCCGCAACTGCGGCAGGACGAACGCGCCCCGGGTCCGGCTGGCACGATCGGGACGCCGGTCGAGCACCTGGACCTCGCCACCGTGATGAAGGTGTCGCAGGCCGTCTCAGGCGAGATCGTTCTGGAAAAGCTGCTCGACACGCTCATGCGCACCGCGATCGAGCAGGCGGGGGCGGAGCGCGGGCTGTTGATTCTGCCGCGCGGGGCGGAGCAACGGATCGAGGCGGAAGTCACGAGCAGCGGCGAGGCGGTCGTCGTGCGTCTGTGCGACGAGGAAGTGGCCAGCACTGCGCTGCCGGAGTCGGTCCTCCATTACGTCCTGCGCACGCGGGAGGGCGTGATCCTCGATGATGCCGCAGCCGAGAATGACTTTTCTGCGGATCCCTACATCCGACAGCATGCCGCCCGGTCCATTCTCTGCCTGCCGTTGCTGAACCAGGCCAAGCTCATCGGCGTGCTCTATCTGGAAAACAACCTGACCCCTAGCGTCTTCGCGCCGGCTCGGATCGCGGTGCTGAAACTGCTCGCCTCGCAGGCAGCGGTTTCGTTCGAGAATACCCGCGTGTATCGCGATCTCGCAGAACGCGAAGCGAAGATCCGCCGGCTGGTTGACGCCAACATCGTCGGGATTTTCCTATGGGATTTCGAAGGCCGCATTCTCGAAGCGAATGACGCATATCTCGCGATGATCGGATACGACCGCGAGGATTTGGCCACAGGACGCATAAACTGGACGGAGCTGACGCCGCGGGAATGGCTTGAACGCGACGCGCAGACGCTCTCGGAGGTAAAGACAACCAGCCGCCTGCAACCGTTCGAGAAGGAATATTTCAGAAAAGACGGCAGCCGCGTGCCGGTGCTGATCGGCGTGGCGACGTTCGAGGAAGGTGGCAACGAGGGTGTCGCCTTCGTGCTGGATTTAACCGAGCGCAAGCGGGCGGAAACCGAAACGAGCGAGAGCGAGCGGCGATACCGGGAGATGCAGACGGAACTGGCCCATACAAACCGTGTCGCCACCATAGGCCAGCTCACGGCCTCGATCGCGCATGAAGTCAACCAGCCGATCACCGGGACGGTCATCAGCGCTCAGGCCGCTCTGCGCTGGCTAGATGCTCGGCCGCCAAATCTGGAGGAGGCGCGACAGGCCCTTGGTCGTGTCGTCGAGGCTGGCCGTAGGGCCGGCGAGGTTACCGGCCGAATCCGTGGCCTCATCCAGAAGGCGCCGCCGCGCCAGGAAGCGCTGGCGATCAACCAAGCGGTTCTGGAAGTCATCGCCCTGCTCCATGGCGAGCTGGTGGAGCACGGCGTCCTGGTGCAGACGCAGCTGGCGGAGGACTTGCCGATCCTTCAGGGCGATCGGGTACAACTGCAACAGGTGATCCTCAACCTGATCATGAATGCCGTCCAGGCGATGACCGGCGTTAGGGAGGGAGCGCGAGAGATCCTGATCAGCACGGGGAAAGCCGAGCCGGACAGCGTATTCGTTGCGGTGCGGGATTCGGGGCCGGGGCTGGCGCCGGAGGTTCGCGAGCGCCTGTTCCAGCCTTTCTACACGACCAAGCCGAGTGGTCTGGGGCTGGGGCTGTCGATATGCCGATCGATCATCGAAGCGCATGGCGGTCAATTGTCGGTGAGCGCGAATGTGCCCCGCGGCGCCGAATTTATCTTCACGGTGCCTGCTGACTTGGGCGGCGCATTGTGATTGGGCGCCGGGTCCCGCGGCGCCTTGTGCGTCAGTTGGGCGCCGAACAGGGGCCGTTTGGGGGAATGTGGTGGGACGCCAAAAAGAAACGGCCATGTCCAAGGCGCTCGCCCTAGCAGCCTGTCGGATTCCCATACTGGTCTGAGTGCGGCAGAATCGGCGGATGTCGAATTACGTACCGTTCAACCGCGACCAATCTTTCCTTCTTCCGCCGGATCTGAAGGCATAGCTGCCGGAGGATGACTTGGCGCATTTTGTGGTTGCCGCGGTAGAGCGAGTGCCGCTTGGGTCGTTTTTGGTGGCGGGGCGAAGCGGGGGGAAGGCGCAATACCATCCGCGCCTGATGTTGGCATTGCTGATCTACAGCTATGCCAACGGCATCTTCTCCTCGCGGCGGATCGAGCGGGCGACCTATCGCGACATCGGCGTACGTTTCGTGGCGGCCAACCTGCATCCGGATCACGACACGATCGCGGTGTTCAGGCGCGCGAAATCTGGGGGAAATGACGCCATGCGTGTGGTAGAGATCATCATAGCGGTCCGTGAGATATGGGCCTAATGTTCGCTTATGGAAGCGAAAATTACCGCGCCGGCGGTCCGTCCTTCCTTGAACGTTGTCGAGCAGCTCCGAGAGGACGGGGTGATGCGGCTTACACGCTACTGGCCTGAGGGAGGGGCTGCGCCGGTCCTAGTGGTCACGCCGGTCCATGACGACCACCCGCAGGTTTCCGACATCCAACGGCTGGAGCATGAATATGCCCTGCGCGCTGAACTTGATCCGGCTTGGGCCGTGCATCCCCTGGAGCTGCGCTATGAGTTCGGGCGCGTGATGCTGGTGCTGACTGATCCCGGCGGCCGGACGCTCGACCAGTTCACCGGCACGCCCTTCCAAATTGACGCTTTCCTGCGCCTCGCCATCCCGCTCACGGCGGCCATCGGGCAGGCGCACGCGCATGGGCTGATCCATAAGGACCTCAAACCGGCCAACATCCTGGTCGACACGGCCAGCGGCGGCGTGTGGCTGACCGGCTTCGGCCTGGCCACGCACCTGCCGCATCAGCGGCAGGTACCGGCACCGCCGGAGCTGATCGCCGGGACGCTCGCCTATATGGCGCCGGAACAGACCGGGCGGATGAACCGTTCGGTTGACTCCCGCAGCGATCTCTATGCGCTGGGCGTTATTTTCTACGAGATGTTGACGGGAACGCTGCCCTTCACGGCGGCCGATCCGATGGAATGGGTGCATTGCCATATTGCGCGGCAGGCTGACCCGCCGGAGGCACGGGCGAAGGAAATTCCCGAAATACTTTCCGACATCGTGATGAAGCTGCTCGCCAAGACCGCGGAAGAACGCTACCAGACCGCTGCCGGGCTCGAGGCGGACCTTTGCCGTTGCCGCGCCGCATTGGAGTCGTTCGGGCGGATCGACCCGTTTGCGGTCGGCACCCGTGATGCACCGGACCGGCTGATGATTCCGGAGACGCTTTACGGCCGGGAGCGCGAGATCGACACCCTGCTCACGGCCTTCGACCGTGTCGTAGCCAATGGCGTACCGGAACTCGTGCTCGTCTCCGGGTATTCTGGCATTGGAAAATCCTCAGTGGTGCACGAGTTGCACAAGGCCCTGGTCCCGCCGCGCGGCCTGTTCGGGTCTGGCAAGTTCGACCAGTACCAGCGCGACATCCCTTACACGACCATCGCGCAGGCCTTTCACGGCCTCATCCGCGAGATTCTGGGCAAGAGCGAAGTGGAGGTTGACGTCTGGCGGGGCGCCTTGTTGGAGGTGCTGGGACCGAACGGCCAGCTCCTCGTCAACCTCGTGCCCGAGCTCGAGCTCGTCATCGGCAAACAGCCGCCGGTGCCGGATCTGGCGCCGCAGGATGCGCAGCGTCATTTTCATCGTGTGTTCCGGCGGTTCCTCGGCGTGTTCGCGCAGGTAGAGCACCCGCTCGTTTTGTTCCTGGACGATCTGCAATGGCTGGACACGGCGACGCTCGACCTCCTCGAATACCTGCTCACCCAGGCTGAGACGCGGCATCTCCTGGTGGTGGGCGCCTACCGCGACAACGAGGTGGGGCCGGACCATCCACTGCGGAGCACGCTGACCGCGATCCGCAGGGCTGAAGTCATTATGCAGGAAATCGTACTGGCGCCGCTCAGGCTGGATGATATCGGCTGTCTTATCGCTCACGCCCTGCACTGCCCGCAGGAGCGCGTGCGGCCCCTAGCACGGTTGGTACAGGAGAAGACCGGCGGTAATCCGTTCTTCGCGATCCAGTTCCTCACCACGCTGGCCGAGGAGGGATTGCTCAGCTTCGACCCGGCCGTGCCTGCCTGGCAATGGGATATCGACCTGATCCGCGCCCGAAATTACACCGATAATGTGGTGGAGTTCATGACGGCGAAGCTGAAGCGGCTCCCGGCCAGGACCCGGGAAGCCGTGCAAGAGCTCGCTTGCTTGGGCAACGCCGCTCAGTTGGCCATGCTGACCCTGGCGCATGGGGCAACCGAGGCGGCAATGCATGCGGCCTTCCGGGATGCCGTGCATGCCGGGCTCGTGTTCCGCCTGGAAGGCGCCTACCGTTTCCCGCACGACCGGATCCAACAGGCGGCGTATGTGCTGCTTCCCGAGGCGGCACGGGCCGATCTCCATTTGCGTCTTGGCCGGCGGCTGCTGGCGGGTATAACGGTGGATCAACGCAGTGAGCACCTCTTCGATATTGTGAACCAGTTCGACCGGGGCGCGGCGCTGATCACCACTGAGGATGAGCGCAGGCAAGTCGCCGAGCTCAACCTCGCAGCCGGAAAGCGCGCTAAGGCGGCAACCGCTTATGCCGCAGCCCTGCAATATTTTACCGCTGGCCGCGCGCTACTCGCGGAAAATGGATGGGACAGGCGCCACCGGCTCATTTTTGAGCTCGAACTGAATTGGGCAGAATGCGAGTATTTGACCGGAAAATTGGCCTTAGCGGAAGAACGTCTCTCGGCTCTGTCAATTCGCGCACAGACCATCGTTGAGTCCGCTGCCGTCACCTGCGTGCGCCTCAATCTCTATACGACCTTGGATCAGAGCGACAGCGCCGTTGCGGTGGGCCTGGACTATCTCCGGCGGGTGGACAGCCAGTGGCCGCTGCACGCGACGGAGGCCAGCGTCCGGCAGAATTACGATCGGTTGCTGGAGCGGCTCGGATCTCGCCCGATCGAGGCGCTGATTGACCTGCCGCTGATGACCGATCCCGATCGGTGCGCCACCATGGATGTGCTTACAGCGCTCGCAACGCCGGCCTTATTTACCAACGAGCATCTTTTCCGTCTCGTCGTCGGGCGGATGGCGAGCCTTAGCCTGGAACATGGCAACAGCGACGGATCACCCCTCGGTTATGCGTGGCTCGGTAGCGTTTTAGGAGCATATTTTGGGGATTATCAGGCAGGGTTTCGCTTTGGCACGCTTGGCTTGGAACTGGTCGAGAAGCATCGACTCGATCGCTTCAATGCCCGCGTCTACTTGGTTTTCGCCGTCCATGTTGCTCAATGGACGCAGCCCCTCGGGACGTCTCTCGCTTATCTGCGGCGTGCCTTCAAGGCTGCGCAGGATTCCGGTGACCTTTCCTATGCAGCTTATTGCTGCATCGATTTTACAACAAATCGTTTTGCTGCTGGAGATCCGCTTAATGACGTCGAACGAGAGGCGGAAAATGGACTCGCATTCGCCCTGAAAGTGTCATTCGGCCTCGCTCGCGATTGCATCACCGGGCAGCTCAGGCTTATCCGGATGCTCCGTGGCCTGACGCCGGACTTAAACTCCTTCAATGACGCGGAGTTTGACGAGGGCCGCTTCGAGCAACGTCTGAAGAACAATCGTCAGCTGGCGTTTGGCGCGTGCTGGTATTGGATACGCAAGCTGCAAGCGCGCGTCTATGCCGGCGACTACGCGTCTGCTGCCGTGGCTGTAGGGCAAGTTGCAGCGCTGCTTTGGACGGCGCCTAGTCAATTCGAGTTGGCTGAATTCCATTTCTACGGAGCACTTGCGCGCGCCGGGCATTGCGAGATGAGTCCGGCTGAAATGCGGCTGGGACATTTGGAAGCGGTCGCTGCCGATCATCGACAGCTCGAACTCTGGGCGAAGAACTGCTCGGAAACGTTTGCAAACCGAGCGGCATTGGTCGGCGCTGAACTCGCCCGCCTTGAGGGCCGCGACGCTGACGCGATGCGGCTCTACGAAGTGGCCATTCAATCCGCCCGCGAGCATGGTTTCGTACAGAATGAGGGCCTGGCGCATGAACTGGCCGCGCGGTTCTACGCGGCGCGCGGCGCCGAGACGATGGCGCAGGCCTGTTTGCGGAACGCGCGGTTCTGTTACCTGCGCTGGGGCGCCGAGGGGAAGGTCCGGCAACTAGAGCAGTCCCACCCGTGGCTCCGAGAGGCGCCAGCCCCGCTTTTGCCCGCCACCACCGTGGGCGCTGCTCTCGAGCAGTTGGAGCTCGCGGCGGTGGTGCGGGCCGCGCAGGCCGTTTCCGGTGAGATCGTGTTCGAGCGGCTCATGAAAACCCTGATGACGATCGCGCTCGAACATGCCGGCGCGGAGCGGGGCCTGCTCGTTCTCCTGCGGGGCGACACGCTGCAGATCGAGGCGGAGGCCAAAACTGCCGGCATGGCAATTGAGGTCATGTTCAGACAGGTGCCTGCTACGGAGGCGGCGCTACCCGAAGTCGTGCTCCACACCGTGATCCGGACACAGCACAGTGTCATCCTGGATGACGCCTTGGCGCAAACCCCGTTCGCGGCGGATACGTATGTCCGGCGGACACATGTGCGATCGGTGCTATGTCTGCCCTTGATCAAGCAGGCCAAGCTGATCGGCGTGCTCTATCTCGAAAACAACTTGGCATCGCATGTGTTCACCCCGGCGCGGATCTCGGTGCTGGAATTGCTGGCATCGCAAGCGGCGATTTCCCTGGAAAACGCTCGTCTCTACGCCGAATTGCAGATGAGCGAAGATCGCTGGCGCAATCTGTTCGAAAGCGTTCCAGTCGGGGTCACGTTGACGGGTTCCGACGGGCGCTATGTCGCAGCCAATAAGGCCTTTCAGAAGATGACCGGCTACTCCGAGGCAGAGCTGCGCCGCCTCTCACCCGTCGACATCACCCATGAGGATGACCGCTCCGCCGCTGCGGCGATCCTCGCGGCGCGCGCTGCGGGTACTCCCTACCCACGACACCACGAGAAGCGCTACCGGCGCAAGGACGGCGGCGTGATCTGGGTGGATGGCAGCGCCTTCGTGGCCCCCGTTGTGGCTGGCCCGCCACTTTTTGCGACGGTCGTGGTCGATATCACCGACCGGAAGCGTGCCGAGGAAGAATTGCGGCGGAGCGAGGCCTCGCTCGCCCAGGCGCAGCACATCAGCCGGACCGGCAGCTGGCGCTGGAACGTCGGCACCGGCGCGATCTCCTCGTCGGCAGAACTCCTCCACATCTGGGGTTTTGACGCGATGGCGACGCAGCCGTCCTACACGACCTTCATGGCGCGGGTGCATCCTGAAGACTGCCCGGCGTTCGAGCAGGCTCTCACCAACGCCGCGCGCGAGAGGAGCGCATTCCAATGGGAGTATCGGATCACCCTGCCGCATGGCGAGGTCAAGTACCTGCAAAGCGTTGGCCAGCCCGACAGCACTGAGTCCGGCGATCTTGAATTCGTCGGCACGGTCATGGACATTACCGAGCGCAAACGTGCCGAGGAGGCGCTGCGAAACGCCCAGGCGGAACTCGTGCGCGTCGCGCGGCTGACGACGATGGGCGAGCTGCTCGCCTCCATTGCCCATGAGATCAATCAACCCCTGACCGCCGTGGCGACCAGCGGCAGCGCTTGTCTGCGCTGGCTGAATCGGGACCAGCCCGATCTTGATGCGGCGCGGGAGGCCGCCTCGCGTGTCGTGCGGGACGCGCACCGTGCCGGCGACGTGATCCACAGCCTGCGGTCACTTACCCAGAAATCCGGGCCGCAACTGACTAGGCTCGACATCCGCGACGCCATCGAGGAAGTAGTGGCGCTCACCCGCGGTGAATTGCAGCAGCACGGCGTCGTGCTGCACACCGACCTGACCGCCGGCGAGCAACCGGTATTGGGCGACAGGGTCCAGCTGCAGCAAGTACTACTGAACCTGATCATGAATGGCATTCAAGCCATGGCTGACGTCACCGACCACAGGAGGGAGCTGACCGTATCCGTCGACCGCGCAGAACCGGATCGCGTGCAGGTTGCCGTCGAGGACACTGGCCCGGGGCTCGATCCAGCCATCGCGCTACGCATCTTCGAACCCTTTTTCACGACCAAGTCCGACGGCTTAGGCATGGGACTTTCGATCTGCCGATCGATCGTCGAAGCCCATGGTGGACAATTGTGGGCATCCCCGCGCGCGCCGCACGGCACCGCCTTCCACTTCACCATTCGCATCACCGTTGAGGTGTAGTGTCGCTACGGCATGAACGTCTGCTGTTCCGATCTCTTACCCCAAAGTGACCAGGCAGATCAGGCCGCCGATCCAGCCATTTGGCGTTGGCCCCATGACGGTCCCGAGATAGGCCGCAAAAATGAGGTCGGTCCGGGCACTGCCTCCGCAGCGCCATAACCTGCGAGAAGGAGGCAATTGCTCAACCAGCCGGGCAGCACGGCGGCACGGTGCAAAAGCGGCAGTGCAACGTGACCGCCCCCGAATGCCAGGGAACCCGATCAGTAAAAGGCATTGAACAATTCGACGAGATGGCTGCCGTTCTGCGCCGCGATGGGCAGCCCGACAAGGGGAACCGCAAACGTAACCAGTGCGCCGATCACCACGCGTCGGTTGATCGTAAATTCCAAAGTCTCATCCCACTGTTTGGCGGTGCTGGGAAATAGTCGCCATCCAACCAGGGCGCCGAAGGCCATGGCACCGATTTGCCCCAAAGCCGGGTGGACCGCGAGTACAAGCAACGCGCTACCCACAGCCAAGGTCACCCGAGGGGCTCTGGTGCAAATTTCGGGATTGAGGTCGATTGGACTGATGCCCTCCGCATTGATCATACGGTGAGCACAGCGTTCCAAATTGCAGGCGCGGTTTTGGCATGTTTTGGCAATTTACTGAGGTCGAATTGGTTTTTGCGGATGCGATGGAGGAGTTCGATGCCAGCGATAGTGACTGCACGCGTGAACTTGCGGTCCTTGTTGTTGACCACCTTGATCCGGGTGCGATCCACCGCCAGAAGTTCCAGGCCGAGCAGATCCAACTTGCAGAAAAGCAGCACAAACCGAAGCGGAAGATTTTTAAAAGCCCTTTGTTGTTCAAGGATTTTTAGCATCTAAAAAATTATTGCCATCGAGAATGAAACCATGTGGCGTGCGTCTGTGCCGCAGTCAAAGGGTTCTGCCAGTAATATCGCGCTACGCTCCGATATAGGACGGGACGTAGTTTTTAATTCTTGGGTCGAGTCGAAGACATCAAAGCGCCAACAATAGCATGGGGTGCCGGAGAGCCTATCCAAAAAATCGCACGAATCTACAATGTATCTCACAGTACAATTGCTAGGTTGGCTGCATGATTGTCATTTTCTGGCAAGCCGGTACAATTCCATTTCGGCATCGCCCGGAGGGCTTACGCGTCATGTCCTATTCCCAGGCATTCGAACAAAGTTTCCAATCCACGCCGCGCGCCTTTTCGATTCCGAGTGGATTTTTTGTTGGATATATTAGCTAAAATTAATTATTACTAACAGAATATTTCGTTTCGAAACAGCAGT
Source organism: uncultured Pseudomonadota bacterium (assembly GCA_963737355.1). GTDB lineage: Bacteria > Pseudomonadota > Alphaproteobacteria > Acetobacterales > Acetobacteraceae > Acidocella. The sequence goes on along the minus strand of CAVTSC010000006.1, from coordinate 136,432 downwards.
CACGACGGAGACTCTGATGGCGACCAGACGCAATGTTCCCGGTATCCGGCAATATGACCACCCTGCGGGCGGCTGGGGGGCTCTCCGCGCCACCGCGAAGGCGGTGAAAGAACAGATGGGCGTGATTGACGCGCCTCTCACTCTGTTCCGCACCAACAAGCCGGATGGCTTCGACTGCCCTGGCTGCGCCTGGCCGGACAAGGAGCACAGCTCCACCTTCCAGTTCTGCGAGAACGGCGCCAAAGCCGTGACCTGGGAAGCGACGAAGAAGCGCGTGCGTCCTGAATTTTTCGCCGGCCACACGGTCACGTCCCTTCTGGAATGGAGCGACTACGCGCTCGAGAATGAAGGCCGCATCACGCATCCGATGCGCTACGACAAAGCCAGCGACACATTTCAGCCGATCGAATGGGATGCCGCTTTCGAGAAGATTGGCGGGGTCCTGCGTAGCCTGCCGGACCCGAACATGGCGGAGTTCTACACTTCCGGCCGCGCCTCCAACGAGGCGGCGTTCCTCTATCAGTTGTTCATCCGTGAATACGGCACGAACAACTTTCCCGACTGCTCGAACATGTGCCACGAGGCGACCAGCGTCGGCCTGCCGCAATCGATCGGGATGGGCAAAGGCAGCGTCTCGCTCGCCGATTTCGAGCACTGCGAGCTCATCATCGCCATGGGCCACAACCCCGGCACGAACCACCCGCGCATGATGGGCACACTGCATGAATGCTCACGGCGCGGCGTGCCCATCATTGTCTTCAACCCATTTCGTGAACGGGCGCTGGAGCGCTTCGCCGACCCGCAGGACCCGCTCGAAATGGCGAGCTTTGGCTCGACGTCGATCGCCTCGACCTATTTTCAGGTGAGAGTGGGCGGCGACGCGGCGGCGCTGAAAGGCGTGATGAAGGCACTGCTGGAGCTCGATGCGACCGCCGGCCCCGGCTCAACCGTTCTGGATCACGAATTCATTGCCCAACACACCAATGGCTTCGACATTTTTGTCGCCGATCTGCAAGCCACCGCATGGCCGGAGATCGAGGCGGCTTCCGGCCTGCCGCGCTCGGCTTTGGAAATGGTGGCGCAAACCTATGCGAAATCCAACGCGACAATAGTGACTTATGGCATGGGCATTACCCAGCATGTCACCGGCACCTCGAACGTCCACCAGATCGCCAGCCTGTTGCTGTTGCGCGGCAATATCGGCAAGCCGGGGGCTGGCATCTGCCCGCTGCGCGGCCATTCCAATGTGCAGGGCAACCGCACTGTCGGTATCACCGAGAAGCCGCCAGCTTTTATGCTTGAGAACATCGAGAAAACCTATGGCTTCGTGCCACCGGAACATCACGGGCACGATGCCGTTGCGGCGATGCAAGCCATCTACGATGGGCGCTCGAAAGCGCTGATCTGCCTTGGCGGCAATTTGGCCATCGCTTTGCCGGATCCGGAACTGTGCCTGGCAGCCATGCGCAAGCTCGATCTCGCGGTGCATCTCGGCACCAAGCTGAACCGCTCGCATCTGCTGGTCGGCAACGAAACCATCATCCTGCCCGTACTCGGCCGTACCGAACGGGATGTGCAGGCGAGCGGCGAGCAGGCGATCACGGTGGAGGATTCAATGTCCATGGTGCACGCCTCAAGCGGCAAGCTACCCCCCGCCTCGGAACATCTGCGCTCCGAACCGGCGATTGTCGCCGGCATCGCGATGGCGACCCTGCCCTTCAGCAAGGTACCGTGGCAGGCTATGGTCGAGAATTACGATCTGATCCGCGATGGCATCGAGGCGGTGTTTCCTGAATTCGAAAAATTCAACGCGCGTGTCCGCATCCCCGGCGGCTTCCGGCTGCCACTTCCGGCGACTGAGCGTATCTGGAACACGCACTCGAAAAAGGCCGAGTTCATCCCATTCCAGGGCCTGAACGACGATCCGTTGATGAAATCGTGCGATGTCCTGAAACTGACCACGATCCGCAGCCACGACCAGTACAACACCACGGTATACGGTCTGGATGACCGGTATCGCGGCGTGTTCGGGCGGCGCGACGTCGTCTTCATCAGCGAGGAGGACCTGGCGGAGCGCAACCTCGAACATGGCGATGTCATCATCGTTGAGACGGCCTTGGCGACGGACACGCCGTTGCGGCTGATCGGATTTACGGCCATCGCCTACAATCTTCCGAAGGGCTCGATCGGCGCCTACTACCCGGAAGCGAACGTGCTGGTGCCACTGGATTACTGCGACAAGGAGAGCGGCACGCCCTCTTATAAGTCGATCCCTGTGCGCATCCGACGCGATCCGCAGATCTCAACTGCCAGCATCGTTGATGTTTGAAGTCCTTTAAAATTCAGGCTCGGCCCAAATACCAGAGTACCTTTGATGCAAAATACCGCACTTTCTCTTTTACTATCGCGGCTGGATTTTGCATGGATCACGTCCATGCATATCCTTTATCCGCCCTTGACCGTCGGGCTTTCTGTTCTTCTGTTTTTCAGTGAATGGCGCTGGGTTCGGACCAATGACGAGCAATGGTACCGCCTGACGCGCTTCTTCGAGAAGCTGTTCATCATCAATTTCGGCGCAGGTGTCGCGACCGGCATCACGATGGAAATGGCGTTCGGCATCCTCTACGGGCCTTTCTCGCAGGCTGCCGGGCCGTTCTTAGGGCAGGTTCTGGGCTACGAGACGATTACCGCCTTCATGTATGAAGCCGGCTTCGTCGGGCTGATGGTCTTTGGCTGGGGCAAGGTCGGCAAGAAGATGCATCTGTTTGCGACCGCCAACGTTGCGGTAGCCTCCACCCTATCCGTCTGGTGGATCCTGGTGGCGAATTCGTGGATGCAGACGCCCACCGGCGTTGTGTTCAAGAACGGTTTTTTCCAGGTTGTTGACTGGGGCGCGGCAATCTTCAGTCCGGATGTGATGTTCGGTATTCCCCATATGGAAGTGGCGGCGATCGAACTGGCGCTCTGCTTCGTCGCGGCGGTTTCGGCCTACCAGATCCTGAAGAAAAAGGATGTCGCACTGTTCCAGCGCGGGTTGAAATACTCGGTGCTGGCGCTGATCGTCATCGCGCCGCTTCAGGTCTATCTGGGCGATAGCCTTGGGCAAACCGTGGCGGCGGATCAGCCGGCGGCACTGGCAGCCCTTGAAGGGCATTACCACACCTATAATCCGGACGGGTCCGTTAATACCGGCTGGCATGTCGTAGCCTGGCCGAATGCGGCGGGTGATGGCACGGCCTGGGCGATTACCATTCCGCACGTGCTGAGCCTGCTGGAAACGCACACCTGGAATGGCAAGGTCGAGGGCCTGGACGATATCGCCCCGCAGAATTGCCCGCCGATGCTGATCCCGTTCTATTCGTTCCGCATCATGGCCGGCGCCGGCGCTGCGCTGATGCTGCTCGCCTTCTGGGGGCTCTGGCTTGCTTTGCGCGGTAAACTGGGCGTTCGCACGATTGACCGGAACAAATGGTTCCTGCGCTTCACGATCCTTTGCGGCTTCCTGCCCTATATCGCGATGTGGACCGGTTGGTGGACGCGTGAGATCGGCCGCCAACCTTGGCTGGTCTACGGGATGATGACCACGGCACAGGGCACCAGCCGCATGAGTGCTGCCGAAGAGATCTTTTGGATGGTGGGCTACGTGATCTTCGAGCTCCTGGTCTGGGGTGGTACGTGGTACTTTTTCGCGAAAGTGATGCGCCAGGGTGCGGATATGACCACGCCTGTCGTGCAGGAAGGTCATCAGCAGCTTGGTCATGTGGAATTGCTGGTGCGCGATCCGACCGCCCCATCGTATTTCAAATCAGTCTAACCATTAAGGGCCGGCTCACGTTATGGCCGGCCCATCTACAGGACATGCGATCATGGACGGATTAACCCAGATACAAAGCATCGTCACCTTCGCGTGGTGGATAGCGTTCGCTCTGAGCGTGGTGCTTTATGTGGTATTGGATGGTGCCGATCTTGGCGCCGGCGTATTTTCTCTTTTCGTGCGCAGCAAGGACGAACGCGGCGCGATCATGTCGGCGATGGCCGGGACGTGGGACGCGAATGAAACCTGGCTGATCGTGGCAGGCGGAATTCTGTTCGCCACTTTCCCCTTCGTGTACGGCTCGGCGTTCAATTATCTCATGGTGCCGCTTGCCCTCGCACTTTGGGGCATGATCACCCGGGCTGTGGCGCTGGAATTCCGGCATCTGGCAGACCCGGCCTGGCAGCGCTTTTCGGATTTTGCCTTCGGGTTTTCGAGCCTGGTGGTCGCCTTCTTCGGCGGCATGGCGCTCGGCGCGGTGATGCAGGGCTTTCCGCTTACCAATGATCCCGGCACGGTGCCGACTTATGTGGGCGGTGCGCTTCGCTTCATCTCGCCCTTCAGCATCTGGACCGGTATCGCCTCGGTGATTGCGGTCACCCTTGGCGGCGTTCTGTTCGTCCGTGCCCGCTTCCAGCATGGCGAGCCGATCCGCAAGCAGGCCGCGACATGGAGCAATGTCGTGTTCTTCCTGGCCCTGCTCACGGCCGTGATCACAATCGTGTTCAGCGCGGCGATTTTCCCCTGGGCGCGGGATAAGTGGCTGGGCTCGGAATGGTGGATCTGGGCGATCGTGCTGTTGGCGGTCATCGTCTCTGCGGTGAAGATGCGCCTGGCAGCGACGCACGATCAGGATCTGAAGGCGATGATCTGGTTCATTATCGCGCTTGCGATCATGGCTATCTCCTTCATGGTGACGCTGTATCCGTGGTTGGTGCCGGGAACGTGGACGATCTACTCGGGTGCCAGCCCGGCGGTGTCGCTCTTCACCTTCACCCTTGCGATGGGTGGGTTCATCCCGGTGATGATCATGTACAACGCCTATCAGATCTGGGTCTTCCGCGGGCGCATTTCCGCCCTGGCGGCCCATCACTGAGGATCGGATGCCGGTGCCAAGGGTTTTGAGCCCGGTAGCGTGGCTTCTTCCGGGTTCAGCCCTTGGGCTCGCGGCATCGCCTCTTCGAATGTTGACGCCAAGCGATGGCGTCAACCTTTTGCCTTTCAAGCGTAACGGCGTGTCGGCCGCCGGAATGCTCCAAGACGCTCGAGGTCAGACCGCCGGCGCGAAGCTGCTCCAGCAGGAATTGATCAATGCGCCGCTGTTGATCCTCGATGAACCGACCGAAGGGCTTGATGCCGTGTCCGAACGGGCGGTGCCGGATACCATCGCGCGTTTGATGCGCGGGCGTACGACCTTGCTGATTACGCGCCGGCGCCAGGCGCTGCGTTATGCCGATGCCGTGATGATGCTGGACCAAGGCAAAATCCGTAGCATGCACGAGTTTATCGCTTAAGTAGCGGCACGTTGTGATGAAAGTGATTGGTATGCTTGTCGGATATCAAAATCGCCATATCCAAATGGATCCCTTGCGAAAGCCATGGGCGAGCGCGCTCCGCGCCGGGATTCCGCCGCTGCTGTTCGGCCTGCGGCTTTGGGTTTCGGTTTGCCTTGCGTTGTATATCTCGTTCAAGCTTGAGCTGGACAATGAATACTGGGCCGGCATGTCGGCGGCAGTCGTCTGCCAGCCAAGGCTCGGCGCCTCCTTGCGCAAGGGTTATTTCCGCATGGTCGGTACGGTATGTGGGGCGGTAGCCATTGTCGTGCTCACCGCCCTGGAGCCGCAGCAGCGCCTTTATTTTCTTCTCGGCCTCGCACTCTGGGGTGGCATATGCGGCTTCATGTCGACGGTGTTACGCAACTTCGCGTCTTATTCTGCAGCGTTGGCTGGCTACACGGCGGCGATCATCGCCGCCGGTGAACTCGGCGCCACCGGCGGTGCGAACGGCGACGCGTTCACGCTCGCTGTTGCCCGTGCCAGCGAAATCTGCATCGGCATTGCCAGTGCCGGTATCGTGCTGGCCGGGACCGATTTCGGCGGCGCGCGCCGACGACTAGCCGCTCAGCTTGCAACGATTTCAAAAGAGATCAGCGCAAGATTTTCCGGCACATTCCAGATGACTGGCCCTGGGGAGATAAGGACCCGTCCGGCGCGGGGTGACATCCTTCGGCGCGTCATTGCGCTCGATGCCGTGATCGATGAAACTCTTGGAGAGTCCTCCGACCTTCGCCCGCATTCACCGACCTTAGGAACAGCGTTAAGCGGCCTATTTATCTCGCTATCCGCCTGGCGGCTCGTAGCCCGTCATTTGGAGGTGCTTTCCGGCGAACAAGGGCGGCGCGAGGCGCAACTTATTTTAGAAAATATCCCGCCGGAATTGCGGCCGGTGCTGTCTGAGGACGATGCCTCGGTCTGGTTGGCCGACCCCGCTTATATACGGCAAAAATGCATCGCCACCACCCGGGCTTTGGTCGCTCTGCCAGCCCACACCCCCTCCCTGCGGCTGCTCGCCGATTGGACCGCCGAAGCCCTGATCGGTATCCAACGCTCGCTCAACGGGCTGGCGCTTTTGGTCGATCCGGCCAAAGTGCTGCCGGCAACCGGGCCGTCGCGCCTCCGCGTGCCGGATCTGCTGCCGTCTCTGGTCAATGCAGCGCGCGTCTTCCTCACCTTTGGTGTCATTGAGCTGTTATGGGTGACGACAAAATGGCCGAACGGGCCGCAAGCCCTTTGGGCAGCGGCGATGGCGGTGTTACTGTTTTCGCCGCGCGGCGAACAGGCTTATGCATCGGTGGTGAGTTTCGCAGTCGGTACCGCGATGGCAGCCATATGCGCCGCGATCCTGGATTTTGCGGTGTTGCCGGACACGACGACATTCATCGGCTTCTGCCTCGTGATTGGCTTGGTCCTGGTGCCGGCCGGGGCGCTGATGGCACAGCCCAGGCAAACCATATTGTTCGTTGGCATCATCATCAACTTTCTGCCTATGCTGGCGCCCGCGAACCAGATGACCTACGATTTCCAGCAATTCTGCAATACGGCGTTGGCAATCACCGTAGGAGCCGGCATCGCAGCACTCGCCTGCCGCCTGGTGCCGCCTTTGTCCCCGGCGCTGCGGGCGCGCCGGCTACTGGCCCGCACGCTGCGGGATTTTCGCCGCCTGGTGACGGGGACTATCCCACGCAGGACGACGGCCTGGGAAGCATCCGTTTACAGCTGCCTCTACGCATTACCGGCGCAGGCCGAATCGCTGCAGCGCGCGCAACTTCTGGCAGCTTTGTCCGTGGGGATCGAGATCATCCGCCTGCGCCGCGCCGCACGGCAACTCGACCTGCCCGTCGAACTGAATGCAGCGCTTCGCGCCATGGCCCACGGCGATACCGTGACGGCAAATGAACACCTCGCCCAACTCGATGCGCGACTGGCGGCCCTAATCAGTTCCCGGCCTGGCGGCCGGATCAGCCTCCGGGCGCGCAGCAGCATCCTGGCAATATCCGAGGCGCTTGTGCAGCATAAAGCGTACTTCAACTCGAGGAAGATACGATGAGATTCGCCGAGATCAATCTGTTCGGCGTCTATGTCGCGCCCATTTCGCTTATGATGGCGTTGACCTGGATACTTCTGACCATATTCCACCGCATCGCAGGTCATTTTGGCCTGATGCGTTACGTCTGGCACCCGGCACTGTTCAGTTTCGCCGTATATATAATCATGCTTTCATCTATTATTCTTTTTGTTGCACGCTGAGATTTGCTGATGTCGGAACCGGAACTCAAATTGGATCATGCCGCGCGGGAAGACCACGAAACCGGCATCATGCACCGCCTGCCAGAGAGCAGCGAGAACGTCCGGAGGCGCATGCGCATCTTGCCAATCCTCGTGACATTGCTGACGATTATTGTCGCGGTGCCGCTCTGCTGGGCAATGTGGAACGTCTATATTGATGGGCCGTGGACCCGCGACGGCACGGTGCGCGCCTATATCGATACGATGGCACCCGAAGTCGCTGGACGGATCGTGCAACTCCCTGTCACAGATAATCAGTATGTGCATAAGGGCGATTTGCTGATGCTGATCGACCCGACAGACTACACCATCGCCGTACATATGGCAGAAGCGGCAGTGGCACAGGACCGGGCCAATGCACTGAACCTGGAACGGGAAGCCGCACGCCGGCGCCAGCTGAACGACCTCGCCGTTACCGTAGAACAACAGCAGACCTACACTTCCGGCGCACTGGCAGCCGAAGCCACGTTGCAACAGGCCGAGGCAGGCCTGGACCAGGCGCGCGTAAATCTCGAACGCACGCAGATCCGCTCACCCGCCAATGGATGGGTGACCAACCTGCTCGTGCAGCTCGGAGACTATGCGAATGTCGGACAGAATGAACTTTCCGTGGTCGACGCCAACTCCTACTGGATTGACGCATACTTTCAAGAGACCAACCTTGGCTCGATCCATGAGGGCGACCCGGCCGAGGTCAAGCTCATGGGATACAGTCAGATCGTACACGGGCATGTCGCCAGTATCGCCCGCGCGATCGACGTGCCAAACGCTCAACCCAACCTGGAAGGGGTGGCGACAGTCAATCCGATTTTTACATGGGTACGGCTGGCGCAACGTGTGCCGGTCCGCATCCATATCGACCACGTGCCGGCAGGCGTACGCCTGGTCGCGGGCACGACCGCGACCGTGCAAATCGACCCTAGAGCCAACCCGTGGACTCAGAGGGCTCTGTCGCAAATTTTTTAATAGGGAGAATTTTTCTCGGAAGGCCAAACTGGCTTCCCCGCAAAGAACGGCTGTGCTGGACGCAACGGATCTGGTGCAAAGCTTGGCTGCCGGGTATTTTGGGAGGATGGCGGGATAGGGTTCGGATGATGGCGAAGAAGGTGACCTGCTCTGATCCGCTGTTTAAGGGGCGGCACTTCGAGCGTGAGATCATCATCCTGTGTGTGCGGTGGTATCTGCGCTTCAAGTTGAGCCTCCGTGACTTGGTAGAGATGAGGGCCGAACGTGGCCTCTCCCTCGCCCACACGACGATCATGCGCTGGGTGCAGCGTTTCGTGCCGGAATTTGAGTGTCGCTGGAACCACTTTGCCCGGCAATCCGGCCAGTCCTGGCGAGTCGATGAGACCTACATCAAGATCCGCGGCGCCTGGACCTACCTGTATCGAGCGGTAGATCGAGACGGCAAGACGGTGGATTTCAGACTGAGTCCCTGTCGGGACGTAGCGGCTGCCAAATTATTTTTCCGGAAGGCGCTGAAGACGCAAGGTCGTCCGCTTCGTGTCATAACGCTTGACGGCTACGCTGCTTCCCATCGCGCTGTCCGCGAATTGCTGGAGGAGAATTGGCTTTGGAAAGAGACCAAGCTGAGATCATCAAAATATCTCAATAACATCATTGAACAAGACCATCCTGGAGTGAAGGCGAGGATCAGCCCGATGCTCGGTTTCAAGAGATTTCGCCGAGCCAAAGTCACTATCGCTGGCATCGAACTCCTCCATCGCATCCGCAAAAACTAATTCGATCTCAGTAAATTCCCAAAACATGCCAAAACCGCGCCTGCGATTTGGAACGCTGTGCTCACCGTATGATCAATGCGGAAGGCATCAGTCCAATCGACCTCAATCCCGAAATTTGCACCAGAGCCGCTGGCGCATAGGAGCTGGTGATCTGGCCCCCCAAAAATCAGGCGCCGCGCTTTGGCCAAAAAAAAGCGGCGCACGAAGCGCCGCCAAGTTTAGGGAGGAAACGTCCAGACAGGAGAGAAAATCATCCTGCCTAGGACTTAAGTAGGCAATCCTACGGTCCGGTCACAAGCAGGCTTTGTGCAGCGCAGAATTGCATTTCTGCAGAATTATACTGTTTTATTTATCAATTAATTAAAACTGTCTATCAAGGAACCAGAACGATTAGAAAATGATCACGGATGGACTTCTGGTGATCTGGCCCCCACCCAACTGCCACCTGGTGCGCCATTTTGCGGCGGTACGGTATCTGCGCCAGAGCCCCTGCGTCTAGCCGACGACCAACATGCGGATCATCAGCTCCGGGTCGATCGATGGACGGCCGCCCGCGGCATAAGACGGGGCCAACGTCCGGCGGATCGTGCTCAGGTCCAGCACCGCATCAAGTTGGCGGAGCAGGTGACCTGCAGGGACGTGCCGATCGAGGTTGAACTATAAAAAAGCTGCGCAGGTCCGTCCTGCCGCCCCATCATTGCACCATCTCCCGTTCGTTGAAGACAGAAACGAGAGAATCACCAAACGAACCGCGCCGCAATCAGGACTTGTTCAACGGTATACCCGGCTCACGTGAGAATCCGGTATTTTGTTGGGTTTATGATGCGGAAATTATCCGAAACCTCATCGCACCAATTCCCCCAGTTTCCAGGCACGTCGTGGCGCAAGAAGTTCAGCATGGCGATGCTGAAATCCTTGAAGCTGACGTAGCATTTGTTGTGGGTGATGTGTCTGTGCATCAGTCCCCATAATCGTTCAATCGGATTGAGGTGGGGACAGTAGGCTGGAATGAACTGGAGCTTGATCCGGCAGTCAGGCCGCGCCAGCCAGGCTTGGACCAATTTTGCGTGGTGGTATCTCGCATTATCCAGAAAGACGTGGATCAATCGCATTCGGGGATACATTGCTTCGATCGCCATCAGCAGCAAGATGGTGCTCGCGGCATCCACCGTTAGCACATCCTTCATGATGGTCTGGCCAGTCTCAAGGTTGATAGCACCGTGGACGTTCAGGCGGTCCCGTCCGCTGCTCTGTTCCACCGCGACCGCCAATTCTTTCGGTGCCCAGCAGCCAACCGGCCGCACCGCATGGGTCGGATGCACGGCGTCAGCAAAGACTCACCGTTTCATCGGCCTCAAGCTGGTTCAGCAGATTTTCATACGCCGTGATAAACGCCGCCTGCTTCTGCGGATCGAGCTTGCGCGATATCGCCTTCGGCTTGCGATGCTCCATGCCCAGCCGGTGCAACAGCGCGATCAGGCCGGAGCGGCTCTGGTACTCAATGCCAAATTCCGCCGCGATCCAGGCACCAATCGCGCGCGTCGAGCGCGGCAGGGTCTCGGTGATCCAGGTGATCAACCGGACCTGCTGTTCATCGTTCAGGCGACAGGCACTGCCCTCATAGCCGAAGCTTGCCAGCCCTTCGATCCCGTCCTCCTCATATAGCAGACGCCATGTGCGGATCGTATCGTCGTCCAGCAGCAGAACCTTGGCGACCGCCGCGTAACTCATGCCCTTATCAAGCAAAACCAGCGCATTCGCACGCCGAGCCAAGCGATGCGCTGCCGAGCCGTCCTGAGCCAACTCGATCAACTCGCGCCGTGATTCAGCATCCAGGAAACCTTGCCGCTTCATGCCGCCAATAAGAATCGATCCCACCACCGATGGCAAGTGGGCGACGGATTCTCACAGAGTCGGGGTATATCTTTGAATTCTGCCCCAAAATAAAGCGTCTGGGCTCGCTGTTTTGGTGCGGAGCGCAGCGCAGCTGTGGCGCTCCGCCACCGATTTCCGTACTGGCCGCTTTTTCGAGAGCATCATCGATCCGGGGCAATATTTTCCTTTGCCGCCGGCGCTGGGAAAAGGCGATGAATTGCAGCACTCTTATGGTTGTCACGATCCGGACGCACCTCGGTATCCAAATAAGCTAATCCACCGCAACTTGTCTGGCCGGAAAAACAAGTAGCAAGTGCGCCGAATGCCGCGATGATGCTCACATCAATCTCAACCAGCATTGGTAGGAGCCAGCCGCAGGGCCAGGTTGGCAAAATAAACGGAAAGCTGACGGACATAGTCTCATGCTGATGATGCTCGCAGTGTTTGCGACGCCATTCCTGAAGGGAGATTATGTCCGCGCTCATGCTTGCACCCAATGACCTACGCAGTGATCGCGGGCCTAGCCTCTGTTAGCCCCCAAAAGAGTTGGGGAAGGCATGCACGCCGCCGCTGTAAATCATGGTGGGCTGATCGATGGTCGCCGAGCTAGGCGTGATTGGGTCAACGCGAACGGTCAGCGGGGCGGCCTGAGCAGCCAGCGGCGCCAAAGCAACGATCAAAGCCAGGGCAGGAAGAATTTTGCGAGTGAACGACATGGGAGAAAGCCTTTCTAAATGTGCGTTGGGGAATTGGGGGGATGAGCGGCCTGTGATTAGCCGCCGAAAAAGTCCGGATAGCGCTGGTTCGTCGCACCGCTCTGCACGATGACCTGGCCGTGCATCGCGGTAACGCGCTGAACTTCCGGCATCGGGCCGGAGAGGGCCTTGTGCGCCACAATCTGCGCCTGGTGCAGCGGCGTCATGGTGGTGGCACTCGCGGCGATCGGCAGCAAAGCTGTTGCCAGGGCGACCGCAGCGAGAATGTTCGTGAAGCGTGTCATCGTTCTATTCCTCTGCGAAGGACGGGGATAAGAATGGTGACCGCCAATCGGTCGCTGTCGTGTCCTTCGATAAGGTTGGAATAGACCTCGACAGAGCGTTCTGTATATTTGATAATTTTCGTTAAACTAATCGATTTTTATAATGTTTTCTGTGCCAAGGCTCTCGGACGCGGCCAGAAGCCCGTTTGTACGTCAGTGCGGTGCCAAGCCGCCTCAAAACCAATATCGCCCAGCGTAAATCACGAACATAGCACAACCGGCTGCGATCACAGCGCGTCGGACCCATTCGCCCGGCAATACATGGATCAGAAAGCCGCCAGCGTAGCCTCCGAGCATTGCGCCCACCAGCATGATACGCGCAACGTGAGTTGCACTTCGCACGCGCGCAACAGCACTCGATCCTATGTAGCCAGAAAATCCGCTCTATTGCGCAGGCTCTAAGAAATCGAAGCGGCCAAAGCAGGCTCATAAAATACGGCGCTTACACCAGATCGGTGTGGCTTGCGGATCTTTCAAAAAAGACACATCAAATTCACGCGGATCAATTGCGTCATCCGATACGTGCGGCCGACCGTCCCTCTCACAACATCTCGTTCATAAATAAATAATAGTCACCTCTATCCCATGACAGGACCCTTGGGACCCTACCAGAAGATTTCTATCGGCGCAGCGCATGCCTTTGCGTCTTCCGCTTATTCCTGAGGTGAATGCTGTAAAAGTTTTACCGCTATTTAAGTTGCATCACGGTATCCTTCTGGCGAAAAGCACCCGAGAAAACGTCCCCTCAAGAGGCAGGCGTCTAAAGATAACAGAATTACATCGCCGCTTGCAGCCGTGTCTAATGTCAGCCGAAAACACTCTTCTCAGACATAGCTATCGCACCTAGAGAGCCTAAGGGCTTTTCCGGTTCGGGGCGGCAGAGGCGGCGAACCCCCTCTTCCTCGCGCCGCATCTTGCGGAGACCCGAAAAAAAGAGCGCAGGCAGCCAGACAAGGCAACGCAATCTTTATCGTAACGTTATGAAACCGTTCGAAAGTTGAGATGCCATGGGCTCAAGGCGAATGTCCGAGGGGCGTGGATGCGAACCGTCGTAAATCGTAAGCGGTGCCAGGTCCTGGAGGATGCGTGCGGACGGCTGCTACTCGAATTCAGACCCGCCATCCATCCTCCCGACCTCCTGCACGCCGTCAATGCCACTGATGGCGGCGACGAGATGCGAGATTGGCCGCTTGCCGCTGACCAGCATGGTCATGGTCACGTCGCCCTTTGCTGGTGCGATTTCATGATCTTCACCCGGACTAAAACTAATCGCTTCCACGGCAGTGCCTGTCCCCCGGTTCTGCTCCAGCCCGACCCGGTCGATAGAGAAGCGCAGGTCCTAGCATTAACCAGGATCGTCCGCAGGAGCCCGCGCCCATCTTGGTACGAGACCTGGATTTCGGTCGGTAGCTTCCTGGACCCGGGCAGGCGCCGCGCCAGCAGCGGAAAGGCTAGCATGATGATGAAGTAGCCAAGCACGGTGGCGAGCGCCAGCACCACCAGCCCGGCGCCGCATGCCATGCCCAGGGCGGCCGTGAACCAGATCGACGCCGCCGTGGTCAGGCCACGGACCACGTCACGGCGCATAAAGATCACGCCGCCGCCGATGAAGCCGATGCCAGACACGACCTGGGCGGCGACCCGCGACTGGTCCAACACGACCCGCCCGTAGACGAGAATGTTATCGAAGCCGTATTTCGAGATCAGCATGAAGAGCGCCGCGGACACACCAACCAGCGTATGGGTTCTCAGCCCGGCGCTCTTCATGCGGATTTCGCGCTCCACCCCAATTAGAGCGCACAACCCGAAGGCTAAGAAAAGCTCTGAGACCTGGAGCAGGCCCTGCCCCGGAATGTCCAGGAATTGTGGCATCATCCGCCAGAACTCCCGAGTGGATGGATAGGATATCAAGAGGCGCATGCGCCGTACAGCCCGAGGGCAACTTGCGAAGGTCACGGCGGCGCCTATAAACTCCCACGATGGATAAGTTAGCAATACTGCCGCTACGCAACGGTTGATTGCACAGATGCGTGCGACCCGAGAGCCGACGGAGATTCTTAAAGCCCAGGTAGAATGGTTCAGCGGCGCGATGCAGCGGTTCATGTCGAATGTGACCTGGTGGCAATCGACTGGGGTTGAGGCACTCAAGGAAATGGAGACTCAAGAAGTGAAGGCGCCGGCCAGGGCCGTGGCGGAAGTCGCGTCACCCCGATCTGGACGCGGGTAAATTTTTGGCCAGCCCGTTTTGTTACACCACGGGGGGTATTTGCCATCTGATAAGGACATTATTTATTTTTCCGCCAGAATACTCTTGATCCGTCTTCCAAGCTCTTCGATAGCGAAGGGCTTCGTCCTCTGCTAATAGCTAGCAAAATGGGAGAAATACTATGGCGTCCCCCAGTGAATAGGTTTTAAAAAGTCAATTGGCAGCCGAAAACGCGCTTCGACGCGCGAAGATTGATCGTATGATAAAGGCAAAGATAAACGAAGATGCGTTAGAGCTGCACACAGACCGTTCTCTAATCGGCATGTTGATGTCAAGCGCGCAGGGAAGACGGAAGTCTTGGCCAGGGTCACGGTTCTCTTCGGGGTCGGCTTTTGGTCGCCCCATCATGGGTGTCAGGGGTGAAACGCTGCAACGTGTGAAACGCCATGGTTTCCTATTCGGGAAAGCTGGCAAGAGTTTGCTCGCAGTCGATTCGACCCGCCGTCCCAGCCAGGACAGCGCCTCCGCGGATGCGGAGCTGGATAGGTGAAAGGAGGATCAGGCCATTGCAGCCTCCTTCGTCCACCAAAACTCTGTGCCGTCGGTCCAGATGCATCGCAAGATCACAGCTATCTTGCGCGCGATGGCAACCTTGGCCTTTTTCGAACCGATGCGCCGCGCCAGGCGGGTTCCCCAAGCCTTGAGTGGCGACCAACGTTGGACTTTCGTGAGCAACACGCCGGCAGCTTCAAAGAGGCAGGTCCGCATGAAGCGATCGCCACACTTCGATATTTTTCCTTGCCGGTCCGTTTCTCCGGACTGATATCGACGTGGCGTCAATCCGAGATACGGACCTACGTTGCGCGCTCGCTTGAATCGGTCAGGTTCATCAATGGTGGAGCGGAACGCCAAGGCGGTAATGGGACCAACGCCGGGCACTGTCATGAAGCGCTGCAAGGTTGGATCGTCCCGGACGAAGCAGCGGATTTCCTTGTCCAGAGCTGCCACCTTGGCGACGGCCACCTGTCGGACCTCAGTCAGTTTGTCGATCAGCGCAGATAATACCGGATGATCCTGCGCCAGCATCCGGGCGCGTCGGGCAAAGGCGGCGTTGTTACCATTTCCAGCCACCAGGCCGAAGGTCTTTAGGATGCCGCGGATCTGACCGTCGATCTCCACCCTCATATCAACGAGCTTCCGGCGAACACCGAGCAGCGCCATTCTCTCATGTGCCTCAAGGCTCTTGACTTGAACTTCCTTGTACCAGTCCATTCGAACCATCTCGGCGAGACCACGCGCATCGTTACGATCGGATTTTGTCGGCCGCACCGACAGGGCAGCATGAGCATGGCGCGCATCCATACACACCACCGGCAACCCAGCCGCTTTCAAGGAATGCCACAACCACGGTGACGTGGGACCGCTCTCCAAACCAATCCGGATGACAGAAGGTGCATGCGTATTGATGAAAGCGATCAAAGCTGTCGGCTCCGAGGGAACTTCCGCTTCGATGATCACGCGGCCTGTACCGTTCAGAATGCAAACGGCAGTCTTCTGCAGCGAAACGTCCAATGCAACATAGTGATGATCCACAATCGTTCTCCTAAGGTTTGAGCGACAAGGCCAAAACTGCCTACCATGCACCTCGGGCGAGAAGATGCCGCGCCGATTACCCCATGTGTGAAAACCCGTTGAGAGGGATTCCGGCTCGGGTCGGGGCCGGTTAGAATCGGACATGCCTCATATCTTTGGTAACGACCGATCCGAAACCCTGCTGTTGCCGGAGAGCGTGGACGACTATGTCGGCCCCGAGAACCCGGTTCGGTTCATCGACGCCTTCGTTGATGGGCTTGATCTGGCCGCGGCCGGCTTCGCGCGCGTAGCACCGAACACCACCGGACGTCCGGGCTACGCCCCCCAGGATTTGCTGAAGCTCTACATCTACGGCTACCTCAACCGGGTGCGCTCAAGCCGCCGGCTGGAGGCAGAGACCCACCGCAACATCGAAGTGATCTGGCTGCTGCGGCACCTCAAGCCCGACTTCAAGACAATCGCCGACTTTCGCAGCGATAACCGCCGCGCTTTCCGCCTGGTGTTCCGCCAGTTCGTGCTGCTTTGCAAACAGTTGGACTTGTTCGGCCGCGAACTGCTCGCTGTGGACGGCACCCGGATCAAGGCGGTCAACAACAAGGATCGCAACTTTACGCGAGCGTCATTGACGAAGTTTATTGAACTGGCCGATGCCAAGCTCGACGACTATTTGCAACGGCTCGACCAGAGTGATGCGACCGAGATCCAGACGGGTGGCGCGCGGGTGAAAAACCTGGCTGAGAAGTTCAACGCCATCCGCGAGCGGCGCACACGCTGCGCCGATATGTTGGCGGAACTTGACCGCACCGGAGAAGATCAAATCTCGCTGACCGATCCGGACAGCCGGGCAATGGCGGCGCACACGCATGTTGCGGTCGGCTACAACGTTCAGGTTGCGGTCGACGCCGAGCACAAGCTGATCGTTGAGCAGCAGGTTACTAAGGGCTTGTCAGAAATTAACCGCTCGATCTATTTCGTTTCTCGGTCGAATTGTGTAGTTCCACTCGCCATGGAAGTCGGCGCGTAGGATTTTGATTTTGGCCATTTCTTGATCGGAAACGACGATACCTTTTGGATAAGATTTTTTGTCGAGTTCACAACGGGACTTTCAGACCTGCATCGGTGGTGGTTGCGCTAATCAGATCGACGATGATGCGGTAGCTGACGAGTGGTTTGGCCTGCCAATTCATGCTGATGAACGAGAACAAACGGTGCTCGATCTTATTCCATTTGCTGGTGCCAGGCGGCAGATGGTGAACATGAACATTGATCTCCATACCGAGTTCATTGGCGAGTTTTTGCAACTGGTACTTCCACAGTCGCACGCGTGAACCGTTGCTGCCCCCTCCATCAGCCGTGATCGTCAGACAGCGGGCGCCGGGGTATTGTTGGTGGCCAACATTGTGCCACCAACTGCGGATCGTCTGCACTGCGAAGGCGGCTGTGTCATGGTCGATCCCGACGCTGACCCAGCCTTCATTCGCGGCAAGATCATAGACGCCATATGGCACCGCACGGCCCAGCTCCTTGATCAGAAAATCATGGACCCGAACCTCTTCGGGATCGCCCCGCGGGCGCCACTCCCGTCCGCCATTCTTAAAGTCGCCAACCAGTTCCTTCTTCTTCGTATCGACCGAGATCACGGGCTGCTGACCGGCCAGCATCCTTGTCACGCTCTCATTGATGTAGGCGAACTGTGCGTCGCGATCCGGATGGCTGTCTCCCTCGCGCGTCTTGCGGTTGCCCTGCAGGCTGAACTTTTGCTGTTTGAGCACTTCACCAACGACGGTGTGACTGATCCGATGGCCAAGGGCGCGCAGTTCGGCGGCCAGACGCCGGAGGCTCTTGCAGGTCCAGCGCAGCGGCGACATGGGGTCGCCCCGCTCGCTCGGCGCCACCAGCGTCAGCAAATCATCCAAAAGTTTTGTATCGCTCACCAACAGCTTTGCGACCGCCGCCATGACGGCGAATCCGGTCCCCCTCCAATCCCGCCGCCGCCAATTCCTTTAAGCCCCGACCGATTGTGCTCGGCGCAAGGCCGGTCGCCCGCGAAACCGCGGCAATTCCACCATAACCCGCAGCACGCGCCTCCGCCGCCGCAAACATCCGCCGCCCTCTCTCACCAAGATGCGGCGACAATTGGGTGTACCGATGACGGATGGCCTCAAAATCAAGCATGCAAACAAGCTACGACACCGATTCGTGGCCTGGGAATCCCACCTCAAGCCAAACTCAATTCAACTATTTCCTGACGCCCCCTAAGCTCCCTGTGGGGCGACAAAAAATTGGTGAGGTCATATGATCTAATCTCTACCATCCTGAGAGCACCCGCCATTTCTTTAGACTGATGTTTTGATACCGAAAGGCTTTTCTGTCCACTCCCCAGAGCCCTCGCCGTACGGGTAGATATACACCTCAGACAATGGCCACTTAGAGTTTGCCTCAAAAAGAGTTGTGTGATTTCAGTTTGTTATGGTTCAATCGTGATTGCGAACTACGATGGATTCCATAATGGCCTGGACCAAAATCACCCGTGCCCAGTATCGGCGCGATGGGCTGCGTTATGCAAGCGACGTGAGCGACGAGGAGTGGCTTCTGATTGAGAGCTTGCTTCCGCGTGCGCGGCGGCTGGGGCGTCCGAGACGCACCTGTTTACGAAGCATCGTGAATGCGCTGTTCTACATGGCCTCGAGCGGTTGTGCGTGGCGCCTGCTGCCCAAGGATTTCCCTCCTGTGAGCACGGTGCAGCGGTTTTTCTATGCCTGGCGCGCTGACGGTACTTGGCAACGGATCAGCCATGCCCTGATGGCGCGTGCCCGAGTGGCGGCTGGGCGCGCCATCACCCCATCTGCGGGCATTATCGACAGCCAGTCGGCCAAGACTACGGAAGCTGGCGGTCCACGCGGCTATGACGCCGGAAAAAAGGTGAAAGGACGCAAGCGTCACATCGTCACCGATACGCTCGGTCTTTTGCTCGGCGCGCAGGTCCACAGCGCGGACATCCAAGACCGCGACGGCGCCGTGCCGTTGCTGACAGCATTGATGACACCATTCCCCAAGATGCGCCACATTTTCGCCGATGGCGGTTACGCCGGTGGGAAGCTCCGGGATGCTATGACAGCGATTGGAAAATGGACCATCCAGATCGTCAAACGCTCAGAAATCGCAAAGAGCTTCGTTCTGTTGCCGCGCCGCTGGGTGGTGGAAAGGACACTCGCCTGGCTGAACCGAAACAGGAGGCTCGCCAAAGACTATGAAGCATCAATCGCCTCCGCCGAAACGTGGCTCTTCATCGCCAACGTCAAGCTACTCACAAGACGATTGGCTCGTTCCGCATGAAGATCGGGTCAGACTCTTAGGGAGGCTCGAAAAGTGAAAGAAGGCGGCTAATTCTGATCGCTGCCCAAGTCCTTGCAGTAAACCGAGTTGTGCCGCCATCATAATGGCGCAGGCAGTGACCGCTTCAAAGGCGTGGCGGAGAGTGGCACGTTCAAATTCGTTTTCACGATTGTGTTTCACCGCGTTGTAGGCATCGTACCATTTCAATTCTTGCGTTGGGCGGCCTGTGCTGCCCCATCCGTCGAACGGTTTGATAGGAGAGAGCCAAGGATAACTCGGGAAATCAACAGCATATTCATCAAGCCTCATGGCTTCCCGCAATGTCACATAGTCGTTTGTACTGAAGCGCTCCCTGTTTGCTCCATTAGCGAGGAGCACACCACGCCAGTGGCTTTCAACTTCGGTGCAGGCAAGAATCGAAAAGATTCCGGATGTCATGGCCAAATGTGCTGAACGTTCCTTCCGTCGGTTGGACGGTTTGACAAATTCGGTCGAGCTGGCGCGTCAGAGCTGTTAGCTGACCGCGAGCAACGGCTATTACATTGGCTTCGTATTGTGCCCCGGGAACTCCAGCCGGGGGATTTGTCAGGATGTTGATCGATGGGGCGAGCAATTCGAGGATAAAATTCGCCTGGTCGCAATTTTGTTTTATGAAACGGATTTTGCCCATCAGGCTCGAACCACGGGGTCTGCCTCTGGAGGGCCTCCCAAATTGTCTCGCTGGAATTAGCTTTGAAGAAGCTTCCTGGATTTTGGTCTGGATTGGAGACGCCAACGCGAATGGCACGATCTTCCTCTATTCTCCAAACTTGCGATGACCGTGTGCTAAGATTAGAGAAAATTTGAATGTATTAATCAGTCCATAAGTATTACGGCATTCACGCTGCGTATTTGAGTGATGGTTTTTGGTAGAAGGAGCGGATTTTCCTGGGGTTTCTCTGCAAGCTACGCATAGACGACAGGACTTTATCTTTGAAGTCGGTCTTATCTGTTGTGACCATGCGCCCCACGGTGTCCGCCTTCAAATGCTTCCATACGAGTTCATCAGGGTTGCGATCTGGTGAGTAAGGCGGAAGAAAAAACAACCTCAACTTGCTGCCGAGCGTTTCAACAAAAGCTGTCGTCTTTTTCGCGCGATGTGCCGGTCCACGATCAACAATGAGAAAAATCGGGCGCGTGGCGCCAATTACAAGCCGCTTCAGAAACTCGATAAAAACGTCGGCGTTTACACCGCCCTTGTCCTTGACCATAAACCGCATCTGACCTTTCGACGTGACCGCCGAAATCAGGCTGAGGCTGTGCCGAGCACCCGTAGCTTCAACAATCGGCGTCTCGCCTTTCTTTCCCCAGGTACGCCCGGCATGATGGTCCGAACGCATATGGGCTGCATCGCCGAAATAGATGTCTGCTCCTTCGGCCTGGGCAGCTTTCTTAATCTTCGGATATTCCGTCTTCAGCCATTTTTGTACCAGTCCCTCGTCGCGCTCCAGCGCGCGATGCAATGGTTTCTGGCACGTGATGCCCAATTGCGCCAACAAACGGCCAACCGAGTTTGCCGCCAGCGTGATGCCATATTTTTGCTTGATCAAGACAGCAACCATCTCACGCGTCCAGAGCGCAAAATCAAATTTCAACTGCATCGGATTCTTCTGCGTTATAGTCTGATAAATCCATCGCAACTTCTTCCCATCCAGCTTTGGCGGCCGACCAGCCAACGGCTTAGCTTTCAGTGCGTCCCATCCACCACGGCGATACTGTGCTAACCAAATATATATCGTCGAACGATTAAGCCCCAAAACACGGGTTACAACTTCGGGACTTTCTCCAGCCTGCACGCGACCCACCGCACGTTTCCTCAACTCCTCCAGCGTCGCGTGATCCAGCTTGCGGGCATCGTCTTCTCTCATGCCTCATTGAATTGTCCACACCACAATCTGTCAATTTATATGTTGATATACATATGGACCGATTAATAGTAGCCCATCTATGGTCTCCGTATCCCCACTTTTAAATTAGACAGCTGAATTGATCATAATACGCCGCACCTATGTAGGCGAGTGGCATGGTTGCGCCAGGACCCGGCGGATGTCGCGCAGGCAGGCGAGGGCCGTTGATCGCTCTGGCGACGGCTCCGGCAACTGCGGGAGGGTGGTCACGATGCGCTGGTGCAGCGCGACGAGTTCGGCGCGCGTGAGGCTCATCAATTCGTTCAATGTATAGGCTTGCATTTTCGTCTCCTTCGTTTTCGATCGCCGTATCGCGACCTTCTGGTGAAGGTCCCGGTGCCGAAGGAGGCGGGCCGCATCGCATGTGCGACCGGAACGAATGAGGAGGAGCGCAAAGCACTTGTGGCCATTGCGCCGACGCGAGGCGTTGGATGGCCGGGTGCTGATCAGCTCTATCGCCTCCGGCTAGGTATGAGAGTCTATCTGTTCAAAACTGGACGCATCCGCCCCGGCGTCGTAGGCGAACCCGTCGAGGCCGAACCGGCCCTCGTGCTCGAGCCGCTTGCTGCCGATATGTTCAAAATTGCACGCTAAGGCGGCGCCAGGGAGTTGCTACTGCTGCTGCGCCGCCGCTGCGGCTTCGAACTCCTGACCTTCAGATTCGTAGTTCGTGGCGGCGTAAAAGCGAAAATTCCGTCTGCGCCCCCGTTGGTCCTTGGTTTTGCTCGCGCCGACACCGACGGGAGCAGGGCTATTCCTCGCTGTCCTCGATTCGCCCCCCATCTCCCCCGATGGCCATGGGGGAATGAGGGGGGAACCGGAGGGAGAGGTTTGACCTGAAGCTCTCCCACCTTGATTCCGGCGGCGCGTTTTTCGGTGCCCGGCGGCGGCATGGCTCAGACCTTGATCTGCGCCGCGTAATCGTCAAGGGGCAGGGCCTGTTTAATCAGCTTTTCCCGCAGCATGAAATCGCGATAGGTCAGGTAACGCGCGCTGTCGAGATAGGCCGGGTTCTGGGCGAAATAGCCCGGCAGCGCTTTCCAGGAGGCGATATCGAGCTTATCGTTCAGGCTCGGCTGGTCCTTCAAGAAACGCGCCAGCATCTCGTCCGGGTGCTTCACCAGATATTCTGCGCCTTCCTGCAGCGCAGCTAAAAATTTCGGCAACGCTGGGTTGCCGAGGCCGGATGTGTTGGAGAGCACGATCAGCGCGTCCGAGGGCGGCACGCCGTAATCCTCAGGTGAGAAGATTACTGGCTGCTGCCCGGTCTGGGCGAGCTGGATGTCCTCATAGGTACGGAAGGTGCCGATCACCGCATCTACCTCGTTCGACATCAGCGCCGTCACCAGCGCGAAATTCAAGTTCACCAGCGTCACGTCCGAGAGGCTGAGGCCGACATGGTGCAGCATCGTGCCGATCAGCGCGTCATCGACTCCGGAGACGCCATAGCCGATTTTTTTGCCCCTGAGATCGGTGAGTTTGTCGATGCCGCTGCGCTTCAGCGCGGTCAGGGTGTTCAGCGGCTTGTTGATCAGCGAGCCGGTGCGGCGCACGGACAGGCCCTCATCGACTAGTAAGTAGAGTTGCGTCTGGTAGCTGATCGCGGCGTCCGCCTTGCCGGCGGCGAGCAGGCGCGGCGGCAGGTCGGGGTCGGTCGGCGGCACCAGGGCCACGTCCAGCCCGGCTCGGTTGTAGGCGCCGATATAGCGGGCAGTGAACAGCGACGCATGGTCCGGATTGACGAACCAGTCGAGGATCACTGTGAATTTGGTCTTTTCCGTGCTTTGCGCGAACGCGATCGGGGCGGCCAGTGCGGCGGCTGAGGCGGCGAGAAAAGAACGGCGGTTGAGTTTCACAGGAAAAATGCTTCCTTGGGAAAAGTGGCGCAGGCAGCAACAAATCCCGCGGGCCGCGCTGCGGCGGTAATCTTCGCTGGCGTTGCCCCGACAAGTTCAGCGGGCATCATTTCCGTTCGCGGAAGGCGGGCGCCGGCACTAACGGCGGTCAAGCCCTTCATCGCGTCACTTCTCGCCAGCATCGTTTCCCGCCCCTACCGTGAAATGAAAGATCGCCCCCTGCGGTTCATTTGTCTCGGCCCACAACCGTCCTCCGTGCGCGCTGATGATCGAGCGGCAGATTGACAGGCCCATGCCCAGCCCTGTGGCCTTCGTGGTGTAGAACGGGTCGAAGACATGCTCGAGCGTGCCGGGGGCGAAACCAAGCCCCGAATCACGCACGCTGACCTGCACGCTGTCCGCCCCATCGGGCGTGCTGCTGATGAACAAGTCGCGGGTGCCGTCGCTCGATTGGCTCATCGCTTCGATGGCATTGAGGATCAGGTTGAGAACCACCTGCTGCAGTTGCACCCGATCGCCATGGATACCCGGCAGCCCCTCCGCCAACTGCGTCCGCAGCGTGATGCCTTGCTTCGCGACTTCGCCATGGGTGAGAGCGATGATTTCCAGGATCGCGTCGTTGATTGCCACGCCCTCCATGCGAGGTGGCGCCTTTTTGATGAGGGCGCGAATCTGATGGATGATACTGCCGGCGCGATTGCCGTCCTGAACGATACGCTCAAGCGCCCGCCCGAGCGCCTCGCGATTTGGCGGTTCGGCTCGCAGCCAGCGCAGAGCGGCATGGGCATTTGTGACGGTCGCGCCGATGGGCTGGTTGATCTCATGGGCGATGGACGCGGTTAGTTGCCCCATTGTTGCGACGCGGTTCGCGTGTGCCAGCTCCATCTGCATCTCGTGGGCTTCAGCCTCCGCCCGTTTGCGCTCGGTCAAATCGACCACGAAGGCGACACCCTCGTTGCCACCTTCCTCGAACATCGCCACGCCGAGGAGCACAGGTACGCGGCTGCCGTCTTTCCGGAAGTATTCCTTCTCGAACGGCGGCAAGATCCCCGTCCTCGTTAGCTCGGGGATCCAATGTCGTTTGTCGCGGTCGAGCCATTCCGGTGGCGTCAGATTCGTCCAGCGTATACGACCCTTGGCAAGATCCTCGCGGTCGTAGCCCACCATCTGGAGAAAGGCGTCATTGGCCTCGACGATCCGGCCATCGAGCACAAAAATGAAGATCCCGACGACGTTGGCCTCGACCAAACGGCGGATCTTTGCCTCGCGCTGCTCAAGGTCGCGATACAGACGGGTATTTTCCAGCGAGACCGCGGCCTGCGAGGCGAGCAGCTTCAGCACCGCGATCCGGGCCGGCGCGAAGACGCGGGGGGCCAGGTTGTTTTCTAGGTAGAGCACGCCGATGAGTTTGGCCTGGTTCAGCAACGGCAGACAGAGAATGGAGCGGGCGCAACGCAGACGGATATTGGGGTCCGCGGAAAAGGCGGTCTCGGCTGACGCATCGTCGAGGATCACGCCCTCCCGTGTGCGCAGCACATAATGGAGGACCGACTCCGGCAGCGCAGCTCCGGCCACGGCCTCGTCGCACAGACGCACGACGACCGTGTCACCACTGGTCGTGGCTTCCGCCTCGATCCGTTGCTCCGCGCCGCGCGGAAGAATTAACAGGCCGCGCTCCGCCCCTGCCTGCTCGATCGCGGTGCGCATGAGCGTGTCGAGCAGCTTTTCCAGGACGATTTCGCCTGAGATGGCCTGCGAGACCTTCATCACGGTGGCGAGGTCCAGGTGCTCGACCGGCGCTCCGATCGTGCCGGCTGGACCCGGTGCGCGTTCGTCCTGCCGAAATTGCGGATAGAGCTGATCAAGTTGCTGCACCTTACCCTCGGCGCCCCAACGCAGATAGCCGTGGCGGGCGTCCTGCAAATACACACGGGCAATCTTCTCGAAGCCTCGCGCCGCGTAGAAGCGGGCGGCGAGCTCGTTGGCGAGCGCCTCGTTGTGAATAAAGCCGTTGGCGCGGGCCGAGCGGATGGCCTGTTCGTAGAGATGCTCGGCATCGAGTTCGCGGCCTTCGACGCGCGCGATCTCGGCGCCAACCAGGGCAGCACGGTTCTCGAAATTATCTGGGCAGTTCACCGCCCAGAGCTCGAGTTCCCGGTGGAGGGCGGCTAACGCGTCGAGATGCTGTCGCCGGTCGGCCGGTCCCGCGTCGCAGGAGGCGGCGCGGGACAGCGCGCTGTAGAACTGATATTCAGCCCTTTCGAAATAGGATGGTGATGTCCACAAAAGTTGTTGCGCCCGCGACGAAGCCTCGATGGCTGCCACATAATCGCCAGCAAAGAAGCGCGCCTGCAGCTTGCGCACCCAGTACCAGCACTCGACAAAGGCCAAATCCGGGTTTTCTGAAAAGTGGCGTTCGATCCGACGCTCGTTAAACTCTGCATCGTCGAAGGCGCCAAATGTCGGCGTCAAGCCGCGCAGCGTCCGGATCAGCCCGAGCTGGGTGGTGATGCAGTCAACGACAAACCCGAACTGCGCCTTCTGCGCGAAGGCGAGGCCATGTTCGGCTTCGCGTTGCACCTCCACCAGCGGATCGCCCGCGGCGAGCATGTTTGTGGTCAATTCGTTACCGCAATAGGCGGCGTAAATGAGATCGCCGATCTTGTTTGCCGCCTCGAACGCGCGGCGCAGAAAATCGCGGCCAGCTAGGACATGTCTCGTCCAAGGCAGAATGACGTTCCCAAATTCCATATAGACCCTGGCCTGGAAACGGGTCAGCCCGCGTTCTTCGACCAGGTCATAGCCAAGCCGACCGAAGCGGTAGGCTTCCTGATAATCACCGAAGCGGGGGCCAGCGACAATGCCAAGGAATGCATAGGCGGGACAGGAAGCGTCGCAGTTGCCATATTCTAGGCTGAGATTGACCGCGCGGCAGGTGACAAGGAGATATAGGTTCGCATCCGTATACAAGGCCGGAACGATGATCTTCGTCAGAACGTTCATGGTGGCGAGGGAGGCGGGGTCGCTCATCAAAGGCAGATGGATAAGATTCTCAATCGTGCGGTTCCCGAGCTGCGACCAGATCCGCTCATATTCGCGTCGCGCTTCCTCTTCCCCAGGATGCGGCGACCAATCGATGCCCAGATGCCGGAGATAGTCGAGACCGACGGCAATGGCGCGGCTGCTCTGGTCGAGGGTCGTGTATAGATCCACGCGCAAGCACGCGACCGTGGCGCGTTCCACGGTTGTTGCGGTGCGGGTTGATAGTGTCGCCAGGCGCTGCTCTGCGTCAGCCAACGCACCGGTGAGGAAGGCGCATTCGGCCCGCTCCAGTTCCAGCGCAAAGATGAGCTCGTGCCGGTGCTCCCACGCATCTTCAGGCAACAGGGCCGCACCGGCGACGAGATAGGTGAGTGCCGAGGCGTAGGCCGTCGACAGCTTCGCGCGCTTGCCGGCGGTCAGGTTGAACGCAGCCAGTTGCTTGCGCTCCTCCTGTGAAGTGATCAGCGCGGCGCCGCGGTTGAGCTGATTGACGATCTCGAAGATGGCTTCATCCCGCTGCTCCGGCGGCGTGTGAGCCGCCAACAGCCGGCCGATCCGCAGATGTGCCGCCGCGCGCGACGCTACCGGGATCAGCGAATAGGCGGCTTCCTGGATCCGGTCATGGACGAACTTGTAGACATTTCCCAGGCGCAGGATCAGCTCCTGCCGAACCGCCTCCCAGAGATCCGCATGGACCGCCTGTTCTGAGGGGCCGCGCACCAGACCAAGCATGGCGACGTCGGCGACATTTCCGAGGCATGCAAGAAGCTGCAAGGCCGTCTGTGTTGCCGCGGGCAGCCGGGTCAATTTGCCGACCATCAGGTCCACGACATTGTCGGTGTACCCTTTGGCGTAAATGCGATTGAGGTCCCAGCACCAGCGTGCCGCGTCATGGTCGAAGCGCAGCAAGCCCTCGTCGTCGAGCGCGTGCAGGAACTGGATGGTAAAGAAGGGATTACCGTCGGTCTTTTCATGCACCAGTTGCGCCAGCGGTGCGGCTTCCTCCGGCCCGCAGCGCAGCGCATCCACGATCAATTGCTGCACGTCGGCACGCGCCAGCGGTGCCAGGCTGATCTCCTGCAGGCGGGCCCCCGCATGGCGCAATGCCTGAAGCTTCCGCCGCAGCGGATGGCCGGCCATGACCTCGTTGTCGCGGTAGGCGCCGATCAGCAGCAGGTGCCGGACCTCCTGCTGGGTCAATACATCTTCCACCAGATCGAGCGTCGCCGGATCGAGCCATTGCAAATCGTCAAGGAAGAGTGCCAACGGATGCTCCGGCCGGGCAAACACGCCGAGAAACCGCCGGAACACCAGCTGGAAACGGCTTTGTGCCTGCTGCGGGGGCAGCTCCGGGACGGGCGGCGGTTCGTCGGTGATCAGCTTCAATTCGGGAACCAGATCGGTCATGAGTTTGGCGTTCGGGCCTAGCGCCTCGTGCAGGGCCTCGCGCCAGCCGGCCAACTCGGCCTCGCTCAAGCCCAGCAGAGGGCGGATCAAGCCCTGAAAAGCCTGCGCCAGCGTCGCATAGGGGATGTCGCGCTTGTATTGATCGAACTTGCCGGAGGCGAAGAGCCCGCGTGTTGGCACAAGCGCCCGGTGTAGCTCATTGACGACGGCAGACTTGCCGATGCCGGAATATCCCGAGACCAGTACCAGTTCTGGCATACCGCTGGCCACGACCCGGTCGAAGGCTGACAGCAAGGCTTCAGTCTCGTGCGCTCTCCCGTACAACTGCTCAGGGATCAGCAGCCGGTCTGGTGTGTCGTACTCGCCCAGCGGGAAGTCATAGATGCGGCCGCTCGCTTCCCAGTTGGCCAGGCAACGCCGCAGATCGCGCTCGACACCGGCGGCAGTCTGGTAGCGCTCCTCCGCGGTCTTGGCGAGCAGCTTCATGACGATATGCGAGACCGGGGCCGGGATCGTTTCCAACCGCTCGCAAGGCGGCACCGGCTTTCTGGCGATGTGGCAGTGGACCCACTCCATGGGCTCGGCGGCCGTGAATGGCAGCATCCCCGTGAGCATCTGGTAGAGCACGACCCCGAGGGCGTAGAGGTCGCTGCGGGAGTTCGATTGAATGGTTCATGCGACCGGTCTGTTCGGGCGCCATGTAGGCAAGCGTGCCGGCGATGAATTCAGGAGGGGCGGGTGCCTGCCGTTCGCGTGGCAGACGCGAGGCGAGGCCGAACCCGGTGAGCCGGACTAGTCCGTCTGCGCAATTCACCAGCAGATGGGCGGGCTTCAGATCCTTGTGCACCAGGCCACTTGCGTGGACCTTGCCGAGCGCCGTGGAGATGCCCATGGCCAAGGGCAGGAAGCTGTCCATCGCCATGGGAGTGCCCAGCCGGCGCGCGAGGGGCTCGCCGCCCTGATCCTCGAGCATGAGCGTGCTGGTCCCGCTTTTGCGCTCAAGTGTCAGGGGCCGCGCCGCCCATGCCCCGTCCAGCACATCCTTCAAGCCGAATTCGTGGGCCAAGCGATCGAGGCAACGCGGGCTGGGATGCTCCGAGGTAGGCACCACGGCCAGCATAGCGCTCCGCTCGCCGTCCTCCGCCTCATGCCAAGCTCTGCAAAAGGCGCACTCACCCTCCTCCCATAAGACCTGAAGGTCGCCATCTCGCCCTGCAAAGCTAGACAATTGGCTCATTTGCCGAACTCCGCCTGCAGGCTGGTTGTCGCCATCGCGTCAGCGAACCAGTGCCAGCTTACCATAGCCAGGCCAGACATGACGATGTCTTTCCTGGTGCCAGATGAGTCCTCAAGGAACAGTGCCAGAACGCCAAAATGCTAGGGGAAAGAGGGGGGATGCCCGCCGTGGTCGGGTGCCTGTAGGCGCCGTCCGCTCAGTCGGCGTGCCGGATAACGAGCATCTGCTTGTCGGACATCTCGTCCATCGTCGGGCGGACGATGCTTGTAGGGAAGGGGACGAGCGTCTCCCCTAGACCCCATGTCCGCTGCGTGATCGGCGGCCCGCCCTCATCATGTACAGTGTCGAGGGTTGTGCCGAATGGCCGGCACAGAGCCTCATACATGGAGGGCGGACCTGATGGACAATATCACGTTTGTTGGCTTGGATGTGCATAAGGCGACGGTATGCGTGTCGGTGGCTGAGAGCGGCCGTAGCGGCGAAGTGCGGCAGATCGGTGTCTTTGAGAACCGCCCGGAGGTTCTGAGCCGGATGGCCACTCGGCTCGGCAAGAATGGTCGGCGGCTTAGCTTTTGCTATGAAGCGGGGCCCTGTGGTTACGGCCTGCAGCGCCTGCTGACTGATGCTGGGCACGAGTGCGTGGTGGTTGCGCCATCGTTGATCCCGATCAAGGCAGGCGACCGGGTAAAGACGGATCGCCGCGACGCGACGATGCTGGCGAAGCTGCATCGGGCCGGCGAACTAACCGCGATCTGGGTTCCCGATCACGCCCATGAGGCAATGCGCGATCTGTTGCGGGCGCGGGCGACCGCGGTTGGCATGCTGAGCAAGGCGCGGCAGCATCTGCAAGGCTTCCTGCTGCGCCATGAGCGGGTCTATCATGGGCCGCGCGCCTGGACCCTGGCCTATCGGCGCTGGCTGACGACGGTGCGGTTCGAGCATCCGGCGCAGCAGATCGTCCTGCAGGATTATATCCATGCTGTGCAGGACGCAGAGACCCGACGCGATCGGCTGACAGATCAGATTGAGGAGTTGCTGCCGAGCTGGTCGATGGCACCGGTTGTGGCCGCGCTGCAGGCGATGCGTGGGGTTGCCCTCGTGGCCGCGGTGACCGTTGTGGCCGAAGTCGGTGACTTTCGCCGCTTCGCCAATCCGCGTCAGCTGATGGCCTATCTCGGCCTGGTGCCGAGCGAGCACTCGTCAGGCGGTAGCGTCCGCCGCGGCGGCATCACCAAAGCCGGCAATGCGCTGGCCCGGCGCGTGCTGATTGAGGGGGCCTGGACATACCGGATGTCGGCGCGTGTCAGCCGAACGATCAACCGCCGTCTTGAGCCGCTATCCGCTGAGATCCGCGATATTGCTTGGAAAGCGCAGGTTCGACTGTGCGCGAGATATCGCCGTCTGGTCGCCTCCGGCAAGGCAAAGGTCGTGGTCACAACGGCCATTGCCCGCGAAATGGTCGGCTTCATTTGGGCGATCGCCCGCATCGCGCAACCCAAGCTCACTTGAGAGCTGCTGAACGAGACGGAGGAAAAGACCCACCAAACAAATCTGGTGCGCAGGGCTGGAGGCAGGGCCGCGGTGGGGAATCCTCCAGCCCTCCTATGAGCCAATCCCAGGACTGATGCTCGCAACTAGACTGAGGCAGCCCCGAGACGGAACCACGGTCATGCGGTAGCCAACCCGCGCATGAGAGCTTGTTCAACCGGCGTCTTCGGGTCCTGTCTCCTGCCTTGCGCATCTCTATAGCCTCGCCCGGTCATCCGCTGACGCGGAACGAATAATCACGACCGAACCCTTGAATGCGGACATGAGAGGAGGGTGTCGGACTTACGGCTTGGCGTGCGCTCTGTCCTGGGGTTAGAATCATCACGTTGATTTTCATGATACCCTGGATGCTGCATGGCCAACTTTCGCCCGACGGATCGTCTGACCGGTTTTTTGTTGCCCCCGTCGATCGACGAATGGCTGCCTGAGCGGCACCTGGCCCGGTTCGTGGTGGAGGTGATTGACGGGCTCGACCTGACGGCGCTGAGCAAAAGTTATCGTGGCACTGGCTCCGCCAGCTACCACCCGGCGCCGCTCCTTGGCCTGATCGTTTATGGCTACGCGACCGGCGTGTTTTCCAGCCGCAAGCTGGAACGGGCGACTTACGATTTGGTGGCGTTCCGCTTCATTGCGGCGAATGACCATCCTGACCACGACACCATTGCCACGTTCCGGCGTCGCTTTTGCCCCAGATCACGGCGCTGTTCGTTCAGGTCCTGAGCCTGGCACGCGAAATGGGGGTGCTGAAGCTGGGGACAGTGGCGCTGGATGGGACCAAAATTCACGCCAACGCGAACACCCTGGCTGCTGCTCCGCCCGTACCTCGTCTACGCCGAGCGCCGCGCCGATTGCTTCGGCAACGTCACGCCGGTCGCCGGTGAGCATGATGATGCGGGTGATTCCGGCTTGGCGCAGCAGACGCAGCGCCCTGGGTGCGCCCGGGCGGATCTCGTCGGCGAGAAGGATGGCGCCGAGCATCGCGCCGTCCGCCGCCACAAAGGCGCCCGTCGCGCCCTCATAGCCCATCCGGCGCAGGAAGCGCCCGCTCCATTCGGCGGGCTCGGCTCGTGCGACCACGTAGGCGTGACTTCCGACTGAGACACGGCGCCCATCGATCGTGCCAGTCACACCCGCGCCGGGTTCTTCCTCCACCGTGTTCGGCAAGGCCAGAACGAGGCCGCGTGTCCGGGCAGCGGTGACCACGGCTTGGGCGATGGTGTGCTGTGAGGATTGGTCCAGGCTGGCCGCTAGCCGCAGAACCTCGTCGCCCGTCGTGCCTGAGGTTGACTGGATAGCGGCAACCCGGGCACGCCCGGCGGTGAGCGTGCCGGTCTTGTCCAGGAACAATGTGCGCACCCGTGCCAACGCCTCCAGCGCGCCGCCGCCCTTCACAAGCACGCCGCGTCCGGCACAGCGCGACAGGCCGGAGACGATGGCCACTGGCACACCCAGGATCAGCGGGCATGGCGTGGCCACCACCATAACGGCGAGGCCACGCACCGGGTCACCGCTCCAGGCCCAGGCACCCCCCGCGAGGGCGAGTGCGAGCGGCGTAAACAGGAAGGCGGCCCGATCCGCGAGCCGGGCGGACGGTGCCTTCGCCTCCTGCGCCTGCCGAACGAGCCGCACGATGCCCGCGAATGTGCTGTCTGCAGCACCCGCCGTGGCGACCATGTCGAACGGCGCGCCCGCATTGACTGAACCGCTGCGCACCGCCGCACCTGTTTCGCGCGTGACCGGAATGGGCTCGCCGGTCAGGGCTGACTCGTCCAGGACTGCGGCCTCTTCCCGCACGATGCCCTCCACAGGCACGGCGTCCCCTGCGCGTACCAGCAGGCGGTCTCCGGAGGCTACATTTTCGAGCGGGACGGTTGCGATCTGGCCGTTTTCGTAGCGGCTGTCGGTGCGCGGAACGCGCGCGAGCAGGGCCGACATCTCGCGGCGTGCCCGCGCCTCGGCGAAATCTTCGAGAGCGCGGCCGCCCGAGAGCATGACCCCGATCACGCCAGCGGCGACGTATTCACCGAGCGCGAGGGCGCCGCCAATCGAGAGCAGCGCAATGATGTCGAGACCCACCTCCCGCCGCCACAGGCTTGCCACGCTGTCGAGGAGGACGGAGGCGAGCACCGGGACAGCACCAGTAACCATGAGCCACGCGGCCCAGTCCGCCCGGCCGAGCCAGCGCGCCGCCAAACCCGCACCAAGACCAGCGGCTGCCACGCCAAGTAAGGAGAGGTTCAGGGCCCGTTTGCGATTAGCCACTTTCGTCTACTTGCTCGTCTGTACCCTCCGGCATCCGTCTCTCCCTGCTCGTTTCCGGTATGGATCCGGATGACTGGAAGTCCCGCTCGTTCTGGGGTGCCCGGCATCGTTATCCGGCCACGCTGCCGTTCGCGAAGATCGAGCAACTATTCGGGGCACTTTTCATTGATATTGATCAAGGTCGCAGAGGTGCGGCTATGCGCCCCCGACGAATATGGGTGCCGGATTTCAGTGGAACATGCAGCTAAACTGCATCACAAGGCCAAAATACCTTGATTAGGGCCTGTTGAGATTCATCGCGAGTTGATGACGGCGGCGGCGAGATAGATGTTGGCCTGGAAGCTGTGATCGGTTTTGTCTGCACGCAGGGCGATACGCTTGAACTCTTTGAGCTTGCAGAAGAAATTTTCGATCAGGTGGCGCCATTTGTAGATCTCGGCGTCGATTGCGGTGGGGCGCGCTCGGCGTGGATGCTGAGAGATGACAATCTTGGCGCCACGCGCATTGAGATCGGCGATGATCGCATTGCTATCGAAAGCCTTATCGGCCAGCAACGCGCCGAATTCGACGCCTGCAAGCAGCGGGGCGACGCCGACGGTATCGAAGCGGTGCCCCGGCAAAAGGAGAAAGCGGACGAGGTTGCCGAGCGCATCCGTCAGGGCCAGGATCTTCGTGGTCATGCCGCCCTTGGAGCGACCTATGGCCTGGCTCTGAGTCCCCCTTTTGCGCCCTGACCGTGACGGTGGACTTTGACGATCGTGGCGTCGACCATGGCATATTCCATGTCCGGCTCTGCCGACACGGTATCGAACAGCCGTTTGAAAATATCCGCCTTCACCCAATCTCGGTAGCGCTTGAATACCGTGTTCCAGCGTCCGAACATCGCCGGCAGATCGCGCCACGGGCTACCGGTCCGAACGATCCACAACACCGCCTCGACAAAGCGCCGATTGTCGCTCCCACTCCGGCCAGGATCGCTCGACTTCCCAGGACAATGGGGTTCCATCTTCGCCCATTGGGCGTCAGTCAAAACAAATCGGTCCATGCAAAGCTTGAATCACAATCAAGCCGACACGTGAATCCTAAATCTCAACAGGCCCTAGGGCACTTTAGGGCCAAATTGACGAAAAACAGAGAAATTTTAGTGCAATGTCTAGGGCGTTGGCTATAAAATGCACATAAAAATGTTTATGATCAGTTAGTTATGATATAAGCTCGTCAGGCTCATAACCTGAAGGCCGCACGTTCAAATCGTGCCCCCGCAACCAGTTTTAGCATTGAAATAAAAGGTTTTCTCAAAAAGTCTGAATTCAATGTCGCGGGTGCCGCGCCCATCACCTGTAGCTCATCAGGATTTGAGCCTGACGAACCACAGGTCATTTTTGAAAATATTTTATAAAAACAAAAACTTTATACAGATAAGGCACCGAAAAATCTTAGCGCGAATTAGCGCACCATTAGCACGGTTCAGAGTAAGTGCTGTTTCCCTGGCCCTCTGTGAATTTTTGTTGGGATATCAGATTTTGGTGTCATGGATGATGGCGAGATCGTGCCCAATGGGTCTTGGGGCGGGTGCAATCAAAGCGCCCGGCGAGGCTACCCGTTCAACCGATGCAGGAACTCGCGCAGTTTAGAGAGAAATACGTCCGGCCGGACGATCTCCGTATTCTCATGTGCACCCGCATCGCGCCGCAGCGCCGCTTGGCCACGCCTTGCGACCGCTTCGAGACCGACTATGAGTTCCGGCATCGCGGCGATAGCGGCGGCAAAACCATTTTTATCCAGCCGGTACACCTTGAGCGACGTTAAGGCAGTCGCTGTGGCGCTGAACGGGACGCCGGTGACAAGCCCAATTGCTCCGAGGCTTCCGCCGGGGCTAATCCGGTCCAGCACGCGTGGCCCGCCGGCCTCGGACACGACGACCTCGACGACGCCGGAGACGACGATGAACAACGCTT
This sequence comes from uncultured Pseudomonadota bacterium, assembly GCA_963737355.1. Classification (GTDB taxonomy): domain Bacteria; phylum Pseudomonadota; class Alphaproteobacteria; order Acetobacterales; family Acetobacteraceae; genus Acidocella. The sequence goes on along the minus strand of CAVTSC010000006.1, from coordinate 101,726 downwards.
CCACTGTCGCACCCTGGCGGATCAGCGTGTCGTTCGGGTTTAACCAGGCGGGGCGGAAATGTACTGCCAGTTCATCGCGTTCGGTCGGAGGGAGAATGCCGAACAAATCAGAGTCCGCTAAAACCTTCGCCGGCGACGGCTCGCTGACCGAGGATGTAGCCACGACACCGGGCACTGCAAAACCGATGCCCGCATGCACTAAATGTCGATGCAGCTGCGTGCACAGCTCGGTGCGCGCAGCGACGAGATCGACGCTTGTCGCAACTCGGTAGCCGATTTGATATACTGTGCCGTCGCCATGCAGGCTGGAGCATGCAACGCTCGGCGGAGGATCGCGGAGCGGGATCCGACAGGCCAAAGTCGCCGCCTTCAGTACATCCAGGCAGCGCTCCGGCCGAATTCCCGAATTGAGACGGACCTCCAGCTTATCGCCAAGCACCAGCGTTGGCGAGCTATGGTTGATGAGCCGCGCCTTGGCGATTACGCTGTTCGGCACCACGGCAACGTTGTCTTCAGCTGTCGCGATATGCGTCGAGCGCCAGTTGATCTGCGTAACCCGGCCCTCAATGCCGCCTTCCACCCATATCAGATCGCCGGGCCGATATGGCTTCTCTAACCCTACCGCGATGCCGGAGAACACGTCAGCGAGCGTGCTCTGTAAAGCCAGGCCGAGCACGATGGCTATCACGCCAGAGGTTGCGAGCAGCCCCCTGATCGGGATGGAGAAGGCGCAGTCGATGATCGCGAGACCCGTGCCGATATAGATCGCTCCCGCCATCAAATCGGAAATGATGCGCGTCTCGCGCGGCCGGTTCTCGAGTACGACGACCAGCTGCGCAACGGTAACCACTAGTCGCGCGCTGACGATCCACCAGAACGCCTCCAGGATTTGCTGACGCAACAACGCCCGTCCCGCTATGAATTGCGGATGAAGCGGCGAGCCCAAGACGCGTTCGACGAGCAGAGTGAGCGCCACAAGGCTCAGGACGCGGATTGCGAGGCGCAGCCAGAGCGGCGAGCGGAGTGGGAGCAGCGTGAGGGCCAGCGCCGCGATCAGCAGGACGCCAGTGGGGATCCATGTGGCAGTCAGAAAGTCGATTGGATTGTGGGTCATGATCGGCCCCCCAAGTGCTCAAGCCCGCATCCGCGCCGCCGCCGCCTCCGCAGCCGAAAGCCTAGAGATCCGTCAGCCGCCATGAGTAACACCGGGTCTGCCCAACAGATCTCACCTATCCGTCGCGCAGAATTTTTCTGCTGCTGATCCCCTAACATGCACGAAAGTCCGTTTTCGAACAAAAACTCTCCTCTGGCGGCAGCTACGATCGTGAGGCGACTTATCCGCTATTTCTAAGTCCGGCCACGATGGCGTTTACGGTAAGATGAATTCCTTCCCTGACGTCGCTATGCGAATCGCCCATGCGGCGCCGCCTGATGAGTTCAATTTGCAGCTCATTTAACGGTTCAACGTATGGCAGCCGAAAGTCGATCGAGCGCTGAAGTTCGGGCTTCCTATCCAGGAGCCGAGCTTGGCGGGTTAAAAGAAGGAGCTGATCTCTTGTCCGGTGCCACTCGTCGGAAATGATATTGAAGATTTCCTCCCGTAACCCACGGGCAGGAACAAGGTCCGCATATTTTCGCGCGATGACCATGTCACTCTTGGCGAGAACCATTTCAAGGTTCGACAGCGTAGCCGAAAAGAACGGCCAATTTTCAACCATTTCACGGAGCACTTCGCGGTCCGCACAGCTTGCCAGCGCAGACCCCACACCGAACCATCCGGGCAGCATTATCCGCGCCTGCGCCCATGCGAACACCCATGGTATAGCGCGAAGGTCTTCAATTCGATTGGTATTCTTTCGCGAGGAAGGTCGTGATCCAATCCGCAACTCTGCGATTTCGTTAATTGGCGTTGCAGAAAAAAAGAATTCACGGAGCCCCGGATTCCCGTATACGAGCCGCTGATATGTGCCCTTGGCATGGTCGCTCATGCGTGCCAACTGTTGGCGGAATACGATCTCGTCAGAACTCTGGTGCGGTTTGGAGGGCAGGGACGCCAAAACCGTCGCGGCCACCATCGTCTCCAAGTTGGCGGCGGCGAGAGTGGCACTACCGTATTTTGAATCTATTACCTCTCCCTGCTCGGTAATTCGGATTCGTCCACCAGCAGATGCTTCGGCCGTTGGTTTGACCAGAAGCCGGTTTTGGCAGCTTGCGTATCGTTCTCGCGGCTCGGCGCTGGCTTGGGGGAGGCGCGTTTGCTGGCTTCGGTTTGGCGCGCCTTGACCGCCTGCCATAGATCGTCGTCGACGATCCGCAATTCGGGCGCGTCCTTGATGATCAGTTTATCCGGCTCATTGGGCCGGGAGACGTGCTTGCCGGTAGCCGGATCCTTTACATAGTGCAGCCGGTTCCACACGAGGCGGCCAATATAGAGTTCGTTGTTCAGGATACCGGTGCCGCGCTTCGGGTTGCCGTTGATCGTGCTTTGCCCCCAGCCCTCGCCGCCAGGAGCGGGGATGCTGTCGTGGTTGAGACCAATGGCGATCTGGCGCGGTGATTTGCCGGCCGCAAACTCCTTGAACACACGGCAGATGGTCTCTGCCTCGGCGGGCACAATCTCCCTGTCGCCGGTACTTAGCGTGGCATCGGCATTAAGGCTGCGCCGAACGGCATAACCGTAACACAACCCGCCGCCGGACTTGCCGGCCTCGACCCGCCCACGCATGCCGCGATGCGTCTTGGCGGCGAGGTCCTTAAGATAAAGCGCATTCAGGGTCGACTTGAAGCCGATATGAAGCTCGCCGATCTCACCTTCGGCGACGGTGAACAGTTTGATGCCGGCAAAGTTCAGCTGCTTGAAAATGCGGGCAGTATCCTCCTGGTCGCGGGAGAGGCGGTCCAGGCCCTCGGCGAGGATGACCTCGAAGCGGCCGCGCGCGGCATCTGCTAGCAGGTCTTGCAAGCCGGGGGCAGCATTGAGACCCCGGAAATTGCCCGGTCGGAATAGCTGTTCACTCCCGTCCAGCCCTGGCGCGCCGCATACTCACGGCAGAGCCGCAATTGGTCCTCGATCGACCGAACATGTCTTCTCAATTCGCCTTGACCTCGATCTTCTTTACTCGCGACAATGTTTCCTGCGTTTTTGGAAGTATTACAGTCAGCACGCCATTCTTGAACTCGGCGTTGGCCTTGTCGGTATCGACGCCGGAAGGCAGCGGGATCGAGCGATAGAACGATCCGTAGGATCGCTCCGACAAGTAATAACCTTTTTTGCTTTGCTGCTCTTCGCTCTTCCTCTCCCCCTTGATCGTCAAGGCATTGTCACTCAGCGCGACGTCGATCTCTTTTTGATCGAACCCGGGCAGCTCCACCGAAACTTCAAGCGCGTGTTCGGTTTCTGCGATATCCGTGCGCGGCCCCGCGCCTTCAAAACGTCCGAGTGCGGCGAAAGGTTGGTCGAATCGGCGCCAGAAATCGTCGAAAATCCGGTTCACGTCGCGCCGCAGCGAGAAGACGGGGTTGTTGTCCTCCCGCTTAGCGATATCGCTTCCCCTATGGTTGCCCCAGGGAACCAGGTCTTTGATTTGCATCCTCACCTCCTTACTCAATGCGTTGACTGCGCCATCTTGAGCTGGATCTTGCGCGCCTTGGCTGACGCGGCCTTCGGTATCACCAGCCGCAGAACACCGTTCTTCTGCGACGCTTCGATGCCCTCACGGTCGATGTCCTCGGAGAGCGTGAAGACGCGCTCATAGTCACCGTCCCCATATTCGACGTAGACTTGCCGATAGTTCTGGCGCTGCTGATCCTTCGCATGGCCGTAGATCGCGAGCGTCCTCTTCTCCAGCGTAATATCCACCCCGTCAGCCGGTACGCCGGGCATGTCAACGAGGAGAACCACGTTGTCCTGTGTCTCGTAAATATCCGTAGGCGGCACGAACACGGGCCGCGTGCGGGTTCGCTCGCCGCCGTCGAGCGTACTAGGGACCTGGCGGTCGGTCGTCTGCAGTTCCTGGGCCATCTTTGCCTCCTTATCCGTTGATCTGGATTTTCTTCGGCCGGTCCGCCGCGGGGCGGTGCAGCTCAACCTCGAGTACCCCGTTCGTAAACCGCGCCTCCACCTGCTCGGGGTCGACCCGGAAGGGTAACTGCACGGGCCTCGAGAAACTTCCAAATTGGCGCTCGCGGCGATGCCAGTTGGACTTTGTCTCCTCAGGTTGCGCGTCGCGATCGCCCTTCAGTATCAGGGTGTTCTCTCGGACCATGAGGTCGACCTCTTCAGCCGAAATGCCGGGGAGCTCGGCGGTCACCACAACACTGTCCTCGCCGACCCAAAGGTTGATCGGCGGAAACTCCTGACTTGCCTCGCCTGTTATACCAACGGCGTTAAGCATTGACCTGTTTTGCCCAGCTACGTGTTGCGATTGAGGTTATCTTATCTGGCTGCGCCACCAGGCTGTTCCAAGCGCTGCAGCAGGCTTCGACGATTGCCTCCTGAGTTTCGAATACTCTGTTTGCCAGATAATTTTGTCGGAGGAACTGCCATATGTTTTCTTGCGGGTTCAGTTCTGGTGCATAGGGTGGCAATGGAAGTAGGCTGATATTGTCAGGAAGTTTGAGTTTGTCACCGGCCTGATGCCAACCGGCCCCGTCAAGTGTTATGACGGCATGGGCGCCTGGCGTCACGCACTTGCTGATCTCGGCCAGATGCATGTTCATTGCTGCGGCGTTGACGTAGGGCAACACCAAAGCAGCGCCGGTGCCACGGGCCGGACATACGGCACCGAAGATGTAGGCCCATTTATAACGGCAATCGCGTGGCGCTGACGGACGGCTGCCCCGCTTTGCCCAAAGCCGGGTCAGCGTTCCTTGCTGGCCGACCCGCGCTTCGTCTTGCCACCAGAGTTCGATTGGTTTGCCCCGGGCGTGTTGCGGGATTGCGGCGGCGACCAGATCGGGGAAGTTTTTTTGTGCGCCTCCTGGGCTGCAGCATCATGACCGGTGTGGCGTGGCCGGGCCGATAGCCGGCGAAAGCCCAGACGGCGCAGCAAGTCACCGACACTGCGTTCAGCCAGATGAATGCCAAAGCGCGTTTTAATCAGATGCGACAGATCAATGCGCCGCCAGCGCACCACGCCGTGCTCAGACAAACTCGGCCCATCTTGCACCAGCCGTGCAACTTCCGCTTCCTGTTCGGAGGTGAGCCGGGGCTTCGGGCCAGGTGGTATGCGGCTCGATAGCCCGGCCACGCCAAGATCATTGTATCGATGCACCCAGTCGCGCAGCGTCTGGCGATCCATGCCGCATAAAACCGCCGCTTCCGTACGCGGTCGGCCTTCCAGAACCAGAGCTAAAGCCAGCATCCGGCGTGATGCATCCGAATCTCGGGACTGCGCCGCAGCACGGCGCAGTCCCGAGGCATCCAACTCCATCCGCGTAATTGAAACGGCCATGCCACCCCCCGAATCGAACAGAGAGAAGCGAATCACATTATGCGGATATTGGGAATCCCACACGAGTCAAAAACTGCCGCCGTTGGTATTAGTCCGGCGAGGCGCTGGTTCATTTCCTGTTGCATGCGCCGCATTTCCAAGAACGGGTCGAACCCGATGCGGCCGAAGTTCGATAGCAGCATGTTCATCCTCCTTCCGATCAAACATCACCATCCTCACGCGCACGTGAGCCACCGGGTGCCGGATCGTCGAAGGCAGTCGGGCTTGGGCGAGAGGGTCACACAGCTCGCAGCATGCGAAAAAGAGGAATTCACGCAAACGTCGGAACACATCCTCCTCGCGAAGCGAAATGAACCGAACTCAGCCTACCATGTGGTCAGGCCGTTATTCCCGTGCCAGGATCCGCGTTTGCATCCGGCGAAAATCAGCTAGGTGGGCACAAATCTCATTTCAAGGGTCCTCGAGGGCAAAAGTATATTACCGCTGAGGGGCGACCAGGATCGCGCCTTGCGCATGTTTGAACGTTTCGAGATAGCCAGTGCCCAGGTTTTCGGCTTGAGGGGGCCTTTATAGCGCGTAAAATCAGAGCTAAAGCCAGCATCCGGCGCGATGCATCCGAATCTCGGGACTGCGTCGCAGCACGGCGCAGTCCCGAGGCATCCAACTCCATCCGCGTAATTGAAACGGCCATGCCACTTCCGCAAAACACGCGCGTTTTTCAAAGGTATCCAAGAATTTCGTGCCATGGCTCTGGCGCCAGGTCTTGGTGCCCCTGTGATCAGCCTGGTGAATTTCAGGAGCGTTTCCCCTAAACAATCCTTTATGCGCAAGTTTTTGACGTTTCACTCCTATTTTGAGCGTTTCATTACCAATAGAATAGCCCACTCGCCCGCCCTTATTGGATTGAACGGAAGGAGAAAATCTCATGACGACCCGGGACCATCTCACGCACGCTGAGCATCCTCATCATCACGATGCAAATTGCGGTCATATCGCGGTGAAGCACGGTGACCATGTCGACTATCTGCATGACGGGCATCTGCACCATCCAGAAGGGGACGATGTCGAGGAGCATGTTATTGAAGTGACCCCCGCAAATCCGGCCCGGTGCACGCCGGAGAATGGGCACAAAGGTCACGAGGCGAGCCATGTCCATGGACCCGGCTGCGGGCATGAGGCGGTTCCGCACGGCGACCACATTGACTATCTCGTCGACGGTCGACTCCATCACCACCACGGCGACCATTGCGACGATCACGGTCCACTCGACATCGTGGGTACCAGTGAGGTGTGACGTATCCGATCCTGCCTGGGCTGGGCAAGGGATGGGCATGGGGCTGTTCAACCTCGCGCTGGCCCAAAGAATCCGCTGTGCCGCACCAATCGGCGGGCGGGTGCTTATCGTCAATGCCGTTGATGTTGAGGCGGCATCATTTTGGCGCCGCCTTCAGGCGCGCGTGCTTCCCGCCGTTGAGCACGTTGCGCATGTGCCATCCAGTTCCACGCCCATGTTGCTGGGGTGAAAGCCCTTTTTTTCCGCCGCTTGGGCGAGTGCTTTTGCCACCGCGTGATCTTCGATCTCGGAGACAGTGCCACATTGCCGGCAGACTAGGAACTGCACGTCGTGATGGTCATGGTCCGTGCCGGAACAGGGGATAAAGGCGTTCAGGCGTTCAACTTTGTGGATGAGCCGATTTTCAGTCAGGAAATCGAGGGCACGATAGATCGTCGGTGGGACTGCGCCTTTACGGATTTCCCTTAACTGATCGAGCAGCTGGTATGCCGTTAAAGGACCATCCGCCTCCAACATTAGGGTCAGGACGGTCTGCCGCAGGTCGGTGAGCCGTGTACCATTGGCCGTGCAGAGTTTTGCCGCTGCCTCTAAACGCTCGTCGATCGCGCGACGCCTTTTCGTATTCATTGGGCTGTCCTAATCTGAATCCCACCTTAATAGTGATACTATAACATCTCGGCCGCGACCTGGGTAGGCGTTTGGGTCTTGGAGACATTGTGCCATGCGGTGGGGGGCTGCTGACGGCGACGCTTGCCCGGATGAATGTATCTGATGTATGATATGCTATATTATATTGTATGTGTGAAGGCGCCTGTCGATGATGATCACCACCCCTGCTGTACCGCTCCGGCCAAGCTGCCGTGAGCGAAGCGGTTGTTGGCTTCCCGCGCTGGAGCCAGGCGCGTAATGCTGCCGGCTCAATCGAATGACAAAACCATTCGAGATCTTATTTGGCGGCGCTATGATGGGGATGCCTGGTCGGCATTCGATCAATTGCCGGTCGCGATACGCCGCCGTTTGAACGAGCACGCCTATGATCCATGGACGGTGAACGCGCTGATGCTCTGGCGGCATTACCGGCGGATATATCCGACGGCGGAGCGAGCGGAGCGCGCGATGCTGCGGTATCTCGATTACTGCGAGCGCCTAGAGCGCCGTACCTTCGCCGAGGATTATGCAAAACGCCATGGCACCGCACTTCCGCATGAGGCGGCTGATGTTGCGGTGCTTCGCTATAAGTCTTGTGTCATGGCGCGCCGGCCTGTTCAGCGTGCCGCCGCATCAGGCCAGTTTAAAGGTATGACCTCTTGAGGAGATTTTTGATGCGAAATCGCAGCTCGCGCCGGGTTGTCGGGCCGGTATCGGTGTTGGCTGGTTTCGTGATGGCGGCGGCTGGGCCGGCCTGGGCGCAGACGGCATCGCAGGAGGTTCCCAGCAGCCTGTTGCCCAAAAATCTTTCAGTGGACGCGATGTTTCACAATGCGGACCCGGTGGTGCAGGGGGTGCTGGTCGGGCTATTAGCTGCTTCGGTCGTCACCTGGACAATACTGGTCGCGAAAGGGGTGAGTTTTTTGGCGGCGTGGCGTTCGGTACGGCGGGCGCTGGGGTATGCGGAGAACCAACAGACGCTGGCCGGCCTGCAGGGGCAGTTGCAGGAAGATGCTGCGGGCGATGTGCAGCATGCGATGCTGATGGCAGCGACGAAGGAAATTCAGCTTTCGGCCGGCCGTGATGCGGCCGGCATTAAAGAACGTGTCGCCTCCCGCCTGCATCGGTTGGAAGTCTCGGCCGGGCGGCAGATGGCGCGTGGGACCGGCCTGCTGGCGACGATCGGTGCGACGGCGCCTTTCGTTGGGCTGTTCGGGACCGTGTGGGGTATCATGAACAGTTTTATCGGTATTTCCAACACGCAGACCACTAATCTTGCCGTCGTGGCGCCGGGCATTGCCGAGGCGCTGCTCGCCACGGCAACGGGCTTGGTGGCGGCGATTCCGGCCGTGGTAATCTATAATTTATTCGCGCGGGGCATTGGCGGATATCGCGCGACGCTGGCGGATTTTTCGGCGATGATTCTTCTCCTGGTTTCACGCGAATTGGACAAGCCTCCCCCGCGGGCGATGGCGGCCGAATAAAATGGCGATGCATTTGGGGAGCGACGGGGAGGACGATCTCGTCGAAACGCATGAGATCAATGTCACGCCGTTTATTGACGTGATGTTGGTATTGCTGATCATCTTCATGGTGGCCGCCCCGCTTGCGACGGCAGATATTCGGGTTGCGCTGCCGAGCGTATCCGCGCAGCCCCAGCCCCGGCCACAAAAACCGATTTTCCTGACGTTGAAAGCCGATGGTTCGCTGGCGCTCGACGATACGCCGGTGACGCAGGACCATTTGCAGGCAGCACTCGATGCCGCGAGTAACGACGATAAAAGCCAGCGTATCTTTCTGCGTGGCGATAAGACCGTGCCGTATGGCGAGATGATGCAGACGTTGGATGCGCTGCGCGACGCCGGTTATTTGAAGGTGGCGCTCGTCGGGCTTGCCGCACCTGCCGGGCCGTGAGTGGGATTGCGCGACGGCCGGCGGGCCGCGCTTGGGCGCGCTGGGGCGTGAGTTTCGGTGCGGTCCTCGCCGTGCATGTCGGGATTTTTTTGAGCCTGGAGCATAAGAGTCCCGCTATGGGCGTGCCCACGCAGGCGGCGATTGTGATGGATATGGCGCCGGAACCGACGGCCGCACCGGCGCCGCCCGCGCCGCCAGAGCCGCAACAGCCATTACCTCCACCGCCGGTACCCCAGCCCCCGGCACCGCAACCGCCGCCGCCATTGCCCGTTCCGGACAGCCTGCCGCCGTTGCGTCAGGTTGCCGTGCCACTGCCGCCGCCTTTGCCGCGTCCGCATCGCGCGCGCCCGATCATACGCCGGCCTTTGCCGGTGGCACGGCCCGTTTCCCCGGTACCCGCCGCGGCCAAGCCCGCGCTGCCTGCGCCATCCGCCCAACCGGCGCCGCAGGTAGCGCGGCAAGCCGCAACGCCAGCGGCACCGCCGCCTGGGGAAACGCTGGCGGCATGGCAGGCGCAACTGCTCGCGCATCTGGCCATCTATAAACGCTTTCCACCGGGCGCGCAGGAGCGCGGCGAGCAGGGCGTCGTGCAGATGCGCGTCACGCTGGACCATGCCGGGCATGTCTTGGCGATGGCGCTGGTCGGTAGCTCTGGCTATCCGGATCTGGATGAAGAGGCGTCCGCCTGGATCGCGCGTGCGGCACCTCTTCCGGCTTTCCCGCCTCAGATTACGGCGAGCCAAGTGAATTTGGTGATTCCGCTGCGTTTTACCCTGCAGTGACGCAAGGCGACGTAACGCCCGAACGGACTTGAAGCCTAAAATGATATGTTATACTAGAGCATTTTTCGGGTAACGTTTAGACACGTTCAGTGTGGACAATCCGCCGGAGATACTAACAGGGGGCTTTAATTGTGCTAACGCGCAAGACATTGTTGCAATCGACTTTCTATGTCCTGACCTTTACTGGTCTGGCATCCGGCGCTGCACCTGCATTGGCGCAGACGGCGCCGGCTAACGTGCCCACCGAGGCTAATCTTGGCAGCTCTACGCTAAACCTTTCGCTGCCCGACGTGACCGTGGTGGCGCAAAAACTGGACGCCGCGCGCAGCGCGATCGAGCCGAGCCTGGGGGCCACGAAATACAATTTCAGCCGTAAGGCGCTTGAAACCATCCCGCAGGCCGGGAATGCGCCGCTGAACCAGGTGCTCCTGCAGGCGCCGGGTGTCGCACAGGATAGTTACGGTCAGATCCATGTGCGCGGCGACCATGACGAGGTCCAGTATCGCCTCGACGGTGTGGAGCTGCCGGAAGGTTTGTCGGTGTTCGGGCAGACGCTGGAGTTGCGTTTCGCGAATTCCATGTCGCTGATCACCGGTGCACTTCCAGCACAATACGGTTTCTTGCAGGCTGGCGTTGTCGATATCCAAACAAAATCTGGCGAGACCAATCCGGGCGGCGAGATCTCGATGGAGGGCGGCTCGCGTGGCTATCTGGAGCCAACCTTCTCCTATGGCGGCACGTCTGGCCGGCTGTCCTACTATTTCACGGGCGACTACCTGAAAAATCCGGTCGGGATCGAAAACACGACGGGCAGCGCCAACCCGCTGCATGATACCAGCATTCAGTATCATGATATGGCGCATTTGGATTACATCCTGAATCCGACGACCCGTGTCAGTCTGATCGTCGGTATTTCCAACGAAGAATTTCAGATCCCCGACAATCCGGGCCAGTCGACCTATACCCTCCCGAACAATCCGAGTGTTGGCCTCAATGTCAAAGGCATCACATCCTATAACAGCAGCGATCTGAATGAGTATCAGCGCGAGATTACCGATTTCGGCATTCTCTCCCTGCAGAAGCATTACGACACCGTCGATCTGCAGATTTCAGGTTATACCCGTTACAGCAGCCTGAATTATACGCCCGATCCGATTGGTGATCTGTTGTATACCGGTATCGCGCAGACGGCGGACCGGTCGATCTGGTCGAACGGCGTGCAGTCCGATGGCAGCTGGCGGATCAACGCGGCCCATACGCTGCGGGGCGGCTTTCAGTTTGAGGTGGATTCGACGAATGTGACTACCGATTCCTCGGTGATCCAGCTGAACGCGGCAGGGACGCAGCAAATGTCGGATCAGCCGATCCCCATCTATCAGGGCTCGCAGACGACCGGCACGCTCTATGGGTTTTATTTGCAGGATGAATGGAAAATCCTGCCGCGGGTGACGCTCAATTACGGTGCGCGCTTTGATGGCGTGAACGAGTATACCAGCGCCACCCAGCTCAGCCCGCGCGTGAACGTTGTTTGGACGCCGACCGATACCACCACGCTGCATGCCGGTTATTCGCGCTATTTCACGCCGCCGCCCTTCGAATTGGTCGGGGGATCCTCGGTTGCCGCCTTTGCCGGTACGACCGGTGCGGCGCCCTCGACGGTGGATACTACGGTGAAGCCTGAGCGGGATAATTATTACGACGTTGGCGTCACGCAGGTTTTGAGTTCCCGGCCTGCAGGTCGGTCTCGATGCCTACTATAAGCAGGCGACGGATCTGATCGATGAGGGGCAGTTCGGCGCGCCGAATATTCTGACTGCCTTCAACTATAACCAGGGCGAGGATCACGGTGTCGAACTCACCGCGAGCTATGATCGCGGCCCCTGGTCGGTCTATGGCAATCTCGCTTATTCGCGCGCGATCGGCAAAGGCATCGAGACCGCGCAGTTCAATTTCACGCCGGAGGTCTTGGCCTATACGGCCTCACACTGGATCTATCTTGATCACGACCAGACCGTGACCGGTTCGGGCGGCGTTGCGTATACGCTTAATCGGAACACGCGCAATTCAACATTGTTCTCCGCGGACCTCGTCTATGGCAGCGGGCTGCGTGCTGATGAGGGGACCGGTGCGGACACCATCCCGAACGGTGCGGAAGTGCCGGGCTATTACACGGTCAATGGCTCGATCGTGCAGCAGCTGAATTTCGCCGGCTGGCACGGCGCATCGGTCCGTCTGGATGTCATCAACCTGTTCGACCGGACCTACGAGATCCGTGAGGGCAGTGGTGTTGGCGTGTACGCGCCGCAATATGGCGAGCGCCGGACAATCCTCGTTGGCGTTTCACAGAAGTTCTAAAACGACAAAGATCTTGAGCCGGCGATTTATCGCCGGCTCAAGACAGAGGCTGCTCGGCCAAGCGACGGTTCACCATGCCCTCGCAACCAATCTCGAGCCACAGCCGAAAAAGCCGGGGATCCCCACGTGGTGGTCCGCCTCAGCATTCGGGCCGCATTGCCAATGCGACGTTCACGGATATTCTCAAACGCTCCGACAGCAAGCCTACGCGAAAGACCATGCCAAACCTCTTTCCGGCTAAAGCGCCATTGGTCCATACTCGGAATATTATGATGGGCGCCTAGATTTGGACAATCGCCAGAGAGCGCCTGTCCGGTTTCGGGATCACGCTTTGTCGAGGCGCGTCAGCGGTGCGGTGCGCGCCCAGGCGCGGAACCGCCCAAGCCCATAGGAGACGGCGCTGAACACACCGACGAAGAAGCCGACCGGCCAGTTGGTGGCGTAGGCGAACGCAATCGCCGCCCAGACCGTAATCAGAGAGATACCTACCGCGCAGAACAGCGCCGGCAGCGGCCGGTCGGTGAGGGTACGTGCGGCTGAGGCCGGCCCGACCATCAGGCTGAACACCAGCAAGGCGCCGACCACCGGCAGCGCCATGGCGGTCGCGAGTGCAAGGATGCTAAGGAACAGGATTTCGATCCGGCCGGCCCGCACCCCGCGCGCTTCGCCCAAATCCGGCGACAGCGAGTTCAGCAGCAGCGGCTGGAACAGGAGCAGAATAGCGGCGATCGAAACGGCGCCGATCACCGTGATTGGCAGAATTTCGTTCGCGCCAATGCCGAGTATCTCGCCGAACAGGAGGGAAAAAACCTCCTGGGAATATTCGGTGGTCCGGCTCAGCAGCAGCGTGCCGAGCCCGAGCAGCGTCACCAGCGACAGAGCTGTCGCGACCTCGTGACGGCCGCGGCGGCTGAGTTGGCTGATCCCGATCGCCCCGAGTGCGGCAAACGCGACGAGGCCGAACATCTGGTTGATGCCGAGCAGTGTCGCCGCCGCGGCGCCCGGAAAAGTGCCAAGCGGCAGTGCATGAGCGGCGAAGGACGAGCCGCGGAGCACGACGAAGAAGCCGATGAAGCCGGCGACCACGGCAACGAGCGAGCCGACGATCCAGGCGTTCATCATGAAAATGGAGAACATTCGTTTACGCGCCCTCACGCTTGTTGGGCCGCCGCTTACGGGTGGCTAGGAGGTAGGCTACGAAAATCAGCGTGACGATGAAGAAGCTCACTGGCCAGCCATGACCGGGCGTCCAGTAGAAACTGTCATAGGCGAGCAGGATGCCGCCCCAGGTGGCGCCGAGCCCGATCAGGGCGGCGAGCGCTATGGCTCGGCTGGGACGCTTGGCCAGCCGCAAGGCGGTCGCCGCCGGCCCAATCAGCAGCGCGGTCGACAAGATCGCGCCGATCGTCATGGCCGAGAGCGACACAGCGAGCGCCAGAACGAACAAATGCAAGAACCCGATCACGCGCACCGGCAGACCACGGACCGCCGCCAGTTCCGGATCGAGCGAGCATAATAGAAGCGGGCGATACAGGAGGCCGGCCATGACGAGCGCCACCAGGCCGACCGCGAGGGCGAGTGGAACGGTCGACGGGGCGATTGCGAACATTGAGCCAAACATCACCAGGTTCGCGGCTCCGGTCGTACTGCCAAGGCTGACGTCCAGATAGAGGAACAAGGCTGTGAGGCCGAGGCCAGCGCCAAGGACGACGCCGGTTACCAGGTCGCGCTCGCGCGCACGGCGGACGCCGATCAACTCCATACCGCCCGCGGCCAGCACCGCCATGCCGAGAAACCCGAGCAGCGGGTTGATCCCGAGCAGGAACGACGCCGAACCGCCGGCGCTGGTGACATCGGCCAGCGCGTGGCCGGCGAAGGACTGGCCGCGCATCACGGTGAACACGCCGATCACTGCGGAAACGAGCGCGGCGCCGCCACCGATGATCAGCGCGGTACGCACCGGATCGCTCGTGAAGAAACCAGGTTCGAAGAGGAACGAGAATAGGACGTTCATGTCAGGGAATTTGCGCGACATGGACGGGGTTCTGCTCGATCTCGACGTGGCTATAATCGGCGGTCTCGGCGGCGATCACCAGCACTCTTCCGTGCACGCGAATGACGTCGATATGGTAGCCGTACAGCCTGCTCAAAACCTCGGTGCGCACGACGTCCTCGGTGCGGCCGGAGGCCGCGCGGCCATTCGCCAGATAGACGATCCGATCCATCGACTTGAGCAGCGGGTTCATGTCGTGCGCCGAGAGCAGAACCGTGATCCGGTGCTCGGCGGCGAGCCGGCGCAGCACGGCGACGATTTCGGCGACGCTGCGGATATCGAGATTGGCGAGCGGCTCGTCCAGCAACAGCAGCCGGGGGCGCCGGATCAGGGCATGGGCGATCAGCACGCGTTGCTGCTGGCCGCCGGAGAGATTGCCGACACGTTGATCGGCAAAGCCGTCCGCGCCAACCGATGCCAACATCTCCTCGACCAGCGCCGCGCGCCGCCGGGAAGGCAAGGGCAGGCCGAACCGATGGCCGTCGAGGCCGAGGGCGACGACATCGCGCGCGCGCAGCGGCATATAGGGATCGAGCAGGATTTTCTGCGGCACGTAGGCGACTGAGGCAAGGCTTTTGCGGCCAAGCCCACCGTCGATCCGGATGCTGCCCTCGCTCGGCGTCTGGAAGCCGAGAATAGTGCGGAGCAGCGTCGTTTTGCCCGACCCGTTCGCCCCAATCAGGCCGCAGAATTCCCCCGGCGCCAGCGTGAAGCCAACATCCTCAAGAATAAGTCGCCCCGACAGCGAAACGCTTACTTGGTCGACCGCGAGCATTTCGCGTCCATCATGCATTTTGATTGATTACCCGATTACTGTTCGCCCGCCATCAGGCTCTGGGTGGAGATCTTGTCGGCAACAGCCTTACGCAGCGCCGTGACTTCCGCCACCATCCAGGATTGATAGGTGTAGCCCGGTGCCGGCATTGTTTCATAGACGCCAACGATCGGGATCCCATTCTTTTGGGCAAGGCTGAGAAAGGACTGCGTGAGCGGGTCGGTAACCTGCTGGTTGTAGACGAACACTTTCACCTTGTGGCGGGTAAAAAGCGCGTTCTGCGCAGTGACGTCCTGCGGTGCAGGATCGGTGCCGTTCATGATCGCCGCCTGCAGGCTTAAGGGCGTTAGAATATGGGTGCCTACCGCTTGCAGCATGTAGTCGCCGACCGGCTCGGTGACCGCGACCGGCGTATCGCCATAGGCCGCCTTGAATGAGGCGATGGCGGTGAACCAAGGTTTCAGGGAGGCATCAAATTTTTCGGCATTGGCCCGGAAATATGCGGCATGGGCCGGTTGCAGCGCCCCGAGATCGGCAGCCACCGTTCTGCGCCACGGCGGGCATGGTTTTCGGGTCGTACCAGAGATGCGGGTTCGGCGTGCTGTCCGGCAGGCCGAGCAGATGCTGGACGTTGATGACCTTGCGACCCGAGATCGGCGCGGCGGCGATGATCTTATCGGCCCAATCATCGTAACCGATACCGTTTTCGACGATCAGGCCGGCTGTGGCGATCTGCGCTGCGATCTTCGGGCTCGCTTCGAACGTATGGGGATCCGTGTTGGGATCCGATTCGATCGCCGTCACCCGCACATACTTGCCGCCGATCTGTGCGATCACGTCGGCATACTCATTCTCCACGCCAATGGCATTGATCACGTCCGGGGAGGCGGCAGAGGCGCCGCGCTGGCCGAGCGCGGTCAGGGCCAGCACGGCGAACAAGCCGCATGTAATTTTTCTCCCGACGGATGAAGCTGATTTGAGCTGTTCCGAAACAGAGGCAGTGGCGCGTTGGTTCACGTGGGTCTCCCGATTGCGAGCCGGTTGAAGGGGGGGTAATGAACCAAAACGGTATAACGTATCATCTGTGTTGTCCAGCAATATGAAGGCCGTTCCCGTGGTGCACCCCATAATCCGCCGATCTCACGCGCCGATGTGCCCGCCTTCCTGCGGGACTACGCGAGCCGGGACACGCTGGCCGGGCGCGGTGAGGTCGCCGGCGAGGGCGATGGCCGCATGCTGGTCGGCCTGCTGATCGAGAAGGTGGAATTCGCCGATGCGCTGGTCTTGAACAAGGCGGATCTGGTGCACGGCCAGGTGCCGTTGAGCAACGTACTGGACAGCCATGATCGAAATCACCGATTTCGATCATGGTTACGGCGTCAAATTGTGGCCGCGATGGATTATAGCGGCAGCGCATGCCCGAGGTACGGGGAAAGTACTCGCCGGGATGCGTCGGGTTATCCACGAGAAGGAATTCGAGCACGTGTTTTAGCTCCAGCCCAGTGAAGTAGGCTGTTACCAGGGCGCTACCAGCCGTCATGTCTACGACGCCGGCGCCGAGGGGCGCCACTGAGAACACGTCGTAAACGGTCTGCACCCCCGATTTCCCGCGTGTAAACCCAGCACGCATCATGCCATTGGCGGTGATTGCGATGTCCGCGTGCGTGGCGTTTCTGAAGGCATCGGTAACGAGATTGGCGAGTGGCGTACTGGCGGAGATGTCCGTGAAAGTGTTGGGCATGTCGCGTGGTACCACCGCGAGCGGCTGATCCACGCTGTAGCCGCGCGATGCGAACACGGCGGCAGTGACTTCCGCCTTGAGCTTGTTGATCTCTCTTTCGACATTTGAATCGCCCAAGATGGTGTCGTCAATCGGATGGAGCACGTAGGCGTCCAAAAACACATGTCTATGTGTTTCTCGTGGAGCCGCACTACCATTTAAAGGTCACGCCAAAGGCACGCTCGGCGACCGATCGCGCTCGGGTACACCCGGGCCCCAGATTGAAGGCTCTGCCCACGTGACACTCTGGCATGGCCAATGAAATCAATAACTTCCAGTGCCCAGTTTCATCGCATTTGGCACGCCGTAAGGGGTTCGAACCTTCCTTAGGGCTTTGGATGAGCACGAAGGCGAGTTCGGTATAAGTGGTTGCGTGTCCCCGCAACCAAAATTCCATCACATCGTAAACGCAAAAGCCCGCTCCCAAGCATGTTTTTGCAGGTGCGCGCGTGCATGGCGACGACACCACCGTGCCAGTGCTGGCAAAAGGCCAGACGGATATCGCGCGCTCCTGGGTTTACGTGCGCGATGACCGCCCCGGTTTGGCCGGCGGGCGGTTGGCGAGCAGCGCATTCGGCTCGTCTTCGCGGGCTTCCAAAGCGATCATCTCATCCTTGACCGTTCGTGCCGGCACGCCATTGGCCAGGGCCTGTACCAGAACCTTCTGTCTGGATTTAAGCTTGGCCAGGTGGCGCTGATCTTGTGGTAGCCACCGCCGCAAACGCCGCAACGCATCAGCCCGGTCAGCAGATGTTTTGGCCGTTGGTTCGACCAGAAGCCGCTCTTGGCAGCTTGCGTATCATTCTCGCGGCTTGACGCTGGCTTGGGGGAGGCGCGTTTGCTGGCTTCGGTTTGGAGCGCCTTGACCGCCTGCCATAGATCGTTGTCGATGATCCGCAATTCGGGCGCGTCCTTGATGATCAGTTTATCGGACTTATTGGGCCGTGAGACGCGCTTGCCGGTGGCCGGATCCTTCCCATAGCAACTCGCCGCCGGATTTGCCCGCCTCGACCGGCCGCGCAGGCCGCGATGCGTCTTGGCGGCGAGGTCTTTGAGATAAAGCGAATTCAGGGTCGACTTGAAGCCAATGTGCAGCTCGCCAATCTCGCCTTCGGCGACGGTGAATAGCTTGATGCAACCATCCCACGCAACGCAGGACATATCTTCAACCCGGGTCAATTCTCGATGAAAATCCAGGGTCAGTTCTCAGTGGAAATCAATAGTTCCGTTATGCCATTTGCGGCGCGGGAAGCGCTGGCGCTTGACTAAGCCGTTATCGAGGTCATCGCTTTGCTCCATGGCGAGCTGCCGGATAACTTGCCGATCCTTCAGGGCGATCGGGCACAGTTGCAGCAGGTGATCCCTCAACCTGATCATGAATGCCGTTCAGGCGATGAGCAGCGTCAGTGAGGGGCTATGCGAGTTGCTGATCAGCACCGGGAGCGCCGAGCCGGGCGACGTCTTCGTTGCGGTCCGGGATTCGGGACCGGGGCTGGCATTGGCGGTTCTCGAGCGCTTGTTCGAGCCCTTTCACACGACGAAGCCCGGCGGAGTGGGGCTGCTGCCCAACCACCCGGGCAGCGCATCGTGATGGGACGTTGGCCCCCCGCCGGGCCGTGAGCCTCTGTTCGGCGCCGACCAGGGGCCTTTTGGGGGAATGTGGTGGGACGTCAAAAAGAAACGGCCATTCGCCCTCAGGGTGAATGGCCGGAAACCCTTGGTTTTCAAGGAATTTCTGGGCGCGCCCGAAGAGATTCGAACTCCTTTCCTCAGATTCTGTAGTTCGTGGCGCAGCGCTCCAAGCTACAAATTTGCACCAGAGCCAGCCGCGGTAAGTCCAGCGCGGAGAAGCCGAGGCTTTTGGGTCCAGGGCATCGCTCCCGGCCCCGGGGACGGAACAGACTTTCCTGTCTCGGGATTAAACTAATCATAGGAACCATTGCCATGCCGGCCTAATATTCACGTATGGGAGTGAATATTACCGATCAGCCGGCCCGTCCTTCCCTGCACGTTCTCGAGCAGCTCCGAGAGGACGGCGAGATGCGGCTTGTGCGTTGCCGGCCGGAGGGAGGGACCGCGCAGGTTCTGGTGGTCACGCCGGTCCATGATCATCCACAGGAGGCCATCATCAAGCGACTGGAGCACGAATATGCCCTACGCGCTGAGCTTGATCCGGCCTGGACCGTGTATCCCATCGAACTGAGATATGCGGACGGGCGAATGCTGCTGGTGCTTGAGGATCCGGGCGGTGAACCGCTTGCGCGCCTGCTTGGCGTCCCCATGACAGTGGGCAGCTTCCTGGCCCAGGCCGCCGGCATCGCCGCAGCACTCGGCAAGCTCCATGCGCGCGGCCTGGTGCACAAGGACCTCAAGCCCGCCCATCTTCTGGTGAATTGCGCGGACGGACAGGTTCGGCTCACCGGGTTAGGCCTCGCTTCGCGTCTGCCGCGCGAACGGCAGGTACCCGCACCGCCCGAATTCATCGCGGGCACGCTCGCCTACATGGCCCCCGAACAGACCGGGCGGATGAACCGCTCGATCGACTTCCGCAGCGACCTCTATGCCCTCGGTGTGGTGCTCTACCAGATGCTCACGGGCGCACTGCCGTTCACCGCCTCCGATCCCATGGAATGGGTCCATTGCCACATCGCCCGCAAGCCGGTGCCGCCTAGCGAGCGGTTGGAGACGATCCCGGCCCCGGTCTCGCAGATCATCATGAAGCTGCTCGCCAAGACCGCGGAGGAGCGCTACCAGACTGCTTCCGGCGTCGAGGCCGATCTGCGGCGCTGCCTAGCCGACTGGGAAGCCCAAGGCCGCATCGACGACTTTCCGCCGGGAAAATACGACACGCCAGACCGGCTGCTGATCCCGGAGCAGCTGTACGGGAGAGCGCGCGAGGTGGAAACCTTGCTCGCCGCCTTCGATCGCATCGTCTTCGACAACAGCGCGCCGGAGCTGGTGCTGGTCTCGGGATATTCCGGCATCGGCAAGTCCGCCGTTGTCAATGAGCTGCACAAGGTGCTCGTCCCGCCGCGTGGACTGTTCGCCATGGGTAAGTTCGACCAGTACAAGCGCGACATCCCGTATGCGCCCCTGGCGCAAGCCTTTCAGGGCCTGCTCCGCCCTCTGATGGGCTTGGTCGAGGCCGAGTTGGCCGGCTGGCGCGAGGCCCTGCGTGAGGCGCTGGGCCCGAACGCCAAGCTCATGGTCGATCTGGTCCCCGAATTGAAGCTGATCACCGGCGAACCGCCGCCCGTCCCGGAGCTGCCGCCACAACAGGCACGAACCCGCTTTCAGATGGTGTTCCGACGATTTCTTGGCGTCTTCGCCCGGCCGGACCATCCGCTAGTACTCTTTCTTGACGATTTGCAATGGCTCGACCCGGCGACGCTCGATCTGCTCGAGGATTTGGTGACCCAGCCGGAGGTGCGGCATCTGCTATTGATCGGCGCCTATCGCGACAAAGAGGTCGATGTCATTCATCCACTGGCGCGCAAGCTTGAGGCGATCCGCCAGGCGGGGGGCCGCTTGGCGGAGATCAGCCTGGCGCCGCTGGCTTGCGCGGATGTGCAGCAGTTGATCGCGGATGCATTGCACTGCGGACCGGAGGAGACTGCGCCGCTGGCGCAACTGGTGCATGAAAAGACGGGTGGCAATCCGTTTTTTGCCATTCAGTTTCTACACGCGCTCGCGGACGCGCAGTTGCTTACCTTTGACCATGACGCGGCGTGCTGGTGCTGGGATCTCGATCGCATTCACGCCAAGGGTTACACCGACAATGTGGTGGACCTCATGGTTGGGAAATTGACCCGCCTGCCCACGGCAACCCAGACGGCGTTGCAGCTGCTCGCATGCCTCGGAAACGTCGCCGACACGCCAGCGCTTTGCCTGATGCGCGGCACCTCAGAGCAGGCGGTCCATGCGGATCTGTGGGAGGCGGTTCGCCAGGAACTGATCCTGCACCAGGAAGACGTCTACAAGTTCGTCCATGACCGGATCCAGGAAGCTGCCTATTCGCTGATCCCGGTAGATTTGCGCGCTGCGGCGCATCTGCGGATCGGCCGGCTGCTGGCGGCGCATACGCCGCTGGAGAAACGGGATGAAGCGATCTTCGAGATCGTCAATCAGCTCAATCGAGGCGGGGCGCTGATCATCGCACAGGACGAGCGTGAGCAGCTGGCCGAGCTCAACCTGATCGCGGGGCGGCGTGCGCAGCTGTCGACCGCTTATGCCTCGGCGCTCACCTATCTCGTCGCCGGTGCGGCCCTGTTGGCAGAGGATTGCTGGGAGCGCCGGCACGAACTCGCCTTCGCGTTGGAACTGGACCGGGCTGAATGCGAGTTCCGCACCGGCGCACTGGGGCAAGCGGAGGAGCGCCTGGCGGCGCTATCAATCCGTGCCGCAAATACCGTGGACCGTGCAACGGTCGCGTGCTTGCGCGTCGATCTGTACACAACGCTCGATCGGAGTAGCCGCGCCGGTGCCGTCGGGCTCGACTACCTCCGGCATCTGGGAATTGAATGGTCGCCGCAGCCGACAGACGAGGATGTGCGACGTGAATACGATCGGATCTGGTTGCAGCTCGGGAGTTGCACGATCGAGGATCTGATCGAGCTGCCTTTAATGACGGATACAGCGTCCCTGGCGACCATGGACGTTCTGACCAAGATCATCGTGCCGACTTTGTACACGGATGCAAACCTGCACTTTCTTGTCACATGCCGCGCGGTGAACCTCAGCCTTGAGCAGGGCAACTGCGACGCTTCGTGTATCGCCTATGTTTGGCTATCGATGATCGCCAGCGCGCGTTTCGGCGAGTATCAGACTTTGTATCGCTTCGGTCGGCTCGGCTATGACTTGGTCGAAGGATGCGGGCTGACCCGTTTCCAGGCCAGGGTCTATATGGACTTCGCCTATGGCGTTCTGCCTTGGACGAGACATGTCCGGGCTGGCCGCGATCTGCTGCGCCGCGCGTTCGAGGCAGCGAACAAAGTCGGCGACCTCGTTTACGCGGGCTACTGCTGCAACCAATTGAACACGAACCTTCTCATGGCGGGCGATCAGCTTGCCGAGGTGGAACGTGAAGCTGAGCACGGCCTGGCGTTCGCGCAGAGGGCGCGGTTCGGGCTTGTCGTTGACCGCATCGCCACGCAGCTCGGACTGATCCGGACGCTCCGGGGCCTGACGCCGACCTTTGGCTGCTTCAACGATGCGCAGTTTGATGAGTCTCGGTTCGAGCGCCATCTGGCCGGCAACCCGGATTTGGTGCGTGCCGAGTTCTTGTACTGGGTCCGCAAGCTGCAGGCGCATTTCTTTGCCGGGAACTATGCGTCGGCCATCGCGGCCTCGTCGAGAGCACAACCCCTGTTGTGGACTTCCGTTTCACAACTCGAAAAGGCGGAATATTACTTTTACGGTGCGCTGGCTCAAGCAGCCTCCTGCAAGGAGGCAACAACGGGCGAGCAGCAGCAATGCCTGGACCTTGTCGCTGGGCATCACAAGCAACTCCAGCTCTGGGCGGTGAACTGCCCAGACAATTTCGAAAACAGCGCCGCGTTGGTCGGCGCGGAGATTGCCTGCTTGGAGGGGCGCGAGCTCGATGCTGAGCGCCTCTACGAACAGGCCATCCGCTCGGCCCGCGCCAACGGCTTTACTCACAATGAAGCGCTGGCCAACGAGCTCGCCGCCAGCTTCTACGCAACGCGTGGCTTCAAGAAGATTGCCCGTGTGTATTTGCAGGACGCCCGCTATGGCTATCTGCGTTGGGGAGCCGATGGCAAGGTGCGACAACTCGAGCAGGCCCATCCTTGGCTCCGCGAGGAGTCGGCCCCCCTCCTGCCCACCGCCACCGTGGGCACCGCCCTCGAGCGGTTGGAGCTCGCGGCGGTGGTGCGGGCCGCGCAAGCCCTGTCCGGCGAGATTTTCCTGGACCGGCTCATCCAGACCCTGATGACGCTGGCACTCGAACATGCGGGCGCTGAGCGAGGCATGCTCATTGTCCTGCGGGGCGAGGTGCCGCAGGTCGTGGCGGAAGCGCGCGCCGACAAGACGGTGGAGCTCGTGCGCCGGCAGGAGGCGGTAGCGCCGGACGAGATGCCGGCAACCATATTGCGCACCGTGCTGCGTACGCGGGAGAGCGTGATCCTGGACGATGCCGCGGCTCCGAACCCGTTTTCGGTGGACGTCTATCTTCAAGAAAAGCGCGTCCGTTCGGTCCTCTGTCTGCCTTTGTTGAAGCAGGCTGAGCTGATAGGCCTGCTCTATCTCGAGAATAACCTGGCATCGCATGTCTTCACCCCGGCCCGGATCGCGCTCCTGGAATTGCTGGCCGCGCAGGCCGCGATCTCGCTGGAAAATGCACGCCTTTACACCGATCTGCTCCGAGAAAACCGCGATCGGCAGATGGCTGAGGAGGCTATGCGGGCGAGCGAGGCCCGCTGGCGCAGCCTGTTCGAAAATGTTCCGGTCGGCGTCGCCTTATTGGGTTCGCATGGACGTTACGTTGAGGCGAACCCTGCTTTTTGCACGATGACAGGCTATTCGGAGGCGGAACTCCAGCAGTTTTCCCCTGCGGACATCACGCATGAGGATGACCGTGCCGCCACCGAGGCGCTCCTCGCGGCGCGCGCTACGGGAATGCCCTATGAACCGCGCGTTGAGAAGCGCTACCGGCGCAAGGATGGCGGCATCATCTGGGTGGAGCTCAGCGCCTTCGTGGCGCCGATCGGGGCGGGCGCGCCTCTGTATGCCGGGGCCGTGGTCGACATCACGGAACGCAAACGCGCCGAAACCGCCCTGCGGCGCAGCGAGACTTATCTGGCTGAAGCGCAGCGCCTGAGCCGCACCGGCAGTTTTGGCTGGAACGTTTCCAGTGGCGTGATCTTCTGGTCCGAAGAAAGTTTCGACATTTTTGGCTATGACAAGGCGCCCTCAGCGACTATAGCGATGGTGCTGCAACGGGTCCACCCGGACGATCTCGCGCTCGCGCACCGAATGATCGAGCACGCTTCCAGCACCGGGAGCAATTTCGATTTTGAACATCGCTTGCTGATGCCAGATGGGGCGGTCCGGTATGTTCATGTCGTCGGCCGTGCCGTCCGGGATCAGGAGGGTGAGTTGGAATTCATAGGCTCGGTGATGGACGTCACCGCGGCCAAGCGCGGCGAGGAAAGCCTGCACAAGGCGCAGGCGGATCTCGCGCATGCGACCCGTGTGACAACCTTAGGGGAGCTGGCCGCCTCGATCGCCCATGAGATCAACCAGCCGTTGGCCGCCGTGGCCACAAGCGGCAATGCCTGCCTCCGCTGGCTGACCCGGGACCCGCCTGATCTCAATGCGGCCCGGCAGGCCGTTGCGCGCATCGTGCAGGATGCGCATCGCGCCGGCGACGTGATCCACAGTCTTCGCACGCTCGCCGTGAAATCCGGACCGCAGCTTACTGAGCTCGACGTCAACGGCGCCATCCAGGAAGTGCTTGTTCTAACCCGTGGCGATCTGCACCGGCATGGCGTGGCGCTGCACACGGACCTTTTCGCCGATCTGCGGCCGGTTATGGGGGATAAGGTGCAACTCCAGCAGGTGCTGCTTAACCTGATCACGAACGCCGTGGATGCTATGGCGGAGGTGACGGACCGTGCGAAAATGCTGCTAATCACTGCGCACCCCGCGCAACCCGACGGCGTGCTCGTGAGCGTCGAGGATACCGGCACGGGCTTTGATCCTGCGACGGCCGATCAGATTTTCGCACCGTTCTACACGACGAAATCCAGCGGCATGGGCATGGGGCTCTCGATCTGCAAAACGATCATTGAGGGCCGTGGTGGCCAGTTATGGGCCAAGCCCAATCAGCCGCACGGCGCCATCTTCCAGTTCCGGCTGCCGGGGGCCGGCCGAAAGGTATCGTGATCGGTGTGAATCGTCCCCCCACGTTGCGCACCGAAGGGATGAATTTTCATAATGGGGGATTCTGCGACGGCAAAACGCGCATAGGCGAGGGGAGGCGGAGGCGGGATTTGTGATTTGCGGTGAAGCATGCGGCGCTGGATTGGCGCCAGATGGTGGTCCTGGGCTTGGATTTTGTCTGGTCATTCCGCGTCTGTTGCACCTGCCTTAGCTCACCGTCATGGGCAAGGCGTATGACCGCTTGGGAAGCCGCGCTGATCGGCCAGGTTCTGCCCCTCGCCGAAGAAGGCCAGTTGCCCGGCGGCATAGAGTGCCATCAGCAGGCGGCGGAACAGGCGAGAGAGCATCCGCACCGGCAGCAGGATGTCGGCGCGTGCGGCGACCCAGCGCTATTCTGCGGAGAGCTGGGGAGATGTTGCGGGCGAGCGACGGCTGTCCAGCTTGCCTTCCTGATCAAGCTCTCGCAAATCCAGCCCCGCATTTTCCGGCAGCAGCAGCACGCATCCGCCGACGATGACATAGGATAAGGTTGATAGTGCAACAAGCGATTCCGCCAGGCCAAATTGCATGCTGGCGAACCCGATCACCGCCGGCAGAAGCGCACCGACGCCGCGTCCAAAATTATAGCAGAACCCTTGGCCGGCGCCGCGCAGATGGCGAGGATACATTTCCGTCAATAGCGGGCCGATGCCGCTATAGATGCCCAGCGTAAAAAAGCCGAGGGGAAAGCCCAGAATGAACATCAGTGTATTATCGATCGGCAATTGCAGATAGGATACCGCAATCACCAGCGATGCGACTGCAAAGATCAGGATCTTGCGCCGCCGGCCAATCAGGTCGCTCAAATAGGCCGCGCAGAGATAGCCGCAGAATGAACCAATATCATAAATCGCGATATAAGGAGCCGAATGCAGCACGGACAGATGCCGCACCTGCTGCAGATAAGTCGGCAGCCACAAGGCCAGGCAATAGCCGCCCCCCTGAATGCCCAGGCACATGAGAGAGGCAAGGACCGTGCGGCCCATATAGAGCGGCCCGAAGATCTGCAGGAAGACCAGTCCATCGGTTTTGGTGTTCGCCTGGGCGGAGGCTTCGGCCGTTTGAACCCCATCGAGATGCATGCGCATGCGTGCAATGAATAACGGTATTCCAAGCAATCCAGCGACCACGAACAAAATCCGCCACGCATTTGGTCCGACAAAAAGCGCGAACGTGGCGGAGAACAGCGCGAGTGCCAGCAGGCAGCCAATGGCATAGGCGCTCTGTACGCAGCCGACGGTTTTGCCCCGAATTTCTTTGCGGACAATCTCCCCCATCAATACGGAGCCAACCGCCCATTCGCCGCCAAAGCCAAGCCCCTGAATGACTCTCACGGCAAGGAACAGGTTATAGTTATGGATGAAGCCGCACAGGATCGTTGCCAGGGAAAACCATAATATGGTGACGCGCAGTAGAGGGAGACGGCCGAACCGGTCGGAGAGGATACCAGCTATCCAACCGCCAAAGGCCGAGGATACAAGTGCCGCCGTGGCCAAGGTACCGGCTTCTCCACGCCCGATCGCAAATGCTGCCAAAAGGCTTGGAATAATGAGGCTGAATATATTGATGTCCATGCCGTCTAACATCCAGCCGGCTGCCGAACTCAGGAAGACGCTGCGTTCATCCTTCGTGAAATAACGTGGTTTTTTATTCATTGATCTGGCCATGTATTCCTCTGTTTACGGTTGGCAGGCTTCAGCGCCGGGCTGACTGCAAATTCAGACTGTCTCGCTGTCCGGACTCAGTGTTCATTTCGCATGGCGGCCAGGGCCTGCTGAGCGGCATCACGTAGGAAGCCTTGATCGGATGAATAGACGAAGGCGGAAACGCCTAAAGTTCGAAGCCACGCCATGTTGCCGCGCGACAATCAACATGAGAATGCGCGACAATCAGGATGAGAATCCGGGCTGGGGGCCTGCGAGGGCGTAGCCCGAGCAGACCCCCAGCCCGGATTCGGTCCCTTTTTTTGGGGCGTCTGGCTGACCGTGATCGGCCGGATAAGGTTTGGCTCCATTATAGGAGCCGCAACTTTGACCGGTCGCCCGATCACCGTTCAGCAGAAGAAGTTGTTCATGAAATTTCGCACCGAGGGGAACACCCCCCAGCAAGCCGCGGCCAAGACCGGTTTCAGTACAGCGACCGCCTATCGGATCGAGCGAGCTCCGCAGGCGTCCGTTGAACCCAAGGCACCGCGCGGGCGCCGCCGTCCCGACCCGCTGGAAGCGGTCTGGGACAGCGAGATCGTGCCGATGCTCACCGCCGCCCCAAGCCTTCGCGCCATTGCCATCCTGGACGAGTTGCGCCGCCGGCATCCGCAGATCGATGCCGGCGTTCGGCGCACGCTGGAACGCCGGATCAAGCAGTGGCGCGGTCTGCATGGGCCGGCCCAGGACGTCATGTTCCGCCAGGTCCATCCCCCCGGTGAACTCGGTCTGTCGGATTTTACCGACCTATCCGGCCTCGGCGTGACCATCGCCGGCGCGGTGTTGGACCATATCCTGTACCATTTCCGGATGGCCTATTCCGGCTTCGAGTATGGCCACGTGATCCTGGGCGGCGAGAGCTTCTCAGCTCTCGCCGTGGGGCTGCAAAACGCCCTGTTCGCTCTGGGCGGCGTACCGATGCGGCATCGTACCGACAGCCTCTCGGCAGCGTTTCGCAATCTCGATCGGGCCGCGATCGACGACCTGACCACACGCTATGCGGCACTTTGTGCGCATTTCGACATGGAGCCCACCCGCAACAATACCGGCATCGCCCATGAGAACGGCACCATAGAAAGCGCCCACGGGCACACCAAAAAAGCCCTCGAGGACGCCTTGCTGCTGCGCGGCAGTCGCGCGTTTGATGATCTGAAAGTCTATCGCCGTTTTATCGACGAGCTCTTCTCCCGCCACAACGCCCATCGCAGCAAAGCAATCGATATCGAACGTATCGCTCTCAAGCGCCTGCCGGCCAACCGCACCATCGACTACGAAGAAAGCCTCATTCAGGTCACATCCTCCAGCGGTTTCGTCCTGCGTAAAGTGTTCTATTCCGTACCGGCGAGGCTGATCGGCCAGCGCTTGCGCGTGCGGCTCTACGATGACCGGCTCGAATGTTTCCTCGGTGCCAGCCACGTGCTCAGCCTCGCCCGTGGCCGGGCGCAGCCGGCCAGCGGCAAGCATGGTCACGTCATTGATTATCGCCACATCATCCATGCCCTGCGCCGCAAGCCGATGGCGCTGCGCAACCTGGTCTATCGCGACCATATCTTTCCCCGACCAGCCTATGCCCGGGCCTTCGATGCCTTGATGGACCAGAGATCCGACAAGGTCGCCTGCAAAATCACCGTCGAATTGCTGGCGCTGGCGCATGATTACGCCTGCGAGGCCGAGCTTGCCCAAGCACTCGATGCCGAACTGGACGCCGGCCACTTGCCCTGTCTCGACCTCTTGCGCGAGCGCTTCCGGCCCGCAACCGCCAGCTTGCCCGGGGTCATGATCCAAACGGTGTCACTCGGCCTTTACGACGAACTGGCCACCGTTCGCACCAGAGGGGCCGTATAAATGACCCGCAACAATGCGGCCGACGCCGCGCGTCTCGCCTTTCTGCTGAACGAACTCCGCCTACCGGCGATCAAACATCTCTGGCCAGATCTCGCCGCCCAATCGGACAAGGAAGGTTGGCCAGCCGCGCGCTTCCTCGCAGCGCTCGCCGAACATGAACTGGCCGAACGCGAGCGACGGCGCATCGAGCGTCACTTGCTCGATGCCCATTTGCCGATTGGAAAAACCCTCGACAATTTCGACTTCAATGCCGTACCCGTCATCAGCAAGGCCCACATCATGGCGCTGGCCTCCGGCAATACCTGGCTCGATACCGGCGCCAATCTATTGTTGTTCGGTCCAGCCGGAACCGGAAAATCGCATCTCAGTGCCGCCATCGGCCTCGCCCTCGTCGAAGCCGGATTCCGCGTCCTGTTCACCAGAACCACCGATCTCGTTCAACGCCTCCAGATCGCACGCCGCGAACTCGCCCTCGAAGCCGCCATCTCAAAACTCGATCGTTATCATCTGCTGATTCTCGACGATATTTCCTATGTCACCAAGGATCAGGCCGAAACTTCCGTCCTCTTCGAGCTGATCAGCCGCCGCTATGAACATCGTTCCATCCTGATAACCGCAAATCAGGCTTTTGGTGAATGGAACAAAATTTTCCCAGACCAGGCAATGACTCTCGCGGCCGTGGATCGCCTCGTTCACCACGCCACCATCATTGAAATGAATGTTGAAAGCTACCGGCGTCGTGTCGCGCTCGACAACAAACGAACCAGAGGGCGGCCAGCAGCACACCAGACGATCAAAACAGCCGCACCACACCAACAGTCTGATTGACGCGCCGCGACAATCAACGGCGAATTATCCCTTGCATTCAATCGCCGACCAGATATCCTCCCCCCCATCGCGGTCAGATTTTCTCATCCTGATTGTCGCTCTTTCTCACCCAGATTGTCGCGCTACACCATGTCTTGGCTGGAGCCGGTAAAGGCTGCCACGGGCTTGCCAGCCTTGTCCGCGGCCGCGGCGACACGCGCGCAAATCTCTTTGATCTTGTCGGATGTCGGGGAGGGTTCCCCGGTCGCGACGGCGAGATCGGCCCGTCCGATGAAGAGCGCATCGATGCCGGGGGTAGTGGCGATGGCGTCAATATGCTCGAGTGCTTCGGGATCCTCGATCTGCGCGATGACGGTTACCGCCTCGTCTTGTTGCGCGACATGATCCCAGATTGAGAGCGCCCCATATCCGCCCGCGCGTGGCGAGCCGGAAAACCCTCGCCGCCCGCCGCGATAGCGGGCGGCGGCGGCAATGCGCTGGGCCATGGCGGCGTCGGCTACATGCGGCACGAGAATGCCGGTTGCGCCGCAATCTAGGACAGACAGAATATTCGCCTCGTCGGGGCGGGCAATGCGCACCAATCCGGCCAGACCGCTTGCCCGCGCCGCGAGGAGCGCCACGTCGATCGCGCTGCGGTCGAATGGGGCGTGTTCCTCATCGATCACCACGAAATCGTATCCCACGCCGCCGAGGATCTCGACACCATGGCAGCTTGGCGTCTTAATAAAACTCCCCGCCAGAAGCTCGCCGGCAGCCAGTCTTTGGCGGAAAGAGGGGCTTGACGCGTGCAAGTCGCTGCTGCTCATGAAATTCTCCGCATCATTCAAGCTTCGGGCAGATCCAGAAGTCTGGCGGCGTTGGTTGCAACCATCTGGCGGATATCGGCATCTTCATAGCCAAGTGCGATGCAAAGCTTGATGCCGCGCCGGAAACCTTCGAGCGGGCGGAACGTGCCGACCTGACCAAGATCGCTGCACAGGATTGTCTGCCCTGGCCCAGCCGCATCAATCTGCCCGCGTAGATCCTCTTCCGCGCAGCTCTTGAATTTGGAGCCTTCAAGAAACATCGCCAGCGAATGTTCCACATAGGCCCCCATCGCGGCGATACCCCGAACATCGTTCAACGACGCATCGACGATGTCTTCCGGATGGGTGAATACGAGGCGTTTCACGCCGCGCTTTTGTGCCTCCTCGAAGATCAACCAGGTCTCGCTGACATGGATGTGGCCACTGGCCAGGATCAGATCATTGCGTGCGATGATATCCAGAACTTCTTTGACATCATCGCGTACCTTCCGATCCGTTGTGAGAACTGGCACAGCCGTGGCGTGGCGCATTTTGCTGGTCGAGGCCGGGTGGGTCCAACTGGCGGTTTTCTCCCAGCGCAGATGATTCTCTGCCGCTAAGGTCGGCAACCAGACGATTTTTCCACCCATCGCGGCCGTGTGCTCGACGGCATAGGGGTTGATCCCGCCGACGGCATTGTTAAGAACGATAGAAGAATAAACCCTGGTTTTCAGCTCGGGAAAATTATCCGTGATAAGCTTGGCGGTCGCCACGCCGGCATAATCATGGTCCTTAGTAACCACGGCGGCGAAGCCTGCCTGATCCGCCTCACGCACCAGGGCTAGATGGTCCAGTCCGCGCGGGGCAATGGAAGGGCCGCTATGGACGTGCGTATCAACAGCTCCGCGTAACAGCGCGTTCACGCGCGCCTCGAGCGCGGCATCTTCAATTTGCGTCTGGTCCATGTGGTCCTCATAAGTTTCTGAGAGTGACGATCGACTCCCGGTTCGGTAGTATTTGGCAGGCTATTGCAGGCGGTTATCGAGGTGTCGGTAAGCCAAGGATACGGGCGAGGGACACGGTGAGGAAACCACTGACAACCAGGCCATTTCCGGGTGCCTTGCGGACATTGGCATTATAATACGTGTCCTGGTTGATCAGATATTGTATATCAGGCGAGAACAGGATGCCCGGGGCGATTTGAAAATTATAGGACGCCTCGAGGCTAAACTCATTACGAGGCTGCTCGATCGAATTGCCGCCTGCGTGGATGCGTGCCGCTGTCTCGGAATTTGCAAGATCCTGACTGAGCTGGATATAGTGCACCCGAAACCCAAGATCGTCCAGAGGTCGGCCGGGAATGATACCTGTCCATATGCCACCAGCCCAGGATTCAAAATCAAAATCCTGATGACCGTTGAGCGGTGCGAACACGCCCCATGTGATAGCGAAATTCGGTGGCAGTTTAGCCGCATTTTTTTTCCACACAACCTGTCTTCCTTCGGCGAAGATACCGACCGGACCTGCATCGGTCTTCTTGGGGTCGCCTGGATGTGTGACCACGAGATTGCCGAGCGCGGTCATATAGGGGTTGGTATGGGTTGTCGTGTCGCCGAATGCGCCGAACTCGTAATGGCTGGGATAGGCTGAGGTCGCAAAACTTGTCGTGTAGCCGATCTCACCAACGCCCAACGCGCCGGTTGCGTGAATGGTGTTGAAATTCAGGCCATTGGTGTTCAGGTTGTATCTGTCATCCTCGAATCCGCCGCCGCGGAAATAGAGGGCATTATTGATGTTGTATGTGGCGACGCCACCCCATGTTGCGTAGCGCAACGGCATTAACGGCATATCGGCGTTCATAATGCCGGGTTCACAGGCATAGCGGTTGTCGCAGTTCATCTGCCAGAAATAGCGCAGAGGATTGGTGCGGCCACCCTCCAGATCCAGTTTTCCGATCTTCTGCTCGTAGGTCAGCAGGTTGAGGACAACTGCATCGTGGTATTTCAGGTATGAAAGCGTACCCAAATTTCCGTCGACATCCTGCAGCATATGGGAATTGACGCGCAGGCCATAGATCGTCATCGCCTCATGCACGGTCCCGCCCTGCAGGCCGATCAGCTTGCCCAGATCGAAATCTGCATTGAATCCCCAAAGTCCGAGATTGCCGACTTGACTTTGGTTCTCCCCACTCCCTGGATTGGCGATGAAATCATCGACGAAGGTAAGGTCAACACGCACGCCTTTTGAATCGAGTGCCTCCGCCGCGTTGCGGACAGCTTCCAGGCTGGTGTTTTGGGCATGGGCAGAGCCGGCATGAAGCATCATCGCTGTTACGATCAAATAGCCAAGCGGCATCAGCCGCAATTTGCCGTTCATTTAGTTTCTTCTTTTATATACTGGCATTCAGCCTGGCAGCGGATATTCGTTTTCGTTTAATACCCATCCGGGTTTTGCTGAAAAATCCAGGCGCGGGCTACAGAAAATATCGACCAGGTGATTGCTGCCGGCATCTAGTGCTGCGCTGGTATGAATGGCTGGCGGGGGGATTACGGTCATCGATGGGGTGCCGCAGCGCACATGCTCATCCTCGCGCCAATGGTTCATGTTCACGGTCCAGGGCCAGCGCAGATGGTGCATATACTCACCGCCGAGCACGAGTGAGCATTGCTCGAAATCATCGTGATGATGCGGCGACATCTTGGTGCGGTCACGTGGCCCCTGGGTTGGGTACATCACATTCACCATGAAATTGGTGCTGCGCCAGATGCGGCCGAAGCGTTTTGGGTCTTCGGGAACATCCAGGCTGTAATGCCGGATTTTGTAACCTCCAACGGGGGCTGGCCACGGGTGCGCCGGCGCTACACGGGCATGAGGGGTGGCGTAGGTTCCGGCATTTTCGCAGCGCGCGAGCAGATCTTGGGCGGAAGCGGTGAACAGCCGCACTAGTACAACATCCCGTAAATATCTTTAATAAATGTTGGGCTGCAAGTAAGGCTGTAGGAGCGTGACGACGACCTCGGTCATCTCGTCGAGAGACCCCGTGCCGGGCAGCGGTTCCCATCGGCCATTGTGGCTACGAAAGGCGGCACTATAACGATTGCGGCTGAGTTCAGTGAGGCGCGCCACAACCGTTGCCTCCTCATCGTCCAGACGTTTGATCAGCAGGTGACACCCATAGGCTTGCGTGACGATCTGCTCATGGCCGAGTAGGCGGCGCAGTTGACGCTGGAGTTCGGCTGCGGAGTGTCTGGCGGGTAAAGCTGGCATGTCGTTCCTCGATTATGATGCGCCGGTTTGCAGCGGATAGCCCCGGAAACTCCATTTGAAAGGGCGTGCCGCCTGATTATGCTCGTGGATGAACTGCTCGGTGCGCTCGCGCAGGTGCGCGGTGCTGGTGTGGCTGGCGTGACGTAGCACCCGGCGCGTGTAGCGGGCGAACCACAGTTCGATCTGATTGACCCAGCTCGCATGCAGGGGCGTGAAGTGGAAGTGAAACCGCTCGCCGTGCCGTGTGTTAAACGCCTGCCAGACAGCCCGTGCGCAATGCGTGTTCAGATTGTCCCAAATGACGTGTATCTGTTTGTTCGGGTGCGCGAGCGCCACGCGCTCCATGAAGGCGACCAGGTCATCCTGGGTGCGCCGCTCGCGGCACTCTGCCAACGCCTGGCCGCTATGAACATCGAATGCGGCGATCAGCGTCTGGGTGCCATGGCGGACATATTCGAATTCGCGACGACGCAGCCGGCCCGGCGCTGGCGCGCGCCCCGGATGCTTGCGCTCAATGGCTTGAATTCCAGTCTTCTCATCAATGCTGAGCACCACTGCGTTTTTGGGCGCCTTGCGATACAGCTCGCAGATCACGTTGACCTTTTCGCGAAAGGCCGGATCAGGACTGTGTAACCATTGCCTGACCCGGTGCGGGCGCACATCGCCGGCCTGCAGGATACGTTGCATATGGCTGCGGCTGATCTGTTCGACGATGCCGCGCTCGATTGCGCGCACCACAATCTCGTCCAGCGTTGGCGTGACGCGCCCCTCGGGTTCTGGCGCTTCACATGCCAGCGCAATCAACTGCAGTCGCGTTTCCTGCGTGATGCGTGGCGGGCGGCCGCTGCGCTCACCCTCGCGTAGGCCCCGCGCACCTTGCTGGGCGATGCGCCTGCGCCACGCGCTAACCGTCTGCACTGAGACACCCAGCTCCCGCGCAATCACGGTATTCGAATGTCCCTCGTGGGCCCACAGGGCGATCCGCGCCCGCATCACATCCCGTTGGGCCGCTGTCCTGCGTTCGATCAGCGACAGCAGCTCAACTTGTTCCTTCTTGGCCAGCTTCACTGGCGTTGCATGACGACCTCGGCTCATCCCGACATGTTAGCCCAAGCACTTAATTATTCAAGCTATTTACGGGATGTTGTACTAGGCGCCCAGGCCGGCGCATCGTGATGCGGCTTTCCCCGGGCGGCAGAATCACCAGCGCATAACCGTCTGACTGCACATGCTCGTCATTCGCTTCGATGTCTACCTCAAGGCCGGCATCAGGCAGCAGCAGGATGGATTCATCGGCCTGCCCAGAACGTTCCAGCACTGCGCCAGCCGTCGCCTCAACATAGGACAAAACAAAATTCTGGCCCCGGCCATACCACAACCGCAGCCCCGCAACGGCTTCATCAGGATGCGTCAGGTCGAAATTCAGATAGCTGGCACTGGTGAATTTTCCCGCCTGTGAACTGGATGACGGCGCGCTCACAGGAACAAGTGCCGCCCTGGGGTCGGTCGAATCATACATGATGTGCTCCGTCTCTTGCCCGCTTTTTAGTTTAGATCAACTTCACTATGATGTTCTTGTAGTTTTTTGTTCTGCCTTTCAGAATGCTATTTCCTGGTACTATGGCCGAGTTGCTGCGAAAGTACCCGGGGGAGACAGGCACGCATTGCACGGGATCGACAATTCCAGCGTCCCTGGCGCGGATCAAATTATCGTTTTTCATTGGCCCGGGGAACGATCGTGGTTGTTGTCGCGCTCTCTTGCGCGGGGTAGTGTCCCTGGTCGTGGTGGACTTTTGGAATTCATAACGGTGTAGATATGGGTGGCCATCGGATCGGTGGGGTACGGTGGAGTTGCGAGACTTCAACCTGAACCTGGAGAACCCGATGACCGAGGAGAGATTACCGCTTGCCGAGCTTTTGGCGAAGGCCGGCGACGGCGATTTTCTACGGAGCGTGGCGGAGGCGGTGCTGCAGATGCTCATGGAAGCGGATGTCGAAGGTTTGATCGGGGCTGGCCGCTATGAGCGCCAGGGGGATCGCGCGACCTACCGCAATGGCTATCGCGAGCGGGCGCTGGATACCCGTCTGGGCAGCCTGCAATTACGGATCCCGAAGCTGCGGCAAGGCAGTTACTTCCCGCCCTTCCTGGAAGCGCGCCGGACTTCGGAGAAGGCACTGGTGGCGGTGATCCAGGAAGCCTGGATCGGCGGCGTCTCGACCCGGCGGGTGGACGATCTGGTACAGGCAATGGGGCTGTCGGGGATCAGCAAGAGCTCGGTCTCCAAGCTGTGCAAGGATATCGACGAGCGGGTGAACGCCTTCCTCGACCGTCCGCTGGCTGGCGACTGGCCGTATCTGTGGCTTGACGCGACCTATCTCAAACAGCGTGAGGGCGGACGCATCGTCTCGGTCGCGGCCATAATCGCTGTGGCGGTGAACACCGAGGGACGGCGTGAGATCGTCGGCCTGCACATCGGCCCGTCCGAGGCCGAAACCTTCTGGGCCAGTTTTCTCAAGAGCCTGGTGCGGCGCGGCTTGCGCGGCGTGAAGCTGGTGATCTCCGATGCGCATGAAGGGCTGAAGGCGGCGATCCGGCGCGTGATGGGGGCTTCCTGGCAACGCTGCCGGGTGCACTGGATGCGCAACGCACTGGCCTACGTGCCGAAAGCGCAGCAGAGCATGGCGGCCGCCGCGTTGCGCCAGGCGTTCATCCAACCCGATCGGACCAGCGCCAGCCAGACGCTCCGCCATGTCGCCGATCAGCTCCGGAGCAAATGGCCAAAACTCGCCGTCTTCATCGACGACAGCGAAACCGACGTGCTGGCCCACATGGATTTTCCGGCCCAGCACCGGACCAAGATCCACAGCACCAACCCGCTGGAACGCCTGAATAAGGAGGTCAAACGCCGCGCCGATGTCGTGGGAATCTTTCCCAATGAGGGATCGATTATCCGCCTGATCGGCGCCGTGCTGTTGGAAGCCAATGACGAATGGCAGACGCAAAACCGCTACATGCAGACCGAAGCCATGGCCGAGTTCGCGCCAACTTTGCTCGATGCCAAAAACGTCGAAATTACCACCGCCGCCGCATGATCAATGGCCCGCTCTTTTACACACCAATTTCCACCACGTTGACGGACGCTATCTTGCGCGGCTTGCCGCTCACCCTGCGCATCGCCTTGATGAGCTATTGCCGTGAAACTGACGCCTGCGGCATCCGCGGTTGCGCTACCGTCTCCGGCACGCCGCCATAGAGCTTGCGCCAAGTGAAAACCATGTTGGTGTTCACGTCGTATTGCCGCGCGCCCACCGACACCGACACTCCCGCACCAAGCATGCCGCCACGATCTCTCGCTTAAGTGCTTCAGGCCACACTTTGTGCCAGCGCTTCGCCCGCAAACGTGTGTCCATTATCTCGGTTGTGGACACTTTCCACCCTCAAATTACGATGCCACGATCCTCATCCAAATCTTCAAATCCGAGAAGGTGGTTGCCGCCGGAGGGACATCCGCAAACTAAAGCCGACGCAAGTGAAGTAGTCACGGTTGCAGCGCGGAATTCGCCTTAGACCGTGGCAATGAAGTGAGGGCGCAAAAATGCTCCCGGACGGTGAACATCCTATCCTTGAGACAATCTTCGCGGCAATCTACGGCGTCGTCATCGCCGAGGGTGGCTTTACCATTTTGACGATCGCACCATGATCGAAGCGCATTTTGCCGGGGCTGCAAGGGCACCGGCGTCTGGGGAGATGCTCGACGGGCGAGCATCCAATCTGCCAAGGTGCCGCCGCTATTCGGACCAAGCAGAACTTGACTTCGATCTTTAATAATAACCGTTGAATAGTATCTATTAATAATAGATGGAATTGGATCAGAAAAATCATTGGGTGACCTGGTGCGATCACGGACTTTGGTTATTTCGATTGCAGAAAATTGATTCGATATAAGTGCACTTTGCAATGTCGAAGTGTTGCGCTGAATCAGCGCCCGCTGGCCATACGTGAAAAAATCAATCTCGAAGCCTTTACCAGCCCAATAACATAAAGCAAGGTTCTCGCATGCCACTGGTCCAGGGGTATGAGCTGGCCCCCGCGGTGAGGACCACTTTCGGCCGGATTTAAGTTGAAGTCGGCGCCGTTCTATCTTCCATATAAAATTAGGCTGCTTGCTGCTGTTGTGGCTGTGGGTATGTGGGCAACGCGTTAGCGTTGTCCAAGCGAAGCGTCATATCCACAGCCATCGGCGGCAATACGCCGACCATCGCTTCACGCCAGACCTCCATCGGCGCTCGGTTACCCAGGGCCTGATGGGGGCGCCTATGGTTATAAAAAGAAATCCAATCGGCGATCCCGGCCCGCACCTCGATCCCATCGGCGTAATACTTGATATAGAGATCCTCGTACTTCAGCGAGCGCCAGAGCCGTTCGATGAAGACGTTATCCATCCAGCGCCCCTTGCCGTCCATCGAAATTCTGACCCCGGCGGCATTCAACGTGCCGGTGAATTCCGCCGAGGTGAACTGTGACCCTTGGTCAGTGTTGAAGATCTCCGGCTTGCCGAAACGCGCTATGGCCTCCTCCAGCGCCGAGACGCAGAAACGCACATCCATCGTGTTCGATATCCGCCAGGCCAACACCGCGCGGCTGTGCCAGTCCATGATCGCCACCAGATACAGAAAGCCCCGGCCGATCGGTAGGTACGTGATGTCAGCGCACCAGACCTGATTCGCCCGCTCGATCACCAGGTCCCGCAGCAGGTAAGGGTAGATCTTGTGTCCGGTACCGGGTTTGCTGGTCCGCGGCTTCGGCCCAAGCGGCACGATCCCCATCAGCCGCATCAGTCGACGCACCCGTTTGCGGTTCACCCGCACGCCATCGGCCGCCAGCAACGCAACCATCCGCCGTGATCCCAGGAACGGCCAGCGCAGGAATAGCTCGTCGAGCCGGCGCATCAGATTGAGATCATTATCGTTGGCCACATGCCGCGTCCGATATACGCCCGATCGCGCCACGCCGAGCATCGCACATTGCCGACGGATCGACAGCTCAGGATGGTTATGATCGAGCTTCGCTCTGCGGTCCGGCACGCTCATTTGCCGAACCTCTTGGCGAAAAAATCATTCTCGATCGTTAACTGCCCAATCTTCGCATGCAGTTTTTCGATCACACGGCTCGACGCTGCCTCGGCATCCTGACCAATCTTCGGGTCAAACACCCGGGCCGCGTGCTCCTGCAACTGCTTCTTCCAGGCATAAATCTGGTTAGGGTGAACCTGGTAGCGGGCCGCCAAATCAGCAACCGTCGCCTCCTCCCGCAACGCCTCCAAGGCGATCTTCGCCTTCAGCGCCGCATCAATCGTCCGTCTCGTCTTGCTCATAATCCGCTCCATCTACACGACAGAACGGCACCGCTTCCACCTTAACCACTGGTCCCAAATCCCGGGGCCAGCTCAGTAGACTCAATATGACTCTCCATATTTTTCCAGGATTTTTCTGCTGCCTGTTGGATTGTTAGTTCATTCACTTCAGCTTTCAAGCCAAGCGGAACCATCACAAAAAATGGCGCGATAAGCAAAAAAATGCGCCTCAACGAAAAATTTTTTTCGAGAGCGATTCCATGAAGCGCAAATACGATTCCGACAGATAAACATAGTGAAATAAGGGATTTAAAGTGGGCATTATAGTCTACTCCTTGCCCGCTTCTCTGAATGATACCTACCAAGACACTAATTATAACTGCGAGGATTATGAAATCGAGGCGAGAATCAAGCCTCCGATCTTTCCTTAACTTGCACGATATCGTAAGCATAGGAATCAGCGTGGCCACAATTGGGGCTGATTTTATAAGCATGCGTGACCATGAGTATCGCCGCTCAGCCAAGAACACATCGACGAAGAAATTTTCTCCGTATGCCCAAAAACAAAGCGCCGCAGATATCAGAATTGCCGCCGCAGAGACTCCGATCCATATCGATAACAAGTGTCGGTGATGTAGTGTCAACCAAATGGTTGTTGCCAATGGAAAAGTAATGCTGTTTTGTTTTAACAGGCCTCCGAGTATCATTAGGATCACGCTGGCAATCACTCGTCCTTTTGTTGGAGAGGCGTTCACTTGAATGGGAAGCAGTATCGCAACGCCAGATGTCATTGTTGCAAGAGAAAGCCATTGAGGGTCGTCCATGCAAAGATAACGTCTGAATAGCGTGGCATTGAATCCCAGGAACAACAATGCACTGACGATCGAGGCTGACTTATTTGAGCTGAATTTGCTAACAATTGTAAAAATATTGACCGCAACGGCAAGCACTGCGATGAGTGATGCGATTCGACCCGCCACGATGGGATCACCAACCATGCAACCAAACCACCCAACCACATAGAAAGATAAGGGCGTATAATTATTACCCGTCAAAGCATATGGCGACGGATATAACGCTCCGCCACCCAACGCACGGGCCGCTTGAAAGGCGTTCCATCCTTCATCAGGGTCTGTCGAAAAATGTTCTGGAATCAGCCACACTCGACTTGCAAAGAGAATGATAACTAAAGTAATTGAAAGCCCAAACCATAATTTAACATTTTTAAAATTAAGTGAGCCTACCCGCAGCATATTGATGTTAATCACTCTCTTGCAGTTGTATATTAAAAATGCGGCGAGCTTGTGTTTCGACGATTTGTTCTTTGAGGAAAAATTTTTTTAATGAGATTGTGCGTGCTTTTCAGGAGCGCTCCTCGCACGAAACCGGTGAACAGCAAGCACGCCTGTGATGCTCGTAGGGCATAGCAGCCAGAACAACATAGCCACCGACAAAACCAGTGAACACACGAACAGAAGCTCGACAGCCACTGAAGACAGCACTTTGGGAATTACCCCCGATGCGGAGAGGATACCCCCTGCAATAGCTATGAGCAACAGCCGGTCTGGCCAACAGATATCTCCTATCCATCGCCTAGAATTTTTCTGCCGCTGCTTCCCTGGCGTAGGCGTTGTCATTTTTGTGTAGCTCGAGTGATTGACGAACGCTCTTTGTTTATCAGTTAGGTGACGCCTGTCCACGCCCTCGATAAAGTCAAGTTTTGCGCTGGACGATGCTGCGGATCGTTCAATGTTCTGTTTTCGCTCAACGGCTCGCACGAGGTTCGAAGCATAAACATTCATAGCAAGCATCCTAAGTCCACAAAATTGGCGCGAGGCAGTCGAACGCAGTCGGACATGCCCATAGCCTAGGTAACTGACGTGAAACTGACGAATTTTGCGGATGCCCGCGTGGAAACGGCCACCCCCCTGTACCGTTCATCTCGTCAGTGACCGGTTCATAGCATTACACTGACTGGCACGGGCCGGCCCGCTGGGAGCGACCCTTTCCCCCCTGTGCTTCGAGCACCTGGGGGGGACAAGTGCCCCGGCGGGTTGGCCGCGATGGAAGCCCGGTGGGGAGGTGCGCCGTTGAGCGCCAGTACAGGGATCGGCAGTCGTCGTGGTGGCCCGCCTATCATGGAGAGGGGGAGAACATGGCTGATGATTTGGGATGGTTTGTGGGCGTCGATTGGGCATCCGAGACGCACCAGGTGGCCTTGCTGGATGCCCCCGGTACGGTGATTGGGGAACGCGCTTTTCCCCATGGCGGTGCTGGCCTTGGCGCCCTTTGTGATTGGTTGCTGGCGACCACAGGGGCCGTGGCGGCGACGATTGCGGTCGCCATTGAGGTACCGCATGGGCCGGTGGTTGAAACATTTTTGGAACGCGGCTTTTCGGTCTTTGCGATCAACCCGAAGCAACTCGATCGCTTCCGGGACCGGTTTACGGTAGCGGGCGCCAAGGACGATCGGCTGGACAGCCGGGTCTTGGGTGATTCTCTGCGCACCGATCGTTACTGTTTTCGCGCCTTGCATCTGGCCGATCCCGTCGTGGTGGAACTGCGCGAATGGTCGCGGATCGCCGAGGAGTTGCAGCAGGAGAGAACCCGCCTCGGCAACCGCGTCCGCGAGCAGCTCTGGCGCTATTATCCGCAAGCGCTTGAGCTGACGGATGATGTGGCGGCCGACTGGTTTCTTGAGCTTTGGACGTTGGTGCCGACGCCGGCGAAGGCGGCCAAGACGCGTCGGGAGAGCATCGCCCGGTTCTTGAAGGCACATCGCATTCGACGCATCGACGCCGACACGGCGCTGCGCCTGTTGCGGCAAACGCCGCTCTCGGTCGCTGGCGGCACGATCGAGGCGGCCACTGTTCACATCCGTACCGTAGCGGTGCGGCTGAAGCTCGTGAACCAGCAAATGAAGGCGGCGCACCGCCAGCTCGACGTCCTCTGCGGCAAGCTGGCCGGCACCGGGGAAGCTGAACCGGGGCAACGCCCAGAGCAGCGCGACGTGACGATCCTGCGGTCCTTGCCGGGAGTCGGAAGGATCGTCCTCGCCACGCTGCTCGCCGAGGCGTGGGAGCCCCTGCGTCGACGAGATTATCACGCGCTGCGCAGTTTGTGTGGGGTTGCGCCGGTGACCAGGCGCAGCGGCAAGCGCTGCGTCGTCGTCATGCGGCAAGCCTGTCACATGCGCCTGCGGACCGCCGTCTATCATTGGTCGCGCACCGCCATTCAGCACGATCCGGCAAGCCGCGGGCGTTATGCCGAATTGCGCAAACGCGGTCATTCCCATGGCCGTGCGTTGCGCACGGTCGCCGATCGGATGCTGGCCGTGGCCTGCGCGATGTTGAAGACGCACACACTGTTCGATCCGGCACGGCGTGCACCGCAAACGGCGGCGTGACGCCGTCAAAACAATCCCTTTGTTCGAGACGAACGGCCATCCCTTCGTCCCGATCCAGCAGCCGCCTGAGCACCGCGCGCAAGCGACGTCCAGGAGGCCGCTTGCGGCACCGGCGAAGCCGGCGCGAAGCGTCCTTGACGAAGCGAGCACGGTGCTATCATCGATCAAACGGGACATCTGCCGCAGGTCGCAAATTCAGGGGTTACAGCCCCAATTGGCTCTTGAATATTGGTGGGGAGTCCCCCTTCTTTCCGGCAGAGCGCTTATGCGGCCAACATCTAGAAGAGCATTAGACTTCCTACGACTAACTATATGGAACAGCCCGCATCTGTCGCTTCACGCGTCGCCGATCAAAATCTGTATGCCGCCATGCCGGAGCTTAGTTATGCGGAGCGTTGCCGAATCATCCGTCTGGTCTGGGAAAATTTTGGCCGGACGATTGGCGAATTGCTGCATCTCAGCAAACTCAATTCGACAAGTTTAGGTCCTGGTTCCGAAATCAGCGGCGCTGAGCACTTGTGCGATCTTAGTGAGGGGCGTCAGGTTGCGCCTGACGCACCGCTTCTGCGATTTCCTCCTGCGTAGCCCAGAGTTTACGCGCGGCATCGACATGAACGGTGATACAGCCGTCACAGCGGAGCGTAATCGCTACCGCAAACGCAATCAGCTCACGGTTTTTGGCGTCGATGTGGCCGGTTTCTGGCCGCCGACGGTAGGCGCGGCGGTTCGGCGGGGAGGGGCTGCGACGGACGTTGGTGGAGGGATGAACCGACGTGTCGTGTCTGCGCGTTGACGCAGTGCAGCATCATCCGTAAAAGTCCGCGCTCCTAACGAGCGAAGCCCTATTCGGCGCAACCTTATTTGGCGCCGGAGGCGCAGCTACACCATGTCCATCACTTTCGCCGATCTCTTGCTGGTGCCGCCTTTGCAACGCGCACTGGCCGAAGAAGGCTATGCCAACCCCACCCAGATCCAGGCCCAATCGATCCCGCTGCTGCTGGCGGGCCGAGACGTGCTCGGCATGGCGCAGACCGGCACCGGCAAGACCGCCGCCTTCGCGCTGCCGCTGCTGCATCGCCTGGCCCAGGCACCACGGCCGGCGCCCAAGGGCGGTGCGCGCGTTTTGGTCCTGGCGCCCACGCGCGAATTGGTCTCGCAGATCGCCGACGGCTTCGAGCGCTTCGGTCGCCATCTGCAGTTCAGCGTCACAACGATCTTCGGCGGCGTTAGTCAGTTCCACCAGGTCAATGCGCTGAAGGCTGGCGTCGATATCGTCGTGGCGGCGCCGGGGCGGTTGCTGGATCTGATCAACCAGGGCCTCTGCGACCTGTCGCAGCTTGAGGCGCTGGTGCTGGATGAGGCCGACCAGATGCTCGATATGGGCTTCGCCAAGCCGATCGAGCGCATCGTCGCGACGCTGCCGAGGGAACGGCATACATTACTGTTTTCGGCGACGATGCCGAAATCCATCACCGCGCTGGCCGAAAGCCTCCTGCGCGATCCGGCGAAGGTCGAGATCGCCCCGCCCTCAACCACCGTCGACCGGATCGAGCAGTCGGTTATGTTCTTGGATGCGGCCGACAAGAAGCCAGCGCTGCTAGCGCTGCTGCGGACGCCGGGGATCGGCCAGGCCGTGGTCTTCACGCTGCAGAAGAACATTGCCAACGACGTCTGCGCCTTCATCACCGAGGCGGGTATCACCGCCGAGGCCCTGCACGGCAACAAGTCGCAGGGCCAGCGGGAGCGCGCGCTGGACGCCTTCCGCACCGGGACCGTACAGGTCCTGGTGGCGACGGATATCGCGGCGCGCGGCATCGACGTTGAGACCGTGACGCATGTTTTCAACCACGACCTGCCGAGCCTGCCGGAAAGCTACGTCCACCGCATAGGTCGCACCGGCCGCGCAGGGCGCAGCGGCTTCGCCGTTACGCTCTGCGATGCCGAGCAACGTGCCTGGCTGCGTGATGTGGAGCGGGAAATCGGTCGCGCTCTGACCGTTGATGACGATCACCCGTGGCATTCGGAAGCGGCGCGGAACTCGACCATGCGTCCACCGGTGCTGGGCGGTGGCCCGGCCAAGAAAATCAAGCCGCCGCCGGAGAAGCGTGAGCGCAAAATCTGGACCGAGGAAGAGAAGCGCGCCGCGCGGGCAGCTTCCAGGACGGCCTGAGAGGAAGTTTGAATGGGCAGGCGGGCCCATTCGGCCGAGAGGGCGGTTCGTCACCATGCTCGGGCTCCAGATGATCGGTGTTATGTAAAAGACGATCTGCACGACGCGGAAGATGGCGAATACAACGACAATGGCGACGAGATTATGCGCCA
This sequence comes from uncultured Pseudomonadota bacterium, assembly GCA_963737355.1. Taxonomy (GTDB): domain Bacteria; phylum Pseudomonadota; class Alphaproteobacteria; order Acetobacterales; family Acetobacteraceae; genus Acidocella. The sequence continues at coordinate 57,221 of CAVTSC010000006.1, read as the reverse complement.
GCACGAAGACGTTGCGCATGACCACCCGTGCGGCGTGCAGCGAGAGCGGCATGCGCTGCGCGCGGATCATGCCCTCCGCGGCGCTGAAAGAGGTCGCACCTTCGCCGGTCAGTGAGCTTAGAAACTGCCAGGAGACGATAGAGATCGATAAAAACGGTAGGTAATACCAGCCAGCCTTGCCTCTGACTCTCCCTTGGGGCTTCCCAAGGCGGGGAATTTCCGATTCGATAGCCTGATGGGGAGCTTCGCATCAGGGGGCATGTTATGGGGACGAAAGTAGCGATTACACGCACGGATCATACGGGTGCAGAGTTGCGGGCGCTGTCGGCAAAATGCGCCGATGGTGCGCAGGTCCGTCGCATGCTGGCGTTGGCCCTGGTTTTGGATGGCCGGCCACGGAGCGAGGCTGCGGTGTTGAACGGCATGGACCGGCAAACCCTTCGTGATTGGGTACATCGTTACAACGAAGTTGGCATTGAGGGGCTGAAGTCTCGCAAAAGTCCCGGCCGTGAGCCCTATCTGACAACGCCACAAATGGCCGAACTGCGCGAATTGGTAATCAAGGGGCCCGATCCGGCGACCAACAAGGTGGTGCGTTGGCGGTGCGTGGACCTGCAGGCGGAAGTCGCGCGCCGCTGGTCGGTGGAGGTGCATGAAAGCACGATCGGCAAATGGCTGGGTGAGCTCGGCCTGACGCGATTGCAGCCGCGGCCCGTGCATCCCAAGAAGGATGCTGCGGCGGAAACGACATTTAAAAAAACTTCGTCAGTCTGGCGCGCGCCGCACTCATCAATACGACGGCTGGAACGCCGATAGAAATTTGGTTCCAGATGCTATGAAGGCGGACAGCGCCTCGACTGAGTGTCAGACTGGGAGACATCCGCAACCTGATAGGGGAGTCTGTCATCATGCCGCCCGAACATACTGTCCACGTTGCTATTGAACTCAGCTTCTCGTCATGGCTTGTTGCCGTCCGCTTACCTGGAGTGGAGAAGTCACGGCTGCATCACATTGAGGGTGGGGATACGGCGGCGTTACTCGCGCTGGTCGCTGAGTTGCGTTTGCGGGCTTCAAATCAACTCGGCCGGGTCGTAAATGTGGCGTGCTGCTTCGAAGCCGGCAGGGATGGCTTCTGGCTGCACCGGCTGCTGACGGCGAACGGCATTAATTCTTACGTACTCGAACCAACCAGCATCCTGGTTAACCGACGGGCGCGACGGGCCAAAACCGACCGACTTGACGCTGAGGGCATGCTGCGCGTGCTCGCGGCATGGCTGGGTGGTGATCGGCAAGTTTGCAGCATGGTTCGCGTGCCGACGCCCGAGGAGGAGGACGCTAAACGCCCCCACCGTGAACGGGAACTCCTCGTTAAAGAAAGGCAGCGCATCGAGAATCGGATTGAGGCTCTGCTATTCACACAGGGCATCCGGAGAAGGCCGTCGTTGCGCTCGTGGGTCCGCGACATAGACGAGCTGCGTACTGGTGACGGCCGTGCAATCCCACCGTTGATGCGAGCCGAACTCAACCGCTTCCGCCGCCGGCTTGTGATAATCTTGGAGTTAATCCGAGAGGTGGAAACCGAGCAGGCTTCGGTGTTGGCTTCAGCCGCTGACAATAAGACGGTCCAGAAGATTATCGTACTCCAGCGTATCCGCGGCATCGGCGAAAACTTCTCGGCTGTGCTGGTGCGCGAGGTCCTTTACCGCTCCTTTGCCAACCGCCGTCAACTCGCGAGCTACGTCGGAATTGCACCCATGCCCTACCAGAGCGGAGGCATGGACCGTGATCGAAGCATCAGCCGGGCTGGCAACCCACGAGCTCGCACGACGCTCATCCAACTTGCCTGGCTCTGGCTTCGCTACCAGCCTGGCAGCACGCTTGCGACATGGTTCCGTGAGCGCGTCGGTACACTGAAGGGACGCACGCGGCGGATCGCCATCGTGGCAATGGCGAGAAAGCTCCTGATCACTCTCTGGCGCTATGTCGAGACCGGATTATTGCCGGAGGGCATCAAGATCAGCCAGGAAGCGAACGCCAAAGCGTAGACTTGCAATAGACTTACGAAATTGCTGCGGGCGGCATCTCCGCCGACGGCAATACGGGGAACGCGACCGTCTTCTTCTTTGGTGGCCTTACGGACACCGCGTTTCAGGTGGGTCGCGTCTAACCGGGGCAACGTCTCGTGCATGAGGTATTATGGTGCGGGTTCGTTACAAGACCCGACCGCATGTAAGGTGACGCAGCCGTAGCTGCGGTACAAACCGCCCTGGACCCAAGAAGCACGTTACTCGACTTACAGTAACCAAAGCACGGAGAATCGCATGCAAAAAAACGTTGACAAACGAACCTTCATGTAAGGATGAGGCCAGGGTCGGTCAGAAGGGAGGTCACGCCTATATCTGGGCGCCACGTGGCTCACGACCGCTGATGGTACGCGATAACCGCCATGACTCCGCCTACATCTTTGGTGCGATCTGCCCGCAGCGCGGCGTTGGGGCTGCGATCATCACGCCTGGTGCAAACACCGAGATGATGAACGTGCACTTGGCCGAAATCAGCACGCAAGTGGCACCGGGGGCTCACGCCTTGCTGATCTGCGATGGCGCAGGTTGGCATCAGAAGGGCGAACTTTTGAATATACCCGCGAATATGACCTTGTTGCCCCTGCCGCCCTACAGTCCCGAATTGAACCCCATGGAGAACGTCTGGGCCTATCTTCGGCAGAACAAGCTCTGCGCCACGGTCTGGGACTCATACGAAGATATCGTGGAAGCCTGCAAAACCGCATGGAACTGGTTCATCGCCGATCCAGACCGCATCAACTCAATCGGTAGCCGCGATTGGGCATGTGTCAGTCTTTAGGCGGATCGGTATAATTGCTGACATTTTGGTGGAACAGCCCGGCATAGAGAAAGCCGATGGCGCCGATCATCACTGCCGTGGGCAGAGTGAGCCAGAACGGGCCGAGCAGCGAGCCGCGATAGCGCAGCTTGATGTCCATGAAGCTGAGGGCCAGGACCAGCCGCCACAAAAGCAGGGTCTCGCCCAGATCCATGCCGGCGCGGGTGAAGCGCTGCCCCCAGCCTTGGGCGGCGGAGATCGACATCCTTCGTCCCGCGGGTTGTATGAGATGCGAAGCCTCCGTCGCGGATCTGCGTTGCCTCGGCGTGATCGTATTTATAAGGCAACGATAGTGGAGTTGGCAGGAGGCAGCAACCGCGATGCCGCCTTATTATTGGCCGTACCACCCTTTTTTCAGTCTCGACGATCAACACATGTATCGCCGGATACAACATTCCGGTGGCCCGGGAGAGGAAAGAGAGCTAACACAAGATGAAACGAGATCGCTAAATTGGTGCGATCAAGTCTGATCGGCAGCGCCCCAAAAAACGACTTCTTTGTGCATTCTTAAGCTTACTTTTAATAGAAATCATGCGCAAAGGCGGTCACCATACAAACTTCGCTTCGAGGTGAGATTGCCCGACTGAGGGCGGAGCCACTCATTACCTAGCCGTTCGTCGTAGCAATGGCCACAGACTATGCTTTGGCAGGGAAAGAACGAATTCCGTTGTCCTCACTCGAGCATGAGACGCTCATACTTTTCGGCGTCGAGACAAGTGGCGAAGGTCCGCACGCGCTTCTTCGACAAGCCGGTTGTCACCCGAAGTCGATACTGCGGGTGTCGAGCACTTTGAGCGTTCTGGCGGCTGCGGCGCATCCGGGATGGGCATAGCGCTCGTATCTGCCGCGCTTGAGCGCCTGCAAATCCCCTATCTCATTTATCGAAAAATTCCTGAGCTTTCAGATGTCGCAGACCTGGTACTGATCAGCAGGGCGCAGGAGACGTAGGGAGCCGTTTGCGCCTTTCTCCAACGGGCACGTGCAAACGGCGCGGATTGAACGTTTTGTGCGCGAACGGAAAGAAGGCTTCGCGCAGCTTCGTTCCGAGATTATTTTCAAACTGCTGCCGCGTTTTCGACGTCGGTGGCGACCGAACGGATGGTCGCTTCCGCGCGATTCATCGGAGGCGCGCATTGCCTGGAGGCGTGCCTGCGCCGTTAATTTGCACCATAGCCTTATGGAGCGGCCATGCGCCTACTGCTAAGAGAAGCGCGTGACCCACGGGACCGGCACGCGTATCGAGGAACACCTTGATGCCCCCAACCCCAATCAGAGAGGCTAGGACCATTTTACTTCGGGCGGCATCGACATGAGGATTGCCTCGGTGTTGCCGCCAGTTTTCAGGCCGAATGTCGTGCCGCGGTCGTATAGCAAATTGAATTCGACATAGCGCCCGCGCCGAATGAGCTGCGCCTCGCGCTCCTGCGGCGTGAAACTGTCGCGGAAGCGGCGTTCGATGATCGGCGGATAAGCAGCCAAGAACGCCTCTCCCACATCACGGGTAAAGGCAAAATCATCTTCCGGGCGGCCGGAATCGAGATAATCATAGAAAATCCCGCCGGCACCGCGCGCCTCGCCGCGATGCGGCAAATAGAAATACTCGTCACGCCATTTTTTGTATTTCGCATAATAGGTCGGATCATGCTTGTCGCAGGCGGCCTGATAGGAGGCATGGAAGAAAGCCGCGTCCTCGGCCGCGGTACCCGGTTGCAGCGGCGTCAAATCGCCGCCGCCGCCGAACCAGCCTTTGCTAGTCACGATCATGCGCGTGTTCATATGCACCGCCGGCACTTTCGGCGAGTGCATATGCGCGACCAAGGCTGACTACGGCTTTCCCGGGTGAATACGAGAAACTGCGCGAGGATTTCAACGGTGCGATGACCCGGTTGCAGGAAACGATGCAGGCGATCGCGAGAAGTGCCGAGGGCGTGCGCTCCGGTGCGGAGGAGATCACCCTGGCCTCCGACGACCTGTCGCGGCGCACCGAGCAGCAGGCCGCCAGCCTGGAAGAAACCTCTGCCGCGCTCGACCAGATTACCGCGACGGTGCGCCGCACCGCGGAAAATGCCGGCGAGGCCCGCAATACGGTGGCGGTCGCCAAAGCCGACGGAGAGCGTTACGGCGCGGTGGGGCACGAAACCATGCAGGCCATGAGCGGAATCGAAACTTACGCGAAGCAGATCGGCACCATCATTGGCGTGATCGACGAGATCGCCTTCCAGACCAATCTGCTGGCGCTTAATGCCGGGGTTGAGGCGGCACGCGCTGGCGATGCGGGGCGCGGCTTTGCGGCGGTGGCAACCGCGGTGCGGGCCCTGGCGCAACGTTCCGCCGATGCGGTCAAGGAGATCAAGACACTGATCTCCGCCTCTGGCGCGCAGGTTGATACCGGGGTGAAGCTGGTGGGTGAGACCGGCAAGGCGCTGGAGCGGATCGTGACGCAGGTGACCCTGCTGAACAGCCTTGTCACCGAGATTGCCGCCTCCGCCCAGGAGCAAGCAACCGGGCTGAACGAGGTGAGCACAGCGGTCAACCAGATGGACCAAGTGACGCAGCAAAACGCGGCGATGGTCGAGGAATCGACCCCGGCCAGCCATGGCCTCTCAGGCGAGGCGCAGGAATTCGCCCGCTTGGTCGGTCAATTCAGGCTGGGAGAGGTCGCGGCGAATTCGGCAGCCGACGCCGCGCCTCGCAAGGTGCAACCGAGGGCGGCAAAGCGGCCGGTAATGGCCCATAGCGCTGAAACTGGGATGAATTCTAGGAGGGTGTCGGACTTACGGCTTGGCGTGCGCTCTGTACTGGGGTTAGAATCATCACGTTGGTTTTCCTAATTGCCTGGATGTTGCATGACCAATTTCCGCCCGACGGATCGTCTGACCGGTTTTTTGTTGCCACCGTCGATCGACGAGTGGCTACCTGAGCGGCATCTGGCCCGGTTTGTGGTGGAGGTGATTGAGGGGCTCGACCTGACGGCGCTGAGCAAAAGTTATCGTGGCACTGGCTCGGCCAGCTACCACCCAGCGCCGCTCCTTGGCCTTCTGGTTTATGGCTACGCGACCGGCGTGTTTTCCAGCCGCAAGCTGGAACGGGCGACTTACGATTCGGTGGCGTTCCGCTTCATTGCGGCGAATGACCATCCTGACCACGACACCATTGCCACGTTCCGGCGTCGTTTTCTGCCCCAGATCGCGGCGCTGTTCGTTCAGGTACTGAGCCTGGCACGCGAAATGGGGGTGCTGAAGCTGGGGACAGTGGCGCTGGATGGGACCAAAATTCACGCCAACGCGAGCCGTCACAAAGCATTGTCGTATGAGCGCGCGGGTAAGATTGAGGTGCAACTGAAGGCCGAGGTGGCCGAACTCATGGCCAAAGCCGAAGCGGCGGATCAGGCTGACATTCCCGACGGGATGTCGATCCCGGAAGAGTTGTCGCGGCGGGAGGATCGCCTGGAGAAGCTGGCGGCGGCTCGCGTGAAGATCGAGGCGCGCGCCAGGGAGCGTTTTGTGCGTGAGCAAGCGGAACACGAGGCGAAGCTCAAGGCGCGCGAGGCCAAGACCAAGACCACGGGCAAGAAGCCTGGCGGCAAGCCGCCCGCGCCACCGGCCGAGGGGCCGCTGCCTACGGATCAGATCAATCTGACGGACGAAGACTCCCGCATCATGCCGATGGCCGCCGGCGGTTTCGAGCAGTGCTACAACGCCCAGGCGGCGGTGGCGGCGGACAGCCTGTTGGTGGTCGCGGTGGATGTGGTGCAGGCGCCCAACGACAAGCAGCAGATTGAACCGATGCTGGAGCAAATCAGCGCCTTGCCTGATGCCTTGGGTAAAGCGGAAACATTGTTGGCGGATACGGGCTATTTCAGCGCGGGGAACGTGACCGCATGCATGGCGGCCGGGATTGAGCCGCTGATCGCGATGGGCCGGCAACCGCATCACCCACCGTTGAGCGAACGTTTCGCCCAGGCGTCGAAAGCACCGCAGAACCCAACGCCGGTGCAAGCCATGGCGCACCGGCTGAACACGCCGCAGGGACGGAAACTCTATGCATTGCGTAAGCAGATTCCTGAGCCTGTGTTTGGCATCGTCAAATCTGTCATGGGCTTCCGGCAATTCATGCTGCGAGGAATCGATAACGTCCGGAGCGAGTGGAACCTCGTGACCATGGCTTGGAACGTGAAACGGATGTTCATCCTCTCCACCCACCAATGAGGCGAATAGGATGGTTTTTCCATCGGCCCAGGCGCAACCAAGACAAAACCAAGCCGTTGTACCCACCGCCATGGCCAAACAGGCCGGCCAGCTGAAACTGACGCAACGCGCGCCTACCCGTACAGGCGCGCATTATTAGTCAACGAAAAACCAGAGTCCGACACCCTCCTCTCATGTCCGCATTCAAGGGTTCGGTCGTGATTATTCGTTCCGCGTCAGCGGATGACCGGGCGAGGCTATAGAGATGCGCAAGGCAGGAGACAGGACCCGAAGACGCCGGTTGAACAAGCTCTCATGCGCGGGTTGGCTACCGCATGACCGTGGTTCCGTCTCGGGGCTGCCTCAGTCTAGTTGCGAGCATCAGTCCTGGGATTGGCTCATAGGAGGGCTGGAGGATTCCCCACCGCGGCCCTGCCTCCAGCCCTGCGCACCAGATTTGTTTGGTGGGTCTTTTCCTCCGTCTCGTTCAGCAGCTCTCAAGTGAGCTTGGGTTGCGCGATGCGGGCGATCGCCCAAATGAAGCCGACCATTTCGCGGGCAATGGCCGTTGTGACCACGACCTTTGCCTTGCCGGAGGCGACCAGACGGCGATATCTCGCGCACAGTCGAACCTGCGCTTTCCAAGCAATATCGCGGATCTCAGCGGATAGCGGCTCAAGACGGCGGTTGATCGTTCGGCTGACACGCGCCGACATCCGGTATGTCCAGGCCCCCTCAATCAGCACGCGCCGGGCCAGCGCATTGCCGGCTTTGGTGATGCCGCCGCGGCGGACGCTACCGCCTGACGAGTGCTCGCTCGGCACCAGGCCGAGATAGGCCATCAGCTGACGCGGATTGGCGAAGCGGCGAAAGTCACCGACTTCGGCCACAACGGTCACCGCGGCCACGAGGGCAACCCCACGCATCGCCTGCAGCGCGGCCACAACCGGTGCCATCGACCAGCTCGGCAGCAACTCCTCAATCTGATCTGTCAGCCGATCGCGTCGGGTCTCTGCGTCCTGCACAGCATGGATATAATCCTGCAGGACGATCTGCTGCGCCGGATGCTCGAACCGCACCGTCGTCAGCCAGCGCCGATAGGCCAGGGTCCAGGCGCGCGGCCCATGATAGACCCGCTCATGGCGCAGCAGGAAGCCTTGCAGATGCTGCCGCGCCTTGCTCAGCATGCCAACCGCGGTCGCCCGCGCCCGCAACAGATCGCGCATTGCCTCATGGGCGTGATCGGGAACCCAGATCGCGGTTAGTTCGCCGGCCCGATGCAGCTTCGCCAGCATCGTCGCGTCGCGGCGATCCGTCTTTACCCGGTCGCCTGCCTTGATCGGGATCAACGATGGCGCAACCACCACGCACTCGTGCCCAGCATCAGTCAGCAGGCGCTGCAGGCCGTAACCACAGGGCCCCGCTTCATAGCAAAAGCTAAGCCGCCGACCATTCTTGCCGAGCCGAGTGGCCATCCGGCTCAGAACCTCCGGGCGGTTCTCAAAGACACCGATCTGCCGCACTTCGCCGCTACGGCCGCTCTCAGCCACCGACACGCATACCGTCGCCTTATGCACATCCAAGCCAACAAACGTGATATTGTCCATCAGGTCCGCCCTCCATGTATGAGGCTCTGTGCCGGCCATTCGGCACAACCCTCGACACTGTACATGATGAGGGCGGGCCGCCGATCACGCAGCGGACATGGGGTCTAGAGGGCGATTTCTTGAGGTCGAGTTGAACACAATCCGCAAGTTCATCCTGTCAAATCGCCTCGGCGATCTTCGACAGCGCTTGCGGCCGCAACAGGGTGATTTCGTGGGTGTTCGGGATGTCGATATATCCGTCGCGCTTCAGTTGGCTGAGCGAGCGCGACACGGTCTCGATCGTCAGGCCGAGATAATCGGCCAGATCCGTACGCGAAAACGGCAGGCCCAGCATGGTCTGCGGCTGCGGCAGCGCACCGGGGGCGCAGGCGTCCTGCCGCTCCGCCCAGGCGAGCAGAAAGGTCGCGACCCGTTCCAGCGCGGTTTTCCGCCCCAGCAGCAACATCTGCTGCTGCGCGATCGCCAGCTCGTGCATCGTCGCCTGGAGCAGACGGTGCTCCAGCGCGGGGAATTCGGCGAAGGCCGTCAGCAGCCGGGCGCGGTTGAAGCGGCAGACCTTGATCGTCTCTATCGCCTCGGCGGAAAACACGCTTCGCGCCGGATCGAGCCCAAGAAAATATCCCGGCCCGGCAAAGCCGGTGATCTGCCGTCGCCCGTCCGGCAGCGATTTAAACAGCCGCACATAGCCTTCCGTGATGTTGTAGAAATAGCCGGGTTTCTCCCCCTCCTCGATGAACACCGCGCCGGCCGGCACCGTCACACGTTGCGGGACATCAGCGAGAAAGGTCAGATCCTCGTCGGACAGCGCCCCGCACATGCCTTGATGACGGGCACCGCAATCGTCGCATTGCGACGGCGCCGGCCGCTTGGCCAGGTTGATGACGAGCGGTCGCGCCGCGGCAAGATCAGGGAACACCATGCTCTTTTTTACACGCAATACTTGCTTTGATCCATATCAAGGCCGTCTTCGCCAGGGCAACCGGGGGAAGAACCTCGTGACAAGCTGTCAAAAACCTGAAGCTGTACATGCCCTTCGATTCGCTTGCGGAGGGACATCATGGCAGCGTTTTCGGCGGCTAGAGCATGGTCGCTTTAAGTGCGATCATGCTCTAGCCTTTTTATTGAGTGTGATTCACGTTTTAGCTCCGCGCAAGATGCGCGAACCTAAAACGATCGCACTCTAAGGGGCGGGTTGCGAAAGGTCGGACCAAAGCATGGGAGAGCTCACGCCACCCAAAAACTACATCAAAGGTGGAGTGCTCCTAAGGCAGCAGACCAAATTTCGTTGTCCCCCAACATTTGTTCCAGATCAAAGTGTTGGTCCGGTACAAGCTTTATCGGTTCCCCCCGTTTATTCACTAGAAGTGGAGACTTGGGGTATGAAGATTTCGATTCGCCTGGGCTTGGCGGGCCTGCTTGCCGCCGCAACCTTTGCTCCGGCCATGGCGCAAGGCACGTTTTCCGACGTGCAAAGTTATTTCAGTGGACCGACGGGTTACCAGGCTGGCGACATCATGGTGCATTTGAGCGCCATCGGCGTGTTGCCACAGAGTTGGCGGGGGCAGACCAGCGTTCCGGGCGTCAACCGGGTCAAGGTCAGCAACGGTGTGTCGCCTGAGGTCGACGGATCGTACTTCCTCACGAGTTCACCTGGACTTGAATTTGATTGCGGCGAGCTCGCGGCATAGCGTGTCGGTTGCCGGCAGCGGCGTAAATGTGAAGGTTGGTGGCACGTGGGTTCTGCCGCCCACGCTGACGCTGCAATACCATCTGCCCCAAATTGACGGGATTCGCCCCTATGCTGGCATCGGCCTGACTGTGGCATTCTTCTACGGCGGTAGTCCCGCTGTGGGCGAGGGGATTACCGCCACTGACTACTCCACGGGGGTGGGGCCGTCGTTCAACGCCGGTTTCGACGTGCCGATCCGCGGCAACTGGGTCGCCAATGTCGACGTCAAGCAGATGCTGCTCGTCACTTCGGCGCGTGTAAATCACGGTGCCATCAAGGCGCAGACCTTGCTTGATCCTACGGTGGTGGGCGTCGGCGTGGGTTACTTGTTCTAGCCCCCATGCCCGCGGCGTGATCGGCGGTCCGCCCTCATCATGTACAGTGTCGAGGGTTGTGTCGAATGGCCGGCACAGAGCCTCATACATGAAGGGCGGACCTGAATTGAGGGGGGCTGGCTTTGTCTGAACACCCGTGTAGTCGCTGCGCTCCAGAGCGTTGAAGAAGCGCGCGTCGACGGTGCTTGCAAGCGCAGCTTGAGGTATCGGTCCCAGCGGTCGACAGCGGACAGAAATCCAGCATAGCCGCTTTGATTCTAGCCGCAATTTTTTAGCTGCCAGGATCAATTGCCCTCGGTCAGCGCCGCGCGGAATGCTGCGAGACGTTCCAGCGTTTCGATTGTGTGGGCGCGATTGGCCACGGCCAGCCCCATCAGCAGCGCCTCCAGCGCGATCAGCGTGGCGGCATGCAGCGCCACCTGCTCTGCCCGGCCACGCCGCGCCGGCAGCACCGCCGCGGCGGTCTTGGCCAGCTTGGTGTTGGGTTTATCCGTGACCAGCACGATCGGGATGTTTCGCGCCGCCGCTTCCGCCGCCGTCAGCAGCACCTCGCGGTAGGGCTCGCCGTAGGAGAGCATGAGCAGCCCGTCGCCCTCAGAGAGATCGAGCAACTGGTCGGCAAGGCCGAGGCCGCCCTGGCCGATCACCTTCGCCCGGCGCCCGTGCCGGCTGAACATCACCTCCAGATAGGCGGCAATCGCGATTGATGGGCCAGCGGCGTAGATGATGATGCGTTCGACCGGATGCAGGGCGGCGATCGCCGCGTGGATGGGCGCGCGGCCACGCGCGGTGCGCATCTGGCGCAGAGATTCCTGATGCGTGTCGATCACCAGAGCGGCGGCCTTCATCGCCTCCGTCTCCGCCGGGCCGCTCAAATTCTGCAGGGTCCGGCGCATGTTGTCCAACGGTGTGGTCGAGCCGTCGATCGAGGCGGCGATGGCCTGGCGCAGTTCGCCCAGGCCCTGGAAGCCGAGCGACTGCACGGTGCGCACGACGGTGGCATCCGATGTGCCGATAGTGGCCGCGAGCTCGGCCGCCGAATTCGTCAGCACCATGACGCGGTTGCGGTTGAGGTAGCGCGCCACGCGCAGCACGGTCGGCGATAATTCCGCCTCCAGCGCATTGAGCTGCGCGGATAGCCGGTCTTCGGGCTCGATCCGCGTTTCAGCCTCGATCGGGCCGGCTTGGCGTTTGTCCCGCAATTTCTTCGGCGCCGAATTGTTTCGCGAATGCGTCATAAAACTGTCAACCCCGTAGCGTTGCGAATAGGCGCGAAGTGTCTGTAATAGTCACTACATCGCATGATGCCCAACTCCTTACACCATGACAGCGGCGCCTCGCCAGCCAGCCGCCCCACACGGTTTTGCCGCTGCGCAGCGCTTGGCCGCCGTGCAGCGCTGGTATTGGGCATCGCGCTGCTCGGCTTCGCCGCAATCTGGACCTTTCGCCCCGCTTATTCGGGCACCACGCTGGTGCTCTATTCGGCCGTTGGCTACGCGCCCCAGGTGGTTGGCGCGTTCATGAAGCAGACGGGGATCCCCGTCACGGTCATCAATATGTCGACCGGACCGCTGCTTGCCCGCGTTTCCGCCGAGGGACGCCGCGCGCATTGGTCGCTGGTCTGGTTCGATGGCGATGCCGCCGCCACCGCGCTCGACCAAAGCGGCCTATTGGCGCACGACACCATCCCGGTTTTGCCCTGGACGCCGCTCGGCCGCGCGCTGCTGCCGGAAGACGGCGCCTATACCCCGACCGGCATCACGCTGGCCGGCGTGTTCTCGGTCCGGAAAAACCGGGCGGCGGCGCGGCTCGACTGGAATACGCTGCTCGCCCAAGCCGAGGCGGGGAAATTCGGCCTGTCCAACCCGCAGCTTTCCGGGCCTGCCTATATGCTCCTGGCCAATCTGCTGGAGCTGCATGGCGGCTGGCCGCAGGGGCAGGGGTTTCTGCGCGCCTTGCAGCAAAATGGAATGCGTCTCTACCCGACGAATCCGAGCACGGAGCTCGCGCTACAGACAAATCAGATCGATCTCGCGGTGACTCAGAGCTCGGCGGCCTATGCGTTGGCCCGGCATAACCCCGCCTTCAGCGTCGTGTTGCCGCCGCGACCGGCGATCCTGCCCAGCGTGATTGCCGTTGCGGCCGACCTGCCGGCAGGGCAACGCGCCGAGGCGGAGGCCTTCATCCGCTTTGCGATGTCGCCGAAGGTGCAAAGCCTGCGCATGGCGAGCCATTCATCGGATGCCATGTTCTGGCCCATCACCTCCGATGCCAAGGCCCCGCCGGGGCTGCCGGCGCTCGACCGCCTGCCGGTGACGGTGATGGATCCGGCCGCATGGGGCGCCCATGAAGCCGCGATCGGCGCCTGGTTCGACCGGCTGACGGAAGTGCAATGAGCTTTTCCCTCGCCACGCGCCGTACGGGCTTTGCCAGCGCGCCCATTCTGCTGCTTTTCGGCGTGTTGTTCGTCTATCCGTTGCTGCGCTTTCTGGCCCTGCCATGGTTCCCGGCACTCGGGCCGCAAGGCAATATCGGCGTTGCGGTGCAGGGGGGCGGATTGTCGGATGCTGCCGTGCTCAACACGCTGCAGCTTGGCCTCATCACCGCCGCCGTCACCACCCCGGCCGGCATTCTGTTCGCGTTCCTGCTCGAATGCCGCGCTTGGTCCGGCAACCGGGCGCTCTCTGTCTCCCTCTGGCTGATCTTCATGCTGCCGAGTTATCTCATCGCCACCGGTTTTCAGATTTTGCTGGGCTGGCCGGGGTTGCGGGGTGGCCTGGTGCAGCATTGGCTGATCAGCGCGCCGGGAATCGTGCTGCTGCTCGGCCTGAAGGGCCTGCCCTTCTGCGTGCTGGCGGCGCGCACCGGCTGGCGCGCGATCGGCGGCGAGATCGGCGATGCGGCGCGCGTGCATATCGCCGATGCCGGACGCCGCTGGTTCCTGCTGCTGCGGCTTCTGCTGCCGACCGCTTTTGCGGGGTTCGTGATCGTTTTTGTCGAGGTCATCCAGGATTTCGGCATCGCCGCGACGCTCGGCGCGCAGATCCATTTGCCGCTGGTCATCTATGCCATCTATGCGCGCCTGACGACGATGCCGATCGATTTCGCCGCCTCCGCCCGCTTGAGCTGGTGGCTGGTCGTGCTCGCCGGGATCGCCATGGCGGTGCATCTGCTGATCGCGCTCCGTTATACCAGCGCCCTGGTGCATGGCCGGCAGCGCGAGATCCGCCGTCCCGCGTGCAGCCGTGGCGAGGCCGTGTTCGCCGCCCTCGCTTCTGCGTTGCTTGTCATGCTCGGCCTTGTCGTCCCCCTGGGCACGCTGCTGGCCGAGGCGCTGCAGCCGACCCATGGCGGGTTTCTGCCGTTGGGCACGCTGACCAGCCTGGGCAATTCCGCGGCGTATGCCGGTGTCGCCGCCTCGCTGGCCATTCTGCTGGCCGTCGCCCTCGCCGCGCGGGCCGGCCGCGCCGAGCGGCTGCGCCAGGCGCTCGACATCGTCGCGCTGGGCAACATGGCGGTGCCTGGGCTGGTGCTCGGCGCGGCCTATATCATCGCCTTCAACAACGCCTGGGCGCCGCTCTACGGCACGCCACTGCTGCTGGTCATCGGCTATGTCGCCACCCATGCGCCGATGCTGATGCGCCTTCTGCAGCCTGCCCTTGGGCAGTTGCACGCCAACCTTGGCGATGCCGGCCGGGTGCATGGGCTCAGTTTTGCCGGCCGTTTACGGCGTATCCATATCCCCTTGCTGAGCAAGCCGCTGCTCTGGGGCTGGTGCCTTGCCTTCAGCCAGATCCTGTTCGAGCTGCCGGTCTCGGAACTGCTCTATCCCGCCGGGCGCACGCCGCTTGGGGTGCAGTTGTTGCAGCTCGATCAGAGCCTCAATTACGTCGAGGAGGCGCGGCTGGCGTTTTGCGGCCTTCTCGTCTGTCTCGCCGTGATCGGCCTGGCCGCCTTGCTCGCTACCGATCGTCCCGCCGCGCGGGCTTTGCAGGAACGTCCATGACCCTTCTCTCCTTCGAGAATGTCGGCAAGCGCTACGACCAGATGCCGGTTTTGCACGACATCCATCTGCATCTGGCGGCGGGTGAATTCCTGGTCCTGATCGGCGGTTCCGGCTCGGGGAAGACCACGCTCCTGCGCAGCGCGGCGGGGTTGGAGCGGGTCAGCTCGGGCCGGGTCAGGCTGCGCCGCAACGCGGTGGATGACCCCAAGGCGGCGGTGTTTGTGCCGCCCGCCGGCCGCGGCCTGGGGATGGTGTTTCAGGATTATGCGCTCTGGCCGCATCTCTCCTGCCTGGACAATGTCGTGGCCGCGCTGCCGGCCCGGGCGCCGGACCGGCATTCCCGCGCCCAGGCTCTGTTGGAGCGTATGCAGATCGGTGCGCTGGCGCATCGCCGTCCCGCGCGCCTGTCCGGCGGTCAGCAGCAGCGCGTCGGCATTGCCCGTGCGCTCGTCGCCCAGCCCGACCTGTTGCTGCTCGACGAGCCGTTCTCCAGCCTCGACCCACATATTCGCGACCAGTTGCGCAACGACATCCGTGCCTTGGCGCGCGAGACCGGCACCGCCGCTTTGCTGGTCAGCCATGACCCGATGGATATCTGGCGTCTGGCCGACCGCGTCGCGGTGCTGGAGGCTGGCCGCATCACGCAGTCGGCGACGCCGGAGATGCTCTTCAACCAGCCGGCGACGGCGCATGTCGCACGCTTCAGCGGTGCGCAAGGCGGGTTTCGCGGCATCCCCGGCCATGAGGGAGGCGTGCCTGGCATCCGGTTCGGCCAGGCATTTTTGCCGGCCCATTTGCCGGAAGGCGATGCCGTGGCGCTTGTCGCTTATTTTCGCCCGGAAGATGTCGTCTCCACGCCCGCATGCGGTTCTGGGGGCGGCCTTGCCGCCAGCCTCGACCATTGCGTGTTCGAGGCCGGGGCGTGGCTCGCCTATTGGCGCGTCGCCGGGTTCGGCCCGTTCATCTGCAGCCGGGAGGTACGAAAACCCGCCGCCCAGGCACGGCTGACCGTGCCCCCGAATAAAATTTTTCTGTATCCGCAGGATAAGGACTAAGACCACCATGCTTCTCGACATTAGCGGCCTGACCGGGGCGCCGGGCGGACCGTTCAATTTTTGCCTCGCCGCCGGCGATTGCCTGGTGATTTCCGGCCCGTCGGGCATCGGCAAAAGCCTGCTGCTGCGCATGATCGCCGATCTGGACGAGAATACCGGCACGGTCAGCTTCAACGGCGTCTCGCGCGAGGCCATGCCGGCGCCGCAATGGCGGCGGCAGGTGATGTATGTCGCCGCGGAATCCGGCTGGTGGGCGGAGCGGGTGCGCGAGCATATGCAGCCCGCAGCCGAGGCTGCTGCCTTGATGCCGCGCCTTGGCCTGCGCCCGGAATTGCTGGATGCGCCGGTAAGCCAACTTTCCACCGGTGAGCGCCAGCGCATGGCGTTGCTGCGCGCCGTCATCCGCAAGCCGGCGGTGCTGCTCCTGGACGAGCCGACCTCCGCGCTCGACCAGGCCTCGACGCTCGCCGTCGAAGCCTTGCTGATGGAGTTCGCTGCCGCCGGAACCGGGCTTGTGGTGGTCTCCCATAATGAACCGCAGGCGGCGCGCATCGCCACGCGGCGCGCGCAGATGACCGCCGGGCTGCTGACCGAGACGGTGGAGATGAGCCTGTGAAACCGATCGATCTCACCACCGGCGACCTTGCTATCGCTTCCGGGCTGGTGCTGCTCAGCGCCGCTTTGTCCTTGGTTTTATCGCTGCGCGTGCATCGCTCGTTGATCTGGGCGGCGATCCGCATGGTCGTGCAGCTGATGCTGGTCGGTTTCGTGCTGCGCATCGTCTTCGTCACGATGAACCCTTGGCTGACCGTCCTGGTCGCCGCCATCATGGCGGGGGCTGCCAGCTATGAGGTCGGCGCGCGCCAGGACCAGCGTTTGCCGTTGATCGGGCATTACGCCACGGGCGGCGGTGCCACGGTGTTCGCGACGCTGGTCATCACCGTGTTGGCACTGATCACCACGTTGCGGCCGGAGCCCTGGTATAATCCGCGCGAGGCGTTGCCGCTGACCGGCATCATCCTCGGCAATGTGATGAACGCGGTCAGCCTGTCGCTGAATGCGTTTTTCAACAGCGTGAAGCGCGAGCGCGCCGCGATCGAGGCGCGGCTCGCGCTGGGCGACGGCCGCTACCTGGCACTGCACGATCTCGCCGCGCGGGCGATCCGCACCGCGCTGATCCCGACGATCAACACCATGACTGCCGCCGGGCTCGTCACCATGCCCGGGATCATGACCGGGCAGTTGCTTGCGGGCATGGACCCGGTGAGTGCCGCGAAATATCAGATCCTGCTGATGTTCCTGATCGTCGGCGGCAACTGCCTTGGCGCTTTCACCGCTGTTTATCTGGTGATTTTCAAGCTGACGGATCATCGCGACCGGTTGCGGCTGGACCGGCTGCACGCGCGCCGCGCGTGACAGCCATTGTAATGGATTTTTATATCATTGTTGGGAAACGCATGAAACTCCGCACGACACTCACCGCCCTCGCGCTTGCTGCCGGCTTCGTGACACAGGCGGCGGCACAGCCGCTCTATCATTTGGTTAAAACAATTCCGCTCGGCGGCAGCTCCAAGTGGGATTATCTGCATTTTGATGCGCCTAGCCACCGGCTGTACATCTCGCATGGCAAAATGGTCACTGTGGTGGACACTACCACGGAAAAAGTGGTGGGGACGCTCGCCGGGCTGCCCGGCAGCCATGGCATCGCCGTCGATTCCGTTAGCGGCGATGTCTATGCCGATAGCCGGACGAAGAGTGTTACCGTCGTGTTTAATGCAAAAACTTTTGCTCCCGTCGCTTCCATTCCCGTGGCGGCCGGCGCCGATGGCATGCAATACGATCCTGCCTCGAAGCAGGTTTTTGTCGGGGCAGGCGACAGCTCGGCGCTCACCGCGATCGATCCTGCCAGCAACAAGGCGAAGGACATCCAGCTCGGCGGGGCGCCGGAATATTTTGCTCCGGATGCAGCGGGCTCGCTCTACGTGAACCTCAGCGACAAGAACGAGCTCGTGCGCATCAATACCGCTACGGACCAGGTTACCGGGCGCTGGCCGGCCACCGGCTGTGCCGCGCCGACGGGCCTGGCGATCGACACCGCCCGGCACCTGGTCTTCTCCTCCTGCCGCTCCGGCGTCATGGATGTGTTCAACATTGATACCGGTAGCGTCATTGCATCGTTGTCCATCGGCGAGGGGACGGATGCCGCGGCTTACGATCCTGTGCACCACCGAGCCTTCAGCTCGAACGCGGATGGCACGCTCACGGTCATCGATGATACCGCAGCACCCCGAGTGCTGGGCGTGGTGAAGACCGAGCCCGGCGCGCGGACGCTGGCGGTGGACCCGGTCAGTGGCGATATCTTCACGGTGACCGGCAGGGTCACGAAAATTGTTCCGGCAGCCACGCCTCTGGGGCGCCCGCATTTTCCGTTCGCCCCTGGCAGCTTGAAGCTGCTGGTCTATGCGCCGTCGGCTTGACTTCAGTTCGGAACATTTCGGGCAGTCCTGCGATGCCTCGTATGACGAGGGCTGCCGAAACGTGGAGGAGGTGATGTTAGCGTGGCTTCCGTTTGTTGAGTGAAACAAAAGTATAACACTTCAAATGACAACATTGATGTATCGGCCACTTAGAAAAAAGGAAGCTGTATTTTGACTTATGCATATATCCTCCATCTGGCCGCCTACTCGGACGGTGTTCTCTACATCCTCGCGGCATTGCTGTTGATCGCGCTGGCGGTGATGATCGACCGATCCTGGTCTTTGCGCAGCACGATCATTCGCGGCAAGTCGATTATCCATGCGACCGCCGGCCATGCGGCGTTGACGCAACAGGATTTGGCTGCTTTGCAGGTGCGCGCCCGCAATTTGCCGGAAGCTGTGTTGCTGGAAACGGCGCAGCGCCATTTGCAAAATGCCTCGGGCGAGGCGATGGCGAACCGGCTGGATGAAGCGATCATGCTGATCGCCCCGTCGGTCGACCGACGCCTGTGGATTCTCGACACGGTCGTGACGTTAGCACCGCTGCTCGGCCTGTTCGGCACGATCATCGGCATGTTCCACGCCTTCTCCGTGCTGGCGCAGCCGGGGCATGCGCCGGCGGACGTGACCGCCGGCGTTGCCGACGCGCTGGTTGCGACCGCCTTCGGTATTTTCATCGCGATGCTGGGCCTCGCCGCCTATAACGCGCTGAGCAACCAGGTGCGACTGATCATCCATCAGCTTGATTCGATGAAGATGATGATCATAAACCGTACCGACATGTCGGCGATGTCGGCGATGCAAAGTCGGAGCTGAGCCGATGAACATGCGGTATTTCGAGCATAAGAAGGCGCGCATCGAGATCATTCCGATGATCGACGTGATGCTGTTTCTGCTGGTGTTCTTCATCATCGTCACGCTGCAGATGATCCCCGACAAGGGCGTCAACCTGCAACTGCCGGTCTCCAGCCAGACCGAATCGCTGCCGCATCCAAAATTTACCGTGAATGTGATGGCCGATGGGACGATCAAAGTGAAGGATGCGGTCATGACGCCGGATCAGCTCACCGCGATGTTTACGGCCGATGGCGCGCCGGACAAGACCGAACTGACCATCGCCACCGACAAGGCGACGCCGTTCCAGCGTTTTATGACCGTGATCGACGCGGCACGGAAGGCAGGGGTGACGGATATCGGAATCGCAGCACAACCGGGAACGCCGGCGGACTGAGTCACGCCGCCGGGATCCGGCCCGTAAAAACTGACGCCGAACCAACCCGCGGAGCGCGTGCTCCGCGGGTTTTTATGTGGGGGCGGAGAATATATGTAGTTAATACTACATAGTTGAAGCGCTCAATTTTTAGAAAAAATGCTTTTGGAAACTGTGATTTCCGGTTTTTGACTAAAATTCATGCCGTAACGTGTCATAAAAATTTCTTGGAAAAATGAAGTGAAAATTTCCGTAAGTTCGGCTAACCGCCTGCATGTGCGTTGATGTTGTCTACGCAGGCCTGGGCTAAGAACTTCAAACTGGGAGATTCGATTACGATGGCTTATCATTTCACGCTGCGCCGCATACTTGGCCGCGCGTCGTCCTACCGGGCGCTTGGCCTGGCTCTTGCTGGGTGTGGTGTAATGCTTGCTACTATACCTGCGCAGGCGCAAAGCGTCACGCCGCAGAGCGCGCCGGCGGTCGGCACCAGCTCCAGCGGCCCGACGAATCTGGATCTTGGCGCGGTGCTGTCCACTGGCACGGGCGATGCCGCGAGCCTCGCGACCACGCCGGGAACCGCGCCCTATAACGCGCCCTCGCTGACGCCGCTGAACTCGGTGCAGCCGACGTCGGTGGTCAGCCGTCAGGCGATCTCCAACCTGCTGACCAGCTCACAAAGCTATGCCGATATCGCGCGGCTGACGCCGTCCGTGAACTCGATCAGCCCGAACGGCCCCGGACTTGGAGAGGCTCAGGGACCGACCATCCGCGGCTTCCAGGACGGCCAGTACAACGTTACCTTCGATGGTATTCCCATCGGGGATTCCAACGACTTCACGCACCATACGACCTCGTTCTTCACCAATGACGAAATCGGCCAGGTCATCGTTGACCGCGGCCCCGGCACCGCTGAAACCGTTGGCAACGCCACCTTTGGCGGCACGGTTTCCATCCGCACGATCGATCCGGCTCCGGTGACCACCCTTACGCCCTACGGCTCCTACGGAAGCTATGATACCGGCGTGGAGGGGCTTCGGATCGATACCGGCTCCATCCAGGCAGCAAACGGCACGCAAGCCGTCTTTAACGCCGAGCATATAGGCTCTACTGGCGCGCTGACGAACACCACCCAGGACCGCTCGAATTTCTTCGGCAAGGTGGTCGTGCCGGTGAATAACAACACCACCATCACCTTCCTGGCAGACTATAACAAGATCTATCAGAATCCCGTCTACGGCGCGACGCTCGACCAGATGGCCGCGTTCGGCGATAACTTCAATCTCAGCGACGATCCGAACCAGCAGAATTACTGGCGCTACAATAACGACCGGATCACGACCGATATGGAATACATGGACATCACCTCGAATCTTGGTGATGGCTGGCAGTATGACGGCAAGATCTACACCTATGCCTATTATCATCACGACCTGAACGGTGACGACGTCAACGATCAGGGCCTGCCCGGCCAGTACAGCGACGATGAGCTCATCGCGAAGGGCGCGGTGCCGAACCTGGTGCAGCTCTCCCCTGGTGGGCCGGTCATCGCCGGCGTGCCGGGCCAAACCTTCCTCATGACCTATCGCTCTTGGGGCACTATCCAGCGGCTGCAGAAGAACTTCGACTGGGGCGATATCAAGTTCGGCGCCTGGTTCGACCATCAGACGAATACGCGCTTCCTGCAGGAAGTCTCGCTTACCAACGGCAACGCGCTCAATTACTATGAGAACGATGCGAATGGCGGATCGTCGAGCTCCAAGGCGGCGGCGAATAACGAGGATGGCGTCATCGACCGGTTGCAGCACAACCAGCTTTATACGTTCCAGCCTTATACCCAGCTCGACTATGAGCCGATCCAGAATCTGACGCTGACGGGCGGCGTGAAATACGCCTTCTTCCGGCGCACGCTGAATGCCCAGGTGCAGCAGACCACCGAGCAGGAAATCGGGTATCAGCATGACTGGGGCAAGTTCCTGCCCTCGTTCGCGGCGAAGTACAATTTCTCGCCGAATTTCTCCTCCTATGCGCAGGTCGCCGAAGGTCTGCTGGCACCTAACCTGAACACGTTCTATGCGGATGATCCGAACAAATCGGCTGAAGCACCGGAGCAGACCTGGAACTATCAGACCGGTCTTGCCTATCAGGACCAACATCTGGCCCTGGGTGCGGACGTGTATCTGGTGCACTTCACCAACTACATCGCGCATAGTGGCACCGGCGTTAACGAGGTGTTCTATAACGGCGGCGGCGCCGTGTATAAGGGTATCGAGGGCGAGGCGACCTATACTTTCGACAATGGCATCAGCCTTTTCGCCAATGGTGGCCTGAACAAAGCAAACTTTACCGGGACCAACGCCTATATCGCCAATGCGCCGCAGTTCACCACCAATGCCGGTATCATTTATGACAAGAACGGCATCTACGCATCGATCATCGACCAGACGACCGGTGGCGAATATGGCAGTGCAACCTATGCCGGCAACAATCCTCGCGTGCCCGGCCAGTGGTACGATCCGTATAACATCGTCAATCTGTCGGCTGGCTACACCTTCAACCACCTGAATCCGCATCTCAACCAAATGAAGGTCAAGCTGAACCTCGATAACATCACCAATCAGCGACAGATCATCATGGATGCCGGTGACAACAGCCTCGGCCAGGGACTCTATTACACCCTTCCCGGAGTGTCGGCTTTCGTCTCGGTGGCGGTGCCGATCACGTTCTGATGTAAAGGGCAGGGCGGCGTGTTCGCCCTGTCATTGTGACAATTTACGGAAACCCAAAAGGAGTCCGGCGCAAGCCGGGCTCCGATGCGTTACAAGCTGTTTTTTACTGGGTGGCTTTCATGGCAGGCACGATGAGCTCTGATTTCTGGATAAAACCTGAGACCGACGGGCGGCGCTTCGCCGTCGCCTTGGGGATCGGCCTGTTGCTTGAATTGGGCGCGCTTGGCCTATTGCTGCCGGCGATGTCGACGCATGAGGAGACGCCGGCGACGACACCGGCCCCCGTAAAACTCTCGATCATCGCGCCGGCGCCCGCGCCGAAACCGCCGCCGACACCGACGCCACCCAAGCCGACGCCGCCGAAGCCGGTGACGCCGCCGCCCCCGCCAGTGCCGACACCGCCCCCACCGCCGCTGCCGATGGCGCCGCCACTGCCGCCCCCGCCGCCACACCCGGCCGTGCAGCAGATCACCCGCCATTTCGTGGCACCCCGGCCGAAATATACGCCGCCGCCGCAACCCCACAGCCGCCACAACCGGTGGCGCAGACCCCGCCGCCACCGCCCGTCCCACCGGCGCCGACCGGCGGCCAGGTCGACGTCTTCAGCGCCGCGATCAAGCGCGCGCTGCAGGCGCATGCCAACCAGGTCTATCCGGAGGCGGCGCAGGCGGCCCATGAGACGGGCGCGCCGGAACTCACCTTCACCTATCTCAACGGCGTGGTGACCGGGATCTCGTTGACGCGCTCTTCGGGCTTTCCACTGCTCGACGCCGCGGCGCTGGAGGATGCGCGCATCGCCGCCTATCCGCCGCCGCCTAATGGGTTCACGGGGCGCACCTACCACATCACCGTGATGGTAACATTCCAGATGGCTGCCCCCGACATCGACGGCGACTGACGCCGGCCTCGGTCCGCCGCCATACCAGGCGGCCAGCTTGCGCCCCGGTGATCCGGCGACGGTCAGCCCACTGAACGGCGGTGCCGTGCTGCATGGGACGGTCGAGCAAATTTCCTCTGCTCCCGATCCCCGGAGGGGCTGTTAGGCGCGACACTCGTGCTTGACGCGCCGGCGCCGGTGGCTGCGCTGGTCAAAGCGGGATCCTCCCCCGCCCAGTCCGCCTCGCGTGCGATCATCCAGCCGACGCCGTCCTCGGCCCGGCCCTGCATCTCCATGACATGCGCCACTTTGTGATGCCCAGCAGTCGCGCCGGTCGAACGCAAGCGCCTGCCGTCCAGCCTCCTCCGCACGATGATAGTCGCCACATTCTTCAAGCTGCGATTGTCGAGTGCATGCTCTCGCTGCGTGCCGACCTGCTGGCTGTTTCTCGTTGCTTCCAGAAGAAGTATGTTTATTCCGGGAATATCGTTACACCATCGCATCTGCCGCTCGCGGGAAAAGAGCTAAAAATAATCGAGCGGCTAAAAATTGACCAGATTTTGGTTATGAATTTTGCAACGTTGTAGAGTCTGCCCGATATGGTTGTTTAACATACATTGACGGGGGGGATTTTGTGCCGCAACTGGGGGCAGCCGTCTTGAATGCTGGGCGGTATCTCTACAGCGAAGAGGCATGATGGAACAGGTAATTATTTCGAGGGGCGCAGTGTCTCCGGCGACGCGGCGGAAAGGTTTTCTTGCGGCGATCATGATCATGGCCATGTCCGCTGTCGGGCCTGGCTTCATTACGCAAACCGCCACCTTCACCGCCAAGCTAGGTGCTGCCTTCGCCTTTGCGATTCTGGCCTCGGTGATCATCGACTTCGTGGTGCAGCTCAATATCTGGCGCGTCGTCACGGTCACGAAGATGCGTGCTTCGGAGATTGCCAATGCCGCGATCCCCGGCTCCGGTTATTTGCTTTCCGTGCTGGTGATTATTGGTGGCCTGTTCTTCAATATCGGCAACATCGCTGGTGCGGGGCTGGGCCTGCATGCGCTGCTGGGGGCTGACCCAAAAATTGGCGGTGTCCTAGCGGCGCTGGTGGCCATTGGCATCTTCCTGTCCAAACGCGCCGGCATCGCGATGGACCGCGTGGTGCTGGGGGCTGGTATCATCAAGCTGATTCTGGTCGTCTATGCCTGCATCGCGGCTGCCCCCCCGTCGCCGAGGCGTTCCACCAGACTTTCGCGCCCAGCAAGATCAATTTTGCCACCATCACCACCATCGTCGGCGGCACGGTCGGCGGCTATATCACGTATGCGGGCGCGCATCGCCTGCTGGATAAGGGCGCGGTCGGCGTCGAGAATCTGCAGGCGGCGAATCGCGCCGCCCTCACCGGCATTCTCGTCACGGGCGTGATGCGTTATGTTCTTTTCCTCGGCATCCTCGGTGTCGTCGCCACCGGCACGGTGCTGGACGTTTCCGGCAAAACCGCCAACCCCGCGGGCCAGGCCTTCCTCGCTTCCTGCGGCGCCATCGGCTACCACATTTTCGGTGCGGTGTTCCTGGCTTCGGCCATGACCAGCATCATCGGTGCAGGTTACACCTCCGTCTCCTTTCTGACCGCGTTCAAGAAGGATATCACCGAGCGCGGCCGCAATATCGCGACCGTCGGGTTCATCGCCTTCTCGTTGGTCTGCTTCATTGTGATGAAGACCACGCCCGCCGCCATGCTCGTATTCGTCGGCGGCCTTAACGGGCTGGTGCTGCCGATTGGCCTGTCGATCTTCCTGTATGCCGCCTATGCCTGCAAGCATCTCATGGGCGGGTACCGCTATCCGCGCTGGCTATTGGTGTCGGGGGTATTGGTCTGTTTGCTGACTTGGTACATGGCGTATAAGTCCGTCGGGCCGATTTTCGACTTCTTGTATAAGTAAGGAAGACCAGGGGTATGGTTAGCATAGATCTGAACAGTGACCTCGGCGAAAGCTATGGCGCTTGGAGCATGGGGGATGATGCCGCACTGCTCGGGGTTGTCTCCAGCGCCAATATCGCTTGCGGCTTTCATGCCGGCGATCCGGCCGGGCTGTTGAAAACCGTCCGCAATGCGGTTGAGCGCGGTGTCGCCATCGGCGCGCATGTGTCCTATCCTGATCGTGTCGGCTTCGGCCGGCGCGACATGGATGTGACGAGCGAAGAACTCATCGCCGATATGATCTATCAGATCGGCGCGCTGCAAGGGATCGCCAAGGCGGTTGGCGGCACGGTGCGCTATGTGAAGCCGCATGGCGCGCTGTACAACCATATCGCCAAGAATGAGCGCCAGGGTCTGGCGGTCATCAAGGCGATCAAGATGATCGATCCGGCTTTGGTGCTGATGGGGCTTGCCGGCACGCCGATTTTGCAGCTTGCCCGTGCGGAAGGGCTGAATGTCGTTTCCGAGGTGTTCGCCGATCGTGGCTATACGCCCGAGGGGCTGCTCGTCTCCCGCCGCGAGCCGCATGCGGTGCTGCATGATGCAGATTTCGTGGCTGAGCGGATGCTCAAATTCGTTCGCAGCGGCACGATTTTGGCAATTGACGGTTCGGAAATTCGGGTCGAGGCGGAGTTGATCTGCGTGCATGGCGACAGCCCGGGAGCGGTAACGATGGCGCAGACCATCAGACGCGTCTTCGCGAGCAACGGGGTGGCGGTGAATTCTTTCCTCCCGGCGGCAACCTAAGCTAAGTTTGACTTTCATGCGTTTCCTGCCACTGAATTTGACAAGTTTTCTGGTCGAGCTGAAGGATCTGGAAGAAACGCTCGCCTTGCTGGCCGCGTTGCAGGCCGATCCTCTGCCCGGCATCAAGGAGATGGTGCCGGCGGCGCGGACGCTGATGATCGGTTTTGCCGCCGAGATGACGACTGCCGGGGAGCTGGCTGCGAGCTTGTCGAAGCTGGATCTCGTGGCGCCCGTCCGCCGGGATGATAGGATTGTCGAGGTACCGGTCGATTATCGGGGCGAGGATCTCGCGGAAGTTTCTGAACTCACCGGCCTTAGCGTCCAGGAGGTGATCCGGCGCCATGCGTCGCGCGAATACACGGTGGCATTTTGCGGCTTTGCGCCCGGCTTTGGTTACCTGGTCGGCGGCGATCCGGCGCTGCACGTGCCGCGCCGCAAATCGCCGCGCACGCGTATTCCCGCCGGCTCCGTCGCTCTCGCCGGGAATTTCACCGGCGTCTATCCGCAAGTCAGCCCCGGCGGCTGGCAGTTGATCGGCACCACGCCGGTCAAGATGTGGGACATCACCCGCACCCCTCCGGCTTATTTCCAGCCGGGCTACCGGGTGCGCTTCATCGATCAGGCCACGGCCAAAACGCAAGTGGCGATGCCGGCCAGCGCTGATGTGCCGCAGGCGGAACCAGCCACGGCGCATGGCAGCGAACATGCTGTGCAATTCTCCGTTCTCACTGCACCGCTTCCTGCCTTGTTTCAGGATCTCGGGCGCTTTGGCCAGACCGGCCAGGGCGTGTCCGCCTCCGGCGCGCTGGATCGCGGCGCCTTCAAGGCGGCCAACCGGCTTGCCGGCAATGTCGAAACTGAGCCCTGTCTGGAGTTGATGGGCGGCGGCTTTTCCTTCCGCAGCAATGCGCGCGCGGTGATCGGCGTCGCAGGCGCCCCCTGCGCCATCAGCATCCGCACCGCCGGAGGCAAGGTGCTGACGGCGGAGACCAACACGCCGCTGGCGCTGGAGGCCGGAGACGAGGTGAGCTTCGCTGCTCCGGAACGCGGGGTGCGCAGCTATCTGGCCGTGCGCGGCGGCTTCCAGGTCACAAAAATTCTCGGCAGCGCCGCCACCGACACATTGGCAATGGTCGGTCCCACGCCGGTGCAGGCGGGCAGCGTATTGACGCTTCATGAGCCCCCGGGCGCTTGCGCCAGCGTGTCGCTCGATGAAATCCCGGCTTTCGCCTTTCCGAAAGCGGGAGAGGTCGTCACACTCGATCTGCTTCTGGGGCCACGCCCGGACTGGTTCTCTCCCGAAGCTTTGGAAACGCTGAGCGGCACTGACTGGGTGGTCACGCCGCAATCCAACCGCGTCGGTATCCGGCTGGATGGCGACGGGGTTCTGGAGCGTAGCAGGTCTGACGAGCTGCCCAGCGAGGGGACGGTGACCGGCGCGGTCGAGGTGCCGTTGAACGGCAAGCCGCTGCTGTTCCTGGCCGATCATCCGTTGACGGGCGGTTATCCTGTCATCGGCGCCGTCGCGGCGTATCATCTGGATCTGGCGGGGCAGATCCCCGTGGGGGCGAAAATCCGTTTCCGGCCACTAAGCCCCTTTTCCGAGATCATCCCCGCGGCCTGAGGGCTGCGTAAAGTTGCAAGGTTAAAGCCATGAAGAAAATCCTGATTGCAAATCGCGGGGAAATTGCCATCCGCATCATCCGGGCCTGCCGGGATTACGGGGTGCGCTCGGTCGCCGTTTATGCGGACCCGGATGCGGAGGCCCCCTTCGTGCATCTTGCGGATGAGGCCTATGCCCTCTCAGGCACGAAGCCCGCCGAGACTTATCTCGACATTCCAAAACTGCTGGAGATCGCGCGCCGGGCGCAGGTGGATGCCGTGCATCCCGGCTACGGGTTTCTCTCCGAGCGCGCGGAATTCGCCCGTGCCGTGGCCGATGCCGGGTTGATCTGGATCGGCCCGGATGCGGATGTGATCGACGCGCTGGGCGACAAGGTTTCGGCGCGGCGGATCGCGCAATCCGTCGGCGCGCCGTTGGTGGCGGGCAGCAACGGGCCGGTGGAATCGGCCGATGAGGCGCTGGACTTCGCCCGAGCGCACGGCCTGCCCATGGCCATCAAGGCGGCTTATGGCGGCGGCGGCCGGGGCATGAAGGTCGCCCGTGAGCTCGGCGAGGTCAAGGAACTCTATAAATCGGCGGTGCGTGAGGCGGTGGCTGCCTTCGGCCGCGGCGAATGTTTTCTGGAGCGTTTCCTGGACCGCCCTCGGCATATCGAGGCGCAGATTATCGCGGACAAGCATGGCAAGGTCGTGGTCCTGGGCACGCGCGATTGCTCGCTCCAGCGCCGCAACCAGAAGCTGGTGGAAGAGGCACCCGCACCGTTCATCACGGCCGAACAGCGGCAGGCCATTGAAGAACTCCGCTAAAAGAATTTGCGCGGCGGCGGGATATTCGAGTGCTGGCACGGTGGAATTCCTGCTTGGACAGGATGGCACGATCTCCTTCCTTGAGGTGAATACGCGGTTGCAGGTCGAGCATCCGGTCACCGAGGAGACGACGGGGGTGGATCTGGTCATCGAGCAATTCCGCATTGCCGAGGGCCTGCCTTTGTCGATTTCCGAAACGCCGCGCGCCAATGGCCATGCGTTTGAATTCCGCATCAATGCCGAAGACCCCGCTCGGGGCTTTCTGCCTACCCCGGGCCGGATCACGGCGTTCGAAGCGCCGTCTGGTCCCGGCGTGCGGCTCGATAGCGGCGTGGTGACCGGGTCTGTCATTCCCGGCCAGTATGATTCCCTCATTGCCAAGCTGATCGTCACCGGCAAGACCCGTGAGGAGGCGCTGAAGCGTGCGCGCCGGGCCTTGGGCGAGTTCAGGATCGAAGGGCTGGCGACGGTGCTGCCCTTCCATAAGGCGGTGGTGGAGCATCCGGATTTCACCGCGGAGCCGGGCTTTGCCGTGCATACGCGCTGGATCGAGACGGATTTCCAGGTCGATTTCGCGCCGGTGGCGCGGCCTGAGCCGGTGGAGCAGGAGCTTGTCCGCCTAGCTTTGGAAATCGATGGCAAGCGCCATCAGGTCGGCCTACCCCGCAGCCTTCTGGCGGGCTTGTCGAACGTCAAGCAGCATGATCCAGCCCCGGTGCCGGACGCTGACGACGCCATCCGCGCCCCCATCGCGGGCAGCATTCAGGCCTGGAAGGTCGAGGACAAGGCAGTCGTCCAGGAAGGAGAGCTCCTGGCGGTCATGGAGGCGATGAAGATGGAGGTGCAGATCATCGCCCCTCGCGCCGGCACGATCTACCTTGCGGCCAAGCCGGGGGATTTTCTGCATGCCGGCGATGTGGTTGGCCGCTATGCGTAACGTTTGAGCGGGAGATCAACGGCAAGCCGGGACTCTTTCTCAAATCGTTCACTCGAGGGCGTCTGCTGCGTGTTTGGGCAACCACTCACGGTTGCCCGACACGCCACTGGCCGGCCGGCAGCGTGCCATTCACCGCGAAATCGCCAATGATCCGGTCCTTGTAGATCCGCGGGTTATGCGAAGTGATCGTCCGCGCATTGCGCCAGTAGTGATCGAGTCCTTTTGTACGTAGCGTCGCCGACGCTCCGAGCGCGTCGAAGGTAATTGCCGTGGCGTTGAGGATGAGATCGGAGATGATCGTTTGGGCTTGCCATATTTCCAATTCGGCCATCGATGATGGCGGCAGTTTGTTGATCATCACGCTGGGTCGTGTCCGCAGCCCGTTCGAGGGCGCGGGCTGCCTGCAGGACGATCGCGCCAGCGCTGTACGCGGCGCTCCGGACCTGCCCGACGATCTGCAGCACCTGCGGGTCTTCGGCAGGTCGCTGCGCCGCGGCATGGCTGTAGGTGCGCTTGCGTGCCGCAACTGCCGTGGCGAGGGCTTCGGAGGCCGCGCGGCTAATCCCCGCGAGTGTTGCCAGGTGAACGAGTTAGTAGAAAGCTTTGGAATAGGAAAAGGGGGCGCGTCCAGGAACGATCTCCGCTGCGTCCACCGCGACTTTCCGGAAATGCGTGGTGCCGCTTGCGGTGAGGCGTTGCCCCATGCCGTCCCAGTCATCGACGATGTCGACACCCGGCGCATGGCGGGGGACGAGGAAAACTGTTCCCCTTCGACGTTGGACGCGCCGACATGGATCCAGTCGCCGTAGAGCGCTCCTGTCGTGTAAAACTTGGTGCCGTTCAGCCGCCAGCCATTGGCCTCTTGCGTGAGCCGCGTGGCGGCGTGGTCTACCAGTTGCCGCAGCATCTGGCCTTTAGACTAGCGAAACACGATCGAGGGCAGTCACCGTGCCTGCGGTCCACTTGCCCGCGCCTTGCATGGGGTAGCGGACCGTCACGTCCCGCACTTCAAGAACCGGCATGGTCAAGCCGCGCGGGATTGTTTCAATGCGCCGCTTGCTGGGCGAATTTGGCCGTCACATAGGGCGCGTAGCTCGGCAGCACGGTCTCGATCTTGCCTTGTTGCTTTAAAAACGCCGCGGTCGAAAGCGATCGCTTTGGCGGTGCCGCCTTCCAGCAGTGCCGGGGTGGCAAGCTGATCGGCGGTCGGCCAGACCGCTTCTTTCAACTGCGCCGGCACATCTGCCGCCTGGACACCAGTGATTTTCGCGATCGCGGCCGCATTGGCGCTGCCGGCCGCGAAATCCTCCGGATGCGCCAGATAATCGGCATCATACTGCGAGGTCACCTTCACGAATTGCGTGACGAAATCCGGATGTGCGGCGGAGAAATCCTTGCGGACTACCCAGACATCAAAGGTCGGCGCCCCCCATTTACTCACTTCGGCCGCGCTCGTGAGCACGGACCCGGTGGCCCAGGCGGCGGCAAATTCAGGATCTGCACGGATTTCGGATCGATATGCCAGTGTTTCAGCGCGTCCAGCAGCGAGTAATGCGAGGTGGAAATGAACGGCACGGCGATTTTCTTGCCGATCAGGTCGGAAGGCTTGGTGATGCCGCTGCCGTTTCGTACCACCCGTTCTTCATCCGTGCCGATCAGTTGCGCAACATAGAAAATCTCGATCCGGTAACTCCGTCATGAGGACGGCCGAACGGCGGCGGTTCGGCATGCCCCCTTCCTGGTCACCGACGACATGCAGGCGCTGCGCGACGTGGCCTATGCGGGGGGCGGTGTCGTCCAGCTCCCAATCATGATGATCTGGGAGGATCTCACCGCCGGCAGGCTGGTCGAAGTGTTGCAAGGCTGGCATCCGCCGGCGGGCATCGTGGTCATGATTAGCACTACAGTTTTAGAACTCGCTCCAATTTTTTTTCGCGCCGGCTAGGGCTGGGCGCGGCGCGCTCCCCTGGCGCGGCAGCATGGCGACCTTGCTCGCGGAAGTGGTCACGACGCGCTTTTTCGGCGCTACCTTGGGCGCGGCGCGCTTGAGCACCGGCGCAGAAATGTTTCCGCCGATGCGGAATTCTCCAACCAGACGGGCGAGTTCTCGCGCCTCTTCGGAGAGGCTGTGGCTCGCCGCGGTGGCTTCCTCGACCATCGCCGCGTTCTGCTGCGTCACCTGGTCCATCTGGTTGACCGCGGCATTCACCTCGCCCAGTCCGGTCGACTGCTCCTTGGCCGAGGCCGCGAGCTCCGCTACCAGCCCGTTAAGCTGGCTCACCTGGGTGACGATCCGGCCGAGCGCCTGGCCGGTCTCGCTGACCAGCTTCACGCCGGTCGCCACCTGCTGGCCGGAGCTCGAGATCAGTGCCTTGATCTCCTTCGAGCGCTGCGCCAACGCGCGCACTTCGGTTGCGACCACGGCAAAACCACGCCCGGCATCACCGGCGCGCGCCGCTTCCACGCCCGCGTTCAGCGCCAGCAGATTGGTCTGGAAGGCGATCTCATCGATCACGCCGATGATGTTGGCGATCTGCTTGGACGAGGATTCGATCCCGTCCATCGCGCCCACCGTCTGGCGCACGACATCGCCGGAGCGCTCCGCATCGGCCTTCGAGGTCGAGACCAGATCGCGCGCCTCATTCGCCACCTCGGCGGTGCGCCGCACCGTCGCGGTGATCTGATCGAGCGCCGCCGCCGTCTCTTCCAGGCTCGCCGCCTGCTGCTCGGTGCGCCGCGACAGATCATCCGAAGCCTGGGTGATCTCCTCAGCACCCGCGCGCACGCCTTGCGTGTTGGCCGCGATGGACTGCATCGTCTCCTGCAGCTTTTCCATCGCCGCGTTGAAGTCTGCGCGCAGTTTCTCGTAATCCTCGCTAAACGCGGTGGTCAGGCGGAACAGCAGATCGCCGGCGGAGAGTTTTTCCAGCCCCGTGGCGATGGCATGCACGACGAATTCCTGCTGTTTCGCCGCCGCCGCACGCTCGGCCTCGACGCGTCGGCGCTCTTCCTCAGCCGACGCGCGCTGCGCCATGGCTTCGGCCTCCAGACGCTGCTTCTCAATGCCGGCATCCTTGAACACCTGCACCGCACGCGCCATGCCGCCGATCTCGTCGCGGCGCTCGAGTTCGGCCACGCTGGCCTGCAAATTGCCGCCCGCGAGCTTGCCCATGGTGCCTTGCAGCCCCTTGATCGGCGTTACCACCCAGGTGCGGACGGTAAAGAAACCGCCCACCAAAACCGCGATAAGACCAGCGAGGACGAGTGCAAAAGCATTGAAAACCGTCCCGTTAGATTGGTTAACTAAGGTGGCCTCGTTGTGAACGGCATCCATCCGGCTCTCGGCCACGGCCTTACCCACTGCCAGAATTGGCGGCATGAAACTGTCTTCACAGCGGCTGAACACGCCATAGTTCGCGGCAATCAACCCGTTGGGTTTGGGAAATTGCTCTCCCAGGGCGACCGCTTGAGCGCATGCCCCGGTGGCATAAGCCGTGTCTCCGCTCTGCCGCAGCGCCTCGAACTCGTTTGCCCGCGCCGGCAAGGCGGCAGCCGCATTGCTCAACGCGCTGTCAAAGAGCGCCTGATTATGAGACAATCGCCCTTCCATGGTTTGCTTACCTGCCGCGTCGTCGGCAACGAGCAGCCAGCCAATGTCGGCAGCCATGCCGCTCGCGGCCTGGCTGGCCTCCGTGGCATAGAATGCCGCCGCCTGCGCCGACTTGTCGTCCTGCGTGAAGCCGGTCGTCAGCCCCCGCATCTCGGTTGTCATATAAATGGTCGTAGCAACGACAAAGACGCCCAGGACGATCAGGAATTTACCGACGATCGGAAGATTTTTCACTCGTACCCCCCCTGCTAATCGAAAGGCCAAATGGCATTTCGTGAAGTCAATGGATGCGTGATCTCTGGTTAAGAGTACGCTTGCATAATGTTAGGGTACCCTAATAACTGTAGATAGAATACATTGCCATACATTTTCGCGCTAAAACTGTATGATTTAAAAACGACAGAATCCTTTGTTGTTTCGATTAGGAAACTTTATTGGTTATTCTAGTGTCTGTTATTATCGGCCTTCGCGGATCAGCAAGCCCCGGTGCCGGGCTCAAGATCTACCCTTACCTGCTGCGGGACTTGGCGATCGAGCGGGTGAACCACGTCTTGTGCGCCGGCATCACCTATTTGTTGATCGGCTGGGGCTTTCTGTACTTGGTAGCGATTATGGACTGGCACAGCCGCGCGGTGTTGGCCTGGCGGGTATCGAACACGATAGTGTGCGCTTCTGCGTCTCGGCGCTGGAGGCCGTAGCGCGTTTCGGCAAGCCGAAGGTCTTCAAGCTTGCCGTCACGTGAAAAAATCAAAACGACTTATGCCCTACATCCAGGTTTCTCGTTTTGTTCGTGAGGGTAGGTCTGCACCTTTTGTAAGAGTGAGCGGGCCCGTCCGGCCGTGTCTTGGCATAATAATGCCGCCAGCCTCCGCGTTACAGCTCAGGAACGCGCAAAAAGCGACAAGCAGACGCTCGCCCAGGGAATTTCGAGCCGGTAGCGCATATGTCCATGCCACTTGCACGGGTAATAGCTCGCGCCTTCCAACGAATTTGCATAACGCCTACGCTTTAAGCGAAAAAAAACGCTTAAATTTTAGGCGAGCGCAAAAAATAGCCTCGCTTGGCCGAAATTTTTATTGATTTGGCCGAAACTGCTCGCAGTTTTGCCTTGTCCATGAAAGCCCGTTCGCGCATTTTTCCCTCATGAGACGCGATGTAGATATTTCTAAGGTCAACGCGATTGAACGGCAGGATTTTATGGACCCGCAAGCAAGCAGCCGACAATTCGCATGGCAAGCGAGCGGAAAGGCCGAAAAAAATCGGCTCCGATGGATTGCAGTCTAGCGTAAACTTCATAGACGCGGCCTGAAGCGAAATGCTTTAATATGTGTCGGTTTGCATCAGGCGCTGCATTCTCGCAGCCAGCGAGAAGCACTTTGACGCTTAGGTTGCCAAGCCGCGGAGACAAAGCATGAAAAAAATACCCACCACCGTCCTGACCGGTTTTCTAGGTGCAGGAAAAACCACGCTTCTGAATAGCCTCCTGCAAGCCAATGCCCGCGAGCAGATTGCCATCATCGTCAACGAGTTCGGTGAAATCAACATTGATTCTCAGCTGATCCATGCGACGGATGAGGCCATCGTCGAACTGAGCAACGGGTGTATCTGTTGCACGGTGCGCCAAGATCTTATCGGCGCGGTCGGCCGTATTCTGGAGTCCGGACGCAAATTCGATCGCTTTATCATCGAGAGCACGGGCCTGGCCGATCCCGCGCCCATCATCCAGTCCTTCATGATTGACGAAGTGCTGCGCAAGAACCTGAAGCTCGATGCGCTCGTGACGGTCGCCGATGCGGAGTACGTTCTGACGCAGCTTGCGCATGAGGAAGCGCGGGAACAGATCGCGTTCGCTGATGTTATCTTGCTGAACAAATCCGATCGTGCGTCTGCTTCCCTGGCCGAGATCGAATCCCATCTGCGGGGGCTCAATCCGTTGGCTGCCATCCATCACACGCAGCGCAGCGCCATCGCGCCGCAGCTGGTTTTGGATATTGCCGCCTTCGATGTCCGCAATGCGCTTAAAATTGACCCGGCGCTGCTGGAGGACTCGGTGCATGAGCATGATGCCGATATTACGAGTGTGGCGCTCTGCGAGCCGGTTGCCCTGGACGGCGCAGCACTCAATCGCTGGCTTAACCGGCTGGTGCAGGAGCAGGGCAAGGATCTGCTGCGAACCAAAGGAATCGTGTTTCTTGTCGGTGAACCACGACGTTTCGTTTTTCATGGCGTCCATATGACGCTCGAGAGTGCGCCGGGGGCTGCATGGCAACCCGGTGAACAAAAACAGAGCCAGGTTGTTTTCATTGGCCGTAATCTTCAGGGTGATGCGCTACGACACGGATTTGAAAGCTGCTTTGCGTCGTCCATGACGACGCTTTCCTCCTAACGCTGAAATTTTAAAAGGACATCGCGCATGAGTAAGTATTGGTCTCTTACGGTCAGCATCGGCCTCCTCGGAGGTATCGACACGTATCTTACCGCCACCCTTTTGCCCATTCCAGTTTGGGTTACGTTTATCGCTTGGGCGTCGTTCTTTGCTTGTGGCGGGGGGAGTGTAGGTTTTTTCAAATCGGTGCTATCGAATTGGACCGGTATCGTCATTGCCTCGCTGGCCTTGCTGGGGATCGGCGCGTTCGGTGGCAGCCCGCTTGCCGCCGCCATTTGCGTCGGGACCGGCAGTGCCTGCATGATCCTGATGACGCGTTTCCAGATAACCTCGTTCCCACCGGCCATCGTGTTCGGCTTTGCCTCGACGGTCGGCACCGTGGCGGCGACCGGTCAGTCCATGACCGTCATCAGCCCGCATCACCCGACGCTCATTGCTGCTCTGGCCATGCTGGTGGGCGCGTCCTTCGGCTATGTGTCGGAAATTCTGACCGAATTCCTGACCAAACAATCCACTCGAATGGTGAAAATTCCGCTGGTCGCTCCTGAAGGCACGCGCTAGCACACCATCTTTTAGGTTGCCGCACCTGCGGCAACCTAAATATAATGATTGATATGAGGCTGCTGATCATCCTAGGGTCATGCGCTTTGGCGCATGACCCTAGGATGATCAGGTTCTAAATCCTTATCGAAGGAAGCAAGAAATGAAGCTTCAACATTATCTGGGCGGTCTTGAAGGGCTGGATCGCGTCGCGTTCGAAAAGCGTGTCTTTGTCGAGCCGTGGGAAACACGAATTTTCGGCATCCACACCGCGATGATGGCGCTCAGCGCGCATCTGCCATTACCGCAAACCGCCAGTACGTTCCATGACAAATGGACCTGGGCAAGCCTACGAACCGGCGCGGAAGGGATGAACCCGTTCGATTACTTCAAATACCGTTATTATGAAAAATGGCTCGGCGGAATTTCTGGTTTTTTTATCGCCAACGGGTATATCACGGAAGAGGAACTCGAAGAAAAAACCGAGCAATTTTTAAAAAACCCGGAACCCGAAAAAGCCGCGCTAGGCGATTTGGGAATCGATGCACGGATCGAGCAATATCTTGTCCAGGGGGACTCGCCAAAACGCGACATTGGGGACGCGCCGGCCTATGCCGAGGGCGATACCGTGCGGATCAAGAATGTGCCATTGGCCGCGCACACGCGGCTGCCCGGCTTCCTGCGGGAGAAGACGGGCGTTGTCGAGACGGTTTACGACGGCGCCTATGTTTATTTGTGCGATACCGGACCGGACGGGATTGGCGCGGCTATGCCATGCTACTGCCTGCGCTTCGATCCGGAGCATCTTTGGGGCGCGTTGGCAGAGAAAAATTTTACAATTTATGCCGATCTTTACCAACATTATCTAGGTGACGTGATCACCCAGGCCAGTTGAACAGGACATGCGACATGACCGAGAGATTTGAATATCCCGAGGATCGCGAAGCTCGCAACGCCGCGCGTGCGAAAGCGTTGGAGGCGCTGCTCATCGAAAAAGGCGTGATCACCAGCCAGACGATCGATAAAATCCTGGAATTTTTTGAGACCAAGATGGGCCCGTTCAATGGTGCGCGGCTGGTCGCTCGCGCCTGGGTCGATCCGGCTTTCAAGACGCGCCTGGTGGGGGACACCCCCGCCGCGATCGCGGAACTGGATTTTCCGGAAGGCATGGCCGGCGCCGAAGGCGAGCATATGCGCGCCGTCGCGAACGGGCCGGACGTGCATCATCTGATCATCTGTACCTTGTGCTCTTGTTATCCCTGGCCGGTTCTTGGCTTGCCGCCTTACTGGTATAAGGACCCGACTTTCCGCGCGCGCGCAGCGCGCACGCCGCGGGCCGTGCTCCAGGAATTCGGCCTGAACGTCGCCCCGGAAAAGGAGATCAAGGTTTGGGACAGTTCCGCGCAGATCCGCTGGTTTGTGATTCCGGAGCGTCCGCCGGGGAGTGAAAAACTGACGGAGACGGAACTTGCCGCCCTGGTTACGCCCGAGGCAATGATGGGTGTCGCGGTCGTCGAAGCGCCGTGATGGAAACCTGCCTGCGAAAGGGCCGGCCATGTTGACCTCGTATGAGCATTACGCCCTGACGGAAATGCTGGGCGCCCCAGATAGCCCGCCGCGCCATAATGGGCATTTGTATTTTGGACATGCCTGGGAGCGCCAGGCGTTCGGCATGGCGCTCGCTTTGTCGAAGGCTGGGTTTTTCGAGTGGGACGTGTTCCGCGACGAGCTTATCGCCGCCATCCAGAGTTGGGAGCAGTCCCACTCGCTCGATGATCCGTCTTGGGATTATTATGCGTGCTGGCTTGCCGCCTTGGAAAAGGCGGTGCTCGTGGCGGGATTGATCACCCCGACCGAATTCGCCGGACTTTGCGGTGCGCCGGAGCGGCCGGGCTAGGCTGCGTCGAAGGATGGGTCACCGTGACCCCATAAGGAGAGCCTATGCGCATCGTCCTGCTCGCCCCACCCCGCGTTCAGTCGCTTGACATTGTCGGGCCGGCGGAAATTTTTTGGGAGGCGGCCCGGCGACTTGGCGATCCGACGGCGTATGAAGTGCAGGTCATGGGGACGTGCAACGAACCGGTTAAGGGCACCGGTGCCCTGCGTTTTCTCTGCGACCGCACGATTTTCGACCCCGATGAGCCGATTGACACGCTGCTCGTCGGCGGCGATCCCTCGTTCCAGGCGATTGACCCCAACATCATCGCTTGGCTGGCCCGCCGGGCGCCTGGGATCCGCCGCTACGGCTCGATCTGCACGGGCGTCTTCCTGCTCGCCGCCGCTGGTCTGCTGAAGGGCCAGACCGTCACCACGCACTGGGAATACGCGGAAAGACTCCAGGCAGAGTATCCCAATCTGAACGTCGATGCGGACAAGATTTTTATCCAGAATGGCCGGCTCAGCACCGCCGCCGGCGTGACCGCGGGCATGGATCTGGCGCTGGCCCTGGTCGAGGAGGATCACGGCCGCGACCTCGCGCTGATGGTCGCGCGCTATATGGTCATGTTCCTGAAACGTCCCGGCGGTCAGTCACAATTCAGCGCCCATCTGGTTGGTCAGATGTCGGAGCGCTCGCCGATGCAGACGATCGTGGAGCACATCCTGGCGAATTTGCGCATGGACCATTCGGTTGACGTTCTGGCCAAGCGTGCGCGCATGAGCACGCGCAATTTTGCACGGGTGTTCCGGCGCGAGCTGGATATGACGCCAACGGAGTTCGTCGAATCGGCAAGGTCCGACGCGGCCCGGAGGATGCTGCAAGACACGGGGTATCCGTTGCAGCATATTGCGACGGTTTGCGGCTTCGGTACGGTCGGCAGCATGCGCCGCGTTTTCGTCCGAAATCTTGGTCTCCGGCCGCTCGACTATCGCCAGGCTTTCCAAAGCTCCCTCCGGCCGGAGAGCCCCAAGCCGCGCCGTCGGGCGAAAGACCAAGTGAAGACCGCCGCAAACTTGATGTAACGGGTTGTGCACCTCAAAAGTCGCCAGGTTTCATATAGGGCTGTGACCATAGCGTGACCTGGGGGCATCGACTTCCACCACGCGTCTTGTATCCGCTGCACCCCATAGTTCTTGATCAGTGTGGTGTTATGGGCTCGGCATTTAGCCCGCCCTCATAAGTGCAATACCAGAAAGCGCCGGCCGAATTGACGGCCGATGCAGCGCTGAGCGTTTGCCGTTACCCCGGGCGCCTATTGACTGGCGTCTGACCTTTCAAGGCTCAGGTTTTGCCATGCTTGGGATCAGTCCGAAAGCCGGACTGATCCCAAGAATACACCTCCGCAGCCTGCTTCTTTGCAAATTTGGCGATTGCAGGGAATGTCTCTCGTTGCCATTTTTTAATGGCTTCGGGATCACGCTGGTAAGCCCGTTGCAGCGGCTTCCGCGGCGTTAGCCCCAGCCTCGCCAGAAACTCTCCCGCTGTAGTTAGTCCAAGTTGCATTTTGAATTTCTCTAACATAACCGCCGGTTTCATCTTGCTTAGTTGACGAAAAACCCTGGTTCAAAAAGTGCAACGTCCAATCACGATGGGGAGAACCCCATCGTGATTGCGACAATAAAATAACATTTTATAGCACGTCAAAGACATCAGCCCCGCGCTTCTCCAGCTTCAACGTAAATTGCCGGAGGCTCCGGGCCGGCTTTCAACCGAGCTGTACCGAGTTCGAGGCAGAGCCAAATTCGGTGCTGCGTCAAACGTTAAGGTCATGCCAGTGGCTCATGCGCTGTTTCTCGCATCGAGAGGATCGCGGCCGCAGAAATCGCCGCGGCCAGCATGATGAAAAAAGCGATGGAAACGGGATGTCCCGTCGCCGCGATCAGCCAGGCGGCAATGAACGGTGCGAAACCGCCGAATAGCATGGATTGCAGATTATAGCCCGTGGTAAGCCCAAGCATCCGGCGTGAGGTCGGGAACAGTTCGACGAGGGCCGCCGACATCGCGCCTAAGAACATCCCGCAGGCCGCGGCGAAGATCGCCTGGCCCAGGATGACGAACCAAACCGGCGCACCGGAGACCATTGCGGCTAAAATCGGCCAGGGCAGGAAGAAGGAAATCGCGCAGGCGGCGAGCATGCAGGGACGCCGGCCAACCCGGTCGGAGATAAAACCGGAGAGGACGCAGGTTGCGGCAATCACGAACGAGGCCAAAGCGGTGGACCATATGGCCGCGCTATGGCTGAGCCCGGCGTAACGGTGACTGAAGGTCGGAAAATAGCTAAGAAACAAATAGGTGAGCACCGATTGGACGGCAGGGAAGGCGAAGGCGAAGAAAATGGTGCGGCTGAACTGGCCGCGCCGCAACGGGGCTGAGTTCCTGCTGTCATGTGTCCTGCGGAAGGCGGGGGTCTCATGCAAGCGCTGACGGATCACGAAGCCTAACGGTCCTATCAGGGCGCCCAACAGAAACGGAATCCGCCAGCCCCACTCGTTCATGCGTTCGGGACCGAGCACGACGACGACCGTACCGGTTACGGCCGCTCCGAGCAGTTGCCCGAGATTGATCGAAGCCGTGTGCAGACTGCCAAATAACCCGCGTCGATTCGCGGGTGCCCATTCCACAAGGAACGAAGCCGA
Source organism: uncultured Pseudomonadota bacterium (assembly GCA_963737355.1). Lineage (GTDB taxonomy): Bacteria > Pseudomonadota > Alphaproteobacteria > Acetobacterales > Acetobacteraceae > Acidocella. The sequence continues at coordinate 16,908 of CAVTSC010000006.1, read as the reverse complement.
GCCCCCCCACTCACCGCCGGCCGAGACGCCTTGCAAAAGTCGGGCGGTAACCAAGAGGATCGGCGCCCATAGCCCTATGGTCGCCGCAGTTGGCAGCACGCCGATCAGTCCCGTCGAGGTTGCGATGAGGGTAAATGTTAGGAGCAGCGTCGGCTTGCGCCCATAGCGGTCGCCGTACATGCCGATCAGGATCCCGCCGAAAGGCCGCGCGACGAACCCGGCGCCAAACACCGCAAAGGTGGCGAGGACTGCCGCTGTCTCGTTGGTCGAGTTAAAGAATTTGGTTCCTAGAATGCTGGCGAGGTAGGCGTAGACCGTAAAATCATACCATTCGAGGATATTGCCGAGTTCGGCGCCGCCAATCGCGATGGCCTTGCTCCGAAATGTTTTCAGTTCGGGCCATGCGGGTGCCGCGAGCGCGATTGTATCTCCTTCAGGTGCCATAAGACTTTCCTCCGAATTATTTTAGTTTTAGTTGTGTTATCTATTTATGGATCTATCCTAACCAAAAATGATCCGTATGCAATACGATACTGGAAGTTGCGATCGTATTGGATGAGTTTCATTCGTAACGGGAAATCAGGGCCAACGGGCGCGGGCGGCGCGACGTCTGTAACCAGGAATCTGCAACCCTACGTAACCTGCAAAGGGCGCGGGCACGCCTCCTGTCGTACACTTGGTGGAGCCCAGGCGCGCACGTTGTCTAGAGTCGAGAAATGGTCTTTCCTGAAATCGCCAATCAAGGCACGTCAGGAGATCGCATGTCCGTTACGCCGCAACTGCCCCCGAATGCGTGTGATTGCCACTTCCACATTTTCGACCCGCGCTACCCCTTCGTGCCCGGCGCCCTGCTGCGCCCGGAGCCGGCCTCAGTTGCGCAGTACCGGGAGGTGCAGAACCGGATTGGCACGCAGCGTGGGGTTCTCGTACAGCCCTCATCGTATGGCACCGACAACCGCTGCACCTTGGCGGCGCTTGCAGAGCTGGGTGGGGCAGGGCGCGCGGTGGCGGTGGTGGACGACACGGTGACAGATGCCGAGCTTGAACGCCTGCACGGGCTCGGTGTGCGCGGACTTCGCTTTAATCAGGTGCAGGCGGGCGCTACGACGGTCGAGATGCTGGCACCTCTCGCCGAACGCATCGTGCCGCTTGGCTGGCATGTTCAGGTCCATATGACGGCGAACCAACTGGTCGAGCATGAGACGCTTCTTTCGACACTTGCAGCGCCGCTCGTGCTCGATCACGGCGGCCGCATTCCGCAGCCGCAAGGCATGAACCATTTGGGCTGGGCTGTTCTTCGTCGCCTGCTCGATTCCGGGCGAAGCTGGGTCAAGATTTCAGCGCCTTACTTGATCTCCGCCGAGGGGGCGCCTGGCTATGGAGATGCGGTGGCGCATGGCCGGGCGCTCGTCCAGGCCGCCCCGGAGCGCGTGGTATGGGGATCCGATTGGCCGCATGTAACCGAGAGCGACCATCCGCCGCATCTTGATGATCTGCTCGCGTATCTTTGGAACTGTGCGGAGAGCGAGACGATGGTCGCGCGGATCACGGTGGAGAATCCTGCCCAGCTCTACCAGTTCTGACGGATTCGCTCTGCCCTTGAGGTGAGTCTGCGGTGGGAGGGGTTGCCATAGATCTTGTCGCTCGGCGGGGCCGGCACGCGGACTACCTTGGACCAGTTGGCGTCTAATTCCTTAGCCAGGATCAGCGGCAGTGAAGTCTGCGATCCCTATCCCATTTCGGTAGCCGGCGACATGATCGATATTTCGCCATTCGGGGCGATGCTGACCCATGGATTGAAGGCCGTTCCGGCAGCATCAGGCGGCTCGGTCGCGGCGTGCGCAGATTTTCCGGCTCCAACCGTGAAGGCGAATGTCAACCCCCCGATTCCGGCCAGGAAACCAAGGCGCGAAAATCCGGTCTTCGGGGAAAGGATTTGGTTCATAGTTCAGAGTCTCCCGCCGCGCATTCGATGGCGCGTCGAATGGTTGGATAGGTGCCGCAGCGGCAGATATGCCCGCTCATATGTTAGGCGATCTCATCGCGAGTCGGGTGCGGATTGCGCTGCAACAGATCGGCTACCCTCGGATTAGGTTGAGTGCCGAAGTGGCAGAGTTGGGTTTGGTTGGTGGTCCCTCCGGCGTGGCGTGGAGCCTGATCGGGGGGCTGACCGCACCAGTTTTCCATGGCGGCGCTTTGCCGGCCAACCGCCGGGCCGCCCAAGAAGCTTACAAGGCAACATTCGCTCAATATTGATAGACCGTCCTCGTGGCATTCCGGCAGGTCGCCGACATTCTGCATGGCCTAACTAACGCCGCAAGTGAGGTTAGGATGCAACAGCAAGCCCTGGCTTCTGCAGTGACGCCCTGCGCCTTCAACAACTCGCTGAACTAAGTCTAGTTCAGGCACGCACACGAAGATACATGTTGACGGTCAATCTATTTCTGGCCTCCGGCGGTGGCTTGATGGGAACCACGCGACAAATTGTCGCCGGGAAGTAGAGGGGGCGCACCGATGCATCAAATCCAGAAGCATGCGGCTATATCGTCCCGGTAATTTGGAAAATAGAAAGGCTAATACCATCGTATATTTCGATGGATAGCATCGAAATATCATGACTATTCGCATGATTCGTCCCATGAGAAACATTCGATGATGCCGTACCATTGCCAAAACACCCCACCACGCCTAGCGTCACGCGCTGCCACTGGGGCCTCGTGATGGGAGAGCTGGTCGGCGGAAGCTGGCGCCGGACGGGCATCAATTCCATTCTGATTGATGGAAGACCTCAACGCCCTCCCTCTGTTTTTCGCGACTGGGTAACAACCGATGGATCGGCGCCAGAGGGTGGGCGCGGCTTTAAGGCTGAGTGTGGCCGCTATCATCTGTACGTGTCGCTTGCCTGCCCGTGGGCGCACCGCACGCTCATCATGCGGAACCTGAAGGCGCTAGACGGTATGATAGGTGTCTCGATCGTCCACTGGCTGATGGGTGAGGATGGGTGGACTTTTGCGCCTGGTCCTGGCGTCGTGCCCGATCCCATCGCCCATGCAGCCATGCTGCGAGACATCTATACGCTTGCCGAGCCCAACTGCACCTCGCGCGTCACGGTGCCGGTGCTGTTTGATACCCAGCAGATGACCATCGTTTCCAATGAATCCGCCGACATCATCCGGATGTTCAATGCAGCATTCGATCATCTCGGTGCCAGCCCCGTCGATTATTATCCCGCCGCCCATCGCGCCGAGATCGACGCGGTCAATGCCCGCATCTATGAGACGCTGAATAACGGTGTTTACAAAGCGGGCTTCGCGACCAATCAATTAGCGTATGAAGAAGCTGTCGCTGGAGTCTTCGACACGCTCGATTGGCTTGAGGGCCGCCTCCTGCGGCAGTCTTATCTCGTAGGCAACCAATTAACCGAGGCGGATATCCGCCTGTTCACGACGCTCGTGCGTTTTGATGTCGTTTATTACGGTCATTTCAAATGCAATCGCCGGGCGCTCACCGACTACCCAGCGTTGTGGGGTTACACGCGCGCTCTTTACCAGCACCCCGACATCCGGCCGACGATCAACTTGGACCACATCAAGGGGCACTATTACGGCAGTCACCCATGGCTGAACCCAAGCGGCATCGTGCCGGTGGGGCCTGATGTTAATTTTGATGAGATGGTGAATGCCTCCTATGACGCATAATTTGGAATTCGGGCTGGATACGTTCGGCGATGTTACCGAAGAGCCGGATGGCAAACTTGTGCCGCATGCCCAGGTGATCCGTAACGTGATCGATGAAGCGATCCTCGCCGATCGGCTTGGCATCGATTTCTTTGGCATCGGCGAGCATCATCGCTCAGACTTTGCCGTTTCGGCGCCAGAGGTCGTATTGGCGGCCATTGCCGGGAGCACCAGCCGCATTCGGCTCGGCTCGGCCGTCACGGTCCTCAGTTCGGACGATCCGATCCGCGTTTTCCAGCGTTTCTCAACCCTGGACGCGGCATCAAGCGGACGGGCGGAGGTTATTCTTGGACGAGGCTCCTTCACTGAGTTGTTCCCCTTATTCGGCTATGATCTCACCCAATACGAGGCGTTGTTCGAGGAGAAGCTCGACCTGTTTGCGGCGCTGCGCCGGCAGGAGCCCGTGACCTGGGCAGGCACAATGCGTCCGCCTTTGACAGACCAGCGGGTATTTCCGCCGATTGAAACAGGCACATTAAAAACCTGGATCGGCGTCGGCGGTAGTCCGACTTCCGTGTTGCGCGCCGCACGTTACGATATGCCTCTGATGCTCGCCATCATCGGCGGCGATCCCGCGCGGTTCAAACCTTATGTCGAATTGTACCATCGCGCTTTCGCGAAACTCGAAAGGCCGGTGCGAGATATCGGCGTCCACTCTCCGGGCTATATTGCGGACACCGATGCGCAGGCGCGCGATGAACTCTGGCCGCATCACAAGCAGATGCTTGACCGCATTGGCGCCGAACGTGGCTGGCCACCGGCGGGGCGGTCGGATTTCGACCGGGAGGCGGATCACGGATCGCTCTATGTTGGGTCGCCCGAAACGGTCGCGCGCAAAATCGCTGCGACCGTAGGGATACTTGGCGTCACCCGCTTCGAGATGAAATATAGCGTCGGCTCACTACCGCATGAGAAACTCATGCAGAGCATCGAGCTCTATGGGAGCAAGGTAGTGCCCCGTGTTCGTGAGATGTTGGGTTAAACGGCCCGTTATGCGCGCTTCGGGGGAGGGGCGCGGGTTTCAAGCGAAGCGTCCGAAACCGATCTAAACCGACGTTCCGATGGTGGCGCTGCGGAGACGAATTGTTGCGGTTCAGAGGCCAGAAATTTGGTTTTCGGGAAGCTTAGACCGTAGTACGCTCTGAAAATTCGCCAAAGCGGCACCGCGCTTGCACGTTAGATTGGTGAACTCGTTAGATTAAAAGTCCATGAAAGGGTCATGGTTGATTTCTCGTTGTAAAATCTTTGGCTAAGCCTATCATGCTTTAATTTTGTATCTGCAGAGAAACATGTCTACGGACGGCGGGATGAGTTCCAGGAGTTTTTTCTTGGGGGGGGGCGCGTCAAATCGAGCAGAAGGCGCCTCTCCAGATCCCCTGTCAAAGAATTATACAGTTGGCGCGCCAGAAGAGCATCGGATCCTCAACGGTAAGATTGCCTGCTTTTTGGTGACATTCAATAAACTGGGCAAAAATCTGATAGACGCGTTCGGGGCCTTCCGAAGTCCATTTTTGGGCCATTTCTGGGAATGCAATGGCTTCGCGATAACCAGCCGATGCAGTGCTACGGCTGGTTTCGTAGTGATTGCCATGAGCAGCGTTTCGGCAATCTCACAAAGCCCCTTTCGCAGTGGGGCTCCCGGGCGTGATTATGGCAAATGAAATAAGCGATTTACGCTTGTTCACCCGGATCGTGGCTGCGGGTAGCCTGTCTGAGACGGCGCGGCGTCTGAACAGTTCCCTGCCCGCGGTAAGCCGGAGCCTGGCAGCGCTTGCGTCTCGACTGGGTGTCCGGCTGATCGACCGGTCTTCAAGACGATTCAACCTGACCGCCGAGGGCAGCCTATTTTACCGACGCGCCACTTGCATTCTAACAGACATCGACGAGGCAGAAGCCGAGGCCGGCGCGAAGGCAAAAGCGCCGCGAGGACGACTACGTGTAGGAGCGCCGCTCGAGATTGGCCGTCGGCAGATCGCGCCCTTGGTAGCCCAGTTCACGGAACAATACCCGGAAATCATCGTAGAACTGATTCTCACCAACTCTATATTCGATGTTGTTGGCTACGAGCTTGATATCTGACTGCAAGCCGATGCGCCCAATGATGGTAATATCATTTCAAGGACCTTAGTTTTGACTCGACGCGTCGTATGCGCTTCCCCCGAATATCTCTCGCGTAACCCTTCGCCAAAGTTACCCAGCGATCTTTTGGCTCATAATTGCATTCGTTTTTTTTGGGGGCATCACGATCATCGATCGGTGGGTTTTTAAGCAAGCAGGCGCTACAAAGGAAATACGGGTCCATGGAAACCTTTCGACCAATAACTCCGAAGTCATGCATGAATGGGCGCTTTTGGGCCGTGGCGTCGTCGTAAAGGCGCTTTGGGATATTAAAAGTGACTTGCAGGATGGTCGATTAATCGAGCTTCTGGCGCCATATGCTTGTGATGAGATTTCACTTTACGCTATGTTTCCGACACGCAGCCACCTGCCATACCGGGTTCGCGTATTTATCGATTTTGTTGTCGCGACATTAGATTTCTTCCCGTTAGTCTAACCTTGGCTGGAGAAGTGTCTATCTCGGCGCTCCCGCGCGAGATCGTCGAGCGCGCAACCCAACCTCAAGGAGCGGCAGTGATAGCGGGACTTCCCTTGATTACGGTGCATTGAGAACCCCGGATAGCCGCGCCCCAGCGTGGTGACAGCGACTGTCTCAACGGCTATGCTAACCCCATCCTGACACAAAAATACGGACCCCGCCTTGCGCCGCCTCGCTTTGCCCTTTCTCCTGTTTCCGCTTTCCCTCGCCGGATGTAGCGAGGGCTACTCCCCCAACACCTATGCCGCCGCCGCCGCACAGCAGGAGGCGACGGTGCAGCGTGGGGTGATTATTGGCGTTCGGCCAGTTCTGATAAGCGCGGATGGTACGATCGGTGCGGCCGCCGGCGGCGCCGCTGGCGGCGTCGCTGGGGCCCAGGTGTCGGGCGACAACCCAGTAACGACTGCGTTGGGCGCGGTCGGGGGCGCCGTGCTCGGGGGGCTTGGAGGCACAGCGGCGGAGCAAGCGGTCGCGGATGCAAAGGGGTGGGAATACATTGTCCAAGAAACCGGCGGAATGTTGGTTTCCGTCACCCAGACGAGCAAAGTGGCGCTTTCGGTCGGGCTGCATGTCCTGGTGATCAACGGCAAGCAGGCTCGGATTGTGCCCGACTACACCGTGCAGATCGCGGCGGCGCCGCCCGCCGCGAAGGCGCCGGCATCGGCGACCGGGGGAAGCAAGCCGGCGGCGACCAAGGCGACCCCAATTGCCGCCGCGCCGAACGTTTCCACGACCATTCCGATACAAGTTACTCCGCTTCCGCTAGCCGCCGGTGCAACGGGAACGGTGCAGGCAGCCCCCGTTACCGTGGCGAGTGATCCCACGGTCCCGTCGGCGCCGAGTCCGGCTTCTGCCGTTCCTGCTGCGAAGCCCCTGGTACCCTCCTCCACGCTCGGTGGGGCTGCAACGCCCGAAGCGACAAGCAATAAGGGGGTGGCCACGGGAACGCCTTCTGTCGGATCCGCGGCATCGTCTGTTCAAGTCGTGCCAGGAGCGTCGAGTTCTACGCCGCCTTCGACTCCGCCAGTAAGTTCCTCCTCTATCGCCATACCCTGAGGGCCCTCTCGGGGCGCTGGCAGCAAGCGCTGCGTGGTTGTCGCCGCGGGGGGAGTTCCTGAGTACGTACTGACTGTCCGGACCATTGGGAAAACCGCCATAGTGGTTTTGGGTTGACCTGGATCAAGCGAGGCTGGTACCCGTCGCAATGATGGTTCTCCGCAAGGAGATGAAAAGGGAACCCGGTGCGGATGGAAACATTCAATACCGGGGCTGCCCCCGCAACTGTAGACGGTGAGTTGATTGCCAAACTGCCACTGGGGAACCGGGAAGGCGGTGATCGGCACGGACCCGTGAGCCAGGAGACCTGCCATCGAAGGGGCGTCGATGCATGCACATCGGGCGGGGTGTCTCGATGGGTTTAGTCTGTGCCGGGCTGAGCTGGTTTGCGGAGACAAACGCCGACGAAAGGCAAAGTCAATGCTTGGTTTATTCAAATCTATTTTCAACGAAGGCACCACGGGTGTGTGCGGCAAGGTGGTCGGCATCTATGTTTTTTTGCTGGCCGCGAATGTCATCGCCTGGGCTTGGGCGCTCATCGCTTTTCACAACCATCCGGTGTTCTTGGGAACCGCCTTGCTCGCCTATACTTTTGGCCTGCGCCATGCCGTTGATGCCGATCATATCGCGGCGATCGACAATGTGACGCGCAAGCTGATGCAACAGAACAAACGGCCCATTGCCGTCGGTTTCTTTTTCTCGGTCGGTCATTCCCTGGTGCTGGTGCTCGGCGTCGTGGTGATCGGTTTGACGGAATCGAGCCTGTCCGGCCGGTTCACGAATTTCAACAACGACGCCGGGATCGTCGGGACCCTCGTTTCCACCTTTTTTATGCTCCTGATCGCATTGATGAATTTGCTGATCACGGTCTCGGTGTATCGGACCTTCCGGCATGTCCGGAATGGCGGGCGTTATGTCGAGGAGGATTTCGACATGCTCCTCAACAAGCGCGGCGTTCTCGCCCGGTTGTTCCGGCCGGCATTTCAGCTCGTGAACAAAAGCTGGCATATGGCGCCGCTGGGATTCCTCTTCGGGCTGGGGTTTGACACGGTAACCGAGGTGACGCTGCTCGCGATTGCCGGCACCGAGGCCGCGAAAGGCATGTCACTGTGGTCGATCATGGCGTTTCCATTGCTCTTCGCGGCCGGTATGTCGTTGATCGATACGACGGATGGCATCATGATGCTCGGTGCGTATGGCTGGGCTTTCGTCAAGCCGATCCGCAAGCTGTATTATAACCTGACGATTACGATTGTTTCCGTCCTCGTAGCACTCGTGGTGGGCGGTATTGAAGGGCTCGGGCTGCTGGATAGCGAATTGAATCTCGGGGGTTGGTTCTGGGATAAAATCGATCTGCTGAACAATAATTTCGGATATATCGGCTTCGCGATCATCGGTATTTTTCTGGTCAGTTGGCTGGCATCCACGATCCTTTATCGTGTGAAGCATTATGATGACGTAGAAGTTTTGCACGAAGACCCGCCTATGGAGATCCAACCCTGAGGTGATGCGGCTCTGTTGAATCCTTCGAATTCAACGGAGCCGCATATGCCTAGGCGTGGCGGCACTTTAGCGCATGGCTTCGCGCGAGATCCGGTCAGGCGAGCCTAGGGTGGCGTTCTTGCGTGACCCGGACGTGAGCAGGGTTTGCGCGGTCGCGCACGAAGACCAGCAATACCCCGGAGACGATGAGTGCCGCCCCCAGCAGGAAGATGCCGGCGGCGAAATCCCCCGCGCGCTGCCGCACGTAGCCGAGCACGTAGGGGCCGAGAAAATCCCCGACGACGCCAATGCCATTGGCGATGCCGATGACGGTGGCAACGACGCGCGTGGGCACCAGATCGCCCGGGATGGCGTAGATCATCGGCTGCGCGCCGTAGAGCATGGAGCCGGCGACGATGAGCAAGCCGAGATTGGTGGCCAGATTGTTGGTGGAATAGCTGTGTGCCGCGATGACGAAGACCAGGCCGGACAGAGCGATCGGCACCGCGGCGAACATGCGGCGGCTGTGAAACCTGTCCGAGCCCCAGGCGAGGAATAGCATGACGAAGACCGCGACCAGGAAGGGCAACGAGGCGAGCCAGCCGATGTTGACCGCGCTGAGGCTCTTATCCTGGTGCAGGATGCTGGGCAGCCAGATGATGAAGCCGACAAAGCTGAAATTCCACAGGAACAGGGCCAGCGTGTAGATCAGCACTGGCGTGCGGAACATCTGTTGCCAGAGGCGCGGTGCGCCCTCGTGCAGATGCGCTGCGTTTTCCCGGTTGTCCGCGTCCAATTTTTGTTGAAGTTCGCTACGTTCACGGGCCGTGAGCCATTTGGCTTCGCTTGGCTTGGCGGAGACGCCCCAGATCCAGACGACCGACCAGATGATCGGCAGCACGCCTTCTGAGATGAACAGGACGCGCCAGGAGGAAAGGTGCAGAATGTAGCCCGCAATGGGCCCGCTGACCATTGCTGCGACGGGGAAGGACAGGAACCAGAGCCCGTTGGCACGGCCACGCTCACGCACCGTGAACCAGTTGCAGACGATCAATAGGAAGGTGACCATGAGCCCGCCTTCAAACAGACCGAGCAGACAGCGGACGATGATCAACTGCGTCGGAGTTTGGATAAAGCCCTGCCCGACCTCGGATAATCCCCAGAGGATCATCAGGGTGGCGACCATCGGCTTGCCGTAGCCGCGATCTGCGATCATTCCGCCCAGCGGCTGTGAGGCGGCATAGAACAGGAAAAGCACGCCGGAGGCGAAGCCGAGTTGGGTGGAGGTGAGGTGTAAATCCTTCGCCATCGTGGGGATGGCGAAGGAGATATTCGTACGGTCCATGAAGGCGACCATGTAGGTCACCATCATGATCGGGATCATTCTGGTCCAGCGTTTTGACATTTTTTGACGTTTCCCTGGGCAATTGGCGGCTAGACGGTGGCGACGGGCGTGACCGGTGAGCCGATCGCGCCCGGCAGGCGCAGCGGCGGTGCGGTCAGGAAGAAGCGCGAGCGTTGATGCGCGCGCAGCCAGTCCGCGAGGTCAGAGAGGAGCCACATTTCACCGAGCGGCACGCCGAGCCGGAACAAGCAATGCGCATGCAGTGGCAAGGCTGAGCAATGATCGTCATGGCATTCGCCTGGGGGCAGGGCCTCGACGGCGGCATTGTCGGAGATCAACGCGGCGAGGCCGGTGTCGGTGATCCATTGCAGCAGCTTTTCATCGCGCCCGTCCAGGGCGGCGCAGCGGTCGAGGCCCTGTGCGGTCGGGTGTTTGCCCATTTCCAGCAATACGCGATCAAAGCCGGTGCGCAGGCAGACGAGATCGCCTTCCGTCACCTCAACCTTGTCGGCGTCCAGGATGCGCATCATCGTATCGTAGCCGACGCGCACAAAATCGCGGCCGAGATGCGCTTCAAGGTCGATCATGACGCCGCGACCCTGCACGCAGGTTTCCGCCATGGTTTCGATGCCGAGGCGGTAGGCGCCAGTTTCCTCGACATGGGTGGGCTCGACGTCCTGGCCTTCATAGCGGACCGGGCCGACCACGTGCTCATGCGCGCGAAAACCGTTGTAATAAACCTGTTCCGCGATGCCGTCGCCGTTCGTGTCGAAGAGCTGACCGACATGGGCGAGACTGTCCCACTGCGTGGAGTATTGCAGATGCAGCAGCACGGCGTCGTCGTTCATTACGTCGGTGAGCTGCGGATCGCCGCGTTGCATCAGATAGTTCATGTTCGGTAGGCCGCCACGATAGGTAGGGCGCAGTTTTGGTGGGTAGCGGCGCGGGTTGAGGGCATTGCCGCCTGGATAGTCGAGCGGAAGGCTGAGGCAGAAGGCGCGGGCTTCCTTGACTTCCGCAATGCCTTCGCGGATTTTTGCCGGGGTCAGGAGGTTGAGACGACCGCATTGATCATCGGGACCGAAATCGCCCCAGGTAGAGCCTTCTGGGCGGTTTTTCCAGCGTGGTGTAGGCATTTTTATATTCCCCTTTTACCGGAATAATTGCGTTTGTCGAATTGGTGTATAGGGTGCCCGAGGGGCGTTGTGCAATGCGGGCGATGCTTTGCGCGGGCTACCCCCCCATCGCCACGCTGGCGCAGCGCCGGCCCGCTTTCGATCGGGCTTTCCCCTGAGACCTCCTTTGGCGTTTAGAGAATCACCCCTCCGGTTGCTCCAAACCCCTTCGTCCCGCTTTGCGCTCCAGGAACAAAAACAGATCGAATGTCAGCACCGCCAGCACGCTGACGAGCACACCGCCCTGGACGATGAAAGCGAGGTTATCCGAAGTCAGCCCGGCGATGATCACTTCGCCCAGCGTGTGCGCGGCGACGGTTGAGCCGATCGTCGCCGTGGCAATGCCGATGACGACGCTGAGGCGGATGCCTGCGATGATCAGCGGCAGCGCCAGCGGGAGTTCGACGCGCAGCAGGCGCTGCGCTTCATTCATACCCATACCGTCCGCGGCATCGATCACGGGGTGCGGCAGCGTCGTCAGCCCGGTGAGGGTGTTCTCAAAAATCGGCAGCAGGCCATAGAGAAAAAGCGCCATCAAGGCGGGCAAGGCACCGAAGCCAACTACCGGCACGGCGAGCGCGAGTACCGCAACCGGCGGAAAGGCCTGGCCGATATTGGCGATGGCGCGCGAGAGCGGTAGGAACGCCTCGCCGAACGGCCGGGTGACCAGGATGGCAAAGCCGACCGCGAACAGGGTGGCGGCGAGGGAAGAGGCGGCGACGATGGCGAGATGCGAGAGGGTCAGCCAGAGCAGGCTGTTCTGTGTATAGATTGCCGGCGCGCCATTGTGGGTGAGGGGCTGCAGCAGTGGGGCAAAAGCCTGCGGCCGGAGCAGAAAGCCCAGCAGCACTGCCAATATGGCGAGGCGCGCGCAGATGGCCAATCCACGGGTCATGTGGGCCGGGCTGCGAGGTGCAGCACGCGCTCAAGGGAAATGCGGCCGATCGTTTGACCTTGAGCGTCAATCACCGGCAGCGCGGTGTGGCGCGACCAGAGCAGGGCGGCGAGCGCCTCGCGCAGCGAGACGGCCGCATTGAGCGGCGGCCCTTCCGCCGTGCCGGGCTCTACCGCCGCACTCAACAAGGTGAGCGATAGCAGATGGAATGCTTTATCCGCGGCACCAATGAGGGCTTCGACGAAGGGCGTGGCCGGGTGGATCAGCAACTCCGCCGGCGTGCCGTGTTGCAGCACCTTGCCCTGATCCATCACCGCGATCTGTTGGCTGAGATAGAGCGCCTCTTTCATATCGTGCGTCACCAAAAGGATGGTGGTGCCCAAACGCGCCTGGAGGGTTTTCAAATCCTCCTGCGCCTTGGCGCGGATGATTGGGTCCAGCGCGCCGAAAGGCTCGTCCATGAGCAGGATGTCAGGTGCCGCGGCGAGCGCGCGCGCCACCCCCACGCGCTGTTGCTGCCCGCCGGAGAGCGCATGGGGATAGCGGTTTGGCAGATCCCCAGTATCAAGCTGGAACAAAGCGAGCAATTCTGCAACGCGCGCGGCGATGCGTGGGCGCGGCCAGTTGAGCAGTTTTGGCACCGTGGCGATATTCTCCGCCACGGTGCGATGCGGGAACAGGCCGTGATTCTGGATGACGTAGCCGATCTGCCGCCGCAACGCGACGGGCGGGGTATCGGCGATGTTGCGGCCATCGATGCGCACCATGCCGGCACTCGGCTCGATCAGCCGATTGACCATACACAGCAAGGTGGATTTGCCCGAGCCCGAGGTCCCGACAATCGCGGTGATGCTGTGCGCGGGGACGGTGAAGGTGACGTTCTCCACCGCGCTGAGGGTGCCGTAACGCTTGCTCAAGTGATCAAACTCGATCATGCGCTGCTCCGGGTCGAAAGCGCGATCAGCGCGTCCATCACGACCGCGGCACCCAAGGCCAGGATAACCGTGGGGATGGCGCCGAGGAGAATGAGGTCAGAAGCGGTCTGGCCGATGCCCTGAAAGACAAACTCCCCAAAGCCGCCGCCACCGATCAGGGCGGCGATCGTTGCCAGCCCGATATTCTGCACCAGCACGATGCGGATACCCGTGAGGATCACCGGCAGTGCCAATGGCAGTTCGATCTGCCAAAGAATTTGGCGACTGCTCAGCCCCATGCCACGCCCCGCATCCACCACATTGCCCGGCACCTGGGTGATGCCGGTGAAGGTATTGGCCGCCATCGGCAACAATGAATAGAAAAACAGTGCGATAAACGCAGGCGCGATGCCGATCCCCTCAATGCCCAACGTACCCAGGGCCGGGATGTGCGCAGCAAGCCAGGCAAGCGGGGCGATGAGCATGCCAAACAACGCGATTGAGGGAATGGTCTGCACCGCGTTCAGCACGCCCAGGACCGGCCCGCGCAGCAGCTTGATCCGCGCGACCAGGATACCGAGCGGCAGCCCGGCCAGAATCGCCGCAGCGAGCGAGCCCAGGGCCAGTTCCAGGTGCACGGCCCCCTCGTGCCAGAAATCGCCCGAGCGGCTAGCATATTCCTTCAGCACGGAAAGATCACGCCAGATGCCCGAGCTAAGAAAAAGCGCCAGCGCGCCGGCCCCCAGCGCGACCCCGGTGAGCCGGGTCCAGGGCGAGAGGTGCAGGCGCACTGCGGCATCGGCAAAGAGGAGGAGGAGCGCGAACAAAGCGAGCCAAAAGCCGGAGGCCGGAGCGATGCGGGCATAAGGGCTGCCGGTGGCGGAGAGATGCGTGGCAGCTACCCCCAGCGCAACGCCCAAGGCGGCCAGCGCCGCCACAGCCACGCCCAGGCGCAGCCAGGAGGTGGTGCGCAGAACGGCCATGCCGATGGTGAGAAGCAGCACCGCACCTAGCCCGAGCAGCAGCCAGCCGGAGGTGCCGCCCAGCGCGAAAAGCGGCTTGGCGGTGCCGGCCGCGATACGGTTCACGCGATAGGTGACAAAGGGTGAGACAAGCGCAATGGCCAGCAACAGGGCGATCACGCCGCCCAACCTGTCGAACCGCTGTCCCATTCGCCGGAATCCCCTCCCTGGGCGCTTACGTCACAAAGCCTTTAGACTTCAGATAATCCGCCGCCACCGCCTCGGCCGGCGCGCCATCGACCTCCACCTTGCCATTGAGCATCTGCAACGTGCTGAGGGTGAGCGAGAGGAAGACCGGCTTGAGCCAGGCCGCGATCTGTGGGTGCTGCGCCAGCACGCTGGCGCGAATGATCGCGGTGGGTTGGTAGACCGGCTGGACATGACGATCATCGGTCAGCACCACGAGGCCCGACGCAACAATGCCGCCATCGGTGCCATAGACCATGGCGGTATTCACGCCATCGGTCTGCTGCGCCGCGGCGGCAATGGTGGCGGCAGTGTCGCCGCCGGACAATATTACCAGTTGGGCCGGCCGGAGGGTGAAGCCATAGGTGGCTTCAAAAGCTGGCAGAGCCGCCGAGGCGTTCACGAACTCGGATGAAGCGGCAAGTTTCACGATGCCCCCGCCGGCGCTGTATCTGCCGAAATCTGACAAGGTTTGCAGGTGGTTCGCCTGCGCCACATCCTGTCGGATGGCGAGCCCCCAGGTGTTGTTGGCCGGCGCGGGCGTCAGCCAGACGATTTTATTCGCGGCATAATCGAGAGATTTCGCCTCTGCGTAAGCCTCGGCAGCGTTTTTCCATGCCGGATCGCTCGCCTTGTTGAAGAAGAACGCGGCGTTACCGGTATATTCGGGATAGATGTCGATTTCGCCAGCGATGATGGCCTTGCGCAGAATCTGCGTGCCGCCGAGCTGGAGCCGGTTATCGGTTTTTACGCCATGGGCGTTGAGGACATCTATGATGATATTGCTGAGGATGCTGCCCTCGGTGTCGATTTTCGAGGAAACGACGACATTGGCCTGGGCACGACCGGCGATGATCGATAGGCAGAGCAGGCTAGTCAAAAAAGCCTTCTGCAGCAGCGATGTTTTAAGCATCGGTAAAATTCCTTTGCCATACGATAATACATAGTTCTGCACGATGCCGTCTTTGGTGACATAGGTAGGTCAGGCGGCGGCCAGTGCTTGCTCCAGATCCGCGATGAGATCGTCGGGATGCTCGATGCCGATCGAGAGCCGAATCGTCGACTCCAGAACGCCGATGCGCTGCCGCACATCCGCCGGTACGCCGGAATGGGTCATCGTTGCTGGATGGCTGGCCAGAGATTCCGTGCCTCCGAGGCTGACCGCCAATTTCAGGATTTGTAGCGCGTTGAGAAATTTGAAGGAAGCGGCTTGGCCACCGCGAATATCGAACGAAAAGGTCGAGCCGGCGCCGGAGCACTGCGCCGAGAAAACGCGGCCGGATGGTGAGGATGGAGCATGGTAGGGCAAATAATGGATTTTCGCCACCTTTGGATGGTTGTGCAGGAAGTCCGCCACGGCCAGCGCATTGGCATTTGCTTTTTCCATGCGGATGTTGAGCGTCTCCAGCGACCGCCCCAGCATCCAGCATGAATGGGGATCGAGCTGTGTGCCAATGGCGCTGCGGAGCGACTTGACCTGTTGCATTAAAGCTTTCGGTCCAAGTGCCGCGCCGGCGATCAGGTCGGAATGGCCGCCGACATATTTTGTTAGCGAATAGAGTGAAATATCGGCGCCATGTGCGATCGGGCGCTGGAAGACCGGGCCCAGCAATGTGTTGTCGCAGGCAATGATCGGCAAATGCCCTTGCTTGGCATGAATGGCACCGGCGATGCGGCGGATCATGGCGATATCGACCAGGCCATTGGTCGGATTGGCCGGCGTTTCGATCAGGATCACCGAGACCCGGCCTTTTGCCACCGCTTCGTCCGCAGCCCCATGAACGGAGGCTTCATCCACACCGTCGGCAAAGCCCGTTGCGGCCACGCCGATGTTCCGGAAGGTCTTCGACAACAGCGTTTCCGTCCCGCCGTAGAGCGGCTGGGAGTGCAGGATGACATCGCCGGGCCGCACGAAGGCGAGGAGCGTGGTGGCAATTGCCGACATGCCGGAGGAGAACAACACGCCGCTCTCCGTGCGCTCATAGACGGCAAGGCGGTCCTCGACGATTTCACTATTCGGCTGGTTGAAGCGCGAATAGACCAGCCCGGCTTGCGTACCCGCCGGGGGCTCCCGCCGGCCGGACACGAAATCGAAGAAATCGCGCCCGTCTTCCGCCGTTTTGAAGACGAAGGTGGAGGTCAGAAATACCGGTGGTTTAACCGCGCCTTCCGACAATTCCGGGTCGTAGCCGTAATTGAGCATCTGGGTTTCTGGATGCAAAGCGTGCTGGCCAATATGTGTTTTATAGGGACCGGGAGCGGTCATGCGAGTCTCCTGTCTTGGAAGAAGTCGACGCCGGAGTAGATACCATGATTTGATCGGCGGAATCCCTCGCAAATTACGAGACGCTATGTCAAAGCCATAAAATGCCAAAATAAGCGTACTCTGCGGAGGCTTTGGTAACCGCGTCTCGTAGCGTGCATTGGTTGATCAAAAAGTTAAAAGTTTATTTTAATATCAAATTAATTTATGTCGACAGCCGAACCGTCTCATCATTTT
>CAVTSC010000005.1:0-24931 GCA_963737355.1 uncultured Pseudomonadota bacterium | reverse complement strand
AACGCGATATCTCGCAGAATAAGCCGAGATATACCGTTGCGCATGGCGTGACGCGTAAACTGTCATGCCGCAGCGGCGAGCTGCGGCGGACAAGGGAAGATTGTTTGTAGGGTTGGATATTGAACCGCTCGTCCAGGCATCTCAAAGAGCGCTTGACCGGGGCGGAAGA
Organism: uncultured Pseudomonadota bacterium; assembly: GCA_963737355.1. Classification (GTDB taxonomy): domain Bacteria; phylum Pseudomonadota; class Alphaproteobacteria; order Acetobacterales; family Acetobacteraceae; genus Acidocella. Next base: position 24,762 of record CAVTSC010000005.1, on the reverse strand, counting down.
CCATCGCGCCGACGGTGATTTAATTATGGATGTCGTTCGAGCAGAGCTGACGATTGGTAGGGCATTGCGTTACCTTATTGCACGCTCTACCGGAACGATCACATAATTTTCATTTTCAGGATAGCGACGGAATCTGCGTACAGCAACGTAGTCGTTACGTTGTACCCAGCCCTCAAAATCTACGGTATTGTTTTGGTCAACTTCAATGAACATCACCGGTCGCCACCGGGCGATTGTTTCGGACAGACCTTGAAGAACACGCACCTCCATTCCCTCGACGTCCATTTTTACGAAATGAACGGGGCGAAGTTGTAATATGTCGTCTCCACGAACGAGACGAAGTGCATTGGCATCGTCACTGTAAATCATGCGCGTTGCACCAAGGTTATTCTGAGGTACCGACGGAGATGCTCTGCCCGGCGTATCTGAGGGTCCGACGCCAAGATACGAGCAATCGACAACATGCGTTATATCATTGAGGGATATATTGGCACGAAGGAGAGAAATTGCCTCCGGATTGGCTCGAATAGAACAACTTGCGTGGGACGAAGGAATTTGCACACATAAATTGTATGGTTTGCAACATTGGCTCCGATATCAACAAAAACTCCGCCACGGGGAAAGAATTCAGCGATGATATTAATTCTTCTGACTAGTAAAACTCCCCGCGAGCGTGGTGAGATTGAACTACATCTTGAGAATTTTTAACGAAAAACCGCACATCTCTGCCGGAAATGTTGGTAAAAACGATAGAATCCGTCAATGTGCATTTTGCGCACCTTTCCAAATTGACCATGTGTAAGGCTCTTCGAAAAATCGAATCTAGATTTGCAAATAAATATGATTAAACATTAATCATTGTCAACGAATTACTTTCGTCTTCGATTCGTTGAAATACGTTCAGGATTTTTCGAAAGGTGCTTGATAACCGCAAGCAGGTCGAGTTTCATATTGCTATCCACCCAATGCCGACGTGCTTCCTCGGCTGCTTCCTCAATCTCAGGAGAGCTGCTGGTCTGCAGATCTGGAAGGAAACGGTTGGCATGTCGAGTTCACGGTCGAGCCGGTCGACGAAGCCATCGAGCAGGGTGCCGCGCGCCAGAACCTGGCCGGCACCTTAGAATTCGTTGTCACGCTTCCTTGAAAAGCAAATAGCCGTGTGCCGTGGGCCCGATTATCTCCGAGGAAGCTGGCCCTTTATTGCGGCAGATCGGCGAGCGAGGTCGGCCCCTGCCCAGGGGTCACCAAGGTCGGCCATTGATGCGATCCGAACGGCACCGCTGGCGGCAAGAATGGCGCCATACCGAGCTTCTTGTCCTCGTCGGCGATCGCTTCACGCGCGTAACCACCCATCAACTCGTAATCCATAAGGTAGTAATTGCCGAAGAAGAGCGCTCCGACCGAGCGGTCGGCTATAATCCGGGTCAAAGCATCCAGCATCTCGTTTGGGGTCGTCGTGAAGGAGATCGTCTCGATCAGAATCAGGCGGGAGTTGATGGTATCGGGGCCGAAAAACTGCGCGAGCACACTGAACAGGACGTTGTTCTGTCTGGCCACGTAGATGGTGTTGCTGGCCGCATAAGTACTGTTCCACGCGCTCCCCAGCATCTTCTTCCATTCGGCGATGACCCCCATCCAATGAGCCACCTGCGTCTCGGCCGCCCAGGCGACGTCCTCCTTCAGGAACGGGGCCTGCTGCTTGGCAAAGGCCTGTAGGTCGGCCATGGATATGACGCCCTTGCTCGCGCAAGCATCCATGAAGGCGATGTTGTTCTGGAGGATGGTACGGTTTGTCGCCAGCCATTCCTTCGGCATGTCGGTCGCATCGAGGCCGTCGAGCGCAGATCGCATTTGAACGCGATAGGCGAGCAGCGGGCCGCGCCAGGCCTGGTTGGCCGGATTATCGAGATATGGCGTGACGATCTCGCTCAGCGCCATCGTGCTGTGGCCGATGGACTTCAGGAGCTGATAGACGACCGGCACCGGTGGTGCCTCGAGCGGCGCCATGCCTGGCCGATAAAGGATGAAGCGACCACCAGCACCCGAGAACAGTCCAAGAATCACCGGGTGCTGAGCGAGAATATTGTTCTGGAAGATGTGCCCGGAGTTGCCATAAAGCTCGAACATCGCCGTATCGAGCGCAAGCACGTTGTTGGTCGCCGTTTCGGCCGGCGTCGAAGCGGTCTGTCCGCTGATGGGCGCCAAGTACGACGGAAGCTCGGCAGCGCGCCCGGTACCGCAGGCTCGCCAACAACAAGGCCGCCGACAATGCGCCCGAGCAGAATCGCTTTACGGATGGTGCGAAAATTCCTTGCACGCGATGCCTCCTGAGGTCGGATTGGCGAGTGACATATACCTAAGTTAAAACCATAACACAATCAATTCTGATCTAGCCTGGTCGGTGCATAGATCACCAAAAGAGGGACCGCTTCGGTAAAACTTCTTCGGCCCCGGTCCCGTTATCCAGATTTAAAAACCGCGTTGGGTCACCACGCCCCATCCTTCGAGGCGACCGCGTCGCATCGCCCGACTACGGGGGCGTATGGACGCGGCCACATGTGCGACGGCCTGCGTGTCGGTGATCCAGACCAGGTTCTGCTGCTTGAGCGTCTCGATCACGTGCCGCAACGCGGCGGCGCCGGCAGGCGTTCCGACCACGAAGGGATGCAGTCCGATCGCAACCACGCTCGCCTCCTCTGCGGGATCCGCGGCTGCCTCGCGGGCAAGTTCAGTCACGTAATCAATCCAGAAATGCGCGATCTCCTCCGGATCCTTATTGCGCGCGAGATACTGGCCCATGTCTACGGTCACTGCGGGATAGGGGATCAGCAGTAGTGGACCGGCGGGTGTTGTGAGACGCGAGAGCGTGTCGGAGTCCATGCCATCCAGAGTGTAGGTGATACCGGCGGCAGCCGTCGCGGTGAAGGTGTCACCGTTGGGATAAACGCTCGGGCTCGACCAGCCGGTCGATCGGTCGCCTGTCTCCCGCGCGATCATGGCGAGCGTGCGTCGAATGTAGGCCTCCTGCGCCAGGATCCCGCGGCCAAGCGGCAGTAGCTCGGTGGAGTTGTTTAGCCCATGCGCGATGATAGGCGCCTCCGGCACGAACGCGCGGAAGCGCTTCCAGATGTCTGGGTACTGAGCCGGAAATTGTGCGTTGAGCGCAATGCTCAGCGGTACGCCTTCATCATGGAAGAGTTGGCCGACGCGCGGCACACCCCAAGTGATCGCATATTGGCGGAAGCCCTCATCCACCACATCCGGTTCGCGCCCGACCATGTCGGTACGGAAATTGGGTCCATGGCCGTGGCCCCAGACCTCAACATACAGGACGAAGCAGACCGCGACCTTCTTCCCGCCCGGCCAGGACGACACATGGACGGCCTGGCGTGGCAAACCGGTAACCCAATCCGGCGCCTCCTGCGAAAAGGCTGGAGCGGCGAGCATGAGACTGAGCGCCAGCACCAGGCTCGTGCGCCGCACCCATTGATTGTCCTTGCGCAAAACCAGCCTCCCCAGCAAATCTTGTCGATTTAACAACGGAATGACCAAGCGTCATAAAGCTATAACTGTATCACCTTCGGATTGTCCCAGGCGGTCTCCTGACCATCAGAGCCTCGAAAAAACGAGGAGGCATGCGGCGTAGAGGGAGATGACCAGTATTGCTCCCACGATGTTAGTTCTTCCCCCATTACGCGACGGCGCGAGCCACCAGCCGAAACCGCGGCTTGTCCAAGGCACCAGCCAGTTGAGCAGTAGCACGCTGACGATATTGCCGATGAACAAAGCGAGCCAGAATGGCAGCCCAGCCTTTCCCATCAGAATCGGGGTCTGCACCCAGAGCCCGAACAGGAACACCACCGGATAGAGCATCAGCAGGACCAGCATGTTCTGCTTCCAGGCCGCCGGCGCCGTGGCCCGGTCACCCTCCGCGGGGAACCATTGGTCAAAGCCGGTCCGCACGACACGTGCGTGAAACTCCTCCATGAACGGCTCCGCCTCCTCGATCAGCTTCCGCCGTTCTGGCGAATCCAGCCAGGCCTGCAGGTCGCGGTCGGTGTCGAAGCGCAGGATCGCCAGCCAATCATCCTGCACGCCCGGAATGGGCGGCTCGAACCGATAGCCCTGGAGCCCGCGAACCCGGCCTGCGCGGCCGCGATCCGCTGCTCCCACGCGCGGTAGCCCGCCTCCTGGCCAGGCTTGACGCGGGTCGAGATCACGGCCGAGACGGGCGACGGGCCGTACGCCCGCGGCAGTCGTCCCGCACCAGATGCATATCGTCCCGCCCGACCAGCATCGGCTGGGCACTGTCCAAAAGCCGGGTCCGCCGTTCGGAGCGAAGCCAGCGGATGCGGCGTCCGCGCTGGCGAAACGCTGCAAGATCACCCAGTCCACCTGCACAGGCGGGCTGGGCGGCATAACCGTCTGCTCCAGGAAGCCGGGAAATTCCGCGACCGCCAGGTTTCCTGCTTTGCCAGCGGGCGAATTCCTCGGCCATGCCCTCGCGCACCCGCGTCTGGGTGACGACGGTGACTGGACCGCCAGGATCTGGCATCTGTCGCTTACGTCCAATCTCAGAGCTCCGCGAAAATGCGGTCCGGCGTGAATGGCAGATGCGCGAAGCGGACGCCGGTCGCGTCGGCAACGGCATTGGCGATCGCGGGCGCGACCGGGTTGATGGCGCATTCACCCTGGGATTTAGCGCCCAGCGGCCCGATCCGTGTCATGGTGTCCGCGAATAACATCTCGGTACGGCGGCATATCGGCGAAGGTCGGGAATGCGGTAGTTGCGCAGCGTCGCGTTCACCATCGCGCCGGCTGCGTCGTGCACCATGTGCTCGGTCAGCGCCCAGCCGATGCCCATCGCGATGGCGCCCTCGATCTGCCCGCGGCACTGCATCGGGTTGATCAGCCGCCCGATATCGGCGCGCGTGCACGCTGTGCAGGATGCGGATCTCCGCCGGTCACGCGATTGACCGCGAGACGAAAACCCTGGACGTTGAAGGCCGTCGTGCGCGGCGACAGATAGGCCTTGCGCTTGGCTTCGAACCGGTGGCCGCTCGCGCGCCCGGCGGCATGCAGCTCGGTCAAGCGGAATCGTCGCGTACCGCACGACACCGCATCCTCTTCGAGCTGCCAGCTATCCGGCAGCGGCTGCCGGTATGGCGGGCGGCAAAGCCCAGGATATTGTCGCGCAGGGCGGCCGCCGCGAGCGCCACCGCCTGACCCGCGACCACCGTCCCCGTGCTGGCGAAGGTGCCCGTGTCGTAGGGCGTGAGATCGGTATCGGCATTGATGATCTCGATCGCCATCGGCCCGCGCGCCAGAGCACCGCGGCGGCGATCTGCCGGTGCGAGGTGACGGAGCCGTTGCCCATCTCGGTCGATCCCACGGCGAGATGGTAGCTGCCGTCCGCCAGCAGCCTCATGTGCGCGCCCGACCGATGCTCGGTCGGCGGCCCGCAATCGAGCATCGCCAGCGCAACGCCGGTGCCCTCCGCCCAATCCGTCGCCGGCAGGGCTTCGGCAAGCCGCCGCCCTTCGGCCAGCGCCGCCTCGACGCAGATCCATGCATTGGTCGAGGCCATAACTGCCGAACCCGACATCGGCGGCGTCGTCCCACACCGACTCGATCCAGTCGCGAGGGCCGATCATGTTCAGCCGCCGGATCGCGAAGGGTCGATGCCCGAGCTGCTGGCCGAGCTCGTCGATGGCGCATTCGATGGCGAAGGTCGTCTGCGACGCGCCATAGCCGCGGAACCCGCCGGCCGGCACCATATTGGTGTAGACCGCGTAGCCCGTCGGCCTTCTTGTTGGGGCAGCGATAGACGGCCATCGGGCTGCCGAGCGACGCCGCGAGCGTTTCACCGCCGTGGCCGCCATAGGCGCCGGTGTTGGACACGACGTGGATCTCGATGCGCCGTGAGCGTGCCATCCCGCTTGCGCGCCAAGCTTGACCGCGTCGTCATCGGGTGGCGGGTGCTGGCGCCGATGAACTGCTCCTCGCGCGTGAACTCCCATTTCACCGGCCGCCCGGTTTCAGCGTGGCAAGCACGCAGAGATCCTCGGAGAGCATCTCCTGCTTGCCGCCGAAACCGCCGCCCACCCGTTCGGTGAACACGTGAAGCGTCGTCAGCGCTGCAGCCCGAAAAGATAGGCAGAGCTTCAGCTGTCGTGATGAATGGCGCCTGGGTGCTGGTGCGGACATGGATCGCGCCCGTCCTCGCCGGTCCAGGCGATCGAGCCGTGCGTTTCCAGATGCGCGTGCTGCACCCGCGAGCGTGGAATAGGTCTTCTCGTGCATCGACGTCGGCCTCGGCGAAGCCGCCGGCGACGTTGCCGACCTCGCCCTGGATGTTCGACATAGACGTTGCCCGTGCGCTGCAGGCCCCTTGTCGTGCATGACTGCGGCGCGCCCGGCTCGCATGGCCGCCTCGGGGTCGAACACGGCCGGCAGGATCTCGTATTCGACATCGAGCAGCCGGCAGCCCTCTTCCGCGGCGGCCTCGGTTTCGGCGACCACGGCGGCGACCCGCTGGCCGACGAAGCGCACGACGTTGTCGAGCATGTAGGTGTCGTCGGGATCGACGCAGGTGATCCTCATGCGTCGCCGTGCTGAAGAGGCGCCGCGGCACGTCCTCCCAGGTAAAGACGGCGACGACGCCCGGCACGGCGAGCGCCTTGTCGCGCTGCGATGGCAGTGATCCGCGCATGGGCGTGCGGCGAGCGCAGCACCTTCAGGTGCAGCATCCCCTCGCATCGCGACATCCATCGTGTAACGGCGTCGCCGGTGACGATGGCCTCGCCGAACGGATTGGCCAGGCTGGCCCCGCAGGCCTGCCCGGCCAGTCCGCCTCGACGATGGCGACGCCGTGCATCGCGTCGTCGATCGAGCGATAGCCGGTGCAGCGGCAGAGATTGCCCTTGAGGCGTGACGGCAGGTCCGCCCGCTGCTCGTCGTCGAGGCTCGCCGACGTCATGATCATGCCGGCGGCGCAGAAGCCGCACTGGAACGCCTGCGCATCGAGGAACGCTTGCTGCATCGGGTGCAGCTTGCCGTTCGGCCGCCAGGCCCTGGATCGTGGTGACCTCGCGGCCCTCGGCGCGGAATGCCGGGATCGAGGCAACTATGCACGGGCTTGCCGTCGAGCCAGACCGTGCAGGCGCCGCAATCGCCGGCGTCGCACCCTTTTTTCACGCCGAACACAGCCGAGCTCGCGCAGGAAGGTGCGCAGGCACTGGCCCGGCTCGGGCGTAGCAGCGAACTGGCGCCGTTGATGCTGAAGCTGAGTGTGCCGGCGGCATGGTCCGCCGGAGACGCGATCTCGATCTTGTTCATGGCCGCGCTCCTGGCAACGCCAACTCGGCGCGGATCTGCTCGGCGAAATGATATGTCAGGTGGCGCTTGTAGGCGGCGCTGCCATGCACGTCGTCGAAATATCCGTCGACGGGGATGCTGACATCGATCGCGTGCGCGCAGTTCGTCGGCCGATGGGCGGCTGCGCGAACCGAAGCTGGACTGGCCGCGGCGTCGCCGCAGTGATCGTGAGCAGAAGATCGTCGTCTTCCTCGGTCTGCGTTCCGATGACAAGTGCGGCGGAGCGGCCAAGATGGGTGAGCGATGCGCGACGTAGCGCGAAACGCTTCGACAACGCCGCCGCGGGCATGTGGATGCTGCGCAGCAACTCCCCTGGCTGCAGAACATTGGTATGGTTCCCGGTGACGAATCAATTCCGGGCACCTCCCGCGGAGCCGCGCCGCGCGGCCATAGCGTATAGGTCGCCTCCAGAGCGACTGTCAGCGAGATCATCGCGCCGGCCGGCAGCGACATGCAGATATTTCCGCCGACGGTCGCAGCATTCCAGATCTTGAAGGATGCAAGAAAGGCATTGCAGCACGCGCGTAGCAATGGGGCCGCAATCCATTCCGATGGTGCGACGAACTGTCGAGTTCGGCGACCCGGGACGTCGCGCTGATGTCGAGCCCGGCTGGAGAAACTGTGAGCGTCGGCCAGTCGAAGCCTGCCAAGTCGATCAACGTGTCAGTGGCGAGTTGCGGCTCCGAGAACAACCAAGTTCCGCCGGCGAGCCACGCATGGCCGGCGTTCCAGTGCTCGATCTCGCCTGGCGATGAAGGATGGTGGACCGCGGTGATGGTATTGAGGTTCATGCTGGGCGCTTCCTGGAATGGCCGGTTTCGGGCGATCACAGCAGATCGGTGAGCGAAGTCGGGCCGGGATCATCTCTGTCGCTGGTAACCGAGACCGCTCCGCCCTGGCCTATAGGAATGTCGAGAGTCCCCACATTCCTCGGGTAGAGGACCGTCAGACAGCCAGCATGGACGATTTACTTCAATTACGCAACAAAAAATGTGGAATGTCCAGTTAATGGTTGCTCTCACGATGCTGGATCTCCAGCGCGCTCAAGACTTGATGACGAGATCAGCTTCAGGAGGTTGAGGGCGCGATGTTAAGCGATGGCTATACCGGTCAGGCCGGGAACAGGGACAACCCCATCGGTCTTGGCAAGGCGCTGCTGCTGGATGCGCCTTGCTTTCTTGCCCGTCTGGTCGCCAACACGGTCAAAAAAAAGTCATCACGATCAACCTGCAATCACGCATGAATAACGGGCACCAATGGCGTGGTGCCTCATTGGCTGATGCACTCGCATTTGGTCTTGGCACGGGAATTGCTCAGTTGACCCCGAACGGCGGATGCCTCAGGAGCCAGATGGAGTCCTAGTGCCGACGCCACATTTAAGAAGGAAGTAGTATGCCTGAGCAACGCGGGATTCACATCGGGGCCAAAAAGGAGCACAAGCGTCACGTCGGTGCCGGCCCCCACCTCGAGCTGAAGAAGAGTTTGACGACGGTACAATTATGGGGGATCGCCGTCGGACTCGTCATATCCGGCGAGTATTTCGGGTGGAGTTACGGTTGGGCCAGCGCGGGCACGCTGGGCTTCACGATCGCGGCGCTGTTTATCGCCGCGATGTACACGACATTCATTTTCAGCTTCACCGAGCTCACAACCTCCATCCCGCGCGCCGGCGGCCCGTTCGCCTACGCCCGCCGCGCCTTTGGTCCGACAGGCGGCTATTTCGCCGGCGTCGCGACCCTGGTTGAATTCGTCTTCGCACCCCCGGCCGTCGCGCTTGCCATCGGCGCCTATCTCAATGTGCAGTTCCCAACGCTCGACCCGAAGTTTGCAGCCGTGGGCGCCTACGTCATCTTCATGGCGCTGAACATCGTCGGCGTCGAAATCGCGGCGACCTTCGAGCTCATCATCACGGTCCTGGCGATTTTCGAATTGCTGGTCTTCATGGGCGTCGTCAGCCCCGGGTTCTCGATGGCCAATTTCGTCAAGGGCGGCTGGTCGGGGCAGAATCATTTCACTCCGGCGGCCCTCGCCGGCATATTCGCGGCGATTCCCTTCGCCATCTGGTTCTTCCTCGCCATCGAGGGCGTCGCCATGGCCGCGGAGGAGGCGCAAGAATCCGAAACGCTCGATCCCGATCGCCTATATCACCGGCATTCTGACGCTGCTCGTTCTCGCCATCGGCGTGATGCTGTTTGCTGGCGCGTCGGGCGACTGGACGAAACTTTCGAACATCAATGATCCGCTGCCGCAGGCGATGAAATTCATCGTCGGCGCCAAGAGCGGCTGGCTGCACATGCTCGTCGTGCTCGGCCTGTTCGGCCTCATCGCGTCGTTCCATGGCATTATCATCGGCTATTCCCGCCAGATTTTTGCGCTGGCGCGGGCCGGGTATCTGCCGCCGGTGCTGGCCAAGGTGCACCCACGCTTCAAGACGCCGTATATTGCGATCATCGCCGGCGGTGTGATCGGCATCCTCGCAGTTTTCAGCGACCAGTTGATCGTGATCGGTGGCCAGTCTTTGACCGCCAACATCGTCACCATGTCGGTGTTCGGCGCCTTATTGATGTACATCATCAGCATGGCCAGCCTGTTCAAGCTGCGCCTCTCCGAACCCGGCATGAACCGGCCGTTCCGCGCGCCATTCTACCCGTTTTTCCCGGCGTTCGCGCTTTTTGCGGCGGTGGTCGCGATGATCGCGATGATCTACTTCAACTTCGTGATCTTCGTGATCTTCGCCGCGATGCTCGCGATCGGTTATGCGTATTTCCTCATGACCGAAAAACGGCGCAAAGTGCTCGCTCTCAGCGACGTCACCGAATCCACCGAAGCTCCCACGCCCGAACGAGAAGCTGCTTAACCAGGAGACCAAACAACATCGGGGGGCGGGGCTACCGCTTCCCGGATTTGAAGACGGACTCGCCAGGCGAGCCCGCACGCTCGGGCGGCTCATCATTGACTAACACGCCGCCAACGCGTTTGCGCCGGGTCAGCACCGTCGGCGATTTTCGTTTGGCTGCTTGGGCCCGAGCCCACGGACGCGGCACTGGCGCGCGGCCTCGCTGGGCGGATGTCGACTTACCGACGTCACTGAGGAGGGCCCGCGCAACTTCGCCGCAACGGGCTCCTCTACCTGCTGACCGAGGCGCGCCAGAACAAGCTCTCTCGGGTTGACCTCAAGGATGAAACCGACATGGCCGCGTTGCCAACCGGGCCGCGGCTCGACCTATACCGCCGTGAAGCAGTTATCGACCATCAATTCCGTGCCGCTCACAAATGAACTCTCCTGGCTCGCCAGGAATAACGCGGCCTGCGCCACTTCTTCAGGTGTACACATCCGACCTTGCTGAGCTGCGATCGCTTCAGGCGAGGCGTCGATTCCCAAAGCCTGGAGTTGCTTCACCTCATTCAAGCCATGTGGTGTGGCAATGAACCCAGGCGAGACGGCATTGCAGCGTATTCCTCGGTCACGAAATTCCACCGCGATGCTGCGCGCGAACATCAAACACGCAGCTTTTGAGGTATTATACGCCACCTCCATCGGCGTGGCGGCGCTGGCGGAAATTGACGCGGTGCAAACGATCGAACCACCACCGGCCGCGATCATCCCCGGCAAGACCGCTTTTGTGACAAGGAACATACTCTTCACATTCACCGCCATTAGCCAGTCCCATTCGGCCTCGGTGCACTCTAAAAACGGTTTGATGATGATGGTGCCAGCATGGTTGAACAACACATTGGCGGGGCCGTTCACGGCGGTCAGCTGCGCCACGGCGGCATCAACCTGCGCGCTGTCGGCTACGTCGGCGGGCGCGAATGTAGCGCCCAGCGAAGCGGCAAGCGCCTGGCCCCGTTCTACATCCCGGTCAATGATGCCGAGTGTCGCGCCCTCCTGCACAAATAACCGTGCTGCCGCCGCACCGCAGCCCCCTGCCCCCCCGGTGATGATCGCCGTTTTGCCCGTTAACCGACCCGCCATATCCCGCTCTCTACTGATGGTTCACCAAGCGCCGTTTTGAAATATATCGGCACGACGCGCAAGCTGCGGTCCACCCGCTATCGGCCCACCCCAACCACCCCCATGGCTGTCTTGCGCCCAACTTCGTCTTCCGGAGGGCTTGGTCGACGCCCCAGAAGCAGACACAATCCGCTTTTTTCAAAAAAGCGGCCTCTTTCTTTGCGTTGAATCGTACCAACCTAATCAGGCTCAGTTAACCTGGAGTGACTATGCCTCGCCTGTTCGACCCCTACACGTTAAAATCGGTAACCCTCCGCAACCGCATCGCCGTCTCCCCCATGTGCCAGTACATGGCCGAAGAGGGCGCGGTGAATGACTGGCACAGGGTCCATTACGCCACGCTGGCCCGGGGCGGCGCCGGCCTTGTCGTCGTCGAGGCGACCGCTGTCGCGCCGGAAGGCCGCATCACCTGGGGCGATCTCGGCCTGTGGAATGACGCGCAGGCCGAGGCGATGCGCCCCGTGGTCGAGGCGATCCGCGAGGCCGGCTCGGTGCCGGGGATCCAGATCGCCCATGCCGGCCGCAAGGCGTCCTCCAACCGCCCTTGGGAAGGCGATGACCATATTCCCGAAGGCCAGCCGAATTCCTGGACCACCATTGCGCCATCCCGCGTGGCCTTTGGCGAGGGGCTGCCGCGCCTGCCGGAAGAGATGAGCCTGGAGGAGATCGCCCGCGTGCAAGCCGACACCGTGAACGCCGTGATCCGCGCCCGCGATCTCGGCTTCGAATGGTTGCAGCTGCATATGGCGCACGGCTATCTCGCGCAGAATTTCTTCTCCCCGCACTCCAACCACCGCACCGACGCCTATGGCGGCAGCGCGGAGAATCGCGCGCGCTATCTGCTGGAGACGCTGATCGCGGTGAGGAAGGTCTGGCCAGAAGACCGGCCGCTCACGATCCGTCTTAGTGTTGTGGAATTCGACGGCACCAACACGATGCTGGACGAGGCGATCGCCCTGCTGCACCGGATGAAGGACGAGGGTCTGGATTTCGTCGATGTCTCGATCGGCTTCAACACGCCGAAGGCCAACATCCCCTGGGCGCCGAATTTCATGGGCGATATTGCCCAACAGGTCCGTCAGGCCACCGCGCTGCCGGTCGCCACGAGCTGGTACATCGCCAAGGCGGAAGATGCCGACGCGCTGATCCGTGACGAAAAAATCGACCTGCTCATGCTCGGCCGGCCGCTGCTGGCCGAACCGCACTGGCCCTACCGCGCCGCGCAGGCGCTGGGCGTCGAAAACGCGGCCTGGGCGACCTTGCCGGCCCCCTACGCGCACTGGCTCTCACGCTACCGCTGAGCCGGGTGGACGGCCATCTTCGGATGGCCGTCTTTTCTGCAGGCTGGGCGGCACAGCTCATAATTCGGCTTGGCAATTTCTAGGCCGATGATCTCTCGACACCGACACGCGAGGCGTCTTGCAGAGCGTTCTGGCCCTGCCCAGTGGCTGTCGACCACTTCCGTTATCTAACGCATCTCTGCGCGTTCGTGCTAACCTCCCCACCATGGAAACTAAACAGCCTGTGCCGCGTGCAATCCTTGTCGGCATCCAACTCGATGACGTTGACGATGCCGCACACGAGGGGAGCCTCAAGGAACTTGGCCGACTTGTTGAGACCCTTGGCTACGAGGTCGCAGGGGCGGTGTCACAGAAACGCGACGGCATCGGCGGGCTGACGGTGCTGGGCAAGGGAAAGCTCGCCGAGCTGGCGGCGATCACCGGCGGGACCGGGGTTGTGGGGGGATGGACGGCTTCCTGGAAATCGAAGGCACGCGAGCGCTTTGAGAGTGCTGAGACGACAAACCCGGATGTCCCGGCACCCGAACCACAATCGGACAGCGCACGGCGGCCGGAATTCGTCATCGTCAATCATGAGATATCGCCAAGTCAGGCGCGCAATCTCGAGAACGCTACCGGGGCGCAGGTTCTCGACCGGACGGGCGTGATCGTGGAGATCTTCCATCGTCATGCCCGCAGCCGCGAGGCCAAGCTGCAGGTGGAGATGGCACGCTTGAAATATGTGGCGCCGCGGCTGCGGGAGTTTGCCGCGGGCGGTGAACGCAAGCGCGGCGTGGGCGCGGGTGAAAGCGACCTCGACTTGGATCGCCGCAACATTCGCGATCGCCTGGCCGAGTTGAGGGAGCAGCTGGAACACATCCAGCGAGACAGTGACCTGCGCCGGTCGGCGCGCCGCGACCAGCTGCGTGTCGCGCTCGTGGGATACACCAATGCCGGAAAGTCGTCGCTCATGCGCGCGCTCACAGGCAGCGAGGTGCTGGTTGCGGACCAACTCTTCGCCACGCTCGACACGACAGTGCGCGCGCTGAAACCGGAAGCGAAGCCGCGCGTGCTCATCTCGGATACGGTGGGTTTCATCAAGCAGTTGCCGCATGACCTCGTCGCATCGTTCAAATCCACGCTGGACGAGGCGCTGGAGCGTCGTTGCTGCTGTTCGTGGTTGATGCGTCCGATCCGACCTACCAGGCGCAGCTCGAGGTGACCCGCACTGTGCTACGGGAGATCGGAGCCGATGCCGTCCCATCGCGCCTGCTCCTCAACAAGATCGACCAGGTGGACGAGGAGGCTCGCATCGCTCTGCTTGCCAGGCATCCGGATGCAATCCTGCTCTCCTCAAAGTCGTCGGCCGACGTGGCTGCACTGCGCGAGACCATCATCGCGTTCTTCGAGGCTTCCATGGTGGAGGAGGAGCTTGTGCTGCCCTACGCTAAGCAAGGGTTACTCGGCGACATCTATGAAAGCGCCCGGGTGCTCTCTGAGGATTACGATGCCAATGGGCGAATCCTCAAGGTGCGCGGCTTGCCTGGTGCAATTGCGCGCTTGCAACGAACCGTTGCTGGAGGGTGATCGCCCTCACAGGAACACACAGGAGCACCGCATTTTAGTCAGAGCCGCCTATTAGCTCAGACACGCGTGAAAACACCGCCCTGTCTGCGTGACCCTCGAACAAAGATCCTCAGGTCGAGCACCGGCAAAGAGCCCCAGGACGAACCAACATAATAGCCGGTACGGTGGTGCACTTTGCCGGCACTATATCTATCTCAAATTAGCAGGTTCCAATAAACGATGCTGCTGCGGCACGGATTTCTCCTCCAGCGCCATCACCTCTTGCAGCGTGTGCCGCAAGCGCTCCACAGTGGCGGGCTGCGCCTGCGTCAAGGGGCGCCTCACCGTGGCCGCGCACAGGCCAAGCTCGGCCAGCGCCGCCTTCAGCGGAATAGGATTGCTCTCTGCGAATAAAGCCGTATGGAGCGGGTCGAGGCGGTCGCGTAGCCTGGCGACGATGGCGAGGTCGCCCTCGTCCCAGGCGCGATGCAGTAAGGCGCACAGCGCAGGCGCAATGTTGGCCGTGACAGATATGCAGCCGGCTCCGCCCATGGCGCGGTATGCCGCCTGCGTCGCATCGTCGCCGCTGAGCTGAAGCAGTTGCTCGCCGCACAGGGCGCGCAACCGCGGCGGGCGGGACAGATCGGCGGTGGCGTCCTTTATGCCCACGATCAGGCCAGCCTCGAAAAGGCGCGCCACGGTGGCATCGGTGATCGCCACGCCGGCGCGGCTGGGTACGTCGTAGAGGAGTATGGGAAGACCGCTGGCCTGCGCCACGGCGCTGATATGTTCGGCAATTCCGTCCTGCGTCGGCTTGCAGTAGGGCGGCGCTGCGCAGAGCAGCCCGTCCGCGCCCGCGTGCTCCGCTGCCACGGCCAGCGCCACGGAGGTTTCCGTGGCAGCAGAGGTGCAGCCTGCGATCACCGGCACACGACCAGCGGCGGCGTTGACCACGACGCGGACAGCGTGCTCGTGCTCGGCTTGCGTGAGTGCGGATGCCTCTCCAGTGCTGCCGCACACGACGAGGCCGGCCGTGCCGCGTACGATCTGACGCTCAACCATCTTGCCAATGCAACATCGTTGATTTGGCTGTCTTGGAACGGTGTGACCAAAGCGGCCAGCGAACCGCTAATCCCGGTAAGGGAGTGCGGCAAGGTGCAATCTCGCAATGGTTTAGGCATGGACCAGGGGACCGAAGAAAGGCAAGTCGGCGGACACCAGGATCCTTCCGCCGTAGTCGCGCCGCCTGACGGCGGAGAAACCTTGCAGCCGCAGCAGGGACGAAATTCCCTGACCCAGGTTGCCCGACGGCTCGGCTGCGGTGCGCAGCACGATGCGCCCGGCTGGCCTCAGGGCCCGCCGGCCGTGCAGGATGGCTACGGCCGCGGCATCGAGCGTGGCGACATCCGGCACGATGGTCAGATCAGCGGTTAGCGCTTCCGGGCGATCGGTCTGGCGCAATTCGGTCGCGGCGATGCAGCCGCTCCGGATCAGCGTGCATATGATGGCTGGTGTGCCATGGCCGAGAATCAATATGTGTTTGCCCGTCACGTCCCCGGCATACGCAACGAGCGCCGCGTCCGGATCGTCCGCCGGCTCGGCATTAGGAACGGAACACGCGTCGCCGAGCGTCGCATGCGAATTATGAAGATACATCGGATTCTCCTATGAAAACGGGACCCATGTCGACGGTCCCCTCGCCGGGCAACGGTCCGGATTCCGGGCCACCTGCATGGCGGGCGCACGGCAAATCGTCGCGGGATTGATGGTAACATGGCGTGCGCCAGCGGATGCCTGCCCTCGCTGCCTGACGCGTCGTGCGGGCAAGGGATCGAAGTCACGATGAAATTCCCTGTTCTACGGTCCAGTTGGATCGGAAATCGAGGATCAAGCATCAGAATATTGGTCGCCATGACAGTGTGGAAGATCGGCGTATGCGCATAAAGATGCTGCCGGGATTTTATGCGATTCCCACAAGGGCTGGATAAAGAAAGCCGTTCGGACTTGCTGTTTTCATTAAAGGAAAATATGGATAATTGCGCCAAATCATGGAGGGTCTGCCGTAAAAACGCCCTCCAGCCTCCCTCGAACCCGGTTCTGCTCGACGTAAGGCCTGCGGTAGCCCACACGGGCGACCGGCTTCAGGGCAATTCAAGCCATGCATGTGGGGCATACGGCGCCGTATGAATTTTCTGGCGGCCCAAAATGCGCGTGAGGATCGCATTGCGCTGCGCCAGTTCGGCGCGGTTCTCGTGAAGGATCCGTGCAGCGGTGCCACTGCAGATCATCTTGGTTGCGACATCTGCCGGCAGTGTCGGTTTCGGCAAGGCGATTCATTAAACTTATGCGATCATTTGTGTGGCTCGGCTTCGGTTGTCCTGGAAATGCTCGATTGCCCTTGTGGGTGAAGGTGAGACGCAGCGCAGGACTTTGAGGGCGAAGCCGGTGAGCGAGAAGACATTTCGGGGTGCGTTGTCGAGCCGGTTGGTGTAGCCATCTTCTCCGAGCATGACGTCTTTGTTTCGATGCATGATCTCGATGCCCCAATGCTTGCGGTTGAGGTTGAGAAGGTATTCAGGCGATGCTTCGTCTTTGGTCAGGCTGGTGATGAGATAGGCGGCTTCCTGTTGCTCCTGCCACACGCCCTTCACCCTGCGTTGGCGTGACCGGGTCACACGGCATATCTGGCTGACGGTTGGCCACTCCTGCGTAATGTCTGCTGCTTGGGCCGGCAACACTTCGATCCTGCGCCGTTCGATACGTCCATGCGCCTTGGTGGCACCGCTATCGAAAGTGGCGAGGGGGAAAAACCGGCTCCGCGAAGGCCGTTTCAATATTTTCTCGTAATGTCTTCTGGTTGTTCTTGACGGGAAGCAGGTAGTCTCCGCCGGCGTCAACCACAGTCTGTGCAATGGCCTTCTGGCAGAAGATCGCATCACCGGTGACAATCCGGTCGCGCAAATCAAGCCGGGCGAGTAGCTTCAGCGCATCGGGAATTTCCAGCCCCTTGCCGCGTGACGCCTCATGCGAAAGGATCGTCTGCAGACCACCACAAAAAGCTGACAGCACGTGTTCGGCGCGGCCATCTCCATCCTTGCTTGCCCGCAATGTCTTGCCGTCTATGGCAATATGGCGGTCATCATCGTTATCCGCCAGCACGACCGCGCCCAGGATATCGGCAACGGCCCGGGCATCGAGGATGCGCAGCGTTTCGGTCAGCGTCGCGTGACACGGGGTATGGCCACGCATAAAACCCAATTGCCGCTTTTGCTCGCGTGTCAGGCTGCGTCCCAGATGAAACGCAGCTTTCATGCCCCGCCGCCCACAAAGTATCGAAACCAAAATCAGACCGAGGATCGACCAAAGCCTGTAGTCCCGCCCTTGCCGGCCACGCGGATCGGGGATCCGTTCCAAAACCTTCTTCAACTCCATCGCCCAAACCTCAAAATCAGAGGCCAGACCGAATCATATAAAATCGCGTCGGATCAATAGGATGGGTACTTCAACAAATTACCCTGGCCGTTCGGACTTGTTGTTTTCATTAAAGGAAAATATGGATAATTGGGCCAAATCAGGGAGGATCTGCCGTAAAAGGCCCTCAAGCAGCCCTTGAACCCGGTTCTGCTCGACGTAAGGCCCGCGGTAGCCCACACATTGGCGGGCGACCGGCTTCCCTAGCTTTGTGTCGCGTCGACAACGCAGAGCACAGCGGCTACCAGGAGAACGTCAGCTCCATTTCCTTAAGCCATGACTTCCACGAATGGTGTCTGGCCGATCAGTGCGTTAGTGATCTTCCACGCCGCGTTCGCAAGCAGGTCTTGGTCGGCCGCGGCAGCAACGCTCAGGCGCACAGCGTGATCAGCGTTCTCTCGGCCGACCGCAAAGGAATTAGAGGGCAGGACAAGGATGCCATTGCTGCGGCACCATCGGGTGAATTCGTCCTTTGTCCATGGGTCGGGCAATTCAAGCCACGCATGCGGGGCATACGGCGCCGTATGAATTTTCTGGCGGCCCAAAATGCGCGTGAGGATCGCATTGCGCTGCGCCAGTTCGGCGCGGTTTTCGTGAAGGATCCGTGCAGCGGTGCCGCTGCAGATCATCTTGGTTGCGACATCTGCCGGCAGTGAGGATGCCATCCAGCTCGTGCCGTGCAGTGCCGCAGCGATCTTGTCAGTCATAGTAGCCGGTGCGTCGAGATAGCCAATGCGGAGTCCCGGGCCCAAAGTTTTCGATAGGCCGGTTAATCGGATCACGCGCTCCGGAGCTAGGCTCACCAGCGGCGAAAGCTTGGTATCGGTCAGGCCCCCGTAAACATCGTCTTCGATGATAGAGACATTGTGGCGGCGTGCGATCTCCACAATGGCATGTCGGCGTTCCTCGGACAGCGTCGCTGTTGTCGGGTTCTGCAGATTGGGTACACATACCAGCGTCTTGATCCGCTGCGCCCGACACGCCGCTTCAAAAGAGTTCGGAAGCAGCCCATGCTGGTCAATGTCGATCGGCACGAGGCGCAGTCCAAGCAAGGGGGTCGCCGCCTTGAAGCTCGTATAGGTTAAGCGTTCTGTGGCAACGGCATCACCATGGTCGCATAGCGCGAGCAGGGCGCAAAACAAAGCGTGCTGCGCCCCGTTGCAGATGAACACCCGGTCGGGTTCGGGCGCTCTACCGGACGTGATGCCGAACCACGTGGCGCCTGCCTCGCGATGGCGCAGGTGGCCGCCGCCATAGATGTAGTCGAGGGATGCACCAAATGCTTCGTCCTGCGCGCAATCGCTCATCGCGCATCGTAGTGCGGTGGCCCATGTCGCCAGCGGCGCCCGGTGGCCGCGCAAATCGATTGGCTGGCCCGCGTCCACCACGCCTTTGTTCAGCGTACCGCCCGTGTTCGACGTCGTAGGCCCGATATCGGTGCGCACATGCGTGCCGCGCCGGGTACCTGCATCGATCAGTTTTTGCTGGATCACCTCGCCGAAAGCGCGGGAGGCCGTGCTGACCGTGATGCCGAGTTTTGCCGCCAGCTCTCGATGCCCTGGAAGCCGATCACCCAGGCTGTAGCTTGCCGTTAAGGATATCAGCGATCATCGCATTGGCGATGCGCTGGAACATCGGGCCCGTCAAACCCTCCAGGTTCGGTTCCCAAGTCACCGTGTCATCCTCATTTTCTCGTCACCATATGTGGCTGTACATATACCGTCGTGGATTTCGCGTTCACAAGCGACCAATGAACCATTACAATGTGGGGATAAACTTGCGAGTGATAACCTCCCCTTTGGCAAAATATTATAGAGGTTTTTTCGATCTTTGAATTTTTGGCGTAAATGCATCGACGCGGAGACCATAAATAAGGGCTGATAGCGTGCATATTAGGCGGTCTGTGATTAGATTGTAGGCAGGTGTTTTTTTGCTTGCATAAATATTTTCTTCTTGCCACGCTCTAATGTATGAGTACATAATTCGCCACGTCTTGTTTTGTACTGAATTTTACGAAACTCAGGACGCTGCGATCAGTACAAATATGCAAAGGGGCAGACATTGCAGGCTGATGTCGACACTACCGTCCGGAAACGGCAAACCGGTGGCCATTATTCTACGAGTATTCGCGCCGGAGACTTTGTCTTTGTCGCCGGGCAGGTCCCGCGTGATGCTGAGCGCCTGGTCGTTGGCGTAACGATCGAGGAGCAGACCGCGGCGACCATCGAAAATCTTCGGGCGGTGCTGGAGGAGGCCGGGGCGACGCCTCTCCCAAGTGGTCAAAGCGACGGTCCATTTGGCCAATCTGAGTGATGCGCCGCGTTTCGACGCCACTTATGCGAGATATTTCCCTGATCGCCCTCCCGTCCGAACGACGGTTGGTAGTGTGCTGAACGGTGTGCTGGTCGAAATTGACGTCATCGCCTTCGTTGGCACTGCGATGTCGCCTGCGGAGCTTGAGGCATGATGCAGGCGTCCGACACCATAAAAGAACCCTCCGGACTTCGGATTCTCCGTGCCACTTGATACACCGACGCCGGCCTTTCTGGTTGTAGAGGAGGTGGTTCGCCGTAACTTGGCGGCGATGATCGCGGCGAGTGGGTCAGTGGCGCGGTTTCTGCCGCATTTGAAAACCCACCGGGCGCCCTGGCTCACGGAATTGCTGGTTGCCGAAGGTGTGACAGGCTGCAAGGTCGCTACGCCTGCGGAAGTTGAACTTGCACTCGCCGCGGGCATGCGGATGGTCCTGTGGGCCTTTCCGACCGTCAACCCAGCCAACATCGCGCGCTTCATCGCCAATGCGCGCCGATATCCAGGTGCCCAGCTTGTGGCGCTCATTGATTCTGCAACGGGAATCGAGGCTTGGCTCGCAGCGTTGCAGCATAACCGGCCGGCAAATCTTGCCTTTCGTGTCGATCTCGATCCAGGTATGGGGCGAACGGGCGTGCCGATCGGAAGCGTGGCGCTGGATCTCGCTCGTCGCCTGCATCGTGAAGGCTGTTTCGTCGGCTGGCACGTCTATGACGGCCATATCAAGGACCTTGATCGTAACGTCCGGCGACGGCAGGTCGATGTCCTCGCCGAGGCCATCGATGATTTGCGGCGCCAGCTCGCAGCTGAAGGCATTTCCTCCGATGTTGTCGCAGGAACCAGCTACACGTTTGAGTTCTGGCCCGAGGCTTCGGCGGCGTATGTTTCATCGGGCAGTTGGACCTATTCCAGCGATCAGCACGATCAAGAGCTCCCCTCCGCCGGCTGGACGCCATGTGCGTTCGTCCTCGCGACAGTGATCTCCATCCGCAATGGCACGGCCACACTTGATGCTGGCGCCAAGGCCATAGCGCCCGACAAGCCGGTTGCCGAGCGGTTTCGTTGGGATGGCAGGATCCTTCTCATGAATGAGGAGCATACCGTCGTCGAATCCCACACGCTGGCAGTGGGAGACCGGGTGCTTCTGATGCCCCGGCACACCTGCACGACGGCCTATCTCTACGACGAGGCGCTTGTTTTGACTGTGGACGGCAAGTGGGAATGGCGTTCCCAACTGGCCAGCAGAAAATAACGTCCGCCGGCGCAATCTGCGTTCGAAATAAAAAGGAACGAGGAGTAGAAAAATGCGAATGAACGACGGTACGACCTCGCTTGTTATGGAGCGAATCGAAGATGTAGTCGGCCGAAATGTTGGCAGGGATATCGGCCGCATGGTGACTTTTGCCAGAGGCGGCATCGAGAGGGCCGCGCGGTCGATAACCACGGCATCCAAGCCGCATGTAGGAATCGTCACGGGGTTCTTTATTCGCCATGCTGAGCCACCCTCTCCGGAAACCGATGGCCTTGGGGGCGCTGCACATTTAGCTGCTGGTCTTTTAAATGCGGGCATTCCGACAACGCTGATTTCTGATGCGCCGTGTGCCAAAGCGGTCTGGGCGATGAGTACCGCGGTACCTGGCGCGGTAGATCTGGAGATCGTGTCCACTAGGAAAGATGCAGTATATCAGCTGCGAAATAGGCTCGCTCACGCGGCGCAGCCAATTACTCATCTCATTGCCATTGAACGTGTGGCACCGGGCGCCGATGGTAAGCCCCATAGAGAGCACGGATGGGACATGACGGCCGAAACCGCCCCCCTTGATCTGCTTTTTGACGAGGAAGGGTGGACCTCGCCGTGGACGACCATCGGGATCGGTGATGGGGGCAACGAAATAGGCATGGGCGTGTTGCCACCAGAGATCGTCGCCAATGATATTCCGAATGGTGGATTGATCGCGGCACAAACGCGCGCCGATCACCTCATTGTCGCAGGCGTTTCGAACTGGGGTGCATATGGATTGCTGGCCGCAATGGCTGCGCTTTGCCCGGAACGTGCCGCGGATCTACTTCAGTATTTTACGCCGGAGATGGACCGCCGGTTTCTTGAAGCCGCCGTTCTGATTGGGCAGGCGGTGGACGATAGCCGCCCCGATCGCCCTGGCAAGCCTCAGCTAAGCGTGGACCGCTTGCCGGTCGAACGGCATGCCGAGGTGATTAATGCTTTGAGGTCAATCGTGATCAAATAACCCAACTTAAAAAAACGACTTCGCTATTCCAACCTCTTCGATCCAGCACACGGCACACGCCTTAAAAAATAAACTCATCAAAAATGATGCTCTTAAGCTTAACCTTTTGTGTAGGAGAGACGTGTGAACGTGAGCAATGTACATGAAGATAATACTTTAGACGCGAGAAATACTGAGCGATCGACAATGGCCAAGGTCATGCGTCGGATCATTCCCTTTTTGATTCTCTGCTATTTTGTTTCATACCTTGATAGAATCAATGTCGGCATGGCATCTATCTCGATGAACAAGAGCATAGGCCTTTCGCCCATCGCTTACGGGGCAGGGGCCAGCATCTACTTTCTCGGTTACTTCCTGTTCGAGGTTCCGAGCAATTTGATGATGCAAAAGCTTGGTGCGCGCGTGTGGATCGCGCGTATCATGATAAGCTGGGGCTTGGTTTCAGGCGCCACGGCGTTCATCGTTGGTGCGCACTCGTTTCTGGTCGTGCGGTTTCTTCTTGGCGCCGCAGAAGCCGGATTTTTCCCAGGCTTGGTTTTATATCTGTCCTGGTGGTTTCCCGCCGGCTATCGCGCACGCATCACCGGCATGTTCATGGCGGCGATGCCGATCGCGGGGATCATTGGCGCGCCGTTGTCCGGATTGCTCCTGGGACTCAATGGTGGGCTTGGACTGCACGGCTGGCAATGGCTGTTCATCATTGAGGCCGCCCCTGCCATCTTGCTTGGTTTCGTCGTGCTTCGCTACCTGACCGATCGTCCGAAAGATGCGGCGTGGCTGCGTCCCCAGGAGCGGGAGTGGCTTGGCGCCCGGATGGAAGACGAACGGCGCGCAGGGGAGAAAAAAGACTTCCTTTCGATCGGGAGGGCCTTCGCTAAACCACAAATATGGGCGCTCAGCGTTATTTGCTTCGGCGCCAATATCGCCAATTACGGCCTGACCCTCTGGCTTCCGCAGATCGTCAAAGCCTTCGGTGTCAGCAATCTGGAAACCGGGTTCATTACGGCGATTCCGTCTATTTTCGCATCTGCCAGTATGATTCTCTGGACCCGTCGTGCCGATCGGACCGGCGAACGGGTCGGCCACATTGCGGTTGCGGCTTTTTGTGCTGCAGCCGGCCTCGCGGTCTGCGTCGTTCTCCATAATCCGATCATGACGATGGTGGCGCTGTGTTTCGCGAGTGTTGGCATCTACGCGCTTATCGCAACCTTCTGGGGCTGGGCGCCGACCCAACTCGCGGGCCCCGGGGCGGCGCCCGGACTTGCGATCATCAATTCGGTCGGCGCGTTGAGTGGTTATGTCGGCCCGCTGATCGTAGGTTGGATCAAACAGTCGACGGGTGATTTTAGCCTGGGGCTGCTGGCATTGGCCATGGGGCCGTTATTGTCGGCCTGCGTGACCTTGGCGGTCTTCCGAACCGTAGAGGGAAGCAAAGGCTTGGTTTTTGGAAAAAGCGATGCGCTTTAATCCCGTCCGGACATGTCGGCGAACGACCTGATATAATAAAAAATCAGGAAGATTAAGATGACCATTCGGGTTAGCCCGAATGGTCATCTTCGAGCTGTTCCCGTGCTTGAAAGAACAGTTGCCGCAGGGCACGGAGACGCTGGCGATCGCCGACCGCGCCTATGTTAGACCGTCGCGTATCCGCGGTGCCTATCTTGGGATGTATGGAGGAAAAGCTGATGTCTGAGACCATCGATAGGGCCGCTCTGCGCACAGGCCGGGACGTACGTCTGGCTTGCCGCAGCGGGGCTTGGCGAGGCGCGACCTCCGGCTTGGCGCCCAGCTTCACCCAGGCAAATCTTGCAATTCTGCCGGCGGACCTGGCGGACGGGTTTCTTCGCTTCTGCCAGCGCAACCCGAAGCCTTGCCCGCTTCTTGGCGTATCCGACCCGGGCAGCCCGTTTCTGCCCGAACTGGGGGAGGATCTAGACCTGCGCACGGATCTGCCAGGATTCCGTGTCTGGCAGAATGGCGAACTGGTTGATGAACCGTCGAGCCTGGAACGCTGGTGGCGAGATGACCTTGTCGCCTTTGCGATTGGCTGTTCCTATTCCTTTGAAGCGGCACTGATGGCGGAGGGAATGACGCTGCGTCATGTCCAACAGTGCAGCGAAGTGCCAATGTACCGCACAAACGTTGATTGCGTGCCAGCCGGAGCGTTTCATGGCAAACTCGTCGTGTCGATGCGGCCATTGCGGCCAGCCGATGCGATCCGGGCGATCCAGATCACATCGCGTTTTCCCGCCGTACATGGTGCACCTGTGCATATAGGATTGTCGGAAGCAATCGGCATTAAAGACCTCTCCCAACCCGATTACGGCTTGCCGGTCGAGGTACGGGGCGACGAATTGCCCGTGTTCTGGGCCTGTGGCGTGACGCCGCAATCGGTGATCGCTTCGATGAAGCCGCCTTTCGCGATCACGCATATTCCCGGCCGTATGCTGGTTTCTGACATTCCGGATCACCGTTTCGCCATACTATGATCAGACAG
>CAVTSC010000004.1:0-22689 GCA_963737355.1 uncultured Pseudomonadota bacterium | reverse complement strand
TTCATAAAGCTCTCTTCGTCCTGTCCACGAATGTGGGGGTTCTCCGCTTTCTGCTGGGCCACAGTGCTCTCCCAGGCGGGCGCGCGGCCACCGGGCTGATAATCATGCCCAGTATAAAGCCGCGTCTGGTCCGGCAGGGACAGGATGCGCCCGATACTGCGCCACAGCGCATGCGCGTCGCCTCCCGGAAAATCGGCCCGCGCGCTGCCGCTATCGGGCATGAACAGCGTATCGTGAATAAAGGCCGCGTCACCGAACACATAGGTGATCGAGGCGAGGGTGTGGCCGGGCGAGAACATCACCCTGGCCCGATTTCGCCCAGCGGAAGGTCTCGCCATCCGCGAAGAGACGATCCCACTGGGAGCCATCCGTCGGAAAACTTTCCGGGAAATTGTAGAGATTTTTCCAGATTCGCTGAACCTCGACGACATGCTCGCCGATTCCGGTCGGTGCGCCGGTGATCCCCTTGAGATAGGTGGCGGCCGAAAAATGGTCGGCATGCGGGTGCGTGTCCAGAATCCAGGCGACGGTGAGCCCGTTTGCCCGGACATAGTCGAGGATGGCATCCGCCGACTGTCGTCGCGGTCGAACCCGATTTCTCGTCGTAATCGAGGACCGGATCGATGATCGCGCAGAGATGGGTGACCGGGTCGCTCACGACATACTGCACGCTGAAGGTTCGCGGTTCGAAGAACCCCTGGACCCGGGGGCGCGCGGAGGATTTTTGCTCCGCGGCAGGCGGCATATCTGCGAAGTTCTTTATTCATGCTGTATTCACCTTCAAAAAAGCCGTCTGGTGTTGGATGTCGAACATGCGCTGCCGGGCTGCTTAGCCGCATCCGGGATGGTCACGCGGTTTAAAGTAACGTCGGCACGCTGCGGAAAATCATGTAGCCGGCGACCACGAAGATCAGCGCGGCGAAAACCGTGGTCAACTGGCCGGTGCCGCCGGCGAGGCGTTTGGCGATCCGTGTGCCGAGCGTGCCGCCGAGGATCCCGCCGATGATGAACACCAGCGCCAAATTCCAATCGACCAGGCCGGACAGCCCATAGTTAAGCGCGGTGGTCAGGCCGAAGGCGGTGACGGCGACCAGGGAGGTGCCGACCGCGTTGAGAATCGGCATGCGCGTCGCGCCGACCAGGCCGGGCACGATCAGAAATCCGCCGCCGATCCCGAAGAAGCCGGAGAACAGGCCGGTGCCGAGGCCGAAGCCCAGAACCTTCGGCGCATTCTCCCGATTGCACGCGGCGCCGGGATGCCGGCATTCTTGCGGCCACGCAGCATGAGCACGCCGACCAGCACCATGACCAACGCGAACAGAAACAACAGTTTCTGGCCGTTGAACGCCTTGCCGGCGCTCGAGCCGAGCAAGGCGCCGACAATCCCCGCCGCGGCATACATGCCGCCGCAACGCCATTTCACGTTGCCGGCTCTGGCATGGTTCAGCAGCCCGATGGCGGCGTTGGCGGCGACCGCGAAGGCGCTGGTGCCGATCGCGACATGCGGGTTTTTGACGCCGACCAGATAGACCATCAGCGGCACCGCCAGGATGGAACCGCCGCCGCCGACCAGCCCCAGGGTGAAGCCGACCAGCACGCCTGAGACGCCGCCCAGGCCAATGTGCAGCAAGTCCATGATCAGCCCGCCGCTGGATCGGCTCGCGGCTTCGCCAGCCATTCCCGGCCCTTGAGCATGCCTTCCAGTAGATGAAGGGCAGGGCGCGATCTTTCAGAAACCAGGCGGCGCGGGTCGGCGTGGTGCCGTCGAGCAGCCAGGCGGGAAAACTCGGCATGCAGCTTGCCGCCATAGCCGAACTCGGCGAGCACGATCTTGCCGCGTTCGACCGTCAGCGGGCAGGAGCCGTAGCCGTCATAGACGCCGCCGGCGCGCCGCCATCGAGCGTGGCGAGCACATTCACCGCGACGACCGGCGCCTGCTTGCGCGCCGCGGCGGCGGTCTTGGCGTTGGTCGTCGAGCAGGCATCGCCCAGGCTGAACACGTTGGGATAGCGGGGATGGCGCAGCGTGCCTGGATCGACCGCGATAAAGCCGGTCTCGCCGGCGAGCGGACTTTTGGCCACGAAATCCGGCGCGCACCTGCGGCGGCACGGCATGCAGCATGTCGAATTCGCGCTGCATCCGTTCGGCTGCGCCGTCGGCGCCCTTGCGCTCGAAGGTCGCGGTTTTGGCCGGGCCATCGACCGCGACGAGCGTCGAGCGGAACGCAGATCGATGCCGTATCGCTCGACATATTTCATCAGCGCCGGCACATAGGCCGGGACACCGAACAGCACCGCGCCGGCATTGTGGAACTCGACCTCGACATGTTTCAGCGCCCCGGCCGCGCCAGGTGTCGCAGGAGAGATACATCGCCTTCTGCGGCGCGCCGGCGCATTTGATCGGCATCGGCGGCTGGGTGAACAAAGCGCGTCCGCGCCGCAGGCCGCGCACCAGCTCAGCGTGTAGGGCGCGAGGTCGTAGCGGTAATTGGAGGTGACGCCGTTGTTGCCGAGCGCCGCGGTCAGGCCGGGGATCGCGTCCCAGTCGAGCTTCAGTCCCGGTGCCGCGACCAGGACCCGGTAGCGCAGCGCCGAGCCATCGGCCAGCATGACCTCGTTGCTCTCGGGCGAGAAGCCGCCAGCCGCCTGGCGGATCCAGGTCACGCCGATCCGGCATGACCCTGGCCATCGTCCGGCGGGTCACCTCCGGCGTGAACACGCCGGCGCCGACCAGGGTCCAGCCCGGCTGGTAATAATGCATCTCGGCCGGCTCGACGATGGCGATGGCGAGCGAGGCGCGGCGCTTGAGCAGGCTCGCCGCCGTGGCGATGCCGGCGCTGCCGCCGCCGACGATCACCACATCGTAGCTTTTTGCTCTGCGGCTTCGTTGCGTGCCGAGTTGCGCCGGCAACGCGCCGGCGCGTTGCAGATTCCGGCTTTACCGAGGCGAGATCATAGCCCGCCTCAGCCGCGGCCGGAAGATCGCATCCGCTGGCATGTGGCCGGCCTGCGCCAGCGCCCACAGCATCGCCGCGCGCGTGCCGCTGCGGCAATAGGCCAGAACCGGTCCGCCCGCCGCCGTCCAGCGCCGCCGCCATGTGGGCGACATCCGCATCGCCGCATCGCGCCCGCGATCACCGGAATATGCGCGAATTTAGCCCATGCTGCTGCGCCAGCGCGGCGATCTCCGCGGCGGACGGCTGGCCGGCCTCCTCGCCGTCCGGGCGGTTGCCGATGATCGCAGTAAAGCCGTTCTTTGCGGCTTCGATGATGTCGGTTGCCGTGATCTGCGCGGAGACCAGAAATCGTCTGTCAATTTTTTGAAGACCATCCTACAGATACCACTCCAGTCGATAATTTTTATTTGCGTTCTTTGGCGGTGGCCAGACTTGCATCAGGCCACCATGAGTTTGTTCCGCGCTATCAGGTCATGATGCGCGGCAGGGCGCTTAAAGAGCGTTCAACGGCAGCTTGAGGTAGCTGGTGCCGTTCTCTTCGGCGCCGGCAGATGGCCGGCGCGCATGTTGACCTGCACCGACGGCAGGATGAGCTTCGGCATGCCAGCGTGGCGTCGCGCGCGGTGCGCATGGCGACGAACTCCGCCTCGCTCACGCCGTCACGGGCGTGCACATTGCCGGCGCGCTCGGCACCGACCGTGGTTTCCCAGACATAGCTATCGCGTCCCGGCGCCTTGTAGTCGTGGCACAGGAAGAGGCGCGTCTCGTCCGGCAGCGACAGCAGCCGGCGGATCGAGCGATAGAGCTGGCGCTGCGTCGCCGCCGGGGAAATCGGCGCGCGCGGT
The DNA here is from genome assembly GCA_963737355.1 of uncultured Pseudomonadota bacterium. GTDB lineage: Bacteria > Pseudomonadota > Alphaproteobacteria > Acetobacterales > Acetobacteraceae > Acidocella. The sequence goes on along the minus strand of CAVTSC010000004.1, from coordinate 18,888 downwards.
GCCGTAATCCGGCATGAACAGCGTGTCGCCGGTGAACACCGCTCGCCGATCACATAGGCCATGTCGGCCGGGGTGTGGCCGGGCACGTGCAAGCGCGATGGCCTGGAATGCCGCCGATCGAGAACCGGTCGCCATCGTCGAACAGCCGGTCGAACTCCGAGCCGTCGCGGGCGAATTCGGTGCCGACATTGAAGATCTTGCCGAAGACGTTCTGCACGGTGAGGATCTCGCGGCCGATCGCGAGCATGCCGCCGCATTTCTGCCTGCAGATAGGGCGCGGCCGAGAGATGGTCGGCATGGGCATGGGTCTCGAGCAGCCAGTCGACCGCGATGCCCCTCGCGCTCGACATAGGCGATGAGCGCATCGGCCGAGGCTGTCGAGGTGCGCCCGGCGGCAGCATCGAAATCGAGCACGCTGTCGATCACCGCCCCGCGCTTGGTCGACCGGATCGTGGATCACATGGCTCGCCGTGTTGGTCGGCTCATCAAAGAAACTCGCGCACCGCGAGGCGTGCGCCCGGAGCCGCGCCTGCGCGGCCCGAACCTGCGCGATCGCGCCGGCGAGATGGGGGTCTGCACCTGACGTTGGGCATCACGAACTCGAACAACACTTACTAATTTACATAAGTTATGTAGTTTTGATGTGTGGTTGCGTCAAGAGTAAATTCTCGGCATGCAGGCGGCCATGAACACACTGACCACGAAATCGCGCGAGACGCCGCCGCAGCCCTCCAAATCGGCGATCCGGCACCGCTGTTCCGTGCGCGTTCGACCCAGGGGAGATCAGCCTCGAGCAGTTTCGCGGGCGCTGGCTGGTGTTCTTCTCGCACCCCGCCGACTTCACCCCTGTCTGCACGAGCGAGTTCGTGGCCCTGGCGCGCGCGGCCCCGCGGTTCGAGGCATTGGGCTGCGCGTTGCTCGGGCTGTCGGTGGACAGCCTCTACGCGCATCTTGCCTGGGTGCGCGCGATCCACGAGGGGTTCGCTATCACCGTGCCGTTTCCGATCATCGAGGACCCGTCGATGGCCATTGGCCGTGCCTATGGGATGCTCGACGAGAAAGCGGAGGACTTCCTCAACTCCGGGCGAGCTACTTCATTGATCCGCAAGGGGTGATCCGGGCGCTCACCTGGTACCCACCTCAGTTGGGCGTTCGGTCGACGAGATGCTACGCCTGGTGGCCGCACTGCAACGCTCGGCTTCTGGGGACGTGATGACGCCTGAAGGCTGGCAACCGGGCGAGAATGTGTTGCTCCCCCTGCCCAGGACGCAGCGCCCTGGCGGATGGCCGCCAACTGGTTCTGCCAGCCCGCCGGCGCGCTGACGACGATCCACCGTTCCCGGGACGCCGCCAACGCAGTCGCCGAACAGCTCAAGATTTTTGCGCAAGCGCAACGGCTGATGATTCTGTCCCGCCTGCTGGACGGCGAACACATGGTCGGCGAAATCGAAAACGCCACCGGTATCGGCCAACCGGCCCTCAGCCAGCAGCTCGCCGCGCTACGCCGCGCCGGGCTGGTGAAAACCAGACGGGTCGCCAAACAGGTCTATTACCAGCTTGCAAACGAGACGGTGATCGCTTGTGTTCGCAACATCGAAGCAATGTTTCAGGCTGTTGGTGATCAGGTTGATCAGGCGCCTCCACCGCCTGTTCGGCGGGCGCCGCTGCCAGCCCGGCAGCAACCCGCGGCCATGGCCGGCGCGGCCCGCTTCGCCAAAGTCCTTTAAGCCGATGGCGCTATAGCGCCATCGGAGCAGCGCTCGTTTACGTCAATTACACAACATCCGGTGCCACCGTTAAAATCCACCACAGTTGGTCGATTTCATAGATAATCGAAGCACTCGCAATCCCCCCTGCGGGCCTCTTGGTCGGACCAATGGTTTTGGTGTAATTGCCGGTTTCAGTCGAAGGCTTTTAAAATGTCTTTCTTGACAAAGCCGCTTGCCGTGCGGCCCCTAGTGGTCGGCATCGTGTCCTTCGCCGCTCAGGCGCGCAATTTAACGTACTACCACTCCACACCGTCAGCGCCTAAACGCTGGACGACGAATTTCGGTTTCCAGCCTGCCAGCAGTAAACCTTCCATCTGCATAGAGATACAAATAGGATTTTGGTCCCGTCCGCTGTGCTGTACCCGTTAAGCCAGAATCATTTCGTCAATACTAAATTCGGCGCTGCTCAAATCACGCCGTGCCTATTTCTGGGCTTTGGCAAGCTGCGCCAGATAGGCGATAACATCAGCACGTTGCGTTGGATCAGGGAGGCCGGCAAATGGCATTTTGGTTCCAGGTACATCTGTCATCGGCGCAGTAAGGAATTTGTCGAGCGCATCCGCTGTCCCAGACAAGCTTCGCTCCGGCCAGCGCCGGTGAATAGGAATAGCCCTTCATGCTTGCCGCGGGCTTGCCGTAGACATCCGCGAGGCTCGGCCCGAACAGTGTGACGCCGGGGCTGGTTGAGTGGCACGCGGCGCATTGGCTCTGATAGACCTGCTGGCCTTTGGCGGGATCTCCTGCCGCGTGCGCCGGTCCACTGCCCAGAACGATGGGCTTTGGCAAGCTGCGCCAGATAGGCGATAACATCAGCACGTTGCGTTGGATCAGGGAGGCCGGCAAATGGCATTTTGGTTCCAGGTACATCTGTCATCGGCGCAGTAAGGAATTTGTCGAGCGCATCCGCTGTCCAGACAAGCTTCGCTCCGGCCAGCGCCGGTGAATAGGAATAGCCCTTCATGCTTGCCGCGGGCTTGCCATAGACATCCGCGAGGCTCGGCCCGAACAGTGTGACGCCAGGGCTGGTTGAGTGGCAGGCGGCGCATTGGCTCTGATAGACCTGCTGGCCTTTGGCGGGATCTCCTGCCGCGTGCGCCGGTCCACTGCCCAGAACGAGTACGGCTGCCAGCGTCATCAGGCCTGCTATGACGTTACGCATACAGATGCTGCCGCCATGTTTCCAATTCATAATTTGTTCCCCCGTGAAATTCACGATTTGCCTTTGATACTGGTGAGATAATCCACGATCGGCTGAACATCGCTCGCTGCAATTGGCGCCTGGAATTGCGTAATCATTTGCTCAACTATGGACTGCCAAGTCGCCTTGGCAAAATTGGGCTGATTGAGTACCATCCCAGCGGAATGGCAGGTGAGGCAGTTCGCGTTGGTCTGCATGGAACCTGGACCGGCGGGGAAGACATTGGCGCTTCCGGGCCAGATCACAGACACTGAGGTCAACGTGACGCCGGCGGCCGTGACCGTGGTTGGCGGAGGTTCCGCCGCCACGACGGTCAAGCCCAACGTGGCCAGCCCAATCGCGCCCAGCAATGTCTTGCGTATCGCAATCATAGGCAAACCTCCTACACAGATCACGGCATTCTAGATATCAAGTAACGGTCAGCGTGGTCGTCTCGATAGAGTTGCGCATAAAGCCGCCGGGATTCCAGATCGGCGTCGCGAGCTGAGTTTCTCCCTTCGTGTTGGTGCAGCGGATCTTCAGCGTGAGCATGCCTGAAGCGGGCGCGGTGATCTGCGCGTGCCAGCGCCGGAAGCTGTATTTCCCAACATCCGGCCCGAGCATGGTCGAGCGCCAAGTCGTGCCGCCATCGGTGGAAAGATCGACACGCGCGACGCCGGCATTCCCGCCAAAAGCGATGCCACGGACCGGCACCGGCGCGCCGGCGCTGACGTGATCGCCCGTTTGTAGGTTGGTGATGAAGGAGCGCGGTGGCATGACGGAGATCGGCACCAGCTTATAACCGGTCTGGTCAGGTGTTACATTCCCGCCCGGTGTATCTGGAATGTGATAGGCGACGGTCGTCCAGAAATTCTCGTCGGGCTGATCCAGCACCTCGATATCGCACAGCATCTTCACCCAGTAGGTGGAAAACCATCCCGGCACGATCAGACGGATTGGAAAGCCATTGATCAACGGCATTTGTTCATGGTTCATCTGGTAGGCGACCATCACCTCACCATCCCGCGCATGGTCCACCGAGAGCGACTTCATGAAATGATTCTCGTTCGGCAAGATCGGCGTTTCCAGCCCCTTGAACCGCACCGCGACCGAACCCGCTTTCACGCCGGCGCGGTCCAGCAGATCGCGCAGCCTAAAGCCCGTCCAGAGCGCATTACCCATGGCGCCGTTGTCCCATTGAGCGCCCGGCACGCGCGGCTGGAAAAAGCCTCGGGAATTTCCCGAGCATTGGTTGACCGCAGCCATTTCGACGCGCGGCAGGGTGAGCAGATCCGTGAGCGACAAGGATAGAGGCCGGTTGACATTGCCATGCACCGCGAGGCGGAAGGTCGTCACATCAACCTGAGGCGGGATTCCCGCCCAGTGCCAACGGACATAGAATTGGTCATTGGGCGTGAAGACGCCCTTGTCGAAAACCGAAAACGGGGTTTCAAGCAGCGGCGGGCGGGTGCGCTGCAGGATCATCTCGCCTTTCTGCGGAAAGGCGGTGGTGAGTTGCCGCTCATCGGGGCCACCGGGCAATGGAAGGTTAACCGTAGCATCTGCGAGGGCAGCCTTAGACCAGATAGGCGCAGAGGCGAGCACAGCGCCTAAAGCGCCCGCTTGTCCGAGGAGCCGCCGTCGGCCTGTCGTAAGGTTAAATGGAGAACTATAGCCAGGAAACCCAGGCATAAAATGATACTCCACACCATTTGCCAATGAATATAGCGCTGTACCATCCAATTTGTCCATCATCTTGTTGCCGAACGTGGCCTGTGCCGGCGCCAACCCGAGGCTTAGATAAGCGATTTGTACAAACACCACGGTGCACAAAACCCTGTTCTACGCCAATGTCGCAGCGACTGAGGGAGTGGGGCCGCATAGCCCCCCGCTATGGCCCTTTTCGCCGAGCCAAAATGACGGCTAGCGGCTTGCGCGAGGTGCATTCGGCCCGATAAGGCGCCTGTCATCGGCTCAGATCTGCTCCTTTCCGATCAGCGTCGGCAGCAGCGCATGCCGCGCCTGTCATCGGCTAAGATCTGCTCCTTTCCGATCAGCGTCGGCAGCAGCGCATGCCGCAGTATAGGGATGAAGGACAAACTGAAATACAGCGCCCTGAGGGACGTTTTGAGTAACCCACAAACGGCTATCGTGGCTCTGAATAATCGTGCGGCAGATCGACAAGCCCATCCCCATGCCCTCTGGTTTTGTCGTGAACAGCGGATTAAATAGACGCTGTTCGTCCTCCAACTTGATTCCTTTTCCGGTATCCGAAACCGATACCAAGATGCCGCCGTCCTGCAGTTCGGCGCGCACTGACAGGATGCGAGGCCCCGCGGTGGTCGACATCGAATCGATCGCATTGGTCATCAGGTTCAAAAGCACCTGCCGCAGCTGGATCGGCTCGCCGATCACCGCAGGCAATTGTGAATTGGGCGTGGCGTCAATGGATACGCGGTGTTTTTGCAAATCACCGTGCAGGACGACCAGGGCTTCCTCTATCAACTTGTTCACATCGAAAGAAGTTCTGCTTTGGACGTCTCCCTTGAAGATCGCTCGAATGCTGTCAATCACCGCTCCCGCGCGGTGACCGTTAGCAGAAATTTTCTTGAAGGCTTCCTTTGCTTCGCCGAGATCGGGGACCGCGCGATCAAGCCAGCGGACACCCGCATCGGCTTGCGTTGTCATCCCGGTCAATGGCTGCTTGATCTCGTGCGCGATCATGGCTGCAACCGCATTCCCGGTCATCAGCCGCGCCTCACGCTCGCGACGTTGGGCGAGGACGGCGTGGAGCAGCCGCCCGTAAAGCGTCGTGATTTCGTAGAGCAGAACAATCAGGACGAGACTGGCGGAAAAGAGCCCAAATACACGACCGGCATACCAGCCGACGGAGAAGCGGCCCGGTACGGGAAACGAGTTCAGAACGACATCGATCACGTAAGCGCACATCACCACCATCAACCACAGGTCGAGCATGGAATGCTGCCGAATCCAGAGCGCAATGAGCGTAGCAATGCCCAACAGCGCCGTGAGTCCTGCGGTATATTCCCACACGACGGAAACATGCACCGTATCGAGCATTAATGGGGGAAGCTGCGCGTCGTCTGTGGTCGCACAAAATGTCGCCGCGCATACCAAGGCAATCACGGCGACGCCCGAAAGCATGGCCGCGTAGCGTGAGGTCCTCCACGCTTGTCTTGCTGGATCAGCCTCCTTCAGTAGCGCATAGGCGATCACGAACAAGGAAAACCCCCCATGCCAAAATATATAGAGCCAGGCCGTGCTCTGCTTCCCGGCACCGAGCAGACCACCGGGCGTGAATACGCCTGGGAAGGTCAATATCCACGGAATCGCGATCAGCGCCGTAAAAAGATATCCACACGATATGACGAGGAGGGCACGAGACCGCAGGATCGAGAACTGCGAAAACAACAGCACCGCGGTGATCGCGTCATTGACGAAAATCGCAGCCGCATAAGCAGGAATAAAGGCATCGATCCGCGGCGGGTGAAATGACTTGAGCGGCCCCGCCGTGATGACGAACGCGATGACCAAGGCCAGCACGACGGCAACCGCGAGCCGTTTCTGCCCCAGGCTAGGCGGGCGGCTCGACAAAACGAGATCCTGTTCATCTGGAAGACCTGCTGAGATGTCAAGCATCCGAACTTCTCTTCACGGCAGTACGAAACAAATGACACCCGGCCTCGTTGCAGGCCGTTGCCTCTATTCCCCGTTATCCTACCTCCTTTGGATGGCGAGCGATAGAGGGTGCCGCGCAGGCGCCGTCGCGCCGGGACAGGAAGTTTGTCGCCATCACAGCATCGCGGGTCGTCTCAAAAGCCGTATCCAAACCGCGCTTCGGTATCCAGTTCCACTAGCCACCGGTCACGCGTTTCATTCCCATAAGCCCGGAAAAACAACGCTAAATTGCAACAATACCGACGCCTTCCCGCCGATTGAGCCGTCACGCTCGACCAGGGCCACCGGCCAAAATGTTCTGATATACAAATGATAATCTATGGCCCGTTTCCTGGCCGCAGGCCTTTTGAAGATCTTTAAACAAGAACGGTCTGCGTCAATCTATCCGGCGTATATGAAGAGGCTTTCTGCCTCTGGCCATGATGGGTATCCGCGCCCTGCTGGCACGTCATAACTTGTACGACATTGCAGGGCAGTTTCCCGATCAGGCTCAACGGGCGCGGATCAACCGACGGTCCATCAATCTTGTCTTCCTCGCAGCGTCTCTTCCGGTTCAACTTCCCGGCGCCCTCAGCTACCGCAGGAAGGCCGACACATGACTGCTTTTGAACCGCCACTAACTTTTGCTAATTCATCCTTGACCTCAACGGGCCACACAAAGGCAGCAGTCTACAGCCAACTGCATCAACAGGCCGGACAGACGACTGCACCAGACCAAAAATGCAAAACATCAAATCTGCTTGACAACGCTGGGGCCATCCACAGAGGAAAGTCTACTTCGGTTGGCTGTAACGCCGAAACGGACATTCGCACCGGCTTAAGCATCGGCAATGCTCTGCTCCGCACGTAAGCCCTCCAGCACAATGCGGATCTTGTCCTCCGCCGCGTAATGCCTCCGGGTGGCCCAGCGAATGTCGCGTACCACCGTCTCCACGGGCGGTTTGGAAGTCTAGGATTTCCGGCTCATCTGTACTCCTTTGTTGTTACGAGGAGCCAGAAAGCCTCCGTTATTCAATCGCCCGTTTCTGTCTGATGAGCCCTGACAGAGGGGCATGCACCAAAGCCTCCTCCCCTACACACCTTCTGCGGCCATCCAACCCTCCCTCGATCCATTTTGACGCGTTTCCAAAAATTGCCTCTTATTTACTTGACGGTACGTCCTCAGACGTGATGCGTTTATTGCTTACTGCAAAGATGCTCCGACTGGCACGACTTCGTCGGCTTGGTGGCGATTACCAAGGCACAACTAACGCGAACTATGACAGAGATTCTGATGTTTCTTAGGATCTACCAACCGCAGGCTGAGCTGCCCCGGCCAACGAAGGCCGACCTGCCTTCGGCAGCATCCTTCCAGGAACTGCTTGGCGGCAAGTTTGGCGAGATGCCTGGGCTGAACAACGAACTCTTCGAGAGATTTAACTTTCACAAGAAGAGCAGATCGCAGCCGTTCGACAGCGATGCAGCTTGGATCACCGCTGTGAAATCCGGATCTATCGATCTTTGGACACAGCCAACGTTTCATCAGCATAATGCGCTCGAATGTCACGCCACCCACCTGCCGCGTCCTCGGGTGAGCAAACGTCCGCCGCAATCGGAATGATGATCGCTCCCCTTCTCGGCTTTGACGTCATGCCCGGTGGCTCGGACAATCCGGCACGGGCGATGGGGCCAAGCGTGGCGATCGGCCTTTATCGGGAGTTCCCGCTCCGCTGTCGTGGCCCGACTGACAAGCACTATCTTCGCAGGCGAATCAACCGCTGTTTCTCAAAACAGCCTGACAGGTACATGAGCCTGCCAGTGCCGGGACGGTGTCACTGCCCAGCAGATGCATGGGCGACGATGGCGGCACATCCAGAATCCGTCACTCCACCACTGTAATTTCATCCCCCAGCCGAGGAGACTGTCATGACAGAAAAACCGCTCTTCACCAACGCCAACGGCGCGCCAGTCGCTGACAACACCAACATTATGACCGCCGGTCCGCGCGGCCCAGCGCTCTTGCAGGATCTCTGGCTGATTGAGAAGCTGGCGCATTTCGACCGTGAGGTGATCCCCGAGCGCCGTATGCACGCAAAGGGCTGGGGCGCACATGGCACCTTTACGGTCACGCATGACATAACGCGCTTCACCAGGGCGAAGATTTTTTCCGCGATCGGCAAGCAGACGCCGATGTTTGCCCGCTTCTCAACCGTAGCCGGCGAGCGTGGTGCGGCCGACGCCGAGCGCGACATCCGCGGCTTCGCGCTCAAATTCTACACAGAGGAAGGCAACTGGGACGTTGTCGGTAACAACACCCCGGTGTTCTTCTTTCGCGACCCCCTGCGGTTTCCCGACCTCAATCACGCCATCAAGCGCGACCCGCGCACGGGGTTGCGCAGCGCAGACAGCAACTGGGACTTCTGGACGCTTCTGCCGGAGGCGTTGCATCAGGTCACGATCGTGATGTCGGACCGCGGCCTTCCCAAGACCTTGCGGCATATGCATGGCTTCGGCAGCCACACGTTTTCGATGATCAGTGCAAAGAACGAACGCGTCTGGGTGAAGTTTCACTTTCGGACTCAGCAGGGCATCCAGAACCTGACCGATGCCGAGGCCGACGCCCTGATCGCCAAGGATCGGGAAAGCCATGGCCGCGACCTCCTGACTGCGATCGACGCTGGCGATTTTCCGCGCTGGACGCTGTTCATCCAAGTGATGACCGAGGCGCAGGCGAAGACCCATAAGCACAATCCCTTCGACCTGACCAAGGTCTGGCCGAAGGGTGAGTACCCGCTGATCGAAGTTGGCGTTATGGAACTGAACCGCTGGCCGGATAACTATTACGCTGAAGTCGAGCAGGCGGCCTTCGGACCATCAAACTTCGTTCCCGGCATCAGCTACTCTCCGGACCGGATGCTGCAGGCACGCATGTTGTCTTACAATGACGCGGTCCGCTACCGCCTCGGCGTCAACTTCTATCAGATCCCGGTCAATGCGCCGCAATGCCCGTACATGAGCTACCACCGGGACGGGAGGATGCGCGTCGATGGCAATCTCGGCGGAACCATCCCCTTCAATCCGAACAGCGACGGACTGTGGGACAATCAGCCCGAGTTCGATGAGCCGCCGCTGCCGATTGAGGGCGAAGCAGCACATTATGATCATCGCCTCGACGACGACCACTGGGAGCAACCGGGCAACCTGTTCCGGCTGATGACGCCGGCGCAACAGCAGGTACTGTTCGAGAATACGGCCCGGGCGATGGGCGATGCGCGCCAGCACATCAAGGAGAGACATATCGCCAACTGCCTGCGCGCCGATCCGGCCTATGGCGCGGGTGTCGCCCGCGCCCTCGGTCTCGACCTCAAGAAACCGGCGAAGTGATAGAGGCTTTGTCGCGATGCGGCGGGTTGATATGCCATTCAATCACGCCGCTATCGCGTGCCGTTCAATATAGGCGCGGCAATGGCTGCCATCGGCAGCGAGACGGCTTCATCGAAAGGGAACGAATACCCGGCTCGGAAGTGGGGTGTTCATCCAATCAGAAGTGGTCATCCAAGGCCAATACATGGCCCGCCACCAGGCTTGAAGCATGGTGGCATGGTTCCACTCGTAGCGTGGACGAAATTGAGCGGAGAAGTCGGGAATCATTCTGTGGTACCTATGCTAAGATCTGTTCATCAGCCATGTTCAAGCACAGTGTTGCCGGGGCGTTTCCTCGTGCTTGTCCAGTCACTTTCGCAGAAAATGGTTTTTCGCCTCAACGGCGAGTCAGCTGCATTTCTGGCCAAATAATCGGTGTTTTCGGCCATTCCGCGCAGGTCTCAGCCCGCGAAGCCGCGGCGTGGCCCTAAACGGTAAAATCATTGTCGTAGGATCCACGCGCGGATAACCGCGTCGCGCCCGGGGGACGATTCACACCGATCAGCCACCCACGGTGTCAGGAAATGCATTGGTACTGACGCCGCTATCGCTATAGATGGTCGTCGGATCATCAATGGTGGCAGAGCCCGTCATCACCTGGTCCTGATGATTCAGCGCGGCCAAATAGTATTGGGCCGGGCCGAGCCGCGCACTTTGTGCGTGAGCGGCCATTGGGGACAGAGCAACGGCCAAGGCAATAGCCGTCAGGATTTTCGAGGAGATAGACATTTCAGGGAATCTTTCTGGATTGCGGCCCAGACAAGTCTGAGGTCGCGGTTAAATAACGCACTAAAGGTTAGCCGCCAAAAGAATCGCGGAAGTAGGCGGCGCCGCTCTGCACGATAGTCTGGCCGTTACACTGGGTCTGCTGCGGCGCGGTCTTCGCGTGAGCCGCGAGCGGGGACAAGGTAACGGCCAGAGCCAGGACCGGCAGGAGTTTGATAAAGCGTGACATTGGATAAATCCTTTTCTGCGTCGAGGGCTGCAACCGGATATCGGGTGCTGCTGTGCCCTTCGATAAGTCAAAAATTACCCACGCCAGACTACTCCGTCTAATTGATTGATTTGCGCAAATTAATCTATTTTACTTATTGTTTTGCCGTCGAACGTCTCCGCCGCCAATTCATCAATTGCTGCTCCTAGAGATTTTGGCGTCAAGCGGAAAGCCGCGACAGCGCCGCATCCCCGCCGCGCTGATGGTCTGCCACCAGCAGCGCTAGGCTCAGGAGCAGATCCAGAATGCGGCCGCGATGGCGCTTTTGTACCTTTTCCGCCAGACAAAACTTATGACGTCATAAGTAGGTCCGCTAGGTAAGACATCCTCATTATTGGCCTTTACCACTCGGCGACCATTTTCCGAAAATCAAGCAGACTGTGTGAAAACTCTGATTTTGACGACCTTGGTGCTGCCCATGTCCGTCTGGGCGTGGTTATGGCGCCCAGGGACGAACAGCCCGAAGCCCGAAATCTTCTGGCTAGCGAGTTCTGCGCGCCATACCGCCCATTCAACGGGTCGGCAAAACGCCGACTGTCGGCTGGTCAGGCCCTTAGCGCAGCCATCAACCCGGTGAACCCAGCTATATTGAGCGCCCGCCTGAGATTATAGGCGGGCGCGGTCAAGCTGAATTCGGCGCGAACCTTCTCCAGGCCCCGCATCAGAAACGCCCCCTGGTTCATCCACTGCTTGATCGTGCCGAAGGGATGTTCGACCGTCTCGCGCTGGCGATCAAGGATCTCTGGCCGTTGTTCCAGGCGAGCCTGCATCCGGTTCAGGACGGCTTCATGTTCGAGGCGAGACACCATGCGAAATGTGCTTCCCGTGCAGAGCGAACGGAGCGCACAGTCGCGGCAAGCCTGCTTATTGGCGTAATTGATCGTTCTCAGCGCCCGCACAAACGATGACAAATAGGCTTGCAGCTGCTGGCCGGCGGGGCAAAGAAAGCTGTCGCCGGTTGGGTCGTATCTGAACTCATCCTTGCGGAATAGGCCCGCCTTGACCGACGGCCTCCGTTGGGGCCGCGGCACATAAGGCTCGATCCCAGCAGCCTCGCAGGCTTCGATGTTCTCGATCTTGAAGTAACCGCGGTCGGCAACGACCGCGATCTTCTCGACACCGAGAACCTCCTTCGCCGGCGCCGCGGTTTGCGTCAGCAGCCCCATGTCGACGACCTGGTTGGTGACCTGCTGCTCAACGATCAGCTTGTGCTTGGCATCGACCACGACTGAATGTTGTAGCCCACCGCGACATGGGTGTGCGCCGCCATGGCCCGGCTGTCAGGGTCGGTCAGCGATATCTGGCTTTCTCCGGTCTTATCCAGCTCCGCCAGCATCTGCGTGCAGCGGGCGCGCCGCGCACCGATGGCGGCGATCTTCTCGGCCAAATTTTCGACCCGCGCGCCGCCTGCCGGGCTCTCGCTGACATCGCTCTGATCGAGACGCCGCAGGTAATCCTCAAGCTTGGCATCGGCCAGTCTGATGAACTCGCTCAGCGACGCGCGGGTGAAGTTGCGGTCCTTGTTGTTGACCGCCTTGATCCGGGTGCCATCCACCGCCAGGTTCCCGGCCAAACAGATCCAGCTGGTGGCAAAGCAGCACAAACTGGCGGAAGATTGGACGGAACGCTTTGCTGTTGTCGCGCCGGAAATCAGCAATGGTCTTGAAGTCTGGCTTCAGATGCCGCAGCAGCCAGACCACTTCGATATTGCGGTGGGTCTCGGCTTCGAGCCGCCGGCTCGACCGCACCCGGTTCAGGTAGCGGTAGATGTATAGCTTCAGAAGGTCCGCGGGCGAATAGCCGGGGGGCGGCCGGTCGCCTTCGCCGTCACGCGGGCAAAGCCCGCGGTGGCGAGGTCCGGCTCCTCCACAAAGGCATCGATGAAGCGAACGGGGTTATCTGGGCCGACGTACTCGTCCAGAGATGCTGGCAAAAGCAGGCCCTGCGCTCGGTCGCGACCTGAGATGTGCGTCATGATGCCAGAGTCTACCGCGCCTCACGCCGCGCCGGAATCCGTTTCGGTGGAGTTTTCACACGGTCTGTATAAATTTTGCACCAGCGTCTTCAGTGAGACGGAAGGTGGGAAGGCGGCAGTCTGAGGCGGTGACCACTCAGTGCATTCCCGGCATTCGGCTTCATACTGACGGATAGAAGCGGTGCTAGGAGCGCCACCGTCGCGACGATCAGGAAGGCGCTGGTGAAATCGCCGAGCTGCAGCGTGGTGTGTCCATTTAATGCTGAAGAAAAAGCGAGGGAAGCTGCCGAGATGGCGATACCGAGGCTTAACGCAAGCTGCTGGAAGGTGGTGTAGAAGCTGGTCGCAGCACTCATCTGCCCACGCGGCACGTCGGCATATGCGATGGTGTTGTAGGCCATGAATTGGAGCGACTGGACAAAACCGCCGACCAGCAGCAGACCATAAATCAGCGCGATGGGCCAGTCTGGCCGGAAGAAGCCGATGCTGGCAGAGAAGAGGGTTGCAGCTAATCCAACCCAAATCATGGTGTTGCGAAAGCCAATCCGGCGCAATACGCGCGGCGCCGCCGCTTTCATCGCCAGCGAGCCGGCGGCGCTGCTGAAGGTGATCAGTCCACTTTGCGCTGCGGAAAAACCGAAATCCAGCTGTAGCATCATTGGTAGCAGGAACGGCACCGCGCCTACGACGATGCGGGAGCAGGTGCCGGCCAGTACCGAGATACGGAAAGTGGGAATGCGCATGAGTCGGAAGTTCAGTACAGGCTGGGGATGGTATCGCGCGTGCCGGCGATACAACACGGCAGCCACAGCTCCGATGACTACAAGCATTAGTGCAGTGGCTTGCGAGCCGAAGCCGCGGCTGGCCATCTCGATCCCCCACATGAGGCAAGCCAGGGCCACGCCCGAGAGCGCTATGCCCGTGAAATCGAACCGCACCCGACCGGTTTCACGTATGTCCTCAATGTAGAGCGAAGCTAGGACGATGCCGAGAATGCCCACTGGCACGTTGATATAAAAAATCCAACGCCAGTCTAAGTAGGTAACAATGAAACCGCCGATCGGCGGTCCCAGAATCGGCCCGATGGTTGAGGGAATCTGCAGCCAGGCCATAGCCGTTACAAGCTCCGATTTCGATGTGGAGCGCAACAGCACGAGCCGTCCGACCGGCACCATCATGGCGCCCCCAATGCCCTGGAGGATGCGCGCGGCAACCAGAAAGGGAAGAGTTGGCGCCTGTGCGCAAAGCACGGAACCGACCGTGAATAATGCGATCGCGGCGCGGAACACCCCGCGGGTACCGAACCGGTCCGCCAGCTTGCCACTTGCCGGGATAAAGACGGCGAGACTGAGCAGGTAGGAAGTCAGCGCCACGTTCATGTGCAGCGGGTCGGTGTGCAGGGAATGTGCCATAGTTGGTAGCGCTGTCGTGAGCACAGTGCTGTCCATCTGCTCCATAAACATTGCGCTAGCCACGATGAGTGCCAACGTACGCACGCTCATCGTCCGGCGGGCGGGCAGATCGGAACGGGGCGGGGGCGCGGTCATTGTGGTTGGCAAACGATAGGCGGACGAGGCATAGGAACAGGATCCTCCGGTTCTGGTGCAAAGTTTGGCTGCCAGGTATTTTTGACGCACGGTGGGATCTGGTTTGGATGATGGCTAAGAAGACCTGCTTTGTCCATCAAACCTGGGCAACACCCTATGCAGCTGTTCTCGAAAGCGGACGCTCGTTTTGGTGTTTAATTCGCGATTTTTTGCACCGATTGAGATTTGTTCCGATTGCGCAGCGCGTCGACCAGCAAGGTAAAGGCAGCAACAGGCTGACGGCGGCTCGGATCATAGAGGAGGTAACCAGAAACCGGCGGGCACCAAGCGGCGAGGACTTAGACACGCCTCCCACCCGTCAGGTGCTCAGGCACCATCCTCCGGAAGGAGCGATAACCGAGACCGGCCAACGCCCATCTTGAGCATCAAAGCTAGCCGTGTTGAACACCAACTGCCGTTCCGGCTGCACCTTCAACTCGCGTCCGTCCTTAGCAAACGGTCAGATACCGAGCCCGATGGGTGCCGTTTAACGCTCGCTCTCCGAGCCGGAGTTAACGGCTATCGGCATCACATTTCCCACGAAACGCAAGATCGATTTTTCTGATATCAATTATGAAAAATACGATGCTGTAGTTCGAAAAATCCTGTGCCAGGAAGGTACTGTGCTGTCCGAGACGAACGAAACCGTCGAAGTAAAGGTGACGCAAAAACCAACCGCAGGAAAATCGTTTGATTCCAACATCAAAATCGTCGACTTCAAGGGAAAGCGTCACACAAAGGCCCTGCTGACCCGTATAATTTGCACCGCAGGCCAGGTGCTCACAAAAGACAACTGCAACCTGATCGAATACCAAGTCGAAGATACTCTGGAATCGCTGATTGAAGAATACACCGAAGCTTTTTCCCAGTTTAAATTGAGCCTGTATTCTCGAGAGAAATTCCAGCCAAGAAATTGAAGAATGCAGTTGCCACCTATGGCCATGGCGTCGATCCATCACGTGTTCTGTCCCTTCTCGACGCCACATTTTTCGGTAGCGGAACCGAAGGTTTCCTGCTGACGGATGCGGGCATATATGCCAATGGGCGGAATGCCAATTTCTCCTTCCAATTCGCAGATCTTGACTGCGTTGCATTGCAGACGGAGAAGTCTGACAGCTTACTCATCAGGCTCAAGGAGGATAATTGCGAAATTACCCTCAAAGCGAATAACGGCATCATCAAAATCGAACCGTTTTTTGAATTCTTAAGTGCTATTTCAGCTGCCAGCTGCGAACTCGTGACCGTAGACGACAAGATGCCCGTGGCAGAGCTGAGCCCTGATGAGATCAACGACAAGATCAAAGACGGGGATTTATATGCCCTTCTCTCGATTTGCAGCAATGAAGAGCTGGCACCTCTTGTCAAAGTGATCGCTGGCGCACTGATTGGCAAGCCCCCGAACGGTAATCCAGCTCCAATGTAGTTAATTGCATGGCGGCTGGGTTGGTTTTGACGTAGCGGGCGCGGCGCCCTTCCAGGCGGCTGGCGGTGCTGGCCACCGCAAAACCTCTGGTGCTGGTGGCCGATAGCCGAGCGACGAGTGCGGTCGGATGGTGTTGTATTGGTGGCGCCAGGCTTCGATCAGCACCTTGGCCTCCTGCAGGGTGTAGAACATCTCGCCGTTGAGGAACTCGTCCCGCAGCCGGGCATTGAAGCTTTCGATGTAGCCGTTCTCCCAGGGGCTGCCGGGCGTGATATAGGCCGTCTGGGCCCCCACCGCGGTGATCCACGTCTGCACCGCCTTGGCGATGAACTCCGGCCCGTAGCACATCAGGAAGGACGGCAGGGCTGCTGGGCAAACGGCGCGCGAAGCCCTTGCGTAGCGTAGCGTGCCGTTTGAGGCGGTCATGGCCGGGCACAATTTCTCTAGAGTGAAGGTGTTCGAAGCCCCTAATCCGGAGAGACCAACCATGACCAAATTCCAGCTTACTCCAAACGATGGCGTGCTTGTATCCATTGATGTCGCTAAATCACGCAATGAAGTCCTTATCGACACTCCCAGTACCGGCCGGCGCCGCCGGCTGACCATTTTGAACGAACGCCCAGACCACGATCGTCTTGTTGAGCTTTTGCGCGCGTTCAACGTGCCGATCGTCTGCGGTTTCGAGGCCACGGGCAATTATCATCGGCCTCTTGCGTGGCGCTTACTCGAGGCCGGCTTCGAGGTTCGGCTCATCTCCAGCGTGGCATTGGCACGGACCCGTGAAGCGCTGCATAATAGTTGGGACAAGAATGATCCAAAGGACGCTCAGGTTATCTTGCATATGCTCAGGATCGGCGCGTGCCAACGTTATTACGATCCGTTGGCTCACGGCATCAGCGATATCCAAGAACTGTCGAAGACCCACGAAGCCATCTCAAAAGCTAAAACGGAGGTTCTGCATCGGCTTCTGACGCATTATCTGCCATTGTACTTTCCGGAAGTTGATCGCTTCCGTCAGAATAGCCGCAGCGACTGGTTTTTCGCCTTTCTCGATCAGTTTCCAACGCCTGCGAGTATTGTTTCCCTGGGTAAAGAGAGATTTATCGAAGCTGCCTGGAAAGTCGTTGGTCGAAAGGTATCGAAGGCCAAGTTGCTTGGTGATATCTATGAGACTGCCATGACATCAATCGGTCTTCCGATCCCACAAGATGCGATTGCGGTACGCATGTTCCGCATGATCATCGCCGAAATTCGCAGCCTGATTCGCCAACGTGATGAGATCGAAGACATGGCCAACGCCCTGCTTCAGGAGAACCGCGACTACCAGCTGCTGCGCAAGATACCGGGTATTGGGCCGATCAATGCATTAACCATTCTCGCCGAAGCCGGGGACATTCGGCGTTTCGGCCATCATCGCCAGTTTCTCAAGTTCTGCGGACTCGATCTCAGTACACAGCAGTCCGGGACATTCCGCGGAAAAACCAAGCTCTCGAAATATGGCAATGCCCGTTTGCGTCGGACGTTATGGATAGCGGGCCAGGTAGCAATAAAGCAAAGGGAAAACAGTTTCCGCGACAAATTCGAGCGCTATATTACAAAGGACCGATCCAACAAGGATCTCCGGCGTAAAGCGCTCACTGCAATTACCGCCAAGATGGCCCGCGTCGTGCATGCGGTTGTCAAAAGCGGTTCCGATTACCGACCCTTCTTTGAAGGGGCGGTACCAGGTGGGAGAACCTCTCTTAGCAAGGGCCGTTAGGGCACATCACGTGACCCTGTAGATAATGCTTGGGTCTTCCATCTGGATTGGTATCTCGTTTTAAGGACGGTAAGGGCCAGGCAACGGCATGCCAAGGACCCTATGTTTGCTATGGCAGAGAACTACTCTTGTCGATGGAAGCCATCTGGATTTTGCTTGACGAAAACCAAAACGCGAGGTCAAACTTGCGAATAGAGATATTTTGCCCCGTCGCCCAATTTCCTTCGCTACATAGGACGTTATCGGAGCGGATATGCCCAGGCACGCCGCAGGATGAACAGGTCCGAGAGCACGTCGATCACGTCGTGGGAATTCAGCCGCCGTGCCACCCGGATGGCCAGCGCCTCGCGGGTGAACTCATCGACGACGTTCAGCATGCGCCACTTGCGGCCGTCATGCGTGCGATCCTCGACGAAATCATAGGCCCAGACATGGTTGGGCCGTTCCGGCTTCAGCCGGATGCACGAGCCGTCATTCAGCCACAACCGCCCGCGCTTTGGCTGCCGCTGTGGCACCTTCAGCCCCTCCCGGCGCCAGATCCGCTCCACGCGCTTCTTGTTCACCAGCCAGCCGAAATCCCGCAGCAACGCCGTGATCCGTCTGTAGCCGTAGCGGCCAAATTGCCGGGCCAGGGCGATGATGTCAGCCGTCAGCGCCGCTTCGTCATCCGCTGTTTGGGGGATCTTGCGCTGGGTCGCCCGTGGCTGGCCGAGCACGCGGCAGGCAAACCTCCGATACGCCGAGCGTGGCCACGGCATGCTGCACACAATCCCGGCGGCGCCCCGGGCTTAGAAGTTTCCCGAGGCGGCTTCTTTCAAAACCAATTTTTCCAGGGTCAGGTCCGAAACCGCCCGCCGCAGCCGGGCATTCTCCGCCTCCAGCTCCTTCAACCGCTTTAGCTGATCCACCTTCAGCCCGCCATATTCCTGGCGCCAACGATAATAGGTCGCATCCGTCACCCCGATCGACCGGATCGCATCAATCGCCGACTTGCCCTGTGAGGTCAAAATCTCAACCTGGCGAAACTTCGCAATAATCTCTTCGGGCTTGTAAATCTTCCGCGGCATAATCGACCCTCCAACACAAAACTACACCAAAGGTGGA
>CAVTSC010000003.1:0-1032592 GCA_963737355.1 uncultured Pseudomonadota bacterium | reverse complement strand
CCATCGTCTCGTAGCGTGCATTGGTTGATCAAAAAGTTAAAAGTTTATTTTAATATCAAATTAATTTATGTCGACAGCCGAACCGTCTCATCATTTTGATATGTATCAAAAAACATAATGTAAACGCTGAAATGGCGCTTCGTCGGTTCGGATCCCGACACGCGCGAGGACTTTACGTAACTCGCTTGTAGATAGGCAGGTGCCTATGATTGAACAATGGAGGTTCTTATGAAGCTCCCAAAGCCGTCGTCTCGAAGCCGGTTTTAGGGCCTGCAGTTCTATGCTTTCTTGGGCAGGATTTAAACGAACACCCGCTTTTGAAAGCGCTACTGCCGCGTGGTCTGCCGCGCGCAAGCTGAAGAGATTGATTGCGAGGAGCCTGGGCATGTGCAGTGCGTTATTCCCGATTGATCGTGTCGCACAAGTCTACTCTAGTCCTGTTAGATACGGCTGGAGAAAGGTTGGGGTGGAGCGTTCTCAAATTTTTGAGCGGTCGATTGAGGTATCCGAGCTCCATTTGGTGGCGGTGGCGCTCGGTTAGCCGATGCCGGACGAGAGATCGTCAGCCAATATAGAGAGCTTGAGGAGGGGGCGGCGAAGGCCGTACATCGGATCTTTCCCGCCTCCTGGAAGTTTGCAAGCCGACATAAATCCACGCTTTGAGTTGAATTTTATCCTGAGGAACATAGCGTCGGCAGATCATTCTGCGTGAGAACCGCACAAAAACGAGTAACGCGCCACGGGCCACACAGGCGGACATCACTGGGTTCTTCGCCCTTGTTAAGCGCCGCGTCTAATCCGCCGATTGGTCATCGTCCAGCGCGTAATTGATACGCACGGTAATGGTCATCTCCGCCTGACGCATCGATGCCGGAAATGCCGGCACGTCTGCGTCTTGCAACATTCGTATGGCGGCACTATCGAGTTGCTCGACGCCGCTACCATTGAGCAAGGCCACATTTATCACGTGCCCGTCTCGCGCCACCGTGAAGCGGACCGTGGCCGCCCCCTCCTGTCCATATTCACGGGCCGCGTCGGGATATTGCTTATGCGCCTCCAGCCAGGCGTCGAGCTGGCTTTGCCATGACAGGTTCACCGTCGCGGGCGATGATGCGCTTGAAGGTGCCGCCAGCGGTACAGGCCTGGCGGTCGGTGCCGTCTGTTTTCCCGGTGCCGAAGCCTGACTGTGGGCTGCTGCGGCCGGCGGCGAGAGGCTGTGTGTCCGCGGGGATGCCACGGGGCGTCTTGATGGGCTTGCCCGGCGCGGTGCCGGCTTGGCCGTTGGCAATGGGGGCTTGGTTGTCGCGGGCATCGCCGGTGCGGCGTGCAGCGGCATCTGCGGCGATGCAACGCGTTGCGGTACGGTCTTTGCGATTGGCGGCGGCGCAGCTTGGGCTGCAGTGGAGTGGGATACACCCGACGCAGGCATTAGCTGTAAAGTCACCGGGACATCCATTACGTGGCGCGGCACGTGATGCGTTTCAGCTACGAGCGCAAGCGTAGCCGAGCCGTGCAACGCCAAAGCGATGAGAATGGCACAGAGCTTAGGGCCCCGGCGCGCGTGCGACATGACGGTTCTTTTTCGTTCGACCGGGTCGTCGAAGTTAATGTTTCCCGTCGTCACGACCCGCTGACGCAGGGCGAACAGGTCACCCACGACAATTCCTCTTCGCCCGCAAAGCTAACCCCTATGTACAACCGGCACTCGATGTGTTTGTAGGGCCATATCGATCCATATTCAACAGGGATACGGCATTCGCCGATAAAAGAGACATTGACCGAACTGACTATCGCTAACCTTTCGTCAGGCACTTGGCGCCGTAAACTTCTCCTGCAAACCAGCCTATCTTTTATTGTATTGTCGCTGCCGGTCAGCGTGGCGCACGCGGAGCAAGCACCTACCGAAATCGAGCTCCCGCAAGTCAACGTCAGCGCCCCTGCGAACAAGGCTTATGCAACCAATTCAAACTTCCATATGAAAAATGCGCAGCTTGGTCCGCTTGGATCCAGGCCCATCTTGAAGACGCCGCAATCCGTGACCGTCATCCCGGGAGACCTCCTGGTTAATACCCAGACGCATTCGGTCAATGACGCGCTTCGTTATCTGCCTTCCGTGGAGATCCGTGATCAGCAGGGGGTTGAGGTTTCCCGCCCGCAAGCGCTCGGCTTTGAAAGCAGCATCGCGCAGAATACCCGGCTGGAAGGGTTGAACATCGTCGGCACCAGCGCGATCGCGACGGAAAACCTCTCCGGGATCGAAGTTTTAAACGGCCTTGGCGGCGCGCTGTACGGCCCTGAATCGCCGTCCGGCGTGTTCAATTACATGCTGGCGCAGCCGACGGAAAAACCGTTGGTGCGGGTCATCGAAGGGTTCCAGTCGAGCGGAATATTTACCGAACAGGGCGATTTCGGCGGCACCACGGCCGACGGCAAGGTCGGCTATCGCTTGAATGTCGTGCAAAGCAACGGCCAAAGTTACGCTCCAGGGAGCAATACCGACCGTACACTTGGTAGCGTCCTTTTCGACTTTCATCCGGACGACAAGACCACGATCGAGACCTATTACAGCCACTACGCAACCGATGCCACCGGACTTCCGGGCGAAGTCGTCTATGATGGCGCCAGCGTGGGGAAAGGCACGAACACGATGCTGCCGCCGGCGATGAACCCGGCCAAATCGGGACTGGCGCAGCCCGGAGCCGGCCCTGATCTCGTCACCGATACCGGCCTCGTGAAACTGACGCATCAGATCAACCAGAACTGGAGCTTTGAGGTCGGTGGGCTCTATCAGAACGCCATCCGCAATCTTTATGGCATAACCAACACCTTTAACAATAATCTCGGCGATTATGAGGTACAACAGAATTTTTCCGCGGTGTCGGATTTCAAGATTGCCAGCAACGAAGCCTACCTGAACGGTCGATTGACGTTGTTTGGTATGGAGAACGATCTCAGCTTCGGTACCAACGGCTTCGTCCTCAGCGAATACAACCCGCGCAATGCCAACTTCGAGTACGAGCTCGGCATGGCCAGTCTCGCCGATCCGGCGCTCATTCCGGTTGCGCCCAACTCCCCCACCGACGGACAGACCGACGGACAGTATGAATCCGCCGCACTGACCGAGCAGTCGATCATCACCGCCGACGAGGTGCATCTGAACAATCAATGGGCGGTTCAGGGCGTGCTGAACACGTCCTTCCTCAGCTCCAAGAGCTGGGGGGCGACCGGCAAGCAGACCAGCGCGAATTCCATCAGCGGTGAGCTCAGCCCGACGGTCAGCCTGGTCTACACGCCGACGCCGGTGGTTACCGTCTACGCGACCTGGGCCCAGGCCGTGGAGCAGAGCGACCAGGCGCCGAGCACGGCGGTCAACGCGAACGCGTATCTGAGCCCGTATCACGACACCGAATACGAGATCGGCGCTAAATACGCGGTTACGCCGTCCTTGCTGCTGACCGTGGACGGATTCCGCATGACCCGTCCCTTCGCCGATACCCTCGCCGATAACGTGTTTCAGGTTATCGGCGAACAGCGCAATTACGGTATTGAGACTTTTGCCCAGGGTGACGTGACCCCGGCGCTCAGCGTGTTCGGCGGTGTGACCTATATTGACGCGCAGTTGATGAATACAGGCGTGGCCTCTACCAATGGCAAGCTCGTGGTCGGCGTACCGCATTTCAAAACCGATATCGCCATCGATTATCATCCCGTGTTCATGGATGGCTTCGCCGTCACTGGCGCCGTGCATTACGAGGGGGCGCGGGCGGCAACCAACACCAACAACTCCATGGCTCCGGCCTACGCCACGTTGGATCTCGGCACACGCTACACGACGATGTTCCTGAACCATCACATGACAGCGCGCTTCCAGGTGCTCAACGTCACGGACACGCATTATTATATCTCCATCGCCGACGGCGCCAGCATCGTCGGCAGCAATGGGGCGAACGTCGCCTATCTCGGCGCGCCACGGACACTCCTGGCGAGTTTCGAGTTCGATTATTAATGTAGCGTCGCAGTGAAATTGGCCGTCCATCTCGTAGGGTGGCCCAGATTTCATTGCGACGTGAATTGTCTAAGTATCGGGTGGTGGCGGATTGACGAATTTTTCCGCGGTAACCTCTAGAGCGCGATCGTTTTAGCGCCGCGCAAGATGCGCGGACCTAAAACGATCGCGCTCTAATGGTCGATGGCGGAATGAAGCCCTGATCAACGCGCGTTGTCGTTTTAAAAAAAAGAAAAGCCCCCTAGGGGGCTTTTCTCTCGTGCAGCTTCCTGAGGGAAACTGTGATCTTACAACCGGTTGCGCTTAACCTTGCAGGTCGAAGCGATCTAGGTTGGTCACCTTGGTCCAGGCGTCCACGAAGTCCTTGACGAACTTCTCTTTCGCATCCGCGCTGGCGTAAACCTCGGCCAGCGCGCGCAGCACCGAGTTCGAGCCGAACACGAGGTCGACACGCGTGCCGGTCCACTTGACCGCACCGGTCTTGCGGTCGGTGCCTTCGAACACGGTCTTGGCGTCGGAGGTCGCCTTCCACTGCGTGTTCATGTCCAGCAGGTTGACGAAGAAGTCGTTCGTCAACGCGCCCGGGCGCTCCGTCAACACGCCATGGGTGGCGCCATCGACGTTGATGTTGATCGCGCGCAGGCCACCGATCAGCACGGTCATCTCAGGCGCGGTCAGCGTCAGCAGCTGTGCCTTGTCGATCAGGACCGCTTCGGCGGGTGCCGCAAGGTCGGCGTGCTGATAGTTGCGGAAACCGTCGGCAGCCGGTTGCATCGCCGCGAAGGAGGCGATCTCGGTCTGCTCCTGCGAGGCATCCGTACGGCCCGGTGCGAACGGCACCGTCACCGCATGGCCGGCGGCCTTCGCCGCCTGCTCGACGCCGACATTACCCGCCAGCACGATCAAGTCGGCCAGCGAGACCTTCTTGCCGCCGGTCGCGGCGCTGTTGAAGGCGGTCTGGATTTCTTCCAGCGCCTTGAGCACCTTGGCCAGCTGTGCGGGCTGGTTGACTTCCCAGTCCTTCTGCGGTGCCAGGCGGATGCGCGCACCGTTGGCGCCGCCGCGCTTATCCCCGCCACGGAAGGTCGAGGCCGAAGCCCAGGCGGTACCGACCAGTTCGGACACGCTCAGACCCGCGGCCAGAATCTTGGCCTTGAGGGAAGCGATGTCGGCCGCATCGATCAATGGATGGTCAACGGCGGGCACCACATCCTGCCAGATCAACGCTTCCTTGGGCACTTCCGGGCCCATATAGCGAGATAGCGGGCCGAGATCGCGATGCGTCAGCTTGAACCAGGCGCGAGCGAACGCCTCGGCAAAAGCCTGCGGGTTCTCCAGGAAGCGGCGCGAGATCTTCTCGTAAGCCGGGTCGACGCGCAGCGACAGGTCGGTCGTCAGCATGGTCGGCTTGTGCTTCTTGGACGGATCATGCGCGTCGGGGATGACGGCTTCCGCGTCCTTGGCTTCCCACTGGATGGCGCCAGCCGGGCTGTGCGTCTTCACCCATTCATACTTGAACAGGTTCTCGAAGAAGAAGTTGCTCCACTGCGCCGGCGTCTGCGTCCAGGTAACTTCCAGGCCGCTGCCGATGGCATCCTTGCCGTGGCCGGTGCCGTAATTGCTGATCCAGCCCAGGCCTTGCGCTTCCAGGCCGGCCCCTTCAGGCTCCGCCCCTTTATGCGATTCAGCCGCGGCGCCGTGCGTCTTGCCGAAGGTGTGACCGCCGGCGATGAGCGCCACGGTCTCTTCGTCGTTCATCGCCATACGGGCGAAGGTCTCGCGGATGAAAGCGGCGGCGGAAAGCGGGTCGCCATTGGCGCCGGGGCCTTCCGGATTGACGTAGATCAGGCCCATCTCGGTGGCGCTGAGCGGCTCGGGGAGGTTCTCCAGCGTGCGATGCGCCAGCCAGGTGGTCTCCGACCCCCAGTTCACGTCCTGATCCGGCTCCCAGGTGTCTTCACGGCCGCCGGCAAAGCCGAAGGTGCGGAAGCCCATGGTCTCCAGCGCGACGTTGCCGGTGAGGATCAGCAAATCCGCCCAGGAGATCTTCTGGCCGTATTTCTGCTTGATCGGCCACAGCAGGCGACGCGACTTGTCGATGTTCACATTGTCGGGCCAGCTATTGAGCGGCGCAAAACGCTGCTGACCGCGACCGCCACCGCCCCGGCCATCGCTCAGGCGGTACGTGCCGGAGGCGTGCCAGGACATGCGGACGAATTGCGGACCGTAATGGCCGAAATCGGCGGGCCACCAATCCTGCGAATCCGTCATCAGCTTGCGCAGGTCGTTCTTCAGCGCCTCGTAGTCGAGCTTGCTGAATTCCTCACGGTAGTTGAACTTCCCGCCCAGCGGATCGGATTTGGACGAATGCTGATTCAGCAGGTCCACGCGCACCTGCTTCGGCCACCAATCGCGGTTCTGCGTGCCACCGCCGGCCACAGGTTTGGAGGCATTACCCGAAAACGGGCATTTGGCTTCAGATGTCAAGGCTCTTCCTTTCGATGTTGGGTTGATGTTGGGTTAAGGGGTCACAATCAGGGCAAAAGCCGCGGAAGACGATGCTGGCTTCTATAATACGCATGCCGTGCGTATCGCTGGGATCCATGCAGGGAGCGTGGCCGACGATACAGTCGACGTCCTCGATGCGCCCGCATTGAATGCATTGGATGTGGTGGTGATTATCTTCAATGCGCGTTTCGTACCGTGCGCTGGCCGAATCCGGTAGGCTGGTGCGCCGGATCAAGCCTGCTCCGGAAAGGTCTTGTACGATCAAATGGACGGCTTGAAGTGATATTGTAGGCAGAGAGGGACGAACCGCCTGAAAGATGGTCTCGGCATCGGTATGCGGACGATGATGCAGAAAATCCAAAACTGCCGCACGTTGCGCAGTGGCGCGAAGCCCCTTAGCTCTCAGGGTTTTTGCCCAGTCATGGGCGTGTGGATGATGTACAGGCGGTTCAGACACACCTGCAGTATAGCTGTTATTTTTAGGAGTTCAATATAGCGAATTGCTAAAATTATTCACGCCGGCCCAAAAATGGCGAGCATGGCACAACCGGCGTGATCCACGCGGATGGAATCCGGGGGGTGGGGACTAAACGTCCGGTGGTTGCGTGCCCGCAGGGGTATAGTGATGTCCCTAAAGAAAGAGTCACTTTTGGCAACAGCACCGGAAGAGCCGAGCCGGGCGGCGTCTTCGTTGCGGTGCGGGATTCGGGCCGGGGCTGGCACCGGCGGTTCTCGAGCGCTTGTTCGCCCCCTTCCACACGACCAAGCCCGGCGGACTGGGGCTGGGGCTGTCGATTTGCCGATTGATCATCGAAACGCATGGCGGACGGTTATGGGCGAGCGCGAACGGGCCCCGCGGTCAGAGTATCCCGGAGCTTTCCTCCTACGTAAACGCCATCGGCGAAAATGTGGCGCATCCTGGGGGGGCAGGGAATGGCTGATCCGTTGCCAAGTCCACTCAGCAGGCGATGCAGAGAAAAATCGCTGCGCCGTGTTCACAGGAGGGAAATCCTTGGGCAGCAGGCGCCACGCACAACCGCTCGAGGCCATGTAGAATAGCGCATTCACGACAGCTTCGTAAACAGGTGCGTCTCGGCCGCCCTAGCTGCCCGCGCACGCGGAAGTAAGCTCTCAATCAGAAAGCACTCCTTGTCGCTCACGTCGCTTGCATAACGCTGCCCATCGCGCCGATATTGGATACGGGTGATTTTGGTCCAGGCCGTAGTTCGCAATTACGATTGAACCGTAAAAAACTGAAATAATAAAATTTTTTGAAGAAGAATCTGAGGGTAGCTCAAGGTGAAGGCAGCGTCTCCGAGCCCTGACCCCGCATGGACAGGCTGGAGAATGCATAGTCTTTGGAATGGCCCTCAAACTGCTTGGAACGATAGATCATTGTTGGGGTGGACGGCCCAACGGCATCATGTGCCAAAGTTGAGTTGTCAAAATCCAACGAAAGGGCCGCCCGAATGGTGTTTAAGCGCATTGCAATTGATACGTCCAAGCATGTTTTCACAATCCATGGCGTGGATGAACAGGAGCAGCCGATCCTGCGGCGGGAACTCAAGCGTGGTCAGGTTGAGAGCTTTTTCAGCAAGCTGGCGGGGACAGAAGTGGTTTTGGAGGCTTGTGGCGGATCGCACTACTGGGGGCGGCTGTTTCAGAAGATGGGCCACGATGTCCGGTTGATCCCGCCGCAATACGTCAAGCCGTTCGTCAAACGGAGCAAGAACGACCGCAATGATGCCGAGGCGATCAGCGAAGCGGCATCCCGCCCTGGCATGAGATCGGTGATGGTAAAGACCGTGGATCAACAGGCCCAGGGTATCATCCTTAAGCATCGCGCAATGCTGGTGAGCCAGCGTACCCAGGCAATCAACGCTTTGCGCGGTCACGCCATGGAGTTCGGGGTGGTGGTGGCGAAAGGGAGTGCCAAAGTTGCTCCACTGTTGGCGGTACTGGCTGCGGATACTGCCATCCTGGTTGTGGCTCGCAACATGTTTGAGCAAATGGGCGCGCATATCGAAGCCCTGGAAAGTCGGATTGCCGTTCTTGATGCCGAACTAATGGCGCTGCACAAGGCCAACCCGGTCAGCCGAGCGCTGGCCGAAATTCCTGGCATCGGTACGATGATCGCTACCACTATGGCATTGACCGTGGAGCCTGAGAATTTTGTCTCCGGGCGGCATTTTGCGGCGTGGCTCGGCCTGACGCCGAGGGAGAAGTCTACCGGCGGCAAACAGCGCCTGGGCAAGATCAGTAAGGCTGGCAATGAAAGATTACGCACATTGCTGGTGGTGGGGGCGACGTCCGTTATCCGCTTCGCCAAGCCTGGCAGTAAATCTGCTTCGGCATGGCTGCTACAATTGCTGGAGCGCAAGCCGCGCAAGCTCGCGGCAGTGGCTTTGGCCAACAAGATGGCCCGGATTATCTGGGCCATGATGGCGCGCGGGGAGGCGTATCGGCGTCAGCCGATCGCCGCTTAACCCCCACGCTGGTGCCGGGGGTTTAAGGAGCAAGCAGGAGATGGCTATCGGTCGAGCCGACGAGCAACACAATCCGCCTCGTGCAACGGCAATTACATGCCGCTTAATTGTTTGGATGTTGTTCGCGGAACCCATCTGGGCCAGCGGTCATGTCGCCGCGTCAAAGGCCGTACACATGACCGCATTCGAACCCATACCAGATCCTGCCTCAACGACTTGAATCCCACGGGCCGTCCACACATGCACGATGTTGTAGACTTTGTTGTTGATCTCGGTTTTGTGGAATTCTTCTTCGTTGCAGGCTAACAAGTCAGGCGGCAGTTGCGACAACAGCCAAAGGCATTTTCGTATCTAAATTGATTGTCGACGGAAGTCGCCAATTTAGTCCCTAATCTTGGAGGCAGATCATTGGTTATTTGTAATCCCTAGAGCGACTGTGAACTTCTCGCTTCGATTGACTCTGGTGCCGTGATCCCTTTATAGACATGCAGCCTGACGATCGATGTCTCAAGCAAATACTGCATGGGAGAAACGGCCATGTCGCCGATCGACGAAGTTCCCTCATCCGCAAGAAAATCTTCTTCAGCGGCGGGGACCAAGCCAGAAACAACTTCTTCCACGACCGAGCAACCGGTGAGTGCTGGTCTTGTCGCCCTTACGGTTGATGCGGCCACGGGACGGATCATCAACGTTGAAGGTGTGGACGCGGTTGGCGCGCGCCACGCCTTCTCTGAGGTGGAAAGGGCCCGCTTTATCGAGAAGGGGGGCGAAGCGACCTTGGAACGCGTCGTCGAGCAAGCGTTTGAGGCTGGGATCGACTGCATCCTAGGCGCCGAAAGTGACGAAACTAAGCCGCTGGAATCGGAAGAAGACGCCGAACTGAGCCGTGTGTTGCTGCGTTCACTCATTGAACACAGCGCGGCCAAGCGCCTGCTGGGACAGGACGTCCTGAGCCGGGCAATTGTGGCGACCCTGATCGAACAGGCCGCCAGTGGTCGCGCCGCGGCCGGATAGCGCTGCGGTTCATTAATCCCAAAGTGTTTACAGGCCGCCGGTAGTGTGCCGCGGCGCCGGAGCGCGCTGCTGCGCGTTCGCGCAGCAGCGTTTCACAGACCACAACCCGGGAAGGAGTTCCTCATGGCTAATGCATCGACCCATAATGGCCCTGACAGAGACGAAGAGGCATTTATTCGGAATCTGGCTGGCGGAAAGATGATGCGCGGCGAGCGCCTGCGGCGTCTGCTCGTTGCCCGTCTCCTGCGCGATAAGGGCGAGGACGGTGAGGGTATCGAAGAGATCGAGGAGGAAGAGGAAGGCGGCGATGAGGAGCGGCGGCTTGCGCGCATCCTGGTCGGCGGCGTGGCCCGCCGTCGTCGCCTGCGTCGTGCGGTTCTCGCCCATCTGATGCGCGAGCGCGCGGAAGGTGCAGAAGAGGATGAGGGCGAAGGCATAGAGGAGGATGAGGAAGGCGGTGACGACGATCGTCAGCTTGCGCGATTCCTGTTGGGGGCCCGGATCGTGCGGCGCCGGAGAGGGCGTCGCGCGATCCTCGCGCGCAGTCTCCGCGAAGGTGGCGCGGACGACGACGAGGGCGAAGGGATAGAGGAAGGCGGCGATGAGGAGCGTCGGCTTGCGCGCATCCTGGTCGGCGGCGTGGTTCGCCGTCGTCGCCTGCGTCGTGTGATTCTCGCCCATCTGATGCGTGAGCGTGCGGACGAGGGGGAGGGCGGCGAGGAAGAGGAAGGTGGCGATGAGGAGCGTCGGCTGGCCCGCATGCTGGTCGGCGGCGTGGCGCGACGTCATCGCTTGCGTCGTGCGGTTATTGCCCACCTGATACGCGAGCGCGCGGAAGAGGATGAGGGTGAAGGCATAGAGGAGGACGAGGAGGGCGGTGATGATCGTCAGCTTGCACGTTTCCTGTTGGGGGCCCGTATAGCACGGCGCCGGAGAGGGCGTCGCGCGATCCTCGCCCGCAGTCTTCACGAACGTGGCGCGGATGATGACGAGGGCGAAGGGATCGAAGAAGGCGGCGATGATGATCGCCGGCTTGCGCGCATCCTGGTTGGCGGCGGAGCCCGCCATCGGCGCCTGCGTCGTTTGGTTCTCGCCCATCTGATGCGTGAGCGCGCGGAAAGGTGATGAAAGCGAAGGCATAGTCAAGGACGCCGGCGCCGGTTGGGCCGTGCGATGGTTGGCGGCGGCGGCGGGATGCGCCGCCGCCGCTATTGGTGTGTTTCTCGCTAAGCTCACGTAAATCGATTGATACGAAATCCAACTTTCCCAGGATCTTGTGCGTGTCTATGCCGGGCAGGTGGTTGGAACCGTGGGCGGCGTTAAGTTTGGCTCATTTTGCATGATGATGCCGTGCGGAAATACGCCTACGGACTAGCCCAGGGGTTACCCGATACTCATGTAGGCACCTTTACACCGGCGCTGTATGATGAGGCGACCAAGCAGGGCTGGCCCGTCATCAGCATGAAGCCTGACTGGAAGCGTATCTTCGTGTTTGCCTAATCCTGCAATTCCCAATCGGGGTAGCGACCGCCACCATGGACTCCAGTGCCGACCAGCTTCCCGACCTGCCCAAGGCATCGGCTGTGGCACCGGCTCCGGCGCCACAGCCGATGCCGCGACCGCCCATGGCGACCTGGAAACGCTTGTTCCTGGGCATTTCAGCCTTGCTGGCAACCTTTGTCCTCTGGGAAGTGCTAACATCCTTCGTGGCTTATACGGGCGACGCATATGTGCGTTCCGCGCTCATCGCGGTTTCGCCGCAGGTCACCGGCCGGATCGCCGAGATCGCCATCGTAGACAACGAGTTCGTCCATAAAGGCGATCTCCTGGCGAAGATCGATCCCGAACCCTTCCAACTGGCGGTGAATGTGGCGCAGGAAACATTACAAGCCGCCACGGCGACCGCCACGGCGGATGTGGATTCAGTAACCGCCGCCCAGGATGATTTGCGCGCTGCGGAGGGAGACTTGGTCAATGCGCGGGAAATGCAGCAGCGCAACGCGGTCTTGAGCCATGAGGGATTTGCCTCGATCCAGACGCTGGATGTCACCACGGCCGCACGCACGGCAGCCCAGGCCAAGGCCGATGCAGGCCGCTCCGCTGTGGCGCGGGCGCAGGCGGTTCAGGCTGCCGGAAATGCCGAGGTCGAGCGGGCCAAGGCAGAGCTGGATCTCGCCAAATGGCGGCTTGGCCAGACGGTATTACGCGCGCCCGCCGACGGCACGGTCAATAATCTCACGCTACGGATCGGGGATACTGCCTATGCGAATGCGCCTCTCATTGGCATTGTTGCGGCGGATGGCTGGCGGATCATCGCCAATTTCAAACAGAGCTACCTGGCCTCGTTGCGTCCTGGCGACACCGCATGGGTGTTGCTGGATACCCAGCCTTGGCACGTGTATCGGGCGCGGATTCGCGGCATCGGGCGGGGGATCAGTCGCCAGCGGGGCGATACCGGGCTGCTCCCTTATGTGGCACCCACCACGGATTGGATCAGGCTGGAACATCGTTTCCCCGTGACGCTCGACCTGGTGGACCCGCCCGCCGGCCTGGTGCTCTTCATGGGCGCGGATGCGCGCTGCATTGTTTTCCCGTGACGGACTTGCCTGCCTTGCCGGGTCGTATTCTGGCCGCCTTTGGCAGCCTGACGCTTCAGGGCCCGCGCGCAGGCCTTGCTTTTGCTTCCGCGCTGAGTGTCGGCCTTGCCCTCACGCTGGCGCTCTGGCTGCATCTCGGCGCGCCCTATTGGGCGGCCATTACCGGCTACGTGTGCATGCAAGGCAGCCAGCCGGCTTCCATCCGCCGGGCGGCGCATCGGGTACTCGGCACGGTTTGCGGCGCTGCGAGCGGCTTGGTGCTGTTCTCTCTGATCGCCTATGACCATGCAGCGACGATGCTCCTGCTTTTCCTGGCGGGCACGATCAGCATTCTAGGCTCGCTGCTGAGCCGCTACGCCTATGCTTGGCTGCTGGGGGGAATTACCATCATCATCGTCGTGCTGGGCGCGCTGAACGACCCCGCCCAAGCGCAGATACTGGCCTTCTACCGGTGTGCCGACATTATATTGGGGGCGCTTTCAGCACTGACGGTTTCCTTATTGTTGTTGCCTAATATCCCGGGCCCGGCACCGCATGCCCCTGGCTGGCGGGGGCTGTTCGGCGATCATTGGCATGTGCTTAACCATGCTGTCCGGACGGGCCTTTGCGTGGCGCTGGTGCCGGTGCTCTGGGATATTTTCGCATTGCCCAATTTGAACCAGATGGCCATTTCCGTTGGCGCGATCATGGCCGTGCCGGAACTGACGGGAGAGCCCGCGCGCGACAACCAGGCCATCATGGAGCGCGCCGCGCAGCGCATCGCCGGCTGTCTGGTCGGCGGCGTTGCGGGGCTGCTGATCGTGCATGTCTCCGGTGCTTGGCCCTATGCCCTGTGGTTGCTCGTCCTCATGGGCCTCGCCGGCGTCGCAGCGGAGTTGCAAAGCAGCCCGCAGGGTCTCTCCGTCGCCGGGCCGCAAGCTGCTGTCGCGCTGATCCTGACCACGGTGCAGAATTGGGGCCCGGCAATATCGCTGACACCGGGGTTGGAGCGCATCGCCGGGATGATCGGCGCCTTAATGTTGATGTTTGCCATCAATCTGCTGCTCGGTCCGCCTGCGGCTTCCGCTCGCCGGACGGCGAAAGGCGGCTCCAGGCATATCCCATAGGGACGGCGTATCGTCGGCAGGGGCTGTGACGAAAAATGGACTGGATGCGAACGATATGCAGACCAGCCTTGCAGCCATGCGCGAGATCGGCGGAAAAATGCAGGATTGCTGCGGTATTTTGCGCCACCGATCCTAACCTGTGCGATTGGAAGTGCTTGACCCCACGGGGCCGGAGCCTATGCTGCTCTGACAATTCATCCGATGTCATGATGACCATATGTTAGATCAGCCTTTCGTCCCGACCGGCGCCGCCGTAGCTGGGCGCCCGCAGACGGCCGAAACGCAGATTTCAAGTCGGGTTTCCGCGCGTGTGACGCCCCCAGCTCCGGCTGCTGTCCCCTTCACCTTCCGCCTCATGCTCGGCTTAATCGGGGTGCTGCTCGCCGTGCTGGTTTCCGGC
Source organism: uncultured Pseudomonadota bacterium (assembly GCA_963737355.1). Taxonomy (GTDB): domain Bacteria; phylum Pseudomonadota; class Alphaproteobacteria; order Acetobacterales; family Acetobacteraceae; genus Acidocella. The sequence continues at coordinate 1,018,475 of CAVTSC010000003.1, read as the reverse complement.
TTCAATGAGCATGTCATTGAGGCCGAGCTCGATGACATCCAGGGCGCGATGGGCTTCAGCCATGACCAGGGCACGTGGGTAACGGCAATCTACGAGGCAACCGAGATCTCCGCGATGGCCTTCGCGCCATGGTGTGGCATCACCTTCTCGATCCGCCGCTTCGCCATTGCGATGGTTGGGTTCTTCGCCATCCTCGGCGCGGTCTCGCCCTATGCGCCGGACCTGCCGATGCTGTACGTGCTGCGCGCCCTCCAGGGTTTTGCCGGCGGCACGCTGCCGCCACTGCTGATGACGGTCGCACTTCGCTATCTTCCGCCCAAGATCAAGATCCACGGGCTCGGCGCCTATACGCTCACCGCGACCTTCGGGCCCAACATGGGCACACCGCTCGGCGCCTGGTGTTTCGAATATCTCGGTTGGCACTCGGTGTTCTGGGAGGTGATTCCGTTCAGCCTGATCAGCATTGCGGCCATCGCCTACGGCTTACCGCAGGACCCGCTGCGCCTCGAACGCCTCCGCCAGTTCAACTGGCGCGGCCTGCTGCTCGGCATGCCGGGGATCTGCATGATCGTGATCGGGCTGATGCAGGGTGACCGGCTGGATTGGTTCAACTCGCCCGTGATCGACCACCTGCTTGTGGGCGGCGTCTTCCTGTTCGGTCTGTTCCTGGTCAATGAGTGGTATCACCCGTTGCCCTTTTTTCGCATTCAGATGCTGGGCAGGCGCAATATCAGCTTTGCCCTCATCGCGGTCGCGATCGTCCTGGTGCTTGCCGCGGTTGACATCGCCGTGCCCTCGGCTTTTCTCGCCACGGTGTGGGATTACCGTCCAGAGCAGATTGCGCCGGTGGCGCTCATGGTTGCCCTGCCGCAGTTGATTGTCCTGCCGCTCGTCGCGGCGTTCTGCAATTTTCCCCGCATTGATTGCCGCTACGTGCTCGCCGCGGGCCTGCTGCTGATGGCCGTTTCGTTTTTCGCGGGCACGTTCATCACGTCCGACTGGTACGGCGTGACCTTCTATCCCCTGCAGGTATTGATGGTGTTCGGCGAGCCGATGGTCATCATCCCGATCCTGATGCTCACCACGCTGAGCATCACGCCGGCGGAAGCGCCCTTCGTCTCCGGCATGTTCAACATGGTGAAAGGGCTCGCGAGCGCGCTCGCGGTCGGGTTCATCGACATCATGATGACCTGGCGCGAGCACCTGCATTCGCAGGTGTTGCTCGACCAGTACGGCAATTCAGGCTTCTCGCTGGATAATTTTCATTTCGACTATGGCGGACTCGGTGGCTTCGGGGCTGCCGTGCGCGTCCAGGCCATGGTTCTTACCTCGGCCGATATCTACGCCGTCATGCTCCTTGTGATCGGCGCGCTGCTTTTCCTCACACTCGTGGTCCCCAAGCGGGTTCTGCCGCCCTCCGCCCTGGCGAAGCCGGCAACTCCGGGACGCTGATCCAGGCACTCTCAACACATGATATCAAAGAAACGCGCCATTATTGCCGGCGGCATTGCCGTTTGGGTCATCCTCGCGGTGCTCGCCGATCAAGCGCTCGCCGGCGGCGGTGCCTCGGTAGTGACCGATGATGCCTATGTCACTGCGCATTATTCGGTCATCGCGCCGAAAGTCTCCGGCCTGATCGACCGCGTCGACGTCAACGATAACCAGTACGTCCTTGCCGGGCAGGAGCTGGCGCATATTGACGACCGCGACTACCGCACGGCTGTGGCGAGCGCCACGGCGGCGCTGGCCGGCGCGAAGGCGGATCTCGCGATCCTCCAGGCCCAGGTCACGCAGCAGATGGCAACGATCAACCAGGCCGATGCGACGGTTCAGTCCGACGATGCGGCGCTCAGCTTCGCCCAGGCAAATGCCGTGCGCTATCGCAACCTCGCCGCCGGCGGTGCCGGCACGGTGGAACAGCGCCAGCAAACGAACTCGGACCTGCAGCAGGCATTCGCCGCCAAGGCGCGCGATCTCGCCGCGACAAGTGCTGCGCAGCGCCAGATCGCGGTGCTCGAGGCTGAGGAGGGTCGCGCCCGGGCGAATGTGGACAATGCCCAGGCCGCCCTCAACCAGGCCCAATTGAACCTTTCCTACGCGACCATCGTAGCGCCTTTTGACGGTGTCGTCGGCACGCTCGGCGTTCGCGTCGGCAACTACGTCGCCCCCGGTACGGCGCTGCTCGCGGTGGTGCCGGTTGCGCGTGCCTATGTCGTCGCGAATTTCGAGGAGACCCAGCTTGCCCATGTCGTGCGCGGCGAGCGCGCGCGCATTACGGTCGACGCGCTGCCCGGCCATGTCTTCACCGGCGTGGTGGACAGCCTCGCGCCGGCGAGCGGCATCACCTTCTCGCCGATCCCGCCCGACAACGCGACGGGGAATTTTACCAAGATCGTGCAGCGTATTCCGGTCAAAATCTTGTTCACGCCGAAGCAGCCGCTTCTCGAACGCCTGCGTGACGGCATGTCGGTCGAGGCGAGCATCGACACGGATAGCGCACCGCCGCTCAATGGCGCCGACCAGGCCCATATCCTCGACCATCTCGCCGCCCAGTGACCCATCCGATGCAAAGCCCGGCGCGCCCGGCCTGGGCGGCCTCCCTGACTGGTGCTGCCCGTTTGGCGCCGCTGCTCGCGACACTGCTCGCCTCCTGCACCGTCGTGGGCCCGAACTGGCATGCGCCGCACGCGCTGCACCCCGCCGCCTTTGCGCCGGCGCAAGGGATGCCAGCGCCGAGCAAAGCCAACGAGACCGCGATTAGCCCGTCCTGGTGGACGATTTTCGGCGATTCTGAACTCACCAGCCTGGAGCGCCAGGTCGCCGCCGAGAATCTCGATGTGGCGGACGCTACCGAGCGTGTGGTGGAAAGTCTGGCGGAAAGCAGCGAGGTGAGCTCGGCGCAATACCCGAACGCCAATCTCAATGCCTCGTATGCGCATGAGCGGGCAAGCCCGAATGGTATTCTCGGCCTGCTTGGCACGACAACGCCGAACGACCCGGGTAGCGTCGCCGATGGCGGTCAGGGCTTTGGTCCGGCTAGCCTGCCGGGCAGCGACGGCTCGCCCGCCTATAACCTCTGGCAATACGGCATTGGCTCCTCCTGGGAGCTAGACCTGTTCGGGCGCATCCACCGTGCGGTTGAGGCGTCGCGGGCGGCGGTCGAGGTAACGGAAGACGAGCGGCGCGGCGTACTGGTCGGCGCGCTTGCCGAAACCGCGCGGGACTATATCGCCTTGCGCGGCGTGCAGTCGGAGATCGCGATTACCCAGGATAATCTGGGCATCGCGCGGCAGAATCTCGCGCTGACCGAGCTGCGTCTGGCCAATGGTGCGACCACCAATCTCGATGTCGCCAATGCCAAGGCCGCGATCGACACGATCGACGCGCGCCTGCCGGTACTGGAAAACCAGGAGGACCAGTTGATTAACGCGCTCAGCTACCTGATCGGCGCGCCGCCCCGGACGCTCTCGGCCGAACTTGCGACCGCGAAGCCGCTGCCGCCGATCCCGCCTGGCGTGCCGGTCGGGCTGCCGTCGCAACTCGCCGAACGGCGGCCCGATGTCCGGCAGGCCGCGGCGCAACTGCACGAGATGACGGCGAATATCGGCGTCGCGGAGGCCGATTTCTATCCCGATGTCAGCCTCTCCGGCAGTTTCGATATCCAGGCGCTAGATGCGAGCGGACTCGGTTTCTGGAACTCACGGCAATATGCGGTAGGCCCGACGGTCAGCCTGCCCTTGTTCGAAGGTGGACAACTGCGCGGGCAGCTCCGGCTCCGCCGTGCGCAGCAGAAGCAGGCGGCGATCGACTACCGGCGTACGGTGCTTAATGCCTGGAAAGAGATCGACGACGCGCTGACCGCCTATAACGCAGACCAGAACCAGCGGACGCGGCTCGCGGATGCGGTAGCGCAGAACAAGATCGCCGTAGCGACCGCGCAGGCGCAATACGCCCAAGGTGCTGCGGACTTCCTCAACGTGCTGAATGCCGAGGACGCGCTGCTCGCGAGCCAGTCGGCCCTCGTCCAGGCGACAACCGACACGGATGTTGCGATCGCGCAAATCTACACTGCGCTAGGCGGCGGCTGGGAGAACACGTTTCCTGCATCGCATTGAAAGATCGGATCACCCCATCTAAAGGCAGAGCAATTGGAGACGCCGTGCTATGGCCAGGGAGGAGCAGGTCAAAATGACTACGGAACTCGTTTTGCCCCAGGCATCGCGTCGGTCTCTGGTCAGTTCGGTGATCGAGGCGATCCGCGCGCAGGTGGAAACCGGCGCCTGGCCGATCGGTGAGCGCATCCCTCGGGAAGCGGAGTTGGCCGAGAAGCTTCAGGTGAGCCGCAACACGGTCCGCGAGGCGGTCAGCGTACTGTCGCATGCGAACGTCCTTGAGGTCCGACAGGGCGATGGCACCTATGTCCGCTCCAATGTCGATGCCAGCGAAATCATGCGACGCGTCAGCCGCGCAGGCATTCTCGCGCATTTCGAGGTCCGCGCCATCCTTGAGCAGGGCGCGGCCCGGTTGGCCGCCATGCGGCGCACGGAGGAGGAGGTGAGGGAGCTCGCCCGCTTGCTCGAGGAGCGGGGAGATGCGCCGGCAAAGGGGGATTTCGCGACCTTCGCCGAACGCGATTTCGCCTTCCATTTTGGCATTGTCCGCGCCGCCCACAACGAAGCGCTTGAGGAATTGTTTCGCTATTTCGCCGCATCCGCAATCGCGAACACCCATGCGGTGCTGACCGAGCTCGAGCATCTGGGGCAAGGTGCCTATACGGCCCTGCACGAGGCCGTTCTGCGCGCAATCGAGGCGGGGCTCCCCGACGAGGCCGCAGAGGCTGCGCAGACGCTGATGAACTGCGTCACGACGACCTTCGCCGAGCCGCCAAATCGATAAGCCTCGTCGCCGCGAGAATGCGGTGGGATATCTCGAGGATGCTTGCGTATCGGGCATCTAACGGCCGGTGTTGTGGCAGCTGCGCGTTGGCGCTCTCACTGATGCAAGGTTAGTTTGTACCGTTCCAAAATAGTTGATCCGCCGCACCCGATAAACAGCCAAGCGCACTCGGCGCCGAAAGGTAACCCCTATCCGGCCGTTAGAGCATAGCTAATATGCGCGATGCGCACGCCTTGCGTGTCATAGGCTATACTTATTGATGTGAGAGGTTTACGGCAGTCGATGTGTCATAATTAAGGGAGTGCCTAAAGATGCCTACAGAGACGCTAACTGTGAATGGGGAAGTTCATCAGATCGAACTCGATGATCCTAACACCCCGTTGCTTTATGTGCTGCGCGACCATCTGCACCTGCACGGCCCTCGCTTCGGTTGTGGCATGGCGGAATGCGGCGCCTGCACCGTGCATATCGATGGCCAAGCGACACGCTCCTGCGTGTATCCGCTCTCTGCGGTCGGCACGAGTAAGGTGGTGACGCTGGAAGGCCTTGGCACGCCGCAGCGTCCGCATCCGCTGCAGACCGCCTTTGTTGAAGAGCAGGCGGCACAATGCGGTTACTGCATCAACGGTATGATCATGCAGTCTGCCTCATTCCTTGAACAGAACCCGCACCCGACGGAGCATGATGTCAAGGAAGCTTTGGCAAACAACCTCTGCAAATGCGGCACGCATGCACGTATCGTCCGCGCGGTCATGCGCGCATCCAAGGCTAAGGGAGCCCAAGCATGAACATGACAGTCAGCCGCCGCCGCTTGGTTCAAGCAACCGCCGGGCTTGTCGTTAGTTTTTCCCTTCCCGCCGGCCGCGCTCTGGCGCAGGCCGCGTCCGACGCTGCTCCCCTGACCGGCATCGATGGCAAGCCGCTCTCGCCGACCATCGTCGGAAGCTACATTGCCATCGATAAGGATGGCCAGGTCACGCTGTATGCCGGCAAGGTCGACCTTGGCACCGGCGTGCAGACCGCCTTCATCCAGATCCTCGCTGAGGAACTTGACGTACCATTCTCCGCGGTGACGATGATCTCTGGCGACACCGCCCTTACTCCGGACCAGGGGCCGACCAATGGCAGCATGTCGGTGCAGGCCGGCGGCATGCAGGTGCGTCACGCCGCCGCGACAGCGCGCCGTGAATTGCTAACGCTTGCCGCGAGCCGCCTGAAGGCGCCGGTCACAACGCTGCGCGTCACGGATGGTGTGGTGCATGCCGCTTCCGGCGCTTCGGTCAGCTATGGCGCGCTGCTGGCCGACTCGGAATTGGTGAAGATGAGCGTGGATAACACCGCGCCGTTGAAATCGCCTGTGGATTACACGATGGTTGGTAAATCTGTGCCGCGCGTGGACATTCCTCCGAAAATTTTCGCGACCTTCACCTATGTGCAGGATTTCCGCCTCCCCGGCATGCTGCATGGCCGCGTGATCCGTCCGCCCGCGGTTGGTGCGACCCTGCTTTCGGTCGATCACAGCTCGGTGCCTGCCTCGGTGCAGATCGTGCGCAAAGGTAATTTCCTGGCGGTCGCCGCCACTGATGAATGGGCGGCGATCACCGCCGCGCGTGGGCTTAAGGCGACGTGGTCGGACGTGCAGAACCTGCCGGACGAGGACAAGGTCTATGACTACGTGCGCAGCACGCCGGTGGCGCGCGACCAAGTGTCGAGCAATATCGGCGATGTCGATAGCGCACTTGCCGCAGCACCGCGCAAGCTGAAGGCCACCTACGAGATCGCCATCCAGACCCATGGCTCGATCGGCCCGTCCTGCTCGGTCGCGGCGATGGAGGATGGCGTGATGACGGTGTGGACGCCTGCACAGTCGAGCCACAACCTGCGCAAGCAGCTCGCGGCCATGCTGAACATGCCGCTGGAGAACGTGCGTTGCATCTATATCGCCGGCGCCGGCTGCTATGGCCGCAACGGCTTCGAGGATGTCGGCGCCGATGCCGCGCTGATGGCGCAGGCGCTGGGCAAGCCGGTGCGCGTGCAGTGGATGCGCCAGGACGAGCATGGCTGGGATCCGAAGGCGCCGCCGGTGGTGATCGACATGGAAGCCGGGCTCGATGCCGCGGGCAAAGTGCAGGCTTGGAATGCCTTGTTTTGGTATCCGGACACGACGGGGAACGGGAATGTCACGCTGCTGGGCGCTGACCTTGCCGGCCTGCCGAGCGATGGTGGCATGAACCCGGGTGGCATTCTCAATAATACCCAGATCCCGTATCGCTTCCCGAACATCAAGACGACAGCGCGCCGGCTCGCCAGCACGCCGCTGCGGCCGGGCTGGCTGCGCACCCCCGGGCGCATGCAGAACAGCTTTGCCAACGAGTCGTTTCTGGATGAGATCGCCGCCGTATCCGGAGTCGATCCGCTGGATCTGCGCCTGCAGATGATGGACGATCCGCGCGGTGCGGACGTGCTCAACCGCGTGGCGCAGATGTCGGGCTGGCGTCACCGGCCGAAAGCCGACCCGCATGCCGCAATTGCCACCGGCTATGGCATCTCCTATCTCAAATACGAGATGGATCGTACCTATGTCGCGGCCGTGGCGGAAGTCGCCGTGGACCGTTCCAGCGGCGCGGTGCAGGTGAAGCGATTCTTCATCGCCCAGGATTGCGGCCAGGTGATCAACCCGGATGGAACCCGCAACCAGATCGAGGGCAATGTGATTCAGACACTGAGCCGCACGATGAAGGAGCGCGTGACCTTCGACCGGCGCATGGTGACGAGCCTCGATTGGTCGACCTATTCGATCATTACATTTCCGGAAATTCCGGAGATCGAGATCGCGCTGATCGACCGTCCGGACAGCCCGCCTTGGGGCGTCGGCGAGGCAACCACCGCAGTGGTGCCGCCGGCTGTTTCGAATGCGATTTTTGCCGCGGTCGGCGGGCGTGTGCGTTCCATGCCCTTCACCCCGGATGTCGTAAAGGCGGCGATCCCGGCCTGAGGTGCGGATCCCTTTCCGGCGGTGCCGCCGGAAAGGGATCCGACGCAAAAAGAAACGGTGCTGTAAACTTTTCCCGAAGGAGAAGCGCACAGCACCGTTTTTCTAATGTGTATCCACTTGGATGCATCGCATCCAAGCGGCGCACGAAATCAATTGGCCTTTTTCAGCCCTGCAAGATAGGTCGCCACCGCCTGGCGCTCATCCGGAGCGAGTGCGGAGGCAACCTGATGCATCATGGGGTTGCTCGCCGGATTGCTTGCAAAGTTATTGAGCGCCGTGAGGATCACGGGCGCCGGAACCCCAGCCAGCGCCGGTGCCTGGAGCGCAGGATTACCGCCGAAGGTCGCCCCATGGCAGGAGGCACAGGACATCGCGCCGTTATTGTTGCCGTTTTGCGCAATCGATTGCCCATTCGGCGCCGCGGCCATCAGCAGCAATGCGATCGGAGCAAGCGAATATCGTACGAACTTCATTGAGGTTTCTCCAGTCAGGATGTGATAACGTTAGGCAAATTAGCGCACGGCGAAATAACTCTCAACCTCGGATGAACTTTTCCAAGCAGGCTGCACATGATATGAACTAATAATCCGTTATTTTTTTTGAAACATTTTAAACCGTCGTCATGAAATCACTTGTGGCTGTCTCGCTATCTCCGGAGCAGAGCTGTTATGCGGCGCCGGCGACAAGACAGGACAAGCCCTGGGATCAGATTAGGAATAGCGAATGAGCATCCCGAATAATTTGCGTGTCACACCGCTGCGTATTGCAGGCGGTTTGGTTATTGCTGGCGTTTTGGGCTTGGGCGCCGTTGTTGGCGCGACCCAAGCATTTGGCGGCATCGGCGGCGATGCTTCAGCCACATTGAACGTGCCCATCACGCCGGAGCTTTTGCAACGCGGTGCTTATGTGGCGGTGGAAGGCGATTGCGCGGCCTGCCATACCGCGCCCGGCGGCCAGGCTTTGGCGGGCGGCTTGCCGATTGCAACGCCGATTGGCACCGTGTTTACGACCAATATCACCCCCGATAAAGCCACCGGGATTGGCGGTTACTCCTACGGCATGTTCGAGCGTGCGGTGCGTCGCGGCATACGGCCGGATGGAGATGCGCTGTATCCGGCGATGCCGTTTCCATCTTACGCGCGTATGAGCGATGCTGACACGCAGGCGCTTTATGCTTATCTCATGCACGGCGTTCAGCCGGTCTCTCAGCCGAACAGGCCTGAGGCCATTTCCTGGCCGCTTTCGATGCGCTGGCCACTGACGTATTGGCGCTGGGCGTTCGCGCCCGCGGTTACGGCCAATGCTGCGACGCTGAGCAGTGATCCGGTGATCGAGCGCGGCGCGTATCTCGTTGAGGGGCCGGAGCATTGCGGCACATGTCACACCGATCGCGGGATCGGCCTGCAGGAATTGGCGCTGACCCCGCAGCAAGGGCCACATTATCTTTCGGGGGGAGTCGTGGATCATTACCTCGCCAGCGATCTGCGCGGTGATGCGCTGACGGGCCTCGGCAGTTGGAGCCAGGCGGACATCGTTGCTTTCCTGCAGACTGGCCATAACAGCCACGGCACCGCGTTTGGGGGGATGACCGATGTTGTCGAGGACAGCACACAGCATCTGCAGAATTCGGATCTTCAAGCCATCGCAGCATTTCTGAAATCCCTACCGCCTGCGGGAACCGCGATCGAGGGGCCGCAGTCCAGCCCCGCCAATGCGCCGGTGGCTGCATCTGCCTCAACGCCCGCTCCGGCGCGCGGCGCGAATGTCTATGCCGCAAATTGCGCTGCCTGCCATATGCCAACCGGGACTGGCTTTACCGGCATGTTTCCCGCACTGGCAGCTAATCCAGTGGTCAACAGCCAAGATCCCATCTCGCTCATTCACATCGTGCTGTCCGGCTCGACGATGCCGGCCACGCAGGGCGCACCGATGGCTGCGGTTATGCCGGGATTTGCGAGCAGCTTGAACGACGGGCAAGTTGCCAATGTGGTCACTTACATCCGCTCGAGCTGGGGCAATAAAGGTGGACCGGTCGATCCGTCGCAAGTGACGCGCCTGCGCGCTGCGATCAAGGCATCACCGGCGAAGACCGCGCAATAGGCGCGGGCGAATGGCCAGGGCGAGAGGCGTTGCAAGGTGTTCTCTCCCCGTGGTCTCGAGGCTGTCATAGGCATGCGCGATGTTTTGTCGGCAGATCTGGGCCGAGTCGCACGGCGCTTGCGACTTTGTCGCCATCGGTGCCATTCAAAATCTCAATAAAGAGGGCTTCCATTTGACGATGATCATAAGGCTGGGGAGGGCGTCGTGCTGATGGTAATGACTCAGCGCCGGGGGAGTTCGCTTTTGTTCCGCGTGCCCGAACTTGCCGTATTGCGCCGGTATGCCGCTTGGGGCGCGCGCACGGCATGATTTTCGGTCGTGTCCCTTTGATCCAGGCGCAAGGCGGGATTCTGGCGCATAGTTTGCGGGTTGCGGACCGCGTCCTGCGCAAAGGCATTTTGCTTGACACCAAAGACTTAGCCTTGTTGCACGCAGCCGGCTATGAAGAGGTGACGATCGCGCGTCTGGAACCGGGCGATATGCCGGAGAGCGAGGCGGTGGTGCATCTTGGTGAAAATCTGCTCGGACCTGGAATCCGGCGATCCCAGGATGTGCACGGGCGGGTGAACCTGTTTGCCGAATTCCGCGGCCTGCTGCGTTTGGACGTTGCAGCGATCGAACGGCTGAACCTGATTGACGAAGCGGTGACGCTCGCGACGTTGCCTGATCGGAGCGTCGTTGACATCGGCGACCTGGTGGCGACCCTGAAAATCATTCCATTTGCGGTTTCTGCCCCTACTATATCCGCGGCCGAGACATTGTTGCGGCAGGAAGGGCGGCTTCTGACGGTCAAGCCTTTTCTCGGGCTCTCCACGGGCCTGATTCTGACGAAGCTACCGCAATTGAAGGACACGGCGATCGCCAGTACGGTCGAGGTCACGCGCGCGCGGATCGCCGCGAATGGCGGAACCATGCTTCCCCCATGCGAAACGCCGCACGAAATTCCGCCCTTGGTGGCGGCGATTAAAGGCTTGTTGGCGCAAGGCGCAGATATCCTCTTGATTTCCGGAGCTTCGGCTGTGACCGACCGGCTTGACGTCGTTCCGCAGGCGATTGTAGCGGCCGGCGGCCGTATCACGCGTTTCGGCATGCCCGTCGACCCCGGAAATCTGATCTGTTTCGGGTCGATTGGCACCACGCCCGTGGTCGTGCTGCCAGGCTGCGCGCGTAGCCCGAGGCTGAACGGGATTGACTGGATGCTAAACCGGCTGTTTGCGGGAGAGGCCGTGGATTCCCAACATGTTGCTGCGATGGGGGTTGGCGGGCTGTTGCAGGAAATCGAAACACGGCCGCTGCCACGTGATCCTAAGGCGCTGGTCGGCTTCGACGATTCTAACGTAAATTTTTGATGGGCTGCGGCAGACTGAAGGGCTGCACGCGACGTATTTTCCGGTCAATCGTCCTCTGTTCAAGTCGCGCATCACTTGCGCCTCACACCTCAAATGACGACCACCGTGAGGGCGCAGCGTCGGTTTCAAGGTCTGTCGCGGCCCGCAGCATATTGCGGGTTCTTTCCGCCGCGAGGGAACGCGCGCGGTCGCGGCTGCGCGCCGTCAACGCCTCATAGATTTCTTCGGCCAGACGAACCTGGGCGGCACGCTTGGTGGGATTGACCGTCATTCCCTGGAGTTGATCCCAGCCTAAACGGGCGCGACAGGCGGTCAACATGGCGTACATCGCGGCCAAGAGCGGATTACGGGTGGCCTGGGCGATTTCCTGCCAGAACGCGTAACCCGCGGCTTTGTAGTCGTGCGGTTCGCTCGCATGTTGCAAGGCGGTAAGCTTCTCGCCAATGCGGATAAAATCTTCGCCCATCGCGCGTGAGGTGGCCAGTGCCGCGATCATTGGCTCGAGAATGTGGCGGACTTCCAGCACGTCGAGGATCCCGACATCGGGCAGGTTTTGCACCGAGATCGCAGTTCCGCTGGCTTGTCGCACAAAGCTGCCACTGCCAACGACGCGCTGGATGCGCCCGTTTTCCTCCAATTGGCGAAAGGCCGCACGGGCGGATTGCCGGCTGATGCCGAGCCCAACGGCGACCGCGCGCTCGCTGGGCAGTCGCCGACCTTCAGGTGATTTCTCCAGATACGCAAGCAAATAATGGTGCGCTCGTTCGACGGGGGGGAGATCCTCAGCCGCCAGGGGGGGAGGTAACACGGCGCCTGTTCCTTCATTTTTATCCGCACGACAAATCGTTTCGGACCATTTTCGGACCATTTAGCAAAGCGATCCGTGTTTCGTCTACCATTTTGAGTGTGATTTTCACAAATGAATTGATATTTCCAGTGGTTGACTTGGGGCAAACGGGGAGCCAATATTCAGAAGTGGGATAAATTGGTCCGCATAATGCCGGTCAAAATAAGAATTACACGAGCAGCCTGATCTAAATTTCAAGAAGAAACATGCCGCCAGAAAGCGCGGAGCCGTGCAGCGAAGCCGAACTCAACGCGAATATCCTGGGGAGGATACGAGATGGCTTTTGGGATTTCGCCCAAACTCCGGCGTATGCAATGGCTGGCGATCAGCCTTTGTACCTTCGTGATCGCGCTGAACTACATTGACCGCTCCACGCTCGCGATTGGCAATCTCAGCATCCGCCACTCACTCGGGCTGACCGCGGCCGGGATCGGCGTGCTGCAATCGGTGTGGTCTATCACCTATGCCTTCGGCCAGCTTCCCATGGGGCTGGCGGTGGACCGGGTTGGGACGCGCAAGCTGGTCGGCTGGGCGTTGGTTTTGTGGTCGCTCGCACAGGCCGCTGGCGGGGTCTTCGCGGGGGTCGTTGGGTTGTTGCTGTCGCGCATGGCGCTCGGCGTTTTCGAATGCCCGGCCTATCCTGGCGCGGTGCGCTGCGTCGCCAACTGGTTCCATCCGAAAGACCGGGGACGGCCGACCGGCGTGTACACGATCGGCGGCGATATGGGGCGCCTGATCGGCACGCCGTTGATGACCGTGCTGCTGTTATCGTTCGGCTGGCGCAGCATGTTCGTCGTGATCGGCGTAATCGGCCTGCTCGGCGCCGTGGTCTGGTTCGCGTTCTACCGCAATCCGGACAAATGCCTGCTGGAGGCGGCGGACTGCGCCTATCTCGAGATCAATCAGACCCGGCAAAATCCTGCCACCCTGCAGAACTGGCGGCTGCTTTTTCATTTCCGGTCGATGTGGGGCATGATCCTGGGCGCATTCTGCTCTGGCTATGCGATCTGGATGTACGGCACCTGGCTCCCGGGATATTTGGAACAGCAGCACCATGTCGGCATCGGCAAGACCGGTGTGCTGGCGATGATCCCCCTGGGCTGCTCCGTGATCGGTTCCCTGGCTGGCGGCCATGCCACCGATTGGCTGGCCCATGCCGGGGTCAGCCTGGTTACCAGCCGCAAGGTGCCGACGGTGTGCGGCCTGCTCGCTTCAGCCCTGTTCTGCGGCCTGGCGGCCGAGACGCGCGGGTTGGAGGGGGCGCTGACCTGCATCTCGGCGTCGATGTTCTGCTTGTCCTTCGCGCAGTCCGGCCATTGGACGCTGATCACGGCGGTCGCGCCACAATCGCATGCCGCATCGGTCGCGTCGATCCAGAATTTCGGATCGTATCTCGGCGGCACGGTCTCGCCGCTGCTGACCGGCATCGTCGTTGATATGACGGGCTCCTTCGATCTTGCGCTGGCCTTTGGTGCTGCCGCCATGATCGCTGCGGCGTTCTTTTATGGAATTGTGGTGCGCGATGCGATCACGCTCGATGCGGCTGAAACACAGGAAGCGTTCGCCACGGACCCGGCTCCGGCGGTTTAGCCAGGCGGACAGAGAAAGGATCATGATGAAATGAGCATTCAAAATGCTAGTTCTGGCGTCCTGCAGCCCGCTGCTTCCAGCCGGCTTGCGATCGCCGATTGCGATATTCATCACAGCCCGCGCGATTTCAGAATGCTGTATGCGTATCTGGCGCCGCAATGGCGCGAGTATTTGGATCAGTTCGGTACGCGGCCGCGTCAGGGCAATTATAGCGGGCCGCAATATCCTAAGAGCCAGCCTGACGCCTCTCGCCGCGACGCTTGGCCGCCGGGTGGCGGGCGGCCGGGCAGTAATCTTGATTTCATGCGTACGCATCATCTCGATGCCAACACCATAGAACTCGGCATTCTGACCATGATCCGCCCGCATCCTGGCGGGTTCCAGAACCTTGACCTCAGCGCCGCGCTCTGCCGCGCTATCAACGATTGGCAGATCGCCGAATGGACGCAGCCGGAGTCGCGGCTGAAGGCGTCTATCGTGGTGCCCTATGAGGACGCGACAGCCTCGGTCGCTGAAATCGAGCGCTGGGCAGGGCATGGGGATGTGGTGCAGGTGCTCCTGCTCTCCCGCACGCTCGAGCCCCTCGGGAATCGCCGCTATTGGCCGATCTATGAGGCCGCCGCGGCGGCCGGCCTACCGGTGGGCATTCACGCTTTCGGCAATGGTGGGCAGCCGACGAGCAGCACTGGTTGGAGCAGTTTTTATATCGAGGACATGGTTGGGCATGCGCAGTCCTGCCAGTCGATGCTCAGTTCCATGGTTCTGGAAGGGATTTTCGCGCGTTTCCCTGCCTTGCGCATCGTGCTGATCGAGGCCGGTTTTGGCTGGTTACCACCGTTGGCATGGCGGCTCGACCGTAATTGGCGCCGGTTGCGTGCCGAGTTGCCACATTTAAGCCGACTGCCGAGTGAGTACATCCGCGATCATGTTTGGTTGACGACTCAGCCGATGGAAGAGCCCGAACCTGCGGCGCATCTGCGCGATACGATTGGTTGGATTGGTTGGAACCGGCTGCTCTTCGCGACCGACTACCCGCATTGGGATTATGACGACCCGCGCGCCGCCATGCCGTTGCGCCTGTCGCCGGAGGAACGCGAGGCGTTCTTCATCGGCAATGCGCGGTCGCTCTACTTGCGAAACCAAAATGATCGATCGGGCGAATCCAACCGTAAGAAGTCAGCCGAGCAGGAGGAAATATCCATGAACATGCAAATCCGTGGCCGGGAGACGCGCTGATGCATATTCCCGGCGCCATAGACTGCGACATCCACCCATCAATCCCTGGCATCGATGCGCTGTTGCCGTATTTGCCGGATCCGTGGAGCGACATCATTCGGATCCGTGGGATCGATGAGCTGAATTCGATCAGCTACCCGGCGCATTCGCCGCTGACGGCGCGGCCGGATTGGCGGCCGGACGGCGGCAAGCCCGCCGCGACGCTGGGGCAGATCCAGCGCGACTGTCTCGATCCGTTCGCGAGCGCGATTGCGATTTGTAATTGTCTTTACGGCGTGCAGCTCTTGTTCAGCGAGGATATGGCCGCCGCTTTCGCGCGCGCCGTCAATGGCTGGATGGCGGCTGAACTCCTGGACCGGGATCCGCGGCTGCGGGCCAGTATCGTGGTGCCGATCCAGAATGTCGAACTGACCGTGGATGAGATCGAGCGCTGCGCCCAGGATCCACGCTTCGTGCAGGTGCTGCTGCTCGCCAGCGGTGACCATCCGTTAGGCAAGCGCATGTATTGGCCGATCTATGCGGCCGCCGTTCGGCATAGACTGCCGATCGGCATCCATGCCGGCAGCAATTATCACAACCCGCCAACGGCTGTCGGCTGGCCGAGCTATTACACCGAGGACTATGTCGCTCAGGCGCAGGCTTTCCAATCGCAACTGACCAGCCTTATTTGCGAGGGGGTCTTCAACCGCTACCCCGAGCTGAAAGTCGTTCTGCTGGAATCCGGATGGACCTGGCTGCCGGCGCATCTGTGGCGCTTGGGCAAATATTGGCGTGGCCTGCGGATGGAAATCCCCTGGGTCGACCGCTCGCCCGCCGATATCGTGCGCAGCAATGTGCGGCTCTCGCTGCAGCCAACGGACGCGCCGCCCGATGCGGCCAGCCTGCAGCGCATCATCGAACACCTACAATCCGACGAATTACTGCTTTTCTCAACAGATTATCCACATTGGCAATTTGACGGGATGGCCGCCCTCCCGCAGGGCCTGTCCGCGGAGCTGGTGCGTAAAATCACGGTCGATAACCCACGGGCGACCTACGCCCGGCTTTCGGAGCTGGTGCGATGAACCTTCAGCTTCATGGTACGCCGGCGGCACAGCCTTCCAGCCGCCTTGCTATCGCCGATTGCGATATCCACCCCGCTTTGCGTAAGGCCGGGGATCTTGATCCCTGGCTGCCGGCGCGGTGGCGCGCGCATTTGGCCAGTTTCGGCGGCGGACGGCGGATTGGCATGGAGGCCGGGCCTGCCTATCCGAAGAGTTAGCCCAACGCGTCCCGCCGCGACGCTTATCCGCCCGAAGGTGGGCGCCAGGGCAGCAGCCTTTCCTTTATGCAGACCCAACATCTCGACGCGAACAACGTGGTTCTCGGAATCCTCAATCCGTTGAATAGCGGGCAGGGGCTCACGAATCCGGAACTGAGCGCTGCGGTGTGCCACGCCGTGAATGAATGGCAGGTGGCGGAGTGGACCGGTAAGGACAGCCGCCTCAAAGCCTCGATCGTCGTGCCCTATGAGAATGCCCCCGCAGCGGCGGCGGAAATCCAGCACTGGGCGGGCCATCCGGATTTCGCGCAGGTGCTGTTTCTCTCCCGCACCGCTGAACCGTTGGGCAACCGGCGGTATTGGCCGATCTACGCGGCGGCAGCGGAAGCCCGGCTGCCGATTGCGGTGCACGCCTTCGGCTATGGTGGCGCGCCGATCACCAGTACCGGCCGGCCGAGCTATTATACCGAGGAGATGACCGGCCACGCGCAGAGTTGCCAGGCGGGGCTCTCCAGCATGATCCTCGAGGGTATTTTCGAGCGGTTCCCAGAGTTGCGCGTGATCATGGTGGAGGCGGGGTTCGCTTGGGCGCCTTCGCTGGGTTGGCGTCTCGACAAAGCGTGGCGGATACTTCGGGCTGAGACGCCGCATCTCAAGCAACTTCCCAGTGATTACATGCGCCGCCACGTCTGGTGGACGACGCAGCCGATTGAGGAGCCCGAACCGCGGGAATATTTGCTGGATACGATCGGCTGGATGGGGTGGGACCGGCTGCTGTTCGCCACGGATTATCCGCATTGGGATTTTGATGATCCGGCCTATGCGCTGCCGTTGCGGATGAGCGATGCTGAGCGCCGTAGTTTTTTTCTCGACAATGCGCGAACGGTCTATGGGGTGAACGCATGAGCAGGCATGTTCTAGCACCAACCCGTGATATCCCGCCCGGCAGTCGCAAGCTGTTCTCTGTGAAGGGAAGGCCCATTGCGATTTTCAATCTCGATGGCGATTTCTTCGGCATGCTGAACCGTTGCCCACATCAGGGCGGCAGCCTGTGCGAGGGGAAAGTGACCGGCCTCGTGCTCTCTTCTACACCGGGTGAATATCGTTATGCCCGCAAAGGTGAGATCATCCGCTGTCCCTGGCATGGTTGGGAATTTGATATCCGCACCGGTCAGTCCTATTGCGATCCGGACCGCATCCGCACGAAGGCGTATCCGGTCGATACCGCGACCGGCGCCATGGTTGTCGAGGGACCTTATGTTGCAGAGACGATTCCTGTTCGGGTCGAGGAAAATTATATCGTTGTGGACGTTTAGTATGATCCGTCTCGGATATAGGCGTGGCCGCGAATATTTTTGGCCCCGCCAGTCATTTTTACAAAGGCTCGGCGGGTTGGCCTTTCAGGGCAAGGTGATCAGGACGTCATTGCCATCGATTTCGAACTGGAAATGTTTTGAGATCGGCATCGATCGGCGCGCCGAGCCCCTTGCCCGTACGGATGTCGAACTGGCCGCCATGCAGGGGGCATTCGATGATATACCCCTCCAGCCAGCCATCCGTGAGCAGTGCAAGCGCATGGGTGCAAATGTTGTCCGTACAGAACCAGGCATCTTCGACATGATAAAGCGCCAAATTAAGCCCCATGATGTCGATCGCGCGGGCCTCTCCTGGCGCAACGTCGAAGGTCGAGGCGATGCGGATCCAGTCGGTCGAAAGGGTCATTGCAGATTTTCCTGTTGTCACACTTTAGGGCGAGATTATCCAATGACAGGTGCCGTGTCTTCATGAAAAAGCGTACGGATGTTCCGAAAACAACACTGATCATCGGTGCGGGCCAGGCAGGCTGCTATGCGGCGCTGGCAATGCGCGATGCCGGATATAAGGGCGCTATCCGGTTAATCGGTGATGAGGCCGAACTGCCCTATGAGCGCCCGCCGCTTTCCAAGCAGGTCCTAACAGAAATGGACGAACCAAAGGTTCCGCATTTCCATAACGCGGTACGCTATGGAGAACGCGACATTGAGATGCTTTGCGGCACCAAGGCGATTGCGATTGATCCCGAGGGGCGCACCGTCTCTCTCGGCAATGGCGATGTACTACCCTATACGAACTTGCTGCTGACAACCGGCGGCCGGGCGCGTCGGTTGTCCGTGCCCGGGAGCGAGCATGTGTGCTATCTGCGCACGCTCGATGACGCGCGCCTGCTGCGATCCAGGCTTCGTTCCGGCGCGCGCATCGTCAGTATCGGCGCTGGCGTGGTCGGGCTGGAAATTGCCTCCTCCGCCGTGGCGCGCGGCTGCACGGCGACGGTGATCGAGCCCGGTGCCCAGGTGATGGGGCGTTCGCTGGTGCCCGAGATCGCCGCGTGGCTCGCTGCTTGGCACCGGGAGAATGGTATTACATTGCTGTTGGGAAGCGGTGTTCGTGAGATAACCACCAACGCCGTGTTGTGCGCCGACGGGACGCGTATCGAGGCCGATGCCGTGATTGCCTGCATCGGTATGGAGCGCAATACGGAACTCGCCGCGGCCGCCGGCATGGCGGTAGAAAACGGTATCATCGTTGATGCCTATGGCCGGACCAGCGCACCGGGAGTTTATGCGGCCGGAGATGTTGCGGCTTTCTGGTCCCCGCGGCTTGAGCGGCGCATGCGGCTCGAGACGTGGCGCCACGCACAGGACCACGGCGCAGCGGTTGGCGGCACGATCGCGGGGCAGGTTAAAGCGTATGATGAGATCCCGTGGTTCTGGACGGATCAGCACGGAATCAATCTGCAAATGGCCGGTATGGTGGAGGACGTCGTGACTACCGTCATCCGTGGAACCATTGGAATCCCCCCTTTCTCCGCCTGGCATTTGAATGCCGCCGGGGCGTTGATTGGCGTGACCGGTATCAATGCGCCACGTGATGTGCGCGTGGGCCAGAAGCTGATCCGTACGGGGCAGGCTTTTGATCCCGCTGTGCTGGCAGATAGTTCTGTTCCCGTTCAAGAGTTGACGCATGCGCGGTAGGTCGATGCGCTCTGTCGTTCAGAAAATTGCATTTTTTAACAAGAGAAAAAGGGAGTATCTATTATTTATTGTACAAAATCGTTGGCGTATCCAAACCAAAAATCATAAAATTGTTTGAAAAAAATCGGTGACGATATATAAAGTTAGTAAAATAATGAAAATCGTATTTCGGTAACGAAAAAAGAGTCTCAGGAAACGTTCAGATTGTCTCTTTGTTTATATTGAAGTCAAAATGATTTGGTGATAACGCGCCGCATTATGTCGATGAATGCGGCGTTAACTGATCTTTGTCGCTCGATAAAAAATAGTCGTCATCAATGACATTTGTCAAAAATCTGATCCCGAAAGGACAAGAATTTGAAGATCACAAAGGTTGAGCCGTTGCTTGTCGATCGATTTTGTCTCGTTCGTATCGAGACGGATGTCGGCATCACCGGAATTGGCGAGTCCGGCGCATGGGGGCAAATCGAGGCGAGCGCTTCCTCGATCACGAAATACGCGGAGTACCTTGTTGGTAAGGACCCACGTCCGATCGAGCACCATTGGAACGTGATGTTGCGCGCAAATCATTTTACAGGGGCTGCGATCTCCGGCGCCGTTTCTGCTATCGATATTGCCTTGTGGGATATCAAGGGCAAATTTTACGGCGTTCCTGTATATGAGCTGCTCGGCGGCAAGATGCGGCATAAGGCGCGGATTTATGGTCATGCAAAAGGACGCACGATTGAAAGTTTGCTTGGAGAGGCAAAGCGCTTAAAGGCGGCGGGGTTCACGGCGCTCGGGCACTTGAATCCGCTGCTCGACGAAGATGAAACGACACCATATTACAAATCACACGCGGAGAAGATCGAGACCGCGATCGATAATGTACGGCGTCTGCGTGAGGCGGTCGGACCGGAAGTGGATTTGTGCATCGAAATCCACCGGCGCCTTACGCCCCCCGAAGCCATTGCCCTGGGGCGCGGTATCGAGAAATACACGCCGATGTTCTTTGAGGATCCTTTGCGGCCAAATAGTTTCGATGCCATGGCGCAGGTGGCCGAGCATATCAATATTCCTATTGCCACGGGAGAACGCTTCACCAGCCTTTATCAATTTCAGACCTTGCTGACGCGTAACGCGGTGCAATATTTGCGTCCGGATGTCTGTCTGTGCGGCGGCATCACCGGCGCTAAAAAAATCGCGGCGATTGCCGAGGCGCATGACGCCTGGATCGTCCCGCATAATCCGCTATCGCCCATCAGCACGGCCGCATGTTTGCAGATCGCTGCATGCATCCCGAATTTTGCGATTCAGGAATATCCGTCGAACACGCCGGAACTCGACGGCAGTACGGAGCTTCTTGGTAACGACATAGCAACAGGTTTGTCGGAACAGGTAAATGGATTCATCGCCATTCCGGAGGGGGCAGGTATTGGTCTGCAGCTGGTGAACGATGTGCAGCGGCGTTTCCCCGAGAAACCACGTCCGATCCGGATGCGGCCCCATGTGGATGGTTCTGTCGTCGATATGTAGTCGAGCGGCGTGGCGCATCCAAGATTGATGCTACGGCGGAATTTTCCGGAGGCCGGAACGGCGATGTTTTGGTCGCGATGAACGACTCACACAACTGTTGGAGCAGTCATGTCTCTTGTTCGAAAGTTCGTGCCTGTCGCGGATGTCGGCACCATGGCTGCCTCCAGGCGGCGCTTCGTGATCATGGGTCTGCTATTTGTCACGGTCGTGGTCACCTACCTGGATCGCAGCAATCTCTCCATCGCAGCACCCAGTATTGCGAAGACATTCGGCCTCCACCCGGTCCAACTAGGTATGCTGTTTTCTGCCTATGGTTGGACCTACACCCCCCTGCAAATTCCCGGAGGCTGGCTGGTCGACCGGGTGCATCCGCGGGTACTCTACCCGCTTACCATCTTTTTGTGGTCGATCGCGACATTCTGTCTCGGGCTCTCCGCCGGCCTCGTTATGCTGATCATCCTGCGCATGGCCGTCGGATTGTTCGAAGTACCGGGTTTCCTGATGAACAACCGAATCGTGACAACCTGGTTCGGCGAGCGTGAGCGGGCAAGTTGTATCGCGGTCTATACTTCTGCAGAATTCGTCGGCCTCGCATTCCTAACACCGGTGCTGGCATGGCTCAAAGTGGCGTTTGGATGGCCCGCCGTTTTCTTTTTTACAGGTGCGCTTGGGCTTGTGTGGTCCTTCGTTTTCTGGCGTTCATATCGCGATCCGGCGGGATTTCCCGGGGTCAATGCGGCGGAGATCGCGTTGATTCGTTCGAGCGGCGGGATCCCCGACCTATCGAGTCGAATCTCCACAAGGCGTATGCGCGATGAAGGATCGCTGTGGCGGGACTTTGCGATTGTCCTAGGCCGCCGTAAGCTCTGGGGAATTTATTTCGGCCATTTTGCTTGGGGCACTATGGCGACATTCTTTCTTACTTGGTTCCCGACCTATCTGGTCACGTATCGTCATCTCGACTTTATCAAAGCCGGGCTCTATGCCTCCCTACCATTCACGGGCGCCTTCTTCGGGGTCCTTTTTTCAGGCGCATTATCCGATTGGCTTTATCGCCGTGGCTTCAGCCTAGGTTTTGCACGTAAGCTGCCGATCGTCGGCGGGTTGGTGCTGTCGACCAGTATTATTGGCGCGAACTTTGTTGATCGTCCGGCGTTGATCATCTTGTTTCTGTCTCTGGCGTTCTTTGCCAACGGGCTTGCCTCAATCCATTGGTCTCTCGTATCGGCAATCGCGCCTGAGCGGTTGATCGGACTCAGCAGTGGTGTGTTCAATGCCGTCGGCGGTATCGCCGCCATTACCGCTCCGATCATCATTGGCTTGTTGTTGCGCGGTGGCGACTTTACACGTCCACTCACCTTTATGGCCTTTATGGCGATACTCGGGGCCGGATGTTACATTTTTGTGGTGGGAAGACTGGAGCGGGTCTCCGAGTGAATTTCCGAGTAGATAAGAAATATCCTTGAAAATTGGTGTAAAATATTAAGGGGTGAAACAGGAAGAGATGGTCAATTTTATCGCCTCGGAAAATGCGGCGGAACAGGCGGTTGTTCGGAAGGTTATCCGAGCGCTAATGCCAGTTGTTTGCATCATGTATTTGATCGCTTATGTCGATCGTCAAAATGTTGCTTATGCCAAGTTACAGATGGTTGGAGATCTTGGCCTGTCAGAAACCGCCTACGGTTTGGGCGCTTCGCTGTTCTTCATTGGATATCTTGTGTTCGAGGTGCCGAGCAATATCATTCTCCGACGCGTTGGCGCGCGCATCTGGTTCGCGCGTATCATGGTGTCATGGGGAGCGGTGACCCTGCTTCTGGCCTGGACCCAGAATGCTGTCATGTTTTATGTGCTTCGCTTCATGTTAGGCGTCTGCGAGGCAGGGCTTTTCCCGGGAATTCTCTACCTGCTGACGGTTTGGGTTCCGTTTAATCATCGCGGCCGTTTGGTTGCGGTCCTGATGATTGCCAGCGTCATCGCTAACGCTATTGGATCACCGATCTGTGGATCGCTCCTGGATCTCACCGGATTTCTCGGTTTGCGTGGCTGGCAATGGATGTTTCTGGTCACTGGTGGTCCCGCGATTGCCATGGGGATCATCACGCTGTTCGTACTCCCAGACGGCCCTGAAGAAGCGAAATTCCTGACCACGCAGGAGAAGGCCTTGTTACGCGGGATCATCGCCGAGGAGAACCGCGTGATGGAGAAACTTGACCACGCCAACCCACTGCGGGCAATTCTGGATTGGCGAATTTTGTTACAATCTATCGGGGGCTGGGGATTCCCACTCGCGACTTACGGACTTGCCTATTGGCTGCCGACAGTTGTGAAGAGCTTCGGTGTCTCTAATACAGTTAACGGGCTGTTGAATGTGCTGCCATGGCTCTGCGCGGCGCTGATGCTGTGGTGGGTCCCCCGCCATCAAGAGCGGACAGGCGAATGGATGTTTCATATCGGTATCCCCGTGGTTGTCGGGGCAACGTGTCTCGTGCTGAGCGCGATGGTTCCCGATAACAGCTTGAAATTCATATTACTCTGTATCTCCGCCGGTTGCGTGTTTGCGCCCCAGCCAATTACGTGGAAATTCCCGTCGAGTTTCCTTCAAGGCGCCTCTGTCGCCGCCGGTTTGGCGACGGTTAATTCCATCGGAAATCTTGGTGGATTTATTGCGCAAATCGCGGTTCCCTGGGTGCGCGATTACACGGGGAGCGTGCTCGCACCGATGTTTCTGATGGGAGGATGGCTATTGTTCAGCGGTTGCGTGATGTTGCTGCTGCGTGCTCTCATCATCCGTAGGCCAAATATCCTCGTCGTTCCAGCAGAATGAATTTATCGTTTCTTCAACATATAACGCAAGAGGTATGCCTTTATGACGTTTTCCATAGAAGTGGTCGATCCGGCGTCGCTGGGATTCGATCCCAACGGATTGCAGCGCCTTTGCCGGGTGATCGAGAAACAAGTTGCGGCCGGTCGCTATCCGGGCGCACAGGTTGCCGTCGCCCGATATGGAAAACTTGGCCTATCTCGATGCTTCGGGTTGGCGCGTATCCAACCACAGCTTGAGGCGGAGGAAAGCACCCCATTTCTCCTGTATTCGAACACAAAAGTCATCACCGCAGCGACAATCTGGTCGCTCGTTCAGGAGGGGGCGCTCAGCTTTGGCGACCGGATCGCGGAGCATATTCCAGGATTTGAGCGCAATCGGAAAGGTGAGATTACACTGATCCAGCTTTTAACACATCAAGGAGGCTTCCCATCCGCGATCGTGACTTCCAAAAATTGGGAAGATCACGAAGCGTTGCGTCGAACCGTATGCGACTTCGAACTTGAATGGCAGCCGGGGACGCGGGTACATTATCATCCGTCGTCAGCGCATTGGGTTGCCGCGGTATTGATCGAAAGCATCACAGGACGCGATTTCCGCGAGGTGATTCGTGAACGCGTGTTGGCACCGCTAGGAATTGAAGACGAGGTGCAGGTTGGTCTGCACGCCGCGGATCAAGACAGAGCGGCCTTTATGTATTCAAGAAGTGATGATGGGAGTATGACACCACTGACGCCAGAGAGCACGCCAGGGTTTCGTTCGGCGGGCGTGCCGGGCGGGGGAGGATTCGGCACGGCCCGGGCAATGGCCCAGTTCTATCAGATGCTTGTGGGCGGCGGCACGCTCGGAGGAAAGCGCATATTTTCACGACGATTGCTGGAGTATGTGACGCGCAACCTTACAGGAGAGCGCGTGGATCTGGGCAGCGGCCTACCAATGCATCGCGGACTTGGTCCGTATATTCGTGGCACGTCCGAGTGGATGCGCGGGTTAGCACTACAGTTGCCTTTTTATTGAAGTTCTGAATCTATGGGCAACCATGGTTCAGGATATGATGAGTGGCGGCGGGTCTGTTGAAGATACCTTGGAGCTTTGGGCGTCTTCGCTGCGCGATGTGAAGGGGCGCCTACGGCCATTGTTCACGCAGGATCGTGTCGCGGCGTCGGCCGGCGTTTTTCTTGATGCGCTGCTTGGCAACGAGCCGCGCAAGACCGGATGGATGCGCGCCGAGGCCGCGGGTGATCCCGGTCCCTGGCGGCAACAAGCTTTGTTGGGGCGCGGTCGCTGGGATGCCGAGGCATTGCGCGATGTCGTGCGGGACTATGTGGTTGAGCATCTGGCCGCCGACGATGCGGTTCTCGTGATCGACGAGACCGGGTTCCTCAAACAGGGCCGCACGTCATGCGGCGTTGGCCGGCAATACACGGGTTCTGCCGGCAAGATCACGAACTGCCAGATTGGCGTGTTTGCGGCCTATGTCTCACACAAGGGCCATGCCTTCATCGACCGGGCACTGTATCTGCCGAAGGCATGGACAGTCGATCCCGTGCGGATGCAGGCTGCCCATGTGCCTGACACTGTCGCGTTTGCAACCAAGCCTGCGCTGGCTGCGATGATGATTGACCGGGCGATCGCCGCCGGAGTCCCCTTTGCCTGGGTCGCCGCCGATAGCGTTTATGGCGTGGGCGACGTGGAGAAAACCCTGCGTCGGGCCGGTCGTGGCTACGTGCTGGGGGTGCATGCCAATCACCGGTTTGGCGCCTGGAACACAACGCCGCTGATTGCAGGTGAAGCAAAGGATATCGCCAAGGACTTGCCTACGGAAGCATGGCAACGCCTGTCCGCGGGTCTCGGCACCAAGGGAGAGCGGTTCTACGACTGGGCCTATTGCCCGTTGGCCGATCTTGACGCCGCAGAGTTCGATGCCCCCATTGCGGGCCTGTGGACGCGCGGTCTGCTGATCCGACGCAGCGTCAGCGATGGTGAATGCGCCTATTTCACCACCTGGTGCCCGCATGGCACGTCGATCGACACTTTGGTCCGTGTGGAAGGAACCCGTTGGCGGATCGAGGAAGGTTTCGAGACTGCCAAAAACGAACTCGGGCTCGACCATAATGAAACCCGTTCCTGGCATGGTTGGCATCGCCATGTCTCGCTCGTCATGCTCGCCTACGCCATGATGGCGGCTGTCCGCTATCGTGCCAACACCATCACACCGAAAAAAACGAAGCCCAGGACAGGAAAGAACTCATCCGATGGTCCGTCCAGGAAATCCGGCGGCTCGCCCTGAAGCTCGCTCAGCGCCAACTGCCCGTCGCGCGCATCCTTAAATGGTCAATCTTCAGACGGGCTCATCAGGCCGCCGCCAGACACGCCCACCTTAAATCAAAAAGGCAACTGTAGTGTTAGGCACGCTTGCCCATCCAACAACGTTCGGTCATGGGGGCGCTGGATCATCGCAATGTTGGGGGGACCCGGATTCTGGTGTTTCTTTCGCTTTTGTTAGTAATGCCCGTCTGGCGGAACCTACGCACGATGCGCGGATGGAAATATTGAGCAACCTGGTGCATACATCGATCATCAAACCTTGATGGGTTCTACCGCAAATTGGCGCGGCGGGCGTGCCTCCGGACATGCATGTCGCATGCCGGAGAGCGCGTAACAAAACCCAAAAAGCCGATCAGCTCGCAAAATCAAAAATTTTACCGAGGCCGCGTGTCTGTGCCAAGGCGACGATGGACCGGCTTACCGTCGCATCGATGATCGCCGATCCGACGGAATTGAACACTCGAAATCGCGCGCCTTGAGCGGCTGGTGCCGGAATTGATGCGCCACCCGCCAGCAGGGTGCCGAGTTCTGCCACAATCCTCTCTGCGCCTTCCGGCGGAAGATAGGCGGATTCCCCTACCTTCAGGACATCCTCGCGTTGATCGGCGATGATCTGCGCTTCGTCCAGGACGCAGGCACCCAGCTCGCGCTTGCCCGGGCTATCGGCGCCCATGGCGAGAATCAGAGCGCCATCCGTGATATCACCGGCCCTCAGATAGGGGGTTCTGGCCGGTGTCGCGGTGACGATGACATTGGCCTGCCGCGCGGCCTCACCAGGCGTATCGTAAATATGCGTTGGCGCATCCACACGCTGCGCCAATGCTTCGGCTCGCGCCCGCTCCCGGCTCCATAAATGCACGCTGCCGATCTTCAGGCGTTGTGGCATTGCGGCCAGAACCTGGGCAGCCAGGGGACCGGCGCCCAGCACCGCGAGATGCACAACCTCGGAGGATGCCAGCGTCTCAGCGGCCACGGTCGCCAAAGCGGCGGTGCGCATCGCGGTGATGTCGGAGGAGTCAAGGATCGCTGAAACCTGTCCGGCATCGGTATCGTACAGCACCACCACGCCGCTGGCATTGCCTCCCGTGGGGCGGATATTCGCCTTCACCGAAAGTGCGCCGGGATCGAAAATCGCGCCAGCCTTGAGATGCAGCAGGGCGTTGGGCATGGTAATCTGGCCGGAGACGGGCAATGCCGTTTGCCCCTTTGCGCGGCGCAGCAGCCCGTCGCGAACCGCATCGAACAGCGCGGACCAATCCACGATCTGCCGAATTTCCGAACGGGTGAGCAGCAAAGTTCCAGCCATGATATTATCTCCTGTAGGACCCGGCGTTCATAAAATTCCTCCAATGGGTTTTCGCGGCGCCGAGGTCAAGATAAGTCGATCGCATTGCGCGGCGCTCTCCAGGGCACGGGTTGCAGGGCTGCCTGCAAATATTCGACAAAACGTGTCGTCCGCGCTGAACGGCCATGGCGGGCATGGACCAGTGCCACAACATTGGCCGGGGGAACGCGCCAGCCGGGCAATACCTCGATCAATTTTCCTTCGGCCAGATCCTTCGCCACATCCCATTCAGACCGCATCACGATCCCCATTCCGGCCAGGGCCCAGGCGCGTGCAACACCGCCGTCATTGGTGGTCAGCACCGGGCGTACCCGTACACCGACCGGGCTGCCGTCATGTTCCGGGGCAAGTTGCCATAGTGCCACGTCCTCGTCATTCTCCTTTAGTGCGATGCAGGAATGACGCGCGAGATCGCTTGGTCGTACCGGCATGCCATGGCGGGCGATATAATCGGGCGAGGCGCAGAGGAAGCGCGCGTTTGGCGCCAGCGTCCGCCCGACCAGCGCGGAGTTACGAAGTTCACCGATATAGATCAGCACATCCCAGGTCTCGTCCCGGGACTGGAATGGCCTGTCCGAGAGGATCAGATCGACCCGGACATCCGGAAATTGTGCACGGAACGCGGCCAGGACTGGGGCGACATGACGCCGGCCGAAACCGAGCGGAGCCAAGATCCTTAAATGCCCCGAAACCACGCCCCGGCGGGCGGCCAGCGCGTCGGTGATATGCGCGATATCGGCTAGTACACGCTGCGCGCTCTCGGCTAACAGCAGTCCTTCATCGGTCAGCGTCAAGCGCTTTCCGGAGCGATCCACAAGCAGGATACCCAGGCGCTCCTCCAGAACCTGCAACCGTTGCGTGACGGCGGGCGGCGTGACGTTTAGCGCCCGCGCGACGGCGGCAAGGGAGGCGGCGCCAGATACGGTGACGAAGAATTTAAGGTCATCGGTTGAGATCATTAAGCCGCACCTTATCAACAAATTTACCTGACGTTAATTCCTATTCTTGTTTCCATAACGTTAAACGCCTTATGTTTTTGCGGTGGCGTTCTTGCTCCCGCTGTAATCCAGGCGAAATGGCGAGGGATATGATCGAAAAACAAGCAAAAACGGCAAGCGTGCACGAAAACTGGGCTGGGATGGCCCCGATGCGGGGGACGGCTCATGGCTGAGGGGACGACATTGGGGCGCGCCCCGGATGCAACCCTCAGCGGCAGCAACGTGGTCAAGCCGACGAGGCGCCGTTATCTCATCATGGGCATGCTGTTCATCACGGTGGTGATCAATTACCTCGACCGCAGCAATCTCTCGATCGCCTCGCCACATATTTCGGCGCAATTCCACCTCACGCCGACGCAGATGGGGCTCATTTTCTCCGCCTTTGGCTGGATTTACGGGCCGATGTGCATCCCCGGCGGCTGGCTGGTGGACCGCATCAAACCCCGAATTTTCTATCCCGCAACGATCCTTTTATGGTCGCTCGCCACCTACGGCTTCGGCGTCTCCACGGGGTTTGCGATGTTGATCGCCGTGCGGCTGTTGGTTGGCTTGTTCGAAGTGCCGAGTTTTCTGATCAATAACCGTATCGCCACGACGTGGTTCGGAGAAAACGAGCGGGCAACCTGTGTTGGCGCGTACACGGCGGCCGAATATGTCGGTCTGGCCTTCCTGCTGCCGATCCTGGCCTGGCTGTTGACCACGTTCGGTTGGCCCTCGGTGTTTTTTGTGACCGGCACGATCGGGGTGATCTGGTCCGTGGCGTTTTTCCTGCTGTATCGTGAACCGCGCGATATGAAGGGGGTCAATGCGGCTGAAATCGCATACATCGCTTCCAGCGGCGGTATTCCTGACCTCACCGACCGTATCAAGGCACGCCAAAACGCGCGCGCGGCCGGTTCGCTCTGGGCTAATTTAGGGATTGTGCTTGGCCGGCGGAAGCTGTGGGGCCTCTATATCGGTGAGTTCTGCTGGGCGACGACGAATACCTTCTTCCTCACCTGGTTCCCGACCTATCTGGTCCAGTACCGGCATTTCACGTTCATCAAAGCCGGGTTCTACGGTTCTGTTCCGTTCCTTGCCGCCTTCCTAGGCGTCATCTGTTCGGGGCTGCTGTCGGATTATTGCGTCCGCCGCGGCGTCAGCCTCAGCCTCGCGCGTAAAACGCCGATCATCGGCGGCATGCTGCTTGCCTCCATCATCATCGGCGCGAATTTCGTCCAGAGCGAGGCGCTGGTGATCATGTTCATGGCGATTGCGTTCTTTGCGAACGGACTGGCTTCGATCCACTGGTCGCTGGTCTCCGCGGTTGCACCGGAGCGGTTGATTGGTCTGACCAGCGGCACCTTCAACTTTGTGGGATCGCTAGCCTTCATCACCACGCCGATCATCATCGGCCATCTGCTGACGACGGGTAGCATCAGCGGGCCTTTGACCTTCATTTCGGTCACCGCCGCCATTGGTGCCTGTGCCTATATTTTCCTGGTCGGCAAGGTTGAACGCGCCGCAGGATAAACGACGCGTATCTCATGTTCCTGAAGTGTTTTTTCTGAAATGAAAGAAACGATGACTATGCCTAAAATCGCGATTCTTGGCTTTGCTATCGAAAGCAACCGGTTTGCGCCCGTCTCCACGCAGGTCGATTTTATCTCCCGCGGTTATCTCGCCGGAGAAAAGCTCCTGGCCGAATCCCGTAGCGCGGCCCCGGCGATGACGCCCGAAATCCCGGCTTTCGTGCGGGCCATGGACCAGGCGGGTCCATGGACGCCGGCGCCGATCCTCTTTGCCAATGCCGAATCCGGCGGGCCGGTGGATCACGCTTTCTTCGTGGAAACATGCGCGGCCTTCCGCGCGGGGCTGAAGGCCGCCATGCCGCTCGATGCCGTGTATATCTGCGAACATGGTGCGGCGATCACGACGGAAGACCGCGATCCGGACGGGGCCGTCTTCACCCTGGTCCGGGAAATCGTCGGGCCGAATGTCCCCATCGTCGCCACGGTCGATCTGCACGCGAACATCTCGGACCGCATGGTCGATTCCGTCGACGTGCTCATCTCCTACAAGCGCAACCCGCATACGGACATGGCCGAACGCGGTGCCGAGGCGGCGGCGACCTTGCGTGAATTGCTCGGCGGCATGAAGCCGGCGGTTGCGCATATCCGCATGCCGATCTGCTCGCCGCCGACGCAGCTCCTCACGGCGCGCGGCCAAGGGCCCTATGCGGATATGATTGAAGCGGCCGAGGCGATCGAGCATCCGGGCATCGTCAACATCTCCATCCTGGGCGGATTTGCCTATGGCGACACACCGAAAAACGGTCTGACCGTGATCGTGACGACGCGGCAGGATCCGGCCCTCGCGCAGCAAACCGCCGAGCAGCTTGCGGCACTCGGCTGGCGCGAACGCGCCCGCTTCACCCCGGAATTGACATCCCCGGAAGAGGCCGTGGCGCGCGCCAAGGCAGCCGGAGATGATGCAAGCCTCCCGCCTATTCTGCTGGCCGATGTCGCCGATAATCCCGGCGGCGGCGCGCGCGGCAATACGCCTTTCCTGCTCCGCCAGCTTCTGGAAGCCGATGTGCAGGGCGTGTTGTTTGGTGTCTTTACCGACCCCGAACTCGCCGCCGAGGCGCATGCGCGCGGCATTGGCGCGCAGTTCGATGCCCTGTTTAACCGCGCCGAGACGACGGTTTTCTCCGAGCGGTTCCAGGCGCAGGCGACCGTGGTTAAACTCCATGACGGCAAGGGTGTGGGCCGGCGCGGGCAGCTCGCGGGGTGCAGCTTTGACCTCGGGCCGTGCGCCGCGCTGCAGGTTGGTGGCATCACAATCATCGTGATCACCTATCGCCATCAGTGCCACGAACCGATGATGCTGGAGATGTTCGGCTACGACATCGCCAAGGCGCGGACCGTGGTGGTCAAATCGCGCGGGCATTTCCGCGCCGCCTTTGACGAGTTTTTCTCCAGCGAGCGGATCATCTCGGTCGATGAGCCTGGGCTGACCTCGCCCATTCTCACGCGCTTCGAGTTCACCCATCTGCCGCGGCCGGCCATCCCGCTCGACAATGTCGGGCATTGGACGCCGGCGGCGCGCATGGTGCGCACAGGAGCCGGCCAATGACCGGTGCCGCGCTGCCTACGCTAGAGACGCAGGACACGCCCGCTCTGCTACTCGATATCACACGTCTGGACCGTAACATCGCGCGGATGCGGGGTCGTTTGTCGACGCTCGGCCCCAAACTTCGGCCGCATCTCAAAACCGCGAAATGCCTGGAGGTCGCGCGCCGCGTGATGGATGGTCCGGAAGGGCCGATTACGGTCTCGACGCTGAAGGAAGCCGAGCAATTCGCTACCGGTGGCGTACGGGATATCCTGTACGGCGCTGGCATCGCGCCCGGAAAACTCAACCGTGTCAGCGCCTTGCGCCGTCGTGGCGTTGACCTCTCGATCGTGGTCGATAGCGTGCAGGCCGCCGAGGCCGTGGCGCGGCATTCGCGCGAGACGGCGGATCGCTTGCCGACGCTGATCGAGATCGATTCAGACGGCCACCGCGCCGGGATCCGCCGCGCCCATGCCGCGCTCCTGGTCGAGGTCGGCCGTATCCTCCACGAAGGTGGCGCCGAGCTGCGCGGCGTCGTGACGCATGCCGGCAAATCCTATCACTGCCAGGGTGATGACGCGATCATGGCCATGGCCGAGCAGGAACGCGCGGAGGC
Source organism: uncultured Pseudomonadota bacterium (assembly GCA_963737355.1). Taxonomy (GTDB): domain Bacteria; phylum Pseudomonadota; class Alphaproteobacteria; order Acetobacterales; family Acetobacteraceae; genus Acidocella. Next base: position 986,471 of record CAVTSC010000003.1, on the reverse strand, counting down.
GGTTGGTTGCGCCGAACTGCTCCGCGCCGCCGGTCTGCCGGCGCCGGTCGTGAGCATCGGCTCAACCCCCACGGCAAAGTTCGCCCAGGGGCTTGAGGGCGTCACGGAAGTTCGCGCCGGCGTGTTCATGTTCTTCGACCTGTTCATGACCGGCCTCGGCGTCTGCACTACCGATGACATCGCCGTCAGCGTGCTCGCCACCGTCACCGGCAGCAATGTCGAGAAGGGCTGGATCATCGTCGATGCCGGATGGATGGCGATGTCGAGCGACCGCAATACGCGCGGCCAGGCGGTGGATCAGTTTTTCGGCCTGGTTTGCGACATCGATGGTACGCCCTATCCTGATCTTGTGATGCTCAAGGCAAACCAGGAACATGGCATCATCGCGGCGCGGCCGGGAACCGGTGCGGTGCCGCCGGACCTGCCGATCGGGGCGAAATTGCGCATCTTGCCCAACCATGCCTGCGCGACTAGCAGCAAGTATGACCATTATAACGTCCTTAAAACCGGCTCGCGTCAGATCGACGCGATCTGGCAGCGTTTCAACGGCTGGTAACTCCCTCTCAACTGCAAGATTTGGAAGCCTAAGACTGTGAAGATCACCAAAGTTGAGCCTCTGCTCATCGACCGTTTTTGTTTCGCTCGCATCGAAACCGATGAGGGAATTGTCGGCATCGGCGAGTTGGGCGCCTGGGGGCAGCTCGAAGCCTCCGCCGCCGCGATCACGAAATACGCCGATTACCTGGTTGGGCGCGACCCGCGGCCGATCGAGCACCATTGGAATGTCATGCTCCGGGCGACGCATTTTTCCGGTGCCGCGATCAACGGCGCGATCTCGGCCATCGACATTGCGCTCTGGGATATCAAGGGTAAATTCCACGGCGTGCCGGTGTATGAGCTTCTTGGCGGGCAGGTGCGGAACAAGGCGCGGGTCTATGCGCATCTCAAGGGCCGCACGATCGAGCAGCTTGTTGAGGAAGCCAAGCGTCTGAAGGCTGCCGGGTTCAATGCGCTCGGGCATTTCAATCCGCTGCTGAACGAGGATGAAAGCATCCCGTATTTCAAAACGCATGCTTCGAAGGTCGAACAAGCAATCGAGAATGTGCGTCTCGTGCGCGAGGCCGTGGGGCCGGAAGTCGATCTTTGCGTCGAAATCCACCGGCGCATGACGCCGCCGGAAGCGATCGCACTCGCCCGCGGCATCGAGCAATATCGGCCCATGTTTTACGAAGACCCGATTCGCCCCGACAGCTTCGAGGCGATGGGCCGCGTCGCCGACCAGATCTCGATCCCTATCGCCACCGGTGAGCGCTATATCAGCCTGCATCAGTTCCAGAATCTGCTGTCCAAGCGCGGCGCGGAATATTTGCGACCGGATGTCTGCATGTGCGGCGGGATCACCGCGACGAAGAAGATCGCGGCACTCGCGGAAGCGAACGACACCATGATCGTGCCGCACAACCCCCTCTCGCCCGTCAGCACCGCGGCCTGCCTGCAGATCGCGGCCTGCATTCCGAACTTCGCGATCCAGGAATATCCCTCGGGCACGCCGGGCATCGACAAGGACGGCGACCTGCTCGGCGACAAGATGGTGCTTGGCCTGTCGCAACACGAAGCCGGTTTTATCCCTATCCCCTCCGCCCCCGGTATCGGCGTCACACTGGCCGAGGATATAGAGAAGCGTTTCCCCTACAAGCCGAAGCCCGTGCAGATGCGGGCGCATGTCGACGGCTCGTTCGTCGACCAGTAAGCTTTAAAATGAAGATCGGCAGGGGGCGTCAATTTCCCAACGTCCCCTGCACAGTGCCAAAGTCCGATCGGTTTTGGATTTCCCCCGGCCGAAGCCGGCATGATCCTCCGCGTCACCAGATTGACGGGACCCGGCATAGCGTTTTTGGTCCTCGCAGGGAGCGGAGCGCGTGCCGATATGCCACCAGGAGCCTCCGAAGCTTTCGGCCGCTTGATCTCCGACGTGAGAATTTCGGGCTGACAAGCGAGGCGGCGTACAGCGGTTCGATGCGCTATATCCTGCTTGATTTTTTGAATTTGCTTTTCTCCTTCCCCTTTTCCCCATCCGCCATCTCAGCCACAAACTGGCGGTCGTGGGAGAGCCGGCGACGTGAAATGACCAGGACGGTGTTGCCCGTTCGTCAGCCCTCTTGTCAGTGCTTGAAAAGCTATCGTAGAACTAGGTCAGCGATAAAGACATAAGCTGCCTGCCGTTTAGCGGGGGGCAAGGCGCAGGGGAGGGGACTAACCCACGATCATGGAACTACCCATCATCTACGCCGGATGGCGATTTGATCTGCCAGATCCATCTCCCGGAAAGCTGCGCTAATCTCTGCTTTGGCGGCCGCAAGGGAAACCGGCTTTTCATGACCGCGAGCAGCTCGGTCTATGCGCTCTATTTGAATACCACCGGGGCGCCGGCGCGTTAACTCAAAACGATATGCATGAAAGCAAATAACATGAGTGAAAATCAAGGTTTTTCAGGTCTCGGGCGCATGAAAGATAAGGCGGTACTGATCACCGGTGCCTCGAATGGCATTGGGCGTGCGACCGCCTTGCTCTTTGCGGCGGAAGGTGCGCGCTTGATCATTAATGACATCGATGCCGCACGGCTCGAGGAGGTGCGTGGCATGATCGCCGCTTCAGGCGGGCACGTTCGCAGCGTGGTGGGGGATGTCTCCAAGGCCGATGATGCGCGCGCAATGGTTGCGGCCTCGGTGGAAGCCTTTGGGCGCATCGATGTTCTTGTGGCAAATGCAGGGATCATTCCGGAATTGGATCTCCTGAGCGCGACGGCGGAGGATTTTGACCATGTCATGGCGGTGGACGGCCGTGGCATGTTCCTGACTTGTAAATTCGCGGCGGAGGAAATGCTGCGTGCGGGCGGCGGCGCGATTGTTTGTTTGTCCTCTATTTCAGGCGAGGCGGGGCAGAAGGGGCAGGCGGTCTATGGTCCTGCAAAATTCGTGGCCTCCGGAATTACCAAGCATCTGGCCGTGGAATTGGCGAGCCGAAATATTCGCGTGAATGCCGTAGCGCCGGGAACGATTGCGACCGAAGCGGTGAAGAAGCTCTCGGATGCTTATGTGGCGGGGGTGAAGGCGCTGCATCCGATCGGCCGTCTGGGACGTCCCGATGAGGTGGCCAAGGCGATTCTTTTTCTCGCATCGGACGATGCCTCGTTTATTACCGGCGCCGTGCTGCCCGTCGATGGCGGCTATTTGGCGCAATGATGCAGGCGGGTGCGGCGATGGAGGCGCAACGCAAAGGGTAAATCCGGCTTTCCATTGCTTTAAAATAACGTTATAGTTGTTCCACAATAAAAACGTCGTGGGGAGAGCATGAAAAGAATCCAACGGGATCGGCAAGGCACCAAGCGCATGCGCCATTCTTGCCGCGTTTTGGGCGGCGTTGCTTTTGGCGCGGCGGCCGTGATCGGGCTGGGTGCCGCGATGTTGCCGCTTCCCGCCGCCGCGGCGGATGAATCGATTCTCCAGGCGGCGCGCACGATGACGCCATCCACGTATGAAGGGCCGACGATTCCGGCCAAGGCGCCGAAGGATATCAAGATCGGCGTCGTGACCTGCCTGTCCGTGCTGCATGGGTGCGTTTCGCCCGCCATTGGGATTCAGGATGCGGCGGAAAAGCTAGGATGGTCTGTTAAAATCTATGATGGCGGCGGTACGCCGAGCAAACAGAACGCGGCAATCCTGGATGCGATTTCCTCGGGCGATAATGTTATCGTAACGATTGCGATCGACCCGAATCTGATTCAGCTTGCGTTGAGTGAGGCGAAAAAGGCCGGCATTCCGGTGGTGGCGGGTTCCAATGGCATCGACACGCCGAATCCGGTGCATCTGACGACGCAGAACGGGCTGGGTTTTGCTTTCGACGTTTCGCCCGATTATGGCACCTTGGGCCTTCACGCGGCGCAGTGGATGATCGCGGATTCTGATGGCAAGGCGAATATCGCCTTGTTCTCCGACAAGGAATTTCCGTCGATCCGCGCGCAGCAGGTGGGGGTTCTGCAAGGGCTGGCGCAGTGCTCGCATTGCGTCGTCTCGAAGCCGATCTATTTTACGGCAACGCAGATCGCAACAGAGCTTGGCCAGATGACGGTGGGGTATCTGCGGGACCATCCGGATACGGACTACGTGTTCGGCGCCTTCGATCCGCCGGTGGCCGAGCAGGTTTCGGCCCTCATGGAGGCGGGAATGGCGGGCGATGTGAAGATCATTGGCGGTCTCGGCAACCAGCAGAATCTCAGCTTCATCCGCGCGGGCCGGCTGCAGGTGGCCGATGCGGCCTATGACAATGAGTATATGGGCTGGGCGATTGTCGATCAGACCATTCGCCTGTTGGATAAACAGCCTTTGTTCGAGCCGCATAATGAGAATCTGCCCTTCGTCATTCTCGACAAGACCAACCTGCCGCCGCCGGGAACGGATTGGCGGGCGAATACGGGATACCAGGCAAAATACCTCGCACTCTGGAAATAGGAGGGCGCGGTGGGGCTGACGGCGGCCGGCATTACCAAGACCTTCGCGGGTGTCAAAGCGCTGGATAATGTCGGCATCACCCTGAATAACGGCGAAATCCATGCCTTGCTGGGCGCAAATGGCAGCGGCAAGTCAACACTCGCCAAGGTCCTGACTGGCGTCTACCAGCCCGATCACGGGGAAATCTTGGCCGGCCGCCAGAGTGTTGCTGCGATCAGCTCCCCGCATCAGGCGGCCCAGCTTGGCATTGCCGTGGTGCATCAGGAGGCCCCCCTGATCGATAGTATGACGGTCGCCGAAGGGGTGGCGCTGTTTCGCGGCTATCCCACACGCGGCGGCCGCGTGCTGTGGAAGCGGCTGTATGCCGAGATAAAAGCGATGTTGGCGGCGTATGACGTCCAGGTCGATCCGCATTGCCTTGCCGGAACGTTGAGCCCGGCCGAGCGCGCGCTGGTGGCGATGGTCATCGCGCTTGACCAGGTGAAGATGGGCCTCGAATTATTGATTCTAGACGAGGTTACCGCCTCCTTGCCCGAGAAACAGGCCGCCATTTTCCTGGACCGCGTAACCGCCATCGCGCGGTCGGGTACTGCCGTGCTGATGGTCACCCACCGGCTGGGGGAGCTGCAGGGGCGGGCGGATCGCGTCACCGTGCTGCGGGATGGCAAGGTGGTGCATGCGGCGGTGGCCGGGGAGGTCGATAACCGCGCGTTAATTGGATTCATGGTCGGCCCCGAGGCGCAGGCAGGCCGCAAGGAGGCGACGCAAGGCGGCGGTGCGGTCTCCCGCCTATGGGCCGCCGCCGGTCTAGCTGCGCGGCCGGCACAGACGCCAGCGCGCGGGGAAACAGTGCTTGAAGCGCACCATCTGGCCGGGCGGTTCATGCGCGATGTGTCTTTCACCTTGCATCGTGGCGAGATCCTGGGCGTTGCAGGCCTGATCGAAGCGGGCATCACGGAATTGCCGCAGGTTTTATCGGGCGTCGTGCCCCGCCGGTCCGGCACGTTAACTGTGTGCGGGCAGGACTTGCCGCAGCGCATGGTGCCACGCGATGCCATCAAGGCGGGAATTACCTTGCTGCCGGTCGATCGTCTTCGCTCAGGGGGAATCGCCTCGCTGCCGCTCACGCTCAATGCGCTGCTGCCCGATTTCGGCCGCTACTGGCATGCCGGCAAACGTGAGGCGCGGGTGATGACGCAGGTCATCAAGGAACTCGACGTCCGGCCGCCACTTCCGATGGCGCTATTCGGGCAATTGAGCGGCGGTAATCAGCAAAAAATTCTGCTCGGCAAATGGTTGCTCCTGCGCCCCAATGTCCTGGTGCTGGAGGACCCGACTTCCGGCGTCGATCCCAATGCCCGCGCAAAGATGTTCGAGGTGTTGCGGGATGCCGCGGCGGAGGGCATTGCCATCCTCTTCTTTTCGACCGAACCCGAGCAGCTCGCCGCAATGTGCTCCCGGGTCCTGATACTTAAGGACGGGGTCGTCGCCACCGAATTGGTGGATGACGACCTGGATCAAGACATCATCAACCAATGGTCCTACGCATGAACACCGAAAACTCCACCGCCAATGCGCGCCCCGCGCAGGCGCCGTCGTTTATACACAACGCCGTGACGGCGGTGCTGAGCCGATACGCGACGGTGGTCTTGGTTGGGGCATTCGTTCTGGTTTTTTCACTCGTCAGCAACCGCTTCCTGACCATTGCGAATTGGCAGAACCTGCTCGTGGTCCAAGCCGTGGTCTGCTGCACGGCCTTCGCCGCCATCCTGCCCTTGGTGGTCGGCGAATTCGACCTTTCGATCGGAAACATGCTGGGCTTTCTCACGATGCTCGGCGCCTTTCTCGGCGGGCAGGGCTTTGATGCGCGCGTGGTCATTCCGGTGATGCTGATCGGCGGTGCCTTAGTTGGGCTAATCAACGGGTTGCTGACGGTCTACTTTCAGATCAGCTCTTTTATCGCGACGTTGGGCACCGGTATCCTGCTTAGTGGTCTGACCATGGGGTTGAGTGGCGGGCAGGTATTGTTCGACGGCATTCCGCCCATGATTCTGAACATTGGCCAGGGGCATTTCCTGGGCCTGGGCATTACCGTCTGGCTGACGATGATCATTGCGATCATCCTGCTATACGTGCTCGAACAAACGCCGTTCGGCCGCAAGCTTTATGCGGTTGGCGGATCGGAGCGTGTCGCCTTTTTGGCCGGCATCAGGACGGGCATGCTGAAGGTCGTGGCCTTTTCGATCGCGGGCCTTTTGATTGGCATTGGCGCGATCTTCGCGCTTGGGCAGAATGGTGCCGCCAATGCGGGGTTCGGGCCGGATCTGTTATTGCCGGCCTATGCGGCCGCTTTCCTCGGGGTCACGACCTACCGGCCAGGATATTATAATATCCCGGGAACGGTAATTGCGATTATTCTGATGGCGGTCGGCTTCAATGGCCTCAACCTGCTCGGCGCACCGTTCTGGGGGCAGCCGATTTTCAACGGCGGCGTTCTCGTGATCGCGGTGATCTGCGCGCGTGCCGAATCCCGCCACGTCAAGAAATAACCGCGGATCCACAGCATATCCATTTGGGAGATTGGCTTTGATTCATAATGACGACCGGACGTCCCCACAATTATGGGAAATTTTTGTCCTCGAATATGCCCAGAGTGAGAATCAACCTGTCGCGACCTTGATCCAAGGCGCCTACGACCAGGGTGCAATCGATCTGCCCTTTGCCTTTGTTCTGGCGCGAAGCGGCGAGCGGAACGTGCTCGTGGATTGCGGCTTTATGAAGGAAGGCAATGGCGTTGCCGTCGCCAAAAAATTTGGCATTCCAAGATGGATTTCGCCGGTGCGCATGGTCGCCGAGATGGGGGTAGCGGCGGAAGACATCACCGATATCGTGCTCTCGCACGCACATTTCGATCATATGGGGTCGATTGAAAAATTCCCGAACGCGAAATTGCATTTGCAAAAGCGCGAGTTGATGAGTTGGATCGAATTCATGGCGATGCCGCGCCAGTTTGAATTTTTAACGCAGGTTCTGGATACGGACGATATCTATAGTGCGCTCGATGCTGCCAAGGAACATCGGCTGATGCTGTTGGAAGGCGACCAGGACAATGTCGTGCCGGGCATTCATGTCCGGTCGGGCCCAGGACATACGTTCGGGCAGCAATTTGTCACCCTCGATACGGCGAAAGGTCGGGTGGTTGTTGCGGGCGACTGTGTCTATGGCGCGCAAAATCTGACGGGGACGAACAATGATGGAATCTATATCCCTTTGGGGTCCGGCATTGGTAGCGTTTTGGACCAATTGAAATCGTTCGATCGGATCAACAAGGAAATCGCGCAAGATATGGACCGCTTGGTGATCTTGCACGATTTTGAACGCTGGGCGCGTTTTCCGATGGTGAAAGAAGTCGAGGGATTCAGGATTTTTAGGGTGGCCTGATCGTGCAGCCCTAATGCGCTGAGTTTTGTGTTGAGCAGGCGGCGCTACCCCAATTGTAGCGCCGCCATTATCAGCATGCCCCGCTTGCACCCAGGTGGTTTTAGGGCAAGGCCGGTGCTGGCCCAGATGTTTCCTGCCAGCCCCCACCCAGCGCCTTGTAGAGCGTAATGCTGTTCTGCTGCGCAGCGAGCTTCAGGCTGACCAAAGCCAGTCGGGCGCTGAACAACGAATCCTCCGCAATCAAAACGTTAAGATAATTATCGACGCCGGCTTTAAAGCGCATATCGGCAAGTTGGTAATACCGGGTGTCAGCATCCACCAGGTTCTGCTCCGCTTGCACCTGCGCGACATAGGTCCCGCGGGCGTTCAACGCATCGGCGGCGTCATGGAAGGCCGACTGGATCGTTTTTTCATAATAGGCGATTTCAATGCGCTTCTGAACTTTTGTCATATCCAGATTGGCGAAGTTTTGGCCGGCGGCGAAGATCGGTACGCTGAGTTGTGGCTGGAACAGCCAGGATCCCTGGCCCGGGCCAAACAGATCATTCAGCCCCGAACTGGAGGTGCCTCCATTGGCGGTGATGGTGAGGAAGGGGAAGAAGTCAGCGCGTGCGGCGCCGACATTGGCGTTGGCGGACATCAGCGCGTGCTCGGCCGCGCGAATATCAGGCCGCCGTTCCAGCAGGTCGGAGGGCAAGCCGGCCGGCACATTCGGCAATGCCGGTGAGGCATCAAGCCCCGGAACCGCGTTCATTTGGGCCAGCAGCTTATCGGGGATCGGCGCGCCGGCCAACAGCACCAGCTCGTCCATGTCCTCGGCCACCTGGCGCGTATAGAGCGCCACGCTCGCTTCGGCCGTGTCGTAGGTGGTCTGTGCCTGGGCGACATCCATCGCCGTGTCGATGCCATGTGTCGCTGCCATCTGCGTCAGTTGCAGGGAGTGAAGCTGGTCCGCCGCCGTGTCCTGCGAGATCTGCAGCGATTCCCGATCGGCGAGCCAAGTATAATATTCCGAGCTGATTTCGGCGATGAGCGAGATCTGCGTGCTGAGCTCAGTATCCGTATCGCTGAGATAGGTCTCCTGCGCGGCCTTCGCTTGGGAGCGGATTTTGCCGAAGAGATCGACTTCCCATGAAACCACGCCAACGCCCAGGCTATAGTCGCGGTAATTCATCGCGCGCGTATTGCCGATGACATTTGCGGGGGTGCTGTAGACGTTCCGCTCGGCGGTCGCATCAACTGCCGGAAACAAATTGGCGCGGTCGATGCGGTACTGCGCCTGTGCCGACTGCACGTTCAGCGCCGAGACCCGTAAATCCCGATTATTGGCAAGGCTGAGTGTGATCAGCCCTTGCAATGCCGGGTCGGTGAAAAAATTCCGCCAGCCGATATCGGACGCGGCAGGTCCGCTTCCGGCGGGACCGGCACTGGCGGGCCATTGCGGGGAGACCGGCAAAGCGGGCCGCTGGTAGGCAGGGATCAACGAGCAACCTGAAAGCAGGCCGAGCAACGTCGTGGTGGCAATGGAATGGCGCATGTTCAGTGCTCCCGCACCACGGTTACGGTCGTATCTCGCTCCGAGCGGCGCTTTACCTTGGTCAGCGTCAGGACGACGACGAAGAACAAGGGCACGAAGAAGATCGCCAGCACGGTAGCGGAGACCATGCCGCCGACCACTGCCGTGCCGATCGCGACGCGGGCCCCGGCGCCTGCGCCTGTGGCGATGGCGAGCGGGAAGGTGCCGCAAATGAAGGCGATCGAGGTCATCAGGATCGGCCGTAGACGTTCCCGTGCCGCATGCATTGCTGCCTCAACCAGGGTTTCGCCTTTCTCGAAGAAGTCGCGGGCGAACTCGACGATTAGAATGGCGTTCTTGACCGCAAGGCCCATCGTTGTCAGCAGGCCGATCTGAAAATATACGTCATTGTCGATGCCGCGCACCAGATTGGCGATCACCGCGCCGATAATGCCGAGCGGCACCACCAGCATGACCGCGACGGGGATGGACCAGCTTTCATACAAAGCCGCGAGGCAGAGCAGCACGAAAATTACCGAAATGGCGTACAGCGCAGTGGTCCCCGAACCGGCTTGCACCTGCTCATAGGAAATCCCAGTCCATTCCATGCCGACCCCGGCGGGCATCTTGGCGGCGAGTTTCTCGATTTCGGTCATCGCCGCACCGCTGCTCACCCCGGCCGCCGGCATCCCCTGGATTTCGTAGGCCGCGTTGCCGTTATAAAGTTCTACCGCCTGCGGCCCCTCGGCCCAAGTGCCGGTTAGGAAAGAATTGAACGGCACCATGCCCCCGGCGTTGTTGCGGACATACCATTTCGCGAGGTCGCTCGGCTGCATGCGCGCATCCGCTTCGCCTTGAATATAGACGTCCTTCACACGGCCATCGCGGGTGAACTGGTCGATATATTCCGAGGCCAGCGCGCCTTCGATCGTGGTGTCAATATCGCTGATCGCCAGTCCCAGCGCGGAAGCCTTTGCGCGGTCGATTTGCAACTCGTATTGCGGTGCTTCGCCCAAACCGTTAGGGCGCACGGCGTAGAGCAAAGGATCGTGCGCCGCCAAACTCAGGAACTTGTTGCGCGCCGCGTAAAATGCCGCATCGCTCAAATTGCCGGTATTCTCCAGCTCAAAATCGAAGCCTGAAGCGTTGCCCAGTTCCAGCACCGGGGGGGGTTGCAGCAGGAAGACCTTGCCTTCCCGGCTATTGGCAAAATGCTGCATCACGCGCGCCGCAACGGCGGCAACCGATTGCGATGGAAGCGGGCGATCGGCCCAGGGCTTCATCAGCAGCACCAGGAAGCCCTGGCTCTGTGCCCGGCCGGCGAAGCTGAAGCCCGTAACCGTGAACACGGATTGCACGTTCTGTGATTCGGTCTTGGCGATATATTGCTGAACCTCACGGTTCAGCGCCGCAGTCTGTTCCGCGGTCGAGCCATCCGGCAGGGTCACCTGGCCGAGCATCAGGCCCTGATCCTCATTTGGTAGGAAGCCCGCGGGCACGCGGCTGAACAGAAAAACCATGGCCAGCGTAATGACGAGGAAACCGAGCATGGAGACGCGGCGGCGTTTGGTCATCTTGCCGACGCCGCTTAGATAGCCTTTGCGCGTCAACTCGAAGCCGCGGTTGAACCCTTTGAAGAAGCGCATGTTATGCATGCCACCGGGCCCTGCCGGGCGGAGCAGCGTGGCGCACAAAGCCGGAGTAAAAATCAACGCGGTCAGGATCGAGAGCCCCATCGCCGAAACGATGGTGATCGAGAACTGGCGGTAGATGACGCCGGCCGAACCGCCGAAGAAGGCCATTGGCAGGAACACCGCGGACAGCACCAAGGCGATGCCGATCAGCGCGCTGGAAATTTCATCCATCGATTGCCGCGCCGCTTCTTTCGCCGGCAGGCCGCGCTCATGCATCAGTCGGTCGACGTTCTCTACCACGACGATCGCGTCATCCACCAGCAAGCCGACGGCGAGCACCATGGCCAGCATGGTCAGCGTGTTGATGGTATAGCCGAGCGCGTTGAGAATCCCGAAGGTGCCAAGCAGCACCACCGGCACCGCGATGGTGGGGATCAGCGTGGCGCGAAAATTCTGCAGGAAGATCAGCATCACCACGAAAACGAGGGCGATGGCTTCCATCAGGGTCTTCACCACCTCCTCGAGCGAGAGGACGATGTAAGGCTGGGTGTCATAAGGATAGACCATCTCTACACCGGGCGGCAGCCTCTTCTGCATCACCGCCAGCTTCGCTTTTACGGCCTTTTCCACATCGAGCTGATTTGCCCCAGGCGTGAGCTGGAGGCCCATGCCGGCGGCCGGCTGGCCGTTGAAAAGTGCGTCGATTGAGTAGCTTTGGGGGCCGAGCTCAACTTTTGCCACATCGCCTAGATGGACCTGCGCGCCGCTGGGCTCGACTTTGAGCAGAATGTTGGCGAATTGCGCCGGCGTGCTGAATTCGCTCGGTCCGATCATCGTCGCATCCAGGCGCTGACCGGGATCGGCGGGCAGGTCGCCGAGCTCGCCAGCCGGGATCGTCACGTTCTGCGCCTTGATCGCGTTGGCCACATCGCCGACCGTGAGCCCGTATTTGTAGAGCCTGTCAGGATTCAACCAGATTCGCATGGCATATTCGGAGCCGAACAACGTGTAGTCACCCACGCCGGGCGTGCTGGCGATCGGGTCCTCCATGTTCGAGCCGATGTAATCGGCGAGGTCCGCATGGCTCATCCGCCCATCGGTGGAGACCAGCGCAAAGAACATCATATAGTCCTTCGTCGCTTTCTGGACGTTGAGCCCGGCGCTGACGACCTCGGGCGGTAGCGTCGCCTCGGCCAGAGATAGCTGGTTCTGCACCTGCACCTGGGCGATGTTGGGATCCGTTCCCTGCTTGAAGGTTAGGTCGATGGTCATCGTACCATCGGATTCCGAGGTCGCGTCGACATATTCGAGCCCATCCAGGCCCGTCATCTGCTGCAGGATCGGCCGCACTACGGTATCGGCGACGGTTTGCGCCGAAGCGCCCGCATAGGTGGTGCTGATGGAGATCTGCGTTGGCGCGATCATGGGATATTGCGCGATCGGCAGCTGCGAAATCGAGATCGCACCGGCCAGCATCACGACAAGCGCCAGCACCCAGGCAAAAATCGGCCTGTCGATAAAAAAGCGTGACATAGCTTGGTTAGGCCTTTTGCTTAATTTGCGCTGGAAGCGACGAAGGATGGGGTTTCATCGACCGGCGAGACCGCCTGGCCGGGGGTTGCGTTCAGCAGGCCATCCACGATCACCTTGTCGCCCGGTTGCAGGCCGCCGGTGACGATCCAGTCACTGCCGACATTGCTGCTGACCTGGATCACGCGCTGGGTCACCATATTCTTGGCATTCACCAGCAATACCGTCGCATCGCCATGGGTATCATGCGAGACCGCCTGCTGCGGGATCAGGATGCCGTTCTTGTCAAGGCCTTCGTTGATCTGGGCATGCACATACATACCGGGCAGCAGGAGATGGTCCGGATTGGGAAAAAGGGCGCGCACCAGCACCGTGCCGGTCATCTCATCGACGTTGACATCGGAGAATTCCAGCTTGCCGGATAACGGATACGTGCTGCCATCCTCGAGCACAAGCGAGACCTTGGTGGAGCCGTCGGGCTGCGTTTCGAGCTTGCCGGAATCCTGTTCCTGCTTCAGACGCAGCCACGTGGCTGAGGGTTCGTTGACGTCTACATAGATCGGGTCGAGTTGCGTGACGGTGGCAAGTGCCGTAGCCTGATCGGCCGTCACTAGCGCTCCCGGTGTGACCGTGGAGGCGCCGATCGTGCCGGAAATCGGCGCGTACATTTTGGTGTATTGCAGATTGATCTCCGCCTGATCGAGCGCTGCTTTGGCGGAGGCGATGTCGGCTTGATCCTCGAGCGTGGCCGCCACGGCGTCGTCGTAATCCTGCTCGCTCACGGCCTGGGCCGCGGCCAGCGGCTTGTAGCGCGCCGCCTTGGCTTGGTCGGTGGCCAGCGCGGCCTGGGCATGCTTCAGCATCGCCAGGGCGCTGTCATAACTCGCCTGGTAGGGGGCCGGGTCGATCTGGTAGAGTGGTTGGCCTGCAGTGACGTCGCTGCCTTCCGTAAATAAGCGCTTCAAAATCACGCCGCTGACCTGTGGGCGGATTTCGGCGGTCATTACCGACGAGGTGCGTCCCGGCAGATCCGTGATGCGCGCCACCGGCTGGGTGTGCACCGTGATCACGCCCACCTGTGGCGCCGCCACGGCCTGTGGTGCCTGCTTTTTGCTGCAGCCCGAGAGGAGCACCAACGCAGCCAGGCCGGCCGTCACGATCGCGCTGCTCCGCCCATACCAAGGGCGGATCCGGGAAACTTTGATTTCAGCGGGGTGAAAGACGGAAACAATCGGGCCGCCAGACGGCGCGGCAGGGGTCGTCATAGAAAATCACCCTCACAAATATTTACAGTACCTAAAAGTACCATTATTGGTGGGGTAGCTTCATTGTCAAGTGGTGCAGTGTAGATAGCGACCCAAAAATGCCAGTGTTGGAAACGGGATGGGGAGATGAAAAAGATGCTGGAGCTAAGGGCGCGAACGCGCGGGCGACCGAAATGCGTGTCTGATGACGCGCAATGCACTATGATCGTAAATGGTGCTAGGCGGCTTTTTGTAAAGAAAGGCTACGGCGCGACGACAACGGACGATGTCGCTGCGGAATGTAAAATTTCAAAACAAACCTTGTACCGACTATTTCCGCGCAAATCCGCGTTATTTGCTGCCGTGGTCTCAGCGATCAGCCAGAAATGCCTCGATCTACCGTGCCCAGATGACGATTTGTCGTTGGCCAACTCGCTGGCGCGCATTTTCATGGTTGATATTAGCGAGGAGGCAGAGCGGGAACGCGCTGAGATATTGCGGCTCGTGATCGTGGAAGGCCGGAATTTTCCCGAACTTTCGGATATTTTGCAAAGCCATGGCTTAGAATGTTCGCGGGCGGAACTGGCGGAGTGGCTGACGCGGCAATGTGCGCGTGGGCAACTCAAAGCCGGGGATATGACGGCGCTGGCTCAGATGTTGATCGATATGGTGTTCGGGGCAATCACCATAAGAAATATAGGCGACCTGGAGTGGCCCGGCGCAGAACAGCGACGTGCTCATATTCATAGTTGTATTGATGTGTTTCTGCATGGCATCTGTCCTGCGGATAAAGGGGGTTGAACCGCAGCGTCTGGTTTGTCGCGACGAAGAGGCGCTTTTAAAAAGCGTGGGCAAAGTGAATAAAAGATGCGCCGCAAGGACGTGGTGGCGAGGCAAAAAGCGACCGGTGAGCGACCCGCACCCATAACCGGGCAAGGAACCGCGTGCAGGTTGCGTGGTTGCCCCATATCTGGCACCCAGACCTTCCGATATAGAGCGCCGGACGCAGATATGCCCCAACGGGGCGAGAAATATGGCGGCTGGCACGTTAAATAGAGCTCAATGGCCCAATTCCAGATGTCAACCACCGATCGTAACTCAAGCCTGCGCCGGCTCGCCAGCCGCGCGAGCCTTGGCGTCGCTGTTGCCTTGGTGGCCATCAAGCTTGCCGCTTGGGTTCTTACCGGCTCCGTCGCGCTATTATCCTCGGCTGTGGACGCACTGGTTGATACCGCGGCCGCCCTCGCCACATTTTTCGGCGTCCGCTATGCTGAACGTCCCCCCGATCGGGAGCACCGCTTCGGCCATGGCAAAGGGGAGGCAGTTGCGGGGTTCGCTCAGGCCGCCTTCCTGGCCGGCGCCGCTTTCGCGCTGATCTTCCAATCCGTTGAACGGCTGATTTTTCCCCAGCCGATGAAGGAGCTCGGACTTGGGCTTGGGGTTATCGTCATCAGTTTGCTGGCAGCAAGCGGCCTTGTGGTGATGCAGACATGGGTCGTACGGCAAACCGAATCCACCGCGATTTCGGCGGATCGGGCGCATTACCTGACCGATGTCGCGGTTAACGTCGCTGTGCTTGCCGCGTTCGGTATTACCAGGATTACAGGTTGGGAGCGCGCCGACCCGGTATTCGCGTTGGCCATCGCGGGCTATATGCTCTGGAACAGTCGCGGGATCGCCAACGACGTCTTGAAGCAATTGCTCGACCGAGAACTGTCGAGCGAGGAACGCCGGCGTATCCGGGAAAAAGCGATGTCCTGTGAGGGGGTGGACGGGCTGCACGACCTGCGGACGCGTCACTCTGGAGATCGGACGTTCGTTGAGTTTCACCTTGAAGTGAATGGTCAACTGACGATCGATCGGGGCCACGCGATCAGCGATACGGTGGAAAAAGCCGTCGAACACCTGTTCCTGCCATCCGTCGTCGAGGTCATCGCCCATTTGGAGCCTACCGGTATCGCCGATGACCGGCTCGATGACCGCGTCGCTCGAAAGCTGAAGTCGTAAATGTTTCTACGGACCGCCACTCCGGAATGCGAAGCAGCTAAGTAAGTGGCGCGCGGCAGCCTCTCGCCGCAGCGGCGGCGCTTTCGTGCACAGATGTCGTATTGCGAAGGATTCTCATTTGCACTATCAGGCGGGCGTCTCTAATTGCGCTTGGCGATGAAGAGACAGGATGAAAGAGAGTTCCACAATGCGCGCTGAGTTGCGCCGTCTCCCGTATATCGCTTTGCTGGCCATGCTTTTCAGTCTTGGGCTTGGGTTGAAACACGCAGCGGCGCAGCGTTATCCGGTAACCGTGACCGACATGGCGGGACGCCAAGTGACCATCACGCAGCCACCGCAACGTATCGCGCTGCAGGACGGGCGGGTGGCGCTCGATCTAGCGCTCCTGGATCGCGCCGAGCCGTTTTCCCGCGTTGTGATATGGAATAACCTTATAAGTCGCTTCGATCCGGCCTTTTGGTCGCTGCTGGTTAGGCACTGGCCGATGGCCGCGCAAATTCCCGATATGGGATTTGACGATGACGGTCAGGTGAACCTGGAAGTGATGCTTGCCAAAAAGCCGCAGATCTTGATCGCCGAATTGCGGGCCATGCCGGTCCTCGAGCAGGACGGCACCCTGCGGACATTTGCGGCCTTGCATATTCCGGTGCTCTTCGTCGACGATTCCGTTCATCCTGTGCCGGATGCGGTCCGTAGCGTTACGTTGCTCGGAACCGTGCTGAACCGAACAAAGGAGGCCAAGGCTTACACTGATTTCTACGATACTCACCTTGTAAACCTGACGACAACCATCGCCAAACTGCCGACGCCGCATCCCTCGGTATTCGTCGAAGCATTGGCGGGGCAAAGCGACGCAGGGGATTGCTGTTTCACCCATGGCGATTTTGGCTGGGGCCTGCTTGTCCAGGCTGTCGGTGCACGAAATTTGGGGTCAACGCTGCTGCATACCCCATCCGGGCAGGTCTCCGTGGAAACGCTTCTGGCCGACCAGCCGGACGTTTTGGTGATGACCGGACGGGGACGCACCGGGACCATGCCGGCATTGGGGTATGCCACCAGCAGGCAAGAAGCTGAGCGCAGCCTGGGCGGCCTTGAGGCCCGTCCTGGATTTGCCGCGCTGACGGCGGTGCAGGACAACCGCGTGTATGGACTTTACCATCCATTCTATTCCAGCGTTTTCAATATCGTCGGGCTGGAGTACTTGGCCCAATTCATTTATCCGGGCGCTTTCGCCCAGCTCGATCCTTCGCAGACATACGCAACGCTCATTTCCCAGTTTACGACCATTCCCAAGACGCCGGTCGTGTTTGGGGTCCGCTCACCGGTACTGGCCCAGTAGGATGTCCGAGATCACGGCGGCCTTTGCCTATCGGCAATCCGTTGTTAGCCGCGGCCTCATCGTGATCGCCCTTTGTACGGCTTGCATCATGGCGATGCTGGCTGAATTGATGATCGGCGCGGGGACGGTTTCATTCCATGCAGTGCTGCAGGCATTGTTTGAACCACGCCAGGCGGATGCCACCGTGCGTGTGATCATCTGGCAACTTCGCCTACCGGTCGTTTGTACGGCAGCAATCGCCGGTGCGGGCCTGGCGATTGCCGGCTCATTGATGCAATCCGCGCTTCGCAACCCGCTCGCGGAGCCCTTCACGCTGGGCTTGTCGTCGGCTGCAGGCTTCGGCGCTGCGCTGGCCATCGTTTTCGCGCCGGCACTTGCGGTCGCCTTCTCATGGCTGCCCGCGGATCTGACAATTTCGATCAGTGCGTTCCTCTTCTCCTTCATCGTCGTCATCGGCATCGGGCTGTTGGCTCGGCACCGGAACATGGGTACGGACACGATCGTCCTGTTGGGAATTGCCTTCCATTTTACGTTCTCCTCACTGCTGGCGTTCACGCAATACCTGGCCAATGAGGATCAATTAGAGAGCCTCGTGTTCTGGCTCTTGGGATCGGTCCAAAGAACCAGTTGGATCCAGGTGATGATCGATGGAGGGTTGATTGTGCTGATCCTCCCCATGCTGCTGGCACGAGCATGGATGTTGACCGCCGTGCATGGTTTCGGCGATCAGGCTGCGGTGCTCGGCGTGAGGGTTGCGCGTGTGCGCTTCCTGATGCTGCTTGCCGCAGCACTGCTCGCGGGCTCGGTCACGGCCACCATCGGCGTCGTCGGGTTTGTCGGGCTGGTCGCACCGCAGATCGCGCGCTTTCTCGTGGGGGAGGACCAGCGCTTCTGCCTTTGTGCGTCCGCGGCCTGCGGCGCGCTGATCATGACGGCGGCCGCCATCGGCAGCGAAATTATTGTGCCCGGTGCCATCTTGCCCATCGGCATGTTGACGGCCTTGCTGGGTGTGCCGTTTTTCCTTGTCAAAATTCTCTCCAGGCGGAAGCTACATGCTTAAGGTTGCCCAGCTATCCGTGTCCTTCGGACGGCATCGGGTGATCGCCGACGCTTCTTTCGAAGTACTGGCGGGACAATCCGTTGCCCTGCTCGGGCGTAACGGTAGCGGAAAGACGACCCTGATCCGGTCGTTGGCCGGATTATTGCCTACGAGCGGGCGCATTTGGCTTGACAAGACGGAACTGAGCGCGCTGGCCCCGCATGCCCGGGGCAGCAATGTCGGATATGTCGCGCAGGACCTCTCGATGCTTGCCACCCATTTGAGCGTGTTCGAATTGCTCGTGCTGGCGCAGAACAGCCATGTCATGGGCTGGCGTATTCGCACCGAAACCGTCGCCGCGGCGGAGGCCGTCCTGGAAGCCCTCAACCTAAGGCCGCTTGCCAAGGCGGCGCTGGCGGAGCTTTCCGGCGGGCAGCGGCAAATGGTGGCATTGGCACTGGCCTTGGTGCGTCAGCCGCAGCTGCTGCTTTTGGACGAACCGACCTCCGCCCTCGATATCGCAAATCAACTGCATTTGCTCGCCCTTGTCCGCGATTACACGCGCCGGCATGGCATCGTCACCCTGATGATCCTGCACGATCTCAACCTCGTAACCCGGTACGCCGATGCGGCGCTGATGTTGCATCAAGGGACTGTCGCTGGTTATGGCCCGGTGCAGGACATCATGACCGCCCGCCGGCTGGCAGAGATTTACGGCGTGGATTGCCATATCACCGATATCGTTCAAGGGCATCGGATCATCTATCCGCTGGCGCCGACCGCGCTTTCCGGGGCCATCTAATCCGGGGAAAATCGCACGCTGAACCAACTTGCGATATCAGGGCGCATGCCGCCCGTTCTGGTGGTCGGCGCGTAGGGGATAGCATAGTTGAAATGGCGGCCCCGGTGCGGTAGCGATGTTAGCTATGCGTACCAACAAAGAGATTGAAGCGTACCTGGATGCTGCGTCCGCCTTGCTCGGATTGCCGATCCTAGCCGAACACCGCGATGAGGTTCTGGCCGCCTTTCGGGTTCTTGACGAACATGGAGAACGCGTGAAGGCGTTTGCACTGCCGGAAGATATCGAGGCGGCGCCGAGGTTCGCGCCATGAAGTTGACCGAACAATCCGGTACTGCGCTCGCGGGCGCCGTTAAAGCGCGTAAAGTTTCCGCCACAGAAATTGTCGAGGCGCATATTGCGCGTATCGAGGCGCTCGATCCTCTGCTGAATTGCTTTACCGACCGCAGTTTTGTCCGGGCTCGGGATGAAGCGGCCTGCGTCGATCGCCGGATTGCGCGGAATGAAGACCCGGGACCGCTGGCCGGTGTGCCGATTGCGGTTAAAAACCTGGTGGATATAAAAGGCTGGCCGACGCGCGCGGGCTCAAAAATTCGCCGTAATGCGGCACCCGCATTGGCTGATGCGCCGGTTTTGGCAAGGCTGGTTGCGGCCGGTGCAGTGTTGCTCGGCGCACTGAACATGGACGAATTTGCCTACGGCTTCGTGACCGAGAACAGCCATGATGGCGACACGCATAACCCGCATGACCTCGCGCGCTCCGCCGGCGGCTCCTCAGGTGGTTCCGCGGCGTCCGTGGCCGCTGGCCTCGCAGCGATCACCTTAGGCTCGGATACGAACGGTTCCATCCGGATTCCGGCGAGTTTTTGCGGCATTTTTGGGTTGAAGCCGACTTACGGCCGGATCGACCGGACCGGCACGTTCCCTTTCGTCGACAGTTTCGATCATATCGGCCCGTTTGCCCGCAGTACGATGGATCTCGCGCTCGCTTATGACCTGATGTTGGACGCCACGCCGGGTGGGGCACGGCTGGAGCAAACGATTGCCCCATCGCGTATCGCGGTATTGGAGGGGTGGTTCGAGGACGGCGCGAGTTCCGAAATGCTGCAAGCGGTCGCCGCTGTTGCTGCGGGCCTGGGCGCGTCGGCGCGAGCAGAGTTGCCGAAGGCCGAACTTGCCCGCTCCGCTGCGTTTTGCATCTCTGCGTTTGAAGGCGGGCAGCGGCATAAGGAAAATCTGCGCCAAAGGCCGCAGGATTATGATCCGGCGACGCGGCCACGGTTGATCGCCGGTGCGCTCCAGCCGGCGGAGACGATCTATCAGGCACAACGTTTCCGTGCGTGGTTCCGTGCCGAGGCGGAAAAACTTTTTGAAAAATTCGATATTCTGCTTGCCCCTGCCAGCCCTTGCGTAGCACCGCTGCTCGGCCAGAAGACGATGCGCATCAATGGCCAGGACATCCCTGTGCGGCCGAATCTTGGTCTGTACACGCAGCCGATCAGTTTCATTGGATTTCCGGTGGTCTGCGTGCCGGTGACATCCGGTGCCTTGCCTTGTGGCGTGCAGATCATCGCAGCACCAGGGCGCGAAGATCTGGCGCTCGCCGCGGCGTACCGGCTGGAAAATGATGGGGTGGTGGCCGCCCCCGTCGCGACTGTTGGAGAATCCTGAGCAATGATCATCGATCATCCGGCCACGCATGCGGAAGTGAGCGCTGCTTTTGCCGCTTATGAAACTGCGCTTATGCACAATGACGTTGATGCGCTAGATGCGTTCTTCTGGCCTTCGCCATTGGCGGTGCGTTTTGGCGTCGGGGAATCTCTGTTTGGCTACGAGGCGATTGCGGCGTTTCGCGTCGCGCGTTCGGGCGGATCGCCGTTGCGGAAACTGCAATCCACGCAGATTGTTTGCTTCAATGAAACCTGCGCGGTGGCGACAACGGAATTCAAACGTGAAGGTGAATCCCGGATCGGACGGCAGAGTCAGGTCTGGGTAAAATTTCCGGAATATGGCTGGCGGATCGTCAGCGCGCATGTCTCGCTGGTTGCTGAGAAATCTTGATCGGCGTCCGGAATTTGATTTCAAAATGAATTAGCCCTGGCAGTTTGCATTGTTGCGGTACTGCCAGGGCGACGTTCGTCTCGTCACGGCGCGCAAATTCGGGCCGTTCAAACCGGCATGATGTCTGGGCGATTTTTCGGGAATTTAGCAATGACCGACGGGGCAAGATTTAAGGTCTGGGCGACCATCGCAGTCGGCGTATGGGCGAGCCAATCGGACAACGAGACCTCTTGGTACTGAGGTGCCTTGAAGATCTCCATGAAGATGAGATCGGTGCTACCGGTATTCTCCACATAGTGGCCTAGGCTTTTCGGCACGTAGCCGATATCGCCGGGGTGGAATTCGGCGGTGGTGGCATTCGGCCCGGTGTTGAACACGGTCATCTGCGCCTGGCCCTGGATATAGTATTGCCACTCGTCGGCGTTCGGGTGCCAGTGCATCTCGCGCAGGCCGCCTGGTTTGACCGTGACCAGTGCCGCAGCGACCGTCGTCGAAACATGGAAATTCGTACTGTCGGCGATCTGCACTTGGCCACCCTTGGTGACCTTGTTTGGCTTCATGTCGGCGAGGTGGAAGATGAACGGGTAGGGCGGTGTTCCGGCGGCCGCCATGATCGACTGTTGATCGGCGGCAAGCGCGCCCGGCATCTCGCCCTGGAAGATCCAGCGCTGTTGAAGTGGAATGTTCTTGAACGCATCGGCGGGCACGCCGAAATTTTTTGCTAATATTTCGGGTGGCGTGTGTGCAAGCCAGTCGGAGACCAGCAGCGTATTGTACTCGCCCGCCGCGCCGTTATCGAAAGCTAGAACGAACTCGGCGCCGTCCGGCCCAAGACCCTGGAGCGAATGCGGCAAACCGGCCGGGAAATACCAGAGATCTCCGGCTTTCACATCCGCGACATAGGGACGTCCCTCGGTATCCAGCGTCGTTACCCGGCAATTCCCGTAGGTCATCACGGCCCACTCGGCTTGCTGGTGCCAGTGAAGTTCACGAATTCCACCCGGCCCAAGCCGCATGTTCACGCCGGCGATATCCTTTGAGATAGGGAACATCGCCGTGGTCACTTGGCGCGCCCAGCCGCCAGCCTGAACCCGCTTTGGCGACAGATTAAACGATGACCAGAACTGCGGGATACTTCCGACATCGGTTGGTGGCGGGTTGAGGAACGGCTGCTCGTTGTTCGCCAATTGCGGATATTGTGGGCCAGGCTCTAAAAGCGCCGCGGCGTTCGCGTTGATCGCGCCCTGCGGCGGCAGATCCGGATTGCCGAAAACCCCAGTGGCATGGGCGGCCGCGGTCATCGTCATCACGCTGCCGGCAGTACCCGCAGCGAGAATCGACCTTCGTGAAATTGACATCGTTGTCTCCCTGTTTCGATAGTTGGGCCGAGTTAATTAACTGTAAAAGCTAAGCTCGACTTTCCGCAATTCAAGCAGCCAGTGAGAGAGTCTGGAAGAGTCGGTTTAGCAAATTGGCCGATATTGTGATGGTGTCGGTGGTTAGCCGTGACATGGATAAATTCGGCAGCGCCCAAAGCACGCGACGGACCGCGGCGATGGCATCACTGAATGTCGGCTCCTTTTTGCAGTACCAGGCCGCGGCGTTTGGCCGCACGGCGCTGGTGGTGGTACGTGCCAGCTCATCGGCCCAAACCGTGATCAAGGAGAACAACCCGAGTAACGCCGGGGTGGTGCGCAGGATCGCCAAATCCGACCACTGGCGTTGGGTCTCCACGCCCAGGTGCGCGCGTACTTCCTGGAAGGTGGTTTCCACCCGCCAGCGTGAGACGAACCAGCCAAGGATGGTGGCGGGCGTTGCATCGAGGTCGGTGCTGAGAAAGGCGGATGGTTCGTGCTCACCGGATGGATCGCGAACCAGCACCCAGCGGATCGGCACGGGCGGGACGCCGGCATGGTACCAGAGCGCGGTGCCGGTGGCGACCATCAGCGTGCGCTGCTGGGCGTTGTACCATTGAGAGACAACCTCGGTGCTCCAGACCGTCGTCTTGCTTTTCAGCACGGCACTGAGCTTTGGCAGGACACCCCCCTTCTGCGCGGGGCGGCCGCGCTGCCCCCGCTGGCGTTTCGGCGCTGGTTTGAACAGGCTGGCATCCAGCCGCAACCGGGTGATCATGCAGACATGGCCGCGCACGGCGGCAAGCAGATCCAGCGCCGCAAAGCCGCTATCGGCAATGCAGATGAGGCGGCGTTTCGGCAACCAGCGTTTGGCTTGTAGAATGGCCTGACGCGCCCAGGTGGTCAGCGTCTTGTGGCGCTTGCCATGGCTGTCGCTCCATCGCGCGGACGGCGCCAGGATCGTCAGGAACGGCAGCGCCCATGTCCGGCCGGCCCATGGTACCGGCACGGCCACCATCAGAGAGAGCCAGCGCAGACCACTGGTTTTGACAAAATGCCCCTTCGAGGATCGAACCGGGTCACGATAAATGCCGCGGGCCTTGATCTGCGCGCCCCAGCGGCGTTCGATGGTATCATCGATGCCGATCACCACCTCACCATCGGGCAGCAGCCGGTCGATGATATACAGCAGCAGCCGCCGTGAGACGGCGCGCGCATCCCAGCGCGCGCGGCTCAGAACCTCGTGATAGCGACGGAAGTGATGGTCATCGGCCAGCCCCATGACGCGCAGCACCTGGGTCACGGTGCGCTTGCCCGGGGCCAACACAGCACCTGCCACCAGCACCAGAACGCGGTTCCAGACCGGGGCGGTGAAGCAAGGGCGGAACACCGCCAGCCAAGCGGCCAGGATGGGTGGAACCAGGTGCGGGACGGGCGCGCTGGAGGCGCCGGAGGGATGCGATGCCATCCCAGGTGTAGAATTGAAGTGGCACCCGCGTCGCAAGAGGTCCCCTGGCCTTACCCCCGCGACATCGGTCAGCCGGACGATTTATCATGCGCGGCATGACCGATCTGATCATTCAGCGTATCGAGGGGTTCAACTGCCGCCGTGGCCGGCTGCTGGCCGAACGGCGCAACCGAGGCTACACGCTCTACCGCGCCGGCTCCGGCACGCCCGTGGCACGGCTTCGACAGACCGGTCAGGACGATCGCGTCGAGGTCCTTTATTGGTCGTTATGGAAGGAACGCTGGACCAGCGCCGGGCCGTTCGGACGAACCGTCCTACCTCTCGACGATGCACTGCGGTTCATTGCGTCTGAGGATATCTTCTGGGCAGCCCCATAGCCGAGGACAAGCCAAAATGCGGAAAGTCGAGCTAAGGAGTATGGTGTTTCCAGTCAGATCAGTAAATTAGAAACCGTACGGTGCGGCAGATGAAATTTTAGTAGTCTACGGCGTCACGCATGAGGGGATGTTGACCTCGGCGAGGCCGGCACCAAAAGATGCCGAAGGTTGTCCAACCGAGGAGCTTTGTATGCGGTGAAAGAGCAGGGGCGCGATGACAGGATTGACGTCCTGAGCGCATAGGTCCGACGACGTCATGGAAGCCATTACCGATCGTACAAGACGTTTTTTTGAAAATGTCTGATGCGACGTATCATGCTGCCGCCCTGGCATTGTCTTACGCCGCATTTGTCATGATGATATCCCCAACCCACTGAACCCAACATCGAAAGGAAGAGCCTTGACATCTGAAGCCAAATGCCCGTTTTCGGGTAATGCCTCCAAACCTGTGGCCGGCGGTGGCACGCAGAACCGCGATTGGTGGCCGAAGCAGGTGCGCGTGGACCTGCTGAATCAGCATTCGTCCAAATCCGATCCGCTGGGCGGGAAGTTCAACTACCGTGAGGAATTCAGCAAGCTCGACTACGAGGCGCTGAAGAACGACCTGCGCAAGCTGATGACGGATTCGCAGGATTGGTGGCCCGCCGATTTCGGCCATTACGGTCCGCAATTCGTCCGCATGTCCTGGCACGCCTCCGGCACGTACCGCCTGAGCGATGGCCGGGGCGGTGGCGGTCGCGGTCAGCAGCGTTTTGCGCCGCTCAATAGCTGGCCCGACAATGTGAACATCGACAAGTCGCGTCGCCTGCTGTGGCCGATCAAGCAGAAATACGGCCAGAAGATCTCCTGGGCGGATTTGCTGATCCTCACCGGCAACGTCGCGCTGGAGACCATGGGCTTCCGCACCTTCGGCTTTGCCGGCGGCCGTGAAGACACCTGGGAGCCGGATCAGGACGTGAACTGGGGGTCGGAGACCACCTGGCTGGCGCATCGCACGCTGGAGAACCTCCCCGAGCCGCTCAGCGCCACCGAGATGGGCCTGATCTACGTCAATCCGGAAGGCCCCGGCGCCAATGGCGACCCGCTTTCCGCCGCCGCTTTCATCCGCGAGACCTTCGCCCGTATGGCGATGAACGACGAAGAGACCGTGGCGCTCATCGCCGGCGGTCACACCTTCGGCAAGACGCACGGCGCCGCGGCTGAATCGCATAAAGGGGCGGAGCCTGAAGGGGCCGGCCTGGAAGCGCAAGGCCTGGGCTGGATCAGCAATTACGGCACCGGCCACGGCAAGGATGCCATCGGCAGCGGCCTGGAAGTTACCTGGACGCAGACGCCGGCGCAGTGGAGCAACTTCTTCTTCGAGAACCTGTTCAAGTATGAATGGGTGAAGACGCACAGCCCGGCTGGCGCCATCC
Organism: uncultured Pseudomonadota bacterium; assembly: GCA_963737355.1. Classification (GTDB taxonomy): domain Bacteria; phylum Pseudomonadota; class Alphaproteobacteria; order Acetobacterales; family Acetobacteraceae; genus Acidocella. The sequence goes on along the minus strand of CAVTSC010000003.1, from coordinate 960,738 downwards.
AGTGGGAAGCCAAGGACGCGGAAGCCGTCATCCCCGACGCGCATGATCCGTCCAAGAAGCACAAGCCGACCATGCTGACGACCGACCTGTCGCTGCGCGTCGACCCGGCTTACGAGAAGATCTCGCGCCGCTTCCTGGAGAACCCGCAGGCTTTTGCCGAGGCGTTCGCTCGCGCCTGGTTCAAGCTGACGCATCGCGATCTCGGCCCGCTATCTCGCTATATGGGCCCGGAAGTGCCCAAGGAAGCGTTGATCTGGCAGGATGTGGTGCCCGCCGTTGACCATCCATTGATCGATGCGGCCGACATCGCTTCCCTCAAGGCCAAGATTTTGGCCGCGGGTCTGAGCGTGTCCGAACTGGTCGGTACCGCCTGGGCTTCGGCCTCGACCTTCCGTGGCGGGGATAAGCGCGGCGGCGCCAACGGTGCGCGCATCCGCCTGGCACCGCAGAAGGACTGGGAAGTCAACCAGCCCGCACAGCTGGCCAAGGTGCTCAAGGCGCTGGAAGAAATCCAGACCGCCTTCAACAGCGCCGCGACCGGCGGCAAGAAGGTCTCGCTGGCCGACTTGATCGTGCTGGCGGGTAATGTCGGCGTCGAGCAGGCGGCGAAGGCCGCCGGCCATGCGGTGACGGTGCCGTTCGCACCGGGCCGTACGGATGCCTCGCAGGAGCAGACCGAGATCGCCTCCTTCGCGGCGATGCAACCGGCTGCCGACGGTTTCCGCAACTATCAGCACGCCGACCTTGCGGCACCCGCCGAAGCGGTCCTGATCGACAAGGCACAGCTGCTGACGCTGACCGCGCCTGAGATGACCGTGCTGATCGGTGGCCTGCGCGCGATCAACATCAACGTCGATGGCGCCACCCATGGCGTGTTGACGGAGCGCCCGGGCGCGTTGACGAACGACTTCTTCGTCAACCTGCTGGACATGAACACGCAGTGGAAGGCGACCTCCGACGCCAAGACCGTGTTCGAAGGCACCGACCGCAAGACCGGTGCGGTCAAGTGGACCGGCACGCGTGTCGACCTCGTGTTCGGCTCGAACTCGGTGCTGCGCGCGCTGGCCGAGGTTTACGCCAGCGCGGATGCGAAAGAGAAGTTCGTCAAGGACTTCGTGGACGCCTGGACCAAGGTGACCAACCTAGATCGCTTCGACCTGCAAGGTTAAGCGCAACCGGTTGTAAGATCACAGTTTCCCTCAGGAAGCTGCACGAGAGAAAAGCCCCCTAGGGGGCTTTTCTTTTTTTAACCCTCAATCCGAACGTGATTTTTTACATCCACACGTATCATCGAATGATCGTCTGGGGCACACACTGCGCTTGCTCACTCCGCCGCAACAAAATCTGTTACGCCGTCTGGCACCGTTAACCTGACTGACCGAGATGGGGGCAAAAGCTGCACTTTAGGGCGTTACGCCAAGCTTCCTCCTAAGTCGTAGCTTGGTGTCGCCATAGGGGGGCTGGTGGGCATTTCGGACCTGCCTCGCCCGCGGAGCCCTGGGTGCGCATCGACGCTGAATCTCTTGATTAAGTTTCACGTCAGTTATCTGGGTTAAATACCAGATAGAAGCGTTTAACAAAGGTTTACACGTGAGTGGTTTTCCCGTTGCCAGACAAATGCTGGCGATCCTGGGCGTTTTGGGTCTGTTTGCTGCTCATCGGGTTTGGCGAGACAGCAACAACCACTATCGCATTCCAGGTATAGCAAAATGTACGTCTCTTGCGTTGTTACTCTGTCCTTTCGTCCATTCAGCAATGACTTATTGGCGGTGGAGTTAGTCAATTGACATTGAATCTTAAGATAAGTCATCGATTTGCACTCGGTTTCGCGCTTGTCCTCGCCTTGATGTTGGGGGTGGCGATCATGGCCGAGCTGCATGTCAGCAGCATCGCATCAAGCTTGAAGACGATCAACGACGTTAATAGCGTCAAGGAGACCTACGCGGTCAATCTTCGCGATACCGTTCATGAACGGGCCATCAGTCTGCGCGACGTGACGTTGGTCAGTAATCCTGCGGACCTGAATGCTACGATCGCACGCATCAACGGATTTACGCGTGTGTACCAGGACAATGCGGGGCCGCTCGACGCAATCATGCAGCGTGGGACAGGCGTGACGCCCGACGAAATCACCGTCCTGGGTGCAATCAAGGCGGCCCAGCAGCGGACCGACCCGGACATTGTCGAAGTCATCAGCCTGACACAGGCAGGTCAAATCGACCAAGCCAGAGCTTTAGTGGAAACTGAGGCGAGGCCGGCCTTCGTCGCCTGGATCGCTGCAATCAATCAGTTCATCTCCGTTGAGGATGCCAAGAGCCAAGTCCTCGGCGCGAAGGCCCGTGGTGTTGCCCGTGAATTTCTGTGGCTGAATGCCCTGGCCTGCGCGTGTGCCTTCGGCAGCGGGGCGCTGATCGCCTTTTTGACCATTCGCTCGATCAAGCCTGTCAACGCTCTGACACAGGCGATGGGTCGTTTGGCTGACGGCGATCTCACCGTCACCATTCCGGCCGTGAAGCGCCGCGACGAGGTTGGAAAGATGGCCAACGCCGTACAAGTCTTCAAGGAGAATGGGCTGAAACTGCGCGCGAGTGAGCAGGAAGCCAAAACGGCGGCCGCGCAGATGGACGCGCAGCGCGCGGCCAATGAGGCGGCGCGAGCCGAAGCGGCGGCGCAGCAGCGCTTTGTGGTGGAATCGGTAGCCGCCGGATTGGAAAAACTCTCCGCCGGCGATCTGTTATTCCGCCTGACCACTGCGTTTAGCGGCGACTACGAGAAACTGCGCAGCGACTTCAACGGGGCGATGGAAAAGCTGCAAGAGACGATGCAGTCGATCGCGAGCAACACGCAGGGCGTGCGCGCGGGTGCTGAGGAGATCACCCAGGCTTCGGATGATCTGTCGCGGCGCACCGAGCAGCAGGCGGCGAGCCTGGAAGAGACGGCGGCGGCACTCGATCAGATCACCGCGACGGTGCGGCGCACCGCCGAGGTGGCGAACGAGGCGCGCGATCTGGTCTCGACCTCGAAGGCCGATGCGGAGCGCTCCGGCGATGTCGTGCGCCAGACGGTGGGGGCGATGGACGGGATCGAATCCTCGTCCATGCAGATCGCCAACATCATCGGCGTGATCGATGAGATCGCCTTCCAGACCAATCTGCTGGCGCTGAACGCGGGCGTGGAAGCGGCGCGCGCCGGTGATGCCGGGCGTGGTTTTGCCGTGGTCGCAACCGAAGTGCGCGCGTTGGCGCAGCGCTCCGCCGATGCCGCGAAGGAGATCAAGGCGCTGATCTCGAGCTCCGGCCAGCAGGTGGCGACCGGCGTGAAGCTGGTCAGCGAGACCGGCCAGGCGCTCGGCCGGATCGTTACCCAGGTAAGCCAGCTTAACGGGCTGGTAGCGGAGCTCGCGGCTTCGGCGAAGGAGCAGTCGACCGGGCTGGGCGAGGTGAATGCCGCGGTCAACCAGATGGACCAGGTGACGCAGCAGAACGCCGCGATGGTCGAGGAAGCCACCGCGGCGAGCCACAGCCTCTCCGAAGAGGCGCGGGAACTCGCCCGTCTGGTTGGAGAATTCCGCATCGGCGGAAACGTTTCTGCGCCGGTGCTCAAGCGCGCCGCGCCCAAGGTAGCGCCGAAAAAGCGCAGCGCCGCCGCCGAAAATCAAAAATTTACTTTGAGCATCTAAGTCATTCGTGAAATCAGAAGGTTGATAGCCTTTACCGTCTCCCGCGTGCTCCGCCCGACGGGGACAAGGAACACGCGGAAAAACTTCCCCGTCACTTTGAAGAGAGATTGCCTAAATTGACGATCCACGCCTCTCACCTCCTCGTCTTTCAAGTGAAAGACGTGACGCAATTGTATGCCCGGTTCGGTGCCGCCGCGGTGCGAACCGGCCTGGCTGACGCTTTTGCCGCCATGGACGTCCAAGCCACCCGGCTGCTGGGGCGCCATCATGAGGTGGCATTACCGCCCTCCGCAATGCCGCAGCGTTGGTGGCGGGCCTTCACGATGACTGGCGGCAGTGCCCTGGTGGATAGCGCCGAGCAGGCCGAGGCATTGGCGGCAGCGACCTCAGCCACGGGCCATAAGGCGCTACTAGACGTATTCGGCGTCGGCACGGGTGGCCAGTTGTCCTTCTCTGCCGCCGTGATCCCCGTGCCCGCGCCGGTTCCGGTCGACACTGACGCGTGGTTGAACCGGGAGTGGCGAGACGAGCCCACCAGCCGTCTCGATTTGGCGCCGGACGAGCATGCCGCCTTGCGAGCCGTGATTGCTGGCCAGGGCCTAAGGACATTGTTGCAGCCCATCGTTTCCTTGCTATCCGGAGAATTGGTGGGATATGAGGCATTGAGCCGCGGCCCGCAGGGGAGTGCGTTGGAGGCAGCGAATGCTTTGTTTGGTGCCGGAGAGCGGTTTAATTTGACCACGGAGTTGGAACTGGCCTGTGCGCGTCAGGCGGCTTCGCTGGCGGCGAGGCTCCCGGAAGGGCCTTGGCTGAGTATCAATCTTGGCTTGGAGGCACTTTCCACACCCGGCGTGGTTGAATCCCTGGCGCGGCCCGGCATCGTGCTGGAGATCACCGAACATTTGCCGCTCGATCAGGCGGAAGCCTATGCCCCATTTTTCGCGAAAGCGCGGTCCTTGGGCGCACGGCTCGCGCTCGACGATACCGGATGCGGCTTTGCGGATATGGCGGCCGTACGGGCCATACGCCCCGACATCGCCAAGCTGTGCATCACCATTATTCGCAATGCCAACCGCTCCTGCGATCATTTGGCCGAAATTGCCCGCACGATCGCTGAACTCCAAAGCATGGGCGCGGAAGTGTTGGCGGAAGGGGTGGAAACCCTGGAACAGGCTAATGTCCTGGTGGAGGCGGGCGCCCGCTTGGCGCAGGGCTGGTATTTCGGCCGGCCGGTCCCATGTGCGGAGATCGTCGGCTGAGTTGAACGGACGCTCCGGAGGATCGTAATGCCTCCGTTTCACCGGTCAGGCAGTCCGTGTATCGATCTAACAGCTTGGACTAAAAAACCACGTGATGGCATGATTTATAGTTACAGTCAGGTATCGATAGCGGGGCGGCGCGGGGCGGCCCTGGAGCGCCAAAGCCGGGCGGCTGGGTATGAAATAATTGTCCGACATGCCGGCCTCTGAACCGCGACTTATGCAAAAGCTACGTGGCTTTCGAGCGCTGCAATGGGCGACACTGGTCACCCTGAGTGCCGTATTGTTTGTTGTGTCCTCGTGGCAAGTGCAAGCCTGGAACCGCTGCCTTGCAATCGAAGCCGTGCATCGCGCCGGAACCGTCATGTCTGCAAGCTATAGTATGCTGCTTCAGAGCGAAATCGAGAAACGGCGCCTTGTGCCGTTTATCCTGGCCTATGATCCTGACGTGATAGCGGCATTGTCGGCGTCGCCAACATCGCTTGCCGTCGCAAGGACCAGATTAAGCCAAAAATTTACCCTCTTATGCGGCGACACGACAGCCAGCGTGATCTATGTCATTGACGCTAACGGCAGGGTCGTTGCGGCCAGCAATTGGCGCCAGCCGACAAGCTTCATTGGCCACAATTTCAGGGGACGTCCGTATTACAGCCAGGCCCGTGCCGACGGCACGGGAGAATATTTTGGGTTAGGCATGATCAACCATTTGCCCGGTTTATTCTTGGCGCAGCGGGTTGAGGCAAACGGCCGGTTTCTAGGCGTGGTGGTCGTCAAGGTTGAATTTAAACAGATGGAAGAGAGCTGGGCCCGAAGCGGGGTCAAGCTTCTCGTCGCCGATGATGAAGGCATCGTGCTGATTACCGACGTACCAGACTGGCAATTCAGAACTATCACGCCGTTTCCTGAAGACGTCCGGGCTAGCACTACAGTTGCCTTTTTGATTTAAGGTGGGCGTGTCTGGCGGCGGCCTGATGAGCCCGTCTGAAGATTGACCATTTAAGGATGCGCGCGACGGGCAGTTGGCGCTGAGCGAGCTTCAGGGCGAGCCGCCGGATTTCCTGGACGGACCATCGGATGAGTTCTTTCCTGTCCTGGGCTTCGTTTTTTTCGGTGTGATGGTGTTGGCACGATAGCGGACAGCCGCCATCATGGCGTAGGCGAGCATGACGAGCGAGACATGGCGATGCCAACCATGCCAGGAACGGGTTTCATTATGGTCGAGCCCGAGTTCGTTTTTGGCAGTCTCGAAACCTTCCTCGATCCGCCAACGGGTTCCTTCCACACGGACCAAAGTGTCGATCGACGTGCCATGCGGGCACCAGGTGGTGAAATAGGCGCATTCACCATCGCTGACGCTGCGTCGGATCAGCAGACCGCGCGTCCACAGGCCCGCAATGGGGGCATCGAACTCTGCGGCGTCAAGATCGGCCAACGGGCAATAGGCCCAGTCGTAGAACCGCTCTCCCTTGGTGCCGAGACCCGCGGACAGGCGTTGCCATGCTTCCGTAGGCAAGTCCTTGGCGATATCCTTTGCTTCACCTGCAATCAGCGGCGTTGTGTTCCAGGCGCCAAACCGGTGATTGGCATGCACCCCCAGCACGTAGCCACGACCGGCCCGACGCAGGGTTTTCTCCACGTCGCCCACGCCATAAACGCTATCGGCGGCGACCCAGGCAAAGGGGACTCCGGCGGCGATCGCCCGGTCAATCATCATCGCAGCCAGCGCAGGCTTGGTTGCAAACGCGACAGTGTCAGGCACATGGGCAGCCTGCATCCGCACGGGATCGACTGTCCATGCCTTCGGCAGATACAGTGCCCGGTCGATGAAGGCATGGCCCTTGTGTGAGACATAGGCCGCAAACACGCCAATCTGGCAGTTCGTGATCTTGCCGGCAGAACCCGTGTATTGCCGGCCAACGCCGCATGACGTGCGGCCCTGTTTGAGGAACCCGGTCTCGTCGATCACGAGAACCGCATCGTCGGCGGCCAGATGCTCAACCACATAGTCCCGCACGACATCGCGCAATGCCTCGGCATCCCAGCGACCGCGCCCCAACAAAGCTTGTTGCCGCCAGGGACCGGGATCACCCGCGGCCTCGGCGCGCATCCATCCGGTCTTGCGCGGCTCGTTGCCAAGCAGCGCATCAAGAAAAACGCCGGCCGACGCCGCGACACGATCCTGCGTGAACAATGGCCGTAGGCGCCCCTTCACATCGCGCAGCGAAGACGCCCAAAGCTCCAAGGTATCTTCAACAGACCCGCCGCCACTCATCATATCCTGAACCATGGTTGCCCATAGATTCAGAACTTCAATAAAAAGGCAACTGTAGTGCTAGGTTGCGGGCGAAGACGCGCTATGGGGGCGCGCCATTGATACCAATGCCATTCGACGCGACGGACGCTAGTCATCTTGTCATCGTGGGAAGGGAACGCTTTGTTCCCGTCGCGGCGCAAGTCCCCACCACCCATTGGACGATTTATTTCTTGGCGCCGCTCGATACGGCGCTCAACCTTCGGAAAACCCAGTCCCGCCTGTTGGCAGTTTTGTTCACGGCGCTGGTCGTGGGTTTGGCATGCATCATTCGTTCCCGGCTGCAGTACCGTAGCGTCGCGAAGGCGCGGGCCGATGACATGAAACGTCTTGCCACCACCGATTCCCTGACCCAGCTACTAAATCGCAGGGCCTTCGAACAGATCCTCGATCAGGAGTGGCGGCGTGCCCGTCGGGCTGGAACGTCTCTGGCGGTGATCATGGTCGATGTGGATCATTTTAAGCTGTTCAACGATTTCTATGGCCATTTGGCAGGCGATGAGTGCCTGCGGAGAATTGCTGGGGCGCTCCGAGGCTGCGCCAACCGCCCGGGTGACGCGGTGGCTCGGTACGGGGGGGAGGAATTCATCCTGCTGCTGCCGAACGCCGATCTGGACGGCGCCGTGCAGGTTGCTGAAACCATGCTGCAGGCGACCCGCGCCTTGGAAATTCCGCATGAGGAGGCGCCTCTCACGGGATATGTCTCGATCAGCATCGGCGTCGCCGCTGGCGTTGTTCGAGACGACGTTAGCGCCACATATTTGGTATCTGCTGCCGACAAGGCTTTATACGAGGCCAAGCGCGCTGGTCGCAACCGAAGCGCTTGTGTGGGGACCCGGCATCAGAGGGACTGCGCCGTAGGTTAGACTGAGCTATCGGAGCTTGTCGCCTGGGCCGTGGTCACCCGCCGCGGCGCCGCACGAGCCCGGCCGCGTTGCCGAGGGGGCGCTCTTGAATTTATTGCGTCAATGGTGACGAAAAGCTGATCAGGTTTGCGATAGGCCGCTTGCCACGCAGGATTCCGGACAATAAAACTGCCTCAATTTCGGGGGAATAGTGTGGCTCCCTGCTTATCCAAAGGCGGCTATGTGATGCGCGCGATGCTCTCTGCCAAAGGCGCGGCGAATACGGCTTCAGCGCCATTCCCTGCTATAATGGCTCTCCTGACCGTTTCCTGCGGCATCATTGCTGCTGATTACCATCACGCCGGGTCACCGTGGCTGGTGGCTCAATTTCAGCCGGCGAGCTTCGCATGATTCCGCAGGACGGCTTGCCCCGTGGGCGCCGCGGTTGGGCTGCCACGGCCCAGCTTCTCGGGGTGGCAATGTCCACGTTGGACCTTGCCATCGCCAACACCGCTTTGCCCACCATTGCCGGGAGCCTGCACACCAATCCCGAAGCCTCAATTTGGATCATCAACGCCTATCAGCTCGCCCTCATCGCCACAGCACTCCCCCTTGCTACCCTCGGTGACATTGTTGGCCATAAACGCGTCTTCCTCTACGGGTTGGTCGTGTTTACCGCAGCCTCGCTGGCCTGCGCCTGTTCCGACTCTCTCGCCACGCTGACCCTTGCCCGCGTGTTCCAGGGGCTCGGCGGCAGCGCCATGATGAGCGTCAATGCCGCCCTCATCCGCTTCATCTATCCAAAGCACGAATTGGGCCGCGGCATGGGCATGAACGTGTTGGTCGTCGCCACGGCCTTCGCCGTTGGCCCCACCGCCGCCTCGCTGATTCTTTCCATTGGCACCTGGCCACTGCTGTTCGGCATCAACGTTCCACTGGGTATTTTCGCATTCTTGTTGGGCACGCGCATGCTGCCGGCCACGCCGCGTGGCAAATACCGCTTTGATGTCATTCTGGCGGCACTCAATGCGGGCGCCTTTGGCTTTCTGGTACTCGGCCTGAGCGGTGCCGCGCATGGCGATTTATTGAAAATCGCCGTTTCAGAAATTATTTTGGGGCTCATCTTCGGTGCCCTGCTGCTGCGCAGGCAGGCGCGGCACGCCGCCCCGATGCTGCCGGTCGATCTTTTCAAGATCCCCATCTTCACCCTCTCGGCCGTCACCGCGATCTGCTCTTTCGCAACGCAGGGCCTCGCTTTTGTCGCCTTGCCATTTTACCTGGAGCAGGTTCTGGGCCGTAGCCAGATCGAAACCGGATTCCTCATCACGCCCTGGCCCATCATGGTCGCGCTGATGGCCAACCTGGCCGGCCGGCTTTCGGACCGCTACTCCGCCGGCATGCTGGGCGGTGCGGGGCTCGCCACGTTGAGTGTCGGCATGGTTCTGCTGGCTTTGCTGCCGGCGCATCCAGGAAATTTTGACATTGTCTGGCGCATGGCCATTTGCGGCACCGGCTTCGGCTTTTTCCAATCGCCTAATCTGAAGTTGCTGATGGCCAGCGCCCCGGCCAATCGCGCCGGTGGCGCCAGCGGCATCGTCACTGTCGCACGGTTAATGGGCCAAACGATCGGTGCGTCGTTGGTCGCATTATGCTTCTTCTTGGCCATCCCTCAAGCGCCAATCTTGGCCATGGCCCTAGGTGCTGCCTTCGCCGGCGCTGCCAGCCTTGCCAGCTTCGCCCGCCTTCTCGTGCCACTCAGGGCCGAGGCCGTCGCCGAATAAGGGGCGATGGCGCTAAAATAAATCACGATCTGGATGTTTGGGTGTTAAGCAAGCCTATCAGGGCGTGAGCACGTGATACTCGATGCGCCGGTTGGCGAAGCGGCCTTCCTGGAGGTCATTGCTGGCGACGGGGTTGGCGCTGCCATAGCCCTTCGCGACCAGCATCGATGGGTTGACGCCGGCTTGGATCAGCGCATTGCGGATGGCATTGGCCCGTTGCTGCGACAGCGTTACATTCGCGGTCTGATCGCCTGAATTGTCGGTATAGCCTGCCACCTCCAGTACAGTCCCCTGCGGGAGCTGCTTGATCTGCGCCGCTGCATCCTGCAATAGGCCCTCAGATGCTGGAGGCACCTGCGCACTGCCGGTCGCGAAGTTGATCACCGACTGATTGAGGATCCCGACCAGGTCGTTCGCACTGAGGCCCGTCTTCTGCGCGGTCAAGGCAGCAGCCGCTTTGGTATTGGCAGCCAAAACCCAATCCGACGCATTATCGGTCAAGGAGCCGTAGACCAAGCCGCTCCCAAGCGCAGTGCGCAGCGAGGTGGTGATCTGGTTACGGTCGCTATCGCCGATCGTACCGCCGAGGTTGACGGCATTGCCGTCGAACACGGCCTGAACCCCCGGAACCTGGAGCGTCGCAAGCCCGGCGCGTAGGTTGGCCAGCCACGGCGCCGCGCCGCGCTGCGGATCGATCGCGATATCGCCCTGCACCTTGTCAGCACCATAGACGGCTTGCAGCGAATTGACGATTGAGGTGCGGGTGTCCTCGTCATGCACGGTTCCCGAATAGTGGATCACGCCATTGTCGTTGCTGAGCACCAGTTGCGCCGGCAGGGTAGCGACCGGCGGGGCAGGGGGCGTGACGGCGGGTTGCGATGCGACCGGCATGGCAGGGGCAGCGACGGGTGCCTGCGATGCGACCCGTGCGACCGGGGCTTGGTGGTTTACGTAAAGATAGGCGCCGATCCCCAGGATAATGAGGGCGCCGATCAATGGCCACAGCCAGCGCATCGGTTGCGGCGGATCGCTGACCACTTTCATGGCGACCGGCGGAGCCTGTTCGCGGAGGCGCGCGGCCGTCGCGGCGAAGCGCGGCCCGGCCGGCGTGGTTGGTCCCGTCGGCCTGAGGAAGTTCGTGACCTCGGCTGGGATTGCTGTCGGTAATTTGCCCCCGGGGGTCAAGAGGCCGATCGTTTTCGGGATCACGAAGGCGAGCGCGGTGCCGACCGCGGCGGTCCCAAGACCAAGCCGCCTGGCGATCTCGCTGACGGTGCCGGTACCCAGTGCGCGCTCGACTGATTGGACCGACATGGCCCCCCCGCCGGCGCCGCCAATCCAGGAGGATATGTCGCCGCCCGCCCCGGCGGCGCGAAACCGATCTAGAAAGCCGGCGATACCGCCGGTGCCGCCCGTCTCGAGTTGCAGCACTTCGGCGATCAAAGGACGGGCTTGGGCGCCCAGGCCGAATTTTCGGTCAACCTCCCCGATAAGGTTATCAAACAGGGCCATGGTGAACTCCTTCCATTCTGACCGAGGTGCGCCGGTATCGACGGGGCGATCGGACGAGCGCCGACGCCGTGTCCTTTGGGCGCTTCCTCATGTAATGCCCTGCGGCGACATCGCCGCAGGGGGCGTCCATGACGGTCAGGCCCGTGGGGACACGACCGGCCGTCCGGCGCGGTCGACCTGAATGACCTCGGCCTGCTGGCGGCGAAGCTTCTCGTGTACCGTTTCCACATGGTCGCTGCCGACTTTGTTCAACCCGATTTCCTCAACGACGCGGACGGTCTTGCTGATCAGGGCATGCTCGGCCGTTTCGATCACTTCGATTTCGCTGTCCGCCCAGTCTATCGAGGTGATTGCCGCCGGCTCGCTGATGGCGCGGCGAAGGACCTCGGCGTGCTCCTCATGCAGGGTCACGTCCTGGGCGACTTCGCGCTCGACAGTGAAGCGGCGGATCCGGGTGCGGCCGGTTTCGATCATCTCCTTGCCGACCTGCAACTGCTCTTCGGCAAGGCGCAGAAAATCGGCATGTGTCGCCGCGACCTTGGGCGTCACCGGCATCGTCTGCGTGGCAGCCTGACCAACCGCGAGCGGAGCTGCCGAGACAGTCTGTGTCGCTGTCTCAGTATAAGCGGACGCTGTTATGCCGGATGCCGTGGCACGGTCATGCACGTCGACCGGCTGGTGCAGGTCGAGAATGCCGGTGGCGCGCGCCACGTCGCTGTCGATCACGCGCGTGGACACGACAACACCGCCTTTTTCCACCGTCTGCCCGTAGATCGTCGCTTCTTGCTTGGAGATGTCGTCGCCGAAGAGGCGGTGCCAGAGACCGACCTCCCTCAATCCTTTGGCGGCGCCACCCGCACCGCCGGACAGGCGAGAGCTATCGAAAACGCTGATGTCGTTATCACGAAACCCTCCGGCCTTCAGCGCCCCGACGGCGGCCCTGGCGTGTTCGGGGGTGTCGAACACCGCAACAATTGTTTTATATGCCATGATCGTGTTCCTCTATTCGCGATTAGGTTCAAGTCGGTCGGGACGCGAACATGGTCCGGCATCCCTACTCCCCTTTCGGGCCGGCTTCCGGTTTTTCAGCCGGAATTCGTGTAACCACCGCCTCCTGACGGTGCAGCGTGACGCGTTCCTGATGCCATCCGGCCGTGTTGACACGCCGCACATGCACCTCCTCTTGCAGGATCAGCCGGCGCTCAAGGACCAAAACTTCATGGACCACGGGCACGATGATTGTGTCGCCCTCCTGGCGTATTGACGGAATGACGTCGATCAGTCGACCGATAGCGACGCGCTCCACGGCGACGCTATCTTGTGCCAGCGGGACATCGACATGTTCTTCATGCGCATGCGTGACGACCTGCACGCGAACACGCCCGGTTTCGACGCGCTCACGCGTAACAGCGAGTTCCTCGGCGAGAAGACGGATAATGCGAGGATTATCCTTTTCACCAAGAGCGGGATTGTCAGGCGATGTAACGCCGTCCGCAGCAGCCTTTTGAGTCCCGGACATGCAGACCTCCCCTGGCAGGATACAGGATACAATCCTCTCCCATCTTCTCTTGCGGCCCGAGCAAGAAAACATTGTGAGGTAAATTTTAAGGCTTCGAAGTAGCCTGTATATTTCAGGTATTCAGATGCTTATATAGATATCCGCGTGGCATAGATAATTTTTGGTAATTTGTTTTCTTATTTCTGGATTTTTCTTCGATCGATTTCGTTTTGGGGCGAATCGAAATTGCGCCACATCAGGCGAGGGCTGTTGAGTAATGCCTCTCGTCTGAAAAAGTGTAAAGTATATCGACTAAAGCTTGGTTATGACTGAGCAATTTGCGCAACTTGCAGAAACAAATAGAACATATTTATCCTTGTCGTGGAGTGAACAAATGATTACGTTGCGTCTTGGTCATGGACATGTTTTTTCTGACATAACATCGATATTGTAAGGTCGGCGCGAATTGAACTCAAAAAAACAGTCCAACGAGCAAAAGCGTCGTCTCTCGCGCGAGATAAGCGCGTTTTCTATAATACAAAACTGCGTATTCGAAATACAAAACATCATTGGATCTAAAAAATGGCAATTCAATGCTGTAAATTTTTTGCGCGCAGAATTTTAAAATCGTGTTTGATATGTATGGTCGTGGTGTCTTTGGTCTCCATTCCACTACCGGTGGTGGCCGCTGAACTTGCGGGTGTTACGCTGCCGGACACGGCGAGCGTCGGTACGACAAAGCTTGTCCTGAACGGCATCGGGTTGCGGACCTATTCCGCCCTGGGCGTCCATATCTACATCGCAGGTCTCTACCTGCAACAACCGAGTCACGATGCGGATGCAATATTGTTCTCCCCTAGCGTAAAATTGCTACGACTTCACTTTGTTCATGATGTCAGCGTCGATTCTATACGCGGGGCCTGGCGAACTGAGCTTGCAAGTAGCTGCATCACGCCGTGCAAACTCTCGCAATCCATTTTGTCCCAGTTCCTGGCAGCCTTGCAGCCGGTCCATGCAGGAGAAGATATCATGCTTGTTTTTAAGCGTGATGGCCTGGACGCTTACTGCAACAAGGTTTACCTAGGCCATATAGCCGACGCGCAATTTACTCAGTTGATGCTGGCGGTCTTCATTGGTAAAAATGCCAGTCAACCGCGTTTAAAACAGCAACTGCTTGGCAACTGAACGTGTCAAATTCGTCGTACAAGGTTGTTTTGTCCGAAGTGACAAAGTCTTGGCCTAAGGAATATCGTGGTAGATAAATTCCTCAGGATGCTTTCAGAAATTCGAGAAGGTCGGCGTTAATGATCTCTGCATGGGTGGTGGGCATTCCGTGTGGGAAATCCTTGTAAGTCTTCAGTGTTCCATTCATTAACAATTTTGCCGATAAAGGTCCGGAATCGGCGTACGGAACGATCTGATCATCCTCGCTGTGCATCACCAGAACCGGTATTAAGATCTTCTTGAGGTCGTCGGTAAAATCGGTTTGTGAGAAGGCAACGATGCCGTCATAATGCGCCTTCGCACCGCCCATCATCCCTTGGCGCCACCAATTCGCGATGATCGCTTCCGAAGACTTCACGTTTGGCCTATTAAAACCGTAAAATGGCCCTTCCGGCAAGGCGCGATAGAATTGCGAGCGATTGGCCGCGAGCTGCGCTTGCAAGCCATCGAACACTTCCTTGGGAAGACCGCGAGGGTTTGCCTCTGTTTTGACCATGAGCGGCGGCACGGCGCTGATCAGCGCGGCCTTTGCCACCCGGCTCTCGCCGTGCCGCGCCAGGTAATGCGTCACCTCGCCGCCGCCTGTGGAATGGCCAACGTGAATGGCATTTTTTAGGTCGAGATGCGCCGTCAACGCTGCCAGATCATCGGCATAGTGATCCATGTCATGGTTGTGCCCGACTTGTGTGGATCGTCCATGACCGCGCCGGTCATGGGCGATGACGCGATAGCCGTGCTGGAGGAAGAAGAGCATCTGCGCGTCCCAATCATCCGCCGATAGGGGCCAGCCATGGCTAAATACAATCGGCTGGCCCTTGCCCCAGTCCTTATAGAAGATCTCGACGCCATCTTTGGTGGTGATCGTGTTCATGTCCTATCTCTTTCTTTTGTGAATTCGAGTATCTTGAATCTGGCCGCGCGCCGCGCAAGCAAAGGTCACTCGTTAGAATTGCGCGACAGGATGAAATGAAACGACGCAGGTGATGTTTTTTTGTCTGTCGCGTTCGGGTTACACGACGACGGTCTGGTTGTCTCAGGGCGATGGTATAAAGGGCCCTTGCGGTCGATGGGAAATTTTAGGCTCGGAAATCGGGAGCCGTCACGAGCTGGAGACGGTATATGCCTGGTTCCTGCACCGCTCCAGCTTGGCACAAACGGACCATATTCGCCCTTGTCGGCGTATGAACGGATGATTACGATTTTGCTTGGTCGTGTCTCAGTGATATTCGCACGCCGTATTCCCTCTTCGGCCCCTAACGCGGGATATCCGTGGATGCCAATGTGATTGACCAATCGATGACGACCAGCAGGTCCCCGCTGAGCGCCGGCCTGTGGCCGGATGGGGGCGCATTTTTGGGGGCTTCTTGGAAGGCGGGCCGCGGAATATTCTCAAAGTGGTTTGATGTTTGGAGTTTCTATTCCGCGACGCCCAAAGCGGCCAGTAAGGTCCGGTGAAGCTCCGCGAAAGCGGGATGCGCCGACCGGCGCGGATGCGGTATCGTGACCGGAACGTCGACCATGATGCTGCCATTCTCCAACACCAGCACCCGGTCGGCGAGCATGAGCGCCTCGTCGACATCATGGGTGACCAGGAGCACGGCTGGCCGGTGCGCCCGCCAGAGTTCGGATACCAGCGCCTGCATGCGTAGGCGGGTCAGCGCATCCAGCGCGGCGAAAGGTTCATCGAGCAGCAAAAGGGCGGGTTCACGCACCAAGGCGCGGGCAAGGGCGGCGCGCTGCGCCTCGCCGCCGGACAAAGTGAGGGGCCAGGCCGTCAAGCGATGGCCGAGGCCAACCTCGGCAAGTGCTGCTTCCGCGCGGCCGCGTGGATCGGCCACGCGCAGTCCGAGCGTGACATTCCGCCAAACCCGTTTCCAGGGCAGCAGGCGCGGTTCCTGAAACACCACCGCCTTTGCATCCGGGACGTGCAATGTGCTGCCTGGAAGGGCCGGATCGAGCCCCGCCAGCGTACGCAGCAAGGTAGATTTGCCCGAGCCGGAACGGCCGAGCAGGGCAACGAACTCCCCGGGACGGATTGTTAGATTCAGGTCGCGTAAAACGGTATTTTCGCCAAATTGCCGGGTCAGGCCACGCACCTCCACCGCGAACTCGCTGCTGGCATGGGTGGCAGGCGGCCGGATCGGCGTGTCGGTCAGCATGTTCATGCGGGGCTCCTAGGCAGTGGGTAAAGTGGGGCGCCAGGACAGAAGATGATGCTCCAGGCTGCGTACAAGACGGTCGGTCGCTAAGCCGAGTGCTGCGTAGACCAATAGCCCGTCGAAGATCACGTCTGTCTGCAAGAAGTCCCGCGCGTTCATCACGAGATAGCCGATGCCGGAATTCGCGTTGATCTGTTCGGCAACGACAAGGCTGATCCAAGCGATGCCGAGCGCCTGGCGTAACCCAGTCAGGAAGCCTGGAACTGCCGCGGGCAGCACGACATGCCACACTGTCTCGTACCGCGAGAGGCGAAGCACGGTGCTGGTCTCTAACAACTTGCGGTCGGCGCCGCGGATAGACGCGAATAAATTGAGATAAATCGGAAAGCTGGCGCCCAGCGCGATAATGACGATTTTGGGTGTTTCACCGATGCCAAACCACAGAATCATCAGCGGGATCAGCGCCAGATGGGGCAGGGTGCGCGCCATCTGTACGGTCGGGTCGATGGCATCCTCACCGAGTTCGGGTGAGACCGGCAAGCAGGCCGAGCGCGCCACCGACGAGAACGCCGGCGGTCAGGCCCACCAGCACCCGCGTCAGTGAGGTCAGCAGATTTGGCCAGAGTTGTCCGGTAACGATGAGGTTCCAGAAGCTTGCGAGGATCAGCGAGGGAGCGGGCATGGTTTGCGGGCTCGTGAGGCCGCAAGAGGCCGCCGCCTGCCAGATCGCCAAGAGTATCAGCGGTGCTACCGCGCGCTGCATGGCGCGCGGTATGCGCGGCAACCGGATTTGTCCCGAAATAGGCTGTGACGAAACGGTGGGGCTGGCGGGGTGCATACCATTCTCCTTGTTGCACAAACTCTATTGTACAGGTAGATTTTATATGCAAGTAGGTTTATGTATATTGATCCGGAGGAAATTCATGCGTCGTCGCACTCTTCTTACGACCGCTTCGCTCGCAATGCCCGCTTTGCTGTTGTCCCAGCAGACGGCGCGAGGTGCTACGCGGGGCGTGCTGCGCATCGGCTATCAGAAATCGTCCGTAACGCTCGTTCTGGCCCGCGCGCGCGGGAGCTTTGAAACGAAACTGAATCCTCTTGGCTATGATGTGACCTGGGCGGAATTCACCTCAGGTCCGCCTATGCTGGAGGCGCTGAATGCCGGCGCGGTCAATTTCGCCTTTACCGGCGAACCGCCAGTGATTTTCGCGCAGGCGGCCGGCATGCCCATTGTTTATGTCGCCGCCACCGATCCTAGCCCGCGCGCGGTCGCTATCCTGAAGCCCAATGGCAGCAAGCTGCAATCGGTCCATGACCTTGTGGGCAAGAAGGTCGCCGTCGCGAAAGGCTCCAGCGCGCATTATTTGCTTGTTTCAGCACTTGCCTATACCGGTGTCGCTTATGGCGATGTCACGAAAGTCTTCCTGCAGCCGGCCGACGCGCGGGCGGCATTCAGCAGTGGGGACGTCGATGCGTGGTCGGTCTGGGATCCGTTCTATGCCGGCGCGCAGGCGGCGGGTGCACAACTGCTCACCGATGGCACCGGGCTGATGCCCAACCGCGCTTTCTACACCTCGCGAAAGGATTTTTCTGAAAGTCATCCGGACGCGTTGAATGCAGCGATCGCCGTCATCAACGCGGAGGAGGCTTGGGAGGCGCAGCATATCGATGAAACCGCGGCGGATATCGCACCCGGGATTGGGTTGCCGGCCCCCGTCTTGAAAACCTGGTTCAGCCGCCAGAAATACGGCGTCCATAAGCTAACCCCGTTGATTTTCGTGGATCAGCAGAAGATTGCCGATGCCTTTCTTACGCTGGAGCTCATTCCGCAGCGGATCAATGTTACAGATGCGGCCTGGACTGCTTGAGGAGTTTCGCTATGATTTTGTCCCCCGCAACTGACGCCAACATTCTCTGGTTTTTGCCGACGCATGGTGATGGACGGCATCTTGGTACGCATATCGGCGGCCGCAATGTGGACCATGCCTATCTGGCCGAGATCGCCCAGGCGGCGGACCGGCTCGGTTATTACGGCGTGTTGATCCCCACGGGGCGCAGTTGCGAGGATAGCTGGGTCGTTGCCTCATCCCTGATCCCGCTGACCCGGCAATTGCGCTACCTCATCGCCTTTCGGCCGGGTCTGCTCAACCCCTCGCTCGCCGCGCGCATGGCCGCGACCTTCGACCGGCTGTCGAACGGACGGCTGCTGATCAATATCGTGACCGGCGGCGATCCGTCCGAGAATACGGGCGATGGCATTTTCTTGGGGCATGACGAACGTTACGAGATCACCCGGGAATTCTTGCAAGTCTGGAAATCCCTCCTGGCCGGCGGGCAGGTGGATTTCGCGGGCAAGCATTTGCGCATCGAGAACGGCCAGATCCTTTTCCCCACCGTACAAGCGCCGCATCCGCCGCTATTTTTCGGCGGCTCTTCGAACGCGGGTATCGAGGTCGCCTCGGAACTCGTGGATACCTACCTCACCTGGGGCGAGCCGCCGGCGCTGGTCGCCGAAAAACTCGGGCGCGCCGCGGCGGCGGCCGCGCGCCGCGGCCGTAAGCTCAATTTCGGCATCCGGCTGCATGTAATCGTGCGCGAGACGGCGAAAGAAGCCTGGGCGGCAGCCGACGATCTCATCCGCTATGTCGATGACGCGACCATCCAAAAGGCCCAGCAGCGCTTCGCCAGCATGGATTTGGTTGGCCAGCGTCGTATGGCCGCCCTTCACAACGGCTCACGTGACCGGCTGGAGGTTGCACCCAACCTTTGGGCCGGCGTCGGTCTCGTGCGGGGCGGTGCCGGCACGGCGCTGGTCGGAGACCCCGACCAAGTGGCGGCGCGCATGCGTGAATATATGGCGCTCGGTATCGACCACTTTATCCTGTCCGGGTACCCGCATCTGGAAGAGGCGTATCGCTTCGCCGAATTGGTTTTCCCGAAACTGCCGGTTCGTCACCCTGTGACCTCGTTCGGGACAGTCGCCAATCATGGGCCATTCGGTGAGACCATCGGAAATGTGTACCGTCCTGGGGAGGCGCGCGCGGCGGGCTGAGTGCTGCGGGGCGCAACGGCCTCTGAGGTCTGACGTCAGATCACCTTTCCGTGGGTGATGCAGGGGGCGGAGCCTCAGCAAAGCCGGTGAGGCGTGCCCGCAGTTCGCGTACTTCCCGCTGCAGCATCTCCTTTTCGATGCGGTCATATCCGTGGCCTGCCTGAACCGCGAGCGCCTGCAGCATGTCGCATTCATCCGGCGTGATGTCGCTGCCTGTCTCATGCGGTCCGAAGAGTGCCAGGCCCATGGCTTGGCCGGTCCAGCCGAAGACCGGCAACGCCAGGCACGGCGCCTGCTCTTCTGACGGTAGGCCTTCACGGCGCCATTGCTGAGGAAGCAGCCGCATCGGCTTGCGGTGAGTGAGGCACGCGATCGCCGGGGCGTCGAGGTCCGGACGTAGCTGGCGCAGCGGCGCGGCGGCCCAGCCGATGGCAGGCCGCATTCGGTGTAGCGCGCCGTCAACATCGCGGAATACGGCGGCCGATGTCAGCCGGAGGTGGCTGACCGGCGCTTCCGCGAGCCATCGATCGATCGTGGCGAAAGTCTCGGCCTCACGCATCGCGCCTCCTGCATGCTCCAGCCCATGACTGGCGTCGTGATACGCACGGTTGAAAACGTGGTCGGCCAACTCGACCGCGAGTTCGTGCAACCGTTGCAGCGCGATCAGCGCAACCGGGGCGACCACCAGCGGCCAAAGCCAACCTGGCCAGTGCATCGTTTCGCCGAGTGCCGCGAGGCGGTCGTGCAGGAACATGACTGGAACGGCAAGGCCAAGCGCCAGCGCGGTCGTGACGGTGCCGCGCCGGAGCGGGATCGTAACGCCAATCACACGCTGTCGCCGCACGGCGGTCCACACAAAATAGGCCAACACGCCCTGGATGAGATAAAGCAACCCCAACGCGGTTTGCGACGGGGCCCGGCCTAGCATGTTTTGCAGCAGCCCAGTCGTCTGGCAGATTTCAGTGAAGATGAAGCTGGGCAATCCGATCGCGCAGCCTGCAATCACCCAGCGCATGCGTTGCTCGTTGCGCGGGTGTAGGGTGCGCCGGCGCGCCAGCAATATGGCCAGGGCGGTCGCATCGAGACCATAGCTGTAGAGGTACGCGGCCCCTGCAAGCCCCTCGGTCGGCGAGCCAAACAAATTGGCGCCGGGGAGCAATTGTAGGACTGCCATGACGGCGGCGAGCCAGGGAACCAGTTTTGCCCATGGATGCCATCGTGGATCGGGTGCGGATCCAGGAAAGCTCAGTGCAAAAATAAGCAGACCGCCCAAAGCAACGCCTGTGGCCAACGCCTCCAGGCATTGCTCGACCAGAAGGAGAAGCGGTTGGGACTGAAGGAGGGCGTAGTAGGTGTAAGTTTGTCCAGGATTGTACCAGAAGAAATACAGGAAGAAGCCCCAGCTCATCCATCCGGGCCGAACCCAGACCAGCCAGGCCGCGGCAAGTGTCGAGAGAATACCAACAATAGTATCGGCGAGCAGAACAAGCCGACCGGGCAGGTCAAGTGGCGCGGGTTTTGCGCGCATATGTACCATTCGGCTAGTACCGTCGGCCTTGTCTATGGCGAGGTCGATTTCCCGCCCAGGGAACGTCTCCTGCACGCCTCCCGATCCGCCGAGCAGGGTGACAAGCGCGGCACAGGCAGGGCTGCGCGGTGCCCAGCAGTTCATCTGTCGCAGGTCAAGCCGGTCCCCGATGGCGAGCCCGGAAGCTGCCGCCGGCGAGCTTTCCGGCTCGAATGGGCCGGCGATATCGATCACAACGCCGTTATTATCTACGGCAAGCCCGAAGGATGCGAGCGGCTGGACCACGCGATAGAACGAGGGCAGGACCATCGCCAGCCCCCATGTCGTCAGCACGACCAAGGCAAGCCGGGACAAAGGGGACATGGACGATGCTCCGGTGGCGTTGTTTTTACGAAGCCAATAATGTGCACGCGAAATGTCGAATGGATGTACAAAGACATAGCGTTCGGCGCGGGGAAAAATCAAACGGATAACAAAGCTTTTTCTTGCCGCTTTACCCCTATTTGGCTTAACGTCTGACGGGATTTTTACTCCGGTTAAACCGCGCGCATTGCCACAGCCTTACGATGCATCTTTAGGTGTCTGACCTCTGGTTGTAAGCCGCGCATCGAAGGCGGCACCATGCCCGTCTGCGAGGGGCACGAATTCCATTTGCGAACGTGCACAACAACCAGAAAAATGGAGTATGCGATGTCTCACTTCATGGTTACGTTGGCAGTTTACCAGCGCGTCGGTGAAGGCACTGGTCGATAAGCCGCACGATCGCACGGGGGCGGCCAAGGCGCTCATGGAAGGGGTTGGTGGCAAGCTGCACAGCTACCATTTCTTATTCGGCGAATATGATGGCGCTGCGATCTGTGAGTTTCCCGAAAACACTTCAGCCGTCGCGTGCTCGTTGACGGCGACGGCGACGGGCGCATTTACCCGCTTCGAGACGACGATGCTGTTGACAGTAACGGAGGCCGAAGCTGCGATGAAGCAAGCGTACAACACGAAGACAGGATATACGCCACCACACGCATGATACGCGTGTCAACCCGCGCAGAGTTTTAGTTGTATCCAGAAGGAAGATTTTAAAGGTACACAAATGCCATTGTATCGACGTGATGTTTTTGCGTTAGGGGCCGTAGCGTCTTTATCGACGCTTTCCGGTACGGCCGCGTTGGCCACAACAGCACCCCAGAAAGTTGTGGAGGGGATCCAGAAATTCTCTGCGCTTCCGGGACAGGCCAGTTGCCTGGTGGTTTGTGGCGCTGGGAATGCACAATGGCAAACCGGCAACCAGCCGGATGCCATTTTATTTGTGGGGAGTGCCGTTAAGGCGCTTATCCTGGCGCAAGCGCTGATCAGCGCTGAGCAAGGCGAGATCTCCGAGAATGATCAATGGGAGGTTGACGACGCAGTTCGTTCTCCCGTTAGCCCTGTATTCCTGAATCTCTCGGGTAAAACACAGGCGCGCAGCATTCTTGAGGCGATGATTACCCATAGCGACAATACGGCGACCGATATCACGCTTGGAAAAGTGGGCGTTAATAATGTGCGCGCGTTGATATCAAAGGCAGGTCTTGCTAAGATCCAAATTCCGGATTCTACGCGCCGTCTGTTCTCCTATATTGCTGGGGCGCCCCCGGGAACGGATATAGGATGGGCGGGGGCACAAAAAATGACGACAGGCTGGTCGCCGGGCATGGCGCGGCCGGTCGTAAATGCTCAGCAATCCATGCTGAGCAGTGCAACGGAATTGGTCCGTTGGTATCAAGAATCTCTTGCTGGAAAGTTTTTTTTAAAACCTAATAGTTTAATGGAGTACAAGCGCATCCTAGCGATGGCGGATGTTATTCCGCTTATTGTGCCAAATAATACGATTACCTTTGCAAAAGGTGGCAGCATTGACTGGCAGAATTTCCATTGCTTTTGTGTCGCCGGACAAATGGAATTCGCCGCATCGTGCGTTACCTTTTGCTTCACCATCAACTGGAATGGACCAGATAGCGCGACGCCAAAGATATTTGCGGCGTACCGAGATTCGCTGAAAATGGTGTTGGAAGCGGCGGCTGAAAGTGTAAGAGCATAGCCCGTCTTTTGGATATCTAAGGTTTTAGCTGGCGTATGGCCTGTTCTGTTGCGCTCCAGCGCATGCACAGCGGGAGCGCAAAGGTGCTTTGTGGGTAGTCGTGCATCCTGGGTGCCTGCATCTGGACGAATACATAGGGGTCATCGCGACGTTCCTTCGCCTATTAAGCGACGGTTTTCCATTCGCCGTTGGATAATTTGCAGACGTTTAAAGTGAAACTACGCGGGGTAGCGCCTGGCTTTTGGTAAGCAACATAAGAATTAATCTTTCTGCAGGGCATTCCTTTTGATATAAAAACATCCAGAATTGTAAACTTGCCATGGTTGCCTGATGCGGAATTTCTCCATGTTGCATGCGCGCCAACTTTCAGTGTCTTTTCGTTGAGTAATTCTCTAACCGCGGCGAGAGCGATTTTGTAATCGTCTTTGCTGAGGGTTGCCCCGTTGTTGACCCCAAAAGGGTTGATCATTTTGGCTTTGGCTGGATTAGGATTTGCGATAGACAGAAATCCAGACAACATTAGAAGCATCACAAGTCTAAATTCAAAAGCAACGACCTTTTTTGGATTGGGTTTTAAAAAAAATTCTACAAATTTCATTTCTGTCCCTCGTTGTATTTTTAATTCTGTACTGTGTCGTGTGTGGGATCGATCTCGGGCTCATCTAGCTAGATCATAGGTCATGAAATATATGGTATCAATAACATAAGTTTCTGTAATGCTCCAACTGCGTGCCTAGAGTTTATACTGCGGCATCTCTCCAGAGAGGATTTCATGAACGATGTTATATGGCCCGTACTCGTATACCCGACTTGGAGCGAAAATGCTGCAACCTTGCAGCCCTGGTTACAAATTCTGGGTAAGGTGCGGGGCGCTTGGAACCGCCCGGCGCTGGAATGCCCAATCTGTATTCCAGTGCATGTGCACCGGATCTGAAATCTAAATTAACTAGGCAGGTAAGAATCTTGATTTTTATAGACGGCCGATACCTCATCTCTGGCGGCCAGCCACCCGAGACTTCGAGCAGACGCTCCGGCAGATCGTCGAGCAACCGGCCTGACCCCGCATCGTGCTGAACCATTTAAAGGGCGGAAGCGGGATTAGCGTGCGCTCCGGAGCGATGTGTCACAAATGATTACAATGTTAAATTGTACAGGACTATAATTTTCCGTTAGGAATGCTCTTCTAAGGTTACGCGCCTGTCGGTAGGTGCGCTATAGGTGTTAGGAAATCAGATATGAATATAATTAATATTAACAGCGCCGTGGCTGCACTGGGAACGGCGAGTGCTTCAGCCAGTTCGAGCGGATCAGCTAATTCGACCTCGGCCGTCAAGCCTGCGTCGCTAGCCGTATCGTCGGCAACGTCAGCGACATCGACCTCGACGGCATCGTCGTCTTCGTCCGGCGACACGACAACCGTAACGAACGGCCCCGGCGGGGTGGTGACGACAACCGTGACCAACACTCAGGGCGAGATCATCTCGTCCACCACGACCCGGTCGGCGAGTGCCGGTAGCTCGACCACCAGCGCGGCATCAACCGCCAACACAGCATCGATGACGGCGTCGGTCGATACTTGGGCCTAACGCGACGATCTTGTATCGCTTCCGGCGCGCCGGTAAACGGGGGTAGTTTTTTCTATCCCGCTGTTATTCATATGCCTAGCATCCTGGAGTATTTGACTGGAAACTGATATCGTTAGGTCCATCCGCATCCGTGACCGTACCGGACATTGTGCAACCATCTTGGGAACGTCGTAGGTCAAGCCGCATATCCTGAGTATATTCCATTCCGGTGAGGTTCTTTAGGGTAGTCACATTTGCTTGATAATGGTCGTATGCTGAGTCAAAATTTCCAGAAAAAAATTCTTCAACATTGATAACATTGCTGCAGATGACAACCAATGTTGCATTCGCAGCCTTGTTGGATGGTGCGCCAATTTGTAATTCAGCAACACAGGTTCCAACCCAATTAGGGTCGCGGCCGAGAAAGCCTGTGAATGTTGAACTATCCGCATGCGCATCGGGTGGGGTAGCCATAAGAAACAAGCTAATCCAAATAGATGCAGGAAACGATTTCAAAAAAATCTGGGGTATAGCAGGGTGTTTCATGTTTTTTCTGTCCTAAGAAATTCAAGCATGATTCCTCTCTGATTTATTTGATCTGTAAGCTTGAGTTTATTCGCAACCTAGAATTGCGTCGCTCAAAAACGACGGTCCAATTTGAGGTGATTGCACGAACGTCAATCTACAATTGACGCTCTTATAAAGGTATTTTTTTTTAAAACATCTAGGAATAAAGACTAAATAACATAATTTAATCTTGACAATGTTGTCAAAAAAGTGTTTCTATCTCGCGTATAATTCAACGTGGCATGAACGTTGTTATCCAAAAGTAGAGCTGACTTATCTCTTTTTTGAACAATAATGCCGTATTGCATGAAGTTGAGTTTAGAAAAGCAATACGTGCTTCCTTTGAGAGGAAGCGTGAATATGTTTTCTTCCTAAAAAAATAAAATAAAAGTGGTGAAATCGCACGGGTAGATTGAGTTTTGTTTGCGCAAACTCACGAGTGTGATTTCGCATCGTATCCTGGAACCTTTAATTCCACTTCGGACCGACGGCTCCTCTTTGGATACCTTCCGGTTGGGAATGCAGAGATGCCGTATAAAATGCTCAAAACACACGGGCAGATGCACGGCGCGTTAGGGTAACCCACGGCTTGAAGTATCAATTTTTTTTCGCTGTAACTCAGGCAACAAAAGAATCAAATGGTGGATACCATGTATGATCATTGGCGGCGTTTTAAGGTATGGAAAGACGTGCCTCGTGAGGAATTTGAAAATTCGGCATGGCAGGACACCCATTCAATCATTCACTTCGAGCAGTTGGAGATGGCGCTTGATGGCCTCGTTGGCCGGGATGTCCTCGAAGAAGTTCGTGGTGGATTATCCAGAGTTGGTATGTCGATCCGATTGAACCCTTATATTATCTCAATGATTGAATGGAACATTGTGGAATTGGATCCAATCCGGCGCCAGTTTTTACCGATGCGGTCTGATTTGGAGGACGATCATCCCTGCCTCGTCTTCGAACTCATTGGAGGAGCAAGATCATTCTCCTGTGCAAAGCCTTGTGCATCGTTATCCCGATAAGGCGTTGTTTCTCGTCACCTCCGTTTGTCCGGTCTACTGTCAATATTGCACGCGCAGTTATGCGGTCGGCATTGATACGCCGCTGATCCAAAAGGAGCATGTGACCAGTGCCAGGAACTGGGAAGCAGCACTCGACTATATTCGCGAGCATCGGCAAATTGAGGACATCGTGGTCTCAGGCGGTGATGTATCTCGGCTAAAGGCAGCGCAGCTTTCGAATCTCGGCGATGCTTTGCTGGATATCGATCACATCCGACGGATTCGTTTTGCGACCAAGGCTATTGCGGTTCAGCCGATGAAATTTTTGAGCGATGATGTGTGGACAAACGCTTTGTTGAAGATCATCGAACGCGGGCGCAAAATGTTCAAAGATATATGCATCCATACGCATTTTAATCATCCGCGCGAAGTATCCCCTCTGGTGGAACGCGTGATGCGTCTGTTGCATGCATCAGGCGTGACCGTCCGAAATCAGACCGTGCTGTTGCGCGGCGTGAACGATAGCGCAGAGACTCTGCGCGTGCTGAACAAAAGCTTGGGATATCTCAATATTCATCCCTATTACGTTTATCTTTGCGACATGGTGAAGGGGACGGAGCATTTCCGCGTTGCGCTCAAAACCGCGCAATATTTGGAAAAGCACGTCCGCGGTGCGACGGCGGGGTTCAATACGCCGCTGTTCATTGTCGATACGCCGGCGGGAAAGCGAGACGTGCATAGCGCCGAGCATTACAATCAAAAATATGGCGTCTCCTATTTCGTCTCTCCCATGGTCGCTCCAGGTCGGCGTTTCAATTATTTCGACCCGATACGCTCTCTACCGCAGGCCGGGCAGGATGCATGGCGGATGAAGTCGCATGACGAAATCATGCCACGCATTGCGCGTGACGATCCTGTTTTCGACTTCCCCTGGCATGGCATTGACCAGGCAATCCAACTTCCGCAAGCTCATTCCGTCCAACAATAATGTGAGAGTGCCGTATGAAAATGGATCATATCCGTTCTTACGAAACCACATCCATCACAGAGCCCGCTGGACCTGCATCGAGGTTTCTGGACCTTCCTAGGTTTCATGAAATTCGCCTCTGTTGTTTAAATCTGCCAAGCCTGCCGCTGGAACCGATGCTGCCGTTTCTGACCGTGGAGGAGCGTCGGGGGGATGAGCAGGGGAGGAGGTATCGGAAGGATTTTGAATATTGGCTGAAAGCGCGTGCAGGTTTGCGATACATTCTAGCTTCGTGCACGGGCCTGCCGCCGCGCGGCGTGCCGCTTCTGGTGGGGTTAGGCAAGAAGCCGGAATTGGCGGAGAATTCCAGCGGGCTCCATTTCAACGTAGCCCGGAGCCGGAATTATGCATTGATAGCGGTGGGCCGGGTGCCGCTCGGCGTTGATATCCAAGCGATACGACCGGATTTCAGTTGGGAGACGATCGCGACCTACTGGTTTCATCCGCGCGAGAGGATGCTTCTTGCCACAACGCCCGAAGCGCACCGTGTGGATATTTTTTTCCAGATCTGGACGAAGAAGGAGGCCTTCTTCAAAGGCATTGGGATGGGGCTGGACCGTGAGGCGATGACCGCGTGTTTCACCACCGCGCATGGCAGATCCATCCGCGGCTTTCATCCGTCTTTGGCGCAGCATTGGTGGGTGAAGGCACTCGCGGCACCGCCCGGCTACAAAGCTTCGCTTTCATGCCTCGAAGGTGCGCACTGCATCATTGACTGCACGGGCGATATTGCCGAGGCCTTGCAGGAGTCGTGTAGAACGGCGTTATCGCGGTGAAAGGATTCCGGATCATGAGCAGGCTGCATCGCGCATGCGTGCAAGGAAAGTCACATTGACGGCGATCTCGCGGCTCGGCGGTCAATCGGCGGATGCCGCGATGGGCATGATCGATCCGTCTCTCGAAACACCGCCAGGGTGTCTGCACGAGCTGTTCGAGGCACGCGCGGATGCGGCGGGGGAAGCGCTCGCACTGGTCTGCGACGATCGAAATTTTAGCTATGCCGAGCTTGAGGTGCGGTCAAACCAGCTCGCACATCACCTGCGTGCGCTCGGGGCCGGGCCTGGCGTGCTGGTGGGGCTCTGTCTCCATAGATCCGAACAGCCGATCATCGCGATCCTCGCCTGCCTCAAAGCCGGTGCGGCCTATGTGCCGATGGATCCGACCCTGCCGGACGAGCGCATTCGCTTTATCGCGGCGGAAGCGGAGATTGCGCTGCTCGTCTGCGAGCAGGAAAGCCTTGCACGGCTGCATGCGTTGTACGCCGGTGCAATCTTGGTGCTGGAGCATCGCGAGGAAGAGATTGCCGCCCGGCCGACGACGCGCCTGACCCGCGCGCAAACCGGCTGTATGCCGGCCGATCTTTGCTATGTCATTTATACCTCGGGAACGAGCGGGCGCCCGAAAGGCGTGATGACGGAACATCGCAATGCGCATCATTTCGTATGCGCCTTCAATGCCGTTTGCACCACCACGCCGTCTGACCGGATCTATCAGGGATTCTCGGTCGGCTTTGACGGTTCGGTCGAGGAAATCTGGATGGCGTTGTCGAATGGCGCAACACTTGTCGTCGGCAGCAGGGACACGCCGCGCTTCGGCAATGATCTCGCCCGGTTTCTCGCGGCGGCCGGTGTCACTTATTTTTCCACGGTGCCGACGATGCTGTCGACCATGACGGAGGATGTGCCGAGCTTGCGGCAATTGGTCGTCAGTGGCGAGGTTTGTCC
The DNA here is from genome assembly GCA_963737355.1 of uncultured Pseudomonadota bacterium. Taxonomy (GTDB): domain Bacteria; phylum Pseudomonadota; class Alphaproteobacteria; order Acetobacterales; family Acetobacteraceae; genus Acidocella. The sequence continues at coordinate 931,932 of CAVTSC010000003.1, read as the reverse complement.
GCCAGAGCTGGTGGCGCGCTGGGCCCGCCCGGGGCGCTCGATATTGAACGTGTACGGGCCGACCGAGGCGACCGTCAACAGCACGGCCAAGCACTGCCTGCCGGGAGAGATGATCACCGTCGGGCGGCCAATCGCCGGCTATACGGCGATTGTTCTGGATGAGGAGATGAACCCGCTGCCGGTGGGGGAGATGGGAGAACTTTTCATCGGCGGGCCAGGTATTTCGCGCGGCTATTTGAAACAGCCGGAGTTGACGGCGCGGCATTTCATCACCTCGCCGCGTTTCGGTAGGCTCTATCGCTCCGGCGATCTCGCCGCCATCAATCCCGCGGAGGAGATCGAGTATTTCGGCCGGATCGATGACCAAGTGAAAATTCGCGGCTATCGCGTGGAATTATCGGAAATTGCTTCGGTTCTGCTGGAGCAGGAGAACATCGCCTCGGCTACCGTTGCGGTTCAGGCGCAAGATGGCGTGTCGGTGCTCGCGGCCTATGTGGTGGCCGAAGACCCGGCGAGGCCGATCCCGCGAGATGGGCTACTCGCGGCGCTGCGCATGAAATTGCCCGCTTATATGGTGCCTGGCTATCTCGACGTGCTTGGCTCGTTGCCGATGCTCGCGACTGGAAAGGTCGACCGCAAGCGCTTGCCCGCACCGGTGGCACCGCTGGTGGACGAGGGCGGCGTGCGTACGCCGCCAGCCAACGCGCTGGAGCGGAAAATTGCCGAAATTTGGGCCGGGATGTTTGGGGTCGAGGCGGTCGGCGTCGAGCAGGATTTTTTTATCGACCTTGGCGGCCACTCCCTATGGGCGGCGCAGATGGTGGCGTTGCTGCGCGGGGCGGAGCTGCATGTTCCGGTGCGTGCGGTCTATGCGCATCCCACGGTACGCGCCCTGGCCGGCTATCTCGCCGAGATACCGGCATCCGGAGCGAAGGCAGCACCGGTGGCGGAGGCGCGCCCGCCATTGCGCCGCGCCGTGGGCGGGCGCATTGGCGCAGTTCAGTCGCTTTTGCTGCTGTTCATCTGGTGGCTGTTCACGGCGCCGCTGCTCTTCACGCTGCCGATCGGTCAGGACATCATGCGCGGGCGCCTCACGTTGGTGCAGGCGGCTGGGTTCCTGCTGGCGTTTTATCTCGTCATGACGCCAACCTTCATGGCCGTGGGCATCGGGGCGAAATGGCTGGTGATCGGGCGATACCGGCCGGGCAGCTATCCGCTCTGGGGGGCGTATTTCATTCGCTGGTGGCTGGTGAACAAAATAGCGGTGTTGTTCGGCGCCGGGCTCCTCGTCGGCACGCCGTTGATGCCGGTCTATTACCGCCTCATGGGGGCCAGAGTGGGGCGCGATTGCGCGCTCGATTCCGCGCTGGTCTCCGCCTGGGATCTGGTCTCGATTGGCGATGACACCAGCATCGGCGCCGACACGCAGTTGCTCGGCGCGCGTATCGAGGATGGCTACCTGATCCTGGGCCGGGTCGATATCGGCTGCGGCTGTTTCGTGGGGTCGCATTCGGCCTTCGGCCTGAACGTGAGGATGGGCGATGGCGCGCGGCTCGACGATCAATCGCTGCTGCCCGATGGCACCTGCCTGCCGCCGGGCACGCAATGGCGCGGATCGCCCGGCAAGGCGCTCGATGTGCCGGTCCCGCCCGGCGATGTCGTGCGGTCGAGCCTGCGGCGCAAGGTCATCTTCTCCGCGATCGCCTGGCTGCTCGGCAGCCTGCTGCTGCCCGTGGCATTGCTACCGGGACTTATCCTGTTTCCGATCTGGCTGTTGGCATTCAAAGATGGGCAGCTTGGGATGGCCGTCGGGATGACGTTTGTCTTCGCGCCCATCCTCGTGATGTTGCTTTGCCTGTGGGTCGCCATGCTCAAGACCGTGCTGTTGCGCCGGGACAGGCCAGGCGTCTATCCGCTCTATTCGTCGGTCTATCTTCGCCACTGGCTTGCTTCCGGATTGATGCGCACCAGCCGGGCCTTGCTGTTGCCGGTTTTCACAACGCTCTATCTGCCCCCCTGGATGCGCCTGCTCGGCGCCCGGATTGGCCGGTATGCGGAGATGTCGACGGTCTGGAGTTTCATGCCTGAATTGCTTGATGCCGGGGAATCGGCGTTTTTCGCCGATGGCTGCATGTTTGGCGGCAAGCGTGTATTTGCCGGCCGTTTTGAACTCCGCGTCAACCATGTCGGCAATCGCAGCTTCGTTGGGAACGGTGCGATCCTGCCGGCGGGGGCGGGGCTGGGCGAGCGCTGCCTGCTCGGCGTGCTGTCCGCGCCGCCGTCACCGGCGGAGACGACGCCCGATGATACCGACTGGCTCGGCTCGCCCGCCTTTCAACTGCCCAATCGCCAGAAGGTTGGCGGCTTCAGTGAAGAGGCGACCTACCGGCCCTCGCGCAAGCTCTACGTTCAACGGGCCGTCGTCGATGCGCTGCAAATCCTCATCCCCACCTATACCATCATGTTTCTTGGCCTAGGCAGCGCGGCGGTGCTCTTTTATAGCTACAGGGTCTATGGCGGATGGAGCGTATTCGCGCTGTTGCCGGTTCTGGGCATTGCGGATGCCGCCATCAGCGTCGGGATCGTGGTTGGCTTGAAATGGGCGGTCATGGGCCGCTTCAAGCCCGTCATCGCCCCGCTCTGGTCGCCCTATGTCTGGTTCAATGAGATGGTCAATGGGGCATATGAATCCATCATGGCGCCGGTCGTGGTGCTGTTTCTCGGCACGCCGATCGCAGCACTGTTATTGCGTTTGCTTGGCTGCCGGATTGGCCGGAACTGCTACCTCGCCACCAGCCTGTTTTCGGAATTCGACTTGGTCCAGATCGGCGAGCATGTGGCGCTCAACGCGGGTGTGGTTATCCAGAACCACCTGTTTGAGGATCGAATTATGAAGTCATCCTATCTGACCCTCGAGAATGGCTGCTCAGTCGGTAATATGAGCGCCGTGCTTTATGATACGCGAATGGAGCAGGGCGCCAGGCTAGGCCCCTTATCGCTTTTGATGAAGGGCGAGGTGATGCCGGCGCGGAGCCGTTGGCATGGTATCCCGACTGTGCAGGGATAAAGGCGGAGGCATGTTAGAGTGCGATCGTTTAGGTTCGCGCATCTTGCGCGGAGCTAAACGTGAATAAAAAAGCTAGAGCATGATCGCACTTAAAGCGATTATGCTCTAGCTGTCCAGCACGGCCTGCACGTTCTGCCGGTGCACTGGTTCATAGGGAGCAAAATAGCGGATCGCGCCGGTGCTGAATGACGCCGCTGCGAAGGTCTGGAGATCCTGCCCGGCCAGAGCGGGCGCATCGTGCAGCCGCAGAAGCTGCGCCACATAGAGCCGATTTGCCTCGATCAGCTTCGGCCCATAGCCGCCGGTGGAGATGATGTCTTCCGCGCCGTGATTGGGCAGGATGCACCGGATCTCCCAGTTTTGCATCTCGCGCAAGCCGGCCAGATGGGTCGCAAGCCGCGTGGGCTCGCCCACATAGGTGACCGTATCCTCGAGCGTATCGCCGGCCAGCATCACCCCGTCCGGGAGCATCGCCACCACGCCATCGAAGCTGTGGATGTCCGCATGGCGCAGTTCCACCGTGATATCGCCGACAATCAGATCCAGCCGATCGTGAAAAATCCGGTTCGGCAGCACCAGGGGGGCGACCGGCGGCGTGCCGGTCTCCAGTTCCACGCGGTTGGTCTGCATTGCCTGCAGCGTGCGCGCTTCGGCGATGATCTCGCAATCGGCGAAGACCGCGTTGCCGGCCACATGGTCCGCATGCCAGTGGCTCAGCGCCACGCGGATGTGGCGGACGCCGTGTTCAGCCAGCACGGCGCGGATCCGCCGCGCATGGTCCAGCGAGATATGCGTATCGTAGACGAGCGCCTCCGCACCGGAGACGATGGCGTAGGAGCAGACGCCAAGGCCGAAGGCGCCGTCATCCAGCCAGTTCGGGGTGGACCCGTGGAGCCGTACGCCTTCGATCCGCCCGTCATAAAAGGCAAGCAAATGCGGGGAAGGGGTCAATACCCGCATCGTCGCATCCAGCCCGCCCATCGGCATCAAGCCGCCTTGGCCAGGATATGCCGCGCGGCGGAAGCGAGGAAGCCGTCCACGTCCGCCTCGGACGTGCTCCAGGCGGTGACCAGGCGGATCATCTGCGCCTCGATGCCAGGCGGGGAGGGCCAGCGGTAGAAGCTGTAGCCGTCCTCCAGCAGCGCCTCGATCGCCGCTTCCGGCAGGCTGACGAACAGCTCGTTCGCCTCCACTTCATACATCAGGCGCACGCCAGGCAGTGTCTGCAGCCCGCGCGCCAGCCGGCTGGCCATGGAATTGGCGTTGCGGGCGTAGCGCAGCCACAGCCCGTCCTGCAGATAGGCCACGAGCTGCGCGCTGACGAAGCGCATTTTCGAGAATAATTGTGCGCCGCGCTTGCGCCGGTATTCGAACGCGCCGGCCAGTTTGGCGTCGAAGAAGATGACGGCCTCGGCACCCATCGCGCCGTTCTTGGTGGCGCCGAAGGAGAGCACGTCCACTCCGGCTTTCCAACTGGCTTCGGCCGGCGTGCAGCCAAGATGCGCTACGGCATTAGCGAAGCGCGCGCCGTCCATATGCAGGCGCAAATTATGGGCATGGCCAAAATCGGCCAGCGCTCGGATCTGTTCTGGCGCATAGACCGTGCCCCATTCGGTCGCCTGGGAGATGCTGATTGCCGCCGGCGGCACGTGATGCACGCCGCGCACCGCGACGGCGGCCTGCACCGGCTCCAGGTCTTGCGGGGCCAAGCGCCCCTCCGCCCCCGGCACCGTCAGCAGCTTTGCGCCGCCGGTGAAGAGTTCCGGTGCACCACATTCATCCTTGTGGATATGCGCGCTCTCATGGCAATAAATGCCGGAATGCGGCGGTGCCAGCTCGGCCAGCGACAAGGCGTTGGCCGCAGTACCGGTGGCGACCGGGTAGATTGCGAGGTCGCGCTCGAAGACCTGCCGGGCGAGGTCGGTCAGCTGATGGGTCCAGGGATCGTCGCCATAGGAATGCACCATGCCGTGATTGGCCTCGGCAATTGCCGCCATGATCTCTGGCGCAACCGGGGTCACGTTGTCGCTGGAAAAGTCGAGGCAAAGTCCGGTCATCCAAGGTTCCTTCAATTCATCGATAACGGCACGTTAAGACCGGGCCGTTACTGCGACGATTTTTCGTGGAACGCCAGAGTGGGGCAGGATGTGCTGGTCTGCTGCGTTGTCACGGCCGGGCAGCCGTGATGACTTACATGGTTTCGGTAACCTTACGCAGATGCGGCGGTGAATCCGGATCACCGCCACGCGCCAGGGCGAAGGTTTCAACAAAATGATAGAACGAGATGATTGGCACCAGCGGATCGGTAAGGGCATGGCCGGTAGCGACAAAGGGGAGAGTCTGCGCGCCCTTTGCCTTGCAGGACGTGATAAAAGCCTTGGCGCCTTGGGCGGCAAGGCGGGTGACGGTCTCGGCGATTCCATCTTCCGCGGCATCGCGCGCGGCCAAAGCGATGACGGGAAATCCTTCGCGAATGATCGCCGCGGGGCCATGCAGGACCTCCGCCGCGCTGTAGGCTTCGGCATGCAGACCGCAGGTTTCCTTGAATTTCAAGGCCACCTCGCAGGCGATTGCATTGCCTGGACCGCGGCCGATGACGAACAGGGAACTGGCCTTCTCCAGCGCGCCGGCGAGGGAAGACCAGTCGCAGCGCAACGCTTGCTCCAGATGCTCCGGCAGGGCGGCCAGAGCGGTGGCCAGTGCGGTGTCCTCGCGCCAATGCGCCAGGAGTGCCAAGCCCGCGACGATCGAGCAGACAAAGCTTTTGGTCGCGGCAACGCTCTTTTCTGGACCGGCACGCAGGTCGATCACCCGATCGGCGGCCATGCCAAGCGGCGATTTGGCGACATTTGTGAGGACCAGGGTCGCGGCGCCACCTGCGCTTGCGGCTTCGGCGAGGGCGACGATGTCCGGACTCTGCCCGGATTGTGAGATGCTCAGGCACAAAGCACGCGAAAGCCTTAGCCGCGTTTGATAAATAGAGACGATCGACGGGCCGAGTGAGGCAACCGGGATGCCGGTTGTCAGCTCCACCGCGTATTTCAAATAGCTCGCCGCGTGGTCGGAGGAGCCGCGCGCGATGGTCAGGATCACCGCGGGATCGACCTCGCGCAGCCAGGCACCGGCTTGCGCGAACGCGCTGTCAGAATCGGCAAGCAAATGCCGTACCAGGGTTGGAATTTCGTCGATTTCCTGTCGCATATGGGTGGTCGATGGCGTCATGACGGCTCCGATTCGAAGGGCGTGTTGGAGGGCCTTAGTTCGGCGACGAAATCATAGGCGTCGCCGGGATAGACGGAGCGGGTGAATTCGATGGGTTTGCCGCTCGTCAGATAGGACGTACGGGCGATGTGCAGACCGGCTGAACCGGGCGGCAGATCGAGCAAGGCGGCATCGGCCTTGCTGAGAAGTGCTGCGGAAATTCGCTGGATTGCCCGGACCGGACGCATCCCGGTACGTTCCAGCGCCGCGTAGAGAGAGGTATCGACCACCCAAGGGTCGGGAAGGGTTTCCGTCGACAGTGCCGCCCGCTCGATCGCCAGGGGCTCGTCATTGCCGATCCGCAGGCGGGCCAGGCGGGCCACGCGTTCGCCCGAGGAGAGACCAAGCGCGACGAACTCCTCCGCCGAGGGCAGGTAGATGCCGCGATCCAGCCACACCGTGCGCACGGCGATGCCACGCAATTCCATATCCGCGGTGAAGGAGGTGAGGGTTGAAAGCGACTGCTCGACACGCCGGACCCGAGGCATGACGAAGGTGCCGGAGCCGTGGCGCTTAAAGAGTATCCCCTCGCGCACCAGATCCTCCACGGCCTTGCGGACCGTGACGCGCGAGAGCTCGACCCGTGCGGCAATTTCCCGCTCGGCCGGCAGTACATCACCCGGCTTGATCGCACCCTCGCGGATCGCGGTCTGGATGACGCGCTTGAGCTGGATGTAGCGGGGGCCGTCGCCGGTGCGGAAGCTGGGGCCGTTGAAGACGGTTTCCAGGAGGTCAGACATCGGTGGTAGCCTCTTGCCTGGCGTGTTCAACAGCCATCATCACCGCCCCGGAGAGGGCATCGCCAAGCGGCGGCGTCAGCAAGGTACGGTAGCGTTCGCCGAGCCGCCCGGCATAAGCCGCCGCCAGCCCGCCGAGCAAGCAGATGCGCTGCGTGCTGGAGACCATCACGGCATCGAGCATGCGCTCGACATCGCGGGTCCCTGCCGCGAGAATGGCCGTCGCGGCTGGATCATTCGCCTCCGCCGCGGCGATGAGCAGGGGCGCGAACCCGGCGTAGAAGCCGGGGGTGGCTTGCACCACGCTTTCGACCAACGCCCGAGGGTCGCCGCCGAAGGATGCGAGGATTTCGTGGGTCAGTGGTGTTGGCGGCCTGATTCCATCATGGGCCAGCAGTGTTTCCTCCAGCAGGCGTTGCCCAAGCCGGGCGCCGCTGCCGAGATCGCCGATCTGAAAGCCCCAGCCGCCGATGAGCCGAGTCTGCCCCGCAAAGCGCCCTGCAAAGACCGATCCGGTACCGATAATGCCGACGGCACCCTCCTCTTGCCCAAGGGCACCCTGCACGGCGATGCGTCCGTCCGAGACGATCATTGTGTCGCGGAAGCCAAGCAGGGCCACGAGGCGCTCCGCGTAATCGCCGACATTGGCGCCGGCGAGGCCAAGTACTGCGACCATTTCCGCCATGTGATCCAGGGAAACGCCGGCTTGGGCGGCGGCCTTGGTCAAGGCGGTCATGATGTTGGCATGGGCGCCTTGCAGGTCCGTGCGGATATTGGCTGGCCCGCCTGTCGCCGAGCCGAGTGTCCGCCCCTGCAAGTCGGCAATTGCCACCCTGCAGGAGGTACCGCCCCCATCGACTCCAACGACATAACGCACGGGCGCTCTCCTGCGTGTAAACACCAATATCATACCAGCGGACGAAGTCGACGTCACGGTCCCGGAAGGGATCGATTTTTAAAAATTATGTGCAAAATCAGAATTTTTGTTTGTCTGTATGGCGAGGTTGGTGATTGGCACAAAAAAAATCGATGATCAACATCATTTCGATATAGACAGGATTGGCGACTATAATGTATCGATTTGGTATTGTTTTGGAAGGTATACCGGGTTTGACCATGATCAGCCAGACCGAAATGGCCCAAGATTTAGCGGTCGGACTTGATCGGCGCGATCCATCATCGATTGCGGCCATTTTGGCTGATGCGCAAGCCGTCTCGCTGTCGGCGGTCATCAAAGCAACGGAGCAAATTGCAGCCGCCGCTCGGATTGCCGCCGATCGGCTGCGATCGGGCGGCCGTTTGGTTTATGCCGGGGCCGGGAGTTCCGGGCTTCTGGCGCTCACGGATGGTTTGGAATTACCCGGTACGTTTGGCATTCCGCGCGAGCGCGTCGTGATCCTGTTCGCAGGCGCCCCGGAGACTCTAGCCGTGCTGGCGGGCGAAGCGGAAGATGATGGCAACCTTGCGCGGCATGACGCGCAAGTGGCTAATATTTGCGAGGCCGACTGCATGATCGCCGTTTCCGCCAGCGGTTCCACGCCTTATACCTGCGCGGCGCTGGATGCCGCGCGTCATCGCGGTGCTGCAACCATCGCCATTGCCAATAATGCCCACGCGCCCTTGCTCTCCTTGGCCGATGCGCCGGTCCATCTGGATACTGGGCCGGAGATCATCACCGGCTCCACCCGCATGGCGGCCGGCACGGCGCAGAAGATCGCGCTGAATATTCTCTCTACACTGGTTGCCATGCAACTGGGACATGTTGTGGATGGCGAAATGGTCAATTTGCAGGCTGATAATGCGAAACTTCGGCAACGCGCGATCCGTATCGTCAGCCGGATCGGCCATGTCGACAAGGCGGGCGCGGCTGCTTGCCTGGAGGGGGCCAAGGGCTCGGTCAAGCATGCCATTCTGATGGCCGCCGGCGCTCGAAACCATGGCGAAGCGCAGGCCTGCCTGCAAGCCAGCGATGGATATTTGCGGCCCGCCTTGGTCGCATTGCAAAGCAAATTTCCTTTAAAAATCCAAGCATAAAATCACAAAAATTGGAAAGGGTTAACGTTACCATGAAGTATTTTCTTGCCTCCGGGCTCGTCGCATTGGGCGTAGTTGCCGGAACGCTCCCGGCGATGGCCGACAACGTCACGCTAACCATTGAGAGTTGGCGTAACGACGACCTGCCGGTTTGGCAGCAAACGATCATTCCGGCCTTTGAGAAAGAAAATCCGGGCATTACCGTGAAATTCGAGCCAGCTGCGCCGACCGAGTATAATTCCGCGCTTAATGCGCAGCTTTCGGCGGGAACGGCGGGAGATCTGATCACCTGTCGTCCATTCGACGCTGCCCTTGACCTCTATAAGCACGGTTATCTGGCGTCGCTCAACAACCTGCCGGGGATCAATGCCTTTCCACACTCCGCCAAACTCGCCTGGCAGACGGATGATGGTAAAACCACGTTCTGCGTGCCGATGGCATCGGTCATCGGCGGGTATATTTATAACAAGCAGATCTTCGCTGAGCTGGGCCTGACCGTGCCGCAGACGGAAGACCAGTTCTTCGCCCTGCTCCAGAAAATCAAGGATAATGGCCGCTATGTGCCGCTCGCGATGGGCACGAAGGATCAGTGGGAAGCGGCCACCATGGGCTATGAAAATATCGGGCCGGATTACTGGAATGGCGAGGCAGGTCGCACGGCGCTGATCGCGGGGAAGGAAAAACTGACCGACGCTGAATGGGTCGAGCCGTTTAAGGTTCTGGCGAAATGGGCGCCGTACATGGGCACGGGTTTCCAGGCGCAATCCTATCCTGATAGCCAGAACATGTTCACCCTGGGACGTGCAGCCATTTATCCGGCCGGTTCCTGGGAGATTCCGAATTTCGAAGCGCAGGCCGATTTCAAGATGGGTGAATTTGCCCAACCCGTGCCCAAAGCCGGCGATACTTGCTATATCTCCGATCAGCCGGACCACGCGCTTGGCATGAACGCGCATACCAAACACCCGGAAGCGGCCAGGAAATTCCTGGAATGGGTGGCATCGCATCAATTTGCTCAACTTTATACCAATGCGTTGCCGGGCTTCTTCCCTCTGTTGCCCGGGCATTACGATATCACAGACCCGCTCGGTGCGCAGTTCCTGAATACGCGTAGGAACTGCCAGTCGACGATGCGCTTCACCTATCAATTTCTTTCGCGTGGTACACCAAACCTTGAGAACGCGCTGTGGGATGCCTCCGCGCAAGTCATCAACGGCACCGAGACACCGGAGGCTGCTGCGGCATCCCTGCAGAATGGTCTGAATAGCTGGTATCATCCTTCGGTGAATTAGGCGCTAACGCGGCGCGCCGGATGGCGCGCCTCGGAACGAATAATGAATACAAGGGCGTGGGAGCGATCGTGAACCAAAACGTCAAGAAACAAGCCGTTCGTTGGCACATCGCTGTGTTTCTGCTGCCTGCGGTGCTGGTCTATACGGCAATGATGATCTTGCCGATCTTCGCAACCTTGCAGCAATCGCTATTTTCCGCGAAGGGAGACACGGTTGTTTTCGTTGGAATGGATAATTTCAGAAAATTATTCGAGGACCCGACATGGTCCGTGCAGTTTTGGAATGCGCTACGCAATAATATATGGTTTTTTATTGTTAATATGTGCGTGCAGAACCCCGTCGGGATTCTGCTGGCGGGGCTTCTTTCCGCCAAGCGGCTGCGCTTTCGTGCCTTCTACCGAACGGCGATTTTTATCCCGACCATTCTCTCCTTCGTCATTGTCGGTTTCGTGTGGCAATTGATCCTCAGCCCGCTTTGGGGGGTCACCCCGTATCTGCTCTCTTTGATCGGTCTGCAATCTTTGTTTGCGCCCTGGCTCGGCGACCAGCATTACGCCTTGACCACACTGGCACTGGTTTCTGTTTGGCAATTCATCGGTATTCCGATGCTGCTGATTTACGCCGCCCTGTTATCCATTCCCGATGAAGTGATCGAAGCCGCTGAATGCGATGGCCTATCCGGTGCGGCACAGTTCTGGAAGATCAAGCTGCCGCTCATTCTGCCCACCATTGGCCTGGTTTCGATCCTGACCTTTGTTGGAAATTTCAATGCGTTCGACCTAGTTTATGTCATGCAGGGCGCGCTCGCCGGCCCCAATTTTTCGACTGACATCCTAGGTACCTTGCTATACCGAACCTTCTTCGGCTTCCAGCTTCAGCTCGGCGACCCCTATATGGGGGCAACCGTCGCGACCGTGATGTTTCTCATCATTCTGAGTGGCGTCGGCATCTATCTCTTCACCGTGCAACGGCGCCTCCTGCGCTATCAGCTCTAGGGAGCGCTTTGAACATGGCAATAAAACCTGTCTCTCAGGGATCAGTCGCATCCCCCGCATTGTCCAGCTTGCAATCGATGTCGTGGAGGGGACCAAAATCCCGTCCACGAATAATCAGCGCCGCCGGTGTCCATATCATCCTCGGATTGTATATGCTGATCGCGCTGTTTCCCGTGTTTGTTATCGTGATCAACGCGTTCAAGACTCGCCGGGCGATTTTTGAATCCCCGTTGGCCTTGCCAGACGGAAACTCGTTTTCGCTGGTCGGGTTCAAGACCGTTCTATCGGCCGGGCATTTTCTTGATTATTTTCAGAATAGCCTGATTGTAACCGTGATTTCGGTCGCACTCGTGATGCTCTTCGGCGCGATGGCCGGATTTGCGTTGTCGGAGTATCGTTTTCGCGGCAATGCCTTGATCGGCCTTTATCTTGCATTTGGGATCATGATCCCGATCCGGCTTGGGACCATCTGGATCTTAAAAATAATGGTGGCTACCGGGTTGGTGAACACGCTGGCGGCGCTCATCCTCGTCTATGTCGCTCAGGGCTTACCGCTTGCGATTTTTATCCTGAGCGAATTCATGCGTCAGGTCTCGGATGATTTGAAGAACGCAGGGCGGATCGACGGGTTGAGTGAATACCGCATCTTCTTTACGCTCGTTCTGCCTGTCGTTCGACCGGCCTTGGCAACCGCAGGGGTATTTACCATGATTCCGATATGGAACGATTTGTGGTTCCCGCTTATCCTTGCCCCGGGCGATGCGACCAAAACAGTAACACTCGGGGTGCAGGTGTTCATTGGGGAGTTTGTTACCAACTGGAACGCGGTATTGGCGGCGTTGTCGCTGGCGATCGTGCCGATGCTGATCCTTTACCTGATCTTCTCACGCCAACTGATCCGGGGACTCACCGCTGGCGCGGTAAAATGAATTCCATGCGTCGTACATTAACGATATTTGAATAAGGAGCATGCTGAACTGTGGGATCACTGACGCTGAGGAATATCCGGAAATCTTTCGGCGCCGTGGAGGTTCTGCGGGGGGTCGATCTTGCGGTTGAGGATGGCGAGTTCGTCGTCTTCGTCGGGCCGTCGGGCTGTGGCAAATCGACCCTGTTGCGGGTGATCGCGGGCCTCGCGACGGCGAGCGCTGGAGATGTCATGATTGACGGTCAGGAGGTTAGCGCCATCCCGCCCGCCAAGCGCGGCATTGCCATGGTGTTTCAGAGCTACGGCCTCTATCCGCATCTTACCGTGCGCGGGAACATGTCGCTTGGCCTTAAAAATGCAGGACAGAATACGCACGAGATCAGTAGTCGCGTGTCGTCGGCATGCACCATGCTGGCACTTGACGATTATCTCGATCGCCGGCCAGCGGATTTGTCGGGCGGACAGCGCCAGCGCGCGGCGATCGGCCGAGCCATTGTGCGTCAGCCCAAATTGTTCCTGTTTGACGAGCCGCTGTCCAATCTCGACGCCGCGTTGCGCGTCAATACCCGGCTTGAGATTGCCCGGCTGCACCGTGAATTGAAGGCGACCATGATCTATGTCACGCATGATCAGGTCGAAGCCATGACGTTGGCGAACAAGATCGTGGTGCTGAACAAGGGACGTATCGAGCAGATAGGCTCCCCGATGGATCTCTACAACGCACCCACCAACATGTTTGTCGCCGGCTTCATCGGCTCTCCGATGATGAATTTTATCGACGCAGCGAAAATCGGCAGGACCGACGCTGCCACCATCGGTATCCGGCCGGAACATCTCTCAATCAGCGCGGATACCGGCGCTTGGGCTTCAAGGGTGACGCACGCCGAACATCTCGGCGCGGATACTATCCTTTATTTGGATGCGGAAAAGGCAGGACGCATTACGGTCCGTCTTTTTGGTGAACACCGTCATGCCGCAGGCGACATCGTGAGTGTGACACCCGCGCCGGATCGGATTCACTGCTTTGATTCTAATGGGGACGTCATCCGTTAGGCCCTCGCCATGGTTGCGGAGGGTGCCGGTTTCGTGTGGCGGTGACCCTTACCGCCTGGTTAATCGCGTACCGGACCGTGCTGCTCGCGATAGCCACGCCGCCTTTTGTTGCGGGTGAGCTGGGCGAGGGCGTTCAGGGCGGAGCCGGCGTCGGGATGCAGGTCGAGGCGCTGACGGCCGGATGTCCCGACGCGGCCCCAACGCCGGACGAGCAAAGCGCGGCCGAACAGGTCGGGCTGGATTTCGAGTTGGTAGAAGCACAGCTCGTTCAGCTCCGGGCGCAAGCGGGTGAGGACCACCACCTCGGGAAATAGTGCAAGCTGCACGGGCATTCTGGTCTCCACGGCAATTCAGGCAAGTTCGCTGAAAATCTGTAGCAAAGCGGAAGCGATACGGCGAGGGGGCGCGTGCGAATGGCCGGACGGCACGACCTGCGCTATACGAGAGCTCTCTTCAATGACTTGGGTGACTAAATGAAAATTGGATCTTTTGCGCTTATGATTGCACTTGGGCTTGGGCTGGGTGCGGCAACCACCGGCCGGGCTGATGCCGCCGGCTGCGTCTCGGGGGCGGCCGCCGGGGCTGTCGTGGGCCATTATGCCGGGCATCACGCCGTGCTTGGCGCCATCAGCGGCTGTATCGCCGGACACGAAATCGCCAAGCACCAGAAGAAAGTGCAAATGCAGCAGATGCACGATAATGCGATGAGCCAGCAGCACTGGAGCTAGGGGCCACCCAACGAGGTTAACGGTTTTGGGGTTGATCTAACGCCGCGTGAAGCGAACGGCCCCTTGAATCCACCCCCTCCCAGGCCGCTTTGAGCCTTGAGGGATGCCGCCTTACACGCATTGTTGCGGTGCTGGGCTTTAAAACTAAAGCCCAGCGAGGCGAAACCTAAAAAATAGCACCGAATACACGGGAAGCCCACAGACTTATCCCCAATCCTGTGGATGGTCTACAATCAAAACGAAACCGACCGCTTGATCGTCCGACGAAAGGCGGGGCGTGCCCGTCGCCGTCTCGCTCTGCCTGGAGGTTCGGGATTGGCAGGAGCGACAGGCCGGCTGACCCGGTGCTAACATGCGTTCAGTTGCCGCGGTTAACCATAACGGGCCGACACAGGGCCGGCGTTATATTGTTAGACATAACGATTCATTAATGATATTCGGCATAGTGTCGCATTCTTGAGCGACCGGGTCAGAAAAATTTCGGGCGGATCGTTCGAGAATCTTTCACGGCGACGATCAAAAGGTTTGCAAAAATGCTTTTTGCGACGTTTTTCCACCCACATAACGCTGCTTTGGTGGTGTTATCCTTTACGCTTGCCGTGCTGGCGTCCTTTGTCTCATTAGAACTCGCCGGGCGGATCAAGGCTGCGACCGGACAAGCGCGGTTGGCCTGGCTGTTGGCCGCCGGCATCGCGATGGGTGGGGGGATCTGGTCGATGCATTTCGTGGCGATGATCGCCCTCGAACTGCCATTTGCGGTCGCCTACGACCTACCACTCACCGCTTTTTCGCTGTGCATTGCCGTGCTGGTCGCGATTGTCGGATTTTATACGATTTTTTGGCATCAAGGGACGTCGCGGCGGTTTTTCTTGGGCGGCGCCATCATGGGGCTGGGCGTTGCGGCGATGCATTATATTGGAATGGCCGCACTCATTATGCCGGCGGTCGCGCATTACGACCTGAAACTGGTTGCCTTGTCTGTCTTGATAGCTATCGTCGCTTGCGTGGTCGCCTTGTTGCTCGCCCACAGGGTGGCCCATTTCGCCCTAAAACTGCTGAGCGCGTTGCTGATGGGGGGGGCCGTCGTCGCGATGCATTTTACGGGAATGGCGGCGTTTATGTGCGGCCCGGTGACCGGCGAAAGCGCGGTGGCACCCGGCCTGTCGGCGACGGCGCTGGCAGCGGGGGTCGCGGGCACCAGCGGCACCATCCTGCTGATCGGTCTCGGCCTCGCCGTTATCGATCGGCGTGCGAAGCGGCGCGCTTGGGCGGCTTTTATCGCCAATGAGAGCAAACGGCGTATTGACGCCTTGCTCCGAAACTCGGCCGACCTGATCGCGATTGTCGATCGACACTGGACCGTGATGTATCTCGGCAGTACCATGAACTGCTTTGCGGCGGGCAGCACGTTCTCGGTTGGTGCGGATTTTCTTTCCCTGCTCGCGCCCTCGGCCCGTGGCGGCGCCTGTGCGCTGCTGGGGACGGCGTTGAACGACCCTGGAAAGCCAGTGCGTGCGGAATTCCCTGCGGCGAGCGAGTCCATGCCGCAATGGTTTGAGATCACGCTTAATGATCAACGCGCTGATCGCGCCATTCAAGGAATTATCGTCAATCTGCGCGACATCACCGCGCAGAAACATGCGACCGAGCTGATCGAGAAAGCGCTGGAACAGGCGAAAGAGGCGACACGGGTGGCCCAGGAACAGACGCTGGCGCTCGAGCAGGCGCATGAGAAGACGCAATTGGCGGAGGAGCAGGCGCGGATGCTGGCGCGTCATGACGCGCTGACGGGGCTGCCCAATCGGCGGGTTTTCTCAGCCGATCTGCAGGCAGCACTTAACCGGGGACGGAGCGGTGATGTCGCGTGTTCGGTGCTATTGATCGATCTTGACGACTTCAAAAAGATCAACGACCTGCAGGGGCACCATGCCGGTGACACCGTGTTATGCGAAGTGGCGCGGCGCCTCGAAGCCACCTTGCGTAAAAATGACAGGGTGGCCCGGTTGGGGGGGGATGAGTTCGCAATCATCGCCGAGGGTGAAGCGGATGCGCAGGAACATCTGGATGGGACAAAACGCCTCGCGGCAAGGGTGCTCAACGAGATTCGGCAACCGATCCATTTGGGCAATGGCAAGGTTGAGATCGGTGCGAGCATCGGGATCGCGTCCTACCGGGGCGACGCCGTGGATGTGGGCAGTTTGCTGCGCGCGGCCGATATCGCGATGTACCGCGCAAAGCAGGGCGGCAAGTATACGTTCCGCTTCTTCGACCAGAGCATGGACGATGAGATGCGCGCGCAGGAGGCCATCGAAAAAGACCTGATCAAGGCGATCTCGGAAGAAAAAATCCAGCCTTATTATCAGCCGCTGGTCGACATCGGAAAGAATCGCATTCGCGGGTTTGAGGCACTTGCGCGTTGGAACCATCCCACGCAGGGATTTATTCCGCCGGATGTTTTCATCCCCATCGTGGAGCAACTCGGCTTGATGACGAAGCTGACGACATCGATCCTGCGTCAGGCCTGTCGCGATGCCAGGCAATGGCCTGAGGATATCCGCGTTTCGGTCAATTTTTCACCGTCCGAATTGAAGGACGAGCGACTGCCAAGCCGGATTTTGACGATCCTGTCGCAGGAAGGACTTGCCCCGGCGCGTTTGGAAGTTGAGATCACCGAGAGCGCGTTGGTCAGCGATATCGAAACGGCAAAGGTGATCCTGGCGACGTTGCAAGGGGTTGGGATCACTATCTGCCTGGATGATTTCGGGACCGGTTATTCAAGCCTCTATCACCTTCGGGAGCTCAAATTCGACAAGATCAAGATCGATCGCTCCTTTGTTCAATCCATGCAGGATAATCGCGATAGCGAAATGATTGTCGATGCCATTCTCAGCCTGACCCATAACCTGAACTTGCCGACGGTGGCGGAAGGTATCGAAAATCCGGCGCTGCAAGCGTTTCTTGTGTCCAAGGGGTGTGAATATGGCCAGGGCCATTATTTTGGCATGGCGATGACCGGGGAGAGCGCAAGGGAGCTTTTGAAGGAGACGTCCGGGTTCCGGTTGTTGTCCCTCTCTTAAACGTCGCGTTTCCTCGTTTAGCGCGCTTTCGCGCGCTAAATCGGGGGCCTTTATTTAGCTTCGACCTGACGGGTCCAATCCGGCAGATTGTAGTAATTGGAAATGCGGGCGATTTTGCCATGGCGCAGGGTGAAGAACGCGCCTGCCGGCAGGATGTAGCTTTGGCCCGTTGCGGGCGGCAGGCCGGAATCGGTTTTCAGGTAGCGGCCATGGACCATGAATTCAGCGGCAGCCCTGGTGCCCGTAGGCTCAGTCAGCACCACGATGTCCTTGATCTGTTCGCTGTAGCAGGCATCCATATGGTCCAGGAAACGGCTGAACGCCGGCTTACCGGTCTCGACGCCCCCCTGGTTGATCGCATGCTCCACGTCATCGGTCAGCA
The DNA here is from genome assembly GCA_963737355.1 of uncultured Pseudomonadota bacterium. Classification (GTDB taxonomy): domain Bacteria; phylum Pseudomonadota; class Alphaproteobacteria; order Acetobacterales; family Acetobacteraceae; genus Acidocella. The sequence continues at coordinate 914,378 of CAVTSC010000003.1, read as the reverse complement.
AAGCGAGGAAGGCATCCCGGTCGCCCGCGTTGAAAGCGGCGTAATAGGCTTCGATCAGGCGGCGTGCGGTTTCGGCGGACATTATTGGGAATTCCTTTGGTTCAGGGAGTAAGGTGCACAACGCGGCAGGATGGTGGCAGCGCCGGCCAATCCTGGTGGTTTTTGACCGCGCCGTTGTTGCGCACGGCATCGAGGCAATGGCGATCCAGGGTCGCGAAGACCCAGCCGCCGGTATCGGCTTCGCCCTGGACGATCACGCCGTCATCGGGAAAGCCGCGATCGACGGGGCCGTAAACGCCCGCGCGGCCGCGATTGGCATCCAACGTCGCCAGCCAGGGGGCATCGCCCACGGTGGGGGCGACGGCGACGAAGCATTGGTTTTCGAGCGCCCGGGCGCGGGCGGATAGCCGCACGCGGTTGAAGCCGTGCAGCGTGTCGGTGCAGGTGGGCACCAGGATGAGCCAAGCGCCGGCCTCGACCTGTGCGCGTGTGAGCGTGGGGAATTCGCTGTCATAGCAGATCGCGATCCCGATCCGTCCCCAAGGGGTTTCGAACACGCTAGGCGGCAGGCCGGCGCGCACGCCCCAGGATTCCGCTTCAAAGCGGGTCATCACATGCTTGTCCTGGAAGGCGATTTCGCCCGCCGGGGTGATCAGCGGCGCGCGATTATGTACCTCACCATCGATATCGCGGAACGGCACCGTGCCGGGTTGCAGCCACACTTTATGGCGCATTGCCGTTTCACGAAAAATGGCGAGGATTCGCTCGCTATGCGCGCAGATGGCATTGAGCTCCGCCACCGGGGCCGGTTCACCCGTCAGGGCTGAGGCGATTTCCATGCAGGCATATTCGGGCATGACCAGCAGTTCGGCGCCGCCGGCACCCTCCGCGACCAGGGCGTCGAAGCGCTGCGCGAAATGCTCCAGGCTGTCGATCCGGGTGACGGCGTATTGCAGCAGGCCGAGGCGCAGCGGGGCCGTGTCCGTGCTCATGGTGCGGCACTCGCGAAGATCGACGTGCCCTTGAGCGGCTTGACCCAGGCATCCAGCGTGTTCACGCTCTCTTCCGCTTGGCCGATCTCCTTCCAGCGCATGGTGCAACTCACGCCCGGTGCCCGGCTGAAGCCGCGATGCGCCCAGAAGGATTCCAGCGAGGTGGCATCGGCGGGGCGGGCGGGATGGTCCGGAGCGCGGCGCACGGCATAGAAAAGGGCGTGGTCGCAAACGCCGTCGGCCAAAGCATGCGCCTCGCGGGCGGTGAAGAAGCGGACACCAAGCCCATTGCCACGATAGGCGGAGAGCAGGACGGATTCACCGAAATAGAAGAAGCACTGCGGGTCTAACCCGATCGCGGCGAGCGGAGCCTGCACGTCCGTGCTGGCATCGGTCATCGGCATGCAGGTGGAGGCGCCGATCACGGTCTCGCCGTCATAGGCAACGGCCAGCATGGCGCGCGCGCTGCGTGCATAGGCCTGCAAATATTCCGATTCGTAGCTCTCATCCCCGTCATAGAGGTACGGCCATTCCCGGAAGACGCGGGTGCGCAGGGAAGCGAGTTCGCGCAGCAAGGGCATGATCTGGTTGCCGGTCCGGGTTTCGATCCGCAAGGAAGACGGGGTCAACGGTATGTCCGCCGGATGGTGTGCTGAGCGCCGGAGGCGGCCGCGTGGCGGGGGGCAAGTGATTGTATCGGCAGCATAGGCATGGCTGGGACGCTACGGAGCAAGGCCGCAAAATGCAACCCTCGCACGGCTGAAGCCCGTATGAAGCCCTTGCAGTGATCCGCATTGGTCATACCTCTGCGGGGTAGTAAATTAAACAAGGTGCATATGAGCCAGTTATTCACGCCGTTTACCCTCGGGACCCTCGATATCGCCAATCGGATCGTGATTGCGCCGATGTGCCAATACTCCGCGATCGACGGCAATGCGCAGGACTGGCACATGATTCATCTGGGGCAGTTAGCGCTCTCCGGCGCCGGATTGTTGATTGTGGAAGCAACCGCCGTGTCCGCCGAGGGGCGCATTTCTCCGGCCGATATCGGCCTGTATTCAGACGACAACGAGCATGCCTTGGCGCGGGTCCTCAAGGCGATCCGGGCGCATTCGCCGATCCGCACGGCCGTGCAGTTGGGCCATGCCGGGCGCAAGGCGTCGAGCCATGTTCCCTGGGAGGGGGGCGCGCAAATCCGCCCGGAGGCAACCGGGGGGTGGCAAACCGTCGCCCCGTCCGCTGTGCCGCATGGCGATGGCGAGGTGCAGCCCATTGCCCTCGACCGGGCAGGGCTGGACAAGGTGCGGGCGGATTTCGTCGCGGCGGCCATGCGTGCGGCGCGGCTGGGGTTCGATGGAATCGAAATTCATGCAGCGCACGGCTATCTGCTGCATCAGTTCCTCTCGCCCCTGGCCAATCAGCGCGAGGACGAATATGGCGGCAGCCTGGAAGGGCGCATGCGCTTCCCCCTGGAGATTTTTGACGCGGTGCGGGCGGCGTTCCCCGCCGAACGGCCGGTTTGGGTACGGGTTTCCGCGACAGATTGGGCGGAAGGCGGTTGGGATCTCGAACAGACGGTCGCCTTCGCGCGGGCCTTGCGCGAACGTGGCTGTGCTGCGTTGCATGTCAGCAGCGGCGGTGTTTCACCGCGGCAAAACATCCCACTCGCACCCGGCTATCAGGTGCATCTGGCCACGCGCTTGAAGGCAGAGACAGGCCTGCCGACCATCGCCGTCGGCCTGATCACCGAACCGGAGCAGGCTGAGGCGGTGATTGCCGATGGCGAGGCCGATGCGATCGCGCTGGCCCGTGCCATTTTATACGATCCGCACTGGCCCTGGCATGCTGCCGCCAAGCTGGGCGCCCAGGTGGTCGCACCGAAGCAATATTGGCGGTCCCAGCCGCGGGAATATCCGAACCTGTTCGCGCAGGTCACGACCGGCCAGCGCTAGGAGGGTGTCGGACTCTGGTTTTTCGTTGACTAATAATGCGCGCCTGTACGGGTAGGCGCGCGTTGCGTCAGTTTCAGCTGGCCGGCCTGTTTGGCCATGGCGGTGGGTACAACGGCTTGGTTTTGTCTTGGTTGCGCCTGGGCCGATGGAAAAACCATCCTATTCGCCTCATTGGTGGGTGGAGAGGATGAACATCCGTTTCACGTTCCAAGCCATGGTCACGAGGTTCCACTCGCTCCGGACGTTATCGATTCCTCGCAGCATGAATTGCCGGAAGCCCATGACAGATTTGACGATGCCAAACACAGGCTCAGGAATCTGCTTACGCAATGCATAGAGTTTCCGTCCCTGCGGCGTGTTCAGCCGGTGCGCCATGGCTTGCACCGGCGTTGGGTTCTGCGGTGCTTTCGACGCCTGGGCGAAACGTTCGCTCAACGGTGGGTGATGCGGTTGCCGGCCCATCGCGATCAGCGGCTCAATCCCGGCCGCCATGCATGCGGTCACGTTCCCCGCGCTGAAATAGCCCGTATCCGCCAACAATGTTTCCGCTTTACCCAAGGCATCAGGCAAGGCGCTGATTTGCTCCAGCATCGGTTCAATCTGCTGCTTGTCGTTGGGCGCCTGCACCACATCCACCGCGACCACCAACAGGCTGTCCGCCGCCACCGCCGCCTGGGCGTTGTAGCACTGCTCGAAACCGCCGGCGGCCATCGGCATGATGCGGGAGTCTTCGTCCGTCAGATTGATCTGATCCGTAGGCAGCGGCCCCTCGGCCGGTGGCGCGGGCGGCTTGCCGCCAGGCTTCTTGCCCGTGGTCTTGGTCTTGGCCTCGCGCGCCTTGAGCTTCGCCTCGTGTTCCGCTTGCTCACGCACAAAACGCTCCCTGGCGCGCGCCTCGATCTTCACGCGAGCCGCCGCCAGCTTCTCCAGGCGATCCTCCCGCCGCGACAACTCTTCCGGGATCGACATCCCGTCGGGAATGTCAGCCTGATCCGCCGCTTCGGCTTTGGCCATGAGTTCGGCCACCTCGGCCTTCAGTTGCACCTCAATCTTACCCGCGCGCTCATACGACAATGCTTTGTGACGGCTCGCGTTGGCGTGAATTTTGGTCCCATCCAGCGCCACTGTCCCCAGCTTCAGCACCCCCATTTCGCGTGCCAGGCTCAGTACCTGAACGAACAGCGCCGCGATCTGGGGCAGAAAACGACGCCGGAACGTGGCAATGGTGTCGTGGTCAGGATGGTCATTCGCCGCAATGAAGCGGAACGCCACCGAATCGTAAGTCGCCCGTTCCAGCTTGCGGCTGGAAAACACGCCGGTCGCGTAGCCATAAACCAGAAGGCCAAGGAGCGGCGCTGGGTGGTAGCTGGCCGAGCCAGTGCCACGATAACTTTTGCTCAGCGCCGTCAGGTCGAGCCCCTCAATCACCTCCACCACAAACCGGGCCAGATGCCGCTCAGGTAGCCACTCGTCGATCGACGGTGGCAACAAAAAACCGGTCAGACGATCCGTCGGGCGGAAATTGGTCATGCAACATCCAGGCAATTAGGAAAACCAACGTGATGATTCTAACCCCAGTACAGAGCGCACGCCAAGCCGTAAGTCCGACACCCTCCTCTCATGTCCGCATTCAAGGGTTCGGTCGTGATTATTCGTTCCGCGTCAGCGGATGACCGGGCGAGGCTATAGAGATGCGCAAGGCAGGAGACAGGACCCGAAGACGCCGGTTGAACAAGCTCTCATGCGCGGGTTGGCTACCGCATGACCGTGGTTCCGTCTCGGGGCTGCCTCAGTCTAGTTGCGAGCATCAGTCCTGGGATTGGCTCATAGGAGGGCTGGAGGATTCCCCACCGCGGCCCTGCCTCCAGCCCTGCGCACCAGATTTGTTTGGTGGGTCTTTTCCTCCGTCTCGTTCAGCAGCTCTCAAGTGAGCTTGGGTTGCGCGATGCGGGCGATCGCCCAAATGAAGCCGACCATTTCGCGGGCAATGGCCGTTGTGACCACGACCTTTGCCTTGCCGGAGGCGACCAGACGGCGATATCTCGCGCACAGTCGAACCTGCGCTTTCCAAGCAATATCGCGGATCTCAGCGGATAGCGGCTCAAGACGGCGGTTGATCGTTCGGCTGACACGCGCCGACATCCGGTATGTCCAGGCCCCCTCAATCAGCACGCGCCGGGCCAGCGCATTGCCGGCTTTGGTGATGCCGCCGCGGCGGACGCTACCGCCTGACGAGTGCTCGCTCGGCACCAGGCCGAGATAGGCCATCAGCTGACGCGGATTGGCGAAGCGGCGAAAGTCACCGACTTCGGCCACAACGGTCACCGCGGCCACGAGGGCAACCCCACGCATCGCCTGCAGCGCGGCCACAACCGGTGCCATCGACCAGCTCGGCAGCAACTCCTCAATCTGATCTGTCAGCCGATCGCGTCGGGTCTCTGCGTCCTGCACAGCATGGATATAATCCTGCAGGACGATCTGCTGCGCCGGATGCTCGAACCGCACCGTCGTCAGCCAGCGCCGATAGGCCAGGGTCCAGGCGCGCGGCCCATGATAGACCCGCTCATGGCGCAGCAGGAAGCCTTGCAGATGCTGCCGCGCCTTGCTCAGCATGCCAACCGCGGTCGCCCGCGCCCGCAACAGATCGCGCATTGCCTCATGGGCGTGATCGGGAACCCAGATCGCGGTTAGTTCGCCGGCCCGATGCAGCTTCGCCAGCATCGTCGCGTCGCGGCGATCCGTCTTTACCCGGTCGCCTGCCTTGATCGGGATCAACGATGGCGCAACCACCACGCACTCGTGCCCAGCATCAGTCAGCAGGCGCTGCAGGCCGTAACCACAGGGCCCCGCTTCATAGCAAAAGCTAAGCCGCCGACCATTCTTGCCGAGCCGAGTGGCCATCCGGCTCAGAACCTCCGGGCGGTTCTCAAAGACACCGATCTGCCGCACTTCGCCGCTACGGCCGCTCTCAGCCACCGACACGCATACCGTCGCCTTATGCACATCCAAGCCAACAAACGTGATATTGTCCATCAGGTCCGCCCTCCATGTATGAGGCTCTGTGCCGGCCATTCGGCACAACCCTCGACACTGTACATGATGAGGGCGGGCCGCCGATCACGCAGCGGACATGGGGTCTAGGGCGCAAGGCGTTTGAGGCAGGCGAAGACGTCATCCCTTCCACACCCGTTATGGTGTGATGAGGATGGCGTCTTTCCTGATGGGAATGAGGGCCCGGCCCGAGGATGTATCGGGATTAATCCTCTGCCGCTCGTGGCAAGGGCACCAATTGCAGCCTCCTTGCCGCGGCGGCCGTGCCACGATGGCTTCTAACGGTATTGCTGTGCCAGATGTCTTGTGCAGCCGGCGTACCAGGATTGCCTTGACTGGCAAGCCTGCCGCACGGGGCGCCCTCACTGGACGTCGTGCCGACACTTAACTCCAGGAGCACGGGCTGCAGCCAGCCCCAGGGCCAAGTCGGCAGCAGAAGCGGGATGCTGATGGCGGTCGTCTCCGGTGCTTTGTGTTCGCGGCACCACGCGCGGAAGTCGATGATGTCGGCGCTCATAATATTACCTCCAGCCCGGGTATGTGCTGCCGCGTGGCAGGATCCGCTGTTCCGACAGCTTGGCTGCTGCTTCGCGGACTGATGAAATGTTATCGACAATTGAGCTAAAACAAATTGTTGGCATGTTGTCCTCCTTCCCGATGCTAAAGGTTAGTCTGGGGAACTGCCTAAAACCATTATGCGCAAAGACGTTGGAGCACTGACATATGTCAGACCTTTCACACGTTGGCGGTATCTGGCTTGCCGGGCGGGACAGGGTTTCTAGTGCTTTGGTGTAAGGCTGGGGTACCGCGCCGCGGCGGCGCGGTAGCTCTAGAAATGTGCATTGGAGAATGTGTATCGTCCGTTCCGGACCCAGCCAGATTTCGGCATTCTAAACTAAAGTATTAGACGGCTTATCCATTTCGTCGAGCCTGGTGCGGCTTATGGCCAAGAGCGGCTTACGCATGTGCCGAGAAATTCGCCCCCTGCATAATGGTTTTTAGCCACGCTGCCGCATTAGTCTCGATTGTGGGATAGGAGACCAGGCGAAGTGCCGAAAAAACCTACGATTTTGTACCTTGCTGATGCATGGAGCCACGAAGCGACATTGGGTCGAGCACGTGTTTTGCCGGCGGACGGGGCAGGGCCATGAGCGCCGAAATCATCCGCCTGCGGGGAAACGGTGCCGGCATTCAGAATCTCGCCCATGCCGAGCGGATCGAGGAAAACGCCGTAGCGTTTGGTCCGTTTCGCTTCTGGCCAGGAGAGCGGCGGCTGGAGCGCGCCGGCATGCCGGTACCACTCGGCGGGCGCGCGATGGACATACTGATGGCCCTGGTGGAACGGGCTGGTGAAGTCGTCGCGAAAGCGGATCTCATCAAGCGTGTCTGGCCCGGCGTGACGGTCGAGGAGTTTAACCTGCGCGTCAATATCGCAAGCCTGCGCAAGGCGTTGGAGGATGGCAAGGCAGGTGCGCGCTATGTGAGCAACGTTCCTGGTCGCGGCTATTGTTTTGTGACGCCGGTTGTATCGGCTGCCGGCCGTCTGCCCGCCCCGCTCTTCGATGCCGCGCTGGCCGTGCGGCTTCCTGCCTGCCCAATGCACATGGTCGGACGGGGCGAGGTTGTCGCGGAGGTCTCGACGCAATTGACTGCCCGACGCTTTGTCACGCTCGTTGGGCCCGGCGGCGTCGGCAAGACGATGGTTGCCGTCGCGGTGGCCCATCGCATGCTGGCACAGTTCGACGACGCGGTCTGCTTCGTCGATCTGGCGCCATTCGGCGATGCTGAGGCCATTGGCGCGCTGGCAACGGCGCTCGGTATCACGCTCAATCCCGAGAACCCGCTGCGCGGCCTGATTGAATACCTTCAGGCCAGGCGGATGCTCCTGATTTTCGATAATTGCGAGCATGTGATCGAGATCGTCTCGGCTTTATCGGAGCGCATTTTTGCCGCCGCACCGAATGTTTATATCCTGGCGGCAAGCAGGGAGACCTTACGCGTCGAGGGTGAGAGCATTTGTCGCATGCATCCTTTGGCCAGCCCGCCTGTGACCGCGGAGCTTACGGCTATGGAAGCGCTGACTTTTCCGGCGGTGCAGCTTTTTGTACATGCAGCCGCGCAAGCGGACGGCTTCCAGTTCGGCGATGCGGATGCACCGGTCGTGGCGGATATTTGTCGGAAACTGGACGGTATCCCGCTGGCGATCACGTTGGCGGCGAACCGCGTGGACGCCTATGGAATCCGTGGGATTGCCGCGCTCCTGGTCAATCGCTTCGACCTGCTCCGCAATGGGCGGCGTACGGCATTACCGCGGCATCAGACATTCCGCGTGGTCCTGGACTGGAGCTACGCGCGCTTGACCGTGTGTGAACGGATTGTGCTCGACCGGCTTTGCGTCTTTTCGGGTGGGTTTGCATTTGACGCCGCTTTGGCCGTCGCCGGGGCGGATGGTCGCGATACCAGCCAGGTTATTGATGCGATCGCGAGCCTGGTTGCGAAGTCCATGATATTGCCTGAAAGGGGCGCCGAGACGATGTCCTATCGGATGCTCAACATGACGCGCGCTTATTGCCTTGAGAAGCTGACCGAAAGCGCGAAGTTGTATGTGAGCGCCTAAATCGCGACGTCGGGATTGGCGTTCGCCGCGCGGATCTCCGGTGGATGGCCGCGCGGCATGGTCCGTATTTAAGCTCTGGCGCTACGGCCAAACGCCTCCGGTGCCTGGACGTCCTGTGCGGCTTTCCGGAAAACACTTGTATAAATCCCAAGAAGCTGCCAACCGGCATCAAGAATCAGATCGTTGGTCTTGCGCATATGCGCAACCAAGTGATCCGTCCGGTCATGTAGTTGATCGCAATAGGCTGAGATGGCTGCTGTTGGAGGCTCCCCGGCCTTCAAAGCTGCGATATTTTTGCTGGCATGCTGGGCTTGGGCGCGGAACATCTCTGTCTGGTTTTCCCAGATGGCGCGGGCGGTTTTAAGCAGTAACTCGTTCACCTCGGTGAAGAGTGCGGCATTTTGCTTTTGTGATTTAACGATTCGGGCGGGAGATAAATTTTCTCTTGCAGCAGAGATGTTTTCCATGATCGTCTCCGTCTCGGCTTTTGCGGCTTCGGCCATTCTGTCCTCCTAACACGTTATGAGCGCATGCATAGGCATTTCACGATGAATGTCGGATGTCCCGTGAATATCGCATATGTTTAGCCCGATGGCATTTAACTTCAAACAAGTTTGAGTCGTTGTCATGTTCTTGTCACGCTCTGGCCACGGATCTGCCCAGAGCGACAAACCGGGTGCAAGGCGGCTGAGGCCAGCGGGGCGGCCAATGCGGCGGCCTTGCGGCCGCCGATGACTTGCTCACGTACATAAATTTTGTCACGATGCCGGTATCATCTTCGGTGCCGCGGGTTCCTGTGGCTCTGTCTTGTCAGCCGATCAAAATCAAAGGGGGATCCAAAATGCATTACCAACCGGAAGCCGCACGCTATTCGCAGCATGCTTACCGGCGTTGTGGCGCGTCGGGGCTTGATTTGCCGGCCATTTCACTCGGGTTGTGGCAAAATTTTGGCGATGACTCGCATTTTGACACATGCCGTGCCATCGTCCGGCGCGCTTTCGACCGTGGCGTGACGCATTTTGATCTCGCCAATAATTACGGGCCGCCTTACGGCGCGGCCGAAGAGAATTTTGGCCGTATCCTGACGAAGGATTTTACGAAATATCGTGATGAGATCGTGATCTCCACGAAGGCAGGCTATGATATGTGGCCGGGGCCGTATGGCGTCGGGGGCTCGCGTAAATATCTGACGGCGAGTCTCGACCAGAGCTTGCAGCGGATGGGGCTCGATTATGTGGATATCTTTTATTCGCACCGTGTCGATCCGACGACGCCGCTTGAAGAGACAATGGGCGCGCTCGATCGCGCGGTGCGTCAGGGCAAGGCGCTCTATGTCGGTATCTCGTCCTATTCGCCCGCTTTGACCCGGCGCGCCGCGGCGATTTTGCGGGATCTGGGGACGCCTTGCCTGATTCATCAGCCCTCTTATTCCATGCTCAACCGCTGGGTAGAGGATGAATTGCTGGACACGCTGGAGACCTTAGGCATTGGATGCATCGCGTTTTCGCCGCTGGCACAGGGAATGTTGACGGATAAATATCTGCAAGGGGTCCCCACGGATGCGCGCGCGGCGCGGGGCGGGTCGTTCCGCGAGGCCATGCTGAGCGAGGAGAATCTCGGGCGGGTGCGCGCGCTCAATGCGATCGCACAGCGGCGCGGCCAGACCCTGGCGCAGATGGCCATCGCCTGGGTGTTGCGCGACCGGCGGGTAACCTCCGCGCTGATCGGTGCACGCACGGTGGCGCAGTTGGATAATTCGCTGGATGCGCTCAACAACATTGATTTCTCAGCCGAGGAGCTGGCGGAGATCAATGAATACGCAACCGAGGGGGGCATCGATCTGTGGCGCCGGTCCGCAACCGCGGATCTGCAGGTCTGAATATCGTTCTAGCGGGAAGCGGCAACTCCTTGCGCAATCCGCTCGGCGAGTTGGGCGGGGGCTTCGGCCAGATGGTTGAAATGATGGATGAAGGTCCCCAACCCGGAGGTCTGCGAGCGTAGATCGAGGATCATCCGGTGCAGTTCGGTCTCCGGGACGAAGGCCTCGGTATTGTCCCAGTCGGGCCAGCCGGGCTTTTCCCCGTAGCCGAGGATCTGCGCGCGCCTTCCGGTGAGCAGGCGCTGCACATTCGCGGTGAACCGGTTGGGCGCGCTGACCGTCACCTGATGGATCGGCTCAAGCAGCATCGGGTCGCCCTTGGCGAGGGCTTCGGTGATGCCGGCGCGGGTTGCGGAACGGAAGGCCATGTCAGAGCTGTCCACGGCGTGGAACGTGCCGTCGACAAGGGTGACGCTGATATCCACCACGGGATAGCCATAGGGGCCTTTTTGCATGGCCTCCTCGGCGGCGGCGGCCACGGCCGGGATATATTGCCTGGGCACCGCGCCGCCGACGATGCGGTCCGTGAACAGGAAGCCAGCCCCGCGCGCCCGGGGTTCGATAAAGAGTTTCACATCCGCAAACTGTCCGTGGCCGCCGGTCTGGCGCTTCAGCCTGGCATGCTCATGCACCGCTCTGCGGATGGTCTCCTTGAACCGGATCCGTGGCTTTGCGGCGTTGACGGCGACCCCCCAGCCCGTGGTGAGCCGTTCCACCGCCCGGCTGAGGTGAATTTCGCCCTGGCCGGTCAGCAGCGTGTCCCCGGTCTCCGCGTCGCGGACCAGGCTGAGCGAAGGATCTTCTTCCAGGAGTTTCTGCAACGCCGCGGAGAGCCTGACGTCATCCTTGCGGTCCGGCGCGGCGACAGCCAGGGCATAGACGGGGGCAGGCGGGGCGGGAAAGGGGAGCGGCACTTGACCCTCGCCAAGGGTGGCGCCAGTCGCGGTCTCATCCAGCCGGGCGAGGGCCACGAGATCGCCCGTCACGGCCTCGGCGATTTTTTGCGGCTCGTTGCCTGGAAAACGCAAGATGCCGCCGATCCGCATGTGGTTGATATTGCCCCCGTCGCGCAGTGGCCCGCGCCAGATCCGCGCATAAGAGAGTTTCCCCGCCTGGCCACTATAGCTGGTCTTGAAAACCTGGGCGAGGGCTGGGCCCTCTGCTGCGATGCCGTGCCGGGCGGCGGTGATCACGGGATCTGGCGCGTCGTGGCGCAGCGCCTTCCAGAGCCGCAGCACACCATGCGCGTGCTCCGCCGCGCCGAACATCACGCCGGCGAGGTTCCTTGCGGCCAGATCGTTCTGTAGGTGCTGGTAGAGTTCCGCGGGCGGCGGGATGGTGCCCTCGATGACTTTTTCCAGTAGCACATCGTCATGGTCCGCGAGCGTATCCACCAGCGCATCATGCGCCGCCTGTTCGCGCTGCGCGATGGCGGCATCGAGGCCGATGCGCTCAGAGGGCAAGTTGCGCCGGTAGCGATAGGCCCGCTCGGAGATCAGATCGACATAGCCCGTTACCGTGCCGTCTTCGCGGATCGGCAATTGGCGCAGCACCAGTTTCAGGTTGGCCTCGGCTTGCAATGCCGCGAGCAGCATATCGGGCGGGGAGTCCAGTGAGTCGATTTTGTTGACGAAGACGATGAAGGGAATCTGAGCCATCTCCAGCATGAAAAAGACCGGGCGCAGGGCGATGGCGCGCGCCGGATCGGGCTCGGCCACGATGATCGCGAGATCGACGACGGCGAGGGCGCACGTGACCTCGTAGGCGAATTCGATGGAGCCGGGACAGTCCAGCAGCGCCCAGGAATCGCCGAGGAAGCTGCAATGGGCGAGATGGGTCTCTGTACTGGGGATTCGTGGTCGCGTTTCCCCACCATGCCGGCGCGGGATGCCGGCAGCTTCCAGCAATGCCTCGAACAGCGTCGTCTTCCCGCTGCTATAGGTGCCGACCAGCGCGACGGTGCGCGGTCTGTGCAAACCAGGTTGAGCGTTCGCGTTGGCCATCCTGCTATCCTCCCTTGTTGCGCCGGAGCGGTCGGATCTCGTTCGGGCTAAAAGCATGCTCGACGGCGCATCGCCGGGGGAACAGGGAAAGGTGCGGGACCGGGATGTGAGGCCGATACCGGCAGCCTAAGTGAAAATGCGCCTTTTACGCAACAGGCACGCGATAGAGATAAATCTTTTGTGCCGATCACTGAAAAATCAAACGTCTCGTTCTTATTTTGGAGATCAGTTTGGCGCGCAAAAATGTCTGGACAGCGGCCTGGACGCAAATTGGGTTTTGGCCGTCTGGAAGATTTCGATAGGGTAGGCGACGCTCTTTAGAGGAAAAATCCATGCTCGAGGCGGTGTCAGCGCGACTCCTCCACGGCAAGCGGGGCGCCGGTGGGGTGGTGCGTTCGTTTCGTGCGATGGCATTTGGCGCAATCCGGGTCCTGTACTGGCTCACCTGGATTGCCGTGCTGGGCTTGCTCGGCTGGGGCGCACAGATCGAGGCGCGCAATTCTCATGTGCAGGCGCGCTTCTTCACCTGGTTCGATCGCGGCATCAGTTATCGCGTCGTGCCGGGGCCAAGCCCGTCGATCCGTTTTCCGCAAGAGGGGCCACGCAATTTGCGGTTGGGCTATGCGGAGCTTTCCGGGATAGTCACCTCGCTTGCGGGGCAGCAATATGCCATCACGCGTCAGGCGGAATGGTCCCCCCGGCTCGATTGGTTTGTCGACCATGGGGGTTACGCGCTCTATACCCCAAAACTGCGTGCGGGCCTGCAGATGTTCGACCGCAGCGGTACGCCGTTATTTGTGGCGAGCTATCCGGAGCGTGTCTTCAATCAGTTCGATGACGTGCCGCCGCTGGTGGCGAACAGCTTGATCTACATCGAGGATCATGATCTGCTCGATCCGAAAAATCCAAGGCGCGATCCGGCGGTTGCCTGGAATCGGTTTGCGTTGGCGAGTATCGCGCGCGTTGCCGGATTGATTAACCATCGCTGGCAGCGCGGTGGGGCCAGCACGCTGGCGACGCAGATCGTGAAATTCAGCGACTCTCCCGGGGGGCGTACCGGCGGAATTGACGAAAAATTACGCCAGATGGTGACCGCCGCGGCGGCCGCCTACCAGCAGGGACCGGATACGATGGCGGCGCGCCGGGAGATTCTGGTGACCTATCTGAATTCGACCCCGCTCGCCTCGAGCCCGGGTTATGGCGAAGTTATTGGCATCCCGGAGGCGCTGTGGATCTGGTTCGGTACGGATTTTACCGAGGCGAAGCAGGTGCTGACACAGCCGGCGTTGACGCCGCACGCGCTGGCACGCCAAGGGGAGGTCTATCGCCAGGTCTTGAGCCTGATCCTGGCTGGGCAACGGCCCGCCTATTACCTGATCCAGGACCGCGCGGCGTTGGCCACGCTGACCGATGAATACCTGCGCCAATTGGCCAGAGCCGGCATCATTTCCTCCGGTCTGCGCGATGCGGCGGTCGCAACTGTGCTGCAGTTTCGCAATTTGCCGCCGGCGCAGGCCGCTTCGGTAGGCAATAAAGGCACCGAATGGCTGCAAGCGGAGCTGATCTCGATGCTGCATGTGCAGACGCTTTGGAGCCTCGACCGCTTCGACCTCACGGCCTATGCGAGCATTGACGAGGCGGCGCAGCAGCGGGTGACCGCCATGCTCACGCGCCTCGGCGATATGCACTATGACCAGTCCTTGGGGCTGGTGGGAAAACTGATGCTGAGCAGCGGTAACAACCCCGCACGCATTAATTGGAGTTTCGTACTCTACGAGCGCGGTGCCAATGCCAATTATGTCCGCATCCATGCCGACAGCCTGAACACGCCATTCGATATCAATTCCGGTGCCAAACTGCAGCTCGGCTCGACCGCCAAGCTGCGCACGCTGATCACCTATCTCGACATCATGGTGGCGCTACACCAAAATCTCTCGGCGCTGCCCGTTGGCCAATTGCAGCAGATCGCGGCAAACGCGCCGGATAATCTTACGCGCTGGGCTGCTGGGTATTTTGCTGGCACCAGCAACCGCGCGTTGCAGCCAATGCTCGATGCCGCCATGTTGCGGACCTATTCGGCGGCACCCGCCACGTTTTTCACGGGCGGCGGCGAAAATTCCTTCGGTAATTTCGAGCCCTGGGAGGATAGCCTAGTCCCGACCGTGACCTTTGCCTTCGAGAATTCGATCAATTGCGCCTTTGTCCGGCTCATGCGCGATGTCAGCGCCTATTATGCCGCGCGGAGCGGCATCGATGAGAAAGCACTGCTCACCGATCCGCAAGACCCCGCGCGCATGGCGTATCTTCAGCGTTTTTCCGAGCATGAAGGGCGCCGCTATCTCTATCGTTTTTATAAGGATTATTGGGGCCTGACACCGTCCCAGGCGCTCGACCGCCTGGCCGGTCGCACCGGCCCCTTGGCCAGCCATCTCGCCGATCTCTTTCTTGCGGTTCATCCTGCTGCCGGCCAGGCGGAGATGACGGCGTTTTTGCAGGTGCATATGCCAAAACCGGAATTTGCCGAGCTGACCGATAAGCGGTTGGCCAGCCTCTTTCAGCAGTTCAGCTCTGGCAACTTATCGCTTAACGACGAGGGCTATATCGCCGGCGTTCATCCCCTTGAAATCTGGTTGGTTACGTATTTACAGACGCATCCCGAGGCCGACTGGAATGAAGTCGCCGCCGCGAGCCCGACGGCGATCCAGCAAGCCTATGCCTGGCTGTTCCGCCCGGATAAGCGGTTTCAGCAGAACGTGCGTATCCTGACCCTGGTTGAGCAGGCGGATTTCAACAGCATCTGGCAGGATTGGCGGCGCCAGGGCTATCCGTTCGACCATCTCGTGCCTTCGCTGGGCACGGCGATCGGTGCCTCGGGGGACCGGCCGGATGCGCTGGCGGACCTGATGGGGATTATCCTGAATAACGGCGCGCAGATCCCGACCGTGGACCTTGAGCGCCTCAATTTTGCGGATGGCACGCCGTATCAGACCGATTTCGCCATCCGGCCGAATGTGCAGCAGGTGATCGACCCGGCGGTTGCGGCGACGGTGCGGCGGGTGCTGCTCGGGGTTGTGGCCAATGGTACCGCCAATTTCGTGGCCGGGGCGTATCGGGCGGCGGATGGCAGCGCGTTGCCGGTGGGTGGCAAGACCGGCAGCGGCGATAACCGCTATCACATCTATGGTCCCGGCGGGGGGCTGCGCGGCGAGCGGGTGGTGGACCGCACGGCGACCTTCGTGTTCTTCCTGGGCGACCGATTTTTTGGCACGGTAACCGCCTATGTGCCCGGCCCCCCGGCGGCTGCGTTCACGTTCACGAGCGCGATGTCTGTGCAACTTTTAAAAGCGCTGAAACCCGCGCTCGACCCACTGTTAGACACCTCCGCCCCGGGCTTCCTCGCCAAGCCGGTCGTGCCGCCCAAGGTGGCGCAGACTGTCCCACCGTGACGGCGTGCCCCGCGCGCTAACGCGTTACGTGCTTTGGCGTGCGGCGAGTTCCAGACCGACATTGATCCGCCGGGAGGCGAGGGCGGTTCCCGAGATCCGCGCCAGCAACATTTCCGCCGCGCGACGGCCGATTAATTTACGTGGCGAGACGATGGTCGTGAGGGCCGGGGTAACCAAGGCACTCACGGGCAGGCCATTGAAACCGGCGATGGCGACGCGGCCAGGAATGGCGATGCCGTCGCGTTGCGCCCGCAGGATGGCGCCAACCGCCATCTCGTCATTGGCGAAGAACAGCGCGTCGAGCTCGGGATGGGCGCCCAGGACCTCCCGGATCGCATCCCAGCCCATCTCCTGCCCCGCACCGGCGGGATAGTCGAACACCCGATCCGTGACCCCATCTTCCTTCAGAAGCCGCCTGTGCATGCCCTCATAGCGCTGCCGGGCACGATAATCATCGCGCAACCTGGCGCCGATGTAGCCGATTTTCCGGTATCCACGCACCAGGAGATGCTCGGCCATCTCCGCGCCGGCCCGGAAATGCGACAGCCCGACATTCATGTCGATGCATCGCGCGCCATATTCCATGATCTCGACCACGGGCAGTCCGGAGTTTTTCAGGAGGGTAACGGTCTCGGCGAGGTGGCGCAGACCGGCGATGATGACGCCCGGCGGTGTCCAGCCGAGCAAAGCGGAGACCAAGGCGGCCTCGCGTTTGAGGTCATAATCCGTGGTGCCGAGCAGGAGCTGATAGCCCCCAGCAGTGAACACTTCCTGCACGCCGTCAACGACTTCGACAAAAACGACATTCGAGAGCGAAGGCACGATGACCGGGATCATCTTGGTCTTCGCCGAGGCGAGGGCGCCGGCCATGCGGTTGGGAACATAGCCAAGGGCTGCGACCGCCGCCTGGATGCGTGACTGTAATGTCTTGGAGACGCTGCCCGGATTGTTCAGGGCGCGAGAAACAGTAATCGGCGCGACACCGGCGAGTGCGGCGACATCCGCCAGCGTCACGGCGCCGCGGCTCAAACGCCGCCCATCCGGTGGGCTGAAGTCGGGACCGGTTTTGTCCATATGACGATGCTCTCAGCTTCCGGAAACCTGAATGACGCCAGGTTTCAAAGCAATAGCGGAGAATGATAGCGCTATCAACCTTTTTGGTTGCGCTATCATTTCAACCAGTGTTATAAGGATTTGCATCGCCCGACAAAAAGAAGCGGACGAAAGCCGAGGAAACGCGTTTTGATTGAAATAACAAGGAACTTGCCACGTGCGTCAATCGCGCGGGAATCGATCAACCGCAAGGCGGGTGTTCTGGCGGCCACCGCGATAAACAAGAGCTTTCTGGCGAACAAGGTTTTGCGTGGCGTTAGCCTGACGCTGAATCCCGGCGAAGTGCACACGCTGATGGGTGAGAATGGCGCTGGAAAATCCACGCTTTTTCGTATCCTGTCTGGAATACACCGGCCCGATTCTGGCGGCATTACGCTGGACGGATCTGGCGTTGATTTGCGCAATCCCTCTACCGCGCATGCTGCCGGGATCTATCTGGTGCCGCAGGAGCCGGCGCTGATGTCCGAGTTGAGTGTCGCCGAAAACATGTATCTCGGGATGCTGCCAAAGCGCGGGCGTTTTCCTGAAAGGGTGGACTGGCGGGCGATTCGCGCCACGGCGCAGGAGGCACTGGCCAGCTTAGGGTTGGAGGTCGATGTCCGCGACGATGCCAAGCATTTGAGCATTGCCCAGCAACAGCTTGTGGAATGTGCAAAAGCATTGCTAAGAGGCTGCCGGATTATCCTGTTTGATGAGCCAACTTCGCCATTGACAAGCCGCGAGGTTGGATTTCTCTTCGATATCATCAAGCATTTGCGCGATCAGGGATGTACGCTAGGCTTCATTAGCCATCGCATGGACGAGGTGATGGAGATCAGCAGCCGTATCAGCGTGCTCCGCGATGGCGCGGTCACCGATGAGGTGGCGCAAGACGGGTTCGACCGGGCGCGCTTGGTGCGCGCGATGGTCGGCCGTGAAGTTTCCTTCAGCCGCCGGCGTCCGCATCGCGAGGCTCAGGGAGAACCTGCCCTGATTGTTCGCGGGCTGGCGCATGCGCCTATTTTTTCGGATGTTGATTTTGACGTCCGGCCTGGCGAGATTCTCGGATTTTCAGGCTTGATTGGCGCTGGACGCACCGAGATCGCCGAGACGATTTGCGGCCTGAGGGAGAAAACCGCTGGCAGTGTCGCGCTCTGCGGTCGGGATATTTCGGCGGCTTCGATCGGGGATATTATCAAGGCCGGGCTGGTCTATGTGCCTGAAGACCGGGCGCGGCATGGTGTGATTTTGCCGATGTCGATCCGGGATAATGCAACGGCCGGACAAATCGGCGGCTTGCAGCAGTTCGGCGGACTGCTCAATCGGCGCCGGGAAGTCGAGATCGCAGCGGATACGGTGTCCCGCTATCGCGTGCGAGCGCGGGGGATTGAGCAGCCTGTCGGGCAACTGTCGGGCGGCAATCAGCAAAAAGTGGTGTTTGGTAAATGGATGAGCACGCGCCCAAAGGTCGCCATTCTGGATGAACCGACCCGGGGCGTTGATGTTGGCGCCAAGGATGAAATTTATCGCTTGATCGAGGAGTTATCCGCGCAGGGTATGGCGATTATTGTTATTTCTTCGGAATTGGAGGAGTTGATCGCGCTATGCGATCGGGTAATTGCGATCTATGGCGGCCGGATTGCGGCGGAGCTGCGCGGCACTGAGATTACGGCCGCGCGGGTTGGCGCGGCGTTCCTTGGCGCGGATGCGGCCTGAGCGATGAGCAATTCCCTCTCCGCTCCGGCGCAGCCAGCGCAAACCTCAAGACAAAACCAAAATCAACGGTCAAAACCGAGATCGCGCCGTGAACTGCGTGAAATCACGTTGCTGGTCGCCACCGTGCTGGTCGTATTTGGCGTCGGCATTTTCAGGCCGAGTTTCATGTCGTTCAGCAACATCGAATTCATGGTGCTGAGTTCGGTGGTTCTGGGACTTGTTGGGATCAGTCAGACTTTTGTGATCATGACGCGCGGTATCGACCTTTCCGTTTCGGCGGTGCTGGGCTTGAGCGCGATGGTGTTCGGTCTGCTCTCGACCACTACAAATCTGACCGTGTTGGAAGCGTTGCCGTTGAGCGTTCTGCTCGGCGCAGTGTTGGGCAGTTTCAATGGGTTGCTCGTGGCCTGGTTGAAAATTCCGCCGATTATCGCGACGCTTGGCACGTATAGTCTCTATGGCGGCCTTACCTTTATTTATTCCAACGGCCTGCAGGTAGATCAGGTATCCAAGGACTTTTCTCAATTTGGCAATGGGAATTTGATTTCCGGCCTGCCGGTGCCGACGCCCGTACTCGCCCTCATTGCGGTGACCGCCGGCGCCTGGTTCGTGCTCAATCATATGGCCTTTGGGCGGAGCATCCTCGCGGTCGGAAATAATGCATCCGCCGCCTACAATGCCGGCATTCCGGTGCGCCGGACCTTGGCTTGTGTCTATACGATTTCCGGTGCGCTGGCAGCCTTCTCCGGGCTCGTTTTCGTGGCGTATACGGGATCGGCCACGGCGACGACGGGCACTGGCGATCATGTGGAATTGCAGTCTATCGCCATTGCTCTGATTGGCGGTACGGCGATTTCAGGCGGACGCGGCAATCTCGCCGGCACCGTGATCGGGAGTGTTTTTCTCAGTGTGGTGATCACCGCCTTGGTGTTTCTTCAGGTGCCGGCGATTTGGTATTCCGCTGGTGAAGGCTTGATGATTCTTGCCGCTGTAACACTCGGCGCGCGCCGGAGTTCCAAATGATGAAAATTTTTAACTTCGCGCAGCCATGGGATCGCGCTTTGGTCGTGATCCTCATCGGGTTGTTTGCCGGATTTTGCTATTTCACGCCAGGATTTTACGACGGCGTGAGTGGTACGCTGGCAATCACGGAAGAATTCCTGCCATTTGGGTTTGTCGCGTTGGGACTGTCGGTCGTGATTCTAACCGGCGGTATTGACCTTTCGGTAGGGTCGATCGCCAGTCTTGGAGCGGTGATCATGGCCATTTTGGCCAAATCCTATGGCATCAATATCTGGCTCGCGACGGGCCTTGCGATCGTCATCGGCGGATGTTTGGGATGGGTGAATGGGCTCATCATCACGCGTCTGCGGGTTGAGCCTTTGATCGCCACGCTGGCAACGAATTTCATCTATTCCAGCGTTGCAACCGCTCTGGCGGGTGCCGCACCGCCTTATGGATTTGGTGCGGCGTTCGGCTTTTTGGGCACGGGTGCCGTGGCTGGCGGGTTGCCGGTACAATTATTGATTTTTATTGTCATGGCCGTCGGTTTTTCCGTGCTCATGACGCGGACGGGGTTTGGCCGCAGGGTGGTGATGGTCGGCTATAACCGTGATGCCGCGCATTATGCGGGTGTTCCAGTGCCGGTGGTCCAGCGTCGGGCTTATGCAATCAGTGGTTTGACCGCGGCTTTTGCGGGGGTTGTTCTGGCATCCTATTACGACGCGGTACGTCCCGATATGGGCGATATCCTGTTGCTGACCGCGATTACGATGGTGGTGCTTGGCGGGGTTAGTATTTTTGGCGGGGAGGGAGGCATTCTAGGCGTTATGCTGGGGGTTGTGATCTTGGGTATCTTGCGCCAAGGGATGCTGATCGCCGGTTTTTCGGACATGGAGACGACGATGCTGACGGGCGGAATCCTGTTGGCCTCGATCGCCATAAAAAATCTGTTCTCCGATCGCGGATTTGGCTTCGGATCACTATTGCGTTGGGTATTTGCGCGCCACGGACCGCAGCTTCCTTTGCCGAAGCCCTAAGTGATGCTCACCGCTTACGTGCCTACGAATGACAATAAAAAATATCAGAGAGGAAAAAACATGAAGTCACTAATGCGCGCTTTTTTGGTTACCACCAGCCTGCTCGGCTTGGCGCAGGCAGCGCATGCGCAGACAACCTATGATACGACCAAGCGTATCAAGGTTGCGATGGTCCCGAAATTGATCGGCTTGTCGGTGTTCAAGGCCAATGAGCAGGGCGCGATCGAGGCGGCGAAAGTGTCGAATATCGACTTTCTCTATACCGGTCCGGTCACGGCTTCGGCGCAAGGGCAGGTTGATATCATCAACAGCCTTACGGCACGCAAATTCAACGTGATCACGACGACCTCGAACAACCCGACGGAGCTGGCACCGTCTCTGGAACGTGCGATGAGCCGGGGCATTGCCGTGGTCAGCTATGATTCCGACGTTGCACCCGAAGCGCGGGATTTCTTTATCCAGAACACGTCGTACCCGGAGATGGGCAAGGCGATGGTTGAGTCCATTGCGAAATATGCTGGTCCGGACGCAAAGATTGCAATTCTGTCTTCCACGCCGGATGCCGCAATCCAGAATGCCTGGTTGGGGGCGGTGAAGACCTATATGGCGCAGACCTATCCGAACATGCAGATTGTCACCACACAGTATGGCTATTCCAGCCCATCGCAATCGCTCTCGGCGGGGTTGAACATCTTGCAGGCTTATCCACAGGTCACGGGCATTATCGCGCCGGATGGTGCAGCCGAAGTGGGCGCGGCGGCCGCTGTTGAGAAACTGGGGCGGCAGGGTAAGGTGTTTGTTACCGGCGCCAGCGATCCAAATTCGATTCGTCAATATGTTAAAGAGGGTATCATCAAGGCGAGCCCGCTTTGGGATGAAGTCGGCGAAGGTAAACTCGTGATGTATGTCGCACGCTTGGCGGCAAATCATGCGCTGAAATCCGATGATACCTTCACCGTGCCGGGACTTGGCACGTATAAGGTGAACGACAAGGTGATCATTTTCAGCAAACCGCTTGTGTTCACGGCGGACAATATCGATCAATATCAATTCTAAAGTTTAAATGACCGCCATCTGTCGGCGGAATAGCGTCGGCAGATGGGTAAATCGATACGGAGAGAACTGAATGAAACGGATTATCTTTACGGGTGGCAGCGGCAAAGCGGGCAAATATGCCGTGCAGCATTTGGTTAAGCAAGGATACCGCGTTCTAAATGTCGATACGAAGCCACTCGACCACCCCGAGGTGCGAACCCTCATTACCGACATCACGGATCAGGGGCAGGTGTTCAACGCACTTTCCAGCTATACGGGGGTGCATGAGTTTGATCCGTCGCTGCGACCGGAGCCGATCGATGCCGTTGTGCATTTCGCGGCCATTCCGCGCATCATGATCAAACCGGATAACGAAGTTTTTCGGATCAATACGATGGGCACCTATAATGTGATCGAGGCCGCGGTAAAGCTTGGAATCAAGAAAGTGATTATCGCATCCAGCGAGACCATTTTTGGCTTGGTCTTTGCCAATGAACCGCGAGATCCGGTCTATCTTCCGCTCGATGAAGCCTATCCTGTGGACCCGATGGACAGCTACGCCTTATCGAAGCTGTGCAACGAACGTACGGCGAAAGCCTTTGCGCTGCGCTCGGGGACCGACATTTATGCCCTGCGGATCGGCAATGTGATCGAGCCGCATGAATATCAGAATTTTCCAAAATTCTTTGCCGACCCAGGATTCCGCAAGCGCATCACCTGGAGCTATATCGACGCGCGTGATTTAGGCGAGATCACGCGTCTGGCGATCGAAAAGGATGGTCTCGGGTTCCAGGTGTTCAATGCCGCGAGCGGCGATACCTCGTCCGATCTGCCGACCGCGGAATTACTGCGTCGGTTTTATCCCAACGTACCGGTGCGTGGCGAGTTGGGCGAGTATGAAACCCTGCTGTCCAATCGCAAGACATGTGACGTGCTCGGCTTCCAACAAGCGCATTATTGGCGCGACTATGTCAAATAACGCAGGGTCAAGGGGCGGTTCGCACAGGGCGCGGAAGGAAGCAGCATGCGGGTAGGATTTATCGGTGTCGGACTGATGGGTCACGGCATGGCCAAGAATATCCTCGAGGCAGGATACGCGACGACGATATTGGGCAATCGCAACCGGGCGCCGGTAGAAGACCTGCTCTCGCGCGGTGCCGTGGAGGCGCATTCCGCGAAGGCATTGGCTGAAGTCGTGGATGTCGTTTTTCTCTGTGTCACGGGAAGTGCGCAGGTGGTGTCCCTGGTGAATGGCGAGGAGGGGCTTGCGGCGGCGGGCAAGGAATTGCTCATCGTCGATTGCTCGACTTCCGATCCGTCGGTCACGCTATCGCTCGCGGCGGAACTGTCGGTGCGCGGGATCACTTTGATCGACGCGCCGCTCGGCCGTACGCCGAAAGACGCTTGGGAGGGCACGCTTGATGTGATGGTCGGCGGCGATGCGGAGGTTATTTCGCGTGTTCGCCCGATCATCGAGACATTCGCGAAGCGAATCGTGCATACGGGCGCGACCGGGACCGGGCATACGATGAAGCTGCTCAA
The DNA here is from genome assembly GCA_963737355.1 of uncultured Pseudomonadota bacterium. Taxonomy (GTDB): domain Bacteria; phylum Pseudomonadota; class Alphaproteobacteria; order Acetobacterales; family Acetobacteraceae; genus Acidocella. The sequence continues at coordinate 891,014 of CAVTSC010000003.1, read as the reverse complement.
TAACTTCTTGTCGCTGGGCTATGGCGCGCTGTATGCCGAGGCATTGATGCTGGGTGCCAAGGCCGGTCTGCGCGCGGAGATCTTCGACCAGGTCATCCGCGGCGGACGCATGGATTGCGGATTCTATCAGACCTATTTCAAATACGTGATCGAGCGCGACCGCGATGCGCATAAATTCAGTCTACATAACGGGCTGAAGGATATGACTTATCTCGCGGCGTTGTCGGCTAGCGTGGGTGCGGCCAACCCCATCTCGGCGGCGGTGCGCAACTCTTATGCGCTGGCGGTGGGAACAGGCCATGGGAGTGATTATGTTCCGATGCTGTCGGACGTTATCGCGACCGTAAATGGCGTCGAGATCACTTCAAAATGACCGAGATTGCATCAACACAAGGGTAATATTGATGTCTTCTGAGATAATTCGGCCGAATGCGGCCGTGGCTTCGGTGATCGGCCTTGGCTCCATGGGCTTTGGCATGGCGCAATCGCTCAGCCGGGCGGGATTTTCGGTTTCCGGCTTCGACATCTCGCAGGATGCCAGGGCGCGGTTGGCGGATGAGGGGGGGCGTGCCGCGGCAAGCCCGGCCGATGCCGCAGCCGGGGCGGATGTCGTCGTCTCGGTGGTGGTGAATGCGGCGCAGACGGAAGCCATTCTGTTCGGCGATGGCGGCGTCGCCGAGACCTTACCTGAAGGCGGCGTTTTCATCTCCTCGGCGACCATGGCGCCGGACAATGCGCGGCAGCTTGCGGCACGGCTGGAAGCAACCGGCCGGCATTATCTGGATGCGCCGATCAGCGGAGGTTCTGTCCGTGCGCGGGACGGAGCGTTGACGATTCTCGCCTCGGGCTCGCCTGCCGCTTTTGCCAAGGCGCGGCCGGCGCTCGCGGCGATGGCCAGCAAGGTCTATGAGCTGGGCGACGAGGCTGGGCTGGGGGCTGCGTTTAAAATGATCAATCAGTTGCTGGCCGGTGTGCATATCGCCGCCGCCAGCGAGGCGATCGCCTTCGCCGCCCGGCAGGGCTTGGATCTTGAGAAAGTCTATGAGGTGATCACCGCCTCGGCCGGAAACTCCTGGATGTTCGAAAACCGCATTCCGCATGTGCTGGCGGGCGATTATACGCCGCATAGTGCTGTGGAGATTTTCGTGAAGGATCTCGGCATCATTCAGGACATGGCACGCAATGTGCGTTTTCCGGTCCCTGTCGCGGCCAGTGCGCTGCAGATGTTTCTGGCCACTTCCGGCATCGGAATGGGGCGAGACGACGATGCCTCGGTGGCACGGCTCTATGCGCGCTTGGGTAGCGTCAGTCTTCCGGGAAGCGAGGGGTGACGGAGGGCTTACGTCGTCTGGCTCCGTTTCAATGTTAGGGAACGGAGCGAGATAACGTTAGCGGTATCAACCCGATGCAAGAAAGCATTACTCATACGGCCGATTGTTTTCTATGCTGCCATCCAGAGACGTGAATAAAAGATAACAAGCCGGCGCCGGTAAAACCAGCGTGGTATTGGGAGAAATAGATGGTTCAGATGACAGCCTCGCCTGCTTCGGCCGCGGTGGGGAATACCCGTTGGTTCCGGCTCATTCCGATTGCGATGATTATCTATATCATCTCGTTTATGGACCGAACGAATATCGCTTATGCCTTCGCCGGCATCGGGCAAGATTTTCATATCACAAAAGCCCAGCAAGGGACCGCCGGCGGGATCTTCTTTGTCGGTTATGTCATGCTGCAAATTCCGGGCGGCTGGTTGGCCGAGCATTGGTCCGCCAAAAAATTCGTGGCGGTCATGATTTGCTTATGGGGGATGATGGCGCTGGCTTGCGCCTTTGTCCAAAGCTTTGACCAATTGCTTATCGCGCGCTTTTTCCTCGGCATCGCGGAGGGCGGCATCTGGCCGGCAACGTTGGTGCTGATCAGCCACTGGTTCCCGGTTCAGGAGCGCGCGCGCGCCTATGCGTTCTGGATCGCCAATCTCGCGATTTCCTCGATCATCACCCAGCCGCTTTCGGGCTTTATCATAGGTGCTACGGACTGGCGTACGCTGTTTCTGATCGAAGGCGCACTGCCCTTTATCATAGGGTTGCCGTTATGGCTGGCCTTCATCAAGGATCGTCCCTCCGAGGCCGCCTGGTGCAAGCAACCGGAGCGCGACTATATCGAGCGCTCTCTCGCGCAGGACCGCGCCGATGAGCCGGCGGCGGGGACCTTTACCGATATCTTCCGTTCGCTCACGGTCTGGCGCCTGGTGCTGGTCTATTTCCTGATCCAGATTGGGTTTTATGGCCTCAACATGTGGATGCCAACCTTGCTGAAGACGCTGACGCATCAAGGATTTGGGATGATCGGCCTGATTGCCATGCTGCCCTACCTTACGGCGACGGTGTTTCTATGGTGCAATGGCTGGATGGCGGACCATAACCGCCGCTACGCCTTCCACGTCTTCCTGCCGATGACGCTGGCCGCGGCCAGCCTGATCCTCTCGGTGGTGATCGGAGATAGCATGCTCGGCCTGTCCATCCTGTTCCTTTGCCTGGCGATGGGCGGGGCGCTGGCTTATGACGGGCCGTTCTGGGCCGCCGCCTCGCGTACCTTGCCGGTCGCCCTCGTTGCCGGGGCGCTGGGCCTGATCAATGCGCTCGGCAATCTCGGCGGCTATCTGGGGCCGTTTCTTGGCGGGTATCTGCAGGATGTCACGCATAGTTTTTTTGCGACGGCCATGTTATTTGCCGGATCATTGTTCCTCGCGGGCCTCCTGATGTTGACGATCCCGCTTCGGCGCGTCTCATCACGGAATGCCGTGCCGCTCGGCGCACCGGCTGAGTAAGCGCACGGCTTCGTGCGTAGCCTCGATGCCATCGCTACCATTCCGAGACGCGGAGTGGTCGCGGTGGTGCGTCGGTTGAGTGTCCGTCCGCTGCAGGGGCTGCGCAGGGCGGCCAACATTGCTTCGTCGGTGGCGACGTGAGCAGCGGCGGGGGATCGGGTACGTCCACGACATAGAGGCACCAGGATATCGGCATGCAGCCGTCTTCATGCGCAGCGCCCCCCCTGGGTAGCAGCCGCGGCCGTATCCGGCATATCGATCAGCAGGAACGCGCCTCTATTTAGGCCGGCCTTCCTGGCGACGCCCCGGATCCGCGCGGCCAGCCCGCGCCGGAGTGATCAGGTCCAGATCACCGCAGCGGCAATGCGAGAATACGTAGAATCGAGCTTGGACGCGTGAGGTCGTGTTTCATCACGTCTTTGTTTCGATCAAACCGGCACGAAAAAGCTTAGAACCATCTTTTCGGTGCAGGATCGATCGATACCGCCAGCACCTGGCTGACGACCGCAGTAATGGTATCCCCTACCTTCAATGTGCCGAGCATCGCTTGCCGCGAGGGGTCGGTAACGTCGATCGTGTAAACCTGGCCGCCTGATGGATGAACCAGGCTGAGGCTGTTGGAAGACGGGTCGATCGACACGACCGTGCCGCTCACCTTAATCAGCCCCACCGCGACGCCACCGGGCGCTTGCGCCGGTTGTGCGATTATCGCCGACATTTGGTCATTGGATGTCGGCGTGCCATTGCCGCCGGTTGGGCCGTTCACGACAAACGCAACGGAGCGGTAGTATTTCACGTTCACGGTTTGACCGACTTTGAGGAGCTGCAAGCGGACGAGCGGCCCGGCGGTAACCGTGACGCGCTGCCCGGACGGTCCTTCAAGCGTCACGGCCCGCGTGGTGGTGTTAATTTTTCTAATCTTGGCTTGGAGCGTGACTTCTTCCGATTGGGGCACGACGTTTTGCATTGTGCTTGACTGCGCCATGGTACGTTGTGAACCTAACATTGGCGCCAGAAAGGCTGTTCCGACAAGTATGGTCGCGACCGCCGTTTGAACCAGGAGTTTTGACTGCTTCATGTACAGAATTCCTATCTAAAAGTTATAAAAACAAATCATTTTCGTGAAAAATTATGGCAGGAACTTTTATCTGATGTAATGGTGAAGGTTGCAGCCTGAAAAACCAATGAGTGAGGCTTGCGCGGGTTCTTGTCTCATGGAGAGGGTAGGCAAAAACGGTCACAGTAATTTGAGTGATCTGGTGCATTTTGTCGCGAGAGAATGCGTGTCGATAAAGAGTAACTTAACGTTGTGATGGTTTTCTAATCTGATTGCGGTAACGATTTTTGGATAAATTAGTTAGAAAAAAACTATTCTTAAGTCAATGAAAATTTTTTGTTGCATGTTTTTCTCTAGAGTTTTTGGATTTGGGTTTTTAAATTGGTGTAAACGATTGAAAAAATTTCGTTGTCCAGGGCTATTTAAAAGGCGATGTGGATTATTTAAATGTAGGCCATTGATCTCATCGTGAGATGCGGACGCTCTGATATACCAGAAATGCTGCTGTTTTTAGAGATGCTTTGCTGGACGAGCGTTTTTAATGGCTCGGGCAAAATTTCCTGTAACTCCAGGATTGAAATTAACATAAAAATTAAAAAGGAGATTACTCCATGCTTAGTGTTGCGCAAAATATTAATATCAACCCGCCTCCGGAGATTTATAAAAACAATGACGAAAGTGATCTGAGTTCAGAGATGCTGCTCATTAACGAAATAGTGGGAAGCTATTTGAAACATAACGAGGCGATTATCCGTTCCGGCGTGGCCCTGTCTGGACCGTTAAAAATTGACCTCGACTCCAGCGATCGGGCGAATCAACTTTTGCCGCCTTTGGTGCCGAATGCACGGATCTTCGCCCTTAACCGCGCGATGTATATTTTGCCCGATGTCGTGGTCTCGAAAGGTGAGAATGGTCACATCACCGCATTCGTGATCATGCAAAGTTACGATCTGGACATGCAGGGCGCTGACTCTCCCGTCTTTCTCGATACGGTCTATTGGACCATCTATAAGAACGATCCAAATGTCCGCATTGGCTACGCGCCTTTCGGCAATGCACAACAGGATATAGGGCCGCTTTTCGAATCCCAGGATTTGGCCAAGTTACCGGTAAGGATCGCACCCGGCAGCATGATCGAACAGATTACCCTGTAACGGCATAACGACAGAAAGTCATTTGCCGCGGCCTACCCAATGGCGGCTGCGGCAGCTGACGCGCCTCGGGGGCCGTGCATATCCTGGTACGATCGGGAAAGATTAATCCGCTTGGGTGAACCAATGGGCCCGTGCGGCCATGATAATCTCGCCAGCGGTTTTTTCGGTCAGCGTTTCGGTGCCGACAATCTCCAGGAGTTCATCGGCGGCCAGGTCTGCCAAGTCGTCAAGCGATTTGACGCCGTTTTTGCCTAGGGTGACCAGGTCGTTGCCGTTCAACCCCGCGATCTTCGCGAGTTCATCGCTGACGCCCCAGATCATGCGCCGGGCTTTCAACTCCAACTCAATCTGATTTTTTGTCGGGCGGATCGCCCCTGTCGATTCGCATGACAGTTCAGGGGATGCGTCCTTCATATCTGCCAGAAAATGGCCGCTGGCGTAGATTTCGGCCAAGTTGTCCAGCAGGTGATCTTTGCAGTGCTTGTTCATCTGAAATCTCCCATCAGCACAAAATAAGGTCCCGGTTCTCGTCGATTATCGATATATGTTCTTGTTTTGTTCCTACATGGAAAAATCGGACATGGCAATGACCCAGAATGCGGGCGGCGTGATCATGCGCATTGTCACACCGCCCGTGCGTCCGGTGAGCGCGGTTACCGAAACAGGCGCTTGAACGGGCCGATCAGGATGCCAGCCAGAATCATGCCTGCGCCGGCAAGGGTGGCCGCATCCATGGGGTCGCCGGCGACTGCCCCGACGATACCGGCCCAGACGGGCTCCATGGCGTAGATGACCGTCGCGCGTAACGCTGGAACGCGCGCCTGGCCCCATGCCTGCGCGAATATAATGACGCTGGTTGCCACCCCCAGCCCCGCCGTAGCGAACCAGAAGGGAGGATAGGTCCAGGGCGGCTCAGTGCCGGTGATCACGCTGGCCCCCAAGCTTAGGGCGGCGACCACGAACATTTGCGTGACCGCCAGGCGTTGCGGATTACAGTGCGGCGCATAGCGGCCCAGAAGCAGGATCTCGATCGCACAAGCTAGAGCGCAGGCGATGGTCAGAAAGTCGCCGAGCGACAAATGCAGGCTCATGCCGCTGGGGTGTGAGAGCAGGATGAGCCCCGTGAAGGCCAGCAGGATGCCGACGAGACCCGTCCAGCCTGGGAGCCTGGCGAAGACAATCAGTTGCAATAACGGTACCAGCGGCACGTAAAGCGCGGTAAAAAAAGCCGAACGGCTGGACGCGATCGTGGTGAGCCCCTGCGCTTGCAGGGCGTAGCCCGCGAAGATCGAGGCGCCGATCAGCAAGCCGGCGCGCCATTCCCTGATTGTGGGCCAGGATGGACGGGTAATGACCGCCAGCAGCGCGGCCCCGATGGCGAAGCGCAGCCCGACGAGGCCCAACGCCCCGCCATGCGCAAGGCCGATTTTAATGACCAGAAAGGTGAAGCCCCAGAGGATCGTAATGAACATCAGGACGGGTTCGGCGGGGAGTTTTTGGCGTCCCTTTAGAGCGATTGCATGTGACATGGGTCCGGCTCTTACCCCTCACGCGCCTTTGGGCAAACCATTGAAGCGGCAGGGGGCTTGTTCCCGACCTTCCCCCGGTGCAGGCCCAGGGGGGACCCGGCGCGATGGAAGGCCGGGGACGCATCCGTGGTGTGCCGCGCACGCGTAGGGAGGGGGCGGCCACATCGTAAAATTATATTTGATGATCGAGCCGGGATACTGCAATATCTGCGGCCGGCAGGTAGGTTGCGCCTGTCACCCTGTGCCCGAAATTGGATTTTGCGTTGCTGCTCCGTCCGGTCAGAACGTCCAGTTGAAGTTTTCCTAAAAATTGGCTGCTTGTTTAGGTAAAATTGAACAATTTGTCGATTGATTGCCGGTGGGGGAACAGATCCCACTTGCCCGGTGTGCCGGGTTGCCGGTGGAAGAGGATAAAACCTAAGAAAGGGAATCGTGATGACAAAAAAGCCATCAAGAGCTAAATTGACGACGACCGCAGAGACGCATGTGCGTGAACATCTCGCCACGGCCACCGATTTAAGCGCCGAAGCCACGCGAGACATCTCAGCGGCTTTAGGGGGATTGCTGGCGGATGTCTTCGCGCTTTATCTCAAAACGAAAAACTTTCATTGGCATATGAGCGGTCGCCATTTCCGGGATTATCATTTATTGCTTGATGAGCAGGGGGGCGAACTCTTCGCCATGACCGATCCGATGGCCGAGCGGGCGCGTAAAATTGGCGGCACTACGCTACGTTCCATCGGCCATATCGCGCGCCAGCAACGTATCCTGGATAACGACGCGACATATGTCGAGCCGCAGGACATGCTCGCGGAACTGCGCGACGACAATAAGCAACTCGCGTCCCTCATGCGGCAGGTTCACAACCTTTGCGACGAATATGGCGATGTCGCAACCGCGAGCTTGCTTGAAGGATGGATCGACGAGGCTGAACGGCGGACCTGGTTCCTCTTCGAGACAACACGAAATACGTTGGGCAGCAATGGCTGAAAAGGCCAAAAATAGGCGTTAAGCGGGGCAGGGCATGACCGACGCGGATTGCTTATGGCCCAGGAAATAAGCCCTTGCAGATTCCTTTTGCAGCGTCCATGACATGCCGTGCGGACAATATGGATGGTTGTGGCATATCCTAACGAGACCATGACAGAGGTGTAAGATTGATCACCGTCAATGCCGCAGCCAACGACATGCGATGACATTTGCCTGAGAAAATGTTTAAAATCGCATGCCCGACCAACAATGCGTCAGGAGAAGAGAGATGGCTGAAGCCGCCAAAACCGAAATGAAGACGATCTTGGAAGCGTTATCTCCGGGCAAACTCGCGGAAGCGCAAAAGCACAGTAGCGCGATATTCACCGAGGCAAACGAACTTCTGCTCAAGACAGCCCGGGCACTCTGGGAAAGCCAGATGGAGCTATTCCGCCTTGAGTCGGAGCATGCCGCCAAGGCGTTCGTGCCTCTGAAGGCAGGAGAAAATCCAGCAGCGGTTTTCTCGGAATATTATGATCATCAGCGTGAACGGGTGGATCAAATGATCACGCATATGCGGAAATCCAATGATTTGGCGATGGATTTCGGTTGGCAGCTTCTTGCAATTTATACGCGTGGCTTTCAGCATATTGCGCAGGACGCCCAACTGTCCCAACAAACGGGCCGGAGCGGCAAGGTTTAATATCGTCCATGTGTTGCCTAGGCTTGCCGGTCGGCGGGGGTATATTCCGGCATGAATTTCGAGGGCGTGAATGCTATAGCTTAAGGGGGAGTTTGGGCTTCCCCATGTCCTATGCTGCGATGACCCGATGAACGGTGCGGAGCATCCGGTTTCGCGTGACAGCGTAAAACGGCGGAATTGGAGACGGGCGACCCTTGATATTCTGCTGCTTCCGCCCGCATTGCTTTACATTGTTATCGAACAGGTTTTCTGGACCGGTGCTAAATCGCTGCTCCGGCGGGCCGGTCGCATCAAAGCCGTCGAAGCCATGCGCAATAGGTTGGAGAAATTACCCCCTCTCGCCGTACTTCCGCTCTTCCTGGTGCCGCTGGCTTTCAGCCATGCCGCGGGGTTCTACGCATCGGATCTGCTGGTGCGTCGGGAATGGATGGCAGCCATCAGCGTCGCAGTTTTCATCAAGGGTACGGCAACTTTGCTTGAGGTCTGGATTTATCAGACCTGCGAGCCGCGCCTGCTCTCCATTCGATGGTTTGCCTGGACGCATGGGCAATTCATTTATGGGCGGGACTGGGTTTCGGAGCAGATTAGGCAGGTAATCAATTTTGCCCTTCGCCTGATACATGGAAGCCGCTCCGCTGTCCCGAAGCGCTTCACCGCCATGATAAAATTACTTACGAGCCGATTGGGCCTCAGCGCGAAGTAGCGCTGTATCCCCACCCGTGCTGCGTCGGTGGGGATGGCAGCTAAACCTTCCTGGAATACATTGATATGACGGCTTCGCATTCTGCGATCAGGCGGTGCGCCCGGTCCAAAGCGTCGGCCCTTGCTGCTTCGGCGCTGAGGCCGGCCACCGAAATATGCGGGCTTTGCGCAAGGCCCTTCGCCTGTTCCTTAAGTATCGCTCTGATTTTAATCCAATCTGCTTCTAAAGTTTCATTAATGTCCATGACATGAATCCTCATCAGGATCACCTTGCGGTTAAGAAGGAAAATGTAGTGCAAATATAGACATTTTTCATCAATTCCTGGGGTATATCTGCTTCTGCATGTTTGGTGGATCCGCAAGGCAAACTCGCCGCCGCGCCCGGCTAGTGACCTCCTCCGCCGCCGGCATCCTGGATCTGGCGCATCACGGCGTCCAGATTGAACGAGGCCGGCTTCTGGCGCGGTGGAAATTTTTTGAATTCTACGATCTGCTCGGCCACGAGGGCCTGCATGGCATAGAGCAGGTAGGCATGGCTGATCATCCAATCCCAATACGTATTGGAATTTTCGTCCGCACGTTCGAACGGATCGCGGCGGAGATTAAAGATCTTCGGGACTCTAAGCTTAACAAACGGTTCCGCCCAGCACATCATTTGTTTGGCACGTTGTTCCATGAGTACCATTTTCCAGTCGCCACCACGAATGGCCAGGATATCGCCGTCATCGCTTATATAGAACATATATTTCCTGGGGCTCTCTTTTACCTCGCCGGTCAAGTAGGGGAGCATATTATACCCGTCGATATGCACCTTGAAGGTTTTGGAGCCTGCCGTATGCCCTTCCAGAAGTTTTGAGTTAATATCCGGATCTCCGGCCGCGGCGAGCAAGGTCGGAAGCCAATCCTGGTGCGCCACAATATCATTCAAAACCGTGCCGGGCTTGATCTTTTCCGGCCAGCGCACAAAGGCCGGCACGCGCCACCCACCGTCCCAATTGGTATTTTTCTCGCTACGAAATGGCGTGATCCCCGCATCTGGCCAGCTATTATAATGCGGGCCGTTATCCGTGGAATACATGAGGATCGTGTTTTCGGCGATACCAAGCTCATCGAGCTTGTCGAGCATCCGGCCGATATTCTCGTCATGCGCGACCATGACATCATTATAGTCTCCCTGACCGCTTTTGCCTTTGTGCTTGTCGGCGCAATGGGTACGGAAATGCATGCCGGTCGTGTTGTACCACAGGAAAAAGGGCTCGCCGGACTTGACGGTTTTATCGATAAAGGCGAGCGCGTGGTCGGTCACTTCCTCGTCGATCGTTTCCATGCGCTTTTTCGTCAGCGGCCCGGTATCCTCGATATGCTGCCCGCCCTTTCGATCGGCAAAACAGTGCAGGACGCCGCGTGGACCGAAATTTTTTCTGAAAGCGGGGTTCTTGGGGTAATCTGGATCCTCCGGCTCTTCTTCTGCATTGAGGTGATAAAGATTACCGAAAAATTCATCGAATCCATGCAGCGTGGGGAGGAACTCATCTTTGTCCCCCAAATGGTTCTTGCCAAATTGGCCCGTGGCGTAGCCCAGAGGCTTGAGGAGTTCTGCGATGGTCGGGTCTTCTGCGTGAAGCCCGACAGACGCTCCTGGCATCCCCACTTTGGTCAACCCCGTGCGGATTGGGTTCTGGCCGGTAATAAAGGCCGCACGCCCAGCCGTGCAGCTCTGCTGGCCGTAATAATCGGTAAAGGCAACCCCCTCATTGCCAATTCTGTCAATATTGGGCGTGCGATAGCCCATTTGACCGCGATTGTTGTAGCTGATGTTCCACCAGCCGATATCGTCGCCCCAAAGGATAAGGATATTTGGTTTTTTTGACCGAGCCATTTGCGTTCTCCTGTTCGCTGGAAATTCATTTTCTGTGACCGAACTTCGCAGTGGATCCCGATGATCTTTTTAGGTTTTTGAAATTATTCAAAAATTTTTCTTTAAATATTTTTGTTAATCGAACGGGCCAATGTGAAAGACCATGCTAATGATCGCGCTGACGCCGAGCCCCAGAAGGATCAAAGCGGTGATCAGGGTGAAGGAGGCGGGGAAGGGAAGTTGGCCACGAATGAGTCCGTCTTGAACCATTTTCCTTCGCCCGCTGCGTAGCTGGATCATGAATAGAGAATGATATATTATGCCAATGATAAGCATAAAAACACCAAGAAAAACCAGAGAAATTCCAAAATGTGGAATCGATCTGCCGCCGATCTTTAAAATTTTCTGGGAAACAAGATTTTCCGCGACCTTGAAAATGGTAAAACCGAAGCTGATGAGAGAAAGGGAGGTGCGGATGACTGCCATCAAGGTGCGGTCCGCTGCCATGCGGGTTCGCTGCAGTGCGAGGCCCGTGTTTCGAGATGCCAATTCAAACGAACTGTTTGGTGGAGGCTGGTTCGGGGGCGTGGTGTCAGCCGGCATGTCGATGGTCCTGGTATCGCAAAACAGGATTATTGGCTTGGAGGGGGCTTATTTGGGTCCACCTTGCTGAGCGATGAATATAATGCAGATCATCAAGGTTGCATTTTTTGTACGTTGATTGTTACGCCTTGAAGATAGTCGATTTGTACGTTGTCGCCGGGCTTTAATTGGCTGGCAAAATTTTGCATCGCCGGGTTGCGCAACAATGCCGTGTGTGTAGCGCCGTTCGGCCCTGTAAAGGTTACGGTGTTGTTGGCGGTGTCCACAGCATTCACCCGAACGGTTACTCGAACCCACATATAGGCCGCGCCGGCCGGCAATTGCCCACGTGCGGCTCGGGCCTCGGCAGCTTCTCCGGTGGGGGCAGGGAGGGTGCTTCCGAGAGGCGCAAGCTGGACGGCAACGGCCCGCTGATAGGTTATCTGTACCTTATCTCCCGCATGAACTTGCGCAAGATTATGCACGGCGGACCCGGCCGTGATGGTGAGGCGCTGTCCAGAGGGATCGGTGAGCAAGACCTGACGTGTTTTTTGATCAACGGATTCCACGGTCGCAACACCGGTCACGGTTTGGTGAATCGCCGTAGGCGGTGGCGCCGGCGTGGATGCCGAATCCGCCCGTGCGGGGATGGCAAATGCGCCCGTTGCGCCAACAAGCATAATACCAAATATGGCGAGCGATCGCTGGCGCAATACATGAGTCGACTGCATGATGTTTCTCCTGTTGAAGCACGTTCAGTTCACTTTTTTAGGTGTCTTTTGGGGAGGGAGCGTCGTGACCGACCGTTAGGCGCGAATGATGCATCGAAAGCCGACATGGCTCATGCCCAAATCGACAGGCTGCGCGTGGCGCGCGGCAGGGCGATAGCGGCGGCAGTAATTCGGTGCGCAAAGATGCGAGCCACCTTTGACGACTTTGCGTGGAATTTGGATTGTCATCTTGCATTTGTCATAGCTTCCTGCTTCATCCCCGCCACGTGGGTTTTCTGGAATGCAGCAGGATTTCTGCGCAGCCGATTCATGTCGGGTCGAATACCAATCGGCCGTCCATTCCCACACATTGCCAATCATATCGTACAGACCATAGCCGTTTGGCGGATAGCTCCCGACCGGTGACGTGCGAAGATAGCCATCCAAGGCCTGGTTTTCGTGTGGAAACGCGCCTTGCCAGGTATTCGCCATATGTTTTCCATTGGGGGTGAACTCATCGCCCCAGGCGAATTCCGCCGCCTCAAGCCCCCCGCGCGCCGCATACTCCCATTCAGCCTCGGTCGGCAATTCCTTCCCCGCCCATGCCGCATAGGCTTCGACATCCCGCCATGCTACATGCACGACCGGATGGTCATCGAGGCCATGATTGGATTTTCCGCGGCCATAGGGGCGGCGCCAGTTGGCGCCAAACTCAAAGCGCCACCATTGCCGCCAATCTCGCAAGTCGATTTTGTCAGTGGGCGGCATAAAAACCAGGGAGCCGGGTTTCAGCATATGTGGCAGTGCCCCTGGATAATCCTTCGGGTCCGGCGCGATTTCGGCGCATGTTACGTAGCCTGTTGCATTGACGAAATGGCGAAAGGACCGGTTGGTAACCGGCATGCGGTCAATCCAGAAGGGGGCGACTGTCACAGGATGGGCAGGAGCTTCTTCCGCATAATGCTGATCAGATCCCATGCGGAATGTCCCGCCGGGAAGTTTAACCATCTCATGAGATGACGATTCCTCCGCACCCATGGGACAGGTTTTTCTGGGTTCAGATACCGAACTATCCAAAATTTCACGCTCCTGTTTGGAAGAAAACTTAAGAGATCTTAGCCCAATACAAAAATCGTGTTCGGTCCACTCGACCGAGCCGGCTGAGCATCATTCGTCTTGTTGCTTCTGATATGTGGGGCAAAATCATTGTTGGTACAGGGGGGTACGATTGATGATTTTTATCCAAGCGGATTGGAATGAAACTCTTAGAGGTGCGTAGGGACATAGGCCATTAAGAAGTCGATGAATGGACCTAGGGGATTGAGCAATTTTGAGATGCTTAAAGGTCAAATATTCTACTCTAAATAGGTGCACCCAAGCGGTTCACCGAACAAGTTATTGACATCATGAAGTTTTATGGATACAAAATGAACTGATAATGATTGTTGTAAATCTTTTTAAAAAAACCTGCAATTTTTAGATTTTAAGACAAATGTTAAGTTGCCGTCGAAAAATTTTTCGTGGTCGGCGTAGCGGATTTCAGACATAGTTGGTTTTTTGGCTTTAATTGGCGGAACCGTCAAAAAATCCTGCGCGCACAAGCCATTGCAAACGATTAATTTGCTAAGCATGTCGTGTATCATTACGATAAAAATCTGAACTGGGAAACGACAAGTCTCAACAGGAGGGTGCTTTGAAATTTAAATTAGCATTACTTGCCGCCGCGACGTTCGTGGCGCCTCTGGCTTTTTCCAATGCCGCACATGCCCAGCCAGTTACTGGGGTGTATGTCAATGGAGAGGCCGGAGCGGATTTTGAATCGTCGGTGGATCTCAAGCTCCGTAACGGTATCAGCCATGGGCAATACCAAACCAATGTCGGATATGGTGGCGTCGCGGGGGTTGGTTATGGCTTGGGCAATGGCTTCCGAGTGGCTCTCGAGTTCAATATGTTTACCACCAAATTAAAAAGCCTTAATTCCCAGGCGCAACCAGGCTATACGGGGATAACCGGTTACGGCAATGGCGCTGAGCTGAAATACGGCCCCATGGTGGCCGGTTATTACGATTTTGATGTCGGTTGGCCCATTTTTCCTTATGTGGGGGCCGGTGTCGGTTATGAGATTGTCAGCCTAAGTCCGGCGGCAGCGAGCACGAATCGCGGTATTTTTACGCGTGTTGGCGGCAGTAAGGGGAGCTTCGGCTACATGGTGGCTGCCGGCTTGGGGTATCCGATCAATAGCGTGCCCGGCTTATCGTTGACTGCGGAATATCGCTTCCAGGGGAGCACGGGAAATCAGAATTATAACGTGGCTATTTTGGCGCCAGGCCAGCCTGCCTTTAACGGCCGAATCAAATTTGAGGCTGAATACAACAATATTGTCATGATTGGGTTGCGGTATCAGTTGTTCCAGCCGCCGCCACCGGCGCCGGCTCCGGCGCCTGCGCCGGTGGCCGCTCCGGCCCCCGCCCCGGCGAAGACCTATCTGGTGTTCTTCGATTGGGATAAAGCCACGCTCACCCCGCGCGCCACGCAGATCATCGCGCAGGCGGCCTCGGACAGCCACACCAATCAAGTCACCACCATCGATGTGTCCGGCTATACGGATACCTCCGGTACGCCAACTTACAATCAGGGGCTGTCGGTTCGCCGTGCCAAGGCGGTTGCAGCTCAGCTTGTCACTGATGGCGTGCCGGCGTCGGAGATTACGGCACAAGGCTTTGGCGATACGAACCTTTTGGTGCCGACCGGCCCTGGCGTGCGTGAACCGCAAAACCGTCGTGTCGAAATTGTTCTAAAATAGTTTTTAAGACGCGCCTACTGTTAGGCCGACGCAGGCGCTTTTTGTACCTGCTTCGCTAACTTCATTCAAAAATCCGAGTTCGAACGATAAAATGGCAAACAAAAAATAACGAACCTCAAAAATAACGACCAAATATTAAAAACGCACGCAGGCAACATCGGTGAGGGGGTATCGATGAAATCTCGATATATCGCGGTCGTTGCGTGGTTTGCGGTTGCACTCGCCTTTGCCGGCTTAGCCAGCAGGCCCGCGCAGGCGCAATATTTCACCAATCATGATGGCTACACGGATAGTGGGCAGTATCGGGTACAAGTGGAGCTCGACCCCTATCTTTGGTGGCCAGGCTTCGCCGGCTCCGTGCATTTCGCCTCGCCGCTCGTCAATAGTCGGGCCTCCGAGCGCCTTCAACACCGGGCTGTTTGAGTCCGACAGCGATCATCCATACGCTCCATGCGGCCTTTATGGGGTCGGGCATCGTGCGGTATGGCCCATACTCCGCCGAATTGGATCTCCAGTATTTGTCGGTGAGCCAGAGCCAGACCTTGTTCACCACGCCACAAGGCGGGGAGGTTCGGGCTGAAAACGGCGCTGCAAATTCTACGGGTGGCACCGGGCGTTGGCTATCAGGTTTATGGCGGCGATATTTACGGGATTCCCGGCATCGGTGGATGCGCGTGCCGGTTTTGCGTATTTCACCACGTGGCAAACCTATACGGGCGAGGGCGTGCTGGCCGGCAGCAGTTCAAGCAACAACTACGGACTTCACGCAACCCTGGCTTGGCGGCCGGTTGGACTTTATTCCGGCGCCGCGCTGGCGGATCGAGCTCAGCGCGCTGGTGCAGGGCTTTAGCGTCGATGGCGGCTCCTGGGGCTGGGGGGCCACAGGTGGCTTCTCCTATGCGATCAATGACTGGGCCTCCGTGAACCTCGCCGCTCGCGCGCTGGCGACCCAGCGCTTTGGCTTGGGCCGTACTGTCTTCGGTCAACAGCGATCGATGAATTTGATCACATACGGGCCGCTCATCGGCGTCGGCTTCCGGTTCCCCCCACCATCGCCGCCGCCACCGCCAGCACCAATGCCGGCAGCAGCGCCGGCCCCGGCGCCGGCCAAGACTTATCTGGTGTTCTTTGATTGGGACAAGGCCATGCTTACGCCGCGCGCCACGCAGATTATTGCTGAGGCCGCATCTGACAGCCACACCACTCCATTTATGACGATTGAGGTGAAGGGATATACGGATACCTCGGGTACTGCCGTTTACAACCAGGCACTCTCCGTGCGCCGCGCACAGGCGGTTGCAGCGCAACTGGTCTCCGATGGTGTTCCGGCGTCTGAAATCACCGCACAGAGGCTTCGGGGATACGCATCTTTTGGTGCCGACGGGCCCTGGCGTCCGCGAACCGCAAAACCGCCGCGTTGAAATCGTGCTGCAATAGAGGATGCCGGTGCAGCAGGAATGCTGATTGTCTAACGGATCGTTTGAGTTGAAAGCTTTTGTATTGCCCGGGAGGCGTTAGCGTTTTCTTTACGCATGAATCGTAGCAATTAAATGATAGGAAAAATCCTGATGAAAATCACCCGCCGTGATGCCGTGTCAGGTCTTATCTCAATAGCGGGGCTGACCGTTGCCTTGGCAGAACCTGCATCGGCCGCGTCCGCTTCGGATTTGATCCGCGTCCTCAAATACGGCCCTGGCAAATCTTTATGCCAATCAGCCGAAAGCAAGGACGCTCGGTAATCGGGCCAAAGCGATTTTGGTGTTTCCAAATATCGTGAAAGCGGGATTTATGATCGGCGCGCAGAGCGGAAATGGTGTGCTGTTCGAAGGCGGTCTGCCGACAGGCTATTATAATATTTCGGCAGGCTCCTTCGGATTGCAGGCAGGTGTGCAGTCCTTCAGCTATGCGTTGTTCTTTATGACCAATTCCGCGCTCTCCTATCTTTCAAGCAGCCATGGCTGGTCTATCGGTTCGGGACCGACGGTGGTGGTGCTGGATAAAGGGGCCGCAGCCAGCATCACATCCACAACGCTGACGCAGGACGTCTACGCGATCCCGTTCGGCCAGACGGGGTTGATGGCCGGAATAGGTCTGGAGGGATCCAAGATCACGTCCATCAGCGTCGGTCCGTAGCCGTGTTTCCTCCGAACACAACATCAGAGTTTGTCTCTGATGGTCGTGTGACGGAGGGTTGGCGCGAGTGCCCGCATTGCGGCCTCATCTCGGAGATGCCGCCGATACAGGCCGATTTCGTGGCTGTTTGCCCCCGCTGCCGGTATGCGTTGTGGAAAATGCGCAAGCATCCCTTCAGGTTCGTGATCGCCTGTGGGTTGGCGGCATTGCTATTCTATTGTTTTGCACTGGTGGCGCCCTTCCTGGAGCTCTCGGCCTATGGCCGATTCCAGGCCGCTACCATAGGAACCGGGCCGGCCCAGCTCGTTCAGCAGGGCTATCAGGCGGTTGGCTTCCTGGTGTTGGCCGTGACGGTGATATTTCCGGGGATAAAATTGGGCCTCCTCTTGATCCCGCTGATCGGGATCGAAACCGGCCAGGGTTCTCCGCGCGGGCTGAAGGCATTGTTTCGCTGGTACGGGCCGGTGGCCCCCTGGGCGATGGTCGACGTCTACCTGCTGGGATTTCTTGTCGCTTATACCCGTCTGATCGCCATCGCATCGGTGCATCTCGACACTGCGCTCTATTCCCTGATCGGGCTCATGGTCTCGATGGCGGCGGCGGATGCCGCGGTAGACCGTGAAGCCGTTTGGCGTGCCCTGGACGCTACGGAGGCAAAATCGGGACAAGCCCCGCGCGCAGGAAGGCATTGGAGAGGCGAGGTACCTCACACCGGAAAGGCATCTGGGCTCATCGGCTGTCATTGCTGCGATCTCGTGAATAGGGCGGAGCCGGGAGATCGCTGCCGGCGGTGCCATTCCGTCCTGCGTGTCCGGAAGACGAACAGCATCAGCCGGAGTTGGGCTTTTCTGCTGGCCGGTGCGTTGCTTTATATCCCAGCCAACGTCTATCCGATCATGACCATGACGGAGCTCGCGGTGACGCGGCCCTATACGATTATGGGGGGGGTGGTTGATCTGCTCGGCGCCGGACTCTGGCCGCTGGCGGCTTTGGTATTCTTTGCCAGTATCACGATCCCTCTGCTGAAACTCTTCACGCTGGGATATCTGCTCGTGCAAACCCAGATGAGCAGCACCCGAAACCTCATGGGGCGTACATGGGCCTTCCGGGCGATTGCCTTTGTCGGGCGCTGGTCGATGATTGACGTGTTTGGCTTGTCGATTTTGGTCGCTCTCGTTCAATTCGCGCAGTTCGCAAATTTTGTTGCCGAGATCGGGTCGACCTGCTTTGCCGCGGTGGTGGTGTTGACCATGTTCGCGGTGGAGGTTTTTGACCCGAGGCTGATGTGGGATGCGCAGGGGCGGTCCGATCAAACGGGCGACAACGCACTCTACGCCGCGAAAGGGGAGCGCGCATGAGCGATGCTCCGGGGGGCGGTCCGACGAGTAGTGACCCACCGCAGGCACCGCTCCGCCGTCCCCGTTTCTCCATCGTGTGGCTGATACCGATCATCGCAGCCGCCATCGCGGGGTATTTGGGCTACCGGACGCTGCAGGAGCGCGGCCCTTTGCTGACACTCACCTTTAACGACGGGAATGGTCTCACCGCGGGGCAGACGCAGGTTCAGTACAAATCCGTGGCCCTTGGAACGGTGGAAAATATCGATCTCAGCTGGGACAACCGCAATGTCATCGTCAGGGTACGCATGAACAATGTCGGCGCCCGCTTCCTGACTGATCATGCGCGGTTTTGGGTGGTTCGGCCGTCCTTTTCGCTGAACAATCCCTCGGGCCTCCAGACCCTGGTTTCCGGCGATTATATCGCGGTGGACCCAGGGCTGCCCGGAGGCCAATACCGCACGAATTTTGTCGGCTTGGAGGCGCCGCCTGGCGTACGCTCGGACGAGCCCGGCCATACCTACGTGCTGCAAGCCGAGAATGTCGGATCCCTCAGCACAGGCTCTCCGGTATTTTATCGCGATGTCGTGGTGGGAGAAGTGCTTGGCTACGATATCGGCAACGGGCTGGGTCCGGTAACCGTGAATATTTTTGTGCGCGCGCCCTATGATCGGTTGGTCCGGCCTGAGAGTCACTTCTGGAACTCATCGGGGATTTCAGTTGGCATTCAGGGCGGTGCGCTGCACGTCGAATTTCAATCCCTGCAGGCGCTGGTTGCGGGCGGTGTGACCTTCAATCTGCCGGCCATGGCAGAGAACAGCCCGCCCAGCCCGAATAATGCGGTATTTCCCCTGTATAAATCCTACGATGCCTCGGAAGCTGCCGGCTATCAGCGCAAGATCCCGATCGTCACATATTTCAACGCCTCGGTGGGTGGTCTGGCGCGCGGCGCACCCGTGGACGTTCTGGGCATCCAGGTTGGCCAGGTGACGGATGTGAATCTGATGGTCAATGTAGCGACTGCGAAAGTGATCGTGCGCGTGGCCCTGGAGTTGCAGCCCGAGCGGATTTTCAAGGCCAAGATTTTGCCCCAGAACATGACGCTTGAGGAAGGCATGCAGAAGCTGGTCAATAATGGGTTGCGTGTCGAACTCGCCACGGCCAACTACGTCACCGGCCAACAGATTCTTTCTCTCGTGATGGTGCCGGGTGCTCCCCCGGTGCAGGTTACCCAGGAAGGCGACGCCTTTGTCCTGCCAAGCCAGGGCGGGCAGTTCGACAGATTGGCGGCGTCGCTCTCGGTGATATCTGACAAGCTGTCAAAAATTCCGTTTGACCAGATCAGTGCCAACCTGAATACTCTCCTAGTTACGACCGATAAGACTGTCGGCGGATTGCAACTCAAACAGCCGCTTGCGGAATTATCGCAGACGTTAAAGAGCACGACGCTGACGCTGAACGCTTTGAATCAGAGCTATGGAAATGATTCTGATTTTCAACGGAATTTGGAACAGCTTATGGGCCAAGCGAATAATACGCTGCAATCGATCGATCAGCTCTCGAGTTATCTCGACCGGCATCCCGAGGCGCTGCTGCTCGGCCGGAGCAGTAAATGAGCCCGTCCCGACGTGCTTGTCTTAGCGCGGGGCCGATCATGTTCGCGGCGGCGCTGTCGGCTTGTTCGTCGCCGCCCACGCATTATTATAGGCTCGCCGTGATCGCGGGTACGAGCCGCTCTTCCGCTCCGTTCACGGTAGGCATCCGCAGCGTGAGCATCCCCGGCTATCTCGACCAGAGCGGCATTGCCAAGGGCGGCGGTGACTATCGGTTTGATGTTTACAGCAATGATCTGTGGGCCGATCAGCTCGCAAGCATGCTGCAGGCGGTGATGGTTCAGGATCTGGCACAACGCCTGCCGACGGCGACGGTCATCGGCACGGGCGGCTCGATCGGCGTGTCCCCGGATGTATTGGTGGAAATCAACGTCCTGCGCTTCGATCCCGACAGCGCCGGACAGCTTGTCCTAAACGCGCAGATCGCCATCAAGTCGGGGCGTACGCGTGCATTATGGGCAACGCAAAGCTTCGCGCAACATGCGCCCCCGGATGGCGTGGACGCCTCGGGCATTGTTGCCGGGATGAGTCTGCTTTGGGCTGCAATGGCGGAACAGATTGCGGATTTCTTGGCGGAATATTCTTCCAGCCAAGGGGCTGGCTTAACCGGCAGCGATTGAGAATTTTCAATAGGGAGACAATAATGTACGACGATATAAAAGCGCCAGGAGACCGGGACATTGGCTCGTTTTCAGAAAGAAAATCGGGAATGCCTCTCATATGTTTGCGACGAATACCGGCAATCGCACTTGCGGGATTTCTTTATGCTTCCGCGTCGCACATGGCTATCGCGGCTCCGTCGCCAATGCCGTCGGTGGGGGGGACGGCACCTTCAGCCAACAGCTTGATGCAGCCGGCCTATTATTATCGTGGCCGGTATTATCCGTACCGCTATCATGGGATGTATTACGGTCATCGCTACTATCGATATGGCCGTTGGCATTACTATTGAGAAAAAACTGCGCGCGGCTTCGCCCACTCAATAATTTTTGTGAACCACGGCGGCGCCGTTCGGCCCAGCGCAACCGGCATGATAGACGCCGTTGGCGCAAGTGATCGTGGATGGCGGGTGATAATAAGATGGCGGATGATAATAGGTCGGCGGGTGAGCATACGGTGTTTTATGCACCATTGCGCCGCCGTTCGGACCTACGCACCCGGCATTGTACACGCCATTAGCACATGTCACGGCCATCGCCCCTGAAGGGACAAATGCAAAAACACCCAATGCGACGGCTAAGAAAAATGAATACCATTTTAGCATGGCAATCTCCCGGCTGATTTTTGAATTTGCCGCCAAGGGAGAAGCATACGCGCTGCGAATAAGCGAAGCAACGTTAAGTTAAGTCCACTTTCAATTCATCAATCTATTGGAATTTTTAGTCTCTGTTTGTGCTGCGCGCCACGCAGCGGAATCCGATATGGCTTGTCGTCGTATCGATCATTTGTGGATAACGTGCGGCGGGCCGGTAGCGTTGGCAGTAGCTGGGCGCACATAGGTAAGAACCGCCTTTAATTACCTTGCGGGCAACGGGTTGCCCTGGCTGCGTGCGGTCATAGCTGTGTGCCTCTGTGACACCGCGTGGGTTGTGCGGCGCGCAACATGGGTGATTGGGATCGACGGCGTGGTAGGCGGCGTACCAATCCTTCGTCCACTGCCAAACATTGCCCGCCATATCGAATAAGCCATAGCCATTTGCGGGGAAGGAGCCGACAGGCGCGCGTCCGGAAAATCCGTCCTGTTCCAGGTTTTGCCAGGGGAATTCGCCTTGCCAGGTATTGGCCATCCAGCGTCCCTCCGGGGTAAATTCATCGCCCCAGCAATAGGTGGCACCGTCCAGGCCGCCGCGTGCGGCAAATTCCCACTCTGCTTCGGTGGGCAAGTCCTTGCCGGCCCAGGCGGCATAGGCCGCTGCATCCTCGAAGGCGATATGCACCACCGGCTCGTTTTCCCGCCCGGCGATGCCGCTTACCGGGCCTTCGGGGTGGCGCCAATCCGCGCCGGGAACATATGCCCACCAGTCGCGCAGGTCGCGCGGCCGCAGCGGGCGCGGCGGCATGCGGAACACCGCGCTGCCTGGTTTCAGTAATTCCGGCAAGGCATCAGGATAGAGGGTCGGATCGATCGGCCGTTCCGCAAAGGAGATGTAGCCGGTTGCGTCGGCAAATGCGGCAAATTCAGAATTCGTAACCGTGTGCTGGTCGATATAAAATGCATCGATGCGTACCCGGTGCGCGGGTCGCTCTTCCGG
The DNA here is from genome assembly GCA_963737355.1 of uncultured Pseudomonadota bacterium. Lineage (GTDB taxonomy): Bacteria > Pseudomonadota > Alphaproteobacteria > Acetobacterales > Acetobacteraceae > Acidocella. Next base: position 868,785 of record CAVTSC010000003.1, on the reverse strand, counting down.
ATAATGTGTGTCCGATCCCATACGGAAGGTGCCGCCTGGAATATGCACCATGCCGGCACGCGTGGACGTATCCAACGACGAAGCATCTGAAGGTTGTTCTGTTTCCCGGAAAAATGTCATCTGAACTCCTTCCTTACACCGGACGATCGACGCCTGGGCGCATACGAAATATGTCGTCCCATTCGTCATCCGACAGATTATGCCGGAGAATGCCTCGCGACGTGCAGGTTAACATTATTTAAAATGTTTTTGGGATCGAAACTTGCTCGAAACATACTTGTGAGACTTTTCGGTCTCCGGGCAGCAGCGTCGATTGTTCGTGCCGGGCAGGGGGCAAGATAAACGGATACAACCTACGGGGATAGCGATGTCCATAAGGTTCAAATTGGCCATTCTTCTGTTCGGGCTATTCGGGTTGATTGGCGCGGTTCCCGCAATGGCGCAAAATGCGACGGAAATCCCGCCGGAGGCGACTTGGCCTACCACCCTGACGTATCACGGCGCCACCGCGACGATCTATGAACCGCAACCGACTTCTTGGCCGAACCGAACCATTGTGTATGCGACAGCGGCCATGACGATCCATAGGCCGGGCGCGCGGCCGATCGTAGGAACCGTGGATATTGCGGCCACAACGCAAACGGATTTCTCGGGCCGCTGGGTGACGTTCTCGAAGATTCGGGTTCTGGCAACGCATTTCCCGATGCTGAGCACGAATCAGGCGGCCAGGCTGCAGGCGCGGATCACGGCGATTGCCGCCAAACTTGGCGGCCGCCGGGTCCCACTGGATACGTTGTTGCTGGCGCTGAATGAGACGCCCGCCGAAACCAAGCCGGTGGCAACCAATGATATGCCGCCGATGATTTTCCATAGCACATCGCCGGCCATTTTGTTGGTAACGGACGGTCCGCCGGTGCTTGCCCCCTTATCCGGAACGGGGCTCAGTTTTGCGGTCAACACCAATTGGACCTTATTGCAGGAAAAAGCGAACGGGCAGTGGTTTTTGCTGGCCGGAACATCATGGCTGTCCGCGCCGGATTTTACCGGACCCTATCAACCAGCCGGCGTGCTGCCCACGGATTTCAGCAAATTGCCAAATGATCCCAGCTTCGCCGATGTCAAAAAATACGTGCCCAACGGTCCCGCGCCCAACCCGGTGCCGTTCGTGTTTGTCAGTACCGAGCCGGCCCAGATCATTGTAACGAACGGCCCTGCGCAGCTATCGCCGGTGGCCGGAGCGCCATTGCAATATGTGAGCAATAGCAGCGCGGAGGTGATTTTCGATCCCTCGACGAAGACCTATTACGTCTTGTTTTCGGGGCGTTGGTTTTCCGCGCCGAGTCTGGAAGGGCCTTGGGTCTATGCCACGCCAAGCCTGCCGCCGACTTTCGCGTTAATCCCGCCGGATGGACCGCAAGGTGACGTCCTGGCAAGCGTGCCGGGCACCGCGCAGGCGCAGGAGGCGGTGATCTCAGCGCAGATCCCGCGCCAGGCGACGCTGCCGCGGACCAGCACCATCCATGTGGTCTATTCCGGGGCTCCGAATTTTGTGCCGATCGCAGGCACGGATCTAACCTATGCGGTCAACACCTATGCGCAGGTCGTCGCGGTGAACGGAACCTATTATGCCTGCAATAACGGCGCGTGGTACGTCGCCAGTACGCCGACTGGCCCATGGGTGCTCGCTACGCGCGTCCCGCAGGCGATCTATACCATCCCGCCGACGAGCCCGCTTTATCCGGTCACCTATGTCCGCATTTACTCTGTCTCTCCGACCGTGGTCGTGACCGGTTACACCGCGGGATACACGATGGGCTTGATCGCGGCGGCAGGCGTGGTGGTTTATGGTACCGGCTACTATTATCCACCTTTGGTCATCGCGGGTGCCGTGCCGTTCTACGTGCCATATCCGTATACGTATGGCGGTGGCATCCGCTATGTTTCCTCAACCGGCGCTTGGGTGAGTGGCGGCGCAGTCTATGGTCCCTATGGCGGCGTCGCCGCCCGGTCGGCCTATAATCCGGCCACGGGCGCTTACGCGCATGGCGCCGCCGTATGGGGACCGAATGGCGGCAGCGCCTATGGCAGTTTCAGCAACCCCGCAACCGGACGCTACGGCAGCACGTCGCAGAGCTGGGATCCGTATGGGCGTTCCGGCTCCAGCACCGTCACCGGCCCGAATCAGACCGTGCATACCCAAAGCCGCGGCAATGCCAACGGGGCGGCTGGGAGCTTTACGTCAAGCAGCGGCGCACATGGCGGCGGCGTGTATAACAAATCGAACGGCAATACGACGACGGCTGGCAAAGCTGCGAATGGGGATATCTATGCCGGCCATAATGGGAATGTGTACCAGCATAGCGATAGCGGTTGGTCGAAATACGATAGCAGCACGGGTGGTTTTAAACCGGTGACGCCGCCCGAGACCGTAAATAGAAATGGCACGTCGCCGGGGGCACAGAATGATCAGAGGTCGAACGCCATGGATTCAGCGAGCATGACGCAGTCCTTCAATCGGCAAAGCGGGGGTGACGATTTTGGCCAGTTGAACCACGATTTTAATGCGCGTCAGGGCGGTTGGCAGCGTCAGGATTTGGGCGGGCGATCCTTTGGTGGCGGCGGATTCGGTGGAGGCCGCCGGCGATAAGGGGTCTGGCCAGGGGAATCGGGTGAAGGTTTTACGCTGAGATGAGGCTGACGAGGAACTCGTCGTCCCAAGCTGCGACCTTTTTTCTGAGGCGCATAGAGTCCTTGCTTGGTGCTCTTCGGATCAGGTTGTGGGCCATGTGCTTTATGGTGGTGAAGTTGGCCGGGGCGTGTTCGGTTCGGACCCTGCATTCGTCGTCGCGGAAGACCATGTCCATCACCCAATGCAGGCTGTTCTCAATTGCCCAGTGGCTTCGTATGACTGGCCCGAGGATGGCGGCCAGCATCCCGAGCGAGGTGAGGTAAAACCTTGTTTCCTGCTCGATTTTCCCCTGGATTTCGCGGCTACTTTCGACCACGACGATAGCTTTCAGGCCCGGCCAGTTATGGTGTTTTTGCAGCCATTCGACATCGTGGATAACGGTGGTTGTGCGGGTCTCGATCCGGCCGTGGTCACCATCAACGGTGGTGTCCTGGCTGATTTTGCTGTCGGCGAAGCCGCGGGCCTTTTGCTCGGTGGCAAATAATTCAACATCATCACGTAATGTGCCCTGATTGCCTTTCAGCGCGAGCACGTAATCGGCGTTTTTGTCGACGATCTTTTGCGCGATGTGACGTTGGCATCCCATCGCATCGATGGTGACAATGGCTCCCTCGATCGCCAGCATGTCGAGCAGTTTCGGGATGGCAAGGACTTCGTTGGATTTTTCAGCAACCTTCACCTGGCCAAGCACAAGCCGTTGACGCGCCGCAAAGGCCGAGACCATGTGGATCGGCGCGTTCGCACCTTTCGACCGGCGCGAGGTCTTGCCATCAATGGCGATCACCCCGGCTGGTACCCCAGTAAGACCCGAAACCCAGGCCACGAAGCAACGCTGGAAGTGCTCGGCATCGAGGCTGGCGAAGATGTCGCCCAGATGGTCATGCGAGGGTGTGCCATCCACAAACGGCCGGAACCGGCGCAAAAGGCTGAGCTTCTTGGCCCCAAAACGGGCGATATCAACAAACGTCTCGGCCCCGGCCAACACCGCGAGCAGAGATAAAAGCAACACCTCATCCAGCGGATACATAACCTTGCCGCGCTGACGCGGGTCGGGCAAATCTTCAAAATACCCAAGAAATACAACCGCCTCGCAACCCGCATCCCCAGCCGCCGAAAACGCTTCCATGATATTCCTCCGTAAGCGAATCGGAGGACACGTATAGATTCAGACTTTTAACAGCTTGTCACGAGGTTCTTCACCCGATTGCCCTGGGGGTCTGGCCCGATCGCGTTGACAGGGCGCAAGCCTGTAGATTACCCTGGCCGTGATGGTCCTTCTTTCGTGAAGGTGAATAGGGAATGAGGTGCGGGCCCGAGGGTTCAATGCCTCAGCTGCCCCCGCAACTGTAAGCGGAAAGCGCCCGTCTATCGGTCACTGGGGTTCGCTTCGGGAAGGCTGACGGGAGTGTTCGATCCGTGAGCCAGGAGACCTGCCATCAAGCCCAAAACTGGCCAGGCGGGGCGCCCCGGGCAGGTTGCGCTTCAGGGATTTCCTGCAGCGCGTGTCGTTGTTTGTCCGCGCCCCGGAATTGCGCTTCATGCGCGTATTGGGGAAGTTGTGACGAATCCTATCGCTTCCGTGCTGCATGTTTGCGTGACCTGCAAAGCGGGAAAATCCGATGACGACGATCAAATCCGCCCCGGCCAGGTGCTATATGATGCGATTGCAGCGTTGTGTGCAGGCATGACGGCTCCGGTCGAGGTTCGGCCTGTGTCTTGTCTCGCCGCTTGTACGCAAGGCTGTACCGCGACGATTTTCATGCCAGGTAAAAATTTCGGCTATCTGCTGGGCAATTTAGTCCCGGAACAGGCCGCCGATATCCTGGATTACGCACAAAGCTATGTTGCCTCAGCCACTGGCGCGGTGATGCCATCGCGCCGCGCGCCCTCCCTTGCCAACGCCATTATCGGCCGCTTTCCATCCTATGGAATGGCAATTTCCCCCGCCCAACCGAAAGAGATTTCATGATCCCGCCTGCACGTAAAATCCCGACCACTATCATCACCGGCTTTCTTGGCGCCGGAAAAACGACGCTGGTGCGTCATATCCTGGAGAATGCGGGAGGGCGGCGGCTGGCGGTGATCGTGAATGAATTCGGCGCGCGCGGCGTCGATGGCGAGATCCTGCAGAATTGCGGGCTAGAAAACTGCCCGGATACCGATATCGTGGAGCTCAGCAATGGTTGCTTGTGTTGCACCGTCGCGGATGATTTCGTGCCCACCATCGAAGCGTTGATGGATCGTCCGCAGCCGCCCGAATACATTCTCATCGAGACATCCGGGCTCGCTTTGCCCAAGCCGCTGATCAAGGCTTTTGGTTGGCCCAGCATCCGCGAGCGCCTCACGGTGGACGGGGTGATCGCCATGGTGGACGGCCCCGCCGTGGCGGCGGGGCGCTTTGCGGACGATCCGGAGGAAGTCGCCCGACAGCGCGCGGCGGATCCGTCGCTGGATCATGACAACCCGCTGGCCGAGGTCTACGAGGACCAGATCCGCGCGGCGGATCTGGTGATCCTGAACAAGGCGGATCTGCTGGGCGCCGAGGATTTGGCGCAGGTTCGGAACATGATCGAGGAAACACTGCCGCGCGCCGTTAAAGTCATCGCGGCACAGGATGGAAAACTGGATCTGGAAATTTTGTTGGGCCTGGAAGCGGCGGCGGAGAATGACCTCGCCGCGCGCCCCTCGCATCACGATGCCGAGGATGGCGCGCATGAGCATGACGATTTCGAGAGTTTCGTGATTCCCGTAGCTGAAATCGATGCGCCGGGGGATTTGTTGCCGCGCCTGGAAGCCGCGACGGCGGCGCATGATATCCTGCGGATCAAAGGCTTCGTGGCCGTGCGCGGGAAGCCGATGCGCCTGGAAATTCAGGGCGTCGGTGCGCGTTTGCGCCCGAATTTCACGCGCCCCTGGAACCCCGGTGAAACGCGCGAGGGGCATTTGGTGGTGATCGGGCGGACGGGGATGGACCGGGCGGCCATCGAAACCCTCATTACCGGCTGAAGGTAATGCACATCCTGTTCCGCGAGCAGCGTAGCCTGGATGAGGCGGCGGCCGCGGCGGATCTCGGCCAGAGCCCGGCGGATATCGTCGTGCTCTCTTTCTCCGATGCGGATTTGGGCGCGGCGGCGATGGCGTGGGACAGGATGGAGGAGGGGGCGCGGCCCGGCCTGCGCCTGGCCAACCTGGCGCAACTGCGCCACCCGCTCTCCGTCGACCTCTATGTGGAACAGGTGCTGAGCGGCGCGAAAATGGTGATCATAAGGCTGCTCGGCGGCCTCGATTACTGGCGCTACGGCTGTGAGGAGGTTTTTGCCCTGTGCCAGGCCCAGGGCAAAATCTTGGCAATGTTTTCCGGCGATGGCCAAAGTGATGGCCGGCTACGGGCGTTTTCCACGGTGCCGATGCCCGCGCTCACGGCATTGGATGGGTATCTGGGCGAAGGCGGCCCGGAGAACTGGGCCAATGCGCTGCGCCTGGGTGGCGCGCTGGCGGGGTTATGCGCACCGCCGGAAACTGGCCCGGTGCCGATGCCCCGGTTCGGCGTCTATCCCTTGGCTGACGCTGGCACGCGGGGGGAAGATGCGCCGCTGGCGGTACTGGTATTCTACCGCTCCCATCTGCTCGCGGGCGATATCGCGCCGGTCGAGATGCTGGCGCAGGCGCTCGAACAACGCGGCATGCGTTGCCGGGCCTTCTATGTGGACAGCCTGAAATCCCCCGATACCGCCGCCTTTGCCACCGCACAGCTCCGGAGTTGGCAACCGGCCGTTATCCTCAATGCCACGGCGTTTTCCGCGCGCGGGCAAAGCAAGGAGGGTTCGCCGCTGGATGCCGCCGGGTGCCCGGTGCTGCAGCTTATCCTCGCCGCATCGGCGCAGGAGGGCTGGAGAAATTCCAGCCGTGGCCTGTCCCCCACGGACATGGCCATGCAGATTATCCTGCCGGAATGCGATGGCAGGCTCTCCACCACTGCCATCTCCTTTAAAACACCGGGCGAACGGGTTGAGGCGCTGGAATTTGTCCGGACCCTCCATAAGCCGGACCCAGCACAGATCGCCCTGGCGGCGGATCGCGCCTGGGGCTGGGCACGGCTGGCCAGGACTGCCCGACATGAGCGCAAATTGGCCTTGGTACTCTCAGACTATCCCGGCGCTGCCGGCGCCAAGGGGCAAATCGGCCATGCCGTGGGGCTCGACAGTTTTGCCAGCCTCGAGGCGATCACCGCTTTGCTTTGTGCGCAGGGCTACGATGTCGAGGCGCGGGACGCCGGCGCAATGTTGCAAAGCGCCGCGCCAAGTCCATTCCTCTCGCTGGGCGACTACCGAGCTCTCTTCGGAACGCTCGATGAATCGTTGCAGCAACGGGTTCGCCAAGCCTGGGGCGAGCCGGAAGCAGACCCTGCCTTGCGCGAGGGCTGGTTTGTCCTGCCGCATGTGCGGGCCAATAATCTCATCATCGCGGTGCAGCCGGATCGCGGGGCGATGGCGGATCGCAAGGCGACCTATCACGACCCCGACCTTCCGCCGCGCCACGCCTATATCGCCTTCTATCTGTGGCTGCGCCTGCAGGCGCAGGTTCATGCGCTGCTCCATCTGGGGGCGCATGGCACGTTGGAATGGCTCCCCGGAAAGGCGCTGGCCCCGGATGGGCAGAACTGTTTTCCGGCGGCATTGTGTGGCGGCCTGCCGGTGATCTACCCGTTCATCGTCAACAACCCAGGCGAAGCGGCGGTTGCCCGGCGGCGCCTGGGCGCCGTGGTGCTGGGCCATCTCACCCCGCCGCTGAAATCCGCCGGCGCGCATGGCGAGGCAGCGGAGCTGGAGCGCCTGATCGACGATTACGCGGCAGCCGACGGGCTGGACCGCCGCCGCACCGAGATGCTGCGCACGGAGATCTTGAGCCGTGCCGAGGCCGCCGGCCTGCTGGCGGAAAGCGGCTGCGCGCGGGACATGCCGGAGGACGATGCGCTAGCCCGGCTGGATGCCTATTTATGCGACGTGAAGGAGCTGCAAATCCGCGACGGGCTGCATGTATTCGGCACGCAGCCGGAAGGCACGCGGCGCGATGCGTTGCTCGAGGCAATTCATGCGGCCTCACCGGGGGCCGAACGTGATACGGTGGCGGCTTGCCTGGATGCTTCGGCACCATCTGAGGCGGCCGGCCTCATCGCGGCATTGGACGGCTGCTTCGTGCCGCCCGGCCCCGCCGGTGCGCCAAGCCGGGGCCGCGGCGATGTGCTTCCGACCGGGCGTAATCTGTTCAGCCTGGACCCGCGTACCACACCCACGCGCGCAGCCCTGATCCTCGCCCGCAAAACCGCCGATGCGATTCTCACGCGGCATTTGCAGGACCATGGCGACTGGCCGCGCAGCCTGGTCATCGATCTATGGGGCAGTGCGGCGTTGCGCACGGGCGGCGAAGACCTCGCCCTCGCGCTCATTCTGATGGGCACGGCGCCGCTCTGGGATGACGCGTCCGGCCGGATCACCGGCATCGAGATTTTGCCGCTCGCGGTACTGGGTCGGCCCCGTGTGGATGTCACCCTGCGCATCTCAGGCCTGTTCCGCGACGCATTCGAAACCCAGATTCTGCTGTTCGACATGGCCGTGCAGAGCATCGCAGCGCGCGATGAGCCGGATGACCTGAACGGCTTGGCCAAAGCCGCACGCGCCGTCGCTGCGCCGGAACGCCGCCGCGCGACGACGCGGATTTTTGGCACGGCTCCGGGCGTTTATGGCGCCGGCATCCCTGAGCTTGTGCATTCGGATGCATTTGAGCACCCGGAGGATCTGGCGAAGGCGTATCTCGACGCGTCTTCCTTTGCCTACGGTCAGGATCTGGAAGGGGCCAGCGACGCGGCCGGTTTTGCCGAACGCATCGCCGGGGCGGATGCCTTCATCCACCAGCAGGACCATGCCGAGATCGACCTTCTGGACGGGCTTGATTTCGCCGCTTTCGAGGGCGGCTTCGCTGCGGCGGCGCAGTATCTCGGCGCATCCCCGGCTTTGTATCATGCCGACACGTCCCGCCAGGATGCGCCGCGCGTGCGCCTGCTGCATGAGGAGATCGCAAGGGTCGTGCGGGGCAGGGCGGCAAATCCAGTGTGGATTTAGGGGATGATGCGGCATGATTATCGCGGCGCCGCAGAGATCAGCCGCGCGCTGGACGGGCTGTACGCCTTCGCGGCCACGGTACCGGAGCGGTTCGACCCGCAATTCGACCTGATTTTCGAGGCGACGTTAGGCACTACGGAGGTCGAGGCGTTTCTGCGCCGCGCCAATCCGGCGGCATATGCGGCGATGCTGGAACGCTTCCGCAGCGCCGCCAGGCGCGGGGTTTGGCGTAGCCGGCGCAACAGCGTGGTCGCACGTCTGGGGGAGCCCTGATGACCGGCCCGATCATCAAGGGCTGGTGCCCCAGCCTGTTCGAACCGATGGCGGCGGGCGATGGTCTGCTGCTACGGATCAAGCCGCGCGTGGGCGGCGTTTCGGCGGCACAGCTCCGGGCGCTGGCAGATGCGGCCGCGACCCATGGTTCAGGCCGGGTCGAACTAACCAACCGCGCCAATTTCCAGTTGCGGGGATTCTCTGCTGCCGGCGCGTCGGCATTTTCCCGCTTAATGCTCGAGGCGGGGCTTGCCAGCGCCGATGCGGCGGTGGAGCGGCGCCGCAATCTTCTCGTCCAGGTCTCGGCGAACCCGGCGGTGACGGAATTCGCCCGGCAGGTTGAGGACTGGTTGGAGCTTGACAGCGCGATCCACCCCCTTGCCGCGAAATTCGGCTTTGCCGTGGGCGACGCGCCCACATCCGCCGATATCGGCATCGTTTGCGGCGGGCATGTGCCGATGGTGGTGCTTTCAGGCGGCTTTGCCGTGGCGGCGGCAGAGCCTTTGTCCTTCGTGCGGGCGCTGACCCATGCGTTTTTAAAACTGGCGGGAAATTTTACCCCTCCTCCAGCACGCATGCATGGCCTGGTGGCGCAGATCGGCGCCGAAGCGATTTTTGCGGAAGCCGGGTTGCCGGCGGAAATATTCCGGCTGCCGCATGGCGTGCCGGGCGGCGGTGTTGGACCGATGGCGGGTGGATTTGGCCTCGGCCTGGCTTTCGGCGTGCAGGATGCCGCAATGCTGCACCATGCCTCGGATCTGGCGGAGCGCTTCGGGAACGGCCAGATCAGGACCACTTCCGCGCGAAGCCTGGTGCTGATGGGAACTGGCGGGGCGGAGCAAAATATCGCCTCGGCTGCCAATGCGTTGGGCTTTATCACCAGCCCGCACGATGCGCGCCTTAACATCGCGGCTTGCGCCGGGCGGCCCGCCTGCCCGAATGCATGGATCGACTCCCGCGCCGTCGCCACCGAGCTTGTCGCGCATTGGGCAGAGGCGGGCGTGTTGCATGTCTCCGCCTGCGCCAAAGGCTGTGCGCATTCTGGCGTCGCCGCTATCACGCTCGTCGCGACGGGTGCGGAGGGGCGATATGATGCCGTGCTGAGCGGGCGCGCGGGCGATATTCCCGATCATGCCGGCATTACCCTGGCCGAGGCTATTCAACTGCTGACCGAGAAAAGCCTATACGCATAAAATGACCGAACCCAAAGACTATATCCGCGATGGCGCCGCCATCTACGCCGAATCCTTTGCCACGATCCGGCGTGAAGCCGATCTTTCGGCGTTTTCTCCGGCCGAGGCGCAGGTTGTCGTACGCATGATCCATGCCTGCGGCATGGTTGATCTGCCAAGCGATGTGCGGTTTGGTGCCGGCTTTGTCGGTGCGGCAAAGGCGGCGCTTGCCGCCGGCAAACCCATCCTGTGTGATTCCGAGATGGTCGCGCACGGCATCACCCGTGCGCGCCTGCAGGCCCGCAACCCCGTGATCTGCACGCTGCGCGCGCCGGAAACACCGGCGCTGGCGGTACGCATCGGCAATACGCGCTCGGCCGCCGCCCTGGATTTATGGGGTGAGCAAATGGCAGGCTCGGTGGTTGCCATCGGTAACGCGCCGACGGCCTTGTTTCATCTCCTGGAGCTGCTGGATGCCGGCGCGTCGCCGCCGGCCGCGATCATCGGAATTCCCGTCGGCTTCGTCGGCGCCGCGGAATTCGAAGGCAGCCCTCGCCGCGGATGGGCGTGTGCCATTCCTCATCGTGCAGGGCCGCCGTGGCGGCAGCGCCATGGCCGCCGCCGCGGTCAATGCCCTGGCCAGCGAGGCCGAATGATGCCGCCCGGGAAATTCTTCATCCTTGGGCTAGGGCCGGGTGATCCTGAATTGATGACGGTGAAGGCGGCCCGCATCATCGTCGCCGCCGGCATCGTGGCGTTCTTCGCCAAGCGCGGCTGTACCGGGCATGCCAGAAGCATTGTCGACGGGCAGTTGCGCGGCGATGTGGAAGAGCTGCGCTTTGAATACCCCTTCACCACGGAAGTTTCCGTCGACCAGCCGCGTTATCTCGCGGATATGGGCGATTTTTACGAGGATTGCGCCAAAACGCTGTCGGCCCGCCTGCAGGCCGGTCAGGATGTGGTCCTGCTCTGCGAGGGTGATCCGTTTCTCTATGGCTCGGCCATGTATCTGTTCGATCGCTTGAAGGCCTCGTATCCGGCGGAAGTGGTCCCAGGTGTCACCGGCATGAGCGGTTGCTGGACGCAGGCGAACGCACCGATGGCGCATGGCGACGATGTATTAAGCGTGATGCCCGGCACGCTTGACGAAGCCAGCCTCGTGGCGCGGCTGCAACTCTGCGATGCTGCGGTGATCATGAAGGTGGGGCGCAACCTGCCGAAAATCTGCCGCGCGCTGGACCAGGCCGGGTTGTTCAGCCGTGCCATCTATGTTGAGCGCGGCACCATGCAAGATGAGCGGGTGATGCCGTTGCGCACACGAGGAGATAGCCCGGCACCGTATTTTTCGATGGTGCTGGTCCCAGGAAGGCAGCACGCAAGATGAGCGGCAAATTATGGATCATCGGCCTGGGGCCGGGAGATGCCGCAATGCAGACGCCGCAAGCAGCCCAGGCGCTTGCATCGGCGACGGATCTGGTCGGCTATGGCCCCTATGTTGACCGTGCGCCGCATGTCGCGGGGCAGGTCCGGCACATTTCCGACAATCGCGAGGAGTTGGACCGCGCCCGCCACGCGCTGACGCTCGCAGCACAGGGGCGGATTGTTGCCGTGCTCTCCGCAGGGGATGCCGGCGTGTTCGGCATGGCAAGTGCGATTTTCGAGGCGATCGACAAGGGCGAGCCGGGCTGGCGCGCTTTGGACATCGAGGTCGTGGCGGGCGTCTCGTCGATGTTCGCCGCCGCCGCGCGGATCGGCGCGTTCCTGGGCCATGATTTTTGCGCGATTTCGCTCTCCGATAACCTCAAACCATGGGAACTGGTGCTGCGGCGGCTGCGGGCGGCGGCAGAGGCCGGTTTTGTCATCGCGCTTTATAACCCGCTCTCCCGCGCGCGGCCCTGGCAGTTGAACGCGGCGTTCGAAGTGCTGCGCGATCTTCTGCCGCCGCAAACGCCGGTGGTGTTCGCCACCGCCGTCAGCCGGGCGGATGAGCGGATCGACATTATGGACCTGGCCGAGGCCGACCCGAACCGCGCCGATATGCGTACCCTGGTCATGATCGGCACCGCCGCCACGCGGCGGATCGCGCGGGAAGGGGCTGCGCCTTGGGTCTATACGCCGCGTTTTGCCGGGGATTCGGCGGGATGAAGCTGATCGAGCCAGCGCAGCGCGCCCGGCGCATCCACGGCGATGCCCACATTCAGGTCGGAGGTGTCCGGCCAACGGGGGCGTGCGACCATGACCACGTTGATGCCCAGCGCCCTGGCCGCGTGCAGCTTGGCCTCCGTTGCCGCACCGCCGGAGTTTTTCGTCACGATCACTTCGATCTCCGCTTGCGTGAGCATCTGGCGCTCGGCAACCTCGGTGAAAGGCCCACGCGCGATGATGATGTTCGCGCGCGGCGGCAGGCTCTCGGGCGGCGGCGCCTCGACGCTGCGGATGGTGTAGTCATGCCAGGGGGCCGCGGTGAAAGGGGCGAGGTCCTGGCGGCCGATCGTCAGAAGCACCCGGCGTGGAATTTCGCCCAATGCGGCCGCGGCCTGTTGCATATCCGGTACCTCGGTCCAGCGGTCGCCGTCCCCCGGCTTCCAGGCCGGCCGCTCGATCATCAGCACCGGGATTCTTGTCGCGCGCGCGACGATCACGGCATTTTGCCGCATTTGCACGGCAAAGGGATGCGTCGCGACGATGAGCGCCTGCACGCTGTTTTCAATCAGATACCGCTTCAGCCCTTCGAGACCGCCAAAACCGCCGCTGCGCCACGGGATGGGCGGCAGGCGCGGCGTGGCGGTGCGTCCGGCAAGCGACAGCATGGGGTTGAAACGATCATCGCCGACCAACAGATCGGCCAGTGCGGAGGCTTCCCCGGTGCCGCCCAGGATCAGGATGTTGCATGGTGGCATTGTTTAGCGAGACCGATGTGACCGATAGGAATGACATGCCGCAGGCAATGCGGTGGCTGACCATATTGGGCATTGGTGAGGATGGTGTCGAGGGGCTCCGGCCCGCGGCCCGGCCGCTACTGGGCGAGGCAGCGTTGGTCGTCGGTGGTGCGCGGCATCTGGCGCTGGCGGAATCACTGATCCGGGGCGAGCGGATGGCATGGCCATCGCCGATTGCAGGCGCAATCGGGCCCATCTTGGCGCGCCGTAATCAGCCCGTCGTGGTGCTGGCCTCGGGCGACCCGTTTTGCGATGGCGTGGGGACGATGCTCGCCAAAGCCGTTCCGATCGACGAGATCCTGTGCCTGCCGGCACCCTCGGCATTTTCCCTGGCCTGCGCCCGGCTCGGCTGGGCGATGCGGCAGACCGCGACAATCTCGTTCTGCGGCCGGCCCATGGCGCCGCTGGCGCCCTTGCTGCAGCCGGGCCGCAAAATTCTGGCCCTCTCGGCGGATGCGACCACGCCCGCTTTGCTCGCGCGCTATCTGGCCGAGCGCGGCTTTGGCCCCTCGCGATTGCATATTCTGGAAGCGCTGGGCGGGCCGCAAGAGCGCATCCGCGTCACCACGGCGGCGCATTTTTCCCTTGCCGATTGCCATAAACTGAATCTGGTCGCGATCGAGGTGGCGGCAGGCGCGGATGCGCGGATTATTCCGCTTGCGACAGGCCTGCCGGATGCGCTGTTCGAACATGACGGGCAGATCACCAAGCGGGAAATCCGCGCCGCGACACTCTCAGCCCTCGCCCCCCTTGCGGGTGAATGCCTGTGGGATATCGGCTGCGGCTCAGGCTCGGTGGCGATCGAATGGATGCTGCGCCATCCGGACAACACGGCTCATGGGATCGAGGCTGACCCGGCTCGCGCCGCGCGGATTGCCCGCAACGCGCTGCAACTCGGCGTGCCGGGACTGAATGTGGTTCACGGCCACGCGCCCGAAGCGTTCGATGGCCTGCCGGCGCCGGATGCGGTTTTCATCGGCGGCGGAGCGCATCGCCCGGAGGTGATCGAGATGGCATGGGCGGCACTTCGCTCCGGCGGGCGGATGGTCGCCAATGCTGTCGTGATCGAGACCGAGGCCGTTTTGTTCGCCGCGCGCGAAAAATTCGGGGGCACGCTGACGCGGCTCTCCGTCGAGCGCCTGGATCATATCGGTGGACTGCACGGATTTCGCCCGGCAATGACGGTCACCCAATGGTCGGCGGTAAAGCCATGATCATTGCCGGTATTGGATTTTCCTCTGGATTCTTGCTCCAGGATCTCGTGATGCTGGTGCGCCGCGCGCAGGCGCAGGCGGGTTGCACCGCGGAGGCGCTAGCAGCTCCCATGTTCAAAACCAACGAGACGGAATTGTATGAGGCCGCGAAAAGCCTCGCTTTACCGTTGATCTTTATCGACCGAGCGGCGCTTGAGCAGGCGCAGCCGCGCTGCCAAACGCATTCTGAAATCGTGGCGGCCAAGCTGGGCCTGGCCAGCGTTGCGGAAGCCTGCGCCCTGGCGGCGGCCGGACCTGCAAGCCGCCTGTTGCTGCCCCGCATCGCGCTCGGCAAAACCACCTGCGCCCTTGCCGGAGATTTTTCGTGACTGTCCATTTCATTGGCGCCGGCCCCGGTGCCGCGGACCTCATCACGGTGCGCGGCCGCGACCTTCTGGCCCGTTGCCCGGTCTGCCTGTTCGCCGGCTCCATCGTGCCGCCGGAATTGCTCGCCTATTGCCCGCCAGGGGCACGGCTGGTCGACACGGCCGTGCTGGATCTCGATCAGATCGAGGCGGAGTTTTTGCAAGCCGAAGCTTCGGGGCAGGATGTCGCGCGGCTCCATTCCGGCGATCTTTCAATCTACAGCGCCGTTGCCGAACAGCTGCGCCGCCTGGAGCGCCACGGCATTGCCTATACGCTCACCCCCGGCGTTCCGGCTTTCGCCGCTGCCGCGGCCAGCCTCGGCCGGGAGCTTACCGTGCCAGAAGTGGCGCAGAGCGTGGTGCTCACGCGTCTTTCCGGCCGTGCCTCGGCCATGCCGCCGCGCGAGACGCTCGCCGCATTCGCCGCGACGGGTGCGACGCTCGCGATCCATCTCGCGATCCATCGCCTGGAGGAGATCGTGGCGGCGCTGACCCCGTTTTACGGCGCGGATTGTCCCGTGGCGGTGATGGTGCGGGTGAGTTGGCCGGATGCGCAGACCGTACAGGGGCGGCTTGGCGATATTTGTGCTTCTGTGGCAGGGCTTGGCCTCGAGCGTACCGCACTCATCCTGGTCGGCCGCGCGCTCTCCCCCGAGGATTTTCGCGACAGCGCGCTCTACAACCCCGATTACACGCGGCGGTTCCGCGCATGAGTTCAGCCCCCTACCGGCATGAAGTCTGTCCGCCCGGCGCAAATGCCATCGCGGTCGAACAGCACGATCTCAAGTTCGCTGCCCGAGCCCTCCAGCACGGCGGCGGCGGTCTTCCAGGCTTTGGCGGCGATGGCATCGCCCAGCATTGGTCCATGCGTCCCGGCCAGTTCGAATGCTTGCGCCGTGGTGTTCGCCTGTGCGATATGCGCCGCGATGTCGGCCCCGCAGCCAGCCTCCCGCGCCCATTCGGCGAGGCGCGAAAAATCGACCTCGCCGCGCTTGGAATGCAGATCGAGCCGGCCTTGCGCGAGCTTCGTCATTTTCGCGACACCGCCGGCGACGGTGATTCGCGGTACGGGATGCGATTTCAGATGTTTCAGCATTCCGCCGACAAAATCGCCCATATCGATCAGCGCGGCTTCTGGCAGACCATGCAATGCGCGGATTGCCTTCTCGGAGGTATTGCCGGTGCTCCCCGCAATATGCGTCAGGCCGCTGGCGCGCGCGACATCGATACCGCGATGGATGGAATGGATCCAGGCCGAACAGGAATAGGGGATCACAATGCCGGTTGTGCCCAGGATCGAGAGGCCACCGATAATGCCAAGCCGGCCGTTCAGCGTGCGCTCGGCCAAAACCTCGCCGCCGGGGATGGAGATTTCGACGATGACATCGCCGGGTGCATGATGACGTTCTGCGACCTCGGCAATGGCGGCGGAAATCATCTGGCGCGGGACGGGATTGATCGCGGGCTCACCCGGTGGAATGGCGAGGCCCGGGCGCGTCACGGTGCCGACACCGGGGCCGGCGCGGAACGCAACGCCGGAGCCTGGTTGCCCGTGGCGGAGGGTAACGCGCAGCAGCGCGCCATGCGTGACATCCGGATCATCGCCGGCATCCTTCACAACGCCGGCCGTGGCGCTGCCCTCGGACAAAATCCATTCTGCAAGCGCAAACCCGGCTTTCCGGCCGCCGGGCAGAGTGATTTCGACGGGATCGGGGAATGTGCCGGCCAGCAGCGCGGTATAGGCCGCCTTGGCGGCCGCCGTTGCACAGGCGCCGGTCGTCCAGCCGCGGCGCAGCAACGGTTCGGGCTCCATGGCTTTGCATATACGCGCCGCACCGAAACCTGTCACCGCCGGGCGGAGGGCGGCGTATGAGCACGCGCGGCTTCGTCATCGGCGCGCCGCGCTCGGGCAGCGGCAAGACCACCCTGACCTTGGCCCTGCTCGCGGCGGCGCGGCGGCGCGGGATAAATATTCGGGCTGCGAAATCCGGGCCCGATTATATCGACCCGGCTTTCCATGAAGCGGCAACCCGCCGGCCCAGTTTCAACCTAGATAGCTGGGCGATGGCGCCGGAGCAGCTCGGCACCGTGAGCCAGTATGCGGCGGGTACCGCCGAATTGCTCGTGATCGAGTCCTCCATGGGCTTGTTCGACGGCGTGGCCGGGCCGCCCGGCCGAACGGGGGCCGGGGCGGACCTCGCGGCCGGGCTCAGCCTGCCGGTGCTGCTGATCCTCGATGTTTCGGGCCATTCCCAAACCGCAGCCGCCGTGGCGCGCGGGTTCATTGGTCATGCGCCCGGCGTTCATATCGCGGGCGTGGTGCTGAACCGTGTGGCCAGCGAACGCCACCGCGAAGGTGTTGCGGCGGCGATGGCGGCGGCAGGGATTAGAATTTTAGGGGCGATACCGCGTGAGCAGGCGATCAGCCTGCCGGAACGCCATCTCGGCCTAGTGCAGGCGCTGGAACACCCCGATCTACCCCAGCTTCTGGAACGCCTGGCCGATCTCGCGGAAAAATATCTCGATTTGCCGGCGATTTTCGCACTTGGCCAATCGCTGGCCCCTGGCGCAGCGGGCGACACTCCGGTGCTGCGCCCGCCAGGACAGCGTATCGCGATGGCGCGAGACGATGCCTTCAGCTTTATCTACGCCCATGTGCTGGAAGGCTGGCGCCGCGCCGGCAGCGAGATCGCCTTCTTCTCGCCGCTTCGCGATGAAACCCCACCGGAACATTGCGACACTTGCTGGCTGCCCGGCGGCTATCCGGAACTGCATGCGGAAAGGCTTGGTGCCGCACAAAATTTCAAAACTGGACTTGCGGCGTTTGCGAGGACTAGAACGGTGCATGGCGAATGCGGCGGCTATATGGTGCTGGGCGAGGCCCTGCAGAGTGCCGATGGAGCGCAGCATCCGATGACGAATCTCCTGAGTTCATGCAACAAGTTTTTCGCAAAGGCGCATGAATCTCGGCTATCGCCAGGCCGTGCTGCTGGGCGATACCCCATTGGGACCAGCCGGCGCCGTGATTCGTGGCCATGAATTTCATTATGCCTCGCTCATCGCCCCCGGAACGGATGCACCTCTGGCGCAACTCAGCGATGCCGCCGGCAGGGCGTTGGGTACGGCCGGCGGTCGGCGCGGGCATGTGAGCGGCGCTTTTTTTCACGCCATCGCGAACAGCGATGCGCGTGCCCGGGGATGACCATGGAAGCAGATTTTGCCACGCCGGAATTTTTTGCCTCGCTGGTCGAGCTGTTGCGCTGGCGCCGCGATGTCCGCAGGTTCCGCCGCGATCCGATCCCGGATGCCGAGCTGCTCGACCTGCTGCGGATCGCCCAGCTCGCCCCCTCCGTTGGGCTGAGCCAGCCCTGGCGTTTTATGCGCGTGCGCAGCCTTGCGGCGCGTGCCGCCGTGCGGGAGAATTTCGAGCGCTGCAATGCCGAGGCGTTGGGCGGCTATTGCGGGGAGGATGCGGCACTCTACGCAAAACTGAAATTATCCGGGCTGGACGACGCCCCCGTTCAGCTCGCGGTGTTTTGTGACGGAAATGTCGCCACCGGGCGCGGCCTTGGTCGGCGCACGATGCCGGAAACAGCCGAGTATTCCGTTGTCTCCGCCGTGCATACGCTGTGGCTGGCAACAAGGGCGCGGGGCATCGGCATGGGCTGGGTTTCGATCCTAGATCCCGAGTCTATCATCGCCGCACTCGACGTGCCGGAAGGCTGGCGGCTGATCGCCTATCTTTGCCTGGGCTGGCCGGTGGAAGAGCATATCGACCCGGAATTGCAGCGCGCCGGCTGGGAACAGCGCAAACCCTGCGAGGCGTTTTTGGTCGAGCGATAGGCTGGGCTTGGCCGCGGGCGGCGCCCGCCTTACCCGGCGATATCCAGGGTGAATAAATTGCCGCGCCCGGCTTCACGCCCGCGCCCGATTTCCGCGATGGCGCGGACCATCCGGCCGGAGCGGCCCAGGAGCTCATCAGCAAGCGCGATCATCAGCGGGTTGGGCGTGGCCTCTGGTGCTGCCGCGCGCAAAGCACGCGCATGGTGGTCCTCTGCTCCCTCCGCACCATAGAGGCAGGTGATGATATAGGCCGCCGCGGTGGAGCGGCTGATGCCGGCCCAGCAATGGACCAGAAACGGGGCGGCGCCATTCCAGCTCCGGGTGAACGCGATGATCTGCGCGATATCCCGGCGGCGGACTTCCGTTAGGCCATCTACAGGGGAGTTAATATCGTTAAAACGCAGCATGAGACGCCGTGAGGCGGGGATGTCCGGACATGGCGGCATTTCGGCATCGGGAGAGAGCAGGCTCAGCACATGCGAGGGCGAAGCCGCCAGCGCGGCATCGAGCTCGGCCAGTGGGCAGACGATCAGTTTCAATGCGCAATCCCGATCCGCGCCGCGCAGCCGAGCAGAAAGCCTGCTTCGCAAAGCTGTTCGACAGCGCCGAGAATATCGCCGCGCTGCCCGCCGATCAGCCGTGTTGCGGCAACCGCGATGGCGACCGTCACACCGGCGCAGATCAGTATCCCCAGCAGCATTTGCGTGCCGCCCAGCGCCAAGAGTGGCCAGCAAGCCAACGCAATTGCGATTAGCAGCTCCTCGCGCGATGGCGGTTTGTTATTTGTATTAACCTTCGCCGTGGTCGGATCGCCCGCATAAGGCAAGGCGTGCATCACCGCCACGGCCGCGGCGCGCGCGACGCCATGCGCCGCAACGAGGCTGCAAGCGGCAAGCCAGGGCGAGAGTGAGGCGAGGCTCACCAGTTTCAGGGCGGTGCAAAATCCCAGCGCCAGCACGCCATAGGTTCCAACCCGGCTGTCTTTCATGATCGCCAGGCGGTGTGCGGCATCCCGCCCACCGCCGAGGCCATCGGCGGTATCGGCCAGTCCGTCTTCGTGCAGCGCGCCGGTCAGCAGCAGCGCGGTCAGAAGTGCTAGCAGAACCGCAATCCAGCCCGGCCAGAATTGCGATGCCAGCAGCAGTACGATCGCGCCAACAGCGCCGACAAACTGGCCGATGAGCGGAAAATAACGCGCGCTGCGGTTGATCCAATCCGCCTGAAAACCCGGCTGCGCCGGTACAGGCAGGCGCGTTAAAAATTGCACGCCGCAGAGCAGCAGCCCAAGCTGCCGCTGGATCATCAGAGCCTTCCGTTCAGAACATCGTCCAGGCTGGCGATATCGGTGAGGATGCGGGAGGCGGCGCGCAGCAGCGGTACGCAGAGCAGCCCGCCAGTGCCTTCGCCCAAACGTAGGCCGAGATCGAGCAGCGGGTTGGCGTTTATGGAATCCAGCATCCGCCGGTGCCCCGCTTCGGCCGAGCAATGCGCGAAGATGCAATAGGGCAGCACATTGGGCTCGAGGCGGATGGCGGCCAGGGCTGCGGCACTGGCAATAAAGCCGTCGACGATAACCGCGATACGCGCCGCCGCGGCCCCCAGAATGGCGCCCGTCATCATGGCGATTTCAAAGCCGCCGAATTCGGACAGAACCGCCATGGGCGCCTCTGCCGGGCTGCGCGCCGCGGCACGTTCCAGCGTCGCCAGCTTGCGTGCGAGCCCCGCTTCATCATGCCCGGTGCCCACACCGACACAGGAGCTAAGCGGGGCAGGGGCGAGGCGGTGCATGATCAACGCGGCCGAGGCGGTATTGCCGATGCCCATCTCGCCGAGCGCGATGACATCGAACCCTTCCGCCGCGGCCCCGGCGGCGATTTTCGTACCGTGTTCGATCGCGGCTTCGCACTGCTCCAGGGTCATCGCGGGCTCCCGCGCTGCATTGCGGGTGCCGAGCGCGATTTTCGCATCCAACAAGGCCGGGTGCGGCGCCAGCTCCGCCGCAACACCGGCATCGACGACGCGCACCTGCGTATCGGTGGCGTGGGCAAAGGCGTTGGCGCTTGCGCGTTTCGCTAAAAAGCTCTGCACCATGGCGATGGTCACACTCGCCGGGTAGCTGGAAACGCCTTCCTGCGTGAGCCCGTGGTCTCCAGCGAACACAAACAACACGGCCTTTTCCACCACGGGGTCGAGGCGCTGCTGGATCAGCCCAAGCTGCAGGCTGAGCGCCTCCATACGCCCGAGTGAGCCGGGCGGCTTGGCAAGACCGTTGAGTTTTGCAAGCAGTTCCGGCTCGAGCGCGCGGTCGAGGGCAGGAATGGAAAGCGGCGACGTCATAGAGAACTCCCAGAAAAATCTGCTTTCAGTCCGGCGATTTCCGCCAGGCCGGATATATCGAATTGTTGCGCCAGGGCGGCGGCAATCTCATCGAGTGCCGCCTCGACGATCGTGTCGTGATCTTGCGCGGTCGAGGCAGCACCCAGCGTTTTTAAAAATGCCGCGCGGGCGGAGCCCTGCTGGAACAGACCGTGGACATAGCAGCCGGCGATACGGCCATTGTCGGAACGCGCCCCTTGCGGTCCGCTCGCGGTGTGCAGATAGGGCCGCGCGGTATCCGGCCCCGTGGTGCGGCCGACATGGATTTCATAGCCGCTGAAAGCAGCATCGCCCGCGACCAACCTCCCTTGCGTCGCGGTGAGGATTTTCTCTCCCGCCAGCACGGTTTCCACATCGAGTAGGCCAAGCCCGGCGGCGTCACCGGGTGCGCCCTCGATCCCTTGGGGATCGGCAATGCGCCGTCCCAGCATTTGAAACCCGCCGCATAGGCCGAGTACCTGGCCGCCTCGCCGGACATGCGCGGCGATGTCGATATCCCAGCCCTCGCGGCGCAGCATCGCCAGATCCGCGATCGTCGCCTTGCTTCCGGGGAGAATGATGAGCGCAGCATCTCCCGGCAAAGCGGTACCGGGCGGGATGAAAGCGAAATCCACCGATGGCTCGTGCTGCAGCGGATCAAAATCGTCGAAATTGGCGATGCGCGAGAGCCGCGGCACGACGATTTTTACCCGCCCGCCGGAGGTCCCGCCGCGGCGGTCGAGGGCAACCGCATCCTCCGCCGGTAAGCGCCGCGCGGCGGGGGACCAGGAAGCCATGCCCAGATCGCGCCAGCCGGTGCGCCGCACGATTTCCGCGCGCCCTTCGGCAAAAAGCGCCGGATCGCCACGGAATTTGTTGATCAGGAACCCCTGGATCATGGCGCGGTCGGCTTCCTCCAGCACCGCGTGTGCACCCACCAAGGCGGCGATCACATGCCCCCGGTCGATATCGCCGGTGAGCACGACCGGAACATCGGCGGCGCGGGCAAAACCCATATTGGCGATGTCCCCGCGCCGCAGATTGGTCTCCGCCGGGCTGCCTGCACCTTCCACCAGCACCAAATCGCATTCGGCCTCGAGCTTGCGGAAGCTCTCCAGGCAGATATCGAGCAGCAGCGCTTTGCGACCCTGATAGCTCGCGGCACTCCAACTGCCCTCCATCTGGCCGCGCACGACGAGCTGCGCGCCGGTCTCGCTCTGCGGTTTCAGGAGCACGGGATTCATATGCACGCTGGCGGGCGTGCGGCAGGCCAGTGCCTGCAGCGCCTGGGCGCGGCCGATCTCGCCGCCATCGGCCGTCACCGCGGCGTTGTTGGACATGTTCTGGGATTTGAACGGCCGCACGGTCAAACCACGGTCGGTGAACAGGCGGCACAGCCCGGCCACCAGCGTCGATTTCCCGACATCCGAGCCGCAGCCTTGGATCATCAGTTTCGCCATGCGAGCCCTCCTGCCGCCAGCACCGCCCATAGCAGGAGGCAGCCGCCCACATATATACGCAAGCCGCGCTCGAGATCGGCGGCAGCCGCTTGCTGACCATCGCCAAACCAGGGGCGCTTGTGCATCACGCCATCATACGCCACGGGGCCGCCCAGGCGAATGCCCAACCCGCCCGCCATGGCCGCTTCCGGCCAGCCCGCATTGGGCGAATCGTGCTTTTTCGCATCACGAAACATGACGCGCCAGCCGCCGCGGGCGGCGAGTGCCAGCAGCCCGCCCGCCAGCCTCGCGGGGATGAGGTTCATCAGGTCATCCGTGCGGGCGGCGGCCCAGCCGAATGCGCGCCAGCGCGGCTCCCGATGGCCGATGAGGCTATCGGCGGTATTCACGGCCTTATAGGCAAACAGCCCGCCGAGCCCGCCGAGCAGCAACCAGAAAGTGGGTGCGACGATCCCATCGCAAAAGCTCTCGGCTAAGCTTTCAAGTGCGGCGGCGGCAACCCCATGCGCGTCCAGGGCCTGCACATCCCTTCCGACAATCTGGCCGACGGCGAGGCGCGCACGCGGCAGATCGCCCGCGCGCAAGGCAGCGCGGATCGCGGCGACATGGACATATAGGCTGCGCTGCGCCAGGCCGGTCGTGCCGATGAGGATCGTGACCAGGGCCAGCCAGATATTCCGCGCCGCCCAATGGTCGATCAGAAAGCCGATGCCAGCGGCAGCACCCGCGATGAGCACCAGCGTCGCAATGCCGAGCAGACGGCGCAACCCCGCGGGCCAATCCGGACGGTTCCAACGCCGTTCTAAAAAACTGATGCCGCGCCCGGCCCAGACCACCGGATGCGGCAGGATGCGGTGCAGCCGATCCGGGTAGCCGACGCCTGCCTCAAGCGCCAACACGGCTAATGTCCGCCAGGGATCGAGCAGGGCGCAAAAAATCAAAAATCGACCCCGCGCTGGGCTTTGATGCCCTGCTGGAAGGGATGTTTCACCATGCGCATCTCCGTCACGAGTTCCGCGATTTCCATCAGCTCCGGTTTTGCATCGCGGCCGGTGACACAAATATGCTTGTCGCGCGGCCGGCCCTTGAGTGCGGCGACCACCTTACTAAGGTCGAGATATTCGTAGCGCAAAGCAACGTTCAGCTCGTCGAGCAAAACAAAATCGAGCTCCGGGTCGGCGATCATTTCCAGGGATTTCCCCCAGGCCGCCTCGGCCGCCGCGATGTCGCGCATGCGGTCCTGCGTGTCCCAGGTAAAGCCTTCGCCCATGATCTCAAGGCGGAGCTGGTCGGGGAAGCGGGCGAAAAACCGCCGCTCGCCGGTGATCCATTTGCCCTTGATGAATTGCACGACGCCGACGCGCTGGCCCCAGCCCAACGCGCGCGCGACCATCCCGAAGCCGGCAGTGGTTTTGCCTTTGCCCTCGCCGGTATGCACGAGCAACAAGCCGCCGGTCTGCGTCTTGCTCTGCATCATCACATCGCGCTCGGCCTTTACCGCCTTGCGCGCTTCGGCATGGCGGCGGTTCTTCTCAATTTCGTCGGTCATGCGATGCCTTGTTGCAATGCGGCCTGCAAGCGCGACCATTCCGTTTCATTCCCGGGCAGGCCGAAGCGCAACCAGGTCGGTTCCTGTGTGAAGGGGCGGACGAGCATTCCGTGCCGGGCCAGATGTTCGAACCATTTTGCCGCATGCGGCGAGGCGCAAAGGCGGAACAGGGACGTGCCACCGAGCACGGCCAGCCCTGCGCTTTCAAGCATGTCGTCGAGCCTTTCGGCATCCTGTTGTAGCCGGGCACGCGTTGCCTGCGCCCAGCCGGCATCGGCATAGGCAATGGTGCCGGCCGCGAGTGCCTCGGCGGAGACCGGCCAGTCTCCGAAGGCCGCGCGTACCTGCGCGATGATGTCGGGGCCGGCGATGATAAAGCCAAGCCGCACGCCGGCCAGGCCGAAAAACTTCCCGAACGAGCGCAGCACGATCAACCGGTCATGCGCCAGTGCGGCTACGCTGAGTTCCGGGGTTACCTCACCGAAGAACTCATCGACAATGAGCACGCGGCGCTCTGTCGCCAGCGGAGTGATGGCAGCGGGGGGAAGGGCCCGGCCATCCGGGTTATTGGGATTAACGAGGACGAGCGCCTCGGTATCGGGGAGATCTTGTCCCCAGGGGACGAGGTTCACATCCCGTCCTGCTGCCATCCAGGCTTCCGCATGGCCGCCATAGGTGGGCGATACGATGGCGACGCTGGCGGCGCCGGTTGCGCGCGGGAGCAGGCGAAGCCCCGCCTCCGCGCCGGGAACTGCCGCGACCATTGCAGGATTGGCGACGCCGAAGGCGGCCGCGGCGGCAGCTTCCAGAGCGGCAGTCTCAGCCGGGTCCGGCAGACGCCGCAGGGCAGAGAAATCAGCGCGCGGGCCGGCCCAGGCATGGGGGTTGATCCCGGTCGAGAGGTCAATCCATGGCAAGGGCGCATTGGGGAACAAGGCGGCAGCCTCACCCATGCGCCCGCCATGGCGGAACAATCCGGGCCGGCTCACTTGCTTTGTCCATTTGGTCGGCAGTGCATCGCGATCTCCTGCATAAAATGACGAAACCGTGCCAACCGGCAGGCCGGCCATGCGGGTCCCGACCAAACGGGCGCATCACCAGGACCTGCGCCTCAGCGCGGCAAAACGCATCGCCAGCCGGGAGAAGACCCCGTTCGCGCGGCACGCCCCGGCCGACGACAGACGACGGCGATGGGCAGGTCTCCTGGCTCGCGGGTTATCGCCCTGGCGCTACCTTCCCGGACTTACGATCCAGTGGCTTGCTCGCGCCAAAACTCGTCGCTTACAGTTGCGGGGGCAGCCTGGGGATCACACCCAAGTTCCCGTTTTAATCCTCTTTCGAGGAACCTATCGCGCGTTGAGTGTAATGGGTAGAGGACGGCACGGTCAATCTGGAGGGTTTCATGGCGCTGACATTGGTCCTCGGCGGTGCGCGTTCGGGTAAAAGTGGCTTTGCACAGGCTAAGGCGGAAGCGCTGGCCGGGCCGGGTGGCTCCCTTGTTATGATTGCCACAGGCCAGGCTTTCGATGAGGAAATGCGCGAACGCATCGCACAGCACCGAAGCGAGCGGGGCGAGGCCTGGTGCACGGTGGAGGCGCCGGTGGATCTTTCGGGCGCGTTGGCAGGACTTCGGCCCGGCGATGTCGCGGTGGTCGACTGCCTGACGCTCTGGCTGAGTAATCTGCTAATGGCGGAGATGGACCCGGAAGCCGAGGCGACCACCTTGATCACCGCCGTGCAAAGGCTGCAAATCCCGGTATGGTTTGTCTCCAACGAGGTGGGGATGGGAATTGTCCCTGAAAATGCCCTCGCACGGCGCTTTCGCGATGCCGCCGGGCGGCTGCACCGGCGGTTGGCGGAGGTCGCCGATCATGTCGTTCTGGTTGTGGCGGGCCTGCCGATGACGTTGAAGTAACCTGGACCGTCTTGATACATTGAACAGATGACGGAGGCCGCGCCGATGTGCTAGCAGGATGCCATAAATCGACGCTAAGTCATTCTAGGGGAGCCGTCATGAGCCAGCATAACATAGCGGTCATCGTGGGTAGTCTTCGGAAGGATTCGTTTAACCGTAAACTTGCGACGGCTCTCGCCAGGCTGGCGCCGCCGGAATTCGCATTCACGCAACTGCAGATTGGCCATTTGCCGTTGTACAACCAGGACAACGACGCGGAGCCGGGCGACGCCGTCACGCAATTCAAGGACGAAATTCGTGCCTCCAGCGGGGTTATTTTTGTCACGCCGGAGTATAACCGCTCGATACCTGGCGTGCTCAAGAACGCGATCGATAATGCGTCACGCCCGTATGGCCACAGCGCCTGGGCAGGAAAGCCGGCAGGGGTTCTGGGCATGTCCATCGGCGTTATCGGCACCGCGATCGCCCAGCAGCATTTGCGTAACGTTTTGGCTTATCTCGACATGCCGACATTGGGCGCGCCGGAAGTGTTTATTCAGGCTAAAGACGGCTTATTCGATGAGGCCGGCAATATCGGCCCTGGCAGCAAGACGTTCCTTCAGGGCTGGATGGACCGGTATGTCGCCTGGGTAGAGAAATGCGTCGCGTAAATTAGCCTTTCAATACGCAAAGCAGGCCTATCTCCATGCGTGCGCGGCGATGTTCTTAGGGGTGCTGTTCAGAAGCGGCGTGGGATTTGTAGTATCTGCGTTTGGCCTCGTACATGCGTCGATCGGCCTCTTTGATAGTTGCTTCCAACTGGTTGCTGGCATCGCATGTCGCGTATCCCAGCGAAAAATTCAGCAGATGGGTAGTCGGATAAAGCCGGTTATCCTGCTCGGTAAGTTGGTGGAGATGTTCCGCCACCATTTCGGCCTCCGCGGCGATGGTTCCAGGCATGAGGACGATGAATTCATCGCCGCCAACACGGATGGCGTAGCTCGATTTATCGATCCCTTGTTTGAGAACGTCCCCAGCACGGCGCAGCAGCGCATCGCCGGCGGCATGGCCAAACGTGTCATTGACCGATTTCAACCCGTTTAGGTCGACCATGAGCACAGAAACAGGGTAGGGTCCGTGGCGCTGCAGCCGGCGGACTTCCTGGTCATAGAAGGACCGGTTATAAGTCCCGGTCAGCACGTCGTGACTGTGAAGATAGCCAAGATCAGCCTCGGCTTTTTTGTGCGCCGTGATATCTGTGAGCGCGATCATGACCCGCGACCAGTCATGTTTATGGTTCGGCATGACGGAAAATTGTTGCACGAGATTCAAAGGCTGACCGCTCAGCGTGTAATGCACTACCTCGCGCTGCTGATGTATGTGGCCTTGCCAAAGTCCGATCAATTCGCCGCGAAACTGGGGGACTAAGTCGTCGCCGAGCACATCTTTCAGCCGGAACAGCAGGTTTCGTTTATCCTGAGCGCCATACAGAATGAGCGCTTGCCGGTTGACATCCAAGACCTTGATGTCTGCGAAGCAGCGCGTCACGAATTCCGGATGTAAATCCACAAAACTTTGAAAATCCGTGATGCCCTGATCGCGGAGCCCATCCAGAAGCTGTTTGACGACACTGAAATCCTCCACCCAGATGGAGGCGGGCAAATCCTCAAACAGCGCGCGCGCATAGGCTTCGGCCTCGATGAGCTGGCGGCGCGCTTCTTCTTCCACGGAGATGTCCTCCGTGGAAAGCAGCACACGCGACCAGTCCGCTTCATGACCCGGAACGATGGTGCCGCTGACCTTGAGGTCGAGCCGCCGGCCGGATGCGGTGCTGGTCACCCAATGCGCCGTAAAGCGCGTCTGTCCGTGCCTGAGCGAATACATCGCCCTGAAAAGATCGGGAAACATTTCGCCACGCCGGTTTTGCGTGAGGTTTTCGAGAAGCTCGTCCAAGCCACTGGCTTCAAATAATCTGAGCGTCCGGCGGCTGACGCGTCGAATGCTGGGCATGATGGAAGTGGTGCGCGCCGCCCAAGCTCCGACATCCGTGTCGTCCGGCGCATGTCTGTCGACCTTCGCGCTCCGCCGGTCCATGATCTGCTTAACCGCGCGAAAGTCGCAATCCCAGAGAGCGACGGGCGAATTGTCGAACAAATCCAGAGAGTTGGTTTCATTTAGAATAAGCTGGCGGCGGATATTTTCCTCAGCGGTGATATCATCAATGCTGATGAGCACCCGCGACCAGTCCCGCTCATGGCCGGGCAAAATCGTGCAGTTCAGCCGGATGTCGAGCCGTTGGCCGGACAGTGAATAATTGACCTTCTTCGTGGAAAAGCTGGTATGGCCATTCCAAAACTGTACCATCTCCTCGATAAATCCCGGAATCGATTCATCGCGCAGGATCTGGTCGATATTTTCGATGAGTTCGTTGGCATCGGCTGCGCCGAAGAGGGACAAGGTCCGGCGGTTGACTTTCAGAACGCGAATGGCGCGTGTCCCGCGTCTGACCTGACTGTGATCCGCTTGCAAGAACGCACGTAAATCCGTGACGCCTTCTTTTTGCCATTGCTCGAAGAGTTGTTTCAGACCGCTATAATCTTCTGCCCAAAGTGAAATTGGCGCGAGATCGAACATATCCGTCTCGTCGCCCTCGGAGAAGGTAACGGGCTCTGAAAAGTCCGCGCTGAGCATTGGCATATGCATCATGCCGTTACGGAGGGCGTGGTGCGGTCGGGCTGAGTAGGGTAAAATTCGTGCGATATGCGCCTACCCCTGATACGTTGAGCCTCGCGTGCACCTTTTCGTGATGCTGTCTCGGAAGTCATTTGGAGAGCGTGGCGCATCCAAAAACGTATGCGTACGTTTCCAGGATGTTTTTTTTGCCTTTGAAATCGGTCAACGCAAATCATGGGATGCCCCGCCGTGATCAGGGAACAAAGCCGAAATCAGGCAACCAAGCATTGCCGAACGCTCTATCGCGGACCAACCGGAAATAGGGTTTGTCTGCGATGATTGCCTCCACGCTTGGACTATCTATCTGTCGATACCCTTGTCTATTCAGAAATCATATCGGAGTTATGCACTGGATTCTAAAATCAGAAAACCCTGGTCTTTATTTTGCAAAAGTCTCTTGTAAATTATCGTGTAATGTATCGAAAAAACAATTTTAGGTTGATTTTTGTTATGTGTATTAAAATATGTTGACTTAATCTGTATGCTTTTTTTGGTTTTTGATGCGCGTTTTATTTTTAGGTGTGCACGTTGTTTCAGGCAAAGCCATGTTACAATATCGTTTGGCGACCTCTATCGTCGTTTGGTGAACGATATAAAAAATATTGATCCAGATCAATGTTGGGAATGCCATCCATGAATAGAATGGATTATGGGCAGGGTGACGCATCTTTATACTTCTGGACACTTCTTAACCATGCAGCCAGTTTTCATTCGCAAAGGATATCTAAGATATGAGCAACCCAAGTTCCGAAGAAAATGCCAAAAGTGACATGGACGCTTTATCCCAGAGCAGCCAGGGCTCCAATGCTGCAATTCGGCAATTGACCAAGGCGTATCAGGAACTGGCCGCGAAGAATATCAAAAATCTGACCGCCGCGACCGAGGCGCTTTCGGCCGTGAAGAGCCCCGCGGAATTTTTTGCATTGCAACAGCGGTTGACCAAGGAAGGGGTTGAGGCTGCTGTTAACGATAGCCGGCACATCGCCAAACTGACCGCTGCTGTTTTTACCGAGGCGTTCGAGCCAGTAATGAAGCAGATTGAGGCGCTCCAGAAAGGCTCCCGCAGTTAAGAAATTATCCAGGCTGTGAGGCAGGCGAGGGGGCTATGGATAAACCTAGCGGTCCCCGATGCGCCCTGCTGTTCCCATGAGTTTTTGTGCGAGCAGCACAGGGATAATCGTGAGGAGGATCACCGCGAAGACCACAACGTTCACCTCCGGCAATTCCTGGCCGAGCCGGATGGCGCCAAAAATCCACAGCGGCAGGGTATTCTGCGCACCGGCGGTGAAGGTGGTTACGATTACCTCGTCAAAGGAGAGCGCGAAGGCCAGTAGCGCCCCGGCGCCGACGGCGCTCCCCGTCATCGGCAGGGTGATTTTTAGGAAGCTGCGCAGCGGCCGCGCTCCGAGATCGGCGGAGGCCTCGCCCAGCGATTTGGGCAAGCGGCGCAGACGCGCCACTACGTTATTATAGACGATAACGGTGCAGAAGGTCGCATGGCCGATTACGATCGTCCAGAAGGAGAGGTTGATCCCGAGCGCCGTAAAATAGGCCGCGAGTGCCATGCCCGTGAGGATACCGGGCAAAGCGATGGGCAAGACCACAACAAAGGAGACGATTTCCCGGCCAAAAAATTTTGTTCGGCTCACCGCCATAGCGGCCAGCGTCCCGAGCAGAACGGCGATGCAGGTGGCGGTGACGGCCACCTGCACGGAGAGCAGGAGTGCCGCGCGCACCTCGTCGTCCGCCCAGGTCTGGCTGAACCATTTCAAGCTAAGCGCCTGGATGGGCCAGGTCTGCACGTTTGACGCGCTGAAGGCATAGAGCATGATGATGATGACGGGGATGAACAGGAACGCGAGGATCGCAATCACCGCGCCCCAAAGCAGGATGGCGGAGGTTTTCATAATGCCTCGAACGCGCCGAGCTTGCGCGCGATCAACAAATACAGCGCCATGACCAGGAGCGGCAACATGGCATAGGCGGCGGCAAAGGGAATATCGTTGGTCACCCCGACATTCGCATACACCACATTTCCGATGAAATCCGAGCCCGGGCCGCCAACGAGCAACGGCGTCACGTAATCGCCCAAGGTAAGCGAGAAGGTGAAGATGGAGCCGGCCACCATGCCCGGCAGCGCCATGGGCCAGAGCACGCGGCGGAAGGTGGTCATGCCCCGCGCGCCGAGATCGCTGGAAGCCTCCAGCAGGCTGGGCGGAATGCGCTCAAGCGCTGCGTAGAGCGGCAGGATCATGAACGGGAGCCAAAGATACGAAAACACGATCCACATCGCCCAATTGGAATAGCCGAGGCTCGCACCGGGCAGGCCAATGGCATGCAGGGCCCAGTTCAGCGCGCCGTCATGCGCCAGGATCAATCGCCAGGCGTAAACGCGGGCGAGGTAGCTCGACCACAGCGGCAGCAGCACCAGCAGCATGAGTAGGCTGCGCATCCGCGGGCCGGCGAGCCGCACCATGACATAGGCGAACGGCCAAGCCATGACCGCGTCGCTCACGGTGACGGCAGCGGCAATGAAGACCGTCCGCAACGCGATGGTTCGGTATACCGGGTCGGCGAGCAATTGCCGGAAATTGTCGAGATTCCAGGCGGGCAGGATCTGACCGGAGAGCGGGTCAACCGTCCAGAATGCCGAAATCAGCAATGCCATGATCGCGGCAAGATAGCAGAAGATAAACCAAACAGCCGGTAGTGCGAGCAAGCCCGCACTGCCGAACCCGGGTTTGCGCCAGAGAAAAGCGGACATGGCGCTATGCCGGCCTAGCCTTTGACCGTCTGCCAGGCGCGCTGCCAGGCCTGATAGTCGAGGCAATCCGTTTTGCCATTGCCGCAGGCTTTCAGGGGCGTTTTCCAGAATTTGATGGCATCGAAATAGCTCGCCGGCGCATTGGCGTGATATTGCGCACAGGCGCCCGGTTGTTGCGCGTCCATCTCCTTACAGGCGAGTGTATTGGCGGGGGTCTCTCCGAAATAGATCGCCTGCTGCGCCTGCACTTTCGGCGTCGTCACCCAGTTGATCCATTCATAGGCGCAGTTCGGGTGCGGGGTTTTGGCGGAGACCATCCAGGTATCGGCCCAGCCCGTCACGCCTTCACTGGGAATGGTATCGGCGACCGGCACTTTCGCGGCCTGCAGCGTGTTGGTCTGGTAGGGCCAGGCAGCACCCACCACGGCATCGCCATTGGTGAACAGCGAGATCTCGTCGGAGGCGAGCTCCCAGTATTTCTTGATGTTGGCGCGCTGCTGCTTAAGCAGGGTCACCACGGCATCCATCTGCGTCTGGTTTAGCTCATAGGGATCGGTGATCCCGAGGCTGGGCTGGGATTTCGAGAGATACAGCGCCGCATCGGCAATCTGGATCGGGTTGTCCGGTACCGTGATTTTACCTGCATAGGTGTTGCCATAAATCACGCTCCAGGAAGTCGGCGCGGGGGTAACCTTCTGCGTGTTGTAGAGCAGCGTATTGGGGCCCCATTCATAGGACACACCGTAATGCACGCCCTTTACCGTATTGAATTCTGGCGACTGCAATTGCGGAATGAAATGTTGCCAGGCGGGGATGAGCTTGATGTTGATGGGCTGCACGTTATGGCCATAGATCAATCGCAAGGTGGCATCGCCCGAGGCCGAAACCACGTCATACTGATTGCCGCCGCCATTGCGCATCAGTGCCACCATCTCATCCGACGAGCCGGCATATTTCGCATGCACCATGCAGCCGGTCGCGGCTTCGAAGGGCTTCACCCAGTCGTCCTGTGCGTAGCCTTCCCAGGCAACGAGATTGAGAACGCCTTCACCCTTTCCGATGTGCTGTAACGGCGCAATGGCCAAGGCGGCCTGCGCGGCGGGCAAGGTGAGCGATACGCTTAGTACGATGCGCGCCACGTGGCGCTTGAACGTAGGTCCCATGATCAGTCCTCCGTGTTTAATTTTACGACCGAATTCTCATGCCAGATGGCGCGAAGCTCCTCTCCCGGGGCAATGGGAGTTCGCATCAGCTTTCGGAAATTCGTTCAACGACACCACGGTGAGCTTCGTGCCGTCCGTCATGGCAACGAGGTAGCGCGTGAACATGCCGAGATAGCTCGCCTCCATGACACGCACATCCGCCTGCGTCATGCCAACCGGAACGCTGGCATCGCGCGGCACAAGCTGGATTTTTTCCGGCCGCAGCACCGCGGTCTCACGTTCGCGGCGCAGCAAATTCGAAATACCGACAAAATCCGCGACGAATAGAGTTGAAGGGCGTTCGTAGAGTTCCATCGGCGTGCCGATCTGTTCGATCCGCCCACGATTGAATACGGCGATCCGGTCGCTCATCGCCAGCGCCTCTTCTTGGTCATGCGTGACATAGAGGAAGGTGATCCCCGTCTGCTTCTGCAGGGCTTTCAGCTCAATCTGCATCTGGTGTCGCAGTTTTAAATCCAGCGCGCCAAGCGGTTCGTCGAGCAGCAGCACGAGCGGCCGGTTGACGATGGCGCGTGCCAAGGCAACGCGCTGGCGCTGCCCGCCGGAAAGCTGCGCCGGCTTGCGCTCGGCAAAATTCTCAAGCCGCACCATGGCCAGCGCCTCGTCCGCGCGGCGCGTCGCCTCCGCCACTGGCACGCGTTTCGCGCGCAGGCCATAGGCCACGTTCTCTCGCAAGGTCATGTGTGGAAACAGCGCGTAATCCTGAAATACGGTGTTCACATCGCGGGCATAGGGCGGCAATGCGGCAACATCGGTGCCATTTAGGTCGATCCGCCCGGCATCGGGTGCCTCGAAGCCCGCGATCAGCCGCAATGTCGTGGTTTTTCCAGAGCCGGATGGGCCGAGGAAGGTGAAAAATTCGCCGGCGAAAATTTCCAGGTCAACATGTTCCACCGCGACAGAAACGCCATAGGTCTTCCGTACGCCGGAGAGCACGACAATCCGTGACGCAGGCGCGGTGCGTCCGGGTTGTGCTGCAATGCGCGTATTGTGTTCCAGCCTTTTCATCCCTTGTTGTTTATCTGCAAGATGATCCGCCAAACACTATCTAATGCAACATCGGAACCAACGCTAGATACATGTTCACTGCGTATTTTCTTATTCTTGTTGCTTTATCGGGCAGATCCGTTCTGATGTCGTTATATATGTGTTGCGAAAGCGGATGCGGATCCGCCCATTGATGACATAGAAATGCAATGCTGACCTATCCGTGCCGGACGCGGTCCTTGACGGCGTTGAGCATCGATATATTATATCATCTCATTCTAGGGTCGCTTTCAACAGGAGTTCGGTGCGTGACGGTTGGCTATTCAGATGGCGGGCTCGCCGCAGCGTCGCGGGCGCCTGGTCGCGGCAGGAACACGGACGCTTCGAATGACGGCACTATCCGCGCGGAAATCTGGCGGCGTTACGAGGGGGACGAATGGGCAGCGTTCGACCAGTTGCCGGTCGCCATTCGCCGCCGACTGAACGAGCATGCCTATGAGCCTTGGTCGGTGAACTCGCTGATGCTGTGGCGGCACTACCGGCGGCTGCATGCAATGCCTGATCGCGCCGAGCGCGCGCTGCTGCGGTATCTTGATTATTGCGAAAGGCTCGAGCGCCGCGCCTTCGCCGAGGATTATGCGCAGCGTCATGGCGCGGCTTTGGCGCATGAGGCGGCCGGTGCTTCCGTGCTGCGCTATCAGCCGGCGAATGGTGCGCTGTGATGCGGCCCTGGCGTGATGCCTCGGGCTTCGGCTTGGCCGTGCTGCTTGCGCCGGTTGCTGCTCATGCGCAGGCGGTCCCGGCGGATATCGGTGCCGGGACGCTGCCGCAGGATCTTTCAGTATCGGTGATGTTTCAGCATGCCGATTTTGTGGTGCAGGCCGTGCTGGTCGGGCTGCTGGCGGCGTCGGTCGTGACCTGGACAATTCTGCTGGCGAAGGGCGCCGGATTTCTCGTCGAACAGCGTTCTTTGCGCCGTTCGCTGGGCGAGGTGGAGACTATAACCAAGGCGAGGATCACGGCGTTGAATTAACCGCGAGCTACGATCGCGGCCCTCATGCAGCTGCAGCCGATTCCTTGTTTTAGCCCGCAGCTGTGGCGCAGGCTGCGCAAGTGCCGTTCAGCTCAACCACCGCATTGCTGGGATGAAATCCCTGCTTCTCGGCCGCTTTCGCCAGCGCCTTGGAGACGGCATGATCATCGATTTCTGCGACCGTGCCGCATTGCCCACAGATCAGGAATTGTGCCTCATGGTGATCATGATGGTCGGCGTCGCTACAGGAAATAAACGCATTCAACCGTTCA
This sequence comes from uncultured Pseudomonadota bacterium, assembly GCA_963737355.1. GTDB lineage: Bacteria > Pseudomonadota > Alphaproteobacteria > Acetobacterales > Acetobacteraceae > Acidocella. The sequence continues at coordinate 833,862 of CAVTSC010000003.1, read as the reverse complement.
ACCTTGTGGATTAGGTGGTTGTCGATGAGGAAGTCGAGCGCCCGGTATACGGTGGGCGGCACCGCGCCTTTGCGAATTTCCTTCAACCGGTCGAGCAGTTGGTAGGCGGTTAACGGTCCGTCCGCCTCCAGGATGAGCGTCAGGACGGTACGGCGCAGTTCGGTCAACTGCGCGCCGTTCGCGGTACAAATTTTCTCTGCTTCCGCAAGCCGCTCGTTGATCGCGCGACGCTTTTTAGTGTTCATGGACCAACCCCGCCAAATATCATGCCACAGAGTAATACTATATCATTATCTATAGGCCTGGGATAGTTTTTGGCGCTCAGGGGGGCTGGGAAGCCGCTGGCCGCGGCCTATTGCGGATTTCCGGTCACCGGAACGGAGAGCGTTCCACCTTTCGCGACCAGTTGCGGGTTGATCGGCCGGACTTCATCCCCGAGACGAACGACGCCAGCCGGCTCTGAATCCTGGTTTTTTGGTGGCGATGGTATCGCAGTTCCCATCACGATGACGGTCGAGGAAGTCGGCAGGGAGGTAGATCCCTTGAATGAGATTAATTGCGATAAGCAGAAATTCTGCAGGTCCTGAGAGAGGGCGATCGACGAAAAAGAAATGCTAACAACGAGAAAAGCGCCAAACAATACCGCATTGCACTGCCTTCTCAGTACGATCAAATGACTAAAAAAATTACAAAGCTTCTTCATTTAAATCCTATGCTTTTAAATTGAAGCGGCTTGCCAAACAGGGCGTTCATGCGCCGGTATATTCATCCCATGCGAAGGATGGCAATGATTTTGTAATCTACCATGCCCATTGGTCAAGCTTAAAACAGTCCGATGAATGGCACCGGCCTCATGTCGTGAAACGTTGTCGCGCGAGCTGACGTGAAGGCGCTGGAAACAAGAAAAATTATCAAAAATCGCTAAGGCCTTTTGGGTCGCCCGATAGCGCTGTCTTATTTCGAAGTGATGGCGGCGGGGCAGGTGGGTGACCGCGGTATGCCCAAAAGAAAAAGGGCCGGAATGCTGCGCATTCCGGCCCTTGATCGAGCTTGTATCCGGGCGTGCTGCCCGGGTGCCGCTTACTCGGCGGCGACAGGCACCGCGTTCGTGGTGGCAGCAGCCGCGCTGGGCTTGAAGGTAATATACAGCGCCAAGCCGGTGCAGATCATGCCGCCGATAATGTTGCCGATGGTGACCGGGATTTCGTTCCAGATCAGCCACTGGCTGACGGTGATCGGCGCACCCAGCATCATGGCACCCGGGATGTCGAACATGTTCGCCACGGAGTGCTCAAAGCCCAGCGCCACGAAGGCCGTGATCGGCAGCCAAGCGGCGACGATCCGACCGATGGTGGAACGCGAGACCAGTGCGAACACGGAGGCGAGTGCCACCAGCCAGTTGCAGAGCACGCCCTTCACCAGGGCTGTCCACCAGCCCGCGGCGCCAGCATGCATGTACGGCATCACCTTGGCCACGCCGACAGCGACCACCTTGGCGCCGACCGGGTCCGGGGCGTCGGTGAAGAACTTCGTGGTGGCGGCGGCGTAGAGGACGCCATAGATCAGCGAGCCGATCAGGTTGCCAATATACACGAACACCCAATTGCGCAGCACCTGGCCGACAGTGGCGCGGCCGCTGAAGGCGGCAAACGGCAGCATGACGCAGCAGCCGGTGAAGAGTTCAAGGTTCAATAGAGCAATAATAATGAAACCGAATGAAAACATGATAGCGCCCACCAGCGCATCGCCGGTGGCCACCGTCGCGGCATCGGAGAGGGTGGCGGCCATGCCAAGGAAAGCGCCGGCAAGCACACCGCGGATCAACATGTCCGAAACGCTCAGCTTTGCCTTCTTGGCGCCGCTTTCGACCATGGCACTGGTTAGTTCTAGTGGCGATACGTAGTCCAATTCTATCTCCCTGTGATGCCTCTGGCAAAAAGATGAATGCGCAGCGGAATGATTGACTGCAGCAGGCGATAATATATAGCAAAATCCTGCGCAATAGCGGGCTGGGGAGGCGATGGCGTTTTGCTCCCGCGGAATGCGTTTTTCCGGGCATGCGTTTCCAGGGTTTGTCTCAAATTTCTGCAAGTTTGAGGAAAAAATCTGCCGGCGGAAGTGTCGACTTTAAATAAAATATTGCCTATTGATAAGGTAGTGTTTAGCGGTTGGGCTGCTTACGAAGTGGCATGGCAAGCTTAGTAATGTCCGGCTGCTCTAAGTATAGCGCAGCGGCCTGCTTTGGGCAGGTAAACGCTAGGGAAGCCTCGTGCATCTGCATTAAGGCATTTTTTTTGGGAAAATTGGCAAAGTAAATATCGTTTCGTCTTAATTTCTGCGACCGCCCGGCTGGGCGGCGCGCGACTCTGGGGTGCGGTCTATGCGGGGCTTGCGAATCAAACGGTTCGCAAGCGCCCTATCTTTTCAGATCCAGATATGCGGTTGGTTCTGCAGATGCAGCCAGGGCGACGTCTGGTTTTGCGGGACTTGCATGCCGGGAAAAATTTTGTGCACGAGGATCAGCACGAGCAGCACGATGATAAGGGTGGCGAAGACGCGGCCAAATGCGCGGACGGCAAAAATGATCAGGGCGATCGCCGCTACGGTGAGCAGTACGGTTTGCGCATTGCCGGGAATGCCGACGGCCTGCATCATTGCGGAGAGGATACCATCGATAAAGCCGATCACCCCCAGCACGAGGCCGGCCAACGCGAAAATCGTCAGAACAAGCAGGTCGATGGCATGGGTCACGGCGCGTCCTCGGGGTATACCGCTAATATGTTGGCGGGCATGGGGTTATCTGCCGCTGAGCGCAGTTTTAGGGTCAGAAGATACCCATGGCCAGTCCCATGGCCAGGGCTGAGCCGATTGCCTCGCAACGTGCCAAGTCGGGCGGTGGGATAATTTTCGGCGCCAGAATCGCCTCTGGGGTTTGGGCATGGGTGCTGATGATCAAGGCCTCCGCTACTCGCTTCAGCCGCCAGCCGGTGGCAATACGATCGATTTGGCGGGCTGCATTCGTGCCATCGCTGCCGGCACAGATAAGGGTGGCGTAGGGGCGACCACCGATACGCTCCAAAGCGGCATAATAGCAGCGGTCGAAAAAATCCTTCATCATGCCGGACATCGATGCCAGGTTTTCTGGTGTCGCGAAAATATAGCCCGCCGCCGCGAACACGTCTTCGGGCGTTGTGTCTGCAGCCGATTGCAGACGAACATTCACCAGGGATTCTACCCGCGCGCCCCGGGTCGCGGCTTGCGCCATCTGCTGCGTGCCGCCGGTATGGGAGTGATACACGATAAGTAGCGTTTTCATGGAATCCCCGGATGTTTGGCGCTCCGGTGTGATTGTGAAGCCACCGCTCTGGAGCCTGGCTGAGGAAAATCAGCACTGCGGGGACGGTACCGCATTTCTACGTTCGGAACAATTTTGCGCAGAAAAAACCCACCGTGCTGGGTCACATCACGGTGGGCATTTCGCCGTCAGTTGACGGTCATATCAGACGATCGTGGGATTAAAACAGCAGACCAGCCTCGAGCGCGCCCTGCACGACATTGGTGCCGGTCCCCTCATTGCCATAAGCCGGGTCGCCGTCGCCGCGATTGATCAGATGCATATAGCCGGCCGAGACCCGGGCAAACAGGTCCTTGTACTGCCAGGTCGGGGAGAGCTGGAAGCCGACACCTTCAGCATGCGGTGCGATGAACCAATCGCCCGAGCCGTTGCTGGTGAAGTACTCGGCCATGCCGCCGAGCGAATAGGGCGACTTCCCGAAGGTATAGTCACTGAACAGCGCTGCGCCGAAATTGCTGGTATAGTTCGGGATGCCCAGTGCCACGTCGCGGTTCGCGTACACATACTGTACTTCCGGCACCAGGTTCAGGTTGCCATTGGTGTAGGAGTAATACGCACCGTACATCTGCGAGTTCACGAAGTAGGAACCATAATTCCCGACCGTGTACTGGTTATAGGTAATGGCGTTCACGCCGGTCTTGCCGAGATCGCCGCCGTAATACACGTTCAACGCATTGTTGCTGTTGAAATTATACGTGACCAGTGCTTGCAAGAAGTTGAATACGCGGGTGTCGTAGCCATCACCGTAGGTCACGGTGGCTGAGAGCGGCCCATGCGTATAGGTGCCGGAGACGCCGACATTCTGCATGTTCTCAACGCTATAGAGTGCGCTTCGGAAGAGGTTGGCGTTGCCCCAGCTCAGGCCGCTTTCATAGCCTTCCAGCGAGGGGAGTTGCCCGACCGAGATCGTCACCGGTGAGTTTGTCGGGGCGAGCGTGACATAGCCAAGATACAGCGGGCTTGCGCGGTATACCGAGACACTCGCCTGCGTTGGCTTGACGCCCAGATATGGCACACCGTTTTGCGGACCGACCTCAATGGTGAATTGCAGGATGCCGGAGGTTTTCTGCAATTCGATCAGCGCCTGAGACACGTTAGCGCCAGCGGCTTTGTTGCCAACGGCGCTGTCGCCGCTCTCGTTGTTGCGGGACGTGCCGGACTGGCCGTAAAAATATCCGCTCACGCCACCGGATAATTCCAGTTGACCCAACGGTCCACCGTCGATGTCGATATTCGTCGGACCGTTCAACGCATGGGCAGCATGCATTGCAAAAAGTGAAGACCCTGCGACAAGCGTAAAGCCAAGTAGTTGCTTGCGTAACATTCCTATTTTTACTCCGTTACGTACGATAGAAAGTCATGCGCGTTGAAATAATAGCCGCGCTTCCGCTGCAATAGATGCGCGGGCGCGAAACTTTTTCATCGGGCAATCAGACAAAAGCGCCATCGTACGCGCGCTTTCGTCGGATCCCCCGAGGAGTACCTGTATTCACGGCCCATTTTTTCATATTGTTGCGATGTCAAAATCGTATATAGCTTGCGTGACCTGCTACGTCTTTAAGTTTTGAGCTTGAAATCGCCATGCGCAATGGCTTCAGCTTATTAAAAAATACCCGGGAAAAGCCTAGAAAATCACGCAATCCAAACTCCACATAACGCTCTATATACCCGTCTTAACGCCATCGTGTCGCCACGATGCCGGCTGAAAATTACCTGACAAAATTATGCAAACTTTACGTTAGAATCACGCAATTTTATGCAAATTTTATAGGCAAACATCCTGCTGAACCCTCATGCCAGACTTTGTTCGGAAATACAAAATCGCGTTGACGCATAGGCGTATGCGCGCTTCGCAAGGGCGGCCCGGAACCAAATTTGGTTGGAAAATATCATTGGCGGAAATGCACGGCAGGTCACGCCGTGTCTTTATGCCAACACATAAAGCGCCATTATAATTTTCATTAGATTAGTATATTTGACGATCCTATGCCGCGCGTGCAGGTGAGACCGGGGAGGCGGCAGGATTCTGGGCCGGGCGGCTATTCCCAGGCGGCCTCGGCATCGTCCGCCGGGACGAACGGGTTCGCGTTGAACAGGACAGGGGACCCCGCGCTGAATGGCGCGCGAGGGTCGGAATCGGGTTCCGTCACCAACCGGCGGCAATGCCCCTCCAATTGGCCGCCGGTCTCTATGGAAAGCAGTTCATGGTGCACGTCGCCCCGCACGCGCGCCGTTGCGGTAAGGGTCACCATCGCGCCGCGGACGGTTCCGTTCAGCACGCCGCATACCCGTATATTCTGCGCCGTCACATTGCCGCTGACCCGCCCGTCTTCGGCGATCACGAGCCGGTTTGTCTCGATATCGCCGATCACAATGCCCTCCACCTGCAAATCTCCAGGGCTTTTCAAATTCCCGTGCACGGTCATGTCCGCGTCAATGAGGGTTGCAGCGGCGGCGGACTGTTGCGCCGGCGCTAGCGACATCGCGGAGGAAGGATTTTTCGTTTTGAATAACATGTGGCGGACCTCAGTGAGCGAGATGGGAGCTTACGAGATCCTGCGATGTAAAAATGAACGGAGTATTGAAATCTGGCCGTCCAGACCGGTTTTCTCAATCTATTCTTAAAGCGTTGCCGCCTATGGTTGCTCTGCGCAAGCTGTCGGGCGCAGGGCCCGGCAGCTCGCGACAGCGCCCTTATTCCGCCGCGTCCGCCTTACGCTCGGCTGCGGCCTTTTTATGCGCGGCTTTTTTCCGGCCAAATCTTGCGGAGATATTCTCCGCCATGACGAACATCGGCGCGATGAACAACACGCCGATAAAGCTCGCCAAGAGCATGCCGCCGAACACCGTGGTGCCGATGGACTGCCGCGCCCCGGCGCCGGCGCCGGTGGCGATCACCAGTGGCATGACGCCGATGATGAAGGCCAACGCCGTCATCATCACCGGCCGGTAACGGGTACGCGCCCCGTCTTCGGCTGCCTCTCGGATGCTCACCCCACCTTTCTCGAGCCGTTCCTTGGCGAACTCCACGATCAGAATGGCGTTCTTGGCAGATAGCCCGATCAGCAGCACGAGCCCGACCTGGCCGTAAACATCCAGCGGCATGCCGCGCAGATGCAGCCCCACCAGCCCACCCAGCAGCGCGAAGCCCACCGGCAACATCACCGCGAAGGGCAGTAGCCAGCCCTCATACAGCGCGACGAGGAACAGGAATGAGAAGATGACGGCAAACAGGAACGCATCGGCCTCCTGCCCGGACGCCAGGATCTGCTGGAAGGTCAGGCCCGTCCATTCATACCCGAAGCCACTTGGCAGATGCTTCGCCGATGCTTCCTCCATCGCCGCGATCGCCTGGCCGTCGCTATAACCCTGCGCCGCGACACCATTGATCAGTACCGCCGGATACTCATTATACAGCGTCAGCGCATCCGCACCCTGCACGGATTTGATCGTGACGAGGCTGCTGATCGGCACCTCAGACCCGTTCGCGCTCTGTACATACAGGTTGTTGATGTCCGAGATCTTGTCGCGGAATTGCTGATCGGCCTGCACGATCACCTGGAACACGAAATTATCGTAGTTGAACAGGTTCACGAATTGCGAGCCGAGATAGGCTTGCATGGTGGTATACACCAATTGCGGCGAGACCCCGAGCAGTTCTGCCCGCGTCGTATTCACCGAAACCTCCACCTGCGGCTGGTTGGCCGAGAAGCCGGTGAACACGTTGGCCAGGCGCTTATCCTGGTTGGCCGCGATGATCAGTGCCCGTGCGGCGGAGGCCAGTTGCTGGTAATTCTCGCCATTCTGTGCCTCCAGCACGAAATTGATACCGCCCGTCGCACTCACACCGGGGATCGAGGGCGGATCAAACGCCGCGATATTGGCGGACGGAATGGCATCGAATGTTGGTTTCAGCCGTCGGATCAGCGCCTCAGCCGATTCCGAGCGGTTACGCTGGTCCCACGGTGTCAGGATCGCGATGACCAGCGCGCCGCTCGATTCCTGCGCGCTGGTGATGATGCTGAAACCGGATACGCCGATAACATGCGCCACCCCCGGCGTTTTGCGCAGGATTGTCGTCATTTGATTGACCACGGCGTTGGTGCGGCTGAGCGAGGCGCCGTTCGGCAATTGCACGTTCATCAGGAAGTAGCCCTGATCCTCAGCGGGCAAAAACGCCGAAGGGGTGCGCGCAAACATGCCGTAGGTAAGGGCGAAGACCAGCGCGACGCCCAGACCGGTCAGTACGAGCCGGCGCGAGAGCCGAGCCACGACGTTGCCATAGCGGTCGCGCGTGAAGTTGAAGCCGGAATTGAACCAGCGGAACACGATGAAGTGCGAAGGCTCCGAACGCCTCAGCATCAGCGCGCAGAGCGCTGGGCTGAGCGTCAGCGCGTTGACGGCCGAGATGACCACCGACACCGAGATGGTGACCGCGAATTGCCGGTAGAGCGCGCCCGTAACCCCTGAGACAAAACCAACCGGCGCGAACACCGCGACCAGCACGAGCGTGGTCGCGATCACCGGGCCAATGATCTCGCCCATGGCCTTCTCGGTCGCCTGCGCGACCGTGAGTTCCGGGTGCTCCTCCAGATTCCGCGTGACGTTCTCCACCACGACGATGGCGTCATCTACCACCAGGGTGATCGCGAGCACGATCGCGAACAAGTCGATCGTATTGGCCGAGTAGCCCAACACATACAGCACGGCGAACACGCCGATGAGCGAGACGGGGATGGCGATGGTCGGAATGATCGTCGCCCGCCAATCCTGCAGGAAGAGGTACACGACCGCCACCACCAGGATGAGGGTGATAACCAGCGTGTGCAGGATCTCCTTGATGTCGGCCGCCACGAAGTTCGAGGCGTTATATGCCACCGTGTAGGACAGGCCGGGTGGGAAATTCTTCGACAGCGCCTTCACCGTTGCCTGCACCTCGGTCGAGACCTGCAGCGCATTGGCGGATGGCGCCTGGTACACCGCAAGCGTCGCCGCCGGCAAATGGTCGAGCGTTGAGGATGTCGTGTAGCCCTGCGCAGCGAGCTCGACCCTGGCGATATCCGACAGCCGGACGACGCCGCCGCTCGGCTCGGTGCGGATGATGATGTTCTTGAATTGCTCCACGCTGGTGAGCTCGCCCGGGGCCAGCACGGTCAATTGTTGCTGCTGCGCGCCGGAGACCGGCGGCTCGCCGATCTGTCCGGCGGAAACCTGGATATTCTGCGCCTCGATCGCGGCGATCACCTGAGCCGTCGTGATGCCAAGCCCGGTCATCTGTACCGGGTTCATCCACACCCGCATGGCATATTGCCGCTGCCCGAAGATCTGCGTGTCGCCCACACCGGGGATACGCGCGATGACCTGCTGCAGCTTCATATACTCATAGTTTGAGATGAAGAGCTGGTCATATTTTGCGGTCGGCGAAAACAGGCTGACCGCCAACACGAAGGTGCTCGAGGCGGCGCGTACGGTGATCCCTTCGGACTGCACTTCCGCGGGCAATTGCGCTTCGGCGATCTGCACGCGGTTCTGCACGTTCACCTGGTCGATATTCGGATCGGTACCGATCGCGAAGGTCACCGTCAGCCTGTAGGTGCCCGAGCTCGCACTTGAGCTCTGCATGTAAATCTCGCCCGGCGCGCCGTTGACCTGCTCCTCGATCGGCTCGGCGATGGTGTTCACCATCGTCTGCGCGCTCGCACCCGGATAGGTGACGGAGATCGACACCTGCGGCGGCGTGACATTTGGGTATTGCGCGACCGGAATGGCGGTGAGTGAGACGAGCCCGGCCAAGGTGATGACCACGGCGATCACGATCGCGAAATTCGGCCGGGTGATAAAGAATTTTGAGAACATCTAGGCGGTTACCTGAACAACTGAATCATGCATCACTCGCTTTGCGCACCCGGTGCCGCGGTTGTCACCGTCACGGTGTCGCCCACTTTCACTTTCTGCACGCCATCGACGATGACTTGGTCGCCGAGCTGGAGGCCGGATTTGACGACGAAATTCTGTGCCACCTGGTCGCCGAGCGTCACGGTCCGCTGCGCCACCTTGTCGTCGGCGCCGACGGTCAGGACATAGGAGCTGTTCTGGTCCGTCTGCACGGCGGAGACCGGCACCAGCAGGGCCTCCTGCGGCGTTGCCGGCGCCGTCTCAACATTCACATACGCCCCCGGCAATAGCACCCCGTTCGGGTTGGGGAAGTCCGCATACACGTTCACTGTGCCGGTATTTGTGTCTACCTGGTTGTCCAGAAAGGCAATCTTGCCCTTCAACGGATAAGGCTGGCCATTCGGCAGGTCGATGCTGATGGCAAATTGCGATTCCGATGCATTGTTCTGCGCGGCGGCGAGAATCGGGCTGTCGGCGCTGACCGCGAACTCCACGCGGATCGGGTCAAGCTGGTTGATCGTCGCAAGCGTGCCCGTAGAGGTGCTCACCAGGTTGCCCTTGGTCAGCGCCACGGCGCCGATGCGCCCATCAATCGGCGCGGTGATCGTGCAATAGCTGAGATTGAGCGCCGCATTGGCAACCATGGCTTGGGCGGAGAGCACGTTCGCCTGGTCCTCATTGCGGGTCGCCACGGCGGCGTCGAGCGCGGACTGCGCTTCAAAGCCCGTCTGTTTCAAATTCACCGCGCGCTCATAGGTGAGCTGTGCATTCGCCAGCGCCGCCTGGGCGGAGGCGAGGTTGGCCTGCGCGGTTTGCAAGGCCGCCTCGTATTGCTCCGGCTGCAGCGTGAACAGCACCTGTCCGGTTTTGACGGTGCTGCCCTGTTTGAAATTCACCGCGTTGATAAAGGCGGTGACGCGCGGCATGATTTTAACCGACTGGATGGCGATAACATGGCCAATATTGCTAAAGCTAGGCGCGATATTCTGCTCCGTAACCGGTGTGACGACCACCGACGGAGGAGGAACAGCCGCATCAACAGGGGCCGTAAACAGAAGAGCCGCCGAAAATATCCAACGGGCATTCACAATCAAGCGCAAACCAGCCTCACAAGGTTAAAAACGATTAGATAAAAATTCGTGCGCGCCCCAGGCCGACCGCGATATGCACTCTTATGGGTCATATATGTTATCATATCCAGGTAACAATGCCGTAACCGACCGTTACGAATTGCCGCGTGGGGTTTTATGAAATTGTCATGCGCCCGGCGTAAAGCAGTTTAACGGCAGCGCCGCCAACTATCCCAGCGCGTATTCCGCTTCCGGCGTGTAGGTCGGCTGATCTTTGCCCAGGAACGAGCTGAACAATGTTACGTTGTCAGCGCGGATTGGCGCGGAGCGATAGAGATTATGCGCCTGCACGAAATTGGCCAATGTCGGGCTCACCGGCATATCCATCCGTGCCAATGCGACATGTGGGGTAAAGCGCCGCCGCTCGGTCGGCAGGCCGATTCGGTGTAACGCGGTCTCTACTTTGGACTGCAGCCGGGCAAGGTCGTCGTTACGTTCCACCCCAGCCCAAAGGGTAGAGACCCGCCCGGCCTTTTCGAACCAGCCGAGGCCAGAGAGCGAGAAAGAAAAGCTGCGGCCCCGCAGGGTCGCCAGGGCCAAGTCGATCTCTTCGGCCTGCAGCCGGCTTGCCTCGCCGATGAAACGTAAGGTCAGGTGGAAATTTTCCGTTGGTACCCAACGCGCTCCGGGAATATTGCAGGTGAGTTCGGAGAGCTCTTCTTTAACCTCCCAGGGGAGGTCGAGGGCTACGAACAGGCGCATGGCTCGGCCACCTTCTGGCTGGCGCCCGGAGGAAAGCGCCTCCGGGCCGCGTCGAATCGACACGTTAATTTTGCAATACCAGCCTCTGGGTGGTCAATCTTTATATTTTCGCAGTTGCGGCATGTAGCCATTGGCGCGCGTCCGGCGCGTCTTCCAACAGCGGCGTGAGCGCCTCGCGCACCCGCGCGTGATAGGCATTCAGCCACTCCAGCGCCTGGGCGGTCAACAAGGCGGGGTCGATCAGCGCGCGGTCGAACGGCGCCAGCGTCAGGGTTTCAAAGCGCAGAAATTTGCGTTTTTGGCCTGGAAATTCCGCTGCCTGCACGAGTACCAGATTCTCCATCCGGATGCCGTAGCCGCCTTCCAAATAAAAGCCCGGCTCGTTGGACAGGATCATCCCCGGGGTGAACGCAACAGGCTTTGCCGCGCGCGAAATGCTGGCCGGGCCCTCATGCACCGAGAGATACGCGCCGACGCCATGGCCGGTGCCATGGTCATAATCCAGCCCTGCCTGCCACAGCGCGCTGCGGGCGAACGCATCCAGATGCGGCCCCGCGACCCCTTCGGGAAACACGATTTGCGAGAGCGCGATATGCCCGGCCAGCACGCGGGTGACATGCGCGCGCACGGAATCGGGCGCTGGGCCCGGCCCGGTCCACACTGTCCGGGTGATATCTGTCGTACCATCGAGATACTGCCCGCCGCTATCGATCAGATACACCTCATTGGGATGGATCGGGCGGTTGCTCTCCGGGGTCACCCGGTAGTGGATGATGGCGCCATGCTCGCCGGCGCCCGAAATCGCCGGAAAGCTTTCACCCTTGAAATGCCGCTCGCGCGCACGCTCGGCCAGCAGCCGCTCTGCGGCCGAAATCTCCGTCTCCCCGCCGGCCGGCGCAGCCTTTGCGAGCCAGGCGAGAAACCGCACCATCGCCGCGCCATCGCGCAGATGTGCGGCGCGTGAGCCCGCCTGTTCCACGGCATTCTTGGTCGCGCGCGGCAAGGCTACCGGGTCCGCCGCCTCGGCGATCTTCGCCCCCGCTTGCTCGAGCTGCATCTTGAACCAGACGGGCATGGTCGCGGGATCGTAGCGGACCGTCTTGCCCGCCAAGGCTGCCAAGGCGCCGGGCAGCGCGTCACGCTCGGCCAGGGTCACCGCATCGCCCAGATGCGCCCGCGTCTTAAGCGGCAGTTTTGCGCCAGCCATGAACAGCGTTGCCGTGCCATCCGCCGTGAGCAGCGCATAGCCCAGCGGGATCGGGCAAAACTCCACATCCGCGCCGCGAATGTTGAACAGCCAGGCGAGTGAGGCGGGATCGGACAGCACCGCCGCATCCTGTCCAGCCTGGCGCAGCGCCTCGCCCAGTCGCGCGCGTTTTTCCGCGGAACTCTCTCCGGTGAATTCGGCGGCATGCGGCAGAGCGGGCGCCATTGGTGGGGCAGGGCGGTCGGTCCAGATTTCATCCAGCGGATTGCTTTCCACAGGGACCATCTGCGTGCGGGCGAACCGCGCCAGCCCGTCGGCGCTGACGAGCCACGGATCATAACCGATCCGCAGCCCGGCCGCATGGCAGGCCAGCCATTCCTCGGGCTTGTCCTCTATCAGGTGCAGCCGTTCCCACAGCGCGCTATCGCTCTGCTGGTTAAGCTGCAAGGTATACCGCCCGTCCGACCATACCGCCGCGCGGTCCGCGAGCACGATCGCCAGCCCTGCACTGCCGGTGAACCCCGTGATAAATGCTAGGCGTTCGGCCGATTCCGGCACGTATTCGCCGAGATGCTCATCCGCACGCGGGATTAAAAATCCGTCGAGCCCGCGCGCCGCAATGGCGGACCGCAATGCTGTCAATCGAATGTTATGTTTTGATGACATGGTTCTCTTTCTTGATATGCGATCTACGCGGGTCTGATGCTGCACTGCACCTAGCTCAAAAAATCAGCATTTGCCTTATATCGATCCTGGTCATGGACGCTGCTGAGTCATTTTGAAACGGCCGTCCTGAAAAATCATAGGTACTGACATGTCGAGCAATATCACGAACCCGTCCTCTTTGAGCAAGCTCGGAGGCCTGCTGTTCACCCGCCAGAGCGGCTATACGGCCGCGCCGCGCCACAAGCGCTTTGTGGACGCATACAAAGCCTGGCGCGCCCGCCGCGCCGCGGAAAATGAACTCTACAGCCTCTCCGACCGGGATCTCGCCGATATCGGCCTGACTCGCCAGGACATTCCGTATGCCGTGCGTACGCCCGGCTGGGCTGGCTAAGCAAGTCGGAGGTTGCCGGGGGACACCCCCCCCCAGCAGATCGGCGCGCCCGGTCCGGTGCGCCGTTCATGTCATCCCGGTTTGCGCAGGGTTAAGATCGACCATGCGCCGTCCACCAACCGTCGCTCCAGCACCAGCCCTGCCCGGCGATGCGCGGAGAGAACCCAGTTCACCTGGGTGTTCAGCAGCCCCGCCAGGATTGCAACGCCGCCCGGTGCCAGGCTGTCGCCGAGCTGATGTGCCATCGCGCAGAGCGGGCGCGCCAGGATATTCGCGAAGACCAGGTCATAGGGCGCGCCGCGCTTGATCCGCTTGTCCATCCACCCATCGGCGCGGATCGCATGGATCAGCGGCGCGACACCGTTCAGCTTCGCGTTGGTACGTGTCACCCGTGCCGCCCGCGCATCGATATCGCTGGCCAGCACGGCCCGGTGCATCCGCTTCGTCGCGGCAATCGCCAGAATGCCCGAGCCCGTACCTAGGTCGAGAATCCGCGCCGGGCGATGGTATTTCGCCACCCGCTCCAAAGCGACGAGGCAGCCGCGCGTCGAATTATGCTCACCGGTGCCAAAGGCCAGCCCGGCATCGAGTGTTAAGGTGATCCGCCCGGGAATAGGGGGGGCGACGATATGCGTACCCCGCACCACGAAGCGGTTGCCAATGCGCTGTTCGGGAAACGCCGCCTTCGTCCGCGCCAGCCAGCCGCCCACCGGCACCAGCGAGCGCGTGATCTCCGGCGCATGGCCGGTCAGCATTTCCGCCACCATCAGCGCCGAGGCGAGTTCCAGCTCATAGGCGCCGCGCTCCTTTACGCCCTGGATGTCCCAGACATTGCGGTCCTCGTCATGGAAGAACGAGACCGCGCGGCACACGCTGCCCAACGCCGCCTCGAAATGGTCGAGCGCGTCGGCCGGGACCGTCAAGGCAATGCAGTCTAGCTCCTCAGTTGTCATGACGTTCCACAAAGCGATCCAGCACGCGTTTTTCTCCTGATGTCTCAAATACAATATCGAGCCGATCATCCTCGGCCGCGATAACCTGCCCATAGCCGAATTTCTGATGAAACACCCGCGCGCCCACCGGAATTTTATCCGCCCGGCCGGGCCGTGGCGCCACGGCGGTGGCATCGGGGAGTTTTGGCCGCGCGGCGTGCAGCGGAAAGCGCACCGGGAGCGTATCCTGCGACATCCGATCCAGCGCCGCTGAACCGGTATGGCGCAAGAATTCCTCGGGCAATTCCTCGATGAAGCGGCTCGGGATGCTGTCCTGCCAGCCGGTATAGGTCTTGCGGCGCGCCGCATGGCTGATGATCGCGCGGCGTCGCGCGCGGGTAATGCCGACATAAGCAAGCCGGCGCTCTTCCTCCAGGCTCTTATTTCCGCCCTCATCCAAGGCGCGCTGGTTGGGGAACACGCCTTCCTCCCAGCCGGGCAGAAACACGGTATCGAATTCCAGGCCCTTCGCGCCATGCAGCGTCATCATCGAGAGTTTGGCATCATCGCTGGTCTCCTCATTCTCCATGACCAGCGAGACATGGTCCAAAAACCCCTGCAGCGATTCGAAATCCGCCATCGCGCGCACGAGTTCTTTCAAATTCTCGAGCCGCCCCGGCGCGTCGGGCGATTTATCGGCCTTCCACATCGCGGTGTAGCCGGATTCCTCCAGGACCACTTCCAGCGTCCGCACATGCCCGTGCGCCGGCAGCATGCCCCGCCAATCCTCGAAATTCTGCAAAAGCCCGCGCATGGTCTCGCGCAGCTTGCCGCGGAAACCGTTCTCGCTCACGAGCAATTGCGCCGCCGCGTAGAGCGACAGATGCCCAGGCGGTACCGCGGTATCCTCAATGATCGTGGCCTGCGGCGTGCGCGTCAGCTCATGCATAGCGCGGAGCGCGGAATTGCCGACCCCGCGCTTAGGCGTATTTACGATCCGCTCAAAGGCGAGATCATCCGCAGGCTGTGCGAGCACCCGCAAATACGCGATCGCATCCCGGATCTCGGCACGTTCATAAAACCGCAAGCCGCCGACAATCCGGTAGGGAATCCCGAGCGTGATCATCCGCTCCTCGAAGGCCCGCGTCTGAAATCCCGCGCGCACCAAAATCGCCATCTCGGCCGGCGAATCGCCGGCACGCCGATACGTCTCGACGCGATTGCCGACCATGCGCGCCTCCTCCTCGGAATCCCAAAGGGCCACGACCTCGACATTATCCCCGGATGCATCATTGCGCCCGGAATGCAGCGTCTTGCCGAGGCGCCCCTCATTATGCGCGATCAGATGCGACGCGGCGGCGAGAATCGGCGCGGTCGAGCGATAATTCGCCTCCAGCCGCACAATTTTCGCACCCGGAAAATCCCGTTCGAATTTCAGGATGTTTTCAATCTCCGCCCCACGCCAGGAATAGATGCTCTGGTCGTCATCGCCGACACAGCAAATGTTCTTATTCGCCTGCGCCAGCAGCCGCAGCCAGTAATACTGCACCAAATTGGTGTCCTGATACTCATCCACCAGAATATACCGGAACATCCGGTGATAGGTCGCCAGAACCTCCGCGTCCTTCTTCAGCAAATGCACCGTCAGCAACAGCAAATCACCGAAATCCGCCGCATTCAGCGTCCGCAGCCGTGTTTGATACGCCGCATATAAATCCTGCGCCTGGCCATGCGCGAAATCGCTCGCCTCAGCGCCCGGAATCTCGCTGGGCATGAAGCCCTTGTCTTTCCAGCGCTGGATCTGCGCCATCAGCGCATTTGGCGGCCAACGCTTCGTGTCGACCTTGGCGGCTTCCATCACCTGCTTGAGCAGCCGCAACTGGTCGTCAGAGTCCAGGATCGAAAAATTGCTCTGCAACCCCACCCGGTCGGCAAACCGACGCAACATCCGGGCACCCAGCGCATGGAACGTCCCCAGCCATAAACCTTCCGCCGGCTGCCCGAGAATCCTGCCCACACGCTCGCGCATCTCGCGTGCTGCCTTGTTGGTGAAGGTCACCGTCAAAATCTGGCCTGGAAACGCCCGCTTGCTCAGCAAAATATGCGCGAAACGCGTGGTAAGCACCCGGGTCTTGCCCGTGCCGGCACCGGCCAGCACCAAAACCGGCCCCTCGGTCGCCTCCACCGCATCACGCTGCGCCTGGTTCAAGCCATCAAGATAGTTGGTCATGTGGTGTTCGGCCTTTGAATAAGGAAGGCCAGGGGACGCTGTCCCCTGGACCCCTGCTAAGGGCTCGGCCCTTAGAACCCATTAATAAGGGTTTGAATGGGTGGGCGCTTCGGGAGTGATTGCGAGCACGGGCGCCCACCCATCCAAACCCTTTTAGCGGATTCCAAAGGCGAGCCTTTGGCGGGGTTCCAAGGGGCAGAGCCCCTTGGCCTTGCTTACTCAGGCCGATCACCCTGGCCAACTGGCTTGACGCCGAGGATCCGGGCGATGGCGTAGACCAGATCGGGGCGGTTGAGGGTAATGAAGTGGAATTCATCGATCCCATTGGCCTGCAGGATACGGACCTGTTCGGCGGCGGTTGCCGCGGCGACCATGCGGCGGGTCTCCACATCGTCATCCAGGCCTTCGAACAGGTTTGCCATCCATTTTGGCACATTGGTGCCGCAGCCGGCGCAAAATTTCGCGGCTTGGGTAAAGTTCGAGACGGGCATGATACCGGGCACGATGGGGGCTTTGATCCCGGCGGCCAAAGCGCGGTCGAGGAAACGCAGGAAGGCGTCGTTATCGAAGAACATCTGGGTAATGGCGCGTGTCGCACCGGCATCCAGCTTGCGTTTCAGGTTGTCGAGATCGTCCTCGGCGCTCCGCGCCTGCGGGTGGATTTCCGGGTAGGCGGCGACGGTGATCTCGAAATCCGCGACGCGTTTAAGGCCGGCGACGAGGTCGGCGGCAAAATCATAGCCGCCGGGGAAGGGGGCATAGGTTTCGCCCTTCGGCGGATCGCCGCGCAACGCCACAATGTGCTTAACCCCTGCTTCCCAATATTGCCGGGCGATCTCGTCCACGCTCTCGCGGGTGGCGCCCACGCAGGTCAGGTGCGCAGCGGGGGTAAGGTTCGTCTCCTGGGCGAGGCGCATCACGGTGGCGTGGGTACGCTCCTGAGTTCGAGCCGCCGGCGCCATAGGTGACAGAGACAAAGCGGGGCTGCAGGGTTGCCAGCCGCTCCACGCAGGCCCAAAGCTGGGCTTCCAGCGCCGGTGTCTTGGGCGGAAAAAATTCGAAGGAAATTGCCGGCGGAGAAGCGCCATCTCGCACCGGCAGGGGGGCGATGCGTTCGCCGGTGGCCCAGCGTTCCAGGGTGTCTCGGTTCGGGGAATGGGTCATGCTTGGCTCCGTAGGCTGCGTTTGGTGACAGCACCGCCGGGTTTTCGCAAGAGCCCCCATGTCGCGGCGTGCGTGGCATGCGCAACGTTACAGTAGTTTACCCGTTGAAGGCGCGTTAATGTGCAACACATATATGCAAATGGACGCCTGGATTGGGTGTGCCGCGAAGGAGGCTATAACGTGCGGTTGAATAGAACGGGTAAAAATGGGTGGCCGACGGCCAAAAGGGCACTTGCGTTTAGTGTGCCGGGGCTTCTGCTTTCCACCTTGCTGGCCGGTTGCGCCACGGCGCCGCCGCACTCGGACACCGCCGCTTATCAGGCCTATCAGGAACAGAACGACCCGATCGAGCCGACCAATCGCTTCTTCTACAAGGTGAACGACAAGCTTGATCGTTATGCGATCAAGCCGGTCGCCCAGGGCTATGTGGCCATCACCACGCCCGGCATCCGCAACCATGCCGGCGATTTCATCACCAATATCGGCGAGCCGGCCCGCCTGATCAACTTCATGGCCGAGGGCAAGTCGCGTGCCGCTGGCACCTCGATGATGCGCTTTCTGCTCAATTCCACCATCGGCATTGGCGGCATTTTCGACCCCGCGACCTCTCTGGGCTATCCCGAGACCGATACGGATTTTGGCCTGACGCTCGCGGTTTGGGGCGTTCCGTCCGGTCCCTATGTCTATCTGCCCGTGTTCGGCCCTTCGGGCGCGCGCGATGTCTGGAATCTGCCGGTCGAATATTTCGCAACGCCGATGGAAGCTGCACCCGAGAGCGGGGCGCTTAATGATTTCGGCTATTCCGTCACCGGCCTTCATCTCATCAACACGCGCGCGGAGTATATCCAGCCGATCGATCAGATCCAGGCGACGGCGCTGGACCCCTATGCCACATTTAGGAGTCTTTATCGCCAAAGTCGTGACTCACAATTGCAGCAGATTGATAAGGCCAACGTGCCAACGCCGCCTGCTTGGGTGGCTCGGCCGTCGCATTAGTTAACGCTGCATATTGATCGAGGACGCTATTATGAATTCACGCCGCTTTATCCTGGGCGCTGCCGCTTGCGCGCCGATGCTGACCCTCATCGCGGGGGCCGCTCAGGCGCAACAAGTCCCCATGGATGCCGCAAAGGCTTTCATCACCCAATCCGGGCAGCAACTGGTGACGATCGTGAACAGCTCTGCCTCGACCGCCCAGAAGGCCGACCAGTTGCGTCAACTGGTCAACCAGATCGTCGCCGTCGACCAGGTGGGGGATTACGTGTTGGGGCGCTACCTCAACGTCGCCACGCCGCAGCAGCACGCGCAGTTCCAGACACTGTTTCACCAACTGCTTTCCTATAATATCACCTATCAGATCAAAGCCTATCAGGGCATTTCCTTCACCGTGAACGGCGCCTCGGTCATGGGTAACGACACGGTGGTGGACACCACGATCAACAGCCCGGGCAAAGCCCCTGCGGATGTCGGCTGGGCGGTGGACGAGGTGGATGGCACCCCGAAAATCGTTGACGTGATCGTCGCCGGCACCTCGCTGCGGATTACCACCCGCAACGACTATGCCTCCGTCATCACCGATAATGGCGGTCAGGTGTCTGCTCTGCTCACCGCAATGCAGGGGCAGATCGCCAAGGTAGCGAACGCGCAATAAGCGTAAAGTCAAAAGAAAAAGGCCAGGGGAACGTTGCCCCTGGCCTTTTTTTAACGCTAAAGCGCTGCCTCGTGGAAAATTTTCGTCACGTCCCCGGCCCAGGCGCCGTGGTAACGCGCCAGCCAGTATTCCGCCTGCGTCGGCCCGCCCGCGACGATCTCGTCCAAGGGGCGCAGATGGATGCGTTCGTCCTCGCCCGCCGCATTGCGCCGCGCCCGGGCCTTCAGGCCATCGGCGGAGATCGCAACCGCCTCGGCGGCCAGGTCGCGTAGCGTGCCGGTGCCGAATTTGGTGTTGATGCCGCTCACCGGCACGGCGGCGCGCAATGCCAGGATGTCGGGATAGGACAGATCGCGCACCAGCGCGCTCGCCGCCGCCAGCGCGGCGGGATCGTAGAAAATCCCGGTCCAGAAGGCCGATTGCGCGAGCATCATGTCTGGCCGTCCCAGAATCGGCGCCGCGCGTCTCGATATAGCGTTTGAGCCGGATATCCGGGAAAGCCGTGGTGCTATGATCGGCGAAATCGCCCAGCGTCGCCCGCTCGCCGGGCAAAACCGGCAGCCTGCCGGCCATGAAATCCCGGAAGGACGCGCCGGAAGCGTCGTAATACACGCCATCGCGGTAGACGAAGTACATCGGCACATCGAGCAGCCAGTCGGCATAGGCCTCGAAACCGAAGCCCGCGTCGAAAATCATTGCGGGGATGCCCGAGCGCGCATTATCCGTGTCGGTCCAGACCTGCGCGCGGTTCGAGAGCAGGCCGTTCGGCTTGCCCTCGTAGAACGGCGAATTCGCGAACAAAGCGGTGGCGAGCGGCTGCAGCGCGGCACCCACGCGCATTTTCGCCACCATGTCGGCTTCCGAGGCAAAATCCAGGTTCACCTGCACGGTGCAGGTGCGCAGCATCATGTCCAGCCCGCGCGTGCCCACCTTGGGCATGTATTCGCGCATGATCTTGTAGCGGCCCTTGGGCATGAACGGCATGTCCGCCCGCCGCGCGACGGGGTGGAAGCCGAGCGGCGCAAAGCCGAGGCCAAGCCCGGGCGCCACCGCACGCAGCCGTGCGACATGCGCATCGAGCTCGGCTTTGGTTTCATGCAGATCCGCCAGCGTCGCGCCGGAGAGCTCGAACTGCCCGCCGGGTTCCAGGGAAAGCGAGGCGCCATTGCCCTTCAGCCCGATGGTGTTGCCCTGGTCGGTGATCGGGATCAGCCCCTCGGCGGCCTCAATCGCGGCCAGCAGATCACGGATGCCGCCCGGCTCCTCATAGCTGGGCGCCCTGAAATCGCTCAGGCGAAATCCGAAAGCCTCATGCTCCGTGCCAATGGTGAAATCGGCAGCAGGCTTGCAGCCGGATGCCAGATACGCCGCCAGATCCCCGGCGTCGGTAATAATTCTCGCATCGGCGTCTCCGGGGTTCGACAAAAAATTCTACTCCTCTGATGGCTCGGAGCTGAGGAGCAGCGCGAGCCCGGCAATTGCGGCAGTTTCGGCCCGCAGAATGCGGCGCCCCAACGATACACGGGTAACAATGGGTGCGCGTGCGATACCTTCAAGCTCTGCTCCGGTAAAGCCGCCCTCCGGGCCGATCATCAATGCGCTGGGTTGCCCGGCGGCGGCTTCGGGCCGCAAAACCGGTGCGGTGCGCCGCTCATCGGCGACAAAAAGCTTCCGCGCCGGCCAGCTTTCCATGAGTTTCGCGACGGTCATGGGCGGGCGGATTTCCGGCACCACCAGCCGCTCGCATTGCTCGGCTGCTTCGATCGCAATGCTGCGCAGCCGCTCGAGATTCACATGGTCGGCCTGGGTGCGGGCGGTGATGATGGGCTGGATCACCGAGACGCCAAGCTCGGTCGCCTTCTCAACGACCAGGTCGGTCTTCTGGCGTTTCAGCAGTGCGAAGCAGAGCCAGCAATCCGGCTCGCGTTCCGGTGGGCGAGTCTGGTGCTTCACCTCGAGGCTCACGGCTTTCCGGGTGACCGATGCAGCCTCGGCCAGCCACTCGCCCGCGACACCGTTGAACAGGCGCAGCGTGTCGCCGGGTGCCAGCCGCATGACATTTACAAGATAATGCGCCTGCGCATCGCCGAGGCGGAGCATTTCCCCGGGCTGCAATGTGGCGTCGACGAACAGGCGAATTGACGTAGCACTCATGGCCGGCACATTAGCATCCATGGATGGATTCACCGATATCCGCACCGGCGGCTGGGTGCGGCACTTACCCCCGAACTTGCTTCCCTATGCGATCCTGGCGCGTTTGGACCGGCCGATTGGCGCCTGGCTGCTGTTTCTGCCTGGCTTGTGGTCGATTGCCCTGGGCGCGCGCGGCTTCTGGTCCGGCCTGTGGCTGCTTGTGCTGTTCGGCGTCGGCTCGGTCGTGATGCGCGGGGCAGGATGCGTGGTCAACGATCTCTGGGACCGCAAGATGGATGCCGCAGTGGAGCGCACGCGCACCCGCCCTCTGGCTTCAGGCGCGCTGAAACCGCGCCAAGCGCTGGCATTTCTGGTCCTGCTTTGCGCCATCGGCCTGGTCATTCTGCTGCAACTGAATTTCGCGGCCCGCGTGCTGGGCGTGCTCAGCCTCGTGCCGGTCGCGCTCTACCCGCTGGCCAAACGGGTCACCTGGTGGCCGCAGGTGGTGCTTGGCTTCACCTTCGGCTGGGCCGCACCCATGGGCTATGCCGCGGCCCATGGCACACTCGGCTGGCCTGCGCTGCCACTCTACGCCGCCGCGATTCTCTGGATTCTCGGCTACGATACGATCTATGCGCATCAGGACCGCGAGGACGATGCGATGATCGGCGTCAAATCCACGGCCAGGTTGTTCGAGAGCAACACGCGGAGTCTGCTCCTGGCCTGCTATATGGGCACGATTCTGCTTCTGCTGGTGGCCATGCAGCTCGCGCATCTCAACGCGCTTGGGGATTGGCTGCTGCTCGTACCGGCGGCGTTGCTCATCTGGCAGATCATCGCGCTGGATGTCGACAATCCCGCGCGATGCTTGAAATTATTCAAGCTCAACCGCGAGGTTGGCCTCGCCGCTGGCCTCGCTATCCTGATCGGGCAGCTCTAACGCGCGCAACGGCGGCTTGACGGCGCGATAGAATCACGAAAAAACACCCGCACCGGGGTGCCTGCAATCCGCAGGCTGAGATCATACCCGATGAACCTGTCTGGGTAATGCCAGCGAAGGGAGATGTTCTGATGCAGTTGAGCCGCCGTACCTTGCTTGCCGCCGCCGCGAGTAGTTGGGCCGCAAGCCCCGTTTTGGCCCAGGCTGCCACGGGAGATGAAAAATTTACCGTCATCCTGGATTGGTTCGTGAACCCGGACCATGCGCCGCTGTTCACCGCCAAATATATCGGCGCGTTCGACCGTGCGGGGCTGGATGTGCAGCTCATCGCACCGACCGACCCGGATCTGCCGCCGCGTTTGCTCGCGGCCGGCAAGGCGGATGCAGCGCTCAGCTACCAGACCCAGCTCTACCTGCTGGTGGACCAGGGCCTGCCTTTGCGCCGCACCGGCACGCTGATCAACAAGCCGCTCGACACGCTCACCGCGCTGGCCAGCAGCGGTGTAACCAAACTCTCCGACCTCACGGGCAAAAAAATCGGTTACTCAGTCGCCGGGGTTGAGGAAGCACTGATCAGCACGATGCTGCATTCCGCCGGGCTCTCGCTGGCTGATGTCACGCTCGTCAATGTCAACTTCAACCTCGTTACCTCGTTGATGAGTTACGAGGTTGATGCCGTCATCGGCACCTACCGGACCTATGAGGACATCCAGCTCGCCCAGGCGGGCTTGAAGCCGGTCGTGTTCCTGCCCGAGGATTATGGCGTGCCGCCCTCGGACGAGTTGATCATCCTCTCCAACACTTCGGGCCTCTCCAACCCGGCTTTGCCGAAATTCCTCGCCGCTGTGCAGGAAGGGGCGAACTACCTAGTGCATAATGTGCAGCCGATGCTGGACAAATTCGTCGCCGAAAATCCCTCCCTCAACGACAAGCTGGACCGCGCCTCCTGGGCCGCCTTGCCGGGCTATTTCGCGCAGCATCCCGCACATCTGGATGTCGCGCGCTATACCACCTACCGCGATTTCATGTTCCGCACCGGGCTGATCAAAAAATCCCTGCCGTTGGACAATTACGCGGTCCAAATCAACGTCTGAAATGGCTTCCCCGCCGGGCATCCGGGTACAGGGTCTGTCCTTGTATTTCGGCGGCCTGACCGTCTTTGAAAACCTGTCCTTCGACATTGCCCCAGGGCAGTTCGTTGCCTTGCTAGGCCCGAGCGGGGTGGGCAAAACCTCTCTCCTTCGCATCATCGCAGGGTTGGAGGCCCCGGCAACAGGGGGCGTTGCGGCGACCGATGGCGCGGCCCTGGCGCCGCGCGTTGCCTATATGGCGCAACAGGATCTGCTGCTCCCCTGGGCGAACGTGCTTTCCAACGTCACGCTCGGCGCCCGGCTGCGCGGGGAGCGGCCGGATCCGGATCGCGCTGCACATCTGCTCGAGCGCGTCGGGCTTGCTGGCCGTGGCCGCGCTCTACCGGCCGAGCTTTCCGGCGGCATGCGCCAGCGTGCTGCCTTGGCCCGCACGCTCTACGAACAGCGCCCGGTGGTGCTGATGGACGAGCCATTCTCGGCGCTGGATGCGATCACCCGCGCCCGCATCCAGGATCTCAGCGCCGAATTGCTGGCCGGCTGCACCGTGTTGCTGATCACGCATGACCCGCTGGAAGCCTGCCGGCTCGGCCACCATCTCCTGGTCCTCTCCGGTCAGCCCGCGAAACTCAGCCCCGCGATTGAAGTGCCCGGCCCGCCGCCACGCGCGGTCGATGACCCGGCGGTCCTGCAAACCCAGGGGCGGTTGCTGCGCGCGCTCAACGCCGCCGCATGACCCGCCCCGTCACCACGATCCTGGTATTCCTGGCCGCCTGGTGGGCGGTCACGCATTTCGCCAACATCCCGTCCTTCATGCTGCCCAATCCGCAAGCGGTGGCGCAGGCTCTGTGGACGCAACGCGGCCTGCTGTTCTGGAACACGCTGACCACGCTGGCGGAAATCCTGCTTGGCCTCGCATTTGGCACCGCGCTCGGCGCCGTCGCCGCACTCGCCATCGTGTTTTCGCCTGCGCTGCAACGCTGGCTGATGCCGATTCTCGTGCTGAGCCAGGCGATCCCGGTTTTCGCGCTGGCCCCGCTGCTGGTGCTCTGGTTCGGCTTCGGCATGGACTCCAAAATCATTATGGCCGTGCTGGTGATCTTCTTTCCCGTCACGGCGAATTTCGCCGATGGCCTGCGTCGCACCGATCCCGGCTGGCTGGACCTGGCCCGCACGATGAATGCGAGCCCTCTGGCGATCCTGCGCCATATTCGCCTGCCCGCGGCCCTTCCAGCCTTCGCCTCCGGCCTGCGTGTCGCCACCGCCATCGCGCCGATCGGCGCCATCATCGGCGAATGGGTCGGTGCGTCCTCGGGCCTTGGCTTCGTCATGATCAACGCCAATGCTCGAATCGAGACTGATGTGATGTTTGCAGCGCTATTCATTCTCTCCGCCGTCGCCATCAGCCTCTACGTGCTCGTCGACCGCGCGCTGCGGCGCCTGCTCTATTGGGTGCCGGAGCGGTGAGGGCAGGGCGCTGAAAAGGATGTTAAAAAGGCCAAGGGGCTGCCCCCTTGGCCTTTTGTTTATTGCCCGGTCGGTGCCGTCATCGCGGCACCGGACCCATCGCCCGGCGCCTGCGGCGGTATGGGGGGAGGCGGTGGTGGGTTGGCCAGCTTGGCCCAATCCAGCTTCGGCAGGTCGGAGACTTTCTGGCCGTTGACGTTCACCGCCCCGGCGCCATAGGTCGCGTGCACATTCAGCGTCTGCCCACCGGTATCGGTGCTGGAGAGATAGGGCGAAAGCTCCGCCTCGATTCCGCTGATCGGGCCCTGCAATTGCGGATAGGAACGCGCGATCGCGGAGGAGAACGCATCCAGATGGTTGGCGCTGACATCCCCCGTGCCGGATGGCTGCTCGTTGGCGTCGAATTTCACCGTGCCGGCCGCATCGAGCGTGCTGGGACCGAGCACAAGGTTGACGGCCGCGTTGGCCGAACCGCCTTGGGCCGCCCAGTCATGCACCGCCTGCACAACGAGCTTCCGGCGGTCCGCCTTGTCATCGGGGGCAAGCGCGTTGAGTTGCGTGACGAGCCCTTGCCATGCATCCGGCGGCACCGGGCCGGAGACATCCAGCTTCAGCCCAACATGCGCGATTTTGCCGCGGAACGGCACGGAGGCGAGCTGCGTGAACAGAGGCGAGAGGGCCATCCCGTCCATGGTCCAGGTCGTAGAGATCGCCGTTTGCCCGGCCGTCGCCGTACGGTTGGTCGTGGCATGGGTGGCGAGGCCATCCAGATGCAGGATCAGCAGGCTGCCGCCCGCCAAAACGCTGACATTGCTGGCAGCGATATCGCTCGTTGAAAACGGCGTGGTCTCGCCCGCGAGCAGCGCATGCGGGTCAATCCTCGCAGTCTGCCAGATGCTGCCGAAGGTGACGACCAAATTGGCGCGCGACGTGACCAGATTGAGCTGCTGCGGCCAATCGATATGCATCACCAGCGGGTCCAGCGCATCGACGCGAAGTGCGAGGCTCGGCAAGCTCACGGAGATCGGCATTTGGGCCGGGCCGGCCTGCGACGTCACTTGCAGATTGGTGAGTGTGACTGTCGCGGCGAGGGGAGAGGATCCGCGCGTCAGGCTGTCATAACTGACTTTCACATTGCCATTGCCGTTCGCCGCCATCCGCTCGGCCCAGTTATTGATGCCTGCCTGCATCCGCCCCTCGGCATACCACCACAGCGCCAGCCATGCGGCGACGAGAAAGACAAGAACGGCCAGCACAAATCTGACGATCTTCCGCATGTATTGAGAACTCCGTACTGGCTATAAGTTGCACCCATTGTGGCCTACCCTTGACCATCGGCCAAGCGTTGAGGCTTTTGGGGGCTATGAAGATTTTTAACGATTGGCGTGGTCTGGCCAAATCCGCCCGCGGGGCCAGCGTGGCGCTGGGGAATTTCGACGGGGTGCATCTTGGCCATGCGGGCGTGCTGCGCGCGCTGCACGCAGCACGTCCGCACACCCCGCTCGCCGTTCTGACCTTCGAGCCGCATCCGCGCGAATTTTTCCGCCCGCAGGACCCGCCCTTCCGGCTCACGCTATCGGCCGAGCGCGCGGCAGCTTTGGCGGCACTTGGCGTGGACATCCTCTACGAATTGCCGTTCGATGCCGAATTCTCGCATCTTTCGGGCGACACCTTCATCACCGAGGTGTTGCATCGGGGCTTGAGCGCGGCACATCTGGCCTGTGGCGCCGATTTTGCCTTCGGCCATCGCCGCAGCGGCGACACAGCATTGCTCACCCGCCGGGCGGAGGAACTCGGGATGGGCCTTACCATCGTGCCGCCGATTACGGACGCCCAGGGGCCAATCTCCTCGACGCGCATCCGCCGTCTCTTGCAGGACGGCTACCCGGAGCGCGCCGCCGCCCTGCTCGGGCGGCCCTGCTCCATCCGGGGCGAGGTGATCCATGGCGATGCGCGGGGCCGCACCATTGGCTTTCCGACCGCCAATATCCTGCTCGGCGCCCATCTTGAGCCCGCGCGCGGGGTCTATGCCATCACCGCCCGTCTGCCCGATGGCAGGGAGGTGAAAGGGGTAGCCAATATCGGCCAGCGCCCCACGGTTGGCGGCACGCAATCGCGGCTGGAAGCCCATTTATTCGATTTCGCAAGCGATCTTTATGGCCAGGAACTCACCGTGGCACTGCGCCATTTCATTCGCGAGGAGCAGAAATTCGCCAGCTTCGAGGCGCTGAAAACTCAGATCGCGAAGGATGCCGCGCAGGCGGCCCAGCTGCTTGACACGGCTTCAAATCCGGCCAAACCCGTGAACCCATGACCGATATTTCCGCGCCCGACTACAAAGCCACCGTTTTCCTGCCCCGCACCGACTTCCCGATGCGCGGCGATTTGCCCACCCGCGAGCCCGCAATGCTGCGCCGCTGGGAGGAGATGGACCTCTGGGCCCGCCTGCGCGAGGCGGCCAAAGGCCGTAAAACCTTCATCCTGCATGACGGCCCGCCTTACGCGAACGGCAATCTGCATATCGGCCACGCCCTCAACAAAATTCATAAGGACGTCATCAACCGCGCCCAACAAATGTCGGGCCGGGACGCCAATTACATTCCCGGCTGGGACTGCCACGGCTTGCCGATCGAGTGGAAGGTGGAAGAGACCTACCGCAAGAAGAACAAGAACAAGGACGACGTGCCGATTCTCGAATTCCGCAAGGAATGCCGCGAATACGCGCAGCATTGGTTGGAAGTGCAGGCCGAAGAATTCAAGCGCCTGGGCATCGCCGGTGACTGGACCAACCGCTACGCCACCATGGATTTCGCCTCCGAAGCCTTGATCGCGGGCGAGATCGGCAAATTCCTCCTCAACGGCTCACTCTATCGCGGCCTGCGCCCGGTGATGTGGAGCCCGGTCGAGAAAACCGCCTTGGCGGAAGCCGAGGTGGAATATCACGACAAAAAAGACACCGCGATCTACGTCCGTTTCCCCATCGCCTCGCGCGAGACGGGGGATCTGGCCGATGCCGCCATCGTCATTTGGACCACCACACCTTGGACCATCCCCGGCAACCGTGGCTTGGCCGCCGGGGCTGAGTTCGATTACGCGCTCATCGTCGTGGATGACGTGGAGGATGACAGCCTTGCCCGCGTCGGCGAAAAACTGATCGTCGCACAGGCGCTGCTGGCCGATTTCAACCAGCAGGTCGGCATCGCCGCGCATCGCGTCCTGCGCCTGTTCAAAGGCGTGGAGCTCGAGGGCAAGAAATTCCACCACCCGCTTAGCTCCCAGGATGCGGGCTACGCCTTCACCGTGCCGGTGATGCTGGGCGACTTCGTCACCACCGAGGCCGGTACCGGCGTCGTTCACATGTCGCCCGGCCATGGCGAGGACGATTTCTTCCTCTGCCGCGCGAACAACATTGCCGTGCCGGATACGGTCCAAGGGGACGGCACCTATTACCCCTCCGTTCCCCTGTTCGCCGGCCAGCATGTCTACAAGGTGGCCGACCCGGTCTGCGCGGCACTCAGCGCGGCGGGCACGCTGCTGCACCGCAATGAGTTCCTGCACTCCTACCCGCATTCCTGGCGCTCCAAGGCGCCGCTGATCTACCGCGCGACGCCGAACTGGTTCATCCGCATGGATGGTCCGGAGAAAATCCGCGCGCACGCGCTGGGCGCGATCGACGCCACGCAGTTCGTGCCCGAAATCGGCCGCAACCGCATCCGCGCGATGGTCGAATCCCGACCCGATTGGTGCATCTCCCGCCAGCGCGCCTGGGGCGTGCCGATCGCCATCTTCGTCAGCAAAACCACGCATGAACCCTTGCGTGACCCGGAAATCGTCGCGCGCGTCGTCGAGATTTTCACGCGCGAGGGGGCCGATGCCTGGTATAGCCGCCCGGCACAGGATTTCCTGGGGACGAAATACAACGCCGAGGACTACGAGCAGGTATTCGACATCGTCGATGTCTGGTTCGAATCCGGTTCCACCCACGCCTTCGTGCTGGAAGCGCGCGGCCTGCCGACGCCGGCGGATCTCTATCTTGAGGGCTCGGACCAACATCGCGGCTGGTTCCAGGCCTCGCTGCTGGAATCGGTCGGCTCGCGCGGCGTGCCGCCGTTCAAAGCCATCGTGACCGACGGTTTCGTGCTGGATGAGAACGGCCGCAAAATGTCGAAATCGCTTGGCAACGTCACCGCCCCGCAAGAGGTGAACGACAAATACGGCGCCGACATCCTGCGTCTTTGGGTGATGAACTCCGACACGTCCGAGGATCTTCGCATCGGGCCGGAAATCCTGAAGCAACAGGCCGAGCTTTACCGCCGTCTGCGCAATTCGCTGCGCTGGATCCTGGGCTCGCTGGACGGTTTTTCGGAAGCCGAACAACTGCCGGAGTCGGAATTCCCCGGTCTGGAAAAATTCCTGCTTCACCGCCTATGGGAACTGAACGAGAAAATCAGCACGGCGGTGCAGAACCATGACTGGACCGGCGTCTATCCCGCCATCCATCATTTCTGCGCCACCGACCTCTCGGCCTTCTATTTCGATATCCGCAAGGACTCGCTGTACTGCGACCGTTCGGATTCGAAAAAACGCCGCGCCAGCCGCAGTCTTCTGGATATCCTGCATCGCTGCCTCACCGCCTGGCTGGCCCCCGTGCTGCCGTTTACCGCGGAAGAAGCATTCGCCGCCCGCTTCGGCGCGGATGCCTCGGTACATATGACGCAGTTCCCGTCCATCCCGGCTTCCTGGCGCAACGACGCGCTGGCCGAATCCTGGGCCAAGATCCGCGAACATCGCTCGGCCGTGACGGGCGCGATCGAGGTGATGCGCCGCGACAAGACCATTGGCGCTTCCCTGCAGGCGCAAGCCGTGCTCATGCCCGAAACGCTGGAACTTCTGAACGACCGCGAGGCCTGGGCGGATATCTGCATCACCTCCAGCGCGGCAGCGGGTGAGGCGAATGGTGCCGTCCTGGCGGAAGGGACGAAATGCGAGCGCTGCTGGAAAGTCCTCCCAGAGGTCGGCAGCGACCCCAAGCACCCGACGCTCTGCCTGCGCTGCTGCGACGCAGTAGAACCATGAGCGGCGCGACCACCTCCGGCGGCGGAGCAAAACTCCGCCGCCGGGCCGGCTTCTACCTTGCCGCCCTCGTGCTGCTCCTGGACCAGGCGGTAAAATTCTGGGTGCTGCATGGTGCGGGCCTGACCGACGGCCATACGCTGGTGCTGCTGCCCATCCTCAACCTCGTGCTGGTCTGGAATCACGGGATCACCTTCGGAATGTTCGCGGGCTCGGCGAGCAAGATCATCCTCGCCGCCATCGCCACCGCCGTCATCATAGCCTTGTTCGTCTGGCTCTGGCGCAGCGATAACTGGGTGAAGACGCTGGCCATCGGCGCCATCGCCGGGGGCGCTGTCGGCAATGTCCTGGACCGGCTGCATTACGGCGCGGTCGTGGATTTTCTCCAGGCGCATCTCGGCAGTATCTATTTCCCGTATATTTTTAATGTGGGGGATTCCGCAATCTGTTGCGGGGTCGCCGCCCTGATGCTTGAAAACCTGTTGCACCGTGCCCCAGTTGCCGCGGGCACCGGGCAGAGATAGGAAGACGCCATGACAAATTTTCGCTCTGTAGCTTGCGTTGCTGTCCTCGCCATCGCCCTGACCGGTTGCAGCAGCGAGACGAAGAAAACCTTTGGCCTGGAAGCCAATCCGCCGGATGCGTTTCAAGTCGGCACCCAGGCGCCGCTGTCCCTGCCGCCGGAACTCGGGCAATTGCCGCCCCCCAACCCCGGCGAACCGCGGCCGCAGCAGATCGATGCTGCCCAGGCCGGCGCCAATGTCATCAGCCCCGCCAACGCAATCACCGCGGCGCCGAGCGCGCCCAGCCCCGGCGAAACGGCGCTGCTGGAGCAGGCAGGCCCGACGCCGCCGTCTGGTATCCGCGCCGAGATCAACCAGCAGGCGCTCGTCGCCAGCAAGCCGCCGGGCTTTGTTTCAAACCTCCTAGGCAACGGTCCGAAGCCGACGCCGACCGTGGATGCCAGTGCCGAGCAGCGCCGCCTGCAGGAGAACGAAGCCCTCGGCCAGCCCGCGACGAACGGCTCGACCCCGCAGGACAGCAATGAGAGCCCGGGCCTCTTCCAGCGGATTTTCAACGCGTTCTAGTGCAAACGCCTCGTTAGGCTTCAGAGAAAGAGCGTGATCGCCGCAGGGTGATCACGCTCTTTTCGTATCGGCGGCACACCAACCGCCTATATTGTAATGATTGATAGATTGTTCGCACTACAACCTTCCTATGTGGTAAGGTTTGCACTACACGTGCACATGCCCCCGTTTAGGACAAGGATGCGGACATGATGCAATGGAGCAAGCCAGCCATTTACCTGGCCGTATTCGCTATGGCGTCGCTGGCGGCACACTCGGCGCAGGCCCATGCGGTCGCGGGCGACCGCGTATTCGTCAATACCTTGCTCATCGACGACCCAGGCGTGGGCGATGAAGCGAACCTGCCGATTTATTCGGTCACCAGCCCGGATGGTAAAAGCACGGTCACCGATCTGAACTTCGAATACGATAAAACCATCACCGGCAGCCTCGGCGTCGCCGCCGGCACGGATTACGACTGGATCACCAACGACATGATGGACAATAAAAAGTCCCATGGCGGCTTCGACGATCCCTATGTCCAGCTGAAATACCGATGGATTCTGATCCCGCAACACGAATTCATGAGCTCGGTCGCCGTGCAGCAGGATTTTGGCCGCGCCGGCACCACGGGCATCGATACGGGGTACGATACCACGGTTGTTTCGGGCTATTTCGGCAAGGGCCTGGGAGACATCCCCTTCGATCCGATCCGTCCTTTCGCGATTACGGGGGAGCTGTCCTACAATATTCCCAATACCGGTTACGCCTCTGGCTATGGCGGGCTCAATTACTGGACCGGCGGCCTGACCCTGCAATATTCCATCCCCTACCTGCAATCGCAGATCAAAAGCTACGGCCTGCCGCTCGTGCTCGCGAATCTGACGCCTTTGGCCGAGCTCGGCTGGAGCTCGGCCGCCGCAAGCTCCGCCTTCCGGCCGACCAACGATCCCACAACCTTCACGCTCGGCACCGGCGCGGTGTGGACCGGGGAGTATTATTCATTTTCCACCGAGCTGCTCTGGCCGCTGAACGGCGCATCCGGGCACGGGCTCGGCGTCATCGGGCAGTTTCACCTGTATTTTGACGATCTTTTCCCTGATACGCTCGGCAAACCCATTTTTGGATCCTAACGCTATGAAAATTCTTGCACCCGTTTGCGCTATCGCACTCAGTCTGATGGCAGGCTCACCCGCTTTCGCCCATGCGTTTTTAACCAAAGCCTCGCCTGCCGTCGGCAGCACCGTCGCCACGCCGCCCGCGGCCCTGGTGCTCAACTATACCGAGGACCTGGAAGTGCCGTTCTGCACCGTTACCGTAACAAATGCCGCCGGCGTTCAAGTGCAAACCGCCAAGCCGCAAGCCGTGCCCGGCCATGCCGATGAACTCTCAGTGCCCCTGCACATCACCGCACCCGGCAAATACCGGGTCACCTGGCACGCACTCTCGGTCGATACGCATAAAACCCAAGGCGATTTCACCTTCACGGTCGCCCCGTAAACGATGAGCGGCCCGCTCTTAAGCCTGCTGCTGGGGGGCTTTCGCGGGTTGCATATCGCCGGCTCCTTCTGCGTTTTCGGCACTATCTTTCTGTCCGCGACGCTACTGGCCCGGCAAAATCCGCCCGGGTTGCGACTTCTCGCCTGGGCCGGATTTGGCGTCGCACTTCTCGCGGGCCTCGGCTGGTTCCTCCTGCAAACCGCCGACTTCGCCAATGCACAAAGTTTTTGGGACGTGCTTGCCGCCATTCCCATCGTCGCTGAGGAAACGCGCTTCGGCGCCGTCTTGCTTGGCCGTTGCGCGGCCCTCCTGCTGGCCGTTTGTTGTTTCCAGGCCGGCTGGCCGCGCATCGCAGCCCTCATCGCGGCCGGAACCGTCGTCGCGGAGTCCTGGCTTGGCCATGGCGGTGCGATGCCGGGTGCTCAGGGCACGCTTTTGCTGGTCATCTCGATCGCGCATCTCACGGCCGCAGCCGCCTGGCTCGGTACACTCCCGGCCTTGCGCCTCGCCTTGAAGCGTCTACCGGCGGAAGTCGCGCAAAGTCTCGCGCAACGCTACTCGCCACTGGGAATCGCCTGTGTCGCGACGCTCATCGTCACCGCCGCGGTGCAATATTTCGTGCTCATCGGCAGGCCTTCCGCCCTCGTCACCTCCGCTTACGGCCTCACCGCCAGCGTCAAAATTCTGCTCCTCATCGGCCTCATCGCACTGGCCGCCTGCAATCGCAGCCTCTACACCCCGGCCTTGCCGCGAACCCGCCCACAGCTCCTGCGCAGCATCAACGTGGAAATCGCGCTAGGCGTGCTGACCCTCCTGGCCGCCGGCCTCATCCTGCAACTCGAACCCCCGGCCATGGCGCAGATGGCGGGCATGTAGGCCTACGGATCCGGTGTCAGCAGCCGGTGCAGATAGTCATGGGTTGCCGCGGGTAATTGCGGGTTGGCGTCGAGATGGATAATTTCCTGCTCAATGGTGTCGGCCGGGTTATGGCCGGGCAGATTGATCCCGGGCAAAGTGAGATCCTCCGTGCTGCCATTCGGATCGTTGCCGTTCTGGGACTGGTCCGGCATGGCCCCGTTGGTGTTGATGGAGAGGCTTTGCGCGGTCTCGTTTTGCAAGGCTGAAGCGGCCTTTTGCAGGTTCTGAATGGCTGATGTCTCGGCGCTTTGCGCATCGGTATTGTTCCCGCGGGCGAGAGCGGTTTGCGCGGTCTGCATCGCCTGGCCGGCGCCATCGAGGCCGGGCAGGTTCGGGAGGCCGGCTTTAGCGAGTGTTGCCCGCATGGATTTAAGATCGGCTTGCAATTTCGCCTGTTGGCCAGGCGTTGCATTGCCCTTCGCGGTTTGATCCAGCAGGCTGGCTTGGCCTTGTACGAGCTGGGTCAGCTTCTGTGCGGCCTCTCCCGCGGTCTGCATTTGCGCTGCCTGTGCTGCGGTCATCGGCTGGGCATTTTGCAACGCCTGAAGCGTGCGTGCGAGCTGCTGCAATTCCGCCTCAGCCTGCGCCATCCGCCCGGCCTGCTCATCGGCGGCGATTTGTGCTGCCATCCGGTTCAGGGTCGAACTATTGAAGCTTTGCGATCGCTGCCCAGGCGAGGCCGGTTGGGTTGCCGCCAGATGCTGGGCGAGTGCGCGCTGCAGATCGGCGAGGAGCTTGTTGAGTGTATCGGCATCCGGCGGACCCTGCTTAAGTGCCTGCAACAGATGTTGCGCCGCCTGTGCGAAGGCATGGGAAGGTCCAAAATCCGGCCCGGCTTCGATCTGCTGGATGAGCGCTAGCAGCCGTTGCATCGCCGCGTCCGCATGCGTCGCCCGGGTCGCCAATGCGGTGGCGAGCATCGCCAGTTGCCCATCGGCGGCATAGCTGATGGCGCTCGGCGGCGTCTTGGCCACGCGCATCATCCAACGGGCGATAGCCGGGCTGAGTTCCGGGCTCAGCGCCAAGTTCTGCCGGATCATTGCGAGCACTTTGGCTGTCGGGTCATGCACGGGGGGAGGGGGCAGGGTGATGCGCCGTGGTGCGGTGTCGGCGTGCATGCCCGCCAGGTTGATGGCGCGCAACGTCACGGCCACCGTCATCCCGGCATAGGGCGAATCCCGAAGGTTCAGGGTCGCACCGGCTTTACCCGTGCCGTTCGGAAGTGCCGCATCTTCGGGCAGCGCGTGGTTGTACCCCGGCGGGCGGAGCGCCAGCGCCAGCCCCGTGAGGCCATAGGCATCGCTCACTGTCCAGCCCAGATGCAGCGTCGCAGTTTCCAGAGCGAGGCTGTTCAGGGCGAGCGCGGGCGCGGAGGGCGGCACCGCCGTCACCTCCCAACGCGCCAGAAGATGCCACCACGGCCCTATGCGCAGCATGCCCGAAGCGTGAATCACCCCATCGGCCCTGCGGCTCTTCGGCCCGAGCACGTTTGCCCGCCATGTTTCGCCGTCGAAGCGTATCGCATCGGCGCTGCGGTTCAGGATCACCGTGATCCGGCTTCCCGTCAGCGTCATCACTTTTTGTCCGGGGGTCAATAAAATGGGCGCCTGCCCGGTATAGGCCGGCGGGGTCACCCAGGCATTCACCTGCGGTCCCGCGAAGGGCCAAGCGGGGAGGGTGAATGCCGCACCAAGACGGTTCAGGCTATCCGGCCCGGCAATCACCAGGCCGCTGGCCAGCAACAATAGCAGCACGGCGCGCAGGGAAAACGGGTCCTTCACCACGGCGAACGGCACCGGCCAGCCGGCCCGCGCCTGGGCCAGCATCTGCGTCATGCGCATCTGGTGCGCCCGCCAGATTTCGGCGCCCATCGCGCCACCCGTGACGGGAAAATCCTGCAACGCCGCCAAAGGGCGATGTTTCAAGCCCGACACAGCCTCGATCCGCCGATCAGCCTCTCGTGGCGTCGGTGCATGGAAGCGGCTTGCCTCCCAAACCAGGCTGGCAACGCATAGCGTGAGCGCAACGGCAAAAAGCCAGCCGCCGCCCAGTCCGAACAAAGCCAGCGCCATATAGCCGGCGAATATGCCGCAGGCCGGAATGACGGCGCGCAGCAAAACCTCAACCCAGAGCACGCATGCGGCGTAACGCCGCAGGCGGCTCAGCGTCATCCCGCGGCGCTAGGCAAGATCTCGCTTGCCCATAAATCTTCGATGCTCTGACGCGGCGTGATCAGGTGGAATTTCCCGCCATCCACCATCACCGCGGCGGCGCGCGGCCGGGCGTTATAGTGACTGCTCATCACGGCACCATATGCCCCGGCATCCAGGATCGCAACGCGGGCACCCGGCGCCATCTCGGGCAGCATCCGCCCGGCGGCAAAACTATCCGCCGTTTCGCAGATCGGCCCCACGACATCGGCGGGCGAGAGCGGCGTCTGAAAATCCACCGCGCTGACCGGCAGGATACCGTGCCAGGCATCATACATCGCGGACCGGACCAGGTCGTTCATCGCCGCGTCCAGCACAGAGAAGCGCTTCTCGCCGCTATGCTTTTCCAGAATCACGGAGCTGAGCAGCAAACCTGCCGGCCCCACCAGATAACGCCCCGGCTCCAGCAGCAGCTCAACGCCAAGGCCACCTACTTCCTGCTTCACGACATTGGCGAAGGCCTCGAGCGAAATCCCCGGCTCATCGGTATAGCCAATGCCAAGCCCGCCGCCGAGATCGAGCACGGAGACCTCTCGCCCAGCCGCCCGCAAATGCCGCACCATGGTGTTGGCCTTGCGATACGCCTTCGCGTAGGGCTCCGCCGAGAGGATCTGGCTGCCGATATGCAGCGCGATGCCGACCGGCTGGAGCCCCGGCAACTGTGCCGCACGGGCGTACAGGCCAGCGATATCCTGCGCCAGGATCCCGAACTTGTCTTCGGCCCGTCCGGTCGAGATTTTGTCATGCGTGCCGGCATCCTCATCCGGGTTCATGCGCAGCGCGACTTTGGCCGTGCGGCCCAATTGCGACGCGATCGCCGAGATCATCTCCAGCTCTTCGCCACTCTCGACATTGATCTGGCCGATTCCAGCGGTGATCGCCCGGCTGATTTCCACCGGCGACTTGCCGACGCCGGAATACACCACGTTGCCGGGTGCGATTCCGGCGCGTTGCGCGCGCATCAATTCGCCCAGGCTCACCACATCCGCCCCGGCCCCCAGGCCGGCGAACATATTGAGGATCGCCAGGTGATCATTGGCCTTCACGGCATAATGCACATGCACGGGAAGAGAGGCCGCTTCGAACGCCGCAAGCAGGCGGCTAAACCGTGCGCGGATGCTGGCGGCGCCATACACCCAGACAGGGGTGCCATGCGCATCCGCGATGGCATTCAGCGGCACGGATTCAAAGCACAACCCGTCGCGGCTATGCATCTCTAAAGCCGGGCGGGCCCGCAGCAGGTCCTGCAGGCTGGGTTCAGGACCGGTTTGGGGGGCAAGCGCCATGGCTATTCCGCTGGATAAACATGCGGGTAGGTGATGTCAGCGGCCGGGCCCGGCGCACTCGGCGCGCCGCGGCGCCCGCAACCCGCGAGCGCCAAGCACAGCATTACGGCGATGGTCAGATGTTTCATGACAGTTGATCCAGCCATGTTGCAGCCGCCTTGGCAACCCGCGCCGGCGCGGTGCCGCCATAACTCGTACGCGAGGCAACCGAGGCCTGGACCGTCAGCACGCCGAAAATTTCGGCGGTGATGCGCGGTTCGATGAACTGCATGTCCTTCAGCTCCAGTTCGGCGAGATCAAGGCCCTTCTGCTCGGCCAGCGAGACGAGCTGGCCGGTGACGTGATGCGCATCACGGAACGGCATCCCCAGCACCCGCACCAGCCAATCGGCAAGGTCCGTCGCGGTAGAGAAGCCGGAGCCCGCAAGCTCGGCCATGCGCGCGGTGTCCGCCGTCAGGTCGCGCACCATGCCGGCGGTTGCGGCCAGGCACAAAGTGATCGCATCCGTCGCATCGAAGACAGGTTCCTTGTCCTCCTGCATGTCCTTGGCATAGGCCATCGGCAGGCCCTTCATCACCGTAAGCAACCCAATCAGGCTGCCGAAAATCCGCCCGGTCTTGGCGCGCGTCAGCTCCGCCGCATCCGGGTTGCGCTTTTGCGGCATGATCGAGGAGCCGGTGGTGTAGGCATCCGAGAGCGAGATCAGCCGGTAGGGCGAGGAGCACCAGATGATGATCTCTTCGGCAAAACGCGAGAGATGCATCGCAAGGATCGACAGCGCCGAGAGATATTCCAACGCGAAATCCCGGTCGGAGACGGAATCCAGCGAGTTCGCGGTCGGCCGGTCGAAGCCCAAAGCCGCAGCGGTGCTGTGCCGGTCGATCGGGAACGAAGTGCCAGCCAGCGCCGCAGCCCCCAGCGGGCATTCGTTCAGCCGCGCGCGGGCATCGGCCAGGCGCCCGGCATCGCGGTTCAGCATTTCCACATAGGCCAGCAGATGATGCCCGAACGTCACGGGCTGTGCCGTCTGCAGATGCGTGAAGCCCGGCATCACACTCTCGGCATGTTCCGCCGCGCGGGTTGCCAGGGCCAGCATCAGATCCTTCACCTGCGCGCTCACCCGGTCGATCGCGCCGCGCACGAAGAGCCGGAAATCCGTCGCCACCTGATCGTTGCGGCTGCGCCCGGTATGCAGGCGCCGCGCCGCATCGCCGATCCGCTCGGTCAGTCGCACCTCCACATTGGTGTGGATATCCTCCAGCGCGTCAGAAAAATTGAATTTGCCCGCGGCGATTTCGGTGGCAATGTCCTGAAGCCCGGCATCGATCGCCGCGGCATCCGCGGTCGTGATGATGCCTTGTGCGCCAAGCATGGCTGCGTGAGCGCGTGAGCCTGCAATATCTTCCGCCCAGAGCTTGGCATCAAAGCCAATCGAGACGTTAATGGCTTGCATCACCGCATCAGGTCCGGCACCAAACCGGCCACCCCATTGCAGAAGCTGACCAACCGGAGATTTACTGTTGTCCGTCAAACCCGTCCGCCTTCATCCAACCAGGCGATCCATCATCGCCGCTGCTGCCTCTGGCTTAGCCGTCGCTGCAGCCTGGGGCAATTCTTCTCTGGCGCAAACGGATGATTTCGGCCTGCCGGATGCGGCGGATGCCATGACGAAGCTGATGCCAACGGTCGCCCCGCGTCTGGTTTTCACCAATGCCCATGGCCGGCGCCTGAGTCTGGGCGATTACGCCGGGCACACGCTCGTGGTGAACCTATGGGCGACCTGGTGCGCCCCCTGTATCGCGGAAATCCCGAGTTTTTCGGCCCTGGCCGCGCAAGTGAAGGCCAACGGGGTGCTGGTGCTGCCGATTTCGATCGACCTGACCGGCGTCGATGTGGTGCGCCCATTCTACGCCAAACACAGGATTCGCGACCTGCCGGTCCTGCTGGACCCGAACGGCGATAATCTGGAAGTGCTCGACACCGCCAGCATTCCATTGACGATCATCATCAATCCCGTGGGTCAGCTCGTGGCGCGGCTCAACGGGGCTGCGAACTGGAACACGCCGGGAACCATCGCCTTTTTGCGCAGCCTGGGCAGCCAGGCGCCGGCAAGTCATTCGGCTGGATTTATCCCGGCTTAAGGGGCGCTTGTTCGGGACTCAATGGGAAGGCATCAAGCCCGGCAACCGAGAACAATAATGTCTGAGGCAAAGGGGGCATTCAGGCACGGATCCTAGCGCACAAAAACGATTGCCATGAACGATCCGGGGCAGGGCGCTGCCGCCTGAAAAAAATGGCGAGGGGCATGCCCCTCGCCGGATCAGAATTACGCGTTTGCAACCGGGGTTGCGCTCATTTGGGCGCGACGCGAATGCCACAGGCCGACAAAGTCGATCGGCCCCAGCATTACCGGCGGCAGGCCGCCATCGCGCGTCACATCGGCCAGGATGTTGCGGGCAAAGGGGAAGAGCAGACGCGGGCATTCCACGAGCAGAATCGGCTCCTGCTGGTTCTCGGGCACGCCGGTCAGCGTGAACACGCCAGCATAAGCGAGATCGGCGATGAACACGACGGTCGGCTTTTCCTCCGCGGCGCCCGACGCCGGCGGCATCGTGCCCTCGGCGCGCACGGCGAGGGTCACCTCGAACACGCCCTGATCTTCCTGAAGGCGGCGGACCTGCACATCGAGGTTGATGCTGACGGCCGGGGCGCTGCGCAAGGTGGTATAAATGGCAGGCGCGTTCGGCACTTCGAAGGACAGGTCCTTCGTGTACTGAATGTTCAGGACGAGGGGCGGCTGGCCCGATGTGGCGGTATCTGACATGCTTTGTTTCCTGCTGTAAGTATCCGGGCCCGCCTAGCACGGCGGCTGGCCCGTGATAAGAGAGTTCCATGAGCGCAGTTATTTTCATTGATGGCGAAGTTGGCACAACCGGTCTGGGCATTGCGCAGCGCCTGCGCGCAATGCCCGGCATCTCCCTCCTCAGCCTGGACGAGGCAAGGCGCAAGGACAAATCCGCGCGCGCGGAGGCCATGGCGCAGGCCGATCTCACCGTGCTTTGCCTGCCCGACGACGCGGCGCGCGAGGCGGTGGCAATGGCGCCGCCGGGCACCCGCATCCTGGATGCAAGCACCGCGCATCGTACGGCCTCCGGCTGGGTCTATGGGTTCCCCGAACTTGCCTCCGGACAGGCCGGCAAAATCGCCGCCGCCCCCCTGGTCTCCAACCCCGGTTGTTATTCCACCGCGGCCATCGCGCTGCTGCGCCCGCTGATCGATGCCGGCATTCTCTCCGCCGGCCATGATGTCGCGATCAACGCCGTTTCCGGCTATTCGGGCGGCGGCAAGGCAATGATCGCGGCGCATACCGCAGAAGGCGGCCCGGCTTTCGAGCTTTACGCTCTGGGCCTCGCGCATAAGCATGTGCCCGAGATCATCGCCTATTCCGGCCTCACGCGCCGGCCGCTTTTCGTGCCCTCCGTCGGGCATTTCGCACAGGGCATGCTGGTCAGTATCCCGCTCTTCCTGGACAGGCTCCCCGGCATGCCGACCGGCCAGCAGATCGCCGACGTCTATCAGGCGCACTACAATGGTGCGCAAAATATCCTCGCCCATGCGGGCGTTTTTGACGGCAAGCTGGAATCCGAGGCGCTTAACCAGACCGACAGGCTGGAAATTTTTGTCTGCGCAAATGCCGAGCACCATCAGGCGGTCCTGGTCGCCCGGCTCGATAATCTCGGCAAAGGCGCTTCAGGCGCTGCCGTGCAGAACATCTCCCTCATGTTAGGAGGCCTTGGCTGATGTCCGATTCCCAACACATGGCCCGGCCCACCGGCCTGCTCTACGCGCTTAACGGCGTCGCGCCGAGCATCGATCCTACTGCCTGGATCGCCCCCACCGCCGTGCTCATTGGCGATGTCCGCCTCGGTCCCGGCGCCAATATCTGGTTCAACTGCGTGCTGCGCGCGGACACGAACCCCATCATCGTCGGCGCCCGCAGCAATATCCAGGACGGCACGGTCATCCATGTCGACCATGCCGAGAATTTTACCGATATCGGCGATGACGTGACCATCGGCCACGGCGCCATCATCCATGCGTGCAAGCTGCGCAACCGCGCCTTCATCGGCATGGGGGCCACGGTGCTGGATGGTGCCGTCGTCGAGGAAGCCGGGCTGCTCGGCGCGCGCGGCCTGCTGGGCCCAGGCAAGCGCATCGGCAAGCAGGAACTCTGGGCCGGCATGCCCGCGCGCCTGGTTCGCACCATGACCGATGCCGAACGCGCCCGCTGGGGCGAAACCGTGCCGCATTACATCGGGCTGTCGAACGCCTACCGGGACGGGTTGCAACCGGTTGGATAAGAAAGGCCAGGGGGCGCTGCCCCCTGGACCCCCGCCAAAGGCTCGCCTTTGGAATCCATGACCTAAGGGATATGAAAAGGGGGCGCTCCGGGCGGTTCTGACACCTGGGCGCCCCCTTTCCATATCCCTTAAAATCGCGGATCGAAGGGCGCGGCCCTTCGCGGGGTTCCAAGGGGCAGCGCCCCTTGGCCTTTCTCGCCCTACCCAGTTGGCAACCGCCGGTAGCGGTCTTACATTCCGTTGCATGACAGACATGCAGTTCGATACGGCATTGGTGACGGCGGCTTTCGCCCTGGGGGCGGAGGAGGGCTGGCGCAAGGTTTCGGCGGCGGCGGCGGCGCGGCGCGCGGGGCTGGACCTTGGGCAGGCGCGCGAGCGGTTTGGCTCGCGCGGCAGCATTTTAAGGAAATTTGGCGAGCTGGCGGATCGCGCCGCGTTGGCCGGAATCGTGACCGAGGGGCCGGTGCGGGACCGGCTGTTCGACCTGCTGCTGCGCCGTTTCGACTTTTTGCAGGCGCATCGGGCCGGCGTCGTGGCGCTGATGCGGGTCTTGCCCTTCGAGCCGGCGCTGGCACTTTGCCTGGCGCGCGCCAACGTCGCCTCGATGGGTTGGTTGCTTGAAGCCGCGGAAGTCTCATCCCAGGGGCATCGGGGCGAGTTGCGCAAGCACGGGCTTGGGCTTGTCTGGGGCTACGGCGTGCGCGCCTGGCTGCGTGATGAGAGCGCCGATCTGTCCGCGACCATGGCGGCGGTGGATGCCGCCCTTAACCGCGCGGATACTTTTGCCGCGCGGTTTGCCCCCGCCCGGCCGCTGCGGCCCCGGCGGAAGCTGACGACGCGCCATCCGAGCAACCGCCCGGGCCGGATTTGCCTTTCCCGGAGGACCCGACTGGGTTAGCCTAAATCAGGCCGGAATTTCGGCCGTTAGCAACGGAGGATGCGATCCATGGCTGAACAATCAATCCATAAAGCGCCTGACTTCACTGAAACGGCTTCATTCAATCCCGCGGATAACGATTTTAAAAAATTCTTTGGGGAGATAAAAATACCCGCAATGCCCGATATCGAAATCGTATTGGCGGCACATCGGCGCAACCTCGAAGCCCTGTCCGAAGCCAACCGCGTGGCGCTGGAAGGCGCGCAGACTGTCGCACGGCGGCATATGGAAATCCTGCAATCCACCATGTCCGGCCTGACCGAGACGCTGAAGGATTTGTCCGTGTCCGACACCCCAGCGGCGCGTGCCGCCAAACAGACGGACCTGCTGAAACAGGCTTATGAAAACGCGGTCTCGAACACGCGCGAACTGGGCGACCTGATCCAGAAATCCAATAGCGAGGCGCTGCAGAAGCTTAACCTTCGTTTCTCCGAAGCGATGAACGAGATGAAGACGCTCTTCAAGAAGTAACGGCGCTGCGCCGGGGCAGGAGCGCCTGCCCCTGCCTAGCCCCTCTTGCATTAAGGCCTTGTCTCTTCCGTTGCTTTCGGAACATATAGTGAACTATGTCCACCGCCATTTCGTTTTCCGGCCCGGTCACCTTCATCCCTGAAAAACCCGAGCCCCGGCCCGCGTTGAAACCGTTGCGCGTGGTGTCGGAATTCGAACCCAGCGGCGACCAGCCTGCCGCTATCAAGCAGTTGCTCGCCGGCATCGCCGCCAACGAGCGCGACCAGGTCCTGCTTGGCGTCACCGGTTCCGGTAAAACCTTCACCATGGCGAAGGTGATCGAGGCCATTCAGCGCCCCACGCTGGTGCTGGCGCCGAACAAGACCCTGGCAGCGCAGCTTTATGCTGAGATGAAGGCATTCTTCCCCGACAACGCGGTGGAATATTTCGTCAGCTATTACGACTACTATCAGCCGGAAGCCTATGTCCCGCGTTCGGACACGTATATCGAAAAGGACTCCGCGATTAACGAGACGATCGACCGCATGCGCCACGCCGCCACCCAGGCGCTGCTGGAACGCTCGGACGTCGTCATCGTCGCCTCGGTCTCCTGCATTTACGGCATCGGCTCGGTCGAGACCTATTCGAAAATGGTCGTGCGGCTGGAAACCGGCGGCCAGATCGACCGTGACACGCTGGCGAAAGCCCTGGTCGATCTGCAATACCGCCGCAACGACGTCGCCTTCGCCCGCGGCTCCTTCCGCCTGCGGGGCGAGGTCGTGGATATTTTCCCCAGCCAGTACGAGGACCGTGCCTGGCGCGTCACGCTGTTCGGCGATGAGATCGAAAAAATCTCGGAATTCGATCCGCTGACCGGCGAGCAGACGGCGGTACTGGAGAATATCAGCATCTATGCCAACAGCCATTACGTCACGCCGCGTCCGACACTCAACCAGGCCGTCCTGCGCATCAAGCAGGAGCTGAAAACCCGGCTCGACGAATTCGTCGCCGAGGGCAAATTGCTGGAGGCCGAGCGCCTGCAACAGCGCACCACCTTCGATATCGAAATGATGGAGACCACCGGCGCCTGCAAAGGCATCGAGAATTATTCCCGCTACCTCTCCGGGCGCAACCCGGGCGAGCCCCCGCCGACGCTCTTTGAATACCTCCCCGCCAATGCGCTGCTGGTGATCGATGAATCGCACGTCACCGTCCCGCAGATCGGCGGGATGTTCAAAGGCGACTATTCGCGCAAATCCATCCT
Source organism: uncultured Pseudomonadota bacterium (assembly GCA_963737355.1). Lineage (GTDB taxonomy): Bacteria > Pseudomonadota > Alphaproteobacteria > Acetobacterales > Acetobacteraceae > Acidocella. The sequence goes on along the minus strand of CAVTSC010000003.1, from coordinate 789,845 downwards.
CTCCGAATTCGGTTTCCGGCTGCCAAGCTGCATCGACAACCGCCCGTTGAAATTCGAGGAATGGGAGGCGTTCCGCCCGCAAACGGTGTTCGTCTCCGCGACCCCGGGGCCTTGGGAACTGGAGCGCACCGGCGGGAGCTTTGCCGAGCAGATCATCCGGCCGACGGGCCTCGTCGACCCCGTGACGGAAATCCGCCCGGTGGAGCATCAGGTGGACGACCTGCTGGGGGAATGCCGCCTGGTTGCCGCCAAGGGCGGGCGGGTGCTTGTGACCACGCTCACCAAGCGCATGGCCGAGGACCTCACCGAATACCTCACCGAACAGGGGCTGAAAGTACGCTACCTGCATTCGGATGTGGACACGCTGGAGCGCATCGAAATCATCCGCGACCTGCGGCTCGGCGCCTACGATGTGCTGGTGGGAATTAATCTGCTCCGCGAGGGTCTGGATATTCCCGAATGCATGCTGGTGGCGATTCTCGATGCCGATAAGGAAGGGTTTTTACGCTCCGTCACCTCGCTGGTGCAGACCATCGGCCGCGCCGCGCGCAATGTGGATGGCCGCGTGATCCTGTATGCCGATGTCATGACCCGCAGCCTGACCCAGGCCCTGGAGGAAACTGCGCGGCGCCGGACCAAGCAAATCGCCTGGAACCAGGCCCATGGCATCACCCCGCAAAGCATCCGTAAAAATATCGGTGAAGTGATCCACTCCGTCTTCGAGCAGGATTACGTCACCGTCTCGCCGGTCAAAGACGCAGGTGTCGACGAATTTGTCGGCAAGGACCTCCATGCCAGCATCGCGGTGCTGGAAACCCGTATGCGCAACGCCGCGGCGGATCTGGAGTTCGAGGAAGCCGCGCGCCTGCGCGATGAGATCAAACGCCTGGAGGCCCTCGCACTCGGCATCGCGCCACCGCCCCCAGCACCCCGCCGGCCGAAGGACCGTGGGCCGACGCCCATGGGGCCGGGCGGCGGCGGGTATGATCCGGCCATGCGCAAGGGCAGGGGACGCAAAGCGAAATAGGCCACGCTTCGAGGCCGAGTGCCCCGAAGCGCCCCATTTGTGGAAAGGCAGGGGGGGCGGATCGTAAGGCGCGGATCAAGCTGCCTCAGTTTGACGGCGGACGCAGACGCGCCATTATACTTCCCATGAAATACGCCCTCGCGCTCCTCGGTCTCCTCGCCCCAAGCTTGGCTCCAGGCCTGGCCCACGCCTCCGGCCTTACCGGCCAGCACGCAGTCTACGATCTCACCCTCTCCAAGGTTCGCACGCACGATCTCACCGGTGCGGCGGGGCAGATGAGCTTTGATGTCGTGGATGGCTGCACCGGCTGGGCCACCACCCAGCACATGACTCTCATCATTCGCAATGTGGACGGAACGCTCAATAAATCCGTCACCGACTACATCACCTGGGAAAGCAAAGACGGTAAAAATTTCACATTCACCCTGCGTGAGAGCGACAATGACGGCAAGGAACAAATCGATGATTCCGGTTCCGCCGTCCATACCGGCAGCAATGGCGCTGGGATTATCACCTACACGACGCCGGCCCATACGGTTCTCACCATGCCGCCTGGCACGCTCTTCCCCATGGCCCATACAGAGGCGTTGCTCGCCGCTGGCCGCGACGGGAAGAAATTCATCTCTCCCCCGCTTTTCGACGGCACCACGGCAGACGGCACCCAGGCAACCTTCGTTGCCATCCTCGGCCATCATGCCCCGGAGAATAACCCCTTCGCCGCACTCAGCTCCATCCCCAGCACGAATGTCGATATTGCCTTTTACGAACGCAAAAACGACGATGAAAACCCGGATTTCCGCACGCAAATGCGCTACTACGAAAATGGCGTTGCAACCAACCTCGTCATGGATTTCGGCGATTTCGTGATGACCGGAAAATTGGTGAAACTCACCATCCCGCCATCGCAGTGCGTGGCAAGTAAGTAAGGCCAAGGGGCTCTGCCCCTTGGAACCCCGCGAAGGGCGGCGCCCTTCGATCCGCAATTTCAGGAATGTGAAAAGGGGTCGCCTCAGGTGTAGAACCACCCGGGGCGACCCCTTTTCACATTCCTTAAGTCATGGATTCCAAAGGCGAGCCTTTGGCGGGGGGCCAGGGGGCAGCGCCCCCTGGCCTTACTTTCTTACTTCGTCACCCGCGCGAGGCTGGCGGAGATCGCGGCTTCGGCGGCGGCGCGGTCGGCCCAGCCGGTGATTTTCACCCATTTGCCTTTTTCGAGGTCTTTATAGTGCTCGAAGAAATGCTTGATGGCATCGCGCGTGATGGCGGGGAGCTGCGCCACTTCGGTGATGTCGGTGTATTGCGGGTGGACCTTGTCGTGCGGGACGCAGATGATTTTCTCGTCCTGGCCGGCTTCGTCTTCCATCTGCAGCAGGCCGATCGGCCGGGCGCGGATCACGGCGCCGGGGACAACGGCGGTTGGGATCAGGACCAGCGCATCGGCCGGGTCGCCGTCATCGGCCAGCGTGCCGGGGATGAACCCATAGGCGGCGGGGTAGACCATCGGGGTGAACACGACGCGATCGACGATCAGCGCGCCGCTTTCCTTGTCGATTTCGTATTTCACGCCCGAGCCCTGCGGGATTTCGACGACCACGTTGATGTCGTGCGGCACGTCTTTTCCGGGTGACAGCTTGCTCACATCCATCTCAAACACTCCTGTTGAATTGCCTGCGGCCTATAGCGTGCGGCCCCCACCTTGCCAACGCAACCACCCTCGCTATGTTGCGCGCACGCTTGGCGCGCCGGTAGCTCAACGGTTAGAGCGGACCGCTCATAACGGTTTGGTTGCGGGTTCGATTCCTGCCCGGCGCACCAGCGGAATCAAGACGATAGGGTGGCATGTTTAGTGTGAGGTGGACAAAAACGCCAAGCCGACTTCGTTTCCGGTCGCCCACCGCAACCGTACCCGGCGTTCGGTATGGTCGCTCATCCGGAGACTCAGAAGCTCCGGAACAAGCCACGCCGTTTTGCGAACTTCCCAGTTGCCGCTCCAAGCCGGTGGACCTATACCCGGCGCAATCGATTTAAAGGGCAATACCGATGGCCAGCTACCAGTACGTCTATGTCATGAAGGATCTCACCAAGGCCTATCCCGGTGGGCGCGAGGTTTTTAAGGGCATTACGCTATCCTTCCTGCCGGGCGTGAAAATCGGCGTGCTGGGTGTCAATGGCGCCGGTAAATCCACGCTGCTGAAGATCATCGCCGGCATCGAGAAGGAATATGGCGGCGAGGCCTGGGCGGCCGAAGGCGCGCGCGTCGGCTATCTCGCGCAGGAGCCGCATCTCGATCCGAACAAGACCGTCGGCGAGAACGTCGCCGAGGCTTTCGCGGATTTGCGCGCGGCCCTGGCGCGCTTCAACGCCATTTCCGATGAATTCGCCGAGCCGATGGACGATGCGAAAATGGACGCGCTCTTGGCCGAGCAGGCCAAGCTGCAGGAGCTCATCGACGCACAGGATGGCTGGGACCTCGACCGGCGTATCGAAATTGCCCTCGATGCACTCCGCTGCCCAGCCCCGGACCTGCCCGTTGGCCCGCTCTCCGGCGGTGAGCGCCGCCGTGTCGCACTCTGCCGCCTGTTGCTGGAAAAGCCGGACCTGCTCCTGCTCGACGAGCCGACCAACCATCTGGACGCAGAATCCGTCGCCTGGTTGGAACGTACCCTGCAAACCTATGCCGGCACCGTCATCCTGGTGACCCACGATCGCTACTTCCTGGACAATGTCACCAACTGGATCCTGGAAATCGAGCGTGGCCGCGGCATCCCCTATGAGGGCAACTATTCCGCCTGGCTGGAGCAGAAGCGCAAACGCCTGGCTCAGGAAGAAAAGGAAGAATCCTCCCGCCAGCGCGCTTTGGCCGAGGAGCAGGAATGGATCGCCTCCTCCCCCAAAGCCCGGCAGACCAAGTCCCGTGCCCGTATCCAGCGCTATGAGGAGATGCTCGCCAACTCCCAGGAACTGGCCGGCGGCGTGGCCGAAATCGTCATCCCGCCCGGTCCCCGTCTGGGCGGCACGGTGATCGAGGCGACCGACCTGCACAAGGGTTTCGGTGACCGCGAACTGATCGACGGGTTGAATTTCCGCCTGCCCCCCGGCGGCATCGTCGGCGTCATCGGCCCCAACGGCGCGGGCAAGACCACGCTGTTCAAGATGATCACCGGCCTGGACAAGCCGGATTCGGGCTCGCTCAAAATCGGCGAGACGGTGAAACTCGGCTATGTCGACCAGTCCCGCAATTCGCTCGACCCGGAGAAAAATGTCTGGGAGGAAATTTCCGGCGGCACGGATGTCATCCATCTGGGCAAACGCACCGTCGCCTCGCGCGCCTATGTCGGTGCCTTCAACTTCAAGGGCTCCGACCAGCAGAAAAAAGTTGGCATCCTCTCCGGTGGTGAGCGCAACCGCGTCCATCTCGCCAAGATGCTGAAGACTGAAGCCAACGTCATCCTGCTCGATGAACCGACCAACGACCTCGACGTCGATACGCTTCGCGCGCTCGAGGAAGCGCTCATGGAATTCCCCGGCTGCGCCGTGATCATCTCCCATGACCGCTGGTTCCTCGATCGCCTGGCAACCCATATCCTCGCCTTCGAAGGCGACTCCCATGTCGAATGGTTCGAAGGCAACTTCCAGGCCTACGAGGAAGACAAACGCCGCCGCCTCGGTCTCGACGCCACCGAACCGCACCGGATCAAATACCGGCCGCTGACCCGGTAATTCCAAACGGGTTTTGCGGATGGAAACAGGCCAGCAAGGCCAGGGGGCTCTGCCCCCTGGACCCCCGCCAAAGGCTCGCCTTTGGAATCCGCTACTTTGGGGCTTGGGGGGGAGGGGAAACGCGCTCCCAACGGCGTTGAATATTGATCTCGGACTTGGTGGGCGCGTTTCCCCTCCCCCCCAAGCCCCAAAAATAAAGGGTTCTAAGGGCGAGCCCTTAGCGGGGTCCAGGGGCAGAGCCCCTGGCCTTGCCTGCCCCGTGCCCCATCCGCAGAGCCCATTGGCATGACCGTGTTATCGGCCTGGAACTTGACCACGGCGCGGCTGCGCATGACGCCGGTTGGGTATTGGGATTTGCGCGATCTGGTGGCGTTGAAGGCGGATCCGCGGGCGTTCGCGCAGATGTTAGGCGGGGTGCGGAGCGCGCGGCAGACATCGGACGAGCTGGCGCAGGACATTCAGGATTGGGGCGCGCATGGCTATGGCATGTGGTGCGTGCGCGGACTGCGCGGCCGGTTCTTGGGCCTGACGGGATTGATGCACCGGCCGGACGGCCGCGGAGTCGCGTTGCGCTTCGCGTTTTGGCCGGAGGCGCGCGGGCAGGGGCTGGCCAGTGAGGCCGCCGGCACGGCTTTGAACTTCGCGCATGATGTCGCGCGGCTTGAACGTGTGATTGCGGTGGCGGCGGAGCAGAATTTCGCCTCGCGCACCGTGCTGGGGGCAATTGGCATGGTCGAGGTTGACCGGTTTACTCGCGACGGTATTTTACGTCTTGTATATCAATCTGTTCGTCACCAATACACTGGGTGAAATCTCCTCCATTCGCGATTTTCAGGCTTGCGCGCCGCGGGTTTTATCTCCCTTAGTTTGCGCGTGACACGCGAAGAACACAAAGCGATTCTGTCCTTTATTGAGCACACCGTGAGTGGCGATCAACCGCCGATGGATATCGAGGCGGACGCAATTATTCGCGCTTTGTTCAAACGCAATCCGGACACTGCCTATCGGGTGACGATGCTCGCGATGTCGCTCGCCGCCGCCATGGCGGTCGCGCCGCCGGCCGAGCCCCCACGCCCGCGTCATTGGAACTGGCTGTTGGCTTGGCTGGAGAAGCGCGGCGCCCTGCATCTGCGCCGAGAACACATGGTATCCTAAGCCTGTTCTGATTTGCCGGATGCCGGGCTGACTTGGCGTTCAGTCGCTGGTTTGCAGCCGGTAGCGCGCTTGGGTTACGACATCTTCCGCGACGGCCCGGCGCACGGCCATTTCCCCGGCCGGGGAGGAGAGTACCACGACGCGTGGAAAAAACGGCGCCGCCCCGGTTGCGCGGTCCCGGAATAGCCGGCCGAGCATGTCGGCGACTGGGCTGCGCGAGATGCAGCAGGTGCAGCCCAGCGCATGCCCGGGCAGACCCGGCGTAAAGCGCACGGCATGGCCGGAAACGGGCATGTCCATGCCGGCTTCCACTAACACGGCATCCGCCGGGTCCGGTTGGCCGCCAAATAAAATCGGGACGCGTATGTCAGTTACATTCGGCATTCTCTGGACATGGGGGTTATCCCGTGTATCTGACAAGCATGTCCAAACCACATCTTCTTGAAGCACTCTCCCGCAACGTCCTACTCTGCGATGGCGGCATGGGCTCGCGCGTCCAGGCGCTGACCCTGGATGTTGAAAAAGACTATTGGGACAAGGAAAACTGTACTGAGGTCCTGAATCTCTCCCGACCTGACCTCGTGCGGGAAATCCATCGCGGTTATTACGCCGCGGGCTCGGATATGGTGCAGACCAACAGCTTTGGCGGCTCGCCGATCACGCTGAGCGAGTTCGAGCTGCAAGACCGCGCCTTCGAGATCAACAAAATCGCCGGCGAATTGGCACGCGAGGCGGCGGAGAGTTTTTCCGACGGCCGCACCCGCTACGTCATCGGCTCCATTGGACCCGGCACCAAGCTGCCGAGTCTCGGCAATGTTGCCTATGATCCGCTGGAGGAGGCGCTGTTCCTGCAGTCCCAGGGCCTCATTGCAGGCGGGGTGGACGCGATCCTGATCGAGACCTGCCAGGACACCCTGCAGATCAAGGCGGCGGTGAACGGCGCCAAGCGCGCGCGGCTGGCCAGCGGTTCGGACATTCCTATCTTCGTGCAGGTCACGGTCGAGACCACTGGCACCTTGCTCGTCGGCCCGGATATCGCGGCGGCGGCCACCGTGATCCACGCGCTGGACGTACCGCTGATCGGCCTGAACTGCGCCACCGGCCCGCAGGAAATGGCCGAGCATGTACGCTATCTCTCGCAAAACTGGCCCGGCATGATCTCGGTGCAGCCCAATGCGGGCCTGCCGGAGCTAGTGAACGGAGCGACGCATTACCCGCTGGGTGCGGCGGAAATGGCGAGCTGGGTCGAGCGTTTTGTGGTGGAGGACGGCGTCAACCTCATCGGCGGCTGCTGCGGCACGTCCATCCCGCATATTCAGGGGTTGGATGCGATGCTCAAGCGCCTCGGCAATACGCGCCCGACGCCGGTGCTGCGCAAACCGATCTGGGTGCCCTCCGTCGCCAGCCTGTATGGCGCGACACCGCTGCGCCAAGAGAACAGCTATTTCTCCATCGGCGAGCGCTGCAACGCCAACGGCTCGAAGAAATGGCGCGAGCTGCAGGAGGCGGGCGACTGGGATGGCTGCGTCGCCGTCGGGCGCGAGCAGGTGGCGGAAGCCTCCAACGCGCTGGATATCTGCACCGCCTTTGTCGGCCGCGACGAGATCGCGGAGATGAACGAGGTGATCACCCGCTTCACCTCCTCGGTGAACGCGCCTTTGGTGATCGATTCCACCGAAACCCCGGTGATCGAGGCGGCATTGAAGCTGCATGGCGGCAAGCCGATCATCAACTCGATCAATTTCGAGGACGGGGAGGGCCACGCCACCGACCGGATGATCTTGGCGAAAAAATTCGGTGCCGCGGTGATCGCGCTGACGATCGATGAAGTCGGCATGGCGAAGGAGCCGGCGGATAAATTGCGCATCGCCGAGCGGCTGGTGGATTTCGCCTGCCGTAAATACGGCCTGCCGCAATCGGATCTAATGATCGATCCGCTCACCTTCACCATCGCCACCGGCAATGAGGATGACCGCAAGCTCGGCCAGTGGACGCTCGAGGGGATCAAAATGATCCGGGATAAATTCCCGGACATTCAGATCATCCTCGGCCTCTCCAACATCTCCTTTGGCCTCAACCCCGCCGCGCGCGCCGTGCTGAACTCCGTGTTCCTCGACCATGCGGTGAAAGCCGGCATGACGGGTGCGATCGTGCATGTCTCGAAAATCCGCCCGCTGCACATGATCGATCCGGCCGAGGTAAAAGTCTGTGAAGACCTGATCTACGACCGGCGCGCGGAAGGCTATGATCCGCTGCAAAAACTGCTGGAGATGTTCGCCGATCGCAAAGCCGCCGATGCGACCAAGAAAAAACGCGCGGATACGGTCGAGGGCCGCCTGAAGGATCGCATCGTCGATGGCGACCGCAAAGGGCTGGCGGAAGAGCTGGACGAGGCGTTGCGCACCAACAAACCGCTCGACATCATCAACAACATTCTCCTTGAAGGCATGAAGGTTGTCGGTGAGTTGTTCGGCGCGGGCAAGATGCAGTTGCCTTTCGTGCTGCAATCCGCCGAGACCATGAAGGCGGCGGTGGCCTATCTGGAGCCAATGATGGAACGCGTCGCGGGCGAGGAGCGGGGCATCATCGTGCTCGCCACGGTGAAGGGCGATGTGCACGATATCGGCAAGAACCTCGTCGACATCATCCTCACCAATAACGGCTACAAGGTCATCAATCTCGGCATCAAGGTGCCGTTGGCGGATATGGTCGTGGCGGCCAAGGAACACAACGCGCATGCCATTGGCATGTCAGGCCTGCTGGTGAAATCCACCGTCGTGATGCGTGAGAATCTCGAGGAAATGTCCAGGCAGGGTGTGGATATTCCCGTACTGCTCGGCGGTGCCGCGCTGACGCGCAACTATGTCGAGGATGATTGCGTGGCGGCTTACGATTCAGGCCGTGTCGCCTATGCGCGCGATGCGTTCGACGGTCTGCATCTGATGGACAAGGTGACCGGCGGCGATTTCGACAACTATCTCGCCGTTATTCAGTCCAAGCGTCAGGGCAAATCGCGGAACACCAAGCGCAAGCTTGGCAGCGCGAGCGCGGATGCTTTCGCGCCGGTGGATATGGCGGCGGTGCAAACCCGCCGCCGGCGGATCACGCAGGACCAGCCCGCGATCATCCCGCCCTTTTGGGGGAGTCGCATCATCGAGGCGGCGCCGAAAGCCGTTGTGCCGTTCATCAACGAGCGTTCGCTCTTCCAATTCCAATGGGGCTTCCGCAAGCAGGGCAAGTCGCTGGAGGAATTCCTCGCCTGGGCGCGGCAGGAATTGCGGCCGGTGATGAAGCGCATGCTCGACCTCTGCGAGGCGGACAAAATCCTCAAGCCACAGGCGGTCTACGGCTATTGGAAAGCAGCCGGGCAGGGCAATGACCTGCTTCTGTTCGAAGAAGACGGCACGACCGAGGTGGCGCGCTTCTCCCTGCCGCGTCAGCCGAAGGAAGACGGTGAATGCATCGCCGACTTTTTCCGCGACGTGGACGATGAACAGCGCGACGTGATCGGCCTGCAGGTCGTAACCGTCGGCCAGCGCGCCTCGGAAGTGGCGCGGGAATGGTTCGAGGCCAACCGTTACCAGGACTACCTTTATCTGCACGGCATTTCGGTGGAAATGGCGGAGGCGCTGGCGGAATACACGCATAAGCGTATCCGCGCCGAGCTTGGCTTCGCGGCGGAGGATGACCGGGATATCGAGAAGATGCTCGGGCAATCCTATCGCGGTTCACGCTATTCCTTCGGCTACCCGGCCTGCCCAAAGGTGGAGGACCAGGACAAGCTGCTGGCGCTGCTGGGTGCCGAGCGCATCGGTGTGTCCCTCTCGGATGAATCCCAACTCCACCCTGAGCAATCAACGAGCGCAATCGTCGTCCTAAACCCCCGAGCCAAATACTTCTCAGTCTAAGTTTCAAAAGTTCTTTGGTTCTTTCTTCCAAGAAAGAACCGCTTACTTCCTAATTCAGGCCGCGAGCTTTATTGCGGCCTGAATCCCACTCTCCAAAATCGCATCGGACAACGCCGGATCCGCCACCGCGCGGGCGAGCTGCAATGTGCCCAGCATCGTGCCGAAAATTCCGATCGCGGTGGATTGGCGCGCTGCCTCCGGCAAATCGTCCGGTAAATGGCCGGCAATCCGCGCGATAATTTCTTCAACCCGCGTGGTGAAGGTCTCCCGCGTCGCAGGATCGTGCCGCGCCATCTCCGCCACCAGCGCGGCCGCCGCACAGCCGCGCTCGGGCGCATCCCGGTGGCTGGGCCGCAAATAGTTTCGGATGCGCTGCTCCAGCCCCGCTTTGCCAGGCTCGAAAGCGCCTTCCTGTCGCGTCTTCGTGGCTTCGAAAGCGGCAGTCATCGCCTCGCGCACCAAATCCTCCTTGGAGCCGAAATGCGCATAAAACCCGCCATGGGTGAGCCCGGCATCGGCCATTAGACCGGCAATCCCGACCGCCGCCACCCCATCCTTTCGAAACCGCTCGGACGCCACTTCGAGAATGCGCTGCCGTGTCGCCGCTTTATGTCCCTTTTCAAAACGCATGGCTGGGTCTCCTGGCACAAATAATATGATAATTGACATATCATATTATGAGTATAATACAATAGCGGTGCTGATCACCTGATAAGGAGTTCATCCCATGTCTCATCCCCATAAAGGCACAGCGCTTATCACGGGCGCCTCTACCGGCATCGGCGCCGTCTACGCAGATCGCCTGGCCCGGCGCGGCTATAACCTCATTCTCTCAGCACGCGACGCCACCCGGCTGAACGCGTTGGCCGCGCGATTGCGTGCAGAGGCTGGCGTTGCCGTAGATGTCCTGCCAGCGGATCTCACCACCCGCGCCGGCCGTGCTGTGCTCGAACAGCGCCTGAAAAATGATCCCGTTATCTCTTTGCTCGTGAACAATGCCGGGATGGCGGCGTCCGGCACGCTGGTGGAACTCGACCCCGCGGTGATTGAAACCATGATTGAGGTCAACGTCATCGCCGTCGCCCGCCTGGCCGCCGCGGCCGCCCGTGCGTTTGTCACCCGCGGCCAAGGCACCATCATCAACATCGCCTCGGTGCTCGCCTTGGCGCCGGAGCGTTTCAACGGCGTCTATAGCGGCACCAAGGCTTTCGTTCTTAACCTGACTCAATCCATGCAAAACGAGCTGACGCCGCTCGGCATTCAGGTGCAGGCGGTGCTGCCGGGCGCAACCCGGACGGAAATCTGGGAACGCGCAGGCGTGGATATCTCCAAATACCCCGCAGACATGATGATGGAGGTGCATGAAATGGTGGATGCGGCCTTGGCGGGGCTGGACATGCGCGAGGCGGTCACCATCCCCTCGCTGCCGCAACCTGAGGATTTTGATGCGCTCACCCAAGCGCGCCTCGCGCTCGGGCCAAACCTGTCGCACAGCCAGGCGGCCGCGCGCTACAAAGCGCACGCAGCCGCTGTATCATGAACAGTGCGCTGGTTGGCGGGGAGACCGCCGCACCGCCGGTCGCGCAACACCAGCGCGGCGCGCGGCGGAATGTGCTGCTGACCGGCGCGGCCCTGCTGGGCCTTACCGCCGCGGTCGCCTACGGCTATTCCTACTGGACGACCGGCCAGTATATCGAGAGCACGGATGACGCCTATGTCGGCGGCAATGTCACCAACCTTGCGCCAAAGGTGAGCGGGCTGATCGCGCGCATCGCCGTGGCGGATAATCAGCATGTCCATGTGGGCGAACTGCTGGTGCAGGTGGATGACCGGGATTACCGCGCGGCCCTGGCCAAAGCTGAAGCCGAGGTGGCGGGCGATCGTGCCAGCCTCGCCAATCTCGATGCCACCAGCACCTTGCAGATGCATTTGATCGACCAGGCCAAAGCGGAAATCGCCTCGGTGAAGGCGCAGATATTGCTCGCCGGCACCAACCAGCACCGCTACCGCACGCTTGCGGCAAGCGCCGCAGGATCCGAGCAGGACGCGCAAACGGCGGACACTTCCTACACCCAGGCGGTTGCCGCCGGTAACAAGGCTAACGCGGCTTTGGCAGCAGCGCAGGCGCAACTCGCCGTCATCGCCACGCAGAAGCAGCAGCAGCTTGCCGCCTTGGCGGGCGCGCAGGCGGATCTCAGCACCGCGCAGCTCAATCTTGGCTATACGCAAATCCGCGCGCCGATCGACGGCTATATCGGCAATCGCAGCGCCGAACTCGGCGGCTACGCCACCATTGGCGCGCAGCTGCTCTCCATCGTGCCCTCCCAGGGGCTCTGGGTGGATGCGAATTTCAAGGAAGACCAGCTCGCCCGCATGCACTCTGGCGAGAAGGTTGGCATTGTGGCCGATGTGCTCCCCGGGCGCAGGATCACCGGCCATGTCGCGAGCCTTGCCCCAGCATCGGGTGCGATCTTCAGCATCCTGCCCGCGGAAAACGCAACCGGCAATTTCACCAAAATCGTGCAACGCGTGCCGGTGCGGATTTTGCTGGACGGCGATGCCGGGGATCTCGGGCTGCTGCGCCCCGGCCTCTCCGTCACGGCCTATGTGAACACCAAATGAAGGCGATCCTGCCTTTCGCGGTGATGTGCGTCGGCATGTTCATCGCCTTGCTCGATATCCAGATCGTGGCTTCATCCTTGCAGGATATCGGCGGCGGCTTATCCGCGGCGCAGGATCAGATCAGCTGGGTGCAGACCGCTTATCTCATCGCGGAGATCATCGTCATTCCGCTCTCCGGCTGGCTGACGCGCGTGTTTTCCACACGCTGGCTGTTCACAGCCTCAGCGGTGGGCTTCACGCTCAGCAGCATGCTGTGCGGCCTCGCCTGGAACATCGATTCCATGATCGTTTTCCGCGCTTTGCAGGGGATGCTCGGCGCCTCGATGATCCCGACCGTCTTCACCTCTTCATTTCATTATTTCACAGGCACGAAGCGGGTTTATGCCGCGGCCGTCATCGGCACGATCGCCTCCGTCGCCCCCACGCTCGGCCCGGTGATCGGCGGCTACATCACCGATGCGCTGAACTGGCATTGGCTGTTCTATATCAATCTGTTCCCTGGCATCCTTGTCTCAATTCTGGTCGCCTGGCTCGTCAAGATCGATACGCCGGACTTAAACCTTCTGCGCGGGGCCGATTACCTCGGCATGCTCTTCATGGCCGTCGGCCTCGGCACGTTGGAATATGTCCTGGAGGAAGGCACGCGCTGGAACTGGTTCAGCGACAGCACCATTACCTTAGGCGCCTGGATTGCCGGGATTTCCATTGCCGCCTTTATCTTGCGCAGCCTGATGGTGGAAAATTCGGTGGTGGATTTCCGCGCCCTGGGCAATCGCAATTTCGCGCTGGGATGTTTGCTTTCCTTCGTCACCGGCATCGGGATTTTTTCCACGATCTATCTAACGCCGCTCTTTCTCGGCTATGTGCGCGGCTTCTCGGCCTGGCAGACGGGTACGGCGATTTTCTCGACCGGCATTGCCTCCATCGCGGGCGTGCCCGTCTATATCCTGCTCGCCAAAAAATTCGACCTGCGCTGGATCATGATGGCCGGGCTTGCCATGTTCGGGCTCGCGATGTGGAGCTTTTCCTTCATCACCAGCGAGTGGGGCAGCACGCAGCTTCTGATCCCTCAGCTCATAAGAGGCTTTCCGCAGGTCTTCTGCGTCGCTCCGGCGGTTACACTCGGCCTCGGCAGCCTGCCGCCGGCGCGGTTGAAATACGCCAGCGGCCTGTTCAACATGATGCGCAATCTCGGCGGCGCGGTGGGCATCGCGGTGTGCAGCGCCATGCTCAACAGCCGCACCAATGTTCATTTCAACATGCTCGCCGCCCATCTCACCGCGGGCAACGCGCCGCTGCAAAGCTGGCTCCAGGGGCTCACTTCGCGGCTCAGCCTGGAGCTTGGCTCTCCGCTGGCGGGGCGCGCGGCGGCGTTGCGGGAACTTTGGCGCATCACCTACGCGCAGGCCGAAACCCTGGCCTTCAGCGATGCGTTTCGCATTATCATGGCGGCCTTCATCATCGCCACCTGCCTGGTGCCGATGATGAAGCAGGTCGCCCCGCCGAAGGCCGCTTCAGCGGATGCGCATTAGGTAAGTGCGGAGAAAATGCTGGCCCCCGTATCGGCTGTGCTCACCCCATTGCGGAAGGCGGCGAACAACTCGCGCCCCGTCCCGGCATGCGAGGCGCTCAAATCCGCCTGGGCCGGGTCGCGGCGGATCCAGAGTTCTGGGTCCACCTTCACCTCCAGGGTCCCAGCCTGCGCATCAAGCCGGATCAAATCTCCGTCCTCGATCAGGCCAATCGCCCCGCCATCCTCGGCCTCGGGCGTCACATGCAGGGCGGCAGGCACCTTGCCGGAGGCGCCTGAGAGCCTTCCATCCGTCACCAGCGCAACCTTATAGCCCTTATCCTGCAACACGCCGAGCGGCGGCATCAGCCGGTGCAGCTCCGGCATGCCGTTCGCCTTCGGTCCCTGGAAGCGCACGACCACGACCACATCCCGGTTTAGCTCGCCCGCCTTGAACGCCTCCTGCACTTCTTCCTGCGATGAGAACACGCGCGCCGGCCCCTCGATGATATGGCGCTCCTTGGCGACCGCCGAGGTCTTCATGATCGCGCGCCCCAGGATGCCGTCCAGCACCGCGAGGCCGCCCGTGGGCTGAAACGCCTCCGCTACCCCGCGCAGCACCTTCTTGTCACCGCTTTCCGCCGCGGCCGGAACCCATTTCACCTGGCCATCGGGCGTCAGCATCGGCTCGGTCGCGTAGGCCGCAAGCCCGGTGCCCGCGACGGTGCGCACATCCTCGTGCAGCAAACCGGCGCCCAGCAATTCCCGAATGAGGAACCCCATGCCGCCGGCGGCATGGAAATGGTTCACATCCGCCGTGCCGCTCGGATAGATATGGCAGAGCAGGGGGGTGACGGCGGCGAGGTCCGCGAAATCATCCCAGGTGAGCGAAATACCCCCCGCCGCCGCCATGACGATGAGGTGCAGCGTGTGGTTCGTGGACCCCCCGGTCGCATGCAGTCCGACAATCGCATTGGCGAAGCTGCGCTCATCGAGCATCGCCCCCACCGGCGTATAGTCGTTGCCAAGGGCGGTGATCTCCAGCGCGCGCTGCGCTGCCGCCCGGGTGAGCGCATCGCGCAGCGGCGTATTGGGGTTGATGAAAGCCGCACCCGGCAGATGCAGCCCCATGATCTCCATCATCATCTGATTGGTATTCGCGGTGCCGTAAAACGTGCAGGTGCCAGGTCCGTGATAGGATTTGGCCTCGGCCTCCAGCAATTCCGCGCGGCTCACCTTGCCCTCGGCGTAAAGCTGGCGGATGCGCGATTTTTCGCTGTTCGGCAGGCCCGAGGTCATCGGCCCGGCCGGGATGAACACCGCCGGCAGATGGCCGAAGGATAGCGCGCCAATGACCAGCCCCGGCACGATTTTATCGCAAATGCCGAGAAACACGGCGGCATCGAAGGTCTGGTGCGAAAGGGCGACTGCAGTCGAGAGCGCGATCACGTCGCGTGAGAAGAGCGAGAGCTCCATCCCCGTCTCGCCCTGCGTCACGCCATCGCACATCGCGGGCACCCCACCCGCGACCATGGCAACCCCGCCCGCCTCGCGCGCCGCGGCGCGGATGAGCTCGGGGAAGCGCTCATAAGGCTGGTGGGCGGAGAGCATGTCGTTATAGGCCGTCACGATGCCAAGGCTGCCGCCATCGCCGCTACGCAGGTTCGCTTTGTCGCCGGGGGCACAGGCGGCGAAGCCATGCGCCTGGTTGGCGCAGCCAAGGGCGCGCCGCCTGGGGCCTTGCGCCGAAGCGGCTTCGACCCGCCGTAGATACCGCTCGCGCGCCGGGCGGCTGCGTGCCACGATCCGGTCTGTCACTTCCTGTAGAATTTTGTGCACCAATTTCTTGTTCCTCCTCGCGGATATTCAGTACCCAGCCTGCCGTGCGCGCACAGCTTAGCACGACTATGCGGCAGATTGATCAAACACGAAACGATCCTGGCATTCGAACATCAGGCATCGCCGAATAGCTCGCTTTTGAGTACACTCACCCGAATGTTCCCTTTTTACCACGGGGAGAGAAACGTCGATGCGTATATTATTGATAGAAGACGATAAGAACGTCGCCGGTTTCGTCGTGAAGGGACTGCGCGAGGCGGGGCACAACGTCATTCATGCGGATTGCGCCCAAATCGGGGGCGAGCGCGCCGGCAGCGAGCAATATGACGTGATCATCCTGGACCGCATCTTGCCGGACGCGCCGGACGGGCTGGACCTGCTCACCAGCCTGCGGGCCCAGCAAAACGATACGCCCGTGCTGATCCTCTCCGGGTTGGGCGAAACGGAGAACAAGGTTTCCGGGTTGCGGGCGGGGGGCGATGACTATCTCGCCAAGCCTTTCGCCTTCGCCGAGCTGCTGGCGCGGGTCGAAGGGCTGTCGCGGCGTGGCAAGAGCGACGCCGCGCGCTAGAGCATGATCGCGTTAAGTGCGATCATGCTCTAGCTTTTTTGTTGAGGGCGATTCACGTTTTAGTTCTGCGCAAGATGCGCGAACCTAAAACGATCGCGCTCTAAATGCGCCGGTGTCGCTCAGTAAGCGTCAGAAAACCTCTTCGGTATCCAGTGCATAGCCGGCCGCGCGCACGGTGCGCACGATGTCGGTCTCTCCGGGCCCGTTGATCGCCTTGCGCAGCCGGCGGATATGCACGTCCACGGTGCGCGGCTCGACATGGATATCGCGCCCCCAAACGGCGTTTAGCACATCCTCGCGCGAGAAGACGCGCTTGGGGTGGCGGAGGAAAAATTCCAGCAGGCGGAATTCGGTGGGGCCCAGATGCAGCGGGCGGCCATTGCGCAGCACGCGGTGCGAGGAGGGGTCGAGCGAAATATCGTGGAAGCTGAGCTTGAGCTTGGTCGGCACCGCGCCGGAACGGCGCAGCAGCGCGCGGATGCGGGCGATCAGCGCCTCGGTGGAAAACGGCTTGGTGATGTAGTCGTCCGCACCGGTATCGAGCCCACGCACCGCATCCTGCTCCTCCGCCCGCGCGGTGAGCATGATGACGGGCAGCGCGCGAGTTGCCGGGCGGCGGCGGATCTGGCGGCAGACTTCAATGCCGGACATGGTCGGCAGCATCCAGTCCAGCAGCAGCAGATCGGGCGGCGCCTCGGTAATGCGGGTCAGCGCTTCGCCGCCATCGCCCGCATCCTCCACCCGAAACCCCTGTTTCTCCAGGTTGTAGCGCAGCAAGGTGACGAGCGGGGCCTCGTCCTCAACAATCAGGATGTAAGGCTTATTCGAGTCGGTCATGGATCAGCCGGCGGTGGTAGGATGAACGTAAGCGGAGGTTCGATCACCTTTCGGCCGGAAGTCGGGCAAAGCTTGCCCCGTCACCGCGTAATAGGTCAGCTCCGCGATATTGGTCGTGTGATCGCCGATGCGCTCCAGGTTCTTGGCGATGAACAGCAGATGCGTGCAGGCGGTGATGCTGCGCGCATCTTCCATCATATAAGTGATCAGCTCGCGAAAGATGGTGTTGTAGAGATCGTCCACCGCCTGGTCCGCGCGCCACACTGCGATGGCTTTTTGCGGATCGGCCTCGCCCACGGCATCGATGGCGGATTTAAGATTCTGCTGCACCAGCAACGCCATCTGGCCAAGGCCGGAGAGCGAAAACGTGCTGGCGACCTGGCTGATGACCAGGCTGCGCTTGGCGATATTGGCGGCGTAGTCCCCAATCCGCTCGAGATCCGTGATCACTTTGAGCGCCTGCACGATTTGGCGCAGGTCATCGGCAACCGGCTGGCGCAAGGCGAGCAGCCGGACCGCGAATTGCTCCACCGCGCGCTCCTCGGCATCGATCTGATGATCGTCCTCGATCACGCGTGACGCGATGTCCGCATTATGCTCCAGCAAGGCAGTGGCGGAATTGGCAACAGCGCGCTCCACGAGCCCGCCCATGCCGGCGATCATGTCATGGAGCTTCTTGAGATCGATCTCGAAGCTGGTGACGATATGCTTGGGTTCATCGGCCATATTCTGCTCCCCTTAGCCAAACCGGCCGGTGATATATTCCTGGGTACGACGCTCGCGAGGGGCGGTGAAAATCTGGCTGGAAGACCCGACCTCCACCAGCTCGCCGAGGTAGAAAAACGCCACTTGGTCCGCGCAACGCCCGGCCTGCTGCATGTTATGCGTGACGATGATGATGGTGAAATCGCGCTTCAGCTCGTCCACCAGCTCTTCGATCTTCAATGTGCTGATCGGGTCGAGCGCGCTGGTCGGCTCATCGAGCAGCAGCACCTGCGGCCGCACGGCGATGGAACGCGCAATGCAGAGCCGCTGCTGCTGCCCGCCTGAGAGGCCCAGGGCGGAAGCGTGCAGCCGGTCCTTCACCTCGCCCCAGAGCGCGGCGCGCGTCAACGACCATTCAACGCGCTCATCGAGCTCGGCTTTCGAGAGCTTCTCATGCAGGCGCACGCCGAAGACGACGTTTTCATAAATGGATTTCGGAAACGGGGTCGGTTTCTGGAACACCATGCCGACCCGGCGGCGCAACTGGTTCAAATCCTGGTTCGGGGCGATGACGTTCTCGCCGCCGATCAGCACCTCCCCCTCGGCGCGCTGGCCGGGATAGAGGTCGTACATGCGGTTGAGCACGCGCAAAAGCGTGGATTTGCCGCAGCCCGAAGGGCCGATCATGGCCGTCGTCTGGCGGTCGGCAAAGTCGATCGAGACATTCTTCAGCGCATGTGTCGCGCCATAATAGAAGTTTAGGTTC
The DNA here is from genome assembly GCA_963737355.1 of uncultured Pseudomonadota bacterium. GTDB lineage: Bacteria > Pseudomonadota > Alphaproteobacteria > Acetobacterales > Acetobacteraceae > Acidocella. Next base: position 771,185 of record CAVTSC010000003.1, on the reverse strand, counting down.
TTAATGGAGACCCGCGCAACAGCCTCCGATGGCGAGGCGTAGGATGCTTCAGACAGAGCCGCTTCATGCATTATAGGACTCGTTTTTTCCATATTCGCCTCCTTAGGCACGTTTCATGACACTACGATGACGATACCGTGAAGGTTTTGTGACGGTAAGCGCCAGCGGCAACAATAGTCCGGCCGCCACTAATATTTTGAAATTCCTGTTTTAGGCCGGCATCGCTTTGCAACAGGCGCAGACGGCGTGACGCGTTTGGCACTTATGCCAAATGCGCGACCAGGATGCTATGTTAATGCAAGGGGCGGGTCAGCTATTTTGTGCGTTGCAATGACCGGCGCCAGCATTGGCGGCAGGTTAAAAAATCGTCCCTGATCCCTGTGAGGCGGGTTGCCTCACAGGGATCAGGGATCGAACCTTCGCGCTTTAGACCTTCACCACTTTCGGTGGCAGCGCCAGCGCGATCGAGAGTTCCTTCAACCGCGATGGCGCAATCGGTGCCGGGGCGCCCATCATCAGATCCTCGCCCTGCTGGTTGAGCGGGAACGCGATGACCTCGCGGATATTCGGCTCATCGGCCAGCAGCATCACGATCCGGTCGATGCCCGGCGCGGACCCACCATGCGGCGGCGCGCCGTAGCGGAAGGCATTCAACATGCCGCCGAACCGTGCCTCGACCTCTTCCGCGCCATAGCCCGCGATCTCGAAGGCGCGCAGCATGATATCCGGCCGGTGGTTACGAATGGCGCCCGAAGACAGCTCGATACCATTGCACACGATGTCGTATTGGAAGGCCTTGATGGTCAGCGGATCCTGGCCGTTCAGCGCCTCCAGCCCGCCTTGCGGCATCGAGAAGGGGTTGTGGCTGAAGGCGATCTGCTTGGTTTCCTCGTCCAGCTCGTACATCGGGAAATCGACGATCCAGCAGAACTTGAATTCCCCGGCCTTGATCAGCCCGAGATCGTTGCCGAGCTTGGTGCGCACCGCACCGGCGAATTTCGCCGCATCCAGCGGCTTGCCGGCGGCGAAGAACACCGCATCGCCCGCCTGCAGCCCACAGGCCGCACGAATTTGCTCGGCGCGCTCGGCGTCGAGGTTTTTCGCAATCGGCCCCTGCGGTCCGGCATCCGAGAAGGTGATATAGCCAAGCCCGCCGGCACCTTCAGCACGCGCCCATTCGTTGAGCTTGTCGAAAAAGCTGCGCGGGTTGCCCCCGGCACCCGGGGCCGGGATGGCGCGCACGATGCCGCCGGCCTCGATGATCTTGGCAAACAGCCCAAAGCCCGACCCGCGGAACGCCTCGGTCACATCGGTCACCAGCAGCGGGTTGCGCAAATCCGGCTTGTCCGAGCCGTATTTCAGCAGCGCCTCGTCATAGGGAATGCGCACGAAGGGCGGCTTGCTCACGCCGCGCCCTGCGGCAAATTCCTCGAACACGCCTGCGATCACCGGCTCGATGGTGTTGAACACATCCTCCTGCGTGACGAAGCTCATCTCGAAATCGAGCTGGTAGAATTCGCCGGGGGAACGGTCGGCGCGCGAGGCTTCGTCGCGGAAGCAGGGCGCGATCTGGAAATAGCGATCGAAGCCGGCCACCATCAGCAACTGCTTGAACTGCTGCGGCGCCTGCGGCAGCGCGTAGAACTTGCCCGGATGGTTGCGGGCGGGGACGAGGAAGTCCCGCGCGCCCTCAGGTGAGGAGGCGGTGAGGATCGGCGTCTGGAATTCGGTAAAGCCCGATTCGATCATGCGGCGGCGGAACGAGGCGATCACCCCGGCGCGCAGCATGATATTCTTGTGCACATTCTCGCGCCGCAGATCCAGGAACCGGTATTTTAAACGCAGTTCGTCCGGATAGTTCTCATGGCCCGCGACCTGCATCGGCAGCACATCGGAGGTCGACTGCACTTCCAGCGTCTCCACCCGCAGCTCGATCTCCCCCGTGGGCAGCTTCGGGTTATTCGTACCCGGCGCGCGCTCGACTACGATGCCCGTGACCGTGACGACCGACTCGACCCGCAAGGACTCGGCCAGCGCGAAAGCCGGGGCGGAAGGTGCGAAAATGCATTGCGTGAGGCCGAAATGGTCGCGAAGGTCAATGAACAGCAACCCGCCATGGTCGCGCTTTGCGTGGATCCATCCGGAGAGCCGGACGGTCTGGCCGATATGGGTCTGCCGCAGGGCGGCGCAATGATGGGTGCGGTAGGCGTGAAAGTTTTCCATGGATCGGGCAAAGAAACCGTGCCCTCTTCTCTGTCAAGCGGGAACATGATTTTGCGCGCGGGGCTGGTGGGGCAGGGGCGCGCCGGTATAAGGGAGCGTATGAACGCTCCGGAAACAACCTTCATCACCACCACTGCCGAACTCACCGTCTTGTGCGAGCGCCTTGCCGCCGAGGCCTTCGTCACCGTCGACACTGAATTCATGCGCGAGCGCACCTATTATCCGGAACTCTGTCTGGTGCAGCTTGCCGGCACGAGCGATGTCGCGGTCGTGGACGCGCAGGCCAAGGGGATCGACCTGGCCCCGCTCGGCGCGCTGCTCGCCAAGCCGGATGTGGTGAAGGTTTTTCATGCCTGTCGCCAGGATGTCGAGATTTTCCTGCTGCTCTTCGGCGCCGTGCCGGCCAATCTGTTCGACACGCAGGTCGCCGCCATGGTCGCGGGCTTCGGCGATCAGGTCGGTTACGATGCGCTGGTCTCGGCGCTGACCGGCGGCCATATCGACAAGGCGCATCGCTTCTCGGACTGGTCCGCCCGGCCGCTGACGAAGGCGCAGATCGATTATGCCGCGGCCGACGTGACGCATCTGCGCGCGGTGTATGAGCGCCTGACGACGCGCCTGCGCAATGATGGCCGCCTGGATTGGGTTGGTCAGGAAATGGCGGCTTTGGCCGATGAGAAGACCTATCGCGTGGACCCGGAGCGCGCCTGGGAGCGCCTGAAACTGCGCACCGGCAACCGCCGGCAGCTCGCCATGGTGCAGGCCATCGCCGCTTGGCGCGAGCGCGAGGCGCAGCGCATCAACATCCCCCGCCAGCGCCTCGTGAAGGATGAGCAAATTCCGGAAATCGCGGCTTTGGCGCCTGAGGATGCGGAGGCGCTGGCCAAGGCGCGCGGCATTTCGGCCGGTTTCGCCCAGGGCAAATCCGGCCAGTCGCTGCTCACCGTCATCGCCGAGGCCAAAGCCTTGCCGGATGCCGACCTGCCCCGCGCCGAGCGCCCGCGCGATGCACCCCGTGCCTCACCGGCTTTGGTGGCGCTGCTGAAAGTGCTGTTGAACGCCGCCGCCGAGCAAAACAACGTCGCTCCCCGGCTGGTAGCAAGCTCCGAGGATATCGAGGCGCTGGCGCTCGACGAGAGCGCCGCCAATCCGGCGCTGGACGGTTGGCGCCGCGAGATGTTCGGGGAAGACGCACTGCGCCTGATCCGCGGCGAAATCGCCCTCTCGGCTCAGGGTAAGCGTATCAAGATCGTTCAGGTTTAGAGCGCAAAAACTTCTGCTCATTTGAGTCCGTGGTGTTGGAAACAGCACTGCCTAAATGACAGAAGTTTTTTTGCTTCTTTTTGTTCACAAAAAGAAGTTCTTCCCTTTGTTCAGTTGCGCAAGCGTCGCCTCATCCGGGGCGCCGTTGAAATATTTATCGAGTGCCTGTTGAAAAACCGTCTCGCCTGAGACGGTGCCGAACAGCGTCATGCAGGAGCGGAATTTCGCGGCATCGATCTGCCCGAAAATCTGCAACGCCGAGCGCCCCTCATGCCCCAGCACCAAAACGGTGCAGTCGCGCAGATGCGCGCCCAGCATGGGATGCGCGAGATAAGCCTGTGCCTCCGCGCGACCCGAAATGGCATAGGTTTGAGACATCGCACTCGTGCCCAGCCCGGCGATCTGCGGGAAAACATACCACATCCAATGCGTACGCTTGGCGCCTGCGGTGAGCTCATCGCGCACGATGTCGATCACTGGCGCCTGGGCGGTGACAAAGCGCTGCAGGTTGAACGGATCGGCCATGCTCAGCGCCTGTTAATGTGCGACCAGCAGGGCTTCGTCGATCTGCGCCGCCGCTTTCGCCGCAGGGCGGGCGGCCAGGCGTTGCCAATAGGCTTCGAAAACCGGACGCTTCTCGATCGAGCCGAAGCGCAGACCAAAGCCGATCTGCGCGCCGAGATAGACATCGACGGCGGAGAACGCCTCGCCCAGAATATACGGGGCTTTCGAGAGCTGTGCCTCCAATGTGTCCATCACCACCTCGAAGCTGCCATAGCCGACCATGCCGGCGCGCTCCGGCGGCACGGTAACACCCAAGGCACGGTTGACCACCGCACTCTCGTAAGGCCCGGCGCCGAAAAACATCCAGCGGTAATAGGTGCCGCGCTCGGGGCTGGTCGGCGCTGGCGCAAGCTTTGCCTGCGGAAAGGCATCGGCGAGATAGGCGATGATCGCGGCGGTTTCCGTCACCACCATGTCGCCATGGCTCAAGGCCGGGACCTTCCCCATCGGGTTGATCGCGCAATAGGCCGCATCCTTCATCGGCGGCCCGTATTCGACGATCTTTGTCTCATAGGTCGCGCCGACTTCCTGCAGCATCCAGCGCACCATCCGGCCGCGCGACATCGGGTTGGTATAAAGCGTGAGTTTCATGGTTCCGCTCCGTTGCTGGGAGCGATGTTAGGCTCAGATCGGCGCCCGCAGCAACGGCATTGTCATGCAATGCACCGAGCCGCCGCCCCGTGCGAACTCGTCCAGCTCCGGCGCGAACACCTCCACCCCCTCGGCGCGCAGCCGGGCGTTCAGCCGGGTGGAATGCGCGGGCGAGATCACCCGGTCATCGCCAAGCGCCAGCAGGTTGCAGGACATCGCCATGACCTCCGGATAGGTCGCGCGGATCGTGCGGATCTGCCGCGCCGCGAGATAAGCCTCGAAATCCTCGCCCAGTACATCGATGCAGGCGACCGCCAGTTGTGGCGTTGCCATGCAAAACAACACGTCCAGATGCAGGAAATGCTCGGCGAAGGGAACGTGCTTCACCTCCCAGCCCTGTTCGGTGAAAAACCCGCCAAACTGCGCCGCCCCCGCTTCATTCGTGCGCACGCCGGAATGGCCGATGATCAGCAGGCCGGGGCGCACGATATGGATATCCCCGCCCTCGACCGTGCCGGCGGTCGTGTATTTGTAAAACCCGTCATGTGCGCCATGAAAATTCAACAGCGAGGCATATTCGCCACGCCGCTGCGGCATCGCGAGCGTGGTCAACACCGGCCCCCAGGGCGTGGTCTGAGAGGAATCCCGCGTATAGACCTGATACGGCAGATGCGCTTCCGGCGCGGTGTAGTGCAATGTCACTCCCGCCGTGGTGAGGGCAGATTCCAGCTCACGGTACTGCACCTGCAACCGTGCCTTGTCGTTGGCCGCACTGGCGGCCAACGTGGCATGCGCAACGGCGTTGGTGTCAATCCAGTGGTAGTTCTCAGGCCGGCAAAGCAGGACATCGCGGAGCCGGCCGGTCTCTAAATCCACCTGGAATTTCATGCTCAGATCGCTTTTTCCGCCTTTTTGGCCAGCATGTCATGCGCGACCAGATATTCGGCAATCTGCACGGCGTTCAGCGCAGCGCCCTTGCGCAGATTATCGGAGACGCACCAGAAGGCCAGCCCATGCGGGACCGTCGGGTCCTTGCGGATGCGCGAGACATACACCGCATCCTCGCCCTGGATTTCGGCCGGGGTGATATATCCACCCTCCTGGCGCTGGTCGTGCACGATCAAGCCGGGTGCTGCACGCAGCGCGGCGCGCGCCTCGGCCGCCGTCACCGGGTTCTCGAACTCCACGAATACCGCCTCGGAATGGCCGATGAACACCGGCACGCGCACGCAGGTGGCGACCACCGAAATCGCCGGGTCGAGGATTTTCTTGGTCTCGACGACCATTTTCCACTCTTCCTTCGTCGCGCCGTCATCCATGAAAATATCGATCTGCGGGATGACGTTGAACGCGATGTCCTTCTGGAACACCTGCGGCGGGTTTTTGTCGTGCACGTAATGCACCTTGGTATTCGCCAGCAGCTCGTCCATACCCTCCTTGCCGGCGCCGGACACGGATTGGTAGGTCGAGACCACGACGCGCTTGATCTTGAATTCGTCGTGCAGCGGCTTTAGCGCCACGACCATCTGAATGGTCGAGCAGTTCGGGTTAGCGATGATGTTGCGCTTGGAGAACTCCGCGATTGCATGGGGATTCACCTCCGGCACCACCAGCGGCACATCCGGATCCATGCGGAACTGCGAGGTATTATCGATCACCACGCAACCCGCCGCACCGGCGCGCGGCGCGTGAATGGCGGAAACGGAGGCGCCGGGCGAGAACAGCGCGATGTCCCAGCCGGTGAAGTCGAACGTCTCGAGATTCTTCACCGTGAGGATCTGTTCCTCGCCGAAAGACACCTGCGTGCCGGCGGAACGGCCGGAGGCCAGGGCCACAACTTCCGAGACCGGAAATTTCCGCTCGGCCAAGGTCTTCAGGATCTCGCGCCCAACCGCACCCGTGGCACCGACAACCGCAACCCTGAACGACATGGCCAAAACTCCAAAAAAGAAAATTGGCCAATGAGGTAGTGCTAAAGTGAGGTCAGCGCAAGCGAATGGCGGTGTTGCGATGTCGCCTTGGCTCTGGCACGTTGACGTTAACGATAACACGGGGAAAACCATGACCGAGATTTTACTGGCGGACACCATCGGTGCCGTCCGCCTCCTGACAATGAACCGTCCGGACCGGCTGAACGCGCTGAGCCCTGAGTTGCTTGCGGCGCTGATCACGGCGTTCGATGCCGCCGCGGAGGATACTCGGGTGCGCGTCGTGCTGCTGACCGGCGCCGGGCGGGGATTCTGCGCCGGCGCGGACCTGACACAAAATCTCGGACCCGATGCCATGCCGGATCTCGGTGCCGAGATCGAGCGGACTTACAACCCGCTGGTGCGCCGCATGCGGGCCTTGCCCAAGCCCATCGTTACCGCGGTGAACGGTGTGGCGGCCGGGGCGGGGATGAATCTCGCTTTGGCGGGCGACATTATTATTGCTGCAAGTTCAGCGAGTTTTTCCCAAGCCTTCGTGCGCATCGGCCTGATTCCGGATGCCGGAGGCACCTATTTCCTCCCCCGCCTGGTAGGCGATGCCCGCGCCCGGGCGCTGGCCATGCTGGGGGACACGATCACCGCCACGCAAGCCGAAGCCATGGGGCTGATCTGGCAACAGATCGAGGATGAGGTTTTCGCGACCGAGGCACTGACCCTTGCCACCAACCTTGCGGCCAGGCCGGCCCAGGCGCTGGCCGCGATCAAGCAGGCCTTCAACGCCTCCGTCGCCAACGGATTGGACGCGCAATTGAACCTGGAGCGCGATTTGCAGCGCAATCTGGGGCACACGGCGGATTTCGCCGAAGGCGTGCGCGCGTTCCTGGAAAAACGCCCGGCGGTCTTTACCGGCAAGCGCTGATTGCAGCGTCATTTCTAAACTAAAACGACAATGGGTGCCGCTGCGTTTTTCAGGGCTTCGGTGTGCGGCATGCAAGGAGGCATGGGCATTTGACCAATGCGATGACGCTTGTTCTCAACGCGATCTTCACGCTCTACGCCATGGTCATGCGCGTGGTCGGCGTGGTCGATGGCGCCCTGGCCGCGGTCATGACCGGCGCCGGGATCGGTCCGCAGCATCAGGTCATGCTCATGCTCGTCGTCACGGCAGCGCTCGTCCTGTTCGTCCTCCGTGCGCTGGGCGGTTTGCTGGGCTGGCTCGTATTCCTGCTGCTCATCCTGCTGCTCATGCACCGGATCATGCCGACCGTGCTGACGGGATGACGTTGTTCCCCGGTCATCGCACGGTCCCCATATAGCGGAAAAATTTACAAGGTCTTTATCTTGACGATTCAGTGAATAATTGCGACGGATTGCACGCCACCACACACAAGAAGTGGCATAAGACGGCTCCACACGGCTGCACAACTTTATTCGTTGCGGCTCCGTGCCGTGTTGGAGATGAAAATGACCGCTGAGGCAACCCCCGATATATTTGGTATAATCGAGAATAAAGGCATCGAAGCCGTCACGTTGAACGAGACGCATGGCAGTCCGCGCGCCGTGTTCGGCCTGTGGATGGCGGCGAATATCGAGTTCGCGACATTGACGACGGGTGCGCTGGCCACCGGCGCCTTCGGGCTTTCCGCCGGCGCGGCATTCATTGCCATCCTTATCGCGAATATTTTCGGCGGCATTCTGCTTGCTGTCCTCAGCACGTTCGGCGTGGAATACGGGCTCCCGCAGATGATCCAGGGGGCTGCCTGGTTCGGCAAGCTTGGCAACAAGGTGCCGTCCTTCATCAATTTTCTCGGCGGCTTTTCCTGGTTCGCCGTCAACACCATCATCGGCGCCTATGCGGCGCAGTATTTTCTGCACACCAACCTGTTCGTCAGCATTATCGGGCTCTCGGTGGTGCAGGTCTCCATTGCTTTTGTCGGGCATGACCTGATCCACGCCGCGGAGAAATATTTCGTTTATGTATTGGTGCTGATCTTCCTGGCGCTCACAGTCGTCGCGGTCCGGCATTTGGGTCTCACGATTCCGGCGAACGCGAAATCGATGGCGGCGGTCGGTGGCTTCTCCGGCGCGTTCATCCTCACCACCTCCATCATGGTGGGTTATGTCGTCGGCTGGGTTCCGTATTCCTCGGACTACACGCGCTATCTGCGTACCGATAAGAATCCGGAAGCGGTGAAAAAGACCGTGCGCAGCTACGCCTTCTGGGGCACGCTGATCTCCACGGTTTGGGTTGAATCCCTAGGTGCCCTCATCGGCGCCTCGGTCTCATTCACCAAACCTTCCGACCTGTTCACCACCTGGATGCCGGACTGGCTGAAAGCGCCGCTGCTCGTCGCAGTCATTATCGGCACCATCAGCGCGAATATCATCAATATCTATTCGGCAACGATGTCGGCGCTGGCACTGGGCGTGAAGCTCAAACAACATGTCGCCTCGCTGATCACCGGCGTGATCGGCACCCTGATCTCGGTGGCGGCGGCAAGTCATTTCGTTTCGACCTATACGAACTTTCTCTACGTGCTGGGCTATTGGACCATGCCGTGGATCGCGATCACGCTGCTCTGCCATTTCACCAACCGCCGCTCCCGCCTGGGCAATGTGAGTGCCGCGTTCATCAGTTGGGTTGCAGCGCTTGTCTTCTCCGAGCCGTTCTGGAATCAGACCATGCATACTGGCTGGTTCGCAACGAACTACCCGCAATTCGGCGATTGCACCTTCATCGTCTCCTTCATCCTCGGTGGCGTGCTGTATCTGGCGCTCTCCGCACCGGAACCGGCAATCTCGACGGTCGCCGCCGCCGAGTGAGTCCCGGGAGACAATAAGGGGCGGGGCCGCTGCACACCCGAGCGGCCCCGTATAGCGTCACATAAACGATACCGGGTCGACATCCACGTCCACCCGCACATTCTTCGGAATATCCGTGCGCGCCAGCCAATCCCGCACGAGGCCTTGTACCGCGACATGCTTGGCAGCTTTTAACAATAACCGCCGCCGGAACCGCCCACGCAAAAGTGCGAACGGGGCAGGGGCGGGGCCAAGCACCGCGATGCCTTGCCCCTGCGGCGCGTTGCGGCTGAGCGCGCGCGCCGTATTATCGGCCAGCCGTTCCTCCGTGGCGCTCACGATCAGCGCCACCAGCCGCCCGTAAGGCGGCCAATGCCCGGGGCGGCGCTGGGCGGCCTCCTGTGCGAGAAATTCCGGCAAATCGCCCGAGATCAGCGCTGCGATCACCGGGTGCTCCGGGGCAAAGCTTTGCAGCAATACCCGCCCCGGCGCCTCCGCCCGTCCGGCGCGCCCGGCCACCTGGTGCAGCATCTGCACCGTGCGCTCTCCCGCCCGCAAATCCCCGCCGCCCAGGCCAAGATCCGCATCCACCACGCCCACCAAGGTGAGATGCGGGAAATGCCAGCCTTTCGCCACCATCTGCGTGCCGATGAGGATATCCACCTCGCGCGCGGAAATGGCCGTGGCCGCCTCCGCCGCCTGTTTCGGTCCGGAGATCACGTCGCTCGCCATCACCAACTGACGCGCATCGGGGAAGATTTCCGCCACCTCCTCGGCGATGCGCTCCACCCCGGGGCCGATCGGCACAAAGCTGTTTTCCGTGGCGCAGCCCGGGCAGGCATTGGGCATGCCGTTGCCGTAATCGCAATGGTGGCAGATCAACCGCGCCCGCGCCCGGTGCTCCACCAGCCAGGCGGTGCAATTGGGGCAGGCCATCCGGTGCCCGCACTGCCGGCAGAGGGTGAGCGGCGCATAGCCGCGGCGGTTCAGGAACAGCATCGCCTGCTCGCCGCGCGCCAGGGTCTCCTGCACCGCGCTCACCAGCACGGGCGAGAGAAACCGCCCGCGCTCGGGCGGATCGGCCCGCAAATCCACCGCCTGCACCACTGGCAGCACGGCCCCGCCATGGCGGGCCGTGAGATCGACCCGCGCATAGCGCCCGCTGGCGGCGTTCTCCACGGTCTCCAGGCTCGGTGTGGCGCTGACTAGCACGCAAGGCGCTGCGGAGAGCCTGGCGCGCACCACCGCCATGTCGCGCGCATGATACATCACGCCGTCTTCCTGCTTGAAGGCGCTCTCATGCTCCTCATCCACCACGATCAAGCCGAGCGCTGGGAAGGGCAGGAACAAGGCCGAACGCGCCCCCACCACGACATTCGCGCGCCCCTCGGCCACCGCGCGCAACGTCTCGCGCCGCACGGCAGGCGTCAGCTCGGAATGCCAAACGGCCGGTTTTGCGCCGAACCGCCGCTCACAGCGGTGCAAAAACTGCACGGAGAGGGCGATTTCCGGCAGCAGTACAAGCGCCTGCCTTCCCGCGCGCAATGCCGCCGCCACGGCTTCCAGATACACCTCCGTCTTGCCCGAGCCGGTGACGCCATCCAGCAGCGTGACGCTGAATTTTTCCGCCTGCACCGCTGCGCGCAACGCCGCCGCCGCCGCCGCCTGCGGTTCGGACAAAGCCGGCCCCGCCAGTTCCGGATCCGCGCCGCCAAAACTGAAAATCTTGCCGCGCCTCGCAGGTGAAGCGAGCAGGCTCTCCTTCAACGCCAGCGCCAGCACGTCGCCAGGCTTGGCCAGGGTGTAGGCGGCGACCCAATCGACAAACTTCATCAGCGTTGTCGGCAGCGGCGGAAACTCCAGCACCTCGGTGACGGGCTTCACCTTCACCGTCTCGTCCGGGGCGCAATCCCACACCACCCCGACGACTTTGCGCGGGCCGAGCGGCACGCGCACCAGCGTGCCGGGAGCCAGCTCAGATTCGGCTTGATAGGTGAAGGCCGAATCAAACGGATAGGGCAGTAAAATGCTGATTCGGGTGTTTCGACTTGGCGGCTCCATGCTGTATGATTGGCACAGACACTGCGTGACCTGAAAGTGAACCATGAAATTCTTCGTCGACACCGCTGAAATCTCTGAAATCCGTGAACTTGCCGCCACAGGTCTGCTCGATGGCGTGACGACGAATCCGTCGCTCATCGCCAAATCCGGGCGCAAGATCACCGAGGTGATCGCGGAAATCTGCGAGGTTGTGTCCGGCCCGGTCAGCGCCGAGGTTGCCGCCACCGAATATAAGCAGATGCTGGCCGAAGCCGCCGTGCTGCGGCGCATCGCCTCGAATGTCGCCATCAAGGTGCCCCTGACGCCGGACGGCCTGCGCGCCTGCCATGCGCTGAGCCAGGAAGGCGTGATGGTGAACGTCACCCTCTGCTTCTCCGCCGCCCAGGCGCTGCTGGCCGCCAAAGCCGGGGCGAGCTTCATCTCCCCCTTCGTCGGCCGGCTGGATGATATCGGCATGAACGGCATGGATTTGATCGCCGACATCGTGCAGATCTATAACAACTACCCCGCCATCCGGACCGAAGTGCTGGTCGCCTCCATCCGCAACCCGATCCACCTGATCGAGGCCGCGAAAATGGGCGCGGACGTCGCCACCATCCCGCCCGCCGTCATCAAGCAACTCTACGCCCACCCACTGACCGACAAGGGCCTGGCGGCGTTCCTGACGGATTGGGCCAAGACCGGGCAGAGCATTGCCTAAAGCCGGATCGCTTTCCCCCGAACCGCTGGACGGTTCGGGGGCAAACACGAACCCGCTTCTGCAAAACAGCCTTGCCGGGGAATTTCTAGGCTGGCTCGGCGGCGAACGCCGGGCCGCGCCGAAGACCCTGGAGACCTATGGCCGGGATGTCCTGGCCTTTCTTTCCTTTTGCGCCGGCCATGTCGGCGGTGAGCCCGGGCTGCCCATGCTGCGCGAGCTGCGTGCCGCCGATATCCGCGCCTTTCTCGCCGCCGAGGCCAAAGCCGGGATCGGCAACGCCACCCGGGCCCGGAAACTCTCGGCACTCAAAACCTTCTTCCGTTTCCTCAACAAGCGCCATGGCATCGATAATACGGCCCTCTCGCTGATCAGCCGCCCCCGCCCCAAACGCCCTTTGCCGAAAGCCCTCTCGCCGGAGGATGCCACACGCGTGGTCCGGGAGATCGGGGAAGAGACGGATACGGCCTTCCTCCAGGCGCGTGACGAAGCCCTGATGATGCTGCTCTACGGTGCCGGCTTGCGCATCAATGAGGCCTTGTCCCTCAATATCGGCGATCTGCCCACCGCGGACAGCGCCATGCGGGTCACGGGGAAAGGCAACAAGCAGCGCATCGTGCCGCTGCTCCCGGCGGTGCGGGAGGCCATCGCCACCTACCTCAAACTGCACCCCAAGCCGGCCGCGGATTCGCCGCTCTTCCTCGGCGTGCAGGGGGCGCGGTTGAATGCCCGGGTGGTGCAAAAAGCGCTAAGCGACTTCCGGCGCCTCAACGGCCTGCCGGAACATGCAACGCCGCACGCGCTGCGCCATTCCTTCGCCACGCATCTGCTGGCCGGCGGGGCGGACTTACGCTCCATCCAGGAGCTTCTCGGCCATGCCAGTCTCTCGACCACGCAGCTTTATACTGATGTCGACACCGCCCAGTTGATGGATGTGTGGCGTAAAGCCCATCCGCGTGCATGATATTAGGAGTAAGCTCCGCGATATTGTCATGCGGGGGTAGACCGTGCGATCTATCCTTATGATTCACCTAGGGTTTGTTGCCATAGCCCCGGCCTATGCTATCTCCGGCCTGCTCGTCGGCGTGCTTGTCGGTCTCACCGGGGTAGGGGGCGGTTCGCTCATGACCCCGCTGCTGGTGCTGATGTTCGGCTTCCATCCCTCCACGGCGGTCGGCACGGACCTGCTCTTCGCGGCGGTAACGAAGACCGTCGGCACCACGATTCACAGTGCGGGCAAGTCCATAGACTGGCGCATCGTGGGGCGGCTGGCCCTGGGCTCGGTGCCGGCGACGATTTTAACCCTGCTGGTCATCGCGCATTTCGGCGTGACCAGCAAAGCAGTCACGCATACCATTTCGCTCACGCTCGGCGCCACCCTTATTCTCAGCGCGGTGATGTTGATCTTTAAGGATTGGATCATCTCTGTTGCCGGCAAACGCCGTCCGGAAGAGGATCTCCAGGCCCCGCTCTGGAAAACCATTCTGGTCGGGCTGGTGCTGGGCGTGCTGGTGTCGCTTACCTCGGTCGGCGCCGGAGCGCTGGGCACCATCGCGCTGCTGATGCTCTACCCCAGGCTGCCGGTCGTGCGCATTGTCGGCTCGGATATCGCTCATGCCGTGCCGCTGACATTGCTAGCCGGGTTAGGCCACTGGTATCTCGGCACGATCAATTTTGCGTTGCTGGGCTCGTTGCTGGTCGGGTCGATCCCTGGGATCGTGCTGGGTAGCTACGGTGCGCGTTTCGCGCCGGATACGGCGTTGAAAACCATTCTGGGCATTGTGCTGGCGATTTCGGGGATCAAGCTGCTGAGTGGCTGATACGAAAGCCATTTAAATGCCGGTATTATGGCCGCCGGCGCGGAGTAACCTGGGAGGGTGTTAAGGGGCAGCGCCCCTTAACGTTATTTCGCGGCGTGCTGCGTGACGCTGTCGACCATGGCCTGGGCTGAGATCAGCCGGTCGGAGGCTTCCCGGTAGGCATCCGCATCGGCCATGTCCGCGGCGTCATACGCCACCTTCGCGGCATTCAGGGCCTCGGCGGCCGTGGCCGCGTTCAGTTCCGACTGGCGGGTGATGGAATCCGCCAGCACCGCGCAACGCGTCTCGGTGATTTCCGCAAAGCCGCCGGAGACGAAGAACCGGTCGGTGATCTTGTTGTTCTCGTAGAGATCAACCAGCCCGCCGCGCAGGCCCGTGATGAGCTTGGAGTGCCCCGGCAGGATGCCGAGGTCTCCATCCGTGCCGGGGATCACGACCATATCCACGTCGCGCGCCAGCAGCAGTTTTTCCGGGCTGATGATTTCCAGCGCGATTGGCATGTTTAGGCCTTCGCCGCCATGGCTTCGGCTTTCGCCACGGCATCCTCGATGGTACCGACCATATAGAACGCCGCTTCCGGCAGATGGTCGTACTCGCCGGCCACAATGCCCTTGAAGGAGCGGATGGTGTCGGCCACGGCCACGAACACACCCGGCGAGCCGGTGAACACTTCGGCGACATGGAAAGGCTGCGAGAGGAAGCGCTCGATCTTGCGCGCGCGCGCCACGACCAGCTTGTCGTCCTCGGAAAGCTCGTCCATGCCGAGAATGGCGATGATGTCCTGCAGGGACTTGTAAGTCTGCAGGATGCGCTGCACATCGCGCGCCACCTGGTAATGCTCCTCGCCGACAATCCGCGGGTCGAGCGAGCGGGAGGTGGAGTCCAGCGGGTCAACCGCCGGGTAGATGCCCTTCTCCGAGATCGCGCGGTTCAGCACCGTGGTCGCATCCAGATGCGCGAAGGAGGTCGCAGGCGCCGGGTCGGTCAAATCGTCGGCCGGCACGTAAATCGCCTGCACCGAGGTGATGGAGCCCTTCTTGGTCGAGGTGATACGTTCCTGCAGCGCGCCCATATCGGTCGCCAGCGTCGGCTGATAGCCCACCGCCGAAGGAATACGGCCAAGAAGAGCCGACATTTCAGCACCAGCCTGGGTGAACCGAAAAATGTTGTCCACGAAAAATAGCACGTCCTGGCCTTCGACGTCGCGGAAATACTCCGCCATCGTGACACCGGAGAGGGCGACGCGGGCGCGCGCACCCGGCGGCTCGTTCATCTGGCCATAGACCAGCGCCACTTTCGAGCCCTCGGTATTGTCCTCGTTCAGCTTGATGACGCCGGCATCGATCATCTCATGATAGAGATCGTTGCCTTCGCGGGTACGCTCGCCGACGCCGGCGAACACGGACACGCCGCCATGGCCCTTGGCGATGTTGTTGATGAGTTCCTGGATCAGCACGGTCTTGCCCACGCCCGCACCGCCGAACAGGCCGATCTTGCCGCCCTTCAGGTAAGGGGCCAGCAGGTCGACGACCTTGATGCCAGTAACGAGGATTTCCGCCGAAGCCGACTGTTCCTCGAAGCTCGGCGCATCGCGGTGGATCGGCATGTAGCTCGCCGCCGTGACCGGGCCGCGCTCATCGATCGGCTCGCCGACGACATTGAGGATACGCCCCAGCGTGCCAGGACCCACGGGCACGGAAATCGCTGCGCCGGTATCGGTCACCTGCGTGCCGCGCACCATGCCGTCGGTCGTGTCCATGGCGATGCAGCGCACCGTGCGCTCGCCGATCTCCTGGGCGACTTCGAGCACCAAAGTGCGGTCGCCGATCTGGGTGGTCAGCGCATTCTGGATGAAGGGCAGTTCGCCCTCGAACTGCACGTCGACGACTGCGCCCAGAATTTGCGTAACGCGGCCCGTATTGTTGCTTGCCATTTTCTCTCTACCTTAAACGGCTTCAGCGCCGGAGATGATCTCGATAAGTTCTTTGGTAATATTCGCCTGCCGGGCGCGATTATAGGTGAGGGACAGTTTCTTGATCATATCGCCCGCATTGCGCGTGGCGCTGTCCATCGCCGTCATCTGGCTGGCATAGAAGCCGGCCGAGTTTTCCAGCAAAGCGGCATAAATCTGCACCGCCAGGTTACGCGGCAGCAGCCGGTCGAGCAGCGTGCCGTCATCGGGCTCGACCTCGTAATCCTGTTCCGCCGCATTGTCGTTGGCGGTCGGCGTCGCGGCCGGGATCAACGGCGTTTCGGTCACGCGCTGGGTCATCACCGAGTGGAAGCGGTTGAACACCAGGGTCGCGACATCGAATTGCTGATCGCGGAACAGGTGGATGATCTCGTTCGCAATCGCCTCTGCGTCGGTGAACTCGATCGTCTTCTTGCCGACGAAATTCTTAGCCCCGATGATCCGGTCGCCCAGGTCGCGGCGCAGCGAATCATTGCCCTTGCGGCCGACCGTGAAGATCTTCACGGTCTTGCCCTGGGCTTCGAGCGCCTTCACCTGGTTGCGGATCTGCTTCGAGATATTGGCATTGAAGGCGCCGGCGAGACCGCGATCGGCGGTCACCGCCAGGAGCAGATGCGTCTTATCCTGCCCGTTGCCCACGAGCAGCACCGGCGCGTTCGGGTTGTCGGTGGCGCTGGCGGCCAGCGCGCTCATCATCTCGCCCATGCGCTTGGCATAAGGGCGCGATGCCTCCGCCTGCGCCTGGGCGCGGCGGAGCTTGGCCGCCGCGACCATCTTCATGGCGCTCGTGATCTTCTGCGTGGATTTCACGCTGTTGATCCGGTTGCGGAGCGTTTTTAAGCTGGGCATGGCTTAACCGAACGTACGGAGAAGATTCTCGATGAAGGCGATCAGGTTCTTCTCGGTTTCCGGCTTGATCTGCTGGTCGTTGCGGATCGCCTCGAGGATACCCGGCTCGCGGCCCTTCAGCTCGGAGAGCAGATGCGCCTCGAACTGGCCGACCTTCTCCACGGGCATGTTGTCGAGATAGCCGCGCGTTCCTGCGAACACCGACACCACCTGCTCCTCAACCGGCAGCGGATGGTATTGCGGCTGCTTCAAGAGCTCGGTCAGGCGCGCGCCACGGGCGAGCAGCTTCTGGGTCGAGGGGTCGAGATCCGAGGAGAACTGCGCGAAGGCCGCCATTTCGCGGTACTGCGCCAGCTCCAGCTTGATCTTGCCGGCCACCTGCTTCATCGCCTTGATCTGCGCTGCCGAACCGACGCGCGAGACCGAGAGGCCAACGTTCACGGCCGGGCGGATGCCCTTGAAGAACAATTCGGTCTCCAGGAAGATCTGGCCGTCGGTGATCGAGATCACGTTGGTCGGGATATAGGCGGAAACGTCGCCGGCCTGCGTCTCGATGACGGGCAAAGCGGTGAGGGAGCCAGCACCGAAATCATCGGACATCTTGGCCGCGCGCTCGAGCAGGCGCGAATGTAAGTAGAACACGTCGCCCGGATAGGCCTCGCGGCCCGGCGGACGGCGCAGCAGCAGCGACATCTGGCGATAGGCGACGGCCTGCTTGGACAAATCGTCATAGGCGATCAGCGCATGCATCGCATTGTCGCGGAAGAACTCGCCCATGGTGCAGCCGGTATAGGGGGCGAGGTACTGCATCGGCGCCGGGTCGGACGCGGTGGCGGCGACGACGATGGAGTATTCCATCACGCCCTGCTCTTCGAGCGTGCGCACGAGCTGTGCCACGGTCGAGCGCTTCTGGCCGACCGCGACATAGATGCAATAGAGCTTCTTGCTCTCATCGGAACCAGCATTGATGGTCTTCTGGTTGATGATGGTGTCGATGATCACGGCGGTCTTGCCGGTCTGGCGATCGCCGATGATCAGCTCGCGCTGGCCGCGGCCGATCGGGATCAGCACGTCGATGGATTTGATGCCGGTCTGCATCGGCTCATGCACGGATTTCCGCGGAATGATGCCGGGCGCCTTGGTCTCGACCAGGCGGCGTTCGGTGGCGTTGATCGGGCCCTTGCCGTCGATCGGATTGCCGAGCGCATCGACCACGCGGCCGAGCAAAGCCTTGCCCACCGGCACGTCGACGATCTGGCCGGTCCGGGTGACGGTGTCGCCCTCGCGGATCTGGCGGTCATCGCCGAAGATCACGGCGCCGACATTGTCGAGCTCGAGGTTCAGCGCCATGCCTTTAATGCCGGCGGCGGGGAATTCGACGAGTTCACCCGCCATCACATTGGTCAGGCCGAAAATCCGGGCAATGCCGTCGCCGACGCTGAGAACCTGGCCGGTCTCGGCCACGTTGGATTCGGTGTCGAAATTCGCGATCTGGCTTTTCAGGATCTCGGAGATTTCGGCTGGGCGGATCTCCATGTCAGGCAGCTCCCTTGAGAGAATAGTTGAGCCGGTTAAGGCGTGATTTCAGAGTGGTATCGTAGAGTTTTGAGCCGATTTTCAGGCTCAGCCCGCCAAGCAGGCTGGCATCGGTATGTTCGACAAGCTTGACGCTGCCATAACCGGCCTCGGTCAGGCGGGCGCGCAACTGGTTGCGCTGCAGATCGCTCAGCGCATGCGCCGAGGTCACCTCGGCGACAATCTCGCCGCGCTTGGCGGCGACATAGGCGCTAAATCCGCGGATCAACCGCGGCAGATCGCGCAAACGGCGATTTGTGATCGCGACGTTCACGAAATTCCGGATGATCGGCAGAAAACCCTGCTCAGTGAGCGCTTGCGTTAAAACCGGCGCGGCGCGTGCCGCATCCGTCAACGGGTTTTTGATCAAACGGCGCAGATCAGCGCTCTCACCAATCAACCGTCCGAGGGCGGCCATCTGGTCGATCACCTCGTTTAAATTATTTTGGTCGAATGCCAAAGCGTATAGGGCCGCAGAATACCGTGCGGAGAGACCTGTCTCACCAGTGCCCGAAAAATCGACCAATTATAATGCTCGCCTTGTTTTTGCCGTGTGCCCGACCCCTTAATGAGGTCCGGCGGGGCAGTAACATAGCGTTGCACGCCCAGCAAGGCCGAAAGCCTCGCATTCCTGGCGAGATGCGGCCAATGGCGGTCCTGAGCGTCGATCCCGGCCGCCTTGGGTCTTGTCCGGTTCATAAGCTACATTATTCCGATGTCTCAAGTTTTGGCAATTCCCCTGGCTGTGCCTGGGTTTTGCCCCGGCGCCGGTGCGGGCGCCCCGGCAAATGTCGGGGCCGCCTCAACTCGCTTCAATCGTTGGCGGGATAGGCGGCCATCAGTTTTTTCTGCTGCTGCCAGAGCGAGAGCAATTTCACGCAACCGGTTGGGCGTTCGCCGCGTTCGCGGATCTTCGCGCCGATTTTGAAGGATTCGCCGTAATGGAAGAATTGCGTGGCATAAGCCGCGCGGATGGTCATTTGCCGGGTCCCAGATATGGGTCGCCTCGGAGCCGCTGCCGTTGAACTCGATGATCTTGAAATTCTCGCCCGCCCGCAGCGCGTCCAGCAATTCGTAGCGCAGGTCGAGCCGTGAGAAATACAAGATCGGGCATATCCTGGGCGATCTCGTCGATCCGCGCGCTCAGCGCCGGGGTCACGATGTGCATGCCCGTTCTTGAAGGTCGAGCCGCGGCAGTGATTGCCGACGAAGACCAGGCGGACCGACTTCGCCCAAAGCCGGGCACTGCTCGGCCTTAGCCCCCAGCTTTGGGCAGCAGGAGCTGGGAGATCGCGTTCAGCCGGGTATCGGCCGCGATCAGCTCGCGGACGTCAGTGCGGCCGTCGCCGATCACGGTCGGCGCGAATTTCAGGGTGACGGAGGTGATCCGTCCCTTCGCCTCACCGGGATGGCGGATATAGAAAATTCCGGCCTCGCCCTCATAGGTCGACCAGCGCCTGCAATTGCAGCGCCGTGGCGCGCGGGAAGGCGGCGAGGTAGGCGCTGCAGTTCTGCGGCGTCGTCGCACCACCCGCACGCCGACGCCGTTGCAGCTC
This sequence comes from uncultured Pseudomonadota bacterium, assembly GCA_963737355.1. GTDB lineage: Bacteria > Pseudomonadota > Alphaproteobacteria > Acetobacterales > Acetobacteraceae > Acidocella. The sequence goes on along the minus strand of CAVTSC010000003.1, from coordinate 751,284 downwards.
ATATCCGGCTTGGCGACGACGGGATAGCTCAACCCGGCACGCGCCATCGCGGCTTCAGCCAAAGGCCAGATCGTTGCCCTCGGACATGGCCGGAGGTGGTGACAGCCGGCAAAATCGGCGATCCATGGCCGCGCTACCGGCCCGGCCAATCCCAGAATGTCGTTTTTGGACTCGCCGCATATCCCGCCGGCATCGATGCGCGGATTGGCCAGAGCGGGCAGGGTGACGCTGCGATAGCGAATCGCCTTCAGGATCCAGAACAGCGATGACTGGGGCATAAAACAGCCAGCCCGGCCAGAATTCGAAAAATGAGACCGGGGCCTTGCGCCTTGGCGGTGCTGCATGGCCGGCAGATGCGAGCGCGTGAGAGTCGAGCGACGTTTCGCTCATTGGCGTTGTCCTTTTATTATACAGGCGCGTGGCGATCCGACCCACAACTGATAAGTACTAGAAAAATACCGCGAGCCCTGCCCAGCGCCAAATGCCAAGATAGCGCATCATCAATACGCCAAGCTTGAAGCTGATATAAAATAGCCCAGATGTCCAAACCAGCGGTGGCGGCGATGGCGGCGGCGGCGAATTGCAGCAGCGGCGCCCGCAGGAAGCCGAGTGTGGTATAGGTCGGCAGGCGCAAGCCCGGGGACGAACCGGCTGACCAGCGACGAGGGGGAAGACACGCTGGCTGACCCAGTCATGGCCCAGTTCGCTGCCGCCGCTTCGGCACCAGCCGCAGTGCCCAGGGATGCGCGCGGAGAGCATGCCCAGCCCATACAGCCCGAGATCTCCCAGCACGATGCCGGCATAGAGCGCGCCCAGCGCCAAAGGCAGCGAAAGCGCGCCCGTGGCCACCTGCATGGCGGCCAGAAGTGTCGCGGCATCTTCCAATATAAACGTGCCGGCATGATGATCGCGGCCTGCAGCGGCTTGGCTGCCGGTGGCCGAGGCCAACAGATGCGTAAATTCAGAATAATCATGCGGGGCTCACCTAGGGCCTCCGCCGAAATTACTCAAATGCGTGGGACGGGCGTGGGCGTCGCGTCAGGTGCCGTCGTTCGCCGAGAGCAGCGCCAGATGGTCGCTCGACGGCGCGATGATGCGGCAGGATGTGCCGTGCGCGGCAAGCGCGTTGCAGGTTTCGTGCGCGCCGGCATGGGTCAGCCCCGCGAGTTGGGCGGTCCAGAGCGTGCGGCCGTGGTGCTCAACCCGCGCGATACGGGGAATGCCAATGCCGCGCATCTCTGCACGGCCACTGCCTCGATGCGCGCCGCGCTCATCCGGGAGTACAGCCCAAGTTGGGCGGTCCAGCTCCCTTCCCCCATGCGGCCGGGGCAGTGCAGCTGGCTAGCGCCAGATGCGCGGGCAGGGCGGCGCTCTTCGGCTGGCGACGGTCGGTGCAGCGCGCGCCACGACCGGCGCTTGCCGGCGGCGGCTTGCGGCGGCCTGGTTGGCGGCGATGGCCATATTCGGTCCCGGCGATTGGCCGCCGAACCCGCCATCCAGCAGCGCGGTCATCTGCGTGTAGCCTGTGCCCCAGCTCGGCTCGTGCAGGGTCACGCCGATCAGGATGCGGCCGTTGCGCACCGCGCTGTGTCAGGACTTATGCCGGGCAAGGTCGGTGTAACCGGTCTTCATGCCGGTCGCGCCCGGATAGAGCTTCAGCATGCCGTGTATTGCTGTAGATGATGCGGCCGTTGTAATCGAAGTGACCGGCTTCGAAAAATTGCTGGTATTCCGGGATAATTGACGACAATGTCGCGCGCCAGAATCGAAAGGTCGCGCGCGGTCGTCACCTGATTCGGGATTGGGCAGGCCGGAGGCGTTGTAAAACTGCGGTCTGCGCCATGCCCAGCGCGTGGGCGCGCAGGGTCATCATTTGCGCGCAGCGATGCCTCGGAGCCGCCGCCCAGATATTCGCCAAGTGCTGTGGCGGCATCGTTGGCGGACATGGTGGTCATCGCCAAAATCGCCTGGCGCACGGCGAGGGTGTCGCCCGGCCTGCAGGCCGAGCTTCACCGGCTCGACCGACGCGGCATGCTCGGAAACCGGGATCTCGGTATCCAGCGTGATCCTGCCGGCGCGCAACGCCTGAAAGGCGAGGTCAAGCGTCATCAGCTTGGTCAGGCTGGCCGGATAGCGCGGCACGTCGGCGGCGTCCGCCTCCAGCACCTGGCCGGTGGATGCATTGATCACGATGGAGCTGGCACCCGGCGATGTCGGGCCGAAGCCGGCCGAAGCGGCGGCGATCTCGACCGGTGCGGCGGTGTCGCGGATATGGGTATAATGGTGATGGTGGCGCCATTCAGCACGGGCCGCGGCCGGGTGTGCCAGCGACAAAGCGGCGACACAAAGCCCGAAAGCTGCCACCGACTTCGCGCCGCGCGCGCTCCTGCAAAACCGCATTAAATTTACCTCACCCGAAAACTGAATCGATGTAAACTTCAAAGCCATGACCTGTCCAGACGAAAATCAAATCATGTCGGCAAAAAGAACTAAAAAGCCAATAGGTTAGCGCGAGGCATGGCTCCTACCCTGGAGCGGGGGGGGCGGCCCCCGCCGGGTAGGTGGCCATGCCGGCAGGAGGAAGGCGGGGCGGGAGGTGCCCGCGATGTGACAGATTTGTGCAGCGCACAATTAATTCTTGACCTCAGCAGTTTCATTATTTATAAGTAACATGCTGCACTGCGGCATAGGCCGTTTTTGCTCGCCGAGTTGGGGCTGTGCAGTTGTCTTTGTCCTAATTACGGGAGATTGCTAATAATGAGCAGCACGAAAACCAAGGCCGGAGCCGAAGCCGCGACAGCCAGCGACAACATCACGAGCGATACAGTTAAAGGCTTCGACAAGAGCCTTCAGGCAGTGCGTGAGGGAATTGAGAAGGCGACGAAGGGCCTTGAGACCTCGCAGTTGAAAATCAAGGAAAGCGTGGAGAAAGCCGTGAAAACCAGCGAAGAAATGTTCACCTTCAGTCAGGGCAACCTGGAAGCCTTCATCAAGGCAAGCCAGATCTATGCCGCTGGGTTCCAGGATATTTCCAAGCAGTTTGCGGCCTCCAGCAAAGCGTCGCTGGAAGAATCCGTGGCCTTCACCAAATCCCTGCTCGGTGTGAAATCCATTAAGGAAGCGGTGGACCTGCAGACCGGTTTCGCCAAATCCTCGATCGAAAAAGCGGTTTCCGAGAGCAACAAGCTCACGGATGCCACCGTGAAACTTGCAGAGCAGGCCATCGCCCCGCTCACCGCCCGCATCTCGCTCGCGGTCGAGACGTTCGGCAAAACCCACTAAGCACACGTATTCGCATCCAGGTCCGGCGCGTGCCGGGCCTGGATGCGTAAAAGCGATGAAAGAATCTCGAAAAAGGCCGGCCCGGTATCGGGAACCGGCCTTTTTTGATTTTTGCGATGGAAGGCGTTGCGGCGCATAGCCGTGGCAAAGCCATGTTTTTCTCGGGCTGGCGATAATTGGGTCTTTCACATCGGGCAATGCATTCGATATGCTGAGAACGGAGCAACTGCGTTGCCCCCATTGGAACCATAGGCAAAGCCAGGTAGATGTATCAGGATGCTGATGATGAGTGAGAACGACAAGCGCAAAGGAGCTGAGGGACCCAATACCGGGGTGGTGGTCAAGCCGCGGCCGAAGACCCGCAAGCCCACGATGTACAAGGTGCTGATGCTGAACGACGATTACACGCCGATGGAATTTGTCGTGCATGTGCTCGAGCGCTTTTTTCAGAAATCGCGCGACCAGGCGACCCAGATCATGCTGCATGTGCATCGCCGCGGGGTCGGCGTATGCGGGGTCTATACGTATGAGGTGGCCGAGACCAAGGTTACCCAGGTGATGGATCTGGCGCGGCAGAACCAGCATCCTCTGCAATGCACGATTGAGAAAGAATGACGCTTTATTCTTCAGCGTCCGATCCCTATCTTATGGTAACTGCAACCGGAATGGCGCAAGACCGCCGGAATGGGACCAAAAAGTTGCTGGCCGGGCAGGCAGTCGTAGCGCCCGGAATCAGAGCGCCGTGTTTCGGCGTGAAGGAACGGTTTAAATCCATGCTGTCTCGCAATCTTGAACAAACTCTGCACCGGGCGCTTTCCCTCGCGGCCGACCGCAAGCATGAATACGCCACCCTCGAGCATTTGCTGCTCGGGCTGATCGATGACGCCGATGCGATCACGGTGCTGCGCGCCTGCGGTGTCGATATCGAGAAAATCAAAAAGGATCTGACCGAATTCCTGGACAAGGATCTGGCCGGTCTGGCCACCGACCGTGCCGGCGACCCGAAACCGACCGCTGGCTTCCAGCGCGTTGTGCAGCGCGCCGCGATCCATGTGCAATCCTCCGGCCGCGATGAGGTTACCGGCGCCAATGTGCTGGTGGCCCTGTTCAGCGAGCGCGAGAGCCATGCCGTGTATTTCCTGCAGTTGCAGGACATGACCCGGCTGGATGCGGTGAACTTCATCTCCCACGGCATCGCCAAATCGCCCGGCAAATCCACCCCGCGCACGCCCACGGCGCTGCCGAGCCGAGCCGGAGCGCGAGGAGAAATCCGCGCCAAACGCGGCCAGGACGCGCTCTCCACCTATTGCGTCAACCTCAACAAAAAGGCGCAGGCAGGCAAGATCGACCCGCTGATCGGCCGCGAGCAGGAGATCGAGCGCACGATCCAGATCCTCTGCCGCCGCACCAAGAACAACCCGCTTTATGTGGGCGACCCCGGTGTCGGCAAAACCGCCATCGCCGAAGGGCTGGCCAAGCGCATCGTCGATGGCGACGTGCCGGAAGTGCTGCTGAACTCGCACCATCTTCGCGCTCGATATGGGCGCGCTGCTGGCCGGCACGCGCTATCGCGGCGATTTCGAGGAGCGGCTGAAGGCGGTGGTCACGGAGATGGAAAACTCGCCGGGCGCGATTCTCTTCATCGACGAGATCCATACGGTGATCGGCGCCGGGGCGACCTCGGGCGGGGCGATGGATGCCTCCAACCTGCTGAAACCGGCTTTGGCCCAGGGCACGCTGCGCTGCATCGGCTCGACCACCTATAAGGAGTTCCGCAACTACTTCGAGAAGGACCGCGCGCTGGTGCGGCGCTTCCAGAAGATCGACGTCAACGAGCCCTCGGTCGAGGATGCGGTGAAAATTCTGCGCGGCCTGAAGACCGCGTATGAAAAACATCATAAGGTGCGCTACACCGATGACGCGATCCGCGGCGCGGTGGAACTTGCGGCGAAATATATCAACGACCGCAAGCTGCCGGATAAGGCGATCGACGTGATCGACGAAGCCGGTGCGGCGCGGATGCTGCAGCCCGAGAGCAAGCGCAGAAAGACCGTGACGCTCAAGGATGTCGAGGAGATGGTCTCCAAAATCGCGCGCATCCCGCCCAAATCGGTCTCGGCCGATGACAAGGAAGTGCTGCGCGACGCTGGAGCGCGACCTGAAATCGATGGTGTTCGGCCAGAACGCCGCCATCGAGGCGCTTTCGGCGGCGATCAAACTCTCCCGCGCCGGCCTGCGGGATTCCGAGAAGCCGATCGGCAATTATCTGTTCTCCGGCCCGACCGGCGTGGGCAAGACCGAGGTTGCGCGCCAGCTGGCCGCCACGCTCGGCATCGAGCTGACGCGCTTCGATATGTCCGAATATATGGAACGCCATTCGGTCTCGCGGCTGATCGGCGCGCCGCCGGGCTATGTCGGCTTCGACCAGGGCGGGCTTGCTGACCGACGCCATCGACCAGCATCCGCATTGCGTGCTGCTGCTCGACGAAATCGAGAAGGCGCATCCGGATCTGTTCAATATCCTGCTGCAGATCATGGATCACGGGAAACTGACCGATCATAACGGCAAGAAGATCGATTTCCGCAACGTCATCCTGATCATGACCACCAATGCGGGTGCCGCCGACATGGCGAAAGCCGGCATTGGGTTCGGCCGCGAGGTCCGCGGTGGCGAGGATGAGGATGCGATCAAGCGCATGTTCACGCCGGAATTCCGCAACCGTCTGGACGCGGTGATCCCCTTCGCGCCGCTGACGCCGGAAATCGTCGGCCGCGTGGTGGAGAAATTCGTGATGCAGCTGGAAGCCCAACTGGCCGACCGCAATGTGACGATCGAGCTGTCCTCGGCCGCCAAGGAATTCCTGGCCGAGCGCGGTTACGAGCCGCTTTATGGCGCGCGGCCGCTGGCCCGCGTCATCCAGGAGCTGATCAAGAAGCCGCTGGCCGAAGAATTGCTGTTCGGCAAGCTGGTCAAAGGTGGCGCCGTCAAAGTCACGCTCAAGGACGGCAAGCTCGCCTTCGACGTCACCGAGGCAACGCTCCCCGCTTTGCCGAAGCCGGAATCCGAAGGTGATGATCCGAGCGGCGAGCGATTGCCGGAGGAAGTGCAGTAGCACTAAATAAGGCCAGGGGCGCTGCCCCTCGACCCCGCCGGGCCTGAGGCCCGGAGCCCCATTTTTCAGAACGCGCTCTAACCGGGCGCCGTTCTTTATTGGCGGAGTCATATTTTCTGGCTATTTCGTCATTGATATCGTTACAATCCTGGCATGGCAGACGGCACCCCATGCCCTTGCGGCTCCGGGCTTCGGCGGTTGCGCTGCTGCGGGCTGGATCTTTGCTCGATCAGCCCGGTTGAGGCATCCGTACGCTCCTCGCCGATTGCTCGCGCAGGCCGAAGCTGGCGCTTGAAAGACGGTGACAGCGCCGGCGCGGAACGCAGATATGCGTCCTCCTGCTGGAGCTGGCCCCGGGCCGCGAGGAGGCGCTGATCTTTGCTCTATCGGCTCTGTCGCCAGCAAAGTCGGGCCGCAAGCCGGCCGAGGCGCTGATCCGGCGCGTCGTCGCGATCAACCCGAATAATTTCTGGGCGACGAACGAGCTTACGCTGCTGCTGCTGCGGCAAAGGCGCGCTGGCCGAGGCGGAAATTCCATGCCCGCAACGCCATTCGCATCGCGCCGCAAAATGCCGCAGGCGCATAATCTGATGGGGCTGGTGCTGACCGAGGCCAACCGGCCGCTGATCGGCGAATACCATTACCGGCGTGCTGGCGCTGACCGATACGGATGGAGCCGATCACGCTCGCCAACCTCGCCTGGAATTTGAAAAACCAGGGGCGCATGGAGGAGGCGCGCGGGCTATATGAACAATCGGTGAAGCTGAAGCCCGATATTCTGCAGACCGTTCTGGGCTGGGCGAAGCTGGAAGAAGCCGACCGCAAATTCGAAGCGGCATTGGCATCTGCTGGATAAGGCCGAAGCGATCGAGCCGAATAATCCCAGCGTGCATCTCACGCGCGCCACCGTGCTGGCGAGGCTGAAGCGGCCGGAAGCGGCCTTGGCGCTGCTGGATGAGCCGGAGGCAGAGCGCCGGCGACACGCGGCCAAGCTGGGCCCGGCCGAGCTTTCCGAGAAAGGCCGGCTGCTGGACCAGCTTGGCCGCCATGACGAAGCTTTCGCGGCTTTTGATGCGGGTAAAAAGCGGGCGCTGGAATTTGGCGCACGGCCCTATCTGGCCGATGCCGCGAGCGATCTTGCGGCCCGCAATGCGGCTTTTTCACCGAGCGCCGGCTGACCACCCTGCCGCGCGCAGCTCTGCGCGCGCGACATGCCGCAGCCGATTTTCATCGTCGGCTTTCCGCGCTCCGGCACCACGCTGATCGAGCAGACGCTGAGCGTGCATCCGCGCATCTCCGCCGGCGACGAGTTGCCCTTCATCAACGACATCACGCAGATCATGCCGCGTTTGCTCGCAAGCCCGCTGAGCTATCCGGAAGCGCTGGCGGAATTATGGATGGGCGACCAGCGCGACGGGCTTGAACGAGTTGCGCGATTATTACCTGAACCGCGCGGCGAAAAGCGGCATTTTCCGCGAGGGCGCCGATTGGTTTCACCGATAAAATGCCGCTGAACGAAACCCATCTCGGGCTTGATTTCGCTGCTGTTTCCGGAATCGCCGATCATTCATGTTCATCAGGCACCCGCTGGATGTTCTGCTTTCGGTCTATTCCAATCATCTGACGCATGGATTTTTCTGCGCGGCCCAGATGGAAACCATCGCCCAGCATTATGTGCTGATCGCGGATTTGGTCGAGCATTACAAGCAGAACTTGCGATGCGCTATCTGCCGGTGCGCTACGAGGACATGGTCACCGACCAGGAGGCAACTGTCCGGCAAATTCTGGATTTCATCGGCGTTGAATATGATCCGAAATGCCTGAGCTTCGAGCAGAACACCCGCTACGCGCGCACCGCCAGCTATGCCCAGGTGACGGAGAAATTATACGACCGTTCGCGCTTTCGCTATCGGCCCTATCTTGACGCATTTGACCCGGTTCTGGAAATGCTCGGCCCGGTGATTGACCGGCTGGGCTATTCGGTCGATTACCCGCGCAGACAGACTGGCGCGCACCGCCTGACCAGCGCGGGGGGAACACGATGCTGCGCCAGCCATTCACCGTTGCCGTGCTGTTGAGCGCTGGCCGGGACTCGTTCCGTTTCTGCTGATCGGCTGGGTCAGTCCTGTTCGACCCGCTGGCCTCGCAGGTCGCCATTGAGGTTCTCATCTCCTATGGCGCGGTCGTGCTGTCCTTTATCGGGGCCGTGCATTGGGGTTTGCCTTGCGCGACGTCGCCCACCCGGTCAGCGGCACGCCGCTCACCCCGGCGGTGCTGGGCGCGGAACGGCAATTGCTCACCTTCGGCGTCGTGCCGGCGCTGATCGGCTGGATGGCGCTGTCGGCGATGATCCATTTCACCGCCCCGGGCTTGCGACTCTTCCTGCTGCTCCCGGGCTTCTTCATCACCATCGTGGTGGAGACCATCGGCAACGGCCGCGGCATTGTCGCCAGCCAATTACCTGCTGCTGCGCTGGGGGTCTCGATCGTCGTGCTGCTCACATTGCTGGTCGTGCTGTTCGCCGTGCTGTCCGGCATGCGCGTGGGGTAAGGCGGGTTGGCGGCAGCCGTGCTCGCGGTATACTTGGCAAGGCAGTGCCTTTGCGCGATTGGAGGCGATCATGAGTCTGGTCACGATTAAAGAAGCCTCGATGTCCACCGGCGTTTCGGCAAAAATGATTCGCCATTACGAGAGCATCGGCCTGATCCCAGCGCCCAGCCGCTCGGAAAACCGTTACCGTCATTACAGCGAGAGTGAGCTGCATGCGCTCAGCTTCATCCGCCGCGCCCGCGATCTGGGGTTTTCGATCGAGGACATTCGGCAGCTCCTAACCTTATGGCGTGACCGCAGCCGGCCTTCGGCGGAGGTGAAAGCGATCGCGCTGCGCCATATCGCCGAGCTGGACGTCAAGGCGGCTGCACTTGCCGCCATGAGCCGCACCCTCGCCGATCTGGCTGCGGCCTGTCATGGCGATGATCGGCCGGATTGCCCGATCCTCAACGCGCTAAACGCGCCGCGATGCGTGGCCAAGGCAGCCTCCAGGGAATAAGCCGCCGCCAATTCTTGACTTTTTGACGTTTTTTACCAATAGATGCTGACGAAAATGGCGCAACTTGCGCTAAGCGCGTGTGCGCGCGATACCTCAACACGAACGGATCCAATTTTTGTCCGATACTCCCGAGACCGAAGCGCAGAATACGGCGCCGCTGGCGATGACTGAAGAGAACATTGCGCAGACCAGCGCCACACCAGACCCCATTCAGCAGGCTGTGTCTGAAGCTCCGGGGGCGATGACGCCTGGAAACGCCGAAGGCGTAGCGGTAGAAAGCCCGTCCATAGAAAGCGTTGCGGTGGAAATGACGGCTGTGGAAACGGTGGCCGCTGAAACCCCGGGCGCTGAAACTGTGGTCGTCAAATCTGTGGCGGCGCCGGAAGGCGACGAGGCCGAACTCCGATATTCGGGTCGCCGAAGATGCCGCCGCCGAGGCCGATGGCTTTGGGCCCTTGGGTCTCTCTGAACCGATTCTCCGCGCCTTGCACGACAAGGGCTACCTTCGCCCAACTCCGATTCAGGCTCAGGCCATCCCCAGCGTGCTGATGGGCCGCGACGTGCTGGGCTGCGCGCAGACCGGCACCGGCAAAACCGCGAGCTTCACACTGCCGCTGCTGGACATTCTCTCCGGTAGCCGCTCGCGTGCACGCATGCCGCGCTCGCTCATCCTCGAGCCGACGCGCGAACTCGCATTGCAGGTTGCCGAGAACTTTATCCAATACGGCAAGCACCTGAAACTTAACCACGCGCTGCTGATCGGCGGCGAGAGCATGGCCGACCAGAAGGACGCGCTCTCCAAAGGCGTGGACGTGCTTATCGCCACCCCCGGCCGCCTGATCGACCTGTTCGAGCGCGGCGGCTTGCTGCTGACCGATGTGCGGGTGCTGGTGATCGACGAAGCCGACCGCATGCTGGACATGGGCTTCATCCCGGATATCGAGCGCATCGTCGCAATGCTGCCGAAGAACCGCCAGACGCTGTTCTTTTCCGCCACCATGGCGCCGGAAATCCGCCGCCTGGCGGATGCGTTCCTGAACAACCCGAAGGAGATCACCGTCTCCAAGCCGGCCTCGGTCGCCACCACCATCACTTCCGGCTTGGTCCTGGTGAACGAGCACGACAAGCGCGAGGCGCTGCGCCGCCTCATCCGCTCGGAAGATGTGCAAAACGCGCTGATTTTCTGCAATCGCAAGCGCGATGTCGATATCTTGCTCAAATCGCTTTTGAAGCACGGCTTTTCGGCCGGCGCGCTGCATGGCGACCTTGCGCAATCCGTGCGTTTCGCCACGCTTGAGAAATTCAAGGCGGGCGAGTTGCGCCTGCTGGTCTGCTCGGATGTCGCGGCGCGCGGCATCGACATTGGCGGCCTCAGCCATGTGTTCAATTTCGACGTGCCCCACCATGCCGAGGACTATGTCCACCGCATCGGCCGCACCGGGCGCGCGGGCAAGGAGGGCAGGGCCTTCACCATCGCAACGCCGGATGACCGGCTTGCCGTTGAAGCCGTGGAAAAATTGATCGCCGCGCCGATCCCGCGCATCGAAATCCCCGGCCTGGATGTCGTGGAATGGGCCGAGGGCGATGCCCGCCGCGGGCGTGGCCGCGGCCGTGGCAAAACGGCCGCCAAAGCGCCCGCCCGCCCGGCCAAGGCGAAAGAGGAAGAGCCCGCGCGCGAACGCAGCCGCGAGCGCAGCGCCCGCCCGCCGCGCGCCGAGCACCGCCGCGAGGAGCATGTTGCCCCACGCTCGGAAGAGCCGCGCCGTCGCGACCCGCGTCCGGAACATCGCGAGCCGCGTACCATCTATGCTTCCGATAATAATGGCCCCGCCGTTCGTGGTTTCGGCAACGACATCCCGGCCTTCATGCTTATCCGCAAGCGCGGCCCGTTGAGTGCGATTATGGAAGAGCCGAGCGAGATCGAGGAAGACGATGTGACCCTCGCGCCGGAGACCGGCGAAGAAATCGCCGCGTGACCATCCAAACGAGGTCTGTATCCTGAAGCCCATTACCGCGTTTGGCCCGGATTTTCCGTTTGCCTATGATGATTGGCTGAAGCATCCCGCTGGACTGGGCAGTATTCCTGCCACGGCCCAGGGGAGCGAGGTCGCCGTGATCGGCGGTGGCCTGGCCGGGATTATTGCGGCCTATGAGTTGATGAAGCTCGGGTTCAAACCCGTGGTGTATGAGCAGGGCCGCATCGGCGGGCGCCTGCGTTCGCAGCCCTTCCAAGGGGCGGAGGGCATCGTCGCGGAGCTGGGCGGCATGCGCTTTCCTGTCTCCGGCACCGGCTTCTTCCACTACGCGGACCTGATGGGACTGGAGAGCAAGCCGTTCCCCAACCCGCTGAACCCTGCCTCCCCCAGCACGGTCATCGATCTTGAAGGCGAGATCTCCTATATCGAGAATGACGGCGACCTACCGCAATTGCTGCGCGAGGTCGCCCAGGCCTGGGCCGAGGCATTGGAGCAAGGGGCAGATTTCGCTGAGCTCGTGACCGCGATCCGCGAACGCGATGTGGCCAAATCCAAGGAAATCTGGAATGCACTCGTCCCGCTCTGGGACGAACGCACCTTCTATGATTTCGTCGCCAGCGCGCCTTCGTTCCAAAAGCTCTCCTTTCGCCATCGTGAAGTCTTCGGTCAGGTCGGCTTTGGCACTGGCGGCTGGGATTCGGATTTCCCGAATTCCATGCTGGAGATCCTGCGCGTCGTCGTCACCGGGCTCGACGATCAGCAGCAGCTCATCATCGGCGGTGCCGAGCAGCTCCCCCGCCGGCTATGGGACCATGCGCCCAATGGCGGTGTGTCGCTAAAAACCCTGCATGGCGGTGCGCCGCGCCCGGGTGTCGTGCGCCTGGCGCGCGCCTCGGCGGATCAAATCGCGGTGACGGACCGTTGGGGCGATACACGGCTTTATGGCGCGGTCCTCTCCACCTGCCAGTCCTGGCTGCTCACCACCTCCATCACCACCGCCGAGCAGCTGTTCAGCCACAAGCTCTGGATGGCGCTGGACCGTACGCGCTACATGCAATCCTCCAAAACCTTCGTCATGGTGGACCGTCCTTTCTGGCGCGAGCGCGACCCCAAGACCAACCGCTACCGCATGAGCACCACGCTGTCGGACCGGCTGACGCGCGGAACCTATTTGTTCGATAACGGCCCGGACCAGCCGGGCGTGATCTGCCTGTCCTATTCCTGGATGGGCGATGCCATGAAGGTCCTGCCGCTCTCGCCGGACCAGCGCGTCAACCTCATGCTGGGCGCGCTCAAGAACATCTACCCCGATCTCGATCTCACCAAGCACATCGTGGGCGACCCGATGACGGTCTCCTGGGAGAATGATCCGGGCTTTCTTGGTGCCTTCAAAGGTGCCTTGCCCGGGCATTACCGCTATAACCGCCGCATGTACTGCCATTTCATGCAGGAAGCGCTGCCCCCCGCCGAGCGCGGCATCTTCCTCGCGGGCGACGATATTTCCTGGACCCCGGGCTGGGCGGAAGGCGCGGTACAGACCGCGCTCAACGCCGTCTGGGGCATCATGCACCATTTCGGCGGTGTCTGTTCGCCCGAGAATCCAGGCCCCGGCGATGTTTTTGATCGCATCGCCCCCATCGCGCTCGCCGATTAATGCGCCGGGCGCGCAACAAGACCAGCCGGACTGAATAAAACCAAATGACCCATTGCCTGCATTTCGGCACCTGCGGCGGTTGCGCCGTGGGCGACCGCCACGCTTTCGATAAATCTGCCTTGCTGGCGCAGGCCCTCTCGCGCGCCGGCTTTCCCGATGCGCCCATCGCAGCCTTGGTGGAAACACCGCTCGCCACCCGCCGCCGGGTGGACCTGGCCGCCACGCGCAAAGCGGGCGAAATCTCGCTTGGCCTGCACAAGGCCCGTTCGGCCGAGGTGGTGGACATGCGCGAATGCGCGCTGCTGCTACCCGCCATCCTGCGCCTGCTCCCCGATTTGCGTGTCCTGCTGCGCAGCCTGCAGGCGTTTCGCAGCAGCGGCTCGGTCGTCATCAACTGGCTCGACGCGGGCCCGGATATCTTGCTCCGCATGGACGCCGCCTTCACCGGACCAGACCGCACCAAGATCATCGCGTTTGCCCGCGCGCAGAACGCACCGCGGATCAGCATCGCCACCGGCAACGATTTACCCGAGCCCGCGATCATTCTGGCCCCGCCGGTGATCCACTTTGCCGGCGTGCCCGTCGAACCCCCCGCCGGAGGTTTTTTGCAGCCGAGCGCGGAAGGGCAGGGTGCGATCATCGCGGCGGTGGTCGCCGGGCTGCCGAAGCTCACCAACAAATCCCGCATTGTCGAACTCTACGCAGGCTCCGGCACGCTTTCCTTCGCGCTCGCCCAGCATGCGCATGTCGCTTCCTATGAGGGCGATGCCGCCGCTGTCGCCGCGCAGGACAAGGCCATCCGCACCAATAATCTCGCCGGCCGCATGAGCGTCACCCACCGCGACCTCCACCGCCGCCCCGTGCAACCCGCCGACATGGCCAAAGCCGCCGCCATCGTCCTCGACCCGCCTTTCAACGGTGCGACCACCCAGATGCGCTTTTGTGCGGCTAGCGGCGTGAAGCGCATCCTCTATGTCAGCTGCAACCCCGATGCCCTGGCCACGGATGCACTGCTTCTGCAGCGCGCCGGCTACACGGTGCTGAACGCCACCCCGATCGACCAGTTCCCGTATTCGGAGAATGTGGAGAGCGTGGTGGTGTTTGAAAAATTAAAGAAGTAACGCGACGTCCTCGTCCCGTTCTTCGGTATCAAACGCCGGCAACGGCCGCGCGCCGCATTCCAGCAAGAATGCGGCGGTTCGGTTGAACGATTCCGGATCCCGCGTAACATCGCGCGCATCGCCCTGCGGAATCCAGATAATCGTTTGATAACGCGCACGGGTCAGCAGAACACGATACGTATTGATCTGAAAATCCTTTGTGTCCTTCCGCGCCACATTTTGCCAGCTTTTGCCTTTGAAGTTTCGAACCTTCCAAGCACCGGTCCAGCTCAAATCGCCGCCCCAACAAAGTCCGACATAATCAAGCTCCAAACCCTGGCAGGCGAATTCCGTCGCGGGGATTTCAAGTGCATCAGATGCACGAACGTCCGGCCACCGCTTGAGGAACCAGTTTGCCACCGCTCGCTCGTCGAGGTGATCAAATTTCGGCCAGATTCCATCAGCAACCAAACGCTTTGCCCCGCTTGAGCATACGAGCCCGGAGCGTCGCTCGCCCCGCGCCAAATGATGCAACACGGCACGCATGTCAGCCAGCGAGCGTGTAATAAAAAACGGAAGATCCTCCTGAGCGTAATTCCGCGCTTCAACACTATTCCCACGCAATACCGCATCCACCCAGGGCGCGGCCGAATGTGAGCTAATACGCCCGGTGTTGGAATCTGACTCTCTGGTGATTTCAATGCGGTCGCCTCCAACACCGCGCCGCTGCGCCGAGGGTGCGCGACCTCACAGAAACCTTTAGATTCCCTTGGGGCGGCTCCTGTGATTCGCTCTCTGTGCACTCGATTCGGGGAGGTTAGCATGGGGACGGCGATCCAGATCACACGGTCCGATTTTGACGCTGCGGGGCTTCGGCGCGAGGCGCGGCGTACGAAGGACGTGGCGGCTTCTCGGCGTATGCTCGCACTCGCTTTGGTTTTGGAGGGCGCATCGCGCGCGGATGCCGCCAAAGCGGCGGGGATGGACCGCCAGACATTGCGGGACTGGGTGCATCGGTTCAACGAGCAGGGCCTCGCGGGTCTGTCCGATAAGACGGGCAATGTCGGCCCCAAGCCATTGCTGTCGGCCGAACAGGAAAGAGAAGTTGCCGAGTGGGTCCGGCGCGGCCCCGACCTGGCCGAGCATGGCGTGATACGCTGGCGCCGGGCGGACCTCGCGCGGGCGATCGCGGCGAAGTTCGGTGTGGTGCTGGCCGAGCGCAGCATGAGTGACGTGCTCCGACGAATGGGCTTCCGCCGGCTGGTGACCAGGCCACGCCATCCCGGTCACGACGCCGCAGCGCAAGCGTCTTTCAAGGCAACTTCGCCGCCCTCGTAGATGAAGCGCTACCAGAGCATGCCCGCGGCAAGCCGCTGGAGCTCTGGTGGCAGGACGAGGCCCGCATCGGCCAGCAGGGAACGCTGACCCGGGTCTGGGCCGAGCGCGGCTCGCGGCCCTCGGCCCCCCGCGATCAGCACTACGACTGGGCCTATATCTTCGGCGCGATCTGCCCGGCCCGCGGCATCGGAGCCGCGCTGGTGCTGCCGTTCGCCAACGCCGAGATGATGAATCTGCACCTCGCGGAGATCAGCACGAATGTCGCCCCCGGAGCGCACGCCGTACTCACAATCGACGGCGCCGGCTGGCACCAGAAAGGCGACAAGCTGCGCGTCCCCGACAACATCACCCTCCTGCACTTGCCGCCCTACAGTCCCGAACTCAATCCCGTCGAGAACGTCTGGGCCTACCTGCGCAGTAACAAACTCAGCAACCGCGTCTTCGAAACCTATGAGGATATCGTTGATGCCTGCTGCGATGCATGGCGATGGTTCACATCCCAACCAGACCACATCACGTCAATCGGAACACGTCTTTGGGCATGCGTCAGTTAATGACACCGAGCGTATAACATTGCGGATCGGTACATCGAGATGCAAAGCCTTATCGATGCGGATCCTTGGTGGTGGCGTCTGAAACAGCCGTTGGCGCGGCTCCGTAGCGGTTAAAACGCCTGGTGCCGCACGGATTTGCCAATCGGGTTGCATCGCTAATGCGCGTCCCCACTCGCCCAGGCCGGCTTCGCCCGTATTTATTTCCTGGCCATTTCCTACCAATGCAACAATCACCGCAAAATCTGTGTGACGGCGCATAATGTCCAGAACGATGGATGCTTCGCTGTTCTGGTGTCCGAATTTCCTGGCACCATATTCGGCATCCCAAGCCCGTTGCGCTTCATCGAATACGATGACATGCTCCGGGAGCTCTTGGTCACTATCCAGGTAATGCCGCAAGAATCCCGTAATGCTCTGGATTTTGCTTTTCGCTTCTCGCGTCGCCTGGCGTTGAGACCTATCGGAAGACCGCGCAGCGTCTTCAGCGAGCGCTGCCTTCAACACATATACCATCGGCAGCGTACCGGTGAGGAATGTCGCATCCATATCCGCCGAAAACACCGCGTCGAGGCCGCACAAGGTCTTTCCAGCCCCGGGAATGCCGGTGACGAACACGATGATATGGCTGTTGTTTGCTTTCGCGTCTACGATGGCCTGAAGAATGGCCTTGGTTGTTATTGTCAGGTTGCTTGTATCCGACCTGGCCGTTTTTATCTCAGTCACGCCGTGTTTAGCGTAAAGCATTCGGGCCGCTTCAATAATGGTGGGGACGGGCCGATATGGCGCGCGTTCCCATTCCTCGATATCGATTTTTCCCATAGGGATTGCTACAATAATGTCTTGCAGCAATGACGGCAGGGTGTCGGGCAACGCCTCATATACCGTTGCGACACCCGGCCATGGAAATGAGAATTGTGGCACGATAGGCTTCCCAGTTCCCGCAACGAGAATGGGAATAATCACCTGGTTGCGGCTGCCTGCGTGAAAATCCCGCAGATCAAGCGCATAATCTTCCACTTGCTCGCGTGCCGAAGCGGTGAAGCCGCTGCTCAATGCTTTAAATTCGATGACCAAAATAGCGCGATCCGTCACGAGGACCGCATCTAGCCGCCGGCCTAGTCGCAAGAGCGGAAATTCTAAGATCAGCCGCCAGTGGTCCGGCATACCGAAGAGTGCCTTGCGTAGGATATCAATTTCCCACGCCCACGCATCAAGCTGCTCTCTGTGGTTTGTTAGATGCGTATCAATCAGACAGAACGATAAACGTTCGACGATGTTATTTGTGTGTTGAGCTTGAAGCGATCGTAGCGTACCGGACCACCAAGCCTCAGTCGCCGTCGGACGGTGTGATTGCGTTGCGACGGATAGATCGTCCATGGAACAAGTTTGCACATCGTAACGGCAACTTGCAATCCCGGGTTGTTACCCCAACCTACCCCTGCTTCCAGGGTAGCCCCTCCGCCTTCCACCCCGCCACCTGTCCCCGATGCCCGCGCGCATCTGCTGGGCCTTCAAAGCCATCCTTCACGTTATACACGTGCTTGTACCCGGCGGCCTTCGCGGCGGCGGCGGCGGCTGTGGAGCGGGCGCCGGAGCGGCAGAGGAAATAGATGTGGTCGCTATGCTGCAGATTGGCCTGGGCCAGCGCCTCGATGAATTTCGGGTTCGGCTGCATGGTCGGGAAGACCTGCCATTGCACCAGTACCGGCTGCTTGCCGGTCTGGGTGAGGTCCGGCACGCCGACAAAGCTCCATTCGGCATTGGTACGCACATCGCAGAGTGCGGCATCGGGGTTGCTCATTAAAGCCTCCCAGACCTGTCGCGCCGTCAAATCTTCGATCATACTGACCCCCGAAGTATCGAATTAACCTGTTGAGTAGCATAGCGAGGACGTAAGGTCATGGGAACAGTGGTGGATGGGCTGATTGGCGCCATTGGGAATACGCCGTTAATCAGGCTCCGGCGCGCTTCGGAAGCCACGGGGTGCGAGATCCTGGGCAAGGCGGAGTTCATGTCTCCTGGTGGCTCGGTGAAGGACCGTGCGGGCCTCGCCATCATCCGCGCGGCGGAGGCGAATGGCGCGCTCAAGCCCGGCGGCACGATCGTGGAGGGCACGGCAGGCAATACCGGCATCGGCCTTACGCTGGTCGCCAATGCGCTCGGCTATAAATGCGTGATCGTCATGCCAGAGACGCAGAGCCAGGAGAAAATCTCCTTCCTGCGGATGATTGGCGCGGATCTGCGCCTCATCCCCGCCAAGCCCTATAAAGACCCCGGCAATTACGTGCATGTCTCGCGCCGCCTGGCCGAGGAGATGGGTGCGGTCTGGGCCAACCAGTTCGACAATCTCGCCAACCGGGAGGGCCACCGCGCTACCACAGGCGCTGAAATCTGGGCGCAGACCGGCGGCAAGGTGGATGCCTTCACCTGCGCCTGCGGCACCGGCGGCACACTGGCCGGGGTCAGCCTGGCGCTCAAAGCGCAGAATCCGAACGTCAAAATCGTGCTGGCGGACCCGGAAGGCAGCGCGCTCTATGGCTGGGTGAAAAACGGCGATCTCACCGTCACCGGCTCGTCCATCACCGAGGGCATCGGCCAGTCCCGCGTGCCGGCCAATTTGAACGATGTCGTCATCGACGATGCCGTGCGCATCCCCGACCCCGAGGCGCTGGAGCAGGTTTTCGATCTGCTGATCCATGAGGGCGTCTCCGTCGGCGGTTCGGCCGGCATCAACATCGCCGCCGCCATCCGTGTCGCGCGCGACCTTGGTCCCGGCCACACCATCGCAACCATTTTGTGCGATGGCGGGTCGCGCTACCAAAGCAAGCTCTTCAATCCGGAATTTTTGCGGTCCAAGAACCTGCCGGTGCCGGCATGGCTGTAGGCGCGGCGCAAGCTATCATGGAGCCGGCACAGCTCAGCGCCGAGGAACTGCTCGCGGCCTATGCCACGAAAACCCTCACGCCCTTGCAGGTGCTACAAGCCGTTACCGAGCGCACCGCGCGGCGCAATCCGGAGATCAACGCCTTCGCGGTGATGAATCCGGGCGCATTGGAGCAAGCGCGCGAGAGCACTGCGCGCTGGGCGGCAGGCAAGCCGCAGGGGCCGTTGGATGGCGTGCCCGTCACGGTGAAAGATCTCATCGATGTCGCGGGCCTGCCGACCCGCCGCGGCAGTAAAACGCTGCCCGCCACGCCGGCGGCTGAGGATGCGCCTCTGGTCGCCGTCTTGCGCGCCGCCGGGGCGGTCATCACCGGTAAAACGGCCACCACCGAATATGGCTGGAAGAGCCCGGGCGACTGCCCGGCGACCGGCATCACGCGCAACCCGTGGAACACCGCGCATACGCCGGGCGGCTCCTCCTCCGGCGCGGCCGCCGCTGCTGCCGCCGGGTTCGGTCCGTTGCATGTCGGCACGGATGCCGGCGGCTCTGTTCGTATTCCCGCCGCCTGGTCCGGCGTTGTCGGGCTGAAGCCGAGTTTCGGCCGCATCCCGCAATGGCCGCTGGGCGCGTTCGGCCATGTCGCCGTCGCCGGCCCCATCGCCCGCACGGTGCGCGATGCCGCCTTGCTGCTCTCCGCGCTCGCCGGGTTCGACCCGCGCGATCCGTTTTCATTGCCTGAGCAGAAACGCGATTTTCTGGCTGGAATCGATGATGGCGTGGCGGGGCTGCGCATTGGCGTGCTCGCCAATCCCGGCTTTGCCGCGCCGGTAGATGCAGATGGAAGTGCCACTGTTGCGGCGGCGCGCGATATACTGACGGCGCAAGGTGCTGTGGTCGTGGATGCCGAGATCAAGCTGCCCGACACCTCCGCCACGTTCAGCAAAATCTGGGGCGCGGCGCTGGCCCGGCTGGTCAGCACCTTGCCGCCGGAGAAACACCCGCTGCTCGATGACGGCCTGGTGCGCGTCGCCTCGCAGTTCCAGAACGTCTCGGCTTTGGACATGCTGGAAGCCGAAGCACAGCGCGTGGAAGCCGCACATGCCATGGCATGCGCGCCGTATGACGCCTTGATCTGCCCCTGCGTTCCGCACGCCGCCCCGCTGGCCGGAGTGCCGGTGGAAGACCCGGTTGCCGCTTTGTGCCAGAACTGGGCGCCTTGGACCTTCCTCTTCAACCTCACCCGCCAGCCGGCCCTCTCGCTGCCGATGGGGGTGAACGAGGAGGGGCTACCCGTCGCCGTGCAAATTGCCGGCCCGTTGTATCGGGACGATGTGGTGCTCCGTGTCGCCCGCGCGGTAGAGCGAGCTATAGGGTAAAGCGCGGCCTTGGCCCGGCCCGTTCAGGGCCGGGCCAAGGCCAACGCCTCCAGCCGGAAGCGGATAAAAAATGTCGCCCGGCGTTCGAATACGTGATGGACAATGAGTGCTACGATCTGCGCCACGGTCAGGCTGAGCGGCACGTAGAGCATTGGTTCTCGCAGAACATGCAGATGCCGCGATAAAAGATCGAAAATCCGCATCACGAAGGGATGCGTGAGATAGAGCGCGTAGGAGGCATCCCCGAGCCGTACGAGCCAGCTTTTGTGCAGCATTGTCGGCTCCGGCGAACGTCCCAAGGTCGCGGCGGCGACGAGGCAAATGGCCGGGATGCCCGCATAGATCAGGTGGCTCCATCCCGCGGGTTGCAGGCGCAGCAGGATAAGCGCGCCAGCCACCAAAACGAGCCGCGCGGCGGATGGCAGGGACACGCGGCCAGGCAGTAACGCCAGCAACATGCCCGCACAGAATTCCAGCAGGATGGGGTTCGACCAGGTTGTCAACACAACCCCGTGCAGAACGCCCGCACATCCCAGCAAAACGAAAAGACCAAGGCAGGCGCTGGCGGCAATGATTGCAAAATTTTTGGACAAGAAAAGAAACGGCGTGAACAGCAGATAGAAAAACATCTCGTAGTTCAACGTCCAGCCGAGCCCGAGTGCTGGCTGCACGGCCCCATCCGGGCGAGTGCAGGGGATGAAAAAATAGCTCGCCAGAATATAGCCGGCCCCGCCGATCGCTCCGTTGATCGCGTCAGGCGCCACGGCAAGGCTGAGCAGGAACAGCGTCGTCGTTAGCCAATATAACGGCACGATCCGCGCGAGCCGGCGCGCGAGAAATTTGGATCTGCCCTGCGGTGCCGCAAAAAACGGTGCGGAGGTGTAAGCGATGATAAAACCCGAAATGACGAAAAAAATATCGACGCCCGCATCCCATGGCATCGCATACCGGAGCAGGGACAGAAATTGTGCATTAGGATCAAGCGTCAGCCCATTATTCGCGATATGCAAGAAAGCAACGGAGAGTGCCGCCAGAGCGCGCAGGCCCTGCACCAGCGGATATTGCCTGTTTTGCCCGGTGGAATTCACGAGATGATGGTCATCATGGGTGTTTCTCCGAAAGGCGATTACAACTCTGGGCGCGTATCCAAGGAGACTGTGTTTCTTCAAACCTTATAGATTAAAATGTAAACGACGATACAGTATCGATATTAAATGCTGGCGCCTTGTGAGGCGGGGGCAGGGGATGGACCCCCTGCTGCCGTCCGAGGCAATGCGTCAACGTTCAATCCGCCCGGTCCTGCCCGATTCGCACGCGTTCCACCCGGCGCCCATCCATGACCAGCACCTCGAACTTCCAACCGCCGAACACGATCGCATCGCCCTTGCGCGGTGGCCGTTGCAGAAGTGCGAGGATCAGCCCGCCTAGCGTGTGATATGTCCCTTCATTAGGCAGGTCCGGCAAATGCAGCCGGGCCTTGGTCTCATCCACCGGCGTCAGCCCATCGAGCTCGAAGGGTTCCGTCGGCGGATGCCGTGCCTTCCTTAGGCGCGTTATCCTCGGCATCGCCCACGATCGCTTCCAGCACGTCCGCCGCCGTGATCATGCCCTCGAAACTGCCATATTCATCGAGCACGAATGCGATCCCAAGCAGTGTCGCCCTTCAGCCGTTCCAGTGCTTCCAAGGCGGACACCGAATCCGGAATCGCCATCGGCTGGCGCAACGCGGCGGCGAGCGAGAAATCCTTCCCATCCAGCACGCGATCCAGAATATCCTTCGCCTGCACGACGCCCGCGACATTGTCGATCGCACCATCGCATACGACGAAGCGTGAATGCGGGGCGGAGCGCAGCGCCGCGATGATGGTCGGGCGCGGCGCCGTCCGGTCGATCCAGGCAATCTCGGTGCGCGGCGTCATGATCGCGCGCACCGGCTTATCGGCCAGGCGCAACACGCGCTCGATAATATCGCGTTCCTCGGTCTCCAGCACGCCGGTCTCGGCCCCTTCCACCAGCATCGCCTTCAGCTCTTCTTCGCTCATCGCCCGCCGGTCGGCGCCCGCCGGCCCGAAGGCCCGCAAGACCAGCGTCGTCGCCTGACCCAGCAGCCACACCATCGGTGCCGATACCTTCGCCACGATGCGCCAGCGGGCTGCGCAATGATCGCCGCCACCCGTTCCGGATGGCGCAACGCCAGCTGCTTGGGCACCAGCTCGCCGAAGACCAGCGTCAGAAAGGTAATGACCAGCACGGTCAGCACCAGCGCTGCCGGGCTGGCATAAGGCGCGATCACCGGCACATGGGAGAGCGGCCCGGCCAGCCGGTCCGCCAGCTGCTCGCCGCCGAACACGCCGGTCAGGATCCCGATCAGTGTAATGCCGAATTGCGACGCCGGCAGAAAGCTCTGCGGGTTATCGGCCATCGCCCGCGCCCGCGCCGCCCCGCGCACGCCGCGGCGCTCCATCAAGCGTCAGCATGGCCCGCCGGGCCGAGACCAGCGCCAGCTCACTTAAAGCAAAACGCGCCGTTCAGGAGGATCAGAATGGCGAGGATGAGCAGTTGCAGGACCAGATGCATGCCTCTTCCTATCCGGTTTTCCGGCCAGCGCACATTGTTTGTCTCCGCCGATTAATTATGCTTTTGCCTTAGTTGGGACACAATCGCGCCCAGCCGCCGCCGTACTGGTCCGCCATAAATCGTTACACACGGGGCTCGTCCCGTCCTTCATCGGACCAATACCATGACGTTTCATTCGCCCATCCGCACGGTTGCCGCCCAGGTTTCCACGCCAAAAACCCGCAGCGGCTGGGCCAGCCCCAGCTCCTGGGCGGCGGCTATCGGCGTCGGCGTCATCGCTTTCGGGCTGTGGGCCGGGGCCAACCGGCCGGTCACGGACATCGCCCCCTATCACGGCGATATCGGCGGCTTCGCCTTCTCGCCCTTCCATACAGGGCGAGAGCCCGGAGACCAACGTCTACCCCAGCCCGGCGGAGATCAAGTCCGACCTGGCCCTGGTCGCCCAGCACACCCACAACATCCGCACCTACACGGTCGAGGGCGATCTCGGCACCATCCCGGCGCTGGCCGAGGGCATGAACCTCAACGTCACGCTGGGCGCCTGGCTGGACCGCCACCCGGACGCCAATGCCGCCGAGCTCGCCAAGTGTCGTGCAGGTCGCCAACGCCAATCCGGACGTCAAGCAGATCATGGTCGGCAACGAGACCATCCTGCGCGGCGACATGACCGTGCCGGAGCTGATGCGCGACATCGCGCTGGTGAAGTCCCAAACCCATGTGCCGGTCTCCACCGCCGAGCCCTGGCATGTCTGGCTGAATCACCCGGAACTCGCCAACTCGGTCGATTTCATCACCGTGCATCTGCTCCCCTACTGGGAGGGCGTGCCGGAGAACATCGCCGTGCAGGACGCGATGAACCGCCTGAACGCGGTGCATGACAAATTCCCGAACAAGCGCATCGTCATCGGCGAGATCGGCTGGCCGTCGGATGGCATCGATATCGGCGCCGCCCGCGCCAGCACGGTCAACCAGGCCCGCTTCATGCGCGACTTCTTCAACCTCGCGCAGAAGGACCACCTCCAGTATTTCGTGATGGAAGCCTTCGACCAACCCTGGAAGACGAGCTTCGAGGGCCGCGCCGCCGGCTATTGGGGCATGTTCACGCTGGACCGCCACGCGAAATGGTCGCTGACCGGCCCGGTTGAGAACAACCCGGCCTGGATTTTCTACGCCCTGGGCGCCACGCTGCTCACGCTTGGCCGCCACCATGGCGCTGCTCTCCCGCCGGCCGGATATCCGCTTCGTCGGCAAGCTGATCTTCGCCGCCCTGGTCGAAGGCTTTGCCACCGCGCTCGCCATGCTGCTGATGAACATGGGCGAGACCTATCTCTCGCTCGGCGCCGCCGCGGTCTGGGGCGCGCTCGCCCTCGGCCAGGGGCTGCTGCTCTTCCTGCTCATCGCCGATAGCTTCGACCTGGTCGAGACCATCTTCGGCCGCGTGCAGAAGCGCCATTTCGAGCCGATGCCTGCCCCTGCGGGCGCCGATGCTGCCGAAAGTCTCCATCCATCTGCCGATCTGCAACGAGCCGCCGCACATGGTCCGCCAGACCCTGGATGCGCTCGCCGCCCTGGATTACGACCGCTTCGAAGTCCTGGTCATCGACAACAACACGATGGACCCGCATGTCTGGGAGCCGGTCGCCGAACATTGCGCGCGCCTTGGCCCCAAATTCCGCTTCTTCACGCTCGGCAAGTATAAGGGCTTCAAAGCCGGCGCGCTGAACTTCGCCCTGCGCGAAACCGCCCCGGATGCCGAGATCATCGGCGTGATCGACAGCGACTATATCGTCGACCCCGACTGGCTGCGCTGCATGGCCCCGGCTTTCGCGGATCCGAAAGTCGGCTTCACCCAGTCCCCGCAGGATTACCGGGACAATGACGGCGGCCTCTTCAAGCGCCTGATGTTCTGGGAATATGCCGGGTTCTTCCATGCCGGCATGGTCACCCGCAACGAGCGCAACGCCATCATCCAGCACGGCACGATGACGCTGGTGCGCAAGGCCGCCCTGGTGAACGAGAACGGCTGGGCCGAATGGTGCATCACCGAGGACAGCCAGCTCGGCCTGCGCCTGTTCCGCGCCGGGTACGAGGCGGTCTATTCCAAGAAGAGCTTCGGCAAGGGCGTGATGCCGGACGACTTCAACGCCTTCCGCAAGCAGCGCTACCGCTGGGCCTACGGCGCCATGCGCATCGTCCGTGCCAACTGGCGCGCTCTGTTCTCGCCCTTCAACCACGAGCTCACCCTCGGCCAGCGCTGGCATTTCATCACCGGCTGGCTGCCCTGGGTCGGCGATGCGCTGGGCCTCGTCTTCCTCGCGCTGGGCCTTGCCTGGTCCGCCGGCCTGATCCTCGATCCGGTGCGCTTCGAATTCCCGATCGCCCTGTTCATGCTGCCCTCGATCGGCCTGTTCGTCTTCAAGATCGGCCAGATCCTCGCCCTCTACGCCAACCGCGTGCCCTGCGGCTTTGCCGATCGCATCGGTGCCGCCGTAGCTGGCCTCGCGCTCAGCCACAGCATCGGCAAGGCGGTGTGGAAAGGCCTGTTCAGCAATAGCCTGCCCTTCCTGCGCACGCCGAAAATGAAGAACGCCCCGGCCCTCATCCAGGGCCTGGTGATGTCCCGCGAGGAACTCGTGCTCCTGGCCCTGACCTGGGGCGCGCTGCTGGGGGTCGGCTTCGGCCACCATTGGGCAACGCTGGAAACCAGGCTCTGGTGCGCCGTGCTCTTCACCCAGTCGTTGCCCTATCTCGCCTCGGTCAGCGTCGCCATCCTTGCCGCCATGCCGGCCCCGGTGGCCAAGGCGCTCATGGTCCAGGCGAAGCAGGAACACAAAGTCCCCGTCGGCAACCTGCATCCCGCCGCCGGGGATTAACTTCCCGCACGCAAAACGCATTCCAGACCATCATGCCCGGTGCGAGCCGGGCATGATGCGTTTTGGGTAGGCGCATCCAGGGCCATTCACGTCAAAACAACGGCATCGTTACAAAGCGCAATTTTTTGAAAAAGTTAGCGCTATTAACGTAACGCTTTGTTGTATTTTTTCGTGTTTTACATCGAAAACGAAAAATCATAACGGCGCATAACCGCAATGCAAAACATTTCTTGCGTTTTGCATTGCACCATGCGCATAAGCCCCGTGTTGATCGCGAATGCGCGACCGGACCTGTCCGGCCTTGGCGATCGATTTGTCTAATAGGGGCGGGGACGCCCTTCCAGGCAGACCCTTACCGTCCACTCCAAAATCGCGCGTGGAAACCGGACATTATCATCGCGAACCCTGATGTTTGCGGTGCCGGAGACGTTTGTCATGACTGAACTTACCTTTGAAACCCTGGGCTTTGCCGCCCCCATCCTGCAAGCCCTGAAGAATAGCGGCTTCAACACGCCGACCCCCATTCAGGCCGGCGCCATCCCGGCGGGCCTTGAGCGGCCGCGACGTGCTCGGCACCGCGCAGACCGGCACCGGCAAGACCGCCGCCTTCGCGCTGCCCATCCTGCAACAGATGGCCGCCAACCCGCTGCGCCCGCGCCGCTTTGCCACCCGTGCGCTGATCCTCTCGCCGACCCGCGAACTCGCGGTGCAGATCGAGCAGGAATGCCGCAAATTCGGCACCGGCCTGGCACTCAATACCGTCCTGATCGTCGGCGGCGTCGGCCGTTCCGGCCAGGTCAACCGCATGTCCCGCGGCGCGGACATCGTCGTCGGCACGCCGGGGCGCATCTGCGACCTCATGAGCACCCGCAACCTGCTGATCGACCAGTGCCAGTTCTTCGTGCTGGACGAGGCCGACCGTATGCTCGACCTCGGCTTCATGCCGGACATCCGCAAAGTGGTTGCCGCCTTGCCGGCCCGCCGCCAATCGGCCCTGTTCTCGGCCACGATGCCGAAGGAAATCCTCTCGCTGGCCGAAGGCCTGCTGCGCGACCCCGTCCGCGTTTCGATCGAGGCCGTGGCCTCGACCCCGGTGCGGATCGAGCAGCATGTCCATTTCGTCGACGGCTCCGGCAAGAAGCAGTTGCTGAGCAGCCTGCTGCGCGAGCCGGAAATGAACCGCGCCATCGTCTTCACGCGCACCAAGCGCGGCGCGGACCGTGTCGCCCTGCAGCTCAACGCGGAGAAAATCGCCGCCGCCGCCATGCATGGCAATCTGGGCCAGAACGCCCGCCAGCGCGCGCTGGAAGCCTTCCGCTCCGGTGAAGTCCGCGTGCTGGTTGCAACCGATCTCGCCGCGCGCGGCATCGACGTTGCCGGCGTGTCCCACGTCATCAACTATGAGCTGCCGAACGAGCCGGAAAGCTATGTCCACCGTATCGGCCGTACCGCCCGCAATGGCGCCAAGGGCATTGCGATTGCATTCTGCGATGCGACGGAGCTGGCGTTCCTCAACTCCATCGAGAAACTGACCGGTGTCAAAATGAACGTCGCCTCCGGCACCCGTCCGGCCCATGCCGCGGCAGCCAAGAAGCCGAAACCGCATCCGGACATGATCGTCCGCAAACCTCGCCGTCCGCAATACGCGCAAAAGCGCGCGGCATAAGGTTTTAAGGCGAGGGGCTCTGCCCCTCGACCCCGCCGGGCCTGAGGCCCGGCGCCCCATTTTTTATTCCAGCTAGAAGCGTTTGAACGCTAATTCCGTTGCAATGGCATGCAGCTTTAGATCGTTTGCCTCGACTGGCACGTGGCTGATCTCCTGCGCCGCAAAGGCGCAGCCTAAGCGATATGCATTTGGCAGTTCAGCCAGCGTGCGGTCATAATACCCGCCTCCATAACCAAGACGATTGCCTTGCGCATCGAAGGCGAGCAGCGGCACCAGGATAAATTCCGGCACCACAATGCTTCCCGCCGGATGCTGCGTGCGGAACCGCCCGGCGATAAGCGGTGCCCCCGGGAGCCAGGTGCGAAAAATCAACGGATTTCCCATTGCCGGCGTTTCCGGCAGTGCGATTTCATGCCCGCGCGCGCGCAAGGCGTGCAGCAGTGGCCGGATATCGATCTCACCCTCCAACGGCCAGAACCCGCCGACGATGGCACCCGGCGGGGGCGGGCAATCGCGCAACACATGCTCCGCCAACCGCGCCCCCAACGCCGGACCCCCCCCCGCGCGAAGCTGTAAAGCCGCTTTCCGAGCCTCAGCCTTTTCTAAAGTAATGGATTGCAAAGGCGAGCCTTTGCTGGGGTCCAGGGGCAAAGCCCCTGGCCTTGCTTCCTTCATGGCGTCGTCAGCCGGAACTCAATCCGGCGGTTCTGCGCATAATCCGCTTTGCTTGTGCCGGTCGCCAGCGGATTATTGGAGCCCAGCGCCGAGATGGAAATCCGCCCTTCCGGCACGCCATCCTGCACCAGCAGATGCAGCACGGTGAGCGCGCGCGCGGCGGAGAGATCGAAATTGGAATGATACGGCCCGCCAGTGATTGGCTGCGCATCCGCATACCCGTCCACCGAGAGGATCCAGTTCACATTGGCCGGAATTTTCCCGGCAATATCCTTCACCGCTTTGGCGACCTGCGCGATTTCCGCCTGTCCCGCCGGGGTCAGCGTTGCCTGGTCGACAGGGAACAGCACGTCGCTCTCGAACACGAAACGGTCGCCGACGATGCGCAAATTGGGCTCATTGGCGAGCGCGTCGCGCATCGCGTGGAAGAACGCGCTCTGGTATTGCTGCAATTCCTCGACCTTGCGGGCCAGCGCCTCGTTGAGCTGCTTGCCCAGATCGGCGATCTGCACATTGTCCTTCGCATCCGCGGCCTGTGCCGCATCCAGCGCCTGCGCAAGCGTGGCGAGTTGCAGCCGCATTGCGGCGATCTGCTGGTTGAGCAGCGCCACCTGTGCCTCAGCTTCTGTGGAAATCTTCGTCTGCGCGGTGAGCTTGTTCTGCGTGTCCGTTAGTTGTGCTTGCAGCCCCGGCCCGGCATTGGCCGCCGCCGCAGCCTGCGCGTCCATCTGCGCCTGAAGCGCTGAAATCCGTCCAGCGGCGGAGGCAGCCTGGGCCTGCGCGTCCGAGAGCTGCGATTGCAACCCCTGTGTCTGGCCTTGCAGGCTGGCAATCGTGCTGTTGGCGCCGCTGAGCTGCTGCGTCAGCCCGGCATTGGCGGCCTGGGCGGTGGCAAGCTGGCTGTTCAACGCCGCCAGCTCCTGCGCCAGTGTGGTATCCTTGGCGGTTTCCATCGACAGGCTTTGGCTGAGTTCCGCAATCTGGTTGCGCAGGACGTTAATGGTATTGTCGCTGCCGGTCAGCGCCGAAGAGAGAAATGCCTCGGCCAGCACGAAGACCAGCAGCACGAAGATCGTAACCATGAGCAGGGTGGAGAGCGCATCCACATAGCCCGGCCACGCCTCCAGCCCATTGCTGCCTCCGCGCTTGCGGCTCATGCCCGTGTTTCGTCGCGCAGCGCCGTGCGCTCATCGCGCATCGCGGCCAGCGTGCGGGTCAGGAGTTTGAAATCGCTGCGCAGTTCGGTGGTGCTTTGCGCGCGGCCCTGCTCGGATTCCGCGAGCAGGCGGTTGAGCAGCAATTCGATATTGCGCAGATGCGCGCGGGAAATATCATCGACGCCGCTTGGTTGCACGGCGCCCAACCGGGTGAGGGCAGGCCCCATGGCGACCTGCGCCTCGGCCAGCTTCATCATGAGCTGCTGGTTGGCGCGCAGCGTGTCGGAGAGATTAGCCATGCGCTCATTCAGCGCGACCAACGCCGTGTTGCCCTGCGCGCGGGCATCCTCGCCGCGCGAGAGCACGCGCTGCAGGGCTTCCATGTTCTCGGCCGTCTGTTCCAGCAGCGCCTGCACGTAAACCGGCACGGAGGCCTCGCCATCCCCGCCGCCAATCGCGCCCGTGGAAAGCCGCGTCAGCCCGGCCAGCCATTCTTCCAGCTCGTTGAAAAACCGGTTCTGCGCCTGCCCCGCGGTGAGGTCCAGAAAGCCCAGGATCAACGCGCCGGAGAGGCCGAACATCGAGGACGAGAACGCCGTGCCCATGCCGGCCAGCGGCCCGGAGAGGCCGGATTTAAGCTGGGTGAACATCCCATTCACATCGCCGCCCGCGAGGTTCATGCCGTTGATCACCGCGGCAACGGAGGAGACCGTGTGCAGCAGGCCCCAGAAGGTGCCGAGCAGGCCGAGGAAGATCATCACCCCGGTGACGTAGCGCGAGAGTTCCCGGCTCTCATCCAAGCGGCTGGAAATGCCGTCCAGGATCGTGCGCATCGCCTGGCCGGAGAGCGTGATGCGCCGTTCGCCATCGGCCCGGCCGTGCAGCATGCGCGCCATCGGGGCCAGCAGCACCGGCGGCGGCGCCTGCTCCAGCTTCTGGCGGGCGCGGCGGAAATCCTCGACCCAGGCGACTTCCGGATTAAGCCGCTGCACCTGGCGCAGATTCCAGAACACGCCGAAGATCTCGGTCAGCACGATCACGGTGTTGACCAGCGGGTTGGCCATGTAGAAGCGCACCAGATCCGGCGAGATGATCGCGGCGGTGCCGTAGACCACGACGCAGAACAGGATCATGCGGATGAGATAATTCGTCGGCCGGGTCATTTTTCGGTACCTAACACGGTCTCATCCTCATTCTGTCCGGGAATCGTGCCCAATGCGCGGGGCAAGATATTTTGCGCCGGCACGCCGCAGGCGGCGAGCGCATCGCGGACTGCCAGGGCGCGGGCAAGGGATAAGCGCATGGCGATCGAGGGATCGGACGGCATCGCCTGGCGCGCGTGCGCGTCAATGCTGATCAGCTCGGTGCTCTTGCAAAACGGTTTCAGCGCGGCCCCGGCATTGGCCGGAAGTGCGGCACTGCCGGCGGCAAAAATCAGCGAGGCTGCCAAAGGTGGCGGCGGCAAGGCGGGGGCCGCCGGTGCTTTGGGCGCAGGCAATGGTGCGGCCACGCGCGCGGCTGCGGCAACAGGTTTGGCAATCGGTGCGGTAACCGGGGCAGGGAGCACGGGTTTTGCCACCGCAACGATGGCATGACGGTGTTGCAACCGGCGATGCACGGGATGCATCACTGGCTGCGGCGCGGCGGCCGCTGGCGGGGTCGGGGCGATTCCCGCCAACTGCGCCAGCGCGGCAGGGTTGACCGAGACCTGGGCCGCTGCCCAGGCCGGGCAAAAGCCAATGTTACGATCAGGGTGGGTAAGAATTTCACCCTAAAACCTTAACCTTATCCTTTGGATGCCGCCAGACCGTCCTGCACGACTTCAAAAGTTTCGGGTGCATATGCGGATTTCCCGCAACCACCGTGCGGGCCACCACATCCTTGCCCTCGCCATCCGTTGCATATCCGCCGGCTTCACGCACGATCAGCATGCCGGCGGCAATGTCCCAGGGCGTGAACGCCCATTTCCCAATAGCCGTCGTACCGGCCGGCCGCGACCCAGGCGAGGTCCAACGCCGCCGAGCCAAAGCGCCGGATGCCGGCAACCTGCGGCATCAACGTGCTCAGCGTGCGGGCAAAGCCCAGCCGGTGCGGCGGAGCGTGGTAACGGCAAAGGGAATGCCGGTCGCAAACACCGCTTCGCTGCATCTCGCGCCGCGCGGAAACCCGCAGGCGCTTGTCGTTCACATATGCGCCGACGCCCTTCTCGGCCCAGAACATCTCGTTGTTCACCGGCGAATACACCACCGCCGCGGCAATCTCGCTCCCGCCATCCGGCAGGCGCCGCTCCAGCCCGATGGAAATCGCCCAATGCGGAATGCCATGCAGAAAATTCGTCGTGCCATCCAGCGGATCCACGATCCAGCGCCAGGTCCATTTGTCGCTGCCGCTCTCGCCGGACTCCTCCATCAGCATCCCATAGCCGGGCCGCGCCTTCTCCAAATCCTCGCGAATGCTCTGCTCGGCGCGCAAATCCGCCTGGCTGACGAAATCCCCCGGCCCCTTCATGGAAACCTGAAGATTCTCAACCTCATTAAAATCGCGCAGCAACCGCTTGGCAGCCTTCTGTGCCGCCGCCTGCATGACGGTCATATGCGCGGAGAGACGTGGCATCATGGAAATAGGCTCCTAGAGTTAAGTAAGGCCAAGGGGCTCTGCCCCTTGGAACCCCGCCAAAGGCTCGCCTTTGGAATCCGCTACTTAGGGGTCTTGGGAGGGAGGGTAACTCGCCTCCCAGGTCGGTATATTTCGATCGCAGTCTTGGCAGGCGAGTTACCCTCCCTCCCAAGACCCTAAACTAATGGGTTCTAAGGGCGAGCCCTTAGCGGGGGTCCAGGGGGCAGAGCCCCCTGGCCTTGCTTACCCCTTGGCCCGTTCCACGTAGCTACCGTCTTCCGTGCGCACGACGACGCGTTCGCCGGCTTCGATGAAGGGCGGGACGAGGGTTTTGACGCCATTGGAGAGTTTGGCGGGTTTGTAGGAGGAGGAGGCGGTTTGGCCTTTGACGACGGGGTCGGCCTCGACGATTTCCAGGGTGACGTGGGGCGGCAGGGTCATGGAGACTGGGTCGCCTTCGACCAGGCCGACGGAGACGGCCATGTTATCCTGCAGGAAGGGGGCGGAATCGCCGAGGATGGCGGCGGGGACCATGAACTGCTCGAAGGTTTCGCCGTCCATGAGGACGAGGTTGTCGCCGTCGGTGTAGGAGTAGGTGTAATCCCGGTCTTCGGTGGTCAGGCGTTCCACGGTATCGGCGGTGCGCCAGCGTTCGTTGGTTTTATTGCCGGTTTTCAGGTTGCGCATTTCCACCTGGATAAAGGCGCCGCCTTTGCCCGGGGTGATGATCTGCTGCTTCAGCACGGTCCAGCGGTTGCCTTCGTGTTCGATGACCTGACCGGCGCGGATAAGGTTTGCCTGCTGTTTCATAAAAGAGCTCTGCCTGGAATGGATAAGGGGATTGCGAAGCGGGGGCTTACGACGCCAGGCCGTGTTCGGCAAGTCATGGCGTGCAGGTAATCCATTTCAACCATGATCTCCACGATTTCTTGCGATAAAATTACGAACTTAAAATAATTCCCGCCCTTTTGCGCGCTTTGCTTAACAGTGGATTCAGCATCGCGCCCCTAATTTTTACATCTTCTGGTGGTAAATTAAGGGGCCAAGTCGATGGTGAGAGGTGATCGCGATGCGGTTGTACGGCGTCGGCAGGCCGGAATATTGGGGGGAGGCGGCGCATCCGCTTTGCGCGTGCTGCCGGCGGCGATATCCGTCGGCGTTGTCCTGGCCGCCCCTGCGGCGGCGCAGAGCGTGATCGGGAGCAACCAGTCCGCGACGGTTAATCTCAGCAATGTCGCAACCGGAGCCAGCATTACCGCCGGCACGGTGATTTCCCCGGCGGCGGGTGCTGGCATCGTCGGCGGGGCGGGGTATGTCTGGTCGCTCAGCAATGCCGGGACGATCGATGCAAGCAGCGGGGACGGCGTGTCGCTGTCGGGCGGGGGGGTGGCCAATTCCGGGACCATTTCCGCCCAGTATGACGGGGTCAGCCTCAACCATGGCGGCAATGTCACCAATACGGCCGGCGGGGCGATCAGCGGCGGGCATATCGGGGTCTATATTGGCGGCGGCGCCGGGACCGTGGTGAACAGCGGCGTCATCACCTCCAGAACAGGCGATGCGGTGTCGCTCTATACCGGCGGCAGTTTCAGCAATTTGGCGGGCGGCCAGGTGAGCGGCGGGTATTCCGGTGTATATGCGGGCGGAAATGCCTCCTCCATCCAGAATGCCGGGACCGTGAGCGGCGCGCACTTTGGCGTGTACCTCAACGGTGCCAGCACCGTGACCAATTCCGGCACGATCTCGGGCGGGGCCGATGGCGTGATCGATGTCGGTGCCGAGGGGGAGGTTGAAAATACCGGGACGATCTCAGGCAGCAAAATCGGGCTGCGGATGGCCGAGGATGCGCGCATCGACAATGCCGGGCAGATCACCGGCGGCGTGACGGGCGTGAAGATCGGCGGCGGCAGCGTGCTGAACAACATGGCAGGCGGCGTGATCGCGGGCGGCACCACAGGGATTTTGGTGAGCGGCGCCCAGACGCAGATTTTCAATGCCGGCACGGTGGCCAGCGCCGCCACGGGCGGCGATGCGATTGCCCTCGGCGCCGGGGGCGCGGACATGCTGACGCTGGGCACCGGCTCGGTCATCGCCGGAGATATCGACGGCTCAGGCTCGGCGAGCGAGATTTCGCTGACCGGCACCGGAACGCTGACCCACGATATCACCGGTTTCGGCGCCGGGAGCGTGCTGAGCCTCGGTCCGAGCGCCGACTGGACCGCCTCCGGCAATTGGACCGTGGCGTTGCTGCGCAATGCCGGAACATTGCAGCCGGGCCTGGCGGGCGCGCCCTTGAACTTGACGGGCAATTTCACACAAAGCCCGACCGGCACGCTGCGCGTCGTGGTCACTCCCGCTGGAACGTCCGAGCTCCATATCAGCGGCACGGCGCAGTTGGGCGGGACGCTCGAATACGTGCTGGCGCCGGGCACCTACGCGCCGGGGAATGAAAGCGTTCTGGCCGCACAAAACGGCGTGACGGGAAATTTTGCCAGCGTGACGCAATTGCAGGCTGACCCGCCTCCCATGACGGTGGCACTCGGAGCGGCCGCCAGCACGGCAAATCTTGTGATTGCCAATCGCTTTACCATAGCGCCGTCGGATGACGCTTTATTCGCCGACACCAGCCAGGCGCAGGCGCTGGACGCCCAGCGCGCGGGCGACGTTCTTCTCCGCCATGCGGCGGATGCCGGTACCGCGCCATGCCCCGTGGCAGGTGCCATGCTCGGCGGGGGCAACACGGCGGCGGGCATTGCCGGGGCGATCGCAGGGGCATTTTGCGGGGCAGGCGGCTGGCTGGAAGCCTCCGGCGACCGAATGGATGCGCAAGACGCCTATAGCGTGGGAAAAGCAGGCTTCCTGGCGGGGCTCGACCGGCTAATGAGCGCCTCGGGCATACGGCTTGGCCTGGCCGTGGGGTATGATGCGGCAACGCTCAGCGACAAAACCGGCGGCGATGCCGATATCGATACCGTCCGGCTGGGCGGCTACGGCGCCGCCCCGCTTGGCCGCTTTCTCCTTACAGCGGATGTCCTGGGCGGTTTTGCGAACACGCGCACCACACGCGCCACCGGCTTGGGAAATGCAACGGCCCGCGCCAACGGGACCAGCGTTTCGGGGGGCGTGCAATTGGGGCGGCCGATGCAACTCCAGGCAGGTGCATCAACGCTGACGCTGACGCCCGAAGCCGGAATACGGATCGCCAGTGTGAGCACCGGCGCGTTCGGCGAGACAGCACAAAACCCAGAATTTGCCGTGCGCGGCGATGCGGCGGGGGCACAAAGCGTGCAGCCTTTCATCGCCCTTGATCTCGCCCAGGCATTCACCACCGCATCCGGGACGGTGGTGACGCCGCAGCTAAAACTCGGCGTGGATTACGAGGCCGGGAACATCAACCCCACGCAAACACTCACCACGGCGGACGGCACCGCTTTTTCCGCTACAGCCCAATCGCTGGACCGGGTCGCAGGAGAGCTCGCGGCCGGGATCTCAGCCGGAAGAGGCAATTGGGCGCTCTCCTTGCGCTATGCCGCGCGCCTCTCGGGCAACTGGTCGGCGCAGACAATAGAGGGTGCGGTGCTCGTACGGTTTTAAGGCAGGGCGAGAAGGACTTCTTTTTGTGAACAAAAAGAAGCAAAAAAAACTTTTGGGGCTGTCCCAGATCCTGAACGGATCTAGGATAGAAAAATGGACCTAAGGCATTGTCGTATAAGGGAAAAATACCAGGATCGGCTGGCTGAATTTTTCGTCGCAGGCGTGACGGCACGGACGGCCGCCGATTTGCTGGGGATCAACCGCAAATCGGCGGCATATTTTTATCATCGCCTGCGCCAAATCATTGCTGTTGAGATGGAAAAAGCGTCGCCCATCGCGGGCCGCGTCGAGGTCGATGAGAGTTATTTCGCCGGCCATCGGAAGGGCAAGCACGGCCGGGGAGCCGCCGGCAAAGTCCCAGTTTTCGGGCTGCTGAAGCGCGGGGGACGCGTCTGTACGGTCATGATCCCGAACGTCCAACAAACCACGCTCATGAGCATCATTCGTGAGAAAATTGTACCAGATTCAGTGGTTTATACAGATTCGTATGCAGCTTATAACGCCCTGGACGTCTCCGAATTCCACCATTTCCGCATCAACCATAGACAGGAGTTTGTCGGAGATGGGCATAACCATATCAACGGCATCGAGAACTTCTGGAACCAGGCAAAGAGGCATCTGAGGCGATACAACGGCATCCCTAAAGCGAACTTTTTCCTCTTCCTCAAAGAGTGCGAGTGGAGGTTCAACAACGGAACGCCGGCAGCCCTCTTGAAAGACCTAAAGCGCTGGGTGAAGCTCCACTCTCAATAGTTATCTGGGACAGCCCCAAAAACTTTTTTACCCTGGACCGTGCTGGTTATCGCGCCACCGGCTCAAGGCGAAAAAGTTTTTTGCGCCGCTTTTAGAGCGGAATCTTCCCCAGCCCCCCCGGCCGGTCATAAATATACGTAGGCAGCGCGGTGCCACTGATTTTCCCGCGCAGATTGGCGAGGATCTCGCGCCCGCGCTCCGGCGGCACATGGAAGCGCGCGGTGCCCGGCGCGGCATCGAGCTGATGCAGGTAATAGGGTTTTATTCGGCTTCGCAGCATGGCGCGGAACAACTCGCCCAGGGCTTCCTCGCTGTCATTCACGCCTGCGAGCAATACGGTCTGGCCAAGGATGGGAATGCCGCGAAGCTGGAGCTTGCGCAGTGCGGAACTGGCCGCCTCGGTGAGTTCGCGCGCATGGTTGATATGGGCGGCGAGGAAGAGCGGCGTTGCAATGTCCAGCGCCTCGGCCAGCGCGTCTGTAATGAGGGATGGGTCCGCGACGGGCACGCGGGTGTGAATGCGCAGCACCTCAATATGTGGAATAACACTCAGATTTTGCAGGATTCCATGCAAACGGCGCGGCGAGAGCATCAGCGGGTCGCCGCCGGTGAGGATGACTTCCCGGATCTCGGGATGCGCCGCGATATAGGCATAGGCGGCGGCCAGCTCCGCCTCGCGTCAGCACGCCGCCATCCGGGCCCACTTGTTCGCGGCGGAAGCAAAAGCGGCAATAGACCGGGCATGCGAGCAGGGGTTTCAGCAAGGCGCGGTCGGGATAGCGGTGCACGATGCCGGGTACGGGCGAGAGCGCCTCATCGGCGATAGGGTCAGCACTCTCATGCGGCGCGGTGATGAGCTCCGCGGCGTCGGGGATGAATTGCAAGCCAAGCGCATCCCCAGGTACCGCAATTAGCGTGCGCAAAGCGGGCGGGATGGCGATCGCATAACGCGCGCCCACCGCCTCCAACGCAACGCGGGAGGATTCCTCGGCAAGACCGGATTGGATTATATCATCGACCGTGCGCAGCGTGCGTTTGGATTGCATAGGACCGTCAAGCATGGGTCGGTGTAGAATAGGAGCGCGAATGTCTCAACCTTGGGAAAATCTGCCGGATCGCATGGCAGCACTCCAGCGCCGTCACCTGCTGGCACAAGGCGTGCGCGCCTTTTTCGGCAGCCGAGGCTATCTCGAGGTGGAAACCCCCTATGCGGTGGTCGCCCCCGGCGAGGAGGTGCATCTGCGCGCCGTGCCGGCGGGCGCGCTCTATCTGAACACGAGCCCGGAATTCGCCATGAAAAAGCTGCTGGCCGGCGGCTCCGGGCCGATCTTCCAACTGGCACGGGTCTGGCGCGACGAGCCCTGGTCCGACACCCATGCCCCGGAATTCACCATGCTGGAATGGTATTCCGCGCACGCGGATATGGCTGCGCTGATGGAAGAGACCGAGGCGCTGCTGCGCGCCGTCCTACCGCCGGAGGTGACATGCCGGGGGATTACCACAAGCCTCGACCGGTTTGAGCGGATCACCGTGGTGGAGGCGTTCTACAAATATGTCGGCGTGGATGTCCTGGCGAGCGTCGGCCAACCCCAGGTGCTGGCGGACCAGGCCTCCGTCGCGCTGCGGGACGGGGAGGATTGGGAGGACCTATTCTTCCGCCTGCTGCTTGAGCGCATCGAGCCCCATCTGGGCCGTGACTGCCCGACCTTTCTGACGCATTGGCCGGCAGCACAGGCGGCCTTGGCCCGGCGGGACCCGGCGGATCCGCGTGTTGCCGAGCGCTTTGAACTCTATTGCTGCGGCATCGAGCTCGCGAACGCCTTCGTGGAACTGACGGATGCGCAGGAGCAGCGGGCGCGCTTTGCGGAAGACCGCGCGCGGCGCCACGCGATGTACGGTGCGGACTGGGCGATGGACGAGGATTTTCTCAAAGCCGTCGCCCGCCTGCCGCCCTGCGCCGGGATCGCCTTGGGCTTCGACCGGCTGGCGATGCTGGCAACCGGCGCGCCGCGCATCCGCGATGTCCTTTGGCTGCCATCCTGACAACGCGCCCATCCGCCCTATATCAATACGTCAACGAAAATGCGGTGGAGGCGTCCCATGCGACATAAACTCCTGCTTCTGACCCCCGTTTTGGCGCTGTCCGCCTGCGCAACCGGTCCCAGCCTGCAAAGCCGCATGGCCGCCTATATCGGCGACGACGCACAGGCCCTGGTGCAAGGCTTAGGCGTGCCGGACAAGCAGATCACGACCAACGGCGTGCAGTATCTCGCTTATGTCCAACATAGCTACGCCGTCCAGCCGGACGGCTATTTCGGCTATGGTCCGTATGGCGGGCCATGGTATGGTCGCGGGTATTACGCGTACGATGCCGGATTGCCCGATGTGCAGGTATATTATTGTGAAATAACGTTTTTATTAAAAAACGACAAAGTTTTAACGTTCACGCTCAGAGGCAATTACTGCGTGTAACGCCCCCAAAGGGGGGATGCGAGCCATCCCCCTCCGGTTCAGACCATCCCCTGTTAGCTGCGGACGAGTTGGATCGTGTTGCGGATGGTGCCGATGCGGTCGATCTCGGTCTCCAGAACATCGCCCGGTTGCAGGAATTCGGGCGGTGTCCGCGCCGCGCCAATGCCGGACGGCGTACCGGTCGCGATCATGTCGCCGGGTTCCATCGTCAGACCCAGCGACAGCTCCGCGATCAAACGCGGGACTTTGAAATACATTTGGCTGGTATTGATCTGTTGCTTCACCACACCGTTAACCCGGGTCGTGAGATTGAGGTTATTGTAGTCGATGTCCTCGGCCACGACGATCCACGGGCCCATTGGGCCATGGCCATCGAGGCTCTTGCCTTTGAACCATTGCCCGCCATGGTCCATCTGCATGTCGCGGGCCGTGGTATCGTTGATGACGGTGTAGCCAAAAACATAAGGCAGGGCATCGGCTTCGGCGATGTTCTTGCCGCGCTTGCCGATGATCACGGCGAGTTCCCCCTCCCAGTCGATTTTCGTGGAAACCGCGGGGTTGAAGGGAATGGGAGAGAAGGGACCGTTCACCGTATGCGTGCCTTTGGTGAAGACAACAGGGTGTGCCGGCAGCGGGGCAGCGGCCTTTCGCGCGGTCAGGCTTTCATGGAAATGTTCAAGATAATTCCAGCCGATCGCATAAACATTGCGCTCCGGCACCGGGATGGGAGCCAGGAGCGTTACGGAACTGAGCGCATGATGCGGCGCGGAGGCTGCCAGGTGGCGCGCCTGGGCCGTCGCCGCCGGACCCGCGGCGATGAGCGACAGCATGCTGGCAGGATCAAAGCTGAGCCGCAGCCCGGCATGCCGCGCCGCCTTGCCGAGATCGACCACCGAGCCATCCGCCGTCACGGCACCAACCCGGGGGGTACCGCCGGATTTCGGAACGAAGGTCGCAAGCCGCAGCATGTCGGCCGAGCCACTCGGCTGCGGCGGCACGGTGACGGTCTCATCCGCGGCAATGGCGGGGGAGGCCATCAGCGCGCCGACGGCAACGCCGGTGCCGAGTTTTAGAAATTTGCGGCGGGTATCGTCCATCATCATTTCCTCAAATTATTTGTGAAATGATTGCAGGAGCGTAAGCGCGCCGTCAACAATGTCTGGGTAGATATCGCCGATTTAGTTATTTTAACGACGCGGCGACGCCGCCACACTCAAGGCGTGGCGGCGGCGATGGCTTGCGAGCATGGCGTGCACGCCGGCGGCGGGGCCTTCCGGGTGGTTCCACACGGCGCCGACGACGGCGAGGAACTCGGCCCCCGCCTGCACCAGCGGCGCGCAATTGGCAGCGGTGATGCCGCCGATGGCCACACAGGGAATTTCCATGATGTCAGCCCAGGATTTGAGCGTTTCGATCTCCGCCATTTCCGGCGGTTCCTTGGTGGTGGTGTGGAAGAACGCGCCGAAGGCGACATAATCCGCACCGGCCTCACCCGCCTCCATCGCGAGATGGCGGGAGTTGTGGCAGGTGACGCCGAGCGTGAGATCGCCGAGGATTTTCCGGGCGGCGGCGGCCTTCATATCGGTCTGGCCGACATGCGCGCCGTCGCAGCCGAGTTTGACGGCAAGATCCGGGCGGTCGTTGAGCAGGAAGGCGACATCGCGCGACTGCACGATAGGGCGCAGCCGCTCGATGGTTTTCTGCACGGTCGTGTCCGGCACGTCCTTCAGCCGAAGCTGCACGGCGGCGACGTCCCCCGCATCGAGGGACGCCGCCAGATGGTCTTCGAACTTCTCCGGCAGGACTGGCGGCGTGATGAGGTATAACCGGCAGTCCAACGGAATTACGCCTTGCCCTGGTAGATTTCGATGATCGTGTTCAGCATCGCCAGCGCTTCCTCGCGCGGGCGCTGGAAGGTGTTGCGGCCGATGATCGAGCCATTGGCGCCGCCATCACGCAGGCCGCGGATCTCGTTGTAGAGACCATCCAGGCTCTTGGACTCGCCGCCCGAGAACACCACGATGCGCTTGCCGCGAAGCAGGACTGCACGACATGCGCGACGCGCTTGGCCAGCGTCGAACCGTCG
Source organism: uncultured Pseudomonadota bacterium (assembly GCA_963737355.1). Lineage (GTDB taxonomy): Bacteria > Pseudomonadota > Alphaproteobacteria > Acetobacterales > Acetobacteraceae > Acidocella. Next base: position 710,489 of record CAVTSC010000003.1, on the reverse strand, counting down.
ATATTGGCGTAGGACCTTCTTCGCGGCTTCGAGCGAAACAACCTCGGTCGGCGGCTTCACCTTGATGATGTGCGCGCCGAGCAGGGCGGCCATGTGGGCGGCATAGGCGCAGATGTCGAAGGCCGTCTCGGCGGCTTTGTCGAGCTCCGGGCCGCGCGGATAGGACCAGATGACGACGGCGAGGCCGGCGGACTTGGCTTCCTCGGCCATCTCGCGGATCTCTTCCATCAGGTCGAAGGCGAATTCGCTGCCCGGATAGATGGTAAAGCCGATCGCCGAGCAGCCGAGGCGCAGCGCGTCGTTCACCGAGCCGGTGAGGGCCTGGTTCTTGTCGGTGGCGAGCGAGTTGGAGGAGTTCACTTTCAGGATCGTCGGGATCTGCGCCGGCGAAGGTGCCGGCACCGGCCTCGATCATGCCGAGCGGCGCGGCATAGGCGGACAGCCCGGCATCGATTGCGAGCTGGAAATGGTAATGCGGGTCATAGGCCGCCGGGTTGGGCGCGAAGGAGCGGGCGGGGCCGTGCTCGAAACCCTGGTCGACCGGCAGGATCACCAGTTTGCCGGTGCCGCCCAGCCTGCCCGCCGATGAGGATACGGGCGAGATTCGCCTTGGTGCCCGGATTGTCGCTCTCGTAATGCGACAGGATGTCTTTAACCGTCTGCGTAATTGCCATGGATGTCCCATCCTCATTCAAAAAACCTCGCCGCGTGTAACCCAGCTTCAAACGAATGTCATCCGCCTAGAGTCAAAGCCAAGCTTCGAGATGACGAACCGCGCCATGCTGGGCAAGGTCGAGCGCCCTGGGGCGGATGGCCGAACAGCATCGCATCCTGGGCGGCGGCGATCTCGGCCACGATGGCGAAAGCGGCTGGCGGGCAGGTGCAGCACGATGCCGCTTCAGGCCCAGCTTGAGCGCCTCCAGAGCGCGGCCCGGGGCATCGGCGCAGTCCAGCAGCGCCAGGCCCGTGAAACCCGCCTCGGCCAGAATTGTTGCCACCACAGGCAGCCCGGCATAAATTGCGGCACCCGGGCCTGAGAGCAGCGTAACCGGCCGGCCGCAACGCCAGCGCGCACGCGCATGCGCCAGGCCATGCACCATAACGGCAGGTGAAATTTCCATCATATGCTCTATGAATATCCTAACTTGACGAGTAACGGGCGCGTCGGCTTGTATGATTGTTATGCCAGAATCTGAATCCGAAGACGAAATCCTAGATCGTATCGAAGTCGCCCTTCGAAAGATCGCGGCCGTGGCGCAGGCACCTAAACCGGCCACTGGCCGGGAAATCGACCGCGTCGCGCTGGCGAAATCACTCGACATGCTGATCTCGCGGCTGCGCAACGGACTGGAAGCTCCCAAATCGGCTGAGCAATCACCGGAGTAAATGCCATGGCGCAAGTCACCATCCGAATCAACGGCTATGCCTATATCGTCGGCTGCGAAGACGGGCAGGAAGCCCATCTGGAACGCATGGCCACGGAAATCGAACAGCGGGTCAACAGCATCAAAGCCATCGGCGGGCAATCCGGCGAGGCGCGTCTACTGATGCTGGCCGCCCTGCTGCTGGCCGACGAATTGCACGATACACGCACCAAGACGGCCGCAAACCCCCATCCCGGCGGCAGAATCCGAGCCGCAAATTGGATCCGGAACGGCGCGCCAAAGCTGCGCCGCGTCGCCGCACGCGCGGAAGAGATTGCAGCGGACCTCACAGACGCCTAAGTAAGCTTAGGAGCTGCCCGGTTCGTCAGGCAAATCATCCCCAGGGCCGTTAAGCATCTCCCTCGGGGGCTGGCTCTGTCCGGACCTTGGTTCGGGTAACCGGCGCCCACCTGCACAAGCAGGCCTTGGGAGGATGTATAACGCCAACGGCCACGGCGGCTCCACTCCCTTTTCCGGTCAGAATTAAGTAAGGCCAAGGGGCTTTGCCCCCTGGACCCCCAGCAAAGGCTCGCCTTTGCAATCCATTAATTAAGGTTTGTGGGAGGCGGGGGCTGGCACGGGCGTTGGAGAGGCTGGCGCCCCCGCCTCCCACAAACCTTTATTATCGCGGATCGAAGGGCGCGGCCCTTCGCGGGGTCCAGGGGCAGCGCCCCTGGCCTTACTTAACTCAACCCGGCAAGCGTGCGGAACTGTTCCTCGGTCAGTGTCGTGAGGCCAAGTTCGGCGGCTTTTTTGGCTTTGGATCCGGCATCGGCGCCGATGACGACGTAATCGGTTTTTTTCGAGACGGATTCGGTGACTTTGGCGCCGAGCGAATTCCGCGCGGGCTTTGGCCTCGGGGCGCGCCATGGTGAGCGTGCCGGTGAAGACGATGGTTTTGCCCGAGAGCGGCGAATCGGCGGTGGCGGCGCTGGTCGCCTCCGTGATGGTGAGGTGCTTTTCCAGCGCGATCCAGCGTGTCGAGGTTATGCTGCTCGGCGAAGAAGGCGGCGAGGTCGGTGGCGATGGCCGGGCCGATCCCGGAGATCGAGCCAAGTTCCAGGCGCGCATCCGAGCCGATGAGTGTGGCCGCCTCCATGCTCGCGCGCCAGTTGGCATAGCTGCCGTAATGCCGCGCCAGGAGCTTGGCGTTGTTCTCGCCGATCCGCCTGATGCCGAGCGCGAAGATGAAGCGCGCCAGCGGAACGGTCTGGCGGGCGCGGATCGCGGCGGAGAGGTTGGCGGCCGAGAGCTTGCCCCAGCCTTCCCGTTTGGCGATTTCGGCTTCGTGCCCGGGGAGCAGAAAAATATCCGGGGCGGATTTGAGCAGGCCGGCGGCGTAGAATTCCAGGATGGTCTTCTCGCCCATGCCCTCGATGTCGAATGCCCCGCGCGAGCAGAAATGGATCAGCCGCTCGGTGATCTGGGCCGCGCAAATCAGCCCGCCGGTGCAGCGGCGCACGACATCCTCATTGTCCCGCACGGCGATGCTGCCGCAGACCGGGCAATGCGTGGGGAAGACGTAAGGCACCGTCTCCGCGCCGCGGCGCAGCACGCCGAGGATCTGCGGGATGACATCGCCGGCGCGTTGCAGCTCCACCATATCGCCGATGCGCACATCCTTGCGCGCGATTTCGTCCTCATTGTGCAAGGTGGCGTACTGCACGAGCACGCCGCCGACATTGACCGGGACAAGGCGCGCGCGGGGGGTGAGCGCACCGGTGCGGCCGACCTGGATTTCAATATCCTCCAGCATCGTGCTGGCGCGTTCGGCGGGGAATTTCCAGGCCGTGGCCCAGCGCGGCGCGCGGCCGACGAAGCCGAGGCGAGTTTGCAGTGCGAGGTCGTTCATCTTGTAGACCACGCCATCGATGTCGTAGGGCAGGGCGCTACGTTCCAAGCCGATTTGTTTCTGAAAATCCTCGGCCTTGGCTTCGGAGATTTTCGTCGAGAGCGGGTTTACCGTCAAAACCCCAGTCTTTGAGCTTTTCGAGATATTCCCAATGAGTTTTGGCAACCGACGTCGAGGATTCGCCCTGGGCATAGGCAAAGAGCGATAATTTGCGCTTCGCGGTGATGGCCGGGTCGAGCTGTCGCAGCGAGCCGGCGGCGGCGTTGCGGGGGTTGGCGAACTGCCGCGCCTGCGATTCGTTCAGCGCCAGGAAGTCGGCCTTGGTCATATACACTTCACCGCGAATCTCGATGCTCTCCGGCGCATCCCCGGGCAGGGTGCGCGGCAGGCTTTTCAGGGTGAGAAGATTTTGTGTGACATCCTCACCCTCCGTTCCATCCCCTCGGGTCGCGGCGCGGACGAATTTTTTTCCCTCATAGGTCAGCGAGATGGAAAGCCCGTCAATCTTGGGTTCGGCAACGAATTCCAGGGGGGTCGCATCGAGGCCGAGGAAACGGCGGATGCGGGCGCAGAATTCCGTGAACTCTTCCGGCGCGAAGACGTTGTCCAGCGAGAGCATCGGCACCGCATGCACGATTTTCTTGAATTTTTGTTCCACCGGGGCGCCGACTTGTTCGAGCGCTTGTGCCGCTTCGCCCAGCTCCGGATGTTCGGTCAGCATCTGCTCCGCCTCGCGGCGCAGCGCGTCGTACTCGGCATCCGTGATCAGGGGGGCGTCCTGCGTATGATACGCGGCATCCGCCGCCGCGATACGGGACATGAGATCGGTGAACTGGGTCTTTGCGTCGGTCATCGCAGCGTATTTGGCGGCAGCGGGGCTCGGGGGCAAGAAAAATAGGGTTCGTTGCGCTGGAGAATGCCGGGTAGCGCCAAAGCAATCAGACGGCGAGCAAGCTGCTGGCGGCGTCGCGGGCGGCATCGGTGATGAACTCGCCGGCCAGCATGCGGGCGATTTCCTCGCGGCGCTCCTCGTTTTCCAGCGGCTCGACGATGGTGACCGCGCGCTCCTGGGCCACGCGCTTGGCCACCCGCAACTGTGCATTGCCCCGCGCGGCGACCTGCGGCGAGTGGGTGACGACCAGCACCTGAACCGCCTGCGCGACACGGGCGAGGCGCTCGCCCACCGCCGCGGCCGTCGCCCCACCAATGCCGGAATCGACCTCATCGAAGATCAGGGTTTCAACCGCGCCGCCACTCGAGAGCACGACCTTCAAGCCCAGCATCAGCCGCGAGAGTTCGCCGCCCGAGGCGATCTTGTCCAGCGCGCCAGGGGGCTCGCCGGGATTGGTGGCAATGAGGAATTGGATATTATCGGCGCCGCGCGGCCCCCAATTTTGTTCTGGAAGCATGCTGTGTTCCACGACGAACCGGGCGCGTTCCAGCTTCAGCGGCGGGAGCTCCAAAGCCAGGGCCGCCATGAGATCCGCCCCGGCCTGTTCGCGCAGCATAGAGAGCGCGGCCGCGGCCTCGACATAGGCGGCGCGCTTCGCGGCGGTCTCGCGGGTCAGGGCCGCGATATCCGCCACGCCCGATTCCAACGCCGCCAGGCGGGCGCGCAGTGCGGCCAGGAATTCCGGGAGGGCGACGACATTGACGCCATGCTTGCGCGCGGCGGCGCGCAGCGAGAAGAGCCGCTCCTCGGTGGCTTCCAGCGCACGGGGATCATCCTCTGCCTCCGCGGCGAGCCGGTTCAACTGGTTTTCGGCCTCTGACAACGCTTCCTCGGCGCGTTCGATCGCGGCCATGGCATCGGCGGCGGGGTGTTCGCCGTTCGGGGCTGCAAGCTTGGCGAGCGCCCTGGCGGCGGCGCGCAGATGCGCGGCGGGGCCCGATGCGCGGCGGTCCTTGGGCGTGAGCTCGGCAAGTGCCGCGGCAATGGCCTCGGCCCGGCGCTCGCCTGATTGCAGGCGCAGCCGCTCGGTGGCGAGCGCCTCTTCCTCGCCGGCCTGCGGGTTCAGGCGGGAAAGCTCATCCACCGCATGGCGCAGAAAATCCTCCTCGCGCGCGGTTTCCTCAATTTTTTGTTCCGCTGCCTTCAGGCGTGCGGCAGCATCCCGCCAGGCTTTATGGGCGGCGGATACGCTCGCCCGCGTTTCAGTCGGCACGCCGAAACTGTCGAGCAGCGCGATATGGTTCGCCGGGTCCGCAAGGCCAACCTGTTCATGCTGGCCCTGAACCTCGATGAGGAGCGCGCTGAGATTCTTTAAAAATGTCACGCTGACCGGCTGGTCATTGACCAAAGCGCGGGAGCGACCGTCGCGGGTGACGATGCGGCGGAGCAAAATTTCGCTGCCCGAGTCCAGCCCGTGCCCGGTCAGAAGCGTCAATGCGGGATGCCCCGGGGGCACGGAAAACGCCGCCGCAACAACCGCCTGTTCCGCCCCGGAGCGGATCAGCCCGGTATCGGCCCGCGCCCCCAAAGCCAGGCCAAGGCTGTCCAGCAGGATGGATTTACCCGCGCCGGTCTCGCCGGTCAGCGTCGTCAAGCCGGATGCGAAATTGAGGTCGAGCCGTTCGATCAGCACGACATCGCGGATGGAGAGGCTATTCAGCATGCGCGCGCGCGGGATTGCGTCGGGGGATACAGAGTACGGCCGCGCGCGCTGCATGGGGCTTAGAAAATCCAGAACCAATGGGATTGATGCGGCGCCGGGGTCGGCGGTGGTCTGGCCGGAATTCGCCTGGACCGCATTCTGCACCAGGTCGTGATCCTTCAGCTTCGCATAGGCCGTCGCGTACCAGGTGCTGCCGGGGTAGTTATAGGCCAGCACCGAGGCGGTGCGCTGCGCGGCACCGGTCAGGCCGAGATCGAGATAGCATTCCACCAGCCGCTCCAGCGCCTCGGCGGTGTAGGTCGTGGTCTGGTAGCTGGTGATCACATCCTGGTAGCGGCCGATCGCGGCGGCGTAGAGATGCTGCTCCTCGTAAAACCGGCCGATGGCCATGTCATGCCCGGCCAGACGGTTCTCGGCCAGGCGCAGCTTGATCCGCGCATCGCGGGCGTAGCTGCTGTCGGGGAAGCGGGTGGTGACATCCGTCAGCGTCTGGATCGCCTCGAAGGTCGTGGTCTGGTCGCGCTGGACGTCGTCGATCTGCTCATAATAGCACAGCGCCTTCAGGTAATAGGCATAGGCCGCGTCCGGGCTTTCCGGGTGCAAAGCGATAAAGCGGTTGAGCGCGCTCAGCGCATCATCGTAATTCTGCTGCTTGTACTGCGCGTAGCCGGCGAGGAGCTGGGCATGGGTGGCCCAGGTGGAATACGGATAATTCTCCTCGACCTGATCGAAATCCGTGACCGCCTTGTCGTATTTCTGTTGTTGCACCAGGGCGATGCCCTGCGCGTAGAGCACATCGGCCGGCGGCAGGGCGCCACCGCTCGCCAAGCCGCTATGCGGCTTGTTGCCGCTGAACATGGAACAACCGCCGAGGCCGAGGGCCACAGCGAGCAGGGCGGAACGGGCGATGCCAGAGCGAATATTTGTCATGCGAGGGGCTTATAGCAGCTAAAATGGGAACGCGAAGCGGGGGTTACGGCAATTGCCGGATAGATCACGTAAACTGGCGGGGATGGCCTTGCGGCGACAGCTTAGGCCGGAAACAGGCGCGCGTCATTTCGTTTGCCGCCGGATTTTTTAAGGCCCCGCTTGGGCCTGAAAGCGATTTTCATGTGGCGAAGCATTCCGGTGAAGTGATAGGTTCGGCTTGACTTCTACGTCTGTCGGCGTATGAGCCCGCCATTCACTTCACCGGACATCCCCGCGCCGACGCTGGGATGATCTAGCCGTTGCCCCCGCAGGGGTCGCGCATTCCACCGGGCAACTGCCCGCAATTTAAGGACAAACCCAGCCTCATGGCTTCAACCACAGCTCTCCGCCACTCGGACGCTCCGGCCTATTCCGGCGCCGATGATTTCGCCTCCCTCCTGGATTCCTCGCTCGGCGCCAATGCCGGGTTTGAAGGCTCCGTGGTCTCCGGCCTCGTGCTCCGGATTGATGATGATTTCGTGATCGTCGATGTCGGACTGAAGAGCGAAGGGCGCGTGCCGCTTCGCGAATTCGCTCCCGTTGGCGCCAAGCCCGAAGTGAACAAGGGCGACGTGTTCGACCTGTACATCGAGCGCTATGAAGACAAAGATGGCTCGATGGTGCTCTCGCGCGAGAAAGCGCGCCGTGAGGAATCCTGGACCCAGCTCGAGAAGGCGTTCGAGGCCCAGACCCGCGTGAACGGCGTCATCCATGGCCGCGTCAAAGGCGGCTTCACCGTCGATCTCGGCGGCGCCACCGCCTTCCTGCCCGGCTCCCAGGTCGATATCCGCCCCGTGCGCGATGTCGGGCCCCTGATGGGCATGTCGCAGCCGTTCCAGATCCTGAAGATGGACCGTGCGCGCGGCAACATCGTCGTTTCGCGCCGTGCGGTGCTGGAAGAGACCCGTGCGGAGCAGCGCTCCGAGCTGATCCTCGGCCTGAAGGAAGGCCAGATCCTCGACGGCGTGGTGAAGAACATCACCGATTACGGCGCGTTCGTGGATTTGGGCGGCGTCGACGGCCTGCTGCACGTCACCGATATCGCCTGGAAGCGCATCAACCACCCGGCCGAAGCCCTGGTCATCGGCCAGCCGGTCAAGGTGCAGGTCATCCGCTTCAACGCCGATACGCAGCGCATTTCGCTCGGCATGAAGCAGCTTGAAGCCGATCCCTGGGAAGGCGTGGACGCCAAGTACCCGCCCGGCATCAAGGCTTCGGGCCGCGTTACCAACATCACCGATTACGGCGCCTTCGTGGAGCTGGAGCCGGGCGTTGAAGGTCTCGTGCACGTGTCCGAAATGTCCTGGACCAAGAAGAACGCGCATCCCGGCAAGATCGTCTCGACCAGCCAGGAAGTCGACGTGGTCGTTCTGGATGTCGACGCTTCCAAGCGCCGCATCTCGCTCGGCCTGAAGCAGGTCACGCGCAACCCCTGGGAAGAGTTCCAGGACGAGCACCCGATCGGCTCCATCGTCGAGGGCGAAATCCGCAACATCACCGAGTTCGGCCTGTTCATCGCCATCGGCGCGGAAATCGACGGCATGATCCACATGTCCGACCTGTCCTGGGAAGATACCGGCGAGACCGCCATCACCAAGTACAGCAAGGGCGATGTGGTCAAGGCCAAGGTGCTCGATATCGACATCGAGAAAGAGCGCATCAGCCTGGGCGTGAAGCAGCTTGAGGTCGACCCGGCCGCCGGCGTGCTGGACAAGATCCATAAGGGCCAGATCGTGACCTGCATTGTCACGGCGGTGCAGGCCAATGGCATCGAGGTGAAGGTCGACGACGTGCTGACCGGCTTCATCCGCCGCGCCGAACTGGCGCGCGACAAGGCCGAACAGCGCTCCGAGCGTTTCTCGGTCGGCGATTCCGTCGATGCGAAGATCACCGCGGTGGACCGCGCAGCCCGCAAGCTGCAGCTGACCATCAAGGGCAAGGAAATCGACGAGGACAAGTCGGCCGTGGCCGAATTCGGCTCGTCGGATTCCGGCGCTTCGCTCGGCGACATCCTGGGTGCTGCGATCCGTCGCCGCAACCAGCAGATCGAAGAGTAAGATCGACAATCCGCCGGCATGGGTTCCATGCCGGCGGACGCAGAGACCAAACCCGGTGGATGTTTCCGCCGGGTTTTTTCGTGACCGGCTTGAAAAGCGCACGATCACAAACGTTTATTGACCAGATCGTGCTGTCCTGGCATCGTTTGCCAGGCGGGGAGAAATCATATGACACGTTCGGAGCTGATCGCTGGGTTGGCGGAAGACAACCCGCATCTTACCACGGCGGATGTTGAGCGCATCGTGGCGGCCTTGTTTGATGAAATGACGGATGCGCTTGGCCCGCGGTGAGCGGGTGGAGCTGCGCGGCTTTGGCGCGTTCACCGTCAAGCAGCGCAATGCGCGCGCCGGGCGCAACCCGCGTACCGGGGAGACCGTGGAGGTCGCCCAGAAATCCGTACCGTTTTTTAAGGCCGGCAAGGAGTTGCGCGAACGCATTAACAAGCCCATGTCCGTGCCGAGTGTAAAAAAGAATGGCGGAGCTAAAAACTGAAGCTTTTTAAAACGATCATCGGCTTTGTGGTGATCCTGCTGCTGGTGATTTTTCTCCTTTCTAACCGGGTTCCGGTGGATGTTGGATTCTGGCCCTTGGGGCCGCTGGCGTCGCTGCCGATAGGCGCGGTGGTGCTCGTGGCGCTCGTGCTGGGTTTCGTCCTAGGCTTGCTGTTTCATCTGCCGCAGCGCGTTGCCGCAAAGCGGCGGGCGAAGCGGGCGGAGCGGCGCGTCGCTGAGCTTGAAGCGCGGCCGACCGTGCCGCCGGTGGCACCATGACCCAGCGGCTCATTGCGGCGATCGATACGCCGGATGCTGCCAAGGCGGGCGAGCTGGTGCGCGAGGTGGCGCCGCATTGCGGGCTGGTGAAGCTCGGGCTGGAATATTTTCTGGCGCATGGCCCGGCAGGATTGCAGGCGGCCCAAGGCGCGCCGGTATTCCTGGATCTCAAGCTGCATGACATTCCGAATACGGTGGCCAGCGCCGTGCGTGCATTGTTGCCGCTGGGCGCAGAAATGCTGACCATTCATGCGGCCGGCGGTGCTGCGATGATCGCGGCGGCGGCGCAAGCAGCGGCTTCGGGCACGAAACCGCCCGAAAATTCTCGCCGTGACGGTGCTGACCAGCCTGGATGCCAGCGCGCTGTCGGATATCGGCGTGGCCGGCGGCACAACCCAGCAGGTGCTGCGCCTGGCGCGGCTCGCGCTGGAAAATGGGGCGGACGGGCTGGTATGCTCGGCGCATGAGATCGCAGTGCTGCGCGACGCGTTTGGCGATAAACCCATCCTGGTCGTGCCCGGCATCCGCCCGGCCGGCAGCGCGCTGGGCGATCAGGCGCGGGTGATGACGCCGGAACAGGCGGTCGCCGCGGGCGCGGATTACATCGTCGTCGGGCGGCCGATCACCGGCGCGCCCAACCCAGGCGAGGCTGCGGCGGCAATCGCAAAATCGATCCAAGGATTGCGGGGCTAACAGCCCCGCAAACGCCTCAGCCGGCGGCGCATTTCCGGGCGCGGTCGGTGCCTTCCAGCGGCTGCCCGGTTTCCAGCAATGACTTGAGGCTGGAGAGCACCAGCGGCCAGCCATTGGAGAGGGCTTTCAGGAAGACCGAATTGTCCCGGTCGATTTCGTGCTTCACGGTCAGTTTTACGTTCTCGCCGGCCGGCTCCAGCGTGAAACTGGCGCGGGTCGCCCCCTCGGCGGCGCATTCGGGCCGGAACACATTGCTCCAGGACAGTACGAGGTGGTTCGGCGGCTCAATCTCCAGAACTTCCCCCCGATCGGCGATGGAACCGTCGGCAAAACGCAGCTCCCAGGGGGAACCTGCCTCCCAGCGACAATCCTGGGTCGCGCCGAACCAGTATTCCCGGGTGAATTCCGGCCGGGTCAACGCGTTCCAAAGTTTTTCGGGCGTGGTGCGGATATAGGTGACGTAGATGAAAGTCTCGGCCATGCTCAATCCTCCATTTGGCTTTTGAGATTCGAGAGTGCTTGCAACCGCCTCTGTTCGAATTTGCCGATCCAGCGTTCGGCGATCTCATGGATGGGCACGGGGTTAAGGTAGTGATGCTTCTCTCGTCCGTGTTTCTGCGCGGCGACGAGATTTGCGGCCTCCAAAATCGCGAGATGCTTGGTCACAGCCTGGCGGGTCATCGCCATGCCGTCACACAGCTCTCCCAGAGTCTGGCCACCACGGGCGCGCAGGCGGTCGAGTAGATTGCGTCGGGTGGCATTGGCGAGCGCCTTGAAGACAGCATCCGTGCTCATCGGCTTATTAGGCAACTATTTGGTTGCATGTCAAGCGTCTTGACCTGAGCCGCGCAAGGCGGTCCAACCAGCGCATGAACCCAGCACCGAAAGTGAAGATTTGCGGCGTGAACGCCCCGGCGGCGTTTGATGCCGTGGTGGCGGCCGAAGCGGATTACCTGGGCTTTGTATTCTTCCCGCCATCGCCGCGCTTTGTGACCGCGGGGCAGGCGGCGGCACTCTCCGCCCGCGCGCGCGGCGGACCCCAACGGGTCGGCTTGTTCGTCAATCCTACCCTGGCCGAAGTCGCGGCGGTGCTCGCGGAAATCCACCTGGATGTGCTCCAGGTTCATGCGTCAGCGGATATGGCGGCCGAACTCAAACAACATTTTAGCATAGAGGTCTGGCGCTCGCTGGGCGTTGCCACCGAGGCGGAGTTTCCGTGCCCAAGCGAGGCCGTGGATGGCTATGTGGTCGAGGCCAAGCCGCCGCCGGGCGCAACTCGGCCTGGGGGCAATGCCGTCACCGCCGATTGGGGGTTGCTGGCGCGTTGGGCGGCGCCGAGATTCTGGCTGCTGGCCGGCGGGCTGACACCGGAGAATGTTGCGGGCGCCTTGGCGAAAACCGGTGCGCCGGGTGCTGACGTGTCTTCAGGCGTGGAAATCGCCCCCGGCATAAAATCCCCCGAACTGATTGCTCGGTTTGTGAAAGCCGTGAGGGGCTAAATAAAGGGGGGTCTGGGGCCTCAGGCCCCAGTGGGGTGCAGGGGCAAAGCCCCTGCCGCTTACGGCGCGTATTTCTGCACGACCGGCTGAATATAAGCCGCGATCTCCGCCATACCGGTCGCATCCGGATGCAATGCCGGCCGCGGCGGGGTTTCGCGCGGGTCGACATAGAGGCTCGCATCCGCGTGGCCGTCTTTCATCAGCAACTGGCCGGCATTCATGAAGGTGACCAGCGAGCTACCCGCGTAATGCTGCGCCAGCGCGGTGTTGATCAGCACGGTCTGCTGGTCGACCCAAGGCGAGCGGATGGACGGCAGCACGCCGAGGAGCAGAATATGCGCCTCCGGCAGGCGCTTATGGGTATTCGCGACGACCGATTCGATGGCCGGAACACTCATCGCCGCCCCCCAATGCACGCGGCCAAGATTATTCGCGCCGATGAGGATGATGGCGAGCTGCGGATGCAGCCCCGCAACCTGGCCATGATCGAGCCGCCAGATCAGGCTGGCAGTCGTATCCCCGATGAAGCCGAAATCCAGCGCCTGATAGGGCCCGTAATAGCGGTTCCAGACCGGCAGGACATCGTCATAGCCATGCGTACCCTTGCGCTGCCAGTATTGCGTGATGGAATCGCCCAGCCAGATGACCCTTGCATCGGGATGCGCCTTGGCCTCGGCGAGCGTCTCGGCAAAGCGGCTCTGCCACCAGGGCAGGTCCGTCCGCCCGATCGGCGCCATTGCGAGGTTGACGCTGGCCTGGGCGGCAAGCGGGAAAAGCAGAAAAACGGCGGCGAGAAATTTTTTCATCAAAATCAGAATCCGAAGAGCAGGAGTAAAAAACTGCCAGCACCGGCTATCACACAATACCATGCGAAGGGCACCAGCGCCCAGCTATCGTGATTGCGGAAGTAACGCATCAGGAAGGCCGTGCTGGCATAGGCAACCACGCCCGCGACGATGGCGGCGATCAGCGACAGGCCGAACAGCGCGTGCAGTTCATGCGCATGCATGAGCTTAGGCAGTTCGAGCACGCTGGCGGCAAGGATCACCGGCGTGCCCATGAGGAAGGAGAATTTCGCGGCCTCCTCATGCGCGATGCCGCGCCGCAGCCCGCCCACGATCGCCGCCCCGGAACGCGAGATGCCGGGCAGGAAGGCCAGGCACTGGAAGAGGCCGATAATGAGCGCATCGGCGTTGGAGAGCGCCTCCGTGCGCTTCACCGTGTGCGCGCGCAGCCGCTCGCCCAGGAATAGCAGCCCGGCATTGGCGATGAGGAACAAGGCGGCGATCAAGGGGCTGGCGAAAAGATGCGCCACGGGTTTCTTGACGATCACGCCGATGATGACGGCCGGGATGGTCGCCAGGATAAGCTGGACCACCAAACGGGCCTGCAGGATATTCTCGGCCCGGTAGCCGAGCCCGAGCACGCCGCGCAGCATGCCCCACCACTCCGCGTAGAAGAACACCAGCATGCCGATGGCGGTGCCGAGATGCAGCATCACGAGAAAGGGCAGGAAGCCGGGGCTGGCCTGGTCCACGCCCCAATGCAACAAGGCCGGGACGATGACGGCATGGCCCAGCGAGCTCACGGGGAACAGCTCGCTGGCGCCCTGCAAAATGGCAAATAAAATGGCATGTATAAAAGTCATACGAGCTCCGAGATTAGGACGTGGCGTTCCGACAGCATTGCGTCCATTTGCTGCATTGCAGAAGTTTATGCCACCATTAAGCCGAGGTTATGACTAAAATTAAAGAGACTGGCCCATCCTCCGCGATGGTCATGCTGCTGGCGTCTGCCTGCGGCATTGTCGTCGCAAATATCTATTATGCGCAACCGCTGATTGGGTTGATTGGGCCGCAAGTCGGGCTGGGGCCGCATGCAGCGAGCCTGATCGTGAGCCTCACGCAGCTTGGCTATGCCGCGGGGCTGCTGTTGTTGGTCCCGCTGGGGGACCTCGTGGAAAATCGCCGGCTGGTGGTGCTGACGGTGGCGTGCTCGATCCCGCCTTTGCTGCTGACCGCGCTCGCGCATACCGGCCTTGTCATGCTGGTGGCGGCGGTGCTGATCGGCCTGACTTCGGTGGCGGTGCAGATGCTGGTGCCGCTCGCCGCCCATCTCACCCCGGAGCATCGGCGCGGCCGCGTCGTCGGCAATGTCATGAGTGGGCTGCTCTTCGGCATCCTGCTGGCGCGTCCCATTTCCAGCGTGATCGCGGATGTCAGCTCCTGGCGGGTGGTCTTTTTCGCCTCGGCCGGGGTGATGCTCTGCACTGCTCTATTGCTGGCATTCACCCTGCCGCGCCGCCAGCCTGAAGGCGGCCAGCATTACGGCACGCTGCTGGCCAGCGTGTTCGCGTTGCCCTTCAAGCTGCCGCTGCTGCGCCAGCGCGCGGCCTATCAGGCGGCGGTCTTCGCCGGGTTCTCGTTGTTCTGGACCGGCGTGCCGTTGCTCCTCGCGCAGCAGTTTCATTACACGCAGCGCGGCATCGCGCTGTTCGCCCTGGTGGGGGCTGCCGGCGCGCTCGCCGCACCCATCGCCGGGCGCATGGCCGATCGCGGCTTTGTCACGCCCGGCACCATAGTCGCTCAGCTCTCGGTGGCCGCGGCCTTCGTGCTGGCGCTGGTGGGGAGCGAGGTGCATTCGGTGGTCGTGCTGGCCTTGAGCGGCGTGCTGCTCGATGCCGGGGTGCAGATCAACCTCGTGTTCGGCCAGCGCGCGATCTACACGCTGGCGCCTTCCATCCGCTCGCGGCTAAATGGCATGTTCATGGCCATCTTTTTCCTCGGCGGTGCGGCGGGCTCCGGGCTGACCAGCCCGCTGATGACGCATTTCGGCTGGCCGGGGGTCTGCGCGCTGGGTGTGACCTTGCCGCTGGCAGCTTTGGTGTATTTCGGGATCGCCAGCCGCCGGTGAGCCATGCGCTGATCTGGCTGATTGTCGGATTAAGCGTTGCGGGGGTGATCCTGCGGCCCTGGGGCGTGCAGGAATTCTATCCGGCCCTTGGCGGCGCGGTCGTTCTGGTGCTCTCCGGCCTGCTGCCGGCCGGCGCCGCGCTGCGCGGGGTAGGGCAGGGGATGGATGTCTATCTGTTCCTCATAGGCATGATGCTGCTGGCGGAACTTGCGGCGGATCAGGGCCTGTTTGCCTGGGCGGCAGGCTTGGTGGCGCAATGGGCCGCGGGATCGGCGCGGCGGTTGTTCGGGCTGGTCTATGCCATGGCTGTCGTCGTGACGGTGTTTCTCTCCAACCCGGCCAATCTGGTGGTGTACGGGCCCGCACTGCCGCCCCTGGGCCATTGGCTGCTGCGCTTCGGTGCCGCCTCGATCCTCTCCATCGCGGCGACATTCCTGCTGCTGCGCTTCACGCAGCGCCGGGCATTGACGCAGCCGATCGAGGCGCCAGCCACGCGCCCGAAGCTGAGCGAGGCAGCTCGGCATACGGGGATCGGCCTGCTCGGCACCGCGCTGGTGCTGATGACATCCTCGGCCCTTGGCGTGCCGCTTGGCCTGCCGACCTTCCTCGCCGCCTTGGCCACCACGGCGTTTGTCCTCATCCCGGCACGTCAGGCGCCCTGGCGAATCCTCAAGGATATTTCCTGGGGCGTGCTGCCGCTGGTCGCCGGGCTGTTCGTCATGGTGACCGCGCTCGACCGCATCGGTGTCGCATCGATGTTGGGCGCCCTGCTGCAACGCGGCGGCTCGACCGCGCTCTGGTGGGCCGGCGGCGGGCTTGGCGTGCTCAGCAACGTCGTCAACAATCTGCCGGCCGGCCTCCTGGCCGGGCATGCGCTGGCGCAGGCGCATCTCCCCCCACTCGTCACCAGCGCGGCGCTCATCGGCGTCGATCTCGGGCCCAATCTGTCGGTCACCGGCTCGCTCGCGACCATCCTCTGGCTGATCGCGCTGCGGCGGGCGGGGCTGGTGGTGACAGCGTGGCAGTTTCTGCGTCTCGGCGCGCTCATCATGCCGCCGGCCCTCCTCTTGGCGCTTGGGGCGGTGGCACTTTCTAGCTGAGCTTGCCGTTCCGCCGGTAATCCCATAGGCCTGCATTTATGGGGTCGATATCGCAATGAATTTGGCGCGGGGGGCAGCACGCGGCGCGGCGTGGAGCTTTGCCACCGTACTGGCCGAACGCGCCTGCGGCTTCATCATCCTCGGGCTCCTGCTGCGCGCCATTCCCGTGCCCGTGGTGGGGTTGCTCGCCATCGCCTCGGCAATTTCAGAATTGGCGCGCATGATCGCCACGAGCGGCGCGGGCGAGCAGGTGCAGGCGAACCCCGGCAGTCGCGCAGTGGAGGCCGGCGCCTTCTGGTCGCAGATGCTGGCATCTCTTGCCTTCATGGCACTGCTCTTCGTCCTCGCCCCCCGGCTCGCCGCACTCTACCGCCAGCCCGAGCTCGCTTTCGTGCTGCGGGTCATGGCGCTGAACGTCGTGCTCAGCGCCTTCCTGGTTGTGCCGGCAGCGCGCCTGACGACGCAATTCCAATTCCGGACGCTGGGGCTGATTTCGTTCGGCAGCACGATCATCGGCGGGGCCGTGGCGCTGCCTTTCGCCTTTGCCGGGCATGGCATCGATGCGCTGATCTACCAACGTATGGCGGGGATCGTGTTTTTCGCGGCCATCGCGGCGGCCGCGGCAAAATGGGTGCCGCCTTGGCTGCCGCAACGCGCGGTGCTGCGCGAGAGTTTCCGCTTCTCCTGGCCGCTGATGCAGGCGGCCTGCGTCGATTATATGTCCATCACCGGCTATGTCATGCTGGTCGGGCTGTTGATGCCGGTGGCTGAGCTGGGATGCTTCCGCATCGCGCAACGCCTGCTCGAGGTGCTGCAGGAAATTGCCTTCATGCCGGCGCGCAAGGTGTTCATGCCGGTTTTCGTGGCGGTGCGCCATGAAGAGGATCGCCGCTTTGAGGCAACGCGGCAGATGCTGGACCTGCTCGCCATGGTGATGTTCGGCATCAGCGCCGTGTGCGGTGCCGCGGCAAAGCCCATCGTGCTGCTGATGTTCGGCCCGCGTTGGGAGGCGGCCGTGCCGGTCTTCGCCATTTTAACGCTGATGGCGCCCGTCACCGCGTTGTACGGCATGATCAACCCGTTGCTCACGGCGGCGGGACGCACGTGGCTTGTATCGCATTTCGCCTGGGCGAATGCCGCCTCCATTCTGCTCGCGGCAGGGTTCGCAGCCCCCTACGGCCTCAGCGCTTTGGCCTGGGCGCTGGCTGGGCGCGGCGTGGTGGGGGCAGGGCTGTTCACCATGGCACTGAAACAGGGGCTGGAGCGTCCGGTAGGGCCGATCCTGCGCCTGCTGGTGCTGCCTGCATCGGCCCTGGTCATGGCCAGGCTGGCGGCCTACGGGGGGCTCGCGGCGGTGCCGGGGCTCGGCCTTGTACAGCAACTGATCCTCGCGGTGGGCATCTCGGCCGGGGTATTCGCCCTGACGGTGCTGGCCATCGCACCGCGGCGGCTCCTCGGGATGACCCTGCGGCTGCACCGCGCCTTGGGTGGAAAACGCATCGCGTGATTCGCTCATAACGTGAGATGAGATAGGCGCGTATTGCGCTTGCCCGCGCGCGGCCATGCTGGTTCAATGCGCAATGGCCCCCGATGCGTGAGACACCGCCCTTTTCGTTGCTGAAGCCCCTGCGCCAGACGGCTGCGGTGGTGCTGACCTCGCCACATTCCGGGCGGCGCTACGATGCGGAATTTCTCGCCGCCTCGCGGCTCGATGCCACCGCGATTCGCCGCAGCGAGGATTGTTTTGTGGACGATCTTTTCTCCGCCGGCCCAAGCCTCGGCCTGCCTTTACTGGCCGCTGAATTTCCGCGCGCCTATTGCGACGCGAACCGCGAGCCCTGGGAACTCGATCCCACGATGTTCGTCGATCGGCTGCCGGATTACGTCAACACGACCAGCCCGCGTGTGCAGGCCGGGCTTGGCACGATCGCCCGTATCGTGGGGACCGGGGAGCCGATTTATATCGGAAAACTGCGCTTCGCCGAGGCCCAGGCGCGGATCGAGCGCTGCTGGAAACCGTTTCACGATGCGCTGGGCACGCTGATCGACGAAACATTGACGCGCTTTGGCACCTGCCTCGTGATCGACTGCCATTCCATGCCGACGATTCCCGGCCGGCACGCGGTCAAGGCCGATGTGATCCTGGGCGACGGCCATGGCACAAGCTGCGCGCCGGAATGGACGGCTTTCATCGAAGCGACCTTCAGGGGCCTGGGGCTGAAAGTGCGCCGCAACGATCCTTATGCCGGTGGCTATATCACACGCAATTACGGCCGCCCGCGTGATCGCGTGCAGACAATCCAGGTGGAAGTGGCACGCGGCCTGTACATGAACGAGCGCAACTTCTTGCCTAACGCGCAATTCGAGACCGTGCAGCGCTGCATGACCCGTTTTTTAAGCGCGGTGGTGGATGCAACGGGGCTGTGGGGCAGGGCGGATAATGCCAGTTCCGCGGCGGCGGAATAAAAAAAAGGCGGCGCCGCAGCGCCGCCAAGTTTAGGGAGGAAACGTCCAAGAAACAGGAGAGCAAGCTCATCCTGTAAACAAGAAACTAGAGCAGACACGCCAATGACGCAAGAAAAATTTTGCGGTGCAGCATTTTTTCGGTCGTATTTTTTATAAATATAGTATAATCAATGGGTTGTATGTGGTCTTGCCCAAAGACGACTGCATTTTCCAGGATAAAACCGGGCAGAAAATACCAGGCCGCATCGGCGAAGGCTTTACGTGATCCCGCGCGCCCCTTATGAGGCAATAACGTGCCGCGCCGGATCTACCGGCCGCGCTGCGGAGGGGTGGCCGAGAGGCTGAAGGCGGCGGTTTGCTAAACCGTTATACGCTGTCAAGGCGTATCGTGGGTTCGAATCCCATCCCCTCCGCCATAGATTTTTCTTTCCGATTTTCATCCGTGATTTCAATGGATTAGAACGCCAAGTGGGACGACTGTACCTGCCGGTGCCTCCATCGATGCCCTACAGGTTCCCTGGGGCTGCAGTACACGGACGCTGACGTCCTGCGCTGCTGCGGTTTGGCACGGGAGCCGTAGGCGACCACCCGAACTTGATAACCGTGATGATGCAGCCGATTGCCGCTTCCAGCCTTGCGCTGATCCGTTGGTGGTCAAAGTTGATCGAACAAGGGGGAGTTACGTCTACGCCTTCGGGCCAGCTCGCCGAATGCGAGGCGGAGGCGTATGCAAAGACGCACCGATGCGAGTTTTTGGGCTGACCGCTTCGGGCAATGCTGCTGAAGGCGCCGGGGTGAAATTCAACCGCGCTAGATAAAACCCTCAGCCATGCGGGTGGTCGTGCGCCTCTTCCGCGGGGTGCTCCAGGTCGTGCAGTTTGAACGTGCGCGCGAGATCGGCGATCTGGCCGGGGGAGAGAATGCGAGGGTTCAGATTGCGCAGGAGCAGATAGAGTTTCGCGGTCTCCTCCAACTCCTCCGTGGCAAAAACCGCCGCTTCCAGCGAGGTGCCGGCGACCACCGGCCCGTGATTGGCCAGCAATACCGCGCTGTGCCGCCCGGCGAGACCACGAATGGCATCGGCCACGGCTGGGTCCCCGGGGCGATAATACGGAACCAAAGCGGCGTTGCCGACTCGCATCAGATAATAGGGCGTCAGCGGCGGTAGCACCGCTTTGGGGTCGAGGCCGGGTAACATGGAGACGGCGACGGAATGCGTGGAGTGCAGGTGCACGATCGCGCGTGCATCTTGTCGTGATTCATACAGCGCCGAATGGAGCGGAATTTCCTTCGTCGGTGCATTGCCGCTCAGCTTGCGCCCTTGGGCATCCAGCCGGGAGAGCTGTGCTGGATCAAGAAATCCCAGAGAGGCATTGGTGGGGGTGACCAGCCAGCCGCCATCGTCCAGGCGCAGACTGATATTGCCGGAAGAGCCGGGTGTAAGTCCGCGTTCGAATAAGGAGCGGCCATAGCGGCAAATGCTCTCACGTAGCTTGGTCTCTGCATGTAGATCCGTCACAGCGTCTCTCCAGAAGCTAAACCGGTGCGCATTTACAATCGATGCGTCAACCTTGCGAACAGGATAGCGCTGTTATAAATTATTTGACAATGATGCGGAGGCATCGTTTGAATAAGTAACAAAGAAACGTTCCGCATCTGATTTTGTAGACGCTTGGTGTCAGAAATGCGTAGCGCGGCTTCCAATGGGATGGAGACACGAACGTGCTTAATTTCGCGGCCAATCTCTCGTTTATGTTCAATGAATGGAGCTTTTTGGACAGGTTTGCGGCGGCAGCCGATGCCGGTTTTGCATCTGTCGAATATTTGTTTCCATATGACTACAAGCCGGACGAGATCGCAGCACAGCTACAGCGCCATAAGCTGAAACAGGCGTTGTTTAATTTCTATCCGGGCGATTTTGCCGGCGGTGAGCGGGGATTGGCAGCCTTGGCCGGGCGGGAGGCGGATCTCGATGCGTCGATTGCGCAGGCGATGGTCTATGCTGAAGCGACTGGGGTAAAGCGGCTGCATCTGATGGCCGGGATCGCGAAGGCGGACGATGCCGATGCGCGGCGCCTTTACCACATCGCTGTGAAGCGCGTGGCGGCGGCGTTGGCGACACAAAACCTTGAGCTCGTGCTCGAGCCGATCAATTCCCGCGATATGCCAGGATATTTTTTAAATAACGTGGATGTCGCCGCGGAGCTCATTACGAACTTGGCACTGCCGAATTTGAAATTGCAGTTCGATATGTATCATTGCCAGATCATTCATGGCGATGTGACGATGCGGCTGCGGAAATACATGGATATGATCGCCCATGTGCAGGTCGCGAGCGTTCCCTCGCGCAACGAACCGGATGATGAAGAGCTGAACTATTTCTTTCTTTTTGCGGAACTGGAACGTCTTGGATATGCCGGCTATGTCGGATGCGAGTACCGGCCGCGTGGCAAAACCCTGGATGGTTTGAAATGGTTTAAACCCTATGCGGGACGCTGCGCATGACGCTGATGTTCGGATCGGTCGCGGACGATTATACCGGGGCGTCGGACCTTGCGAATACGCTCGCGCGCGCGGGATTGCGGATTGTTCAGACCATCGGTGTCCCCAGTCCTGAGCTGGCGCTTCCCGATGTGGATGCGGTTGTTGTGGCCTTGAAAAGCCGCTCCATACCGGTAGAGGATGCGATCGGCCTTTCGCGCAAGGCCGCGGATTGGCTGCGGGGGCAGGGGGCAAGGCACATCCTGTTCAAAGTGTGTTCCACCTTCGATTCGACCGATCGCGGCAATATCGGCCAGGTGATGGACGCGCTTCGTGAGGATGCCCAAAGCGGGCCGGTGGTGGTGACGCCTGCCTTTCCGGAAACCGGGCGCACGGTATATTTCGGCAATTTGTTTGTCGGCACCGTACCGCTGAACGAAAGTCCGCTGAAGGACCATCCGCTTAATCCGATGCATGATGCAAATCTGGTGCGGGTGCTGGCGCGCCAAAGCCGGTATCCGGTCGGCCTCGTTCCGTTCTCCACCGTCGCTTCCGGGAGCGCTGCCATTCAAGAGGCGATGCGGGTCTTGGGCTCGGCGGGCAAGGGGGCTGCAATCGTCGATACGGTGTCGGATGCGCATTTGCAGGCCATTGGCGAGGCGGCGTTGCAGAATCCGGTCTCGGTCGGGGCATCGGGCCTTGGGCTTGGCATTGCGCGGGCGTTGCTTGCCGCGGCCCCGCGCGCCGCGGCGCAGGATGCACCGGCATTCAACACCGCGATCGGCGGAAAGGTTGCCATTCTCGCCGGCAGTTGTTCGCAGGCGACGTTGGAGCAGATCCGCGCCGTGGAGCGGGCCCTGCCGGTCCTGCGCCTGGACATTGCCCGTTTGCTGAAGGGCGAGCCGGTCGCCGCGGAGGCCTTGACTTGGGCCAAGGAGCGGCTGGAATCCGGTCCTGTCCTTATCGCCAGCAGCGCCACGCCGGACGTGGTGGCCGCGCTGCAAATGCAATACCCTGCGGGCCATGTCAGCGGCGTGATCGAACATTGTCTCGCGGAAATCGGGGCCGGGCTGGTGGCGTCCGGCGTTCGGCGCCTGATCGTCGCGGGCGGTGAAACTTCCGGTGCGATCGTGGACCGTCTCGGCCTTAAGGCTTTTCTCGTGGGGCCGGAAATCGCGCCGGGCGTGCCGGTTTTGCGCAGTACGGGCGATGCCTCCGAGATGTTGCTCGCCTTGAAATCGGGGAATTTCGGCGGCCGGGATTTCTTCTCCCGTGCGCTAGGCATGATGCACTAACGCGCGGTCAGCGAATTATTGGAAGGTTTCAGCATATGCATGTCTTAATTCTGGGCGCGGCTGGCATGATCGGCCGAAAACTCACCGCGGCATTGGTTCAAGGCGAAACCATCGGGGAACGTCGTATCGATGCCTTCACGCTGGTAGACGTGGTGGAGCCTGCCGCGCCTGAGGGATTTTCCGGACGCGTAACCCGCTTCGCAGCGAATATCGCGCAGCCAGGCGTGGCCGAGCGGGCCATTGGCGAGCGGCCGGATGTCATTTTTCATCTCGCGGCAATCGTCTCCGGCGATGCGGAGGCGAATTTGGAAAAAGGCTACAGCATCAACCTGGACGGCACGCGGCTATTATTCGATGCCATTCACGCTGAACATGTGCGTAGCGCGTATTATCCGCGCCTCGTGTTCACCTCGTCGATCGCCGTGTTCGGCGCGCCTTTGCCCGATCTCATCGATGATGATTTCAAGTCGACGCCGCTCACCAGCTACGGCACGCAAAAGGCGATGGGCGAGTTGATGCTGGCGGATTATTCGCGGCGTGGGTTCATGGATGGGATCGGCCTGCGCCTGCCGACGATCTGTGTGCGTCCGGGCAAGCCCAATCTTGCGGCTTCGGGATTCTTCTCCGGCATCATTCGCGAGCCCCTGGCGGGTGTCGAGGCGGTGTTGCCGGTGCCGGACACCGTTCGCCATTGGCTCGCCAGCCCCCGCGCCGCTGTCGCCGCCTTGCGCCATGCAGCGACGATCGATCTGGCGCCGCTTGGCGCGCGGCGCAACATTACTCTGCCCGGACTATGCGTGAGCGTTGCCGAACAGATCGCGGCGTTGGAACGTGTGGCGGGCCCGAAGGCGGTGAGCCTGATCCGCCGGCAACCGGATGCGACGATCGAGCGGATCGTCAGTGGCTGGCCCAAGGGGTTTGCGCCGCGCCGGGCTGAGGCACTGGGCTTTGCCGGCGATGCGTCTTTCGATGACATTATCCGCATTTATGTTGAAGATGAACTGGGCGGGAAAATCTGAGAATCTGTCTGCGTTCACGGCATAAACATTTCCCAGGCATTTGATGAACTAAGTGAAATCAGATGCGAATATCGCCGTTCGTACTTAGCAACGGCGATGCACGGCACCAGATCAATGGCTCCCTCACATCAGGAGCATATCATGGTTGACGAGCATGACATTGAAGGTGGCGAAAAGGCGCAGGAGAGCGTAGCGGACATAACCGCCAACGCCTGCGCCGGTGCCAAGGGGAAATGGGAGCAGGTGGCGTGCCAGGCGCAAAAGACATTAGATGCCGCGGCGGAGGAATTACGTGGCAATGTCATGCAACAACCGCTGGCCGCGCTGGCTGTCGCCGGCGGCACCGCCTTTGTGTTGGGGCTGCTTCTGGCGCGCCGCTGAGCTTGTCCGTTACTCGACGGTCACGGATTTAGCGAGGTTGCGTGGTTGGTCGACATCCGTGCCCTTCAAAACTGCGACGTGATAGGCCAGCATCTGCACGGGGATTGCATAGAGAATAGGTGCGGCAAACGGGTCGATCTCGGGCAGCAAAATCGTCTCGGTCGCGATGCTTTGCAGTTTCGCAGCACCGGCAGCATCGGAGAAGACGATGATCTGGCCGCCACGCGCCGCGGCCTCCTGTAGGTTGGAAGCGGTTTTCTCAAAGAGCGGGCCGGAGGGGCAGATGGCAATGACCGGCACGGCTTTATCGATGAGCGCGATCGGCCCATGTTTCAACTCGCCGGCGGCATAGCCCTCGGCGTGGATATAGCTGATTTCTTTCAGCTTCAGTGCCCCTTCCAGGGCGACGGGGAAGCACGCGCCGCGACCGAGATACAGCACGTCCCGCGCGCCGGCGATGCGCTGCGCCAGTGTCCGGATGGTGGCGTCATGCTCGAGCAATTGCGCGGCTTTCGAGGGGATTTCCAGCAGGCAGGTGGTCAGACGTGCAATCTCGGCCTCCGGCAGCGTGCCCCGCGCGCGTGCCATGGCGAGCGTGAACACCGCCAGCACGGTAAGCTGGGCGGTAAACGCCTTGGTGCTGGCGACACTGATCTCCGGCCCGGCGATGGTGTCCAAAATGGCGTGGCTGGCGCGCGCGATGCTGCTTTCCGGCACGTTCACGATCGAGAGGATATTCTGGCCCTGTGCCCGCATGTAGCGCAATGCCGCCAGCGTATCAGCCGTCTCGCCGGACTGGCTGAGCAGGAGGCCGAGGCCACCTTCAGGCAAAGGCGGGGTCCGGTAGCGGAATTCGCTTGCGACATCGGCATCCACGGCGATGCGGGCATAGCTTTCCAGCCAGAATTTGCCGACCAGCCCGGCATAATAGCCTGAACCGCAGGCGCTCAAGGAGATGCGGGAGACGTCTTCCAGCGAGAAGGGGAGCGCGGGCAGGCCCGGCATGCGGGTGCCGGCATCGACCATGCGGTGCAGCACGTCGCCGATCACCACCGGCTGCTCATGCATCTCCTTTTCCATGAAATGCCGGGAGTTGCCCTTGCCGATCGAGGCGCCGGTCAGGTTCGTCAGCTTTTTCTCGCGCGTGATGCGCGCCCCATCACGGTCGAAGAAGGTGGCGCTCTCGCGGGTCACGACCACCCAGTCGCCATCTTCCAGATAGGCGATTTCGCGGGTGAGGGGGGCGAGGGCCAATGCGTCCGAACCGAGATACATCTCTGCGTCGCCGAACCCGACGGCAAGCGGCGCGCCCCGTTGCGCGCCGATCATCAGTTCCGGATTCCCGGCGAAGATCAGTGCCAGCGCATACGCGCCTTCGAGCTTCGCAAAGGCGGTCTGGGCGGCCTCGATCGGGGGCAGACCTTGCCGCAGGAGCAGGTCGAGCAACTGCGCGACGGTCTCCGTATCCGTTTCTGTGGAGAAGGTCTGGCCCTGCGCTTCCAGCTCGGCACGCAGCTCGGCATGGTTTTCAATAATGCCGTTATGCACGACGGCAACGCGCGCCGTGCCGTGCGGGTGGGCATTCGTCTCGGTGGGCGCACCATGGGTTGCCCAACGCGTGTGGCCGATGCCGGTGGTGCCGGGCAGAGGTGCGCGCTCCAGGGCGGTGGCCAGGTTGACCAGCTTCCCCTCGGCGCGCCGGCGCTCGATATGGCCGTCCACCAGGGTGGCGATGCCGGCGCTGTCATAACCGCGATATTCCAGCCGCCGCAGCCCATCCAGGAGCAAAGAAGCTGCCGGGCCCGTACCGACGACACCTACAATTCCGCACATGATTTCGCACCCCTCATATCCTATTCAGCCGGTAGCGTCCGCGGTCGGTTCGTGTCAAAGCCTAGCAAAATCAATTCATATGGCGGAGTGTTTCATGCGCGCGGTTATCTTCGATCTGGATGGCACATTAATTGACTCGGATCCCGATATTCTGGCCGCCCTCAACCGCGTGCTGGTGGCGCATGGGCTGCTGGCGTTGAGTCGTGCCGAGATCCGGCCGATGATCGGCGATGGCGCGAAGGTGCTGGTGGAGCGCGCCTTCGTGGCGCGCGGCGGTGTTGCCAAGCCGGCTCATGTGGCGGCGTTCCTGGAAGACTATAGCGCCAATTCGGTCGTGAATACGGTGCCCTATCCGGGGATCGTGGAAGCGCTGGAGACATTGCATGCGGCCCAGCATCCGCTCGGCGTATGCACCAACAAGCCGGAAAATGCGGCACGCCATGTGCTGGAAAAGCTGGGCCTGGACAGGTTTTTCAAGGTTGTGACCGGCGGGGATACCACGCTTTATCGCAAGCCCGACCCGCGCCATTTGAGTGCGACGCTGGAAGCCATGGGCACGGAAAACGCCGTGATGATCGGCGATCATATCAATGACATCAGTGCGGCCAAGGGGTTGGGCGTGCCTAGCATTTTCGTTACCTGGGGGTATGGCAAGGCGCAGGGCAGCCATGCTGTCGATCATCCTGCTGAACTGCCCGGATTGATTGCACAAATGGGTTGACGGGACGCGTCGTCTAGCCCATCTGATAATCAGGACCTATTAGGTCCGCTATCGGAGCGCACATGTTAAAACTGTCCCGACTGACCGATTACGCTGTGGTGGCCTTGGTACGCCTTAATGGGGCGGAAGGGGTTTCGACCTCGCCTGGAATTGCCGCAACGATTGGCATTCCGGAACCCACCGTCGCCAAGGTGCTCAAAGCTTTGGCTGGGCATGGGCTGGTGACATCCACGCGCGGCGCGCATGGCGGCTACCGGCTGAGCCGGCCGCTGGAGCAAATTGCCGTGGCCGAGGTGATTGTTGCCATCGACGGGCCGATCGCACTGACCTCCTGCGTGGATGGGGGGATGGGCTGCGAGAGCCAATCCCTCTGCCCCGTCGCAGGCCGATGGGACCCGGTCAACGATGCGATCCGTGACGCGCTGACCCGAATTAGCCTTGCGGACATGGCGAAAGCCGGAATTCCGCGTGCCTTCCGTACCCCTGTCTCTGATTCCTTGAATGAGGTTGCCTGATGCCTGCTATTGCTGAAACCCGCGATACTGTTGAGGCGCTGACCGCGTCCAAGTACAAATACGGGTTCACCACCGATATCGCGATGGAAGAATTCCCGAAAGGGTTGAACGAGGACATCGTGCGACTGATTTCGGAAAAGAAGGGCGAGCCGGAATGGCTGCTCGCCTGGCGGCTGAAGGCTTTGGCCACCTGGCGGAATATGGAAGAACCCAATTGGGCCCGGGTGAATTATCCCGCCATCAATTATGACGATCTTTATTACTATGCAGCCCCCTCCGGCCCCGCGCCGAAATCGCTGGACGAGGTCGATCCGAGCCTGTTGGACATGTACGAGAAGCTCGGCATTCCGTTGAACGAGCGCGCGGCCCTGGCCGGCGTGGCGGTGGATGCGGTGTTCGACTCGGTTTCCGTGGCGACCACGTTCCGTGAGACGCTCGCAAAGTCCGGCGTGATTTTCTGCCCGATTTCCGAGGCGGTGCGCGAACACCCGGAGTTGGTACAGAAATATCTCGGCAGCGTGGTGCCGGTTGCGGACAACTTCTTCGCGGCGCTGAACTCCGCGGTGTTTTCCGATGGCAGCTTCGTGTTCATCCCCAAGGGCGTGCGTTGCCCGATGGAACTCTCCACCTATTTCCGCATCAATGCGCGCAATACCGGGCAGTTTGAACGGACGCTGATTATTGCCGAGGAAGGTGCCAGCGTGTCCTATCTGGAAGGCTGCACCGCGCCGATGCGCGATGAGAACCAGTTGCACGCCGCTGTCGTGGAACTCGTGGCCCTGGATGATGCCAAGATCAAATATTCCACCGTGCAGAACTGGTATCCTGGCGATGCCGACGGCAAGGGCGGGATCTATAATTTCGTCACCAAACGCGGCGCGTGCCGGGGGAAGAATTCAAAGATTTCGTGGACGCAGGTGGAAACCGGTTCGGCCGTGACCTGGAAATACCCGTCCTGCATTCTGCAGGGCGATGGTTCGGTGGGTGAGTTTTATTCCGTGGCGCTGACGCATAATCATCAGCAGGCCGATACCGGAACGAAGATG
The DNA here is from genome assembly GCA_963737355.1 of uncultured Pseudomonadota bacterium. Classification (GTDB taxonomy): domain Bacteria; phylum Pseudomonadota; class Alphaproteobacteria; order Acetobacterales; family Acetobacteraceae; genus Acidocella. Next base: position 682,839 of record CAVTSC010000003.1, on the reverse strand, counting down.
ATCCATATCGGGAAAAACACGAGCTCCACCATTATCTCCAAAGGGATTTCGGCCGGTCATTCGAACAACACCTATCGCGGCCTGGTGAAAATTCTCCCGGGCGCCTCGGGCGCGCGGAATTTCACGCAGTGCGATTCGCTGTTGATCGGCGATCAGTGCGGCGCGCATACGGTGCCATATATCGAGAACCGCAACCCCTCCGCGAAGGTGGAGCATGAGGCGACGACCTCAAAAATTGCAGAAGATCAGCTCTTCTATTGCCGCTCGCGCGGCCTGTCCGAAGAGGATGCGGTAGGGCTGATCGTGAATGGTTTCTGTAAGGATGTATTGAAAGAATTGCCGATGGAATTTGCCGTGGAAGCGCAAAAACTCTTGGCTGTGTCACTGGAAGGCTCGGTAGGTTAATATGTTAGAGATTAAGAATCTTACGGCGCGGATCGACGATAAGGAAATTCTGCGCGGCGTGAATTTGGTGGTGCCGGATGGCGAGATCCACGCCATCATGGGCCCGAACGGCGCCGGTAAATCCACGCTGTCCTACGTGCTCTCCGGCCGTGAAGGCTATGAGGTCACCGGCGGTGAAGTGATTTATAACGGCCATGACATTCTGGCGATGGAACCGGAAGAACGCGCGGCGGCCGGTATTTTCCTCGCCTTTCAATATCCGGTGGAACTCCCCGGCGTTGGCAATGCGAATTTCATCCGCACGGCGCTGAATGCGGTGCGCCGCGCCCGCGGTGACGACGAACTCGATGCCGTGGCGTTTTTGAAGCTGGCCCGCACCGCGATCAAATCGCTCTCGATGCAGGACGATATGCTCAAGCGCAACGTCAATGTCGGGTTTTCCGGCGGCGAGAAGAAGCGCAACGAGGTGCTGCAGATGGCGTTGCTGCAGCCGGGCCTCGCGATCCTTGATGAGACGGATTCGGGCCTCGATATCGATGCGCTGAAAATTGTCGCCGATGGCGTGAATGCGCTGCGCAGCCCGAACTTCTCCGCTTTGGTGATCACGCATTATCAGCGCCTGCTCGAACACATCGTGCCGGACCGCGTGCATGTGTTGGCGGCGGGTCAGATTGTGCGCTCCGGCGGGCCGGAACTGGCGCTGGAACTGGAAGCCCGCGGGTATGCCGGGCTGGAAGCTGCGTAAACCATGACAGCCCTTCCAACACGCAAGCTCGAGGCATTCCGTTATACGGATTTGCGCGCGATCTCCGGCATCAGTTTTGCCGAGGCCGCGCGCCCGGCCGTACCGGCAAACCTGCCGGATCTCGGCGTGCCGCGGTTTGTTTTCCTGAACGGCGTTTTCGATAAGACGCTGTCCTCGGAATTCGCTTATCTGCAACCGTTTGCCGCGGTGACGGAGGCCTCCACGCTGCCGCTCGCCCAGATCAACGCCGCGCAGGCGCAGGATGGCATTACCCTTGCCATCCCGGCGGGCGTGGATGCCGGAATGGTGCTGCTCGTCTCCTATGCCGGCGGCGAAACGCCCGTGGCGTTTCACCCGCGCCACCGCATCACGCTCGGTGCCGGCGCCAAGCTCACGGTCATTGAAATCGCCTACGGTGAAGGCGTGTACTGGCATAATCCGGTGACGGAGATCGTCGTGCAGGAAGGTGCGCAGCTTGCGCATTACCGCTTGCAGGATGAAAGCAAGGACGCGTTTCACTTGACCACGATCCGCGCGGAAATCGCCGAAAACGCGGCCTATGAGAGCTTCACGGCGACCATTGGCGCGCGGATTTCGCGCACGGAAACCCATGCCTCGCTCATCGGGCCTGAGGCGCATACGCATCTGAACGCGGCCCAGCTTTTGGGTGGCGCGCAGCACGGTGATTTTACCTCCGTCGTGCAGCACAAGGCGCCGAATTGTTCCTCCCGTCAGACCGTGAAATCCGTGTTGTCCGATACGGCACGCGGGGTGTTCCAGGGGCGGATCGAGGTCGACCAGATCGCGCAGAAAACCGATGGTTACCAGATGAACCAGGCGCTGCTGCTCTCGCCGGGCGCGGAGATGGACATCAAGCCGGAACTGCAGATTTTCGCGGATGACGTGAAATGCAGCCATGGCGCGACCATCGGTGCGCTCGACCCCGAGCAGATTTTCTACCTGCGCAGCCGTGGCATCCCCGAGGATGCGGCACGCGCGATCCTGATCCGCGCCTTCCTGACCGAAGCGCTGGAACCGGTGACCGACGACGCTGCGCGGGCGCTGTTCGAGACCGCCATTGAAACATGGTGGAACCGGAAATGAGCGCTGCGGTGCAAGCCCCGGATTTCGATCTCGCCCGTGTGCGCCAGGATTTTCCCATTCTGGCGCAGCAGGTGCATGGCAAGAAACTCGTATTTCTGGATTCAGCGGCTTCCGCCCAGAAGCCGCGTGCCGTGATCGATGCCATGATGCATGTCATGGAGGCGGAATACGCCAACGTGCATCGGGGTTTGCACTGGATGTCGGAACGCACCTCCGATGCCTATGAGGCGGTGCGGGATAAGACGGCGGCGTTTTTGAATGCGGCGGCGCGTGAGGAAATCGTCTTCACGCGCAACGCCACCGAGTCGATCAACCTCGTCGCCTATACTTATGGCCGTGCGATTTTACAGCCGGGCGATGCGATTGTCGTTTCCGAGATGGAGCACCACGCGAACCTCGTGCCCTGGCAGATGCTGCGGGATGCGCACGGGGTGGAGTTGCGGATCGCGAAGATCACCGATTCCGGCGAGATCGATTTTGCCTCGCTGGAACAGCAATTCGCCGACGGCAAGGTGAAGCTGCTGGCGATCACGCATATGTCGAATGTGCTCGGCACCTACACGCCGGCCGAGCGGCTTGCCGCGTTCGCGCATGAACGGGGGGCCAAAATCCTGCTCGACGGTTCGCAAGCGGTGGTGCATCGCCGTGTCGACGTGCAGGCGATCGATGCCGATTTCTACGTGTTTTCGGGCCATAAGCTCTATGGCCCATCGGGCATCGGCGTGTTGTACGCCAAGCGCGAACTTCTCGATGCCATGCCGCCTTTCCTCGGCGGCGGCGATATGATCGGCAGCGTTTCCTATGAGCGCTCGACCTGGGCGAAGCCCCCCTATCGGTTTGAGGCGGGGACACCGGCGATTATCGAGACCATCGGCCTAGGGGCTGCGCTCGATTATGTCGAGGCGATCGGCTTTGACGCCATCGCGGCGCATGAGCGCGACCTGACGGAGCATGCGCTGTCGACGCTGTCGAGCATCGAGGGTTTGCGCGTGCTGGGCACGGCACAGGACCGCGGCGGGGTGATTTCCTTCACGATGCGCGACGCGCATGCGCATGACATCGCAACGTTGCTGGACCGCCAGGGGATCGCGGTGCGGGCCGGGCATCATTGCGCGGAGCCGCTGATGGGCAGGCTCGGTGTGTCCAGCACCGCGCGGGCATCCTTCGCGCTGTATACGACCCGGGAGGAAATAGATGCGCTCGCCGCCGGGCTGCATCGCATCAAACAGATTTTCAGCTGATGACCAATATCGCAGAACTCTACCAGACCTTGATCATGGACCGTACCAAAAACCCGCGTTTTGCCGGGCGGCTGGAGGTTTTTGATGCGCAGGCTGAGGGTGATAACCCGATGTGCGGGGATCATGTCCATGTGTTTGTGAAACGCGAAGGAACGCAGGTGGCGCATGTATCGCGCGGCTGCGCGATCATGACCGCGAGCGCGGATTTGATGGCCGAAGCGGTCGCGGGCAAAAACAGCGCTGAAATCGCGGATTTACGAAGCGCATTCGAAGCGGTCGTGACAACGGGCGAGGCCGACCCTGCTTTGGGCCAACTCAATGCCCTCGCGGGGGTCTCGGAATATCGTTCGCGTATTCGTTGCGCCCTGTTACCCTGGTCGGCCTTGGCGGATGCAATGAAGGAGGATTGTCATCATGGATGATCAAAAAATGATCCCAACCACAAGCTGGACCCCGGAAGGGGAGACGAAGCCCGTGGTTACGGAAGATGCCGTGATTGGCGCCATCTGCACGGTTTTCGATCCGGAAATCCCGGTGAATATTTATGAGCTTGGGCTGATCTATGCGATCGAGATTGCACCGAGCGGCGATGTGAAGGTCGAGATGACGCTGACCGCGCCAGGTTGCCCCTCCGCGCAGGAACTGCCCGTGATGGTGCGCGACGCCATCGAGCTCATCGAGGGCGTCGGCGCCGTGACCGTGGAGACGGTTTGGGAGCCAAGCTGGGACCCGAGCCGGATGAGCGATGATGCACGTCTTTCGCTGAACATGTTTTGAGGGGAAGCACCGATGAGCACAACAACCTCTGCGCCAAAGGCCCGCCGCGCTCTGCCGCCGTTGATGGACCTCACGGATGCCGCCGCTTCGCGCTTGAAAACCCTGTATGAGGGCGGTGAGGCCGGCAAATTATTGCGTATCGCGGTTTCGACCAAAGGCTGTTCGGGAATGTCCTACGAGATGAACTGGGTGGAGGCGCCCGGACCGCAGGACGAGGTGGTCACCAGCCATGGCCTTACGGTGCTGGTCGACCGCAAGGCGACCTTGTTCCTGATCGGCACGACGATGGATTATAAAGTCGACAAGCTCACCTCCGGCTTTACCTTTGAAAATCCCAACGAAAAAGGCCGGTGCGGCTGCGGCGAGAGTTTTCACGTTTAAGCATCCGTAACGTCCGGGGCAGCACGCCTTGGGGCGCGCGGCCTAACACATCGCCTTATTCAGCCGCTGCGCGCAACGCTGCCCCGGCGCCCAGGGGCGCCAGCGGCAGTGCCGCCGCGAACATCGCCGTCAGCATATACAATGCCGCGGCGGGATGCGGGGACGTTACCGCAGCGGCGCCGAAGATCAGCGTCGGGATCATCAGCGGGAGGGTAATCAGCGGCATCAGCACGGCGGCGCGGCGCGCGCCCAGCGTGATCGCGGCGGCGAGTGTGCCGAGCAGCGAGAGCAGCATCGTGCCGGGAAGGAGCGTCAGCAGCAACAGCGGCACATGCGCCGCGGGCAGACGCAGCATAATTGCCAAGGGCGCCGAGATGATCAGGAGCGGCAATCCCGTGGTGAGCCAATGGGAGGCCGCCTTGGCAAAAGCGACACCATAGGCCGGAAGGCCTGAGAGGAGCAGCAGATCCAGGGTGCCGTCCTCAAAATCAGCGCCGAACAGCCGGTCGAGCGGCAAGAGTGCGGCAAGGAGCGCGCAAACCCACACCACGCCGGCGGCGATCGCGGCCAATGTGGTTGGGCCGGGGCCGAGCGCAAACGGAAACAGCGTGCCCGCGATGATAAAGAACAGCAGCGAGGCGGCCGTGTCCGCGCCATGGCGAAGCGAGAGCTTCAACTCCCGGAGAATGAGGTAAATCACAGGCTCAGCACCGTCACATCTCGTAATTCCAGCGGTGTATGGGTGCTGGCGATGATCATGCCGCCAGCCTCCCGATGCGTTTCGCACAAGGCGCAGAAACGCGCCACGGAGTCGGCATCCAAACCGGTCGTCGGCTCATCCAGCAGCCAGAGCGGCTTGGCGGAGGCAACAACGCGGGCGATGGCGAGGCGGCGCTTCTGGCCGGCGGAGAGCAGCCGCGCCGGCAAATCCGCATAGGCGGTAAGGCCAACCGCGGCCAAAGCCGGCACCGGCACATGCTCAGCGGCCGTCAAGGCTGGCTTTACCGCATCCAGATGGCCGAGCCAGGCGATACGCCGTGCGTGTTCCGAGAGATCTTCCAGGGCATTTTCCTCGCCCCAGCGCAGTTCGCCGGCGGCCAAAGGGGTCAACCCCGCCAGTGCCCGCAGCAAGGTCGATTTGCCGGCCCCGTTGGCGCCCCGGAGGACCAGAATTCCGCCACGGCTGAGCAAAAAATTAACATTGCTCAATACCAGCCTTTCGCCTCGAAAGACAGATAAGTTCAGTGCCTTAAGCAGGGCAGGGGCATCCTTATGACATGGATTGGACGGACTGATAGGGCTATGGTTTAAGCCGTCCCAAACTACAAGCGGTATAAGTAGAAAGGTTTTTGCTCCATGACAGCCATCGGCCACGATACCCTAAAAACGCTTAAGACACTGTCCGTTGAGGGCAAGGACTACAAGTACTTCTCGCTGGCAGAGGCCGCGGACGCCCTCGGCGACATTTCTAAACTTCCGAAAACATTAAAAGTGCTGCTGGAAAACGTTCTGCGCTTCGAGAACGGCGGCAGCTATACCGTTGACGACGCGAAGGCGGTTGTCGGCTGGCTGGAAAAGGCCTCTTCCACCAAGGAAGTGCCGTTCAAGCCTGCCCGTATCCTGATGCAGGATTTTACAGGCGTTCCGGGCGTCGTCGATCTGGCCGCGATGCGCGATGGCATTCTGCGCCTCGGCGGCAAGCCGGAAAAAGTGAACCCGCTGGTGCCTGTCGACCTGGTGATCGACCACTCGGTGATGGTGGATTACGCCGGTTCGGCCGATGCGCTGGACAAGAATATCGCGATGGAATTCGACCGCAATGGCGAGCGTTACCGCTTCCTGCGCTGGGGCCAGGAAGCGTTCGATAACTTCCGAGTCGTGCCGCCCGATACCGGCATTTGCCATCAGGTGAACCTGGAATACCTGGCGCAAGTCGCCTGGACCTCCGAAAATGGCGGCGCCACGTACGTGTATCCGGACACGCTGTACGGCACGGACAGCCACACCACCATGGTGAACGGCCTGGGCGTGCTGGGCTGGGGCGTTGGCGGGATCGAGGCGGAGGCCGCCATGCTGGGCCAGCCGATCGCCATGCTGATCCCCGATGTCATCGGCTTCAAGCTGACCGGCAAGCTGCCTGAGGGCGCCACGGCGACGGACCTCGTGCTGACCGTGACGCAGATGCTGCGCAACAAAAAGGTCGTCGGCAAATTCGTGGAATTCTACGGCAGCGGGCTCGACGAGCTGGCGCTGGCCGACCGTGCGACGATCGCCAACATGGCGCCGGAATATGGCGCGACCTGCGGCTTCTTCCCCGTGGACGACATCACCCTCGGCTATCTGCGCCTCTCCGGCCGCGATGAGCACCGCATTAAGCTCGTGGAAGCCTATGCCAAGGCGCAGGGCCTGTGGCGGACGGCAGCGGACCCGGTCTTCACCGACACGCTGGAACTCGACCTTGGCACGGTGCAGCCCTCGCTGGCCGGTCCGAAGCGCCCGCAGGACCGCGTGCTGCTGAAGGACGCCGCCAGCGCGTTCAACACGGAGCTGACCAAGAGCCTGGGCGTTGCCGCCGCGGATGTCGGCACCAAGGCGGCGGTTGCCGGCAAGGATTACGCGATCACCCATGGCGACGTGGTGATTGCCGCGATCACCTCCTGCACCAACACCTCGAACCCTTACGTGCTGGTCGCAGCCGGTCTGGTCGCCCGCAAGGCGCGCGCTCTGGGCCTTACGCCGAAGCCGTGGGTTAAAACCTCGCTCGCCCCTGGCAGCCAGGTGGTCACGGAATACCTCGAAAAGTCAAAACTGAACGAAGACCTCGACGCGCTGGGCTTCCAGACCGTCGGCTATGGCTGCACGACCTGCATCGGCAATTCCGGTCCGCTGGATGACGCGATTGCGGAAGCCATTGAGGCGAACAAGCTGGTGGCGGCTTCCGTGCTGTCGGGCAACCGCAACTTCGAGGGCCGCGTGCATCCGAACGTGCGCGCCAACTACCTCGCCAGCCCGCCGCTGGTGGTTGCTTACGCGCTGTTCGGCAATATCCGCGAGGACATCACCACCGTCGCACTCGGCAAAGGCACGGATGGGCGCGATGTGTTCCTGAAGGACATCTGGCCGTCCAACAAGGAAATCAACGACATCGTGCATTCAATCGTGACGCGCGAAATGTTCCTCGAGCGCTACGGCGATGTCTTCAAAGGGCCGAAGCAGTGGCAGGCGATCGAAGTCACCGGCGGCACCGACACCTATGCTTGGCCGTCCGGCTCCACCTATGTGAAAAACCCGCCTTATTTCGAAGGGATCACGATGGAGCCCGCCCCGATCAGCGATATCAAGGGCGCGCGCGTCCTGGCGTTGCTGGGTGACTCCATCACCACCGACCACATCTCTCCGGCCGGCAATATCAAAAAATCCGGTCCGGCGGGTGAGTTCCTCAGCCAGCATCAGGTGCTGCAGAAGGACTTCAACTCCTACGGCGCGCGCCGTGGGAATGACGATGTGATGGTGCGCGGCACCTTCGCCAACATCCGCATCAAGAATGAGATACTGGACGGCGTCGAAGGCGGCATGACGAAACACTTCCCGTCCGGCGATGTGCTTTCGATCTATGACGCGGCGATGCGTTACAAGAAGGAAGGCGTGCCGCTGGTCGTGTTCGGCGGCAAGGAATACGGCACGGGTTCCTCGCGTGACTGGGCAGCCAAGGGCACGCTCCTGTTAGGCGTGAAGGCGGTCATCACCGAAAGCTTCGAGCGTATTCACCGCTCGAACCTGGTCGGCATGGGCGTGCTGCCGCTGACCTTCAAGGAGGGCATGGATCGCAAGACGCTGGGTCTCAAGGGCGATGAGCTCATCGACATCCTGGGTCTCGACCAGCTCGCGCCGCGCATGGATATCAAACTGTCGATCACGCGCGCCAATGGCACCGTGGACCTGGTGGACCTGCTCTGCCGCGTCGATACGGCCGATGAGGTGAACTACTATCGCCATGGCGGCATTCTGCAATACGTGCTGCGCGGCATGGCGAAGGCCGCCTAAACCGACGCAATCCAGGGCGAGGGGGGCTCCCCCTCGATCCACTAAAGAATCGGGGTCCTACGGCCCCGATTTTTTTGCCGAAAGAGCCGTTGTTCTGTTTGGAAAAGCTGCTTGGCGGAACGGCGTTGATGCCAATGCTTCTTATTCTCGCTGGGAAGGAAATATTACCGGGAGGATGCGATACATACGGCAAGGCACAATCAGTGCCGCCGTTCGAGCAAACGCTCGGGCATCTATGGGACCGCAACCGGTGCATGGGGGAAAATGGTGGGCGCGACAGGGATTGAACCTGTGACCCTTCGCGTGTGAAGCGAATGCTCTACCGCTGAGCTACGCGCCCGGTGAGCGATCCGATAGGCCGGGGCGGGGGAGGCTGTCAATCACCCCGTGGTGATAACCGCGTTGCCGGATGTCTGGATCGAGGAAACGCTGATGTTGGCGGCATCGGCATACGCATTTGGATGGTCATGCGACAGATCCGCGTTCAGGCCAGGATTTCCGCGGTTCTTGGGCGGGTGGGGAGGGCTGGCTCGCGCAGATCGGCGCGATTTTCGCCCTGCAGTGACCCGCTTCGGGATCCGAGCGGTTATGCGCTTTGTGGCATTCCGGCCGCGTGATTCGCCGGTCTCCTATTGGGGCGGAATCGCCTCGCCCCAACCGAATTGGTTGGTCAGGCACGCGGTCTCCAATTTGTACTTTATTCGTAATAATTGACATTTCATTATAATATATCCATGTTTCGGCCCATAATATAGATAAAGCGTTGAGGATTGCATGACCGTTCGGGAATTTACGGTATCCGTTGGCGCCCATATGCCGGTGGCCGCACCTCGCGCGGATGCAGGCCATCGCGGTCATCGCTAATTTGTGGAGCGCTGTCGTATGAAGGATCATCGCCAGCCGCCGGAGGGGGACATTCTCTGCCGGGAACGCGAAGCTGCCGCAGACGCGGATGTTGCGGAAGCCGCGCTGCGCCAGCGCCAGAAGATGGAGGCGCTTGCCCAACTCACGGGCGGCATCGCGCATGATTTCAATAACCTGCTTCAGGGTATCACCGGAAACCTGGAGCTGATGCAGACACGCATCGCGCAAGGGCGACTCAACGAGCTGGAGCGCTTCGTGGCCAGTGCCAGGGCAACTGCCAGCCGCGCCGCCGCTCTAACACACCGGCTGCTTGCTTTCTCGTGCCATCAGCCGCTTGATCCACGCCCGGTATCGGCGAATCCGCTGCTTGCATCGATGGATGAACTGCTGTGCCGCGCGATGGGCGAGCGGATCGACGTTGAACTCCTTCTGGGGGCTGGGCTGTGGCGGACCTTGTGCGATCCTGGCCAGCTCGAGCATGCGCTGCTGAACCTCGCGAGCAATGCCCGCGACGCGATGCAAAATGGGGGTACGCTGACGATCGAGACGATCAATTCGCACCTCGATGATGCCTTTCTCGCCCGGCAATGCGACGTGGCACCCGGCGACTATGTCTGCATCCGCGTCACCGACACGGGCATTGGAATGCCCCAGGATACAATCGAAAGGGCCTTTGAACCGTTTTTTACGACCAAGCCGATTGGCCAGGGGGCCGGGCTTGGCCTTTCGATGGTCTATGGCTTTGCTCGGCAATCCGAGGGCCATTTGACCATCCACAGCAAATCGGGCCAGGGGACCACCGTCGAGCTGTTTCTGCCGCGTTATCGCGGTGAGGGCGAACCCGTCGCGCCGGCCAAGAAATCACCGCAGGCGAGTGAGAAAGCCGGCGGAGCAACCGTGCTGGTGGTGGAGGACGAGGCAGCCGTGCGCGAGCTCGTCGTGGAAACACTGAAAAACCTTGGCTATGTGACCCTTGAAGCCGAGGACGGTCCTTCCGGGCTGGGTATCCTAGAATCCAAACGGCGAATTGATCTGTTGATCACCGATATCGGGCTTCCCGGCTTAAACGGCCGCAAGTTGGCACATGGCGGCCGGAAGCTGCGCCCGGGACTGAAAGTGCTGTTCATGACGGGCTATGCGGCAAATTCTGCCTCAGCCTCGGCGGATAGGGATGACCGCACGGCGATGCTCATCAAGCCGTTCGCCTTGGAAATGCTGGTGGCAAAAATAGGCGAGATGATCCGGAACGCATGATCCTCGGCGCCGTGTCGGGCGCGGAAATCCGGCGGTGGCGCTGGCATAATGTATCGCCTGCTTCCGGCGCGGCGCTTGGGCTGCTAAACAGCGCAAATGGCTGGACATTCGCAATTTAAGAACATCATGCACCGCAAAGGTGCGCAGGACGCCAAGCGCGCCCGCATTTTTGCAAAAATCATCCGGGAGATCACGGTCTCCGCCCGCGAGGGGTTGCCCGATGTGGCCTCCAACCCTCGGCTGCGCGCCGCGGTAGCCGCCGGGCTGAAGCAGAACATGACGCGCGATGCGATCGACCGCGCGATCAAGAAAGCATCCGGCGTGGGGCAGGGGGATAATTACGAGGCGGTGCGTTACGAGGGCTATGGGCCTGCAGGTGTCGCCGTCATTGTTGAGGCCCTCACGGATAACCGCAACCGTACTGCGTCGGTCATTCGCGCGGCCTTCAACAAGCATGGCGGCGCGCTGGGTGAGACCAACTCGGTCTCCTTCATGTTCAACCGCCTGGGCGTGGTGCGCTATCCGCTCGGCGTCGCGGATGCCGATACGATGCTTGAAGCCGCCATCGAGGCCGGCGCCGATGACGCCACCAGCGATACCGAATTCCACGAAGTGACCGTGGGCATGGACGGATTTTTCGCGGTGCGCGACGCGCTGGAGCAGAAATTCGGCCAGCCGGCCGAGGCCAGGATCGAGTGGCGTCCGAACATGACCACGGCGCTGGAAGAGGAAAAAGCCGCGTCGCTGCTCAGGCTGCTCGATGTGCTGGAGGACGATGACGACGTTCAGAACGTCTATGCGAATTTCGAGATTTCCGAGGACATCATGCGGAAGCTCTCGGCTTGATCCGATTGCTCGGGATCGATCCGGGCTTGCGCTTCACCGGCTGGGGCATTCTGGAATCTGATGGCAACCGGCTTCGGCATATTGCCGATGGCGTGATCTCGACGGCGGAGATTTCCGACGTGCCGTTGCGCCTGAAAGCCTTGGACGACGAATTGGCGGACATCCTGCGGCGCTACGAACCTGAGGAGGCGGCGGTGGAGGAAACCTATGTCAACCGCAACGGCAGCGCGACGCTCAAGCTGGGCTATGCCCGCGGCGTGGCACTGCTCGCTCCTGCGCGTGTCGGCGTGCCGGTGTTTGAATATGGCGCCAAAACCGTCAAGCTTTCGGTGGTCGGCACCGGCAATGCGGACAAAACCCAGGTCGGGTTGATGGTTCGCCGCCTGTTGCCCGGCTCCGTGCAAAAACGCGCCGATGCGGCCGATGCGCTGGCGGTGGCGATCTGCCACGCCCATCGCCGGGCCAGCAATGCGCTGCTGCGGAGCCAAATCGCATGATCGCCAGGCTGCGCGGCAATGTCGATGCGATCGAGGACGGGCGCTGCATCATGGATGTCGGCGGGGTCGGCTATCTGGTGTTCTGCTCCAGCCGCACGCTGGGGGAATTGCCCAATGAGGGGATCGCCACCTTGCTGATCGAGACCCAGGTCCGTGAGGATGCGATCTCGCTCTATGGTTTTGCGACCGGCGCCGAGCGGGACTGGTTCCGGCTCCTCACCACCGTGCAGGGCGTGGGGGCCAAGGTGGGGTTGGCATTGCTTTCAGCGCTGTCGCCGGACCAGCTCATCGCCGCAATCGCGAGCGGCGATAAATCGGCATTGACCCGCACCCCAGGCGTCGGGCCTAAGCTTGCCATCCGCATTTGCACGGAATTGCGTGAGAAAGCCGGTGTCATGCCCGGCGGCGGCACGGCGGCAATTGTCTTCGCACCGAAAGGGGCGATGACCGACGCGCTCTCCGCCCTGACCAATCTCGGCTATCGCCGTGCCGAGGCCGAGGCCGCTTTGGAGCGTGCCGGCGTCGAGCATGGCCCTGACGCGGCCCTGGATGTGCTGATCCGCGCCGGGCTGAAGGCATTGGCGAAATGAGCGAGGAGAGGATCACCTCTGGCGAGCGTGCGTTGGAAGACGCCGTGGAAACCACGCTGCGCCCGCAAAGCCTGGACGATTTCACCGGCCAGCAAGCCAGCCGCGAGAACTTGAAAATCTTTATCGCCGCCGCGAAATCCCGTGGCGAGGCGCTCGACCATGTCCTGCTGCACGGCCCGCCGGGCTTGGGGAAGACCACGCTGGCGCAGATCGTCTCGCGCGAGCTCGGCGTGGGGTTTCGCGCGACTTCCGGGCCGGTCATCCAGAAATCCGGCGACCTGGCGGCGATCCTGACCAATCTGCAACCGCGCGACGTGCTGTTCATCGACGAGATCCATCGCCTGCAACCGGCCATCGAGGAGATCCTGTATCCCGCGATGGAGGATTTCCAGCTCGACCTGATCATCGGCGAGGGCCCCGGCGCGCGTACCGTGCGGATTGACTTGCCGCCTTTTACCCTGGTCGGCGCCACCACCCGCGCCGGGCTGCTGGCAACGCCGCTGCGCGACCGGTTCGGGATTCCGCTGCGGCTGATTTTCTATACCACGGAGGAGCTGACCCGAATCGTCCTGCGCATGGGCGAGAAGCTCGGCATGAACCTGATGCAGGAAGGGGCGGCGGAGATCGCCCGGCGGGCGCGCGGCACGCCGCGTATCGCCGGCCGGCTGACGCGCCGCATCCGTGATTTTGCCGCTGTGGCGGGTGCCGGGATCATCGACCAAGAGGTCGCCGATGCCGCGCTCACGCGGCTGGATGTCGATCATCTCGGTCTGGATGCCATGGATATCCGCTACCTCAAGCGCCTGGCCGAGCATCACAACGGTGGTCCGGTTGGCGTGGAAACGCTGGCGGCCGCGCTGGCGGAGGCGCGCGATACGCTGGAGGATGTGGTGGAGCCCTACCTTATCCAGGAAGGATTTTTGCTCCGCACGAGCCGGGGGCGCATGCTGGGCGATGCCGGATGGCGGCATCTAGGCTTGAAACCACCGCAAAATCGCCCGGACCAGCTTGATTTATTGGATGGTGCAGAATTTTGATTCACGACTACGAACTGCGTGTCTATTACCAGGATACCGATGCCGGCGGCATCGTCTATCACGCAAACTACCTCGCCTTTGCCGAGCGGGCCCGCGCCGAGGCGTTGCGCGAACGTGGGATTCCACATTCACAGATGGTGGCCGAGCATGGCGTCTTATTTGTGGTGCGGCATGTTAATTTACATTATCAGCGCCCGGCGCGGCTGGACGAGGTGATTCGCATTCGAACCGAGATAACCGAGGTGAATGGCGCATCAGTAACACTTGTTCAGCATTTCTGGCGAGACAGCGACTCGCTTGCTGTGCTGGAGGTCGGGCTGGGTTGCGTCCGCGCGTCGGATGGTCGGGCAGCTCGGATACCGGCTGCCTGGGCCGTTGGATTGAAGTCTTAAATAGGGGTGTGAAAATTTGGATCAAACGGTAAACACGGCTGCATTGGCAGCGCCTTCGGCGAATCTTTCGCTCTGGGGCTTGTTCCTGGAAGCCGATATCGTCGTCAAGCTGGTCATGCTGATCCTGCTGCTGGCCAGCGTGTGGGTCTGGGCGATCATCATCGAGAAATCGCTCTCGATCCGCCGCGTCAACCGCGAGGCCACCGCCTTTGAAGACGCTTTCTGGTCCGGCGGCAGCCTGGACGAGCTGTATGAGCGCGAGGGAACCGACCCGACCAACCCGGTCGCCGCCGTCTTTGGCGCGGCGATGAGCGAGTGGAAGCGCACCGTGCGTATCTCCGGCATGGATATTGGCCATACCGGCGTGAAAGAGCGTGTCGACCGGGCGATGAACGTGACCGTGATGCGCGAGATGGACCGGCTGGAACGCTATATGATCTTCCTCGCCTCGGTGGGTTCGACCGCCCCCTTCGTCGGCCTGTTCGGCACGGTCTGGGGCATCATGCACTCCTTCTCGGCGATCGCCGCGATGCACAATACCGACCTTGCGGTCGTCGCCCCTGGCATTGCCGAGGCGCTGTTCGCGACCGCCATCGGCCTGGTTGCCGCCATTCCCGCGGTGCTGGCCTATAACAAGCTCAGCAACGATCTCGGCCGGTTCGCCGGACGCATGGAAGGTTTTGGCTCGGAATTCTCCGCGATCCTGTCGCGCCAGACCGAGGAGCGCAAATAAATGGCCGGCGGCATGATCGGCCCTGGCAACGGCCGCCGGCGCTATCGCCCGATGGCCGAGATCAACGTCACTCCGCTGGTGGACGTGATGCTGGTGCTGCTGATCGTGTTCATGGTCACAGCGCCGATGATCACCTCCGGCGTCAACGTCAATCTGCCGCAGGCCAATGCGAAACCGGTGAATTCCGATGCCAAGCCCATTACCATCACGGTGAATGCGCAGGATCAGATCTATCTGCAGAATTCGCAGGTGCAACTCACCAATCTGGTCGCCACGTTGCAGCAGATTTCTCAGAACAATACCGACCAGCGGGTATTCGTGCGCGGGGATAAGGATGTGACCTATGGCGAGATGCTGCAGGTGATGGCCACCATCACGCAAGGCGGCTTTACGAAAGTGGCACTACTGGCCCAGCAGCCGACCAGCGCGCCGGGCCAGTAAGGAGTAAGATAGTGGATCGGGGTATGCGCCGCGGCGCGGTCATTTCTTTTGTGCTACATCTGGCCATCGTCGTGGCGGCGATTGTGACGCTGCCGCCGCTCAAGCTCGATTCCTCGGCCGATGAGAGCGTGAGCGTGGATCTGGTCGGCCCCTCCGCCCCGCAGCAGGCGAATGCGCCGGGCAAGGTGCCGGCGCCCGCCAACACGCCGACGGTGAACAACGCCAATTTGGCGGAAAAGCAGCCGAAGCCGCAGCCCATCGTCGCCCCGCCGCCACCGCCGCCGCCGCCGCCGCCGGCACCGGAGCAAAAACCCGCTTTGCCAACGCCGCCCGCGCCCGCCCCACCGCCGCCCCCGCCGGTGGAAACGCCGACGGCTGCCCCAACGCCGCCGCCACCACCGCCCCAGCCGCCGCAAAAAAACACGAGCACGCTGGTACAGCCCAAGCTGCCGCTGCCGCCCGTGCCGCAGCCGCCCGCCCCGGCGCAGAGCCCGACGCATCAGCAGCATGTGGTGAAAACCCCAGCGCCGCTCAGCCAGAGCGTGCTCAATACATTGCTGAAACTTCAGGCGCTGCAAAAGCAACAGCAACCCCCGACCGCGCATTACAACCCGGACCAGGGCGGCGCGCCGAATGGAGGGGGTAGCAATCAAAGTACTGCAAATTCAAGGCTTTCCGGCGCGGACCGTGATGCCATAGGCAACCATGTCCGGCCATGCTGGTCGGTCGATTCGGGCGCGCCCGGGCTCTCCACATTCTCCGTCGAGCTGATGGTGACCACAGACGCCACCGGCACGGTGCGCGAGGCTTCCGTCGCGCCGCAGGATCAGGGCAAGATGGGGGATCCCATTTTCAATGCCTTTGCCAGCCGCGCGGTGGACGCCGTGATGAATTATCAGTGCGCAACCCTGCCGCTGCCTTCCTACATGCTCGGGCACAACCAGACATTCCTATTCGATTTCAAACCGTAAGAGGTTTTTATGACGCATATCAAAATGCCGCCTTTCTCTCGCCGAGGCTTGCTCGGGACCGGTGCCGCGACGCTGTTCGCGCCCAGCGCCTTTGCCCAGAGCGCGCTGGGCGGCGCCCCCGCGCCCACCAGCAATAACGGCCCGGCGATCAATGTCTCCGGCGCGCAGAACGCGCCGATCCCCATTGCCATCGCGACCTTCACGGACGGATCGGGCGCTGCTTCGGATCTTGGCGGCCAGATCAGCGGTGTGCTGAGCGACGATCTCAGCCATTCCGGCCTGTTCCGCACCATCGATCCGTCGAGCTTTGTGCCCAATTCCATCGCCAACGGCACGCCGGTCTGGCAGAATTGGAGCATCCTGGGCGCCCAGGCGCTGGTAACCGGGGATGTCTCGGACCAGGGCGGCGGGCAGTTGCGCGTGGAATTCCGGTTGTGGAACGTCCAGCAGCAGCAGCAAGTGCAAGGCACGGCCTACACGACGACCTCGGCGAACTGGCGCCGCATCGGCCATATTATCGGCGACGTCGTCTACCAGCAGTTGATCGGCGAAAAGGGCTATTTCGATTCCCGCGTGGCGTATATTTCCGTGGCGGGCACCGTCTCCAGCCCGGTGCGGCGCCTGGCGGTGATGGATTACGACGGCGCGAACAACCAGTTCCTGACGGACGGCTCCTCGATGGCGCTCTCCCCGCAATATAATCCGGCGCGCCAGCAGCTGGCCTTCGTCAGCTTCGAGGACAACAACCCCCGGGTCTATCTGTTCGACCTGCAAACTGGGGAGCGTCGCCCAGTCGGTTCCTTCGGCGACATGACCATCGGTCCGCGTTTTTCACCGGATGGCAATTCGCTCCTATTGTCGGTCTCGCGCAATGGCGGTGCGGCCATCGTGAAGGTCGATCTGGGCGGCGGCGGGTCGACCGAGCTGACCGATTCGTCCTCGATCAACGTGACGCCTTGCTATTCCCCGGATGGCAGCCAGATCGTCTTCAACTCGGACCGTGACGGCAACCAGCAGCTTTTTGTCATGAATGCCGATGGCTCGGGTGCCAAGCGCATCAGCTATGGCGCCGGGCAATATGCCGAGCCGGCATGGTCGCCGCGCGGCGATCTCATCGCTTACACCTTCTGGGGGGCGGGCGGATTTTCCATCGGCGTCATGCAGCCGGACGGTTCGGGCGAGCGTATCCTAAGCCAGGGCTTCCTGGTCGAGGGCGCGACCTTCTGCCCGAATGGCCGCGTGATCATGTTCTATCGCGAAACCCCCTCCGCGGAAGGGCATAGTTCCCGGCTGGTCACCATCGGCATTGATGGATTTAATGAACGGCTCGTGGAGACGCCTTCGGGCGGTTCCGACCCGTCCTGGGGCCCATTACTGGCTTAATTGCCGGCTTAAATGACCAAAAAGGCGGCGCAAGCCGCCTTTTTTCATGCAGGCCGCCGGCGGCGCGATACTTGCTTTTCCTGAGCATCTTTGCGATACGGCGCGCATCGGCATGGTGCCGATAATTCACACGCAGGGCGCCTTCCCTGGGGTAAAACCCATGGTCCGGTGCTGTAAGGCCAGGCCCTGCGGAGGTATAACCGGATTTTGGAGAAGTTTTGCTATGGCATTACCTGAAGTTTCCCTGCGACAATTGCTCGAATTGGGCGTGCATTTCGGCCATCATACGCGCCGCTGGAATCCGCGCATGGCGCCGTATCTGTTTGGCGTGCGCAACCAGGTGCACATCATCGACCTGCAGCAGACCGTGCCGCTGCTGGAGCGTGCGCTCAAAGCCGTGCGCGACGTGACCGCCGGCGGTGGCCGCGTGCTGTTCGTCGGCACCAAGCGCGCCGCGGCCGATTACGTTGCTGAGTCCGCGCAGCGCTGCGGCCAGTATTACGTCAACCACCGCTGGTTGGGCGGCATGCTGACCAACTGGAAGACCATCACGGGCTCCATCAAGCGCCTGCGCCAGATGGACGAGATGCTGGCCGGCGAAGTCCAGGGTCTGACCAAGAAAGAAATTCTCAACCTGACGCGCGATCGCGAGAAGCTGGAACGCGCGCTGGGCGGTATCAAGGACATGGGCGGTCTGCCGGACATCCTGTTCATCATCGATACCAATAAGGAGAAGCTCGCGGTTGAGGAAGCCAACAAGCTCGGCATCCCGGTCATCGCGATCCTCGACTCCAACTCCGATCCCACGGGCGTCACCTTCCCGGTTCCGGGCAATGATGACGCGATCCGCGCGATCACGACCTATTGCGACCTGGTCTCCGGCGCCGTGCTGGATGGCATCAGCGCCGAGCTGGGCTCTTCCGGCCTCGACCTGGGTGCTGCCGCCGAGCCGATCCTGGAAGCGCTGCCGGAATCCGAAGCTGAGATTGCTGTTAAAGCCTAAGGAGCGAAAACATGGCTGAAATTACCGCAGCGCTGGTGAAAGACCTGCGCGAGACGACCGGCGCTGGCATGATGGATTGCAAGAAGGCGCTGGTGGAAAGCGATGGCGACATCCAGGGCGCGATCGACTGGCTGCGCAAGAAGGGTCTCTCGGCTGCCGCCAAGAAATCCGGCCGCGTCGCCTCCGAAGGCTTGGTCGGCGTCGCCGTTGCCCCCGGCAAGGTTGCGATGGTCGAAATCAATGCGGAGACGGATTTCGTCGCCCGCAACGAGGCCTTCCAGGGCTTCGTCGAAACCGTCGCCAAGCTGGCCCTCACCACCGGCGAGGATGTCGAGGCGCTGAAAGCCGCTGCTTATCCCGGCAGCGAGCGCAATGTCGCCGACGAGCTGGTCCATCTGGTTGCCACGATCGGTGAAAACCTCACGGTTCGCCGCGTTGCCGTCATCGACGTGCCGGGTGGCGTTGCCGCCGCCTATATCCATGGCGCGCTGAAGCCGGGCCTGGGCAAGATCGGCGTTATCGTTGGGCTGGAAGGCCAGACCGGCGAGGCGATCGAAGCGCTTGGCCGTCAGATCGGCATGCATGTCGCGGCAACCCGCCCGGATGCCCTGACCGTGGCTGAAGTCGACCCTGCCGCGCTCGAGCGTGAGAAAAACGTGCTCTCCGAGCAGGCGCGCGCCTCCGGCAAGCCTGAAGCCATCATCGAGAAGATGATGGAAGGCCGCATCAAGAAGTACTACGAGGACGTTGTGCTGCTCGAGCAGGTCTGGGTGCATGACGGCGAGAGCAAGGTGAAGGCTGTGGTCGAGAAGGCCGGCGCCAAGATCACCCGTTTCGTGCGGTTCCATCTCGGCGAAGGCATCGAGAAGGAAGCGACCGATTTCGCCGCGGAGGTTGCTGCGGCAGCCGGGGTTTAACCCAAATCACGCGTAGTGCTTGATAAAGGGCGGCTCAGGCATTTAGCTTGAACCGCCCTCATCATATATGGATGTCTCATGAATCCGATTCCTCAATATAAACGCGTACTGTTGAAAGTCTCCGGCGAGGCCCTGATGGGGCGGCGGGATTACGGGCTGGATACCGAGACGGTAAACGCCATCGCGGCCGATATCGGGGATGTCGTGTCCATGGGAGTTGAGGTCTCGCTCGTCATCGGCGGCGGCAATATTTTCCGCGGCGTAGCGGGTGCTGCAGGCGGCATGGACCGCGCCCAGGCCGATTACATGGGCATGCTGGCCACGGTGATGAACGCGCTTGCCATGCAGTCGGCGCTGGAAAAGCTGGACGTGCCGACGCGCGTGCAATCGGCGATTCCCATGGCCTCGGTCTGCGAGCCATATATCCGCCGCCGCGCGGAGCGGCATATGGAGAAGGGCAGGGTGGTGATCTTCGCCGCCGGGACCGGCAACCCGTTTTTCACGACCGACACGGCTGCGGCCTTGCGTGCCGCCGAGATGAAGTGCGACGCCTTGCTGAAGGGCACCCAGGTGGATGGCGTCTACTCGGCCGACCCGCGCAAGGATGCCGATGCGAAGCGCTTTGAGGAGTTGACCTATCTCGATGTGCTGGCGCGCGATCTGAATGTGATGGATGCTGCAGCCATCAGCCTCTCGCGCGAGAACAAATTGCCGATCATTGTCTTCAACATCCATGCGCCTGGAGCGTTCGCCGCCGTCATGCGCGGCCAAGGGCTCTTCACCCGCATCATGGAACCGAAACAGTAAGGACGGACACATGCCTGCCGATATTTCTTCGCTCAAACAGGACCTTACCCGTCGCATGGACGGCGCGCTGGAAGCGCTCCGGCGCGAATTCAGCGGCCTGCGCACCGGGCGCGCCAGCCCGGCGCTGCTCGAGCCGGTCAAGATTGACGCTTATGGCCAGATGTTGCCGATCAACCAGGTCGGCACGATCGCGGTGCCGGAATTGCGGATGCTGACCGTGCAGGTCTGGGACCGCTCGATGGTCAACTCCGTGGTCGCCGCGATTCGCGATTGCGGCCTTGGGCTGAATCCCGCAGCCGGATGGCCAGTTGGTCCGCGTGCCGCTGCCCATGCTGACCGAGGAGCGCCGCAACGAGCTTGCCAAAACCGCCGCCAAATATGCCGAGAACGCCCGTATCGCGGTCCGCGGCGTGCGGCGCGACGGCATGGAGCAGATCAAGGCGCTGGAGAAGAAACACGAGATCAGCGAGGACGACGAGCGCGATTGGTCCGACCAGGTGCAAAAGCTCACCGATGGCTACATCAAGCGTCTCGATGAAAGCCTGGCTGAGAAAGAAAAGGACATTCGCCAGGTATAATGGCTGATATTTTGCTCCGTCCGGTTCCGGACCATGTCGCGATCATTATGGATGGCAATGGGCGTTGGGCAACGGCGCGTGGCCTGCCGCGCGTCGCCGGGCACCGGGAGGGGGCAAAAGCTGTCCGTCGCGTCATCGAGGCGGCAATCAGTCATGGCGTGCGCTACCTCACTTTGTTCGCCTTCTCCTCGGAGAACTGGCAGCGCCCGCCCGGGGAGGTCGCCGACCTTACCTTCCTGCTAAAGCACTATTTGCGCAGCGAACTGAATGAGCTGCACGAAAAGGGCGTGTGCCTGCGCATTATCGGCGAGCGCGAGCGTTTCGGTCCAAATCTGACCGAGGAGCTGGAAGCCGCTGAAACAAAAACGGCGCAGAACACGCGGCTGACCTTGGTGATGGCGCTCTCTTACGGAGGACGGGCGGATATCGTGGAGGCCGCGCGTCGCGCGATCGCGGCGGGCGTTCAGCCCGAGGCGCTGACAGAGCGGACCTTCGCGACCTTTTTGGCAACGGATGGCATTCCAGACCCTGACCTGCTGATCCGAACCAGCGGCGAGAAGCGGATTTCGAATTTCCTGCTCTGGCAGACGGCCTATGCCGAAATGATCTTCACCGAGGTATTATGGCCGGATTTTGGCATGGATGATTTTGCCCGGGCGATTGATGAATTTGCAACGCGGGAGCGACGCTTTGGCGCACGCCCAGTCTAAAGTCGTGCGTGCAGGCAACAACGCCGGCAACGCGCGTTGGTCGGATTTCGGGCTTCGTTTTGTATCGGCGGCGATCCTCGGCCCGGTTGCGCTGTTTTGCATCTGGCATGGCGGACGCGCCTGGGATGTGCTGGTCGGCGCCACCTTGATCGGCATGGGGTTTGAGTGGAGCCGCCTCGCCCAGCTCACAAAATCCGGGCTGTTGCCCTGCTTGCTGCTGGCCGTCTGGGTCTGCGAGGTGCGGGGCGGCTGGTTGCCGGGCCTTCTCGCCGTCGCGGTGATGACGGCGGTGGCGTATCTGGCTGCCGGCCGGTTTGCCGCGGCCGGTATTCCCTATGCGGGGATCGGTGGAGTTCGCATTGCTCTGGCTACGCCAGCAACCCCATCATGGCCTGTCGGACACCCTGTTTCTGGCGGTCATCATCTGGGGCACGGATATCGGCGCCTATCTGGTGGGGCGCATTGCCGGTGGCGCGAAGCTGGCGCCGAAAATTTCCCCCGGTAAAACCTGGAGCGGCGCGTTCGGCGGGCTGGTCATTGGCGGGGTTGCCGGTGCGCTTCTGGCCGGTGGTGCGCATGGCATTGCATTCGCGGCACTTCCGGCCGGCGATGGTGTTAAGCGTTTTTGCACAAGCGGGCGATTTGCTGGAGAGTGCGATCAAGCGCAAACTGGGCGTGAAGGATTCTGGGCGGACGATACCGGGGCATGGCGGCTTGTTCGACCGGCTAGATGGATTTTTGGCAGCCGCACCCGTGGCCGCGATTTTGGCACTCAGCGTACATGGAGGCTTGCCGTTATGGGGTTGAAATCATTGTCCGTGCTCGGCTCCACTGGGAGTGTCGGCACACAAACCCTTGATATTATAGCAGAAAACCCGAGCAATTATCGCGTCCGCGCATTGGTCGGCGGCCGCAATGTCGCCTTGCTCGCCGAGCAGGCGATCCAATTCCGGCCGGAACTCACCGTCATTTCGGATGAAGCCCTCGCGGCTTCGCTGCGCGAGGCGTTGGCCGGCACCGGATTGCAATGCGCCGCGGGGCGGCAGGCGGTGCTGGAAGCCGCGGCGATGCCGGTGGATTGGACGATGTCGGCCATCACCGGGGTTATTGGCCTGGAGCCGACTCTGGCTGCGGTCAAGCATGGCGGCACGATCGCTTTCGCCAACAAAGAGGCATTGGTCTCGGCCGGCGATGTTTTTCTGCGCGCCGTTGCCGATGCGAAGGCGACTCTGCTGCCGGTCGATTCGGAACATAACGCGATCATGCAGGCGATGGCCGATGGCAACGCCAAAGCAGTCGACAAGATCATCCTCACGGCCTCCGGCGGTCCGTTCCGCAATTACAAAACCGAGGATATGCTCGCCATCACCCCGGAAGCGGCGCTCCGCCATCCGGTCTGGTCGATGGGCGCAAAAATCTCGATCGACAGCGCGACGATGATGAACAAAGGCTTGGAAGTTATTGAAGCTGCGCGATTGTTCTCCCTCCCCTCGGAGCGGATCGAGGTCGTCGTTCACCCGCAATCGGTCATCCACGGCATGGTCTGCTACGCGGATGGATCGGTATTGGCGCAATTGGGTTCGCCCGACATGCGCATTCCCATCGCCCATACGCTGGCCTGGCCGCAACGCATCGCCACCGCCGCCCCCAGGCTGGACCTCGCCGCCATCGCCCGACTGGACTTCAGCGCACCGGATGAAATCCGCTTTCCCGCCTTGCGCCTGGCCCGCGAGGCGCTGGTCGCCGGGGCAGGGGCGCCGACCGTGCTGAATGCCGCCAATGAAATCGCCGTGGCGGCATTCCTGGAGCGCAGGATCGGATTTCTGGACATTGCGGGCATTGTCGATTTCGTCTTGGCGCAATTCGGTGCCCCAGCGGTGCCGGATCTGGAGGCCGTGCTGGCGCTGATGTCGCCGCGCGCCACGCCGCCGGCCAACTCGCCACCGCGAAGGCCGCCTGATGCTCCACAGCTTCCACACCCTTCTGGCGTATATCGTCATGCTCGGCGTGCTCGTGTTCTTTCATGAACTCGGTCATTACCTGGCCGCGCGTAGCCAGGGCGTGGTCGTGGAGGCATTTTCCATCGGCTTCGGCCCCAGTTTGCTGTCCTGGACGAGCAAGAAATCCGGCACGGTGTGGAAAATCTCAGCCCTTCCGCTGGGCGGCTATGTGAAGATGCAGGGTTGGGGCGAGCAAGACGATCACGCCGGCCCGGCCCGGGTCGTTCTCCGGCGGCATCGCTCGGTCTCGAAGGCGTTGATCGTCGCGCCGGCCCGGTGGCCAATCTGATCCTGGCCTTCGTGCTGTTTCAGCCTGCTGTTCATGACCGCCGGGCAGCGCGTCGTGCAACCCGTGCTCAGCGATATTTTGCCCAACTCGCCGGCCGCCGCGGCCGGTTTGCAAGCGGGAGATCGCGTGCTGAGCGTGGCGGGCAAGCAGATCACCGACTTCATGCAAATGCAGGAAATCATCCTGGCCCATCCTGACGGTACGCTGAGCTTCACGCTCAACCGTCAGGGCAAAATCATGACCCAGCAGGTTGTTCTGGGCGACCTGGTGCAGGGGGGCAAAAAATTGGCCGTCTGGGCGTGGCCGGCGACGAGTCGCAGATCAAGCATTTTCTCGCCCCCTCAGGCGATTGTGGCGGCGGCTGTGGAAACCTGGAACGATGCGCGCAGCATCGTCATCGGAATTGGCCAGCTCGTGGTGCATCGCCAGGGCCTGCAGGACCTCGCCGGCCCGCTCGGCATCGCGCAGATCACCGGCAAGGTCGCGGCGTTGGGCTTTGTGAGCCTGGTGAACCTCGTTGCGCTATTGTCGATCAATCTTGGCCTGGTCAATCTTATTCCGATTCCCATCCTGGATGGCGGGCATCTGCTTTTTTACGCGGCGGAAGCTGTCTTTCGTCGGCCGATTCCGGCGCGGGCCCAGGATGTGGGGCTGCGGATCGGCATTGCGATCATTCTTTCGTTATTTGTCGTAACGACCTTCAACGATCTGACACGGCTGGGCGCCGTGAGTTGGGTCGCGCATCTGTTCGGCTAAGCGCCGGCGGGCCTGTCCGCCGCTTAACCGAGGTCGAACATCGCCGCGACCTTGCTCCGCGGCGCGGCTCGTGCGAAAGCCCGCAAGGCGAAAATTCTCCGGCGCGCCGGAGGCCTGTATGGTTTGGGAGATTAATTGTTGCTTAAGCCGCGCTCGGCCCTTCTGGCCTCCGTCTGTATTCTGCCTGCCTTACTGGTTTCCGCGCCTTATGGCCTTGCGCAAACGCATCCCATGCGGGCGCCTGCGGCTCAACCCGTACAGGGTGGGGGCAGCATTGCGGCGATCAATGTCTCGGGCAATCACCGTATCGAATCCGATACTATTGTGTCCTATATGGTGGTGCAGCCGGGTGACCCGTTCGATACGCAGCGCATCAATGAGTCCTTGAAAACCCTGTATGCCACGGGCTTGTTCTCGTCGGTGTCGATCACCCGGGATGGCAACAACCTGGATGTCGCTGTGGTCGAGAATCCGACGGTCGATCAGGTCCTGTTCTCGGGTAATAAAGTGGTTGCGGATAAGGACGCGCAGGCGGCCATCAGCCTGAAGTCGCGTTCCGTGTTCACCCCCGCAGCGGCCGAGGCGGACCGCCGCACGTTACTCGATCTGTACGCCAAAAAAGGCTATTTCAACGCGACCGTTACGCCGAACATCATCAAATTGCCTGACAACCGGGTGAATGTTGTGTTCCAGTGCACGGATGGCACGCAGACGCTCATCAGTCGCATCACCTTCATCGGCAATCGACATTTCAGCCAGAGCACGCTGCGCGACGTGGTCTCGTCCCGCCAGTATGCCTGGTTCAGGTTTCTTTCCAGCGCGGATCAATACGATTCCGACCGTGTCGAGTACGACGAGTACCTTCTGCACAAGTTCTACCTGCACAAGGGCTACGCCGATATGAATATCCTCAGCGCCAATGCGGAGCTGAGCCCGGATCGTAAATCTTTCTACCTGACCTTCGATATCTTCGAGGGGCCGCGTTATCGCGTCGGCAGCATCAAAATCGTCTCGGGCATTCGTACATTGCAGGCAAAGCAGTTGCGGGGTCTGGTGCCGCTTGCGGCCGGCGATTGGTTCGACGGGGATGCGCTGCAAGAAGGCGTGGACGCGCTGAATACCCGTGCGCTCAACCTTGGTTACGCATTCGCCACCGTGAACCCGCAGGTCAAGCCGGATCCGGAGCACAAGACCATCGACATCGTGCTGAACGTAGTCAACGGACCGCGTGTCTATATTCAGCGAATCGATATTACCGGGAATACGCGGACCGAGGACAAGGTCATCCGCCGTGAGCTGACGGTGGCGGAGGGCGATGCCTACAACCAGAGCAAGATCGACGCGTCCACGGCAAAAGTGAAGGATCTCGGCTACTTCAAGGATGAGAAGATCACCTCGTCGCCGGGTTCCTCGCCGCAGCAGGTTGTCCTCAAAACCGCCGTTACCGAGCAGGCGACCGGCCAGTTCTCCTTGGGCGGCGGCTACTCGACCAGCCTCGGCGCGCTGCTGAATGCCGGGTTGAGCCAGAATAACTTCCTGGGCACCGGCGTTGATGCCTCGATCAACGCTTTGCTCGCACAGCGCGGCACGCAGCTTAATCTGGGCGTGACGGATCCCTACTTCCTGGATCGCAACCTGATCGCCGGGTTCGATCTGTTCCGCACCGTGACCGATTCCTATACGGCCGCGGCGCAGAGCTATAGCTATTCCGAAAGTGATGTCGGCGCCGATGTGCGCTTGGGCTACCGGTTTAACGACCATGTCCGCCAGACGTTCACCTACACGCTGAGCGAACGCGACGTGTACGACATCCCGACCGGCTCCAGCATTTACATCGAGGACGAGGCCGGGGTCTCGAGCCTGAGCCAGCTCAGCCAGACCTTGTCCTTCGATTATGTCGATGACGACAACGCGCCGACCAGCGGGTTGGAAATCAATCTGACCACGGATTTCGCAGGCTTGGGCGGTACCGCGAAATACATCCGCCTCAGCCCTGACATCGCTTATTATATCCCGCTCGAGCGTATTTTCGGCTCCAAGGCCTGGGTGCTGAAATTCTCGGCCACGGGTGGCGATTTGATCCCGGTTTTCGGGTATCAGGATAAAATTGTTGATCGCTTCTTCCTGGGCGGCGATAATCTGCGCGGTTTCGCCGATGGCGGTGTCGGGCCTGCGACGCTTGCAAATTCGACGCTTGGTACGCAGCAGGTAGGCGGGCGTGTCATGTGGACGCAATCGACCGAGCTGCACTTCCCGCTGCCGGTCTCGCCGGACCTCGGCGTCAGCGGTTTTGCCTTCGTCGATATGGGCTCCCTGTTCGGCGCCAGCGAGATCGAGGGGCAACCCATCACCGACAGCACCGCCCTGCGCATGGGCGCCGGTGTGGGCGTATCGTGGAATACTCCGTTCGGGTTGATCAACCTGTCGATCGCGCAGCCGGTTATGAAGCAGCCCGGCGATCAAGTTCAGCAATTCCGCGTTTCTTTTGGTACGAGGTTCTAAGTGTCCGTTTTGTCACGTTTTCGTCCGGTTTTGATCGCGGCAGCCGTCTGCGCGGCGCCGTCGGCCTTCGCGCAATCCTCGCCGGGCTATTTCATGCCGCCGAGCCAGAATTCTGCGCCAGCCGCAGCACCGGCCCCGGCACCCGCCCCGGTGCCGCAACCCGCCCCGCAGGCCCCGGCTCAGGCCCCGGCCCCGCAGCAGGCGGCTATGCCGCCGATCCCGCAACTGCCGGATCTGCCCAAAGCCGCGGCCCCGCCGGTTGCGGTCATCGGCGTGCTCAGCGTGCCGGAAGTGATGCAGAAATCCACTGCCGCCCAGGGCGTGCAGGCGGTTATTCAAGAGCGCCAGGCCGAGCTCGGCCAGGACGCCCAGCGCGCCCGCGCGAAGATTCAGGCCGAGCAGGCCCGGATCCTCGCCGATCGCAGCAAGCTCAGCGATGCCGCGCTCGAAGCCAAGGAGCAGGCGCTGCGCAACGAGATCGCCGCCACCCAAACCAAGTTCGAGCAGCGCAATCAGGCGATCCAGAATTCCGGTCAGGCGGCACTTGGCCAAATTGAATCCGAGTTGATCGGCATCATCCGCCAGGAAGCCCAGGCGCATGGCATGAATCTCGTGCTGCACCGCGAGCAGGTTGCGTTGAATGTCAATGCGTTCGACATCACGGACGATGTCGTGGCCCAGCTCAACAAGCTCCTGCCGTCAGTCACCGTGCCGCCAAGCGTGGTGACGCCTGGTATGGCGATTTCCCAGCCTGACCAGGGCGACGGCCAGGATGCAGGCCAGTAAGAGACTATGTCTGCTACTGATAAACCCGGTGACGCCCGCTTCTTCCGGCGCACCGGGCCCCACGCTCTTCATACCATCGCAAAGCTGCTGGGGTCGGAGGTTTCCGACCCCGAGCGTCTGATCGTGGGTGTTGCCCCGCTGCAGACGGCGGGGCCGGAAGATGTAAGTTTTCTCGACAACCGCCGTTACGCTGGCCTGTTGCCCGGCACGAAGGCCGGCGCGGTCATTCTCCACCCGGATTTCGCGCAGCAGGTCCCAGAAGGCACCGTCGCCCTGGTGACGCCCGAACCCTATGTCGGCTGGGCCAAGGTCTCCGCGCTGTTCCATCCATTTGCGCAGGCGCGAGCCGGGATCCATCCCCAGGCGATCATCGATCCGAGCGCTGACATCGATCCCACCGCTGAAATCGGCGCCGGTGCGGTGATTGGCGCCTGTGTGCGCATCGGTGCCGGCACCCTCATCGGACCGCTGAGCTATGTCGCCGATGGGGTGATCATCGGCCGGGATTGCCGCATCCATGCCCAGGTGACCGTCTCGCACGCGATTTTGGGCGATCGCGTCGTCCTCTATCCCGGGGCTCGGATCGGTCAGGATGGGTTTGGCTTTGCCATCGGCCGCACTGGCTTCACGCCTGTCCCTCAACTCGGCCGCGTGCTGATCGGTGACGGCGCGGAGATCGGCGCGAATGCGACCATCGATCGTGGATCGGCCCAGGATACCGTGATCGGCCCGGGCGTGCATATCGATAACCTGGTTCAGATCGGCCATAATGTGAATATCGGCGCCAATGCGGTCATCGTCGCACAGGCGGGTGTTTCGGGCTCGACCACGATCGGGCCGCAGGTGATGATCGCAGCGCAGGCCGGTCTTACGGGCCATCTCACCATCGGGGCCGGGGCACGCATCGGCGCGCAATCCGGCGTTATGGCGGATGTCGGTCCCGGCGAAGAAGTGCTAGGCGCGCCCGCGCAGAATGTTAAAAGCTTTTTCCGGGAGGTTATCACCCTCCGCAAACTCGCCCAGGCTGGGCGGAAACCAACCAAAGCAGGCAATTAAAATCTATGGTCGACGCAGTGCAATCTGATCTCCCGCCAGTGGATGTGCCCCTCATCGAGATCAAGCAATTGCTCAAGATGATCCCGCATCGCTATCCTTTTTTACTGATCGACCGGCTGGTGGACGTGCGTCACGACCACTCCGCCGTCGGGATCAAGAATGTCTCGGTGAACGAGCAGTTTTTCGAGGGGCATTTCCCCGGCCATCCGGTCATGCCCGGCGTGCTCATCATCGAGAGCATGGCGCAGACCGCCGCTGGTCTCGTCATCTCCACCCTGGGGCCTGATGCGGGCACCCCGATCGTCTATTTCATGTCGGTCGAGAACGCGAAGTTCCGCAAGCCCGTAACGCCTGGCGACCAATTGCGCCTGACCGTCGCCAAGGAGCGCCGGCGCGGGAATGTCTGGCGCTTCACCGGTGTCGGCAGGGTCGATGGTGTCGTGGTCGCCGAGGCTTCGATCACGGCGATGATCATGGACAACGTCAAACCGGTTTGACCAAAGGCTCGGGGCGTCATCATGGGACATAGTCCGATACAATGATTGTCTGGCCGGCCCAGCACGGCGGCCCTACAGGAACGCCGTAATGAAAGTCCGTTTAACCAATGTTGAAGTCGTTGAACCCCATGATCCATCCCACTGCCATCATTGCTGAAACCGCCGTCCTCGGTGCTGGCGTAAAAGTTGGGCCGTTCTGCATCGTGGGCGGTCAGGTGGTGCTGGAGGACGGAGTCGAACTCGTCTCCCATGTGGTGGTGGATGGCCGCACACGTATCGGCGCCGGCGCCAAACTGTTTCCCTTCTGCACCGTCGGTCTTGCACCGCAGGACCTGAAGTATAACGGCGAGGATACGGAGACGGTGATCGGCCCGCGCACGCAAATCCGTGAGCATGGCTCGATCCATCGCGGCACGGTGACGGGCACCGGCACCACGCGTATCGGGGCCGACTGCCTGCTGATGGCAACGGTCCATGTCGCCCATGACTGCCAGGTGGGCGATGGCGTGATCATGTCCAACAATGTCGTCCTGGGCGGGCATGTCGAGATCGGCGATCGCGCCATTCTGGGCGGTGCGGCGGCCTTGCTGCAATTCGTCCGCGTCGGCGCCGGCGCCATGGTCGGCGGCCTCACGGGGGTGACCCGTGATGTCACGCCTTATTGCCGGGTCTTTGGGCCGCGCGCCGAAATGCTGGGGCTCAACCTCATCGGCCTGCGCCGCCGCGGCGTGGAACGCGCACAACTGCAAAACATTCAGTCGGCGCATAAATTTATTTTCTCCGGCCCTGGCGTGTTCGCAGCCCGCGTGGCGCAAGCGCAGGAGGCATTCGGCGCTGACCCGTATATTGCTGAAATGCTGGCCTTTATCGCGAATCCGAGCCGCCATGGGCTGATCACGACGGTTGCGGGTGCCAATGGCGAGAGCGAAGGGTAGGGGGCTTTCCGGCGCATGAGCGCGGCACCTTTGGGGATTATCGCCGGCGGCGGCCCCTTGCCGGCGCAGGTCGCGGCTGCGGCTGCGGCGGCGGGCCGCCCGGTTTTTATCGCAGCGCTCGAAGGGTTTGCCGAACCGCAGGTCGTTGCGCCCTATCCGCATCGGTTTTTCCGCCTCGGCGCCATTGGCGCCATTCGTCAGGCGCTGCGTGAGAATGGCTGTATCGATATTGTCATGATCGGCCCGGTGAAGCGCCCCTCGTTCCTGGCCCTTCGCCCGGATGCAGAGGGGGCCAAACTCCTCGCCAAAGTCGGACGTGCGGCCTTTGCCGGGGATGACGGGTTGCTCGCGGCGGTGGTGCGCGTGTTGAGCGAGGATGGATTTCGCGTGCTCGGCGCGCATGACATCGTGAGCGACGTGCTGGGCCCACCTGGCCTGCTCACCCGCACGGCCCCGGATGCGCGGGCGATGGCCGATGTTCAGCGTGGCATCGAGGTGCTGAAAATTATCGGCGCTGCAGATGTTGGCCAGGCTTGCGTCGTGCAGCAGGGAATCGTTTTGGCGGTGGAAGCGGTCGAGGGAACCGATGCCATGCTGGCGCGTATCCTGGGACTTGCCCGTCCCGGTCCGGCGGGTGTACTGGTCAAGCTTGCTAAGCCCGGGCAGGAACGCCGGGCCGATATGCCCACCATTGGCTTGGCGACGATCAGATATGCTCAGGAGGCTGGACTGCTCGGCGTAGCATTCGAGGCGGGCGGCACTATCTTGGCCAACAGAGCGTTAATGATTGAAGCAGCCGACGCCGCGGGGATGTTTCTCCTTGGCGTAAATCCATAACAGAGAGGCCAAATATGAGCGAAGATTTCACCTATCTCCACACCATGCTGCGCGTCCGCGACCTCGATGCCAGCGTAAAATTCTACACCAACCTGCTGGGCATGAAAGAGCTGCGCCGCACGGAAGTGCCGGATGGCAAATACACCCTGGTTTTCGTCGGTTATGGTGATGAGACGAGCAATACCGTGCTTGAACTCACCTATAATTGGGGCAAGGATGATTACGAACTCGGCACGGCGTTCGGCCATCTCGCTTTGGGCGTGCCGGACATCTACGCCACCTGCGACAAGCTGCGCCAGGCTGGCGTGAAGATCTCGCGTGAACCCGGGCCGGTAAAGTTCGGCACCACCGTCATCGCGTTCATCGACGATCCGGACGGCTACAAGATCGAACTGATCGAACGCAAACCGCACTAATGTCCTGGCCCTACCAGGCCCTGAGCAAGCTCTTTGGCATCGCCGATACGGTGGTGCCAGAGGCGCTGTTGCCTGGGATGGCGCCCGACAGGCTGATCGCCGCATCCGGAGCCAATCCGGATGCGGCCTCACGCGCGGGCCTGCGCCAATTGATTGCAGCGCTCAAAGCGGATTCCGATCTCAGCTTTTTCGGCCGGCTGTCACTGCGCTGGGACATGATCCGGCTGCTGCGCAACGCCGAGCTGATCGAGGCGGCCCATCGCGCAAACCCGGCCCTCGGCCAGGCGCCGGTAGAAGCGCCGATTTTTATCCTTGGCCTGCCGCGCAGCGGCACCACCTTTCTGCATGGCCTGATGGCCGAGGATGCGGAGAATCTGGTGCCCCGCAACTGGCAGACGATTTATCCGGCTCCTCGCCCGGTCGATTTTAACCCGGCAGAGGATAAATCGGCCCGCGCTGTCGACCGGCAGCTCAAGATTTTCAATGGCTTGGCACCTGGGTTTTCCGATCTGCATCCGATCACGGCCGATAGCCCGCAGGAATGCAGCGAAATTACCGCGCATGTGTTCCAGAGCCTGCGCTTCGACACGACCTACCGCATCCCGGAATATTTTTCCTGGCTGGAAGGGCATGGTCATGACGAGGCTTTCGCCTTCCATCTCCGCTTTTTGCAATATCTGCAAAACGGCGTGCCCTCGCGCTGGGTGCTGAAATGCCCGGACCATACTTTCTCCCTGGATGCGATCCTGAAAACCTACCCGGATGCCCGGTTTGTCGTGGTGCATCGGGACCCGATTGCCGTTCTGGCATCGGTGGCGCGTTTGACCGAGGTGCTGCGCAAGCCGTTCCTGAGAAATATTGATCCGGCCGAAATCGGTGCCCAGGTGACCGCCCGTTGGATCGAGGGAGCGAATTTGCTGCTGCAATTCGATCAACGCGGGGATGTCGCCCCGGAGCGGAAAATTCATCTGCATTACGCGGAACTGACGGGAGCACCTTTGGCCGCGGTCGAGCGGATCTATTCGCATTTTGGCCTAACCTTCAGCGCCGAGGCGCAGGCGGCCATATCCGAGAAAATTGCGTCCCGTCCGCGCGGTGGCTATGCCCGGCACAAGCCATATTCGCTTGAGGCCTTCCATGTCAGTGTCCAAGCGCTGCAGCCCCAATTTGCGCCCTATATCCGGCATTATTGCGCGGGGAAAGATTTTTCTGCGCCTTAGACGCATGAGCTTTTTGATGCGGAACGATATATAATCGCCAGGACTTGACGGGTTTACGTTCTTCTGCGCGGTTATAACCGTAATGAAAGCTGGAAAAAGCGACATCATCAAGGCGGGCCACGCAGCTTGGCGGCTCTTGCCGAAGACATTTCGCAACAGGGCGATGACCGGGCTGGCGGCTGGCATTGCCCGTAAACCTGACCGGTTTCCGCCCAAGTCCAGCCCTGGAGTCATCGTGGCGGGCGATGTCCATGGTCCAAATGGTTTGGCCGAAAGTGCCAGGATCCTGCACACGGTGCTCGCAGCGAATGGCCTGGCGCGCGGGCTCGTGCCGCTCGGCCTGCCCAGCGTGGTGGATGTGCAGGAGGTTGCGGTTCCGCCGGATGCGGCGTTGCTGGCGGTGGTCAATGCGCCCATTCTGCCGGTGGGCTTATTGCGCTTGCCCAGGCGTTTCATTGCCGGGCGCCGGATGATCGGCATGTGGGCCTGGGAATTGCCGGTCGTCCCCAGAACCTGGCGCGACGGCGCTGCGTTCGTCCACGAAATCTGGGCCCCCTCGCAATTCACCGCCGATGCCCTTGAGCATCTCGCACCCGGGCGGGTGCGGGTGGTACCATACCCGCTCGCCGCGGTGGATCTGCCGGCGCACGGCGACCGCGCGAGTTTTGGTCTGCCGACGGATGCGCTGGTCGTGCTCACCATTTTCAATCTGGCCTCGAGCATGGTGCGGAAAAACCCGCTGGGGGCGATCGCGGCCTTCAAGGCGGCCTTCGGTGCCAGCCGGGAGCATTTATTCGTCCTCAAGCTCTCCGGAACGGAAGCGTATCCGGAGGATCTGCGCATCATCGCGCAAGCCATCGGCGATGCGGCCAATATCCGTCTGCTCACCGGCAATCTCCCGGAACCGCAATTGCGGGGCCTGATCGCGGCGAGCGATATCGTCCTTTCGCTGCACCGTTCGGAAGGCTTCGGCCTTGTGCCCGCCGCCGCCATGCTGCTGGGAAGGGCGGTCGTCGCCACGGGCTGGTCGGGCAATCTCGCCTTTATGACCCGCGACACTGCAGCGCTGGTTTCGCATCGGATGATTCCGGTGCTGGACCCGCGGGGGACCTATCAGTTGCCCAACGCGTTTTGGGCTGATCCGGATACCGAGGATGCCGCAGCACAACTCCGTTTTCTGGCTGACCATGCCGAAGCACGCCAGGCGCTTGCAGCCGCGGGTCAGGCCCATGCCCAAAAAATGCTTGGGGCGGAGCCGGTTTTGGCAGCCCTTGGCGCGAGCGGAATCGCATGAAGCTGTTGGTCTGGCACTGGGGAAGACGCGGTGCCGGGCCCATTTTCGCGGCGCGGCTGGCGACGGCCTTAAGGGCGCTCCCGGGGGTTAGTGCGCGGCTCTCCATCGCGGCCAGCGCTGAAATTCTCAGCGGGCCGGAGGTGTTGGAGTGTGACTGGAAGGAAAATACCTATGGCAGCGCGCTCGGTTTTATTCTCCAGCGCATGGCCACCCCCTTCGTCGCAGGCCGCACCCTCCAACATCTGACGCAGGATCCGCCGGATATCGCCATCTGCGCCATGCCGGCTCTGCTCGATTCGCGCATGATCTCCGCCTTGCGCCGCGCCAGGATCGACTATGCCGTGTTTGTACACGATGCCCAGGCGCATCCAGGTGACAATCTGAGTTTTCGGGCACTTGGCCAGCGGCGGTTATTGCGCGGCGCGCGCTGGCTATTTCCGTTAACGCGGCATGTGGAAGCCGACTTGCTGCGCCAGGGTTTTGGCCGCAATGGGCAGCAGGTGATAAAGCTTTGGCTTCCCCCGATCAGCTTGGGCCATGCTGCGGCAGGGTCGATCCGAAACGGGCCGCCGCGCTTCCTCTATTTTGGCCGGCTACTGCCCTATAAAGGGCTGGACCTATTGGCCGAGGCGCTCGCCATCATCGGGCCGGAGCGCCCGTTCGAGTTGCGTATTTGCGGCGATGGCCAGAATTCGCAGAGTCTCGAGCGGTTAAAGGCGATGCCCGGAATCGTGGTGGAACAGCGATGGTTTCGGGACCAGGAACTCCCGGACCTGCTCGGATGGTCGGATGCCGTGGTGCTACCCTACAGGGAGGCCAGCCAATCCGGCGTTGCGGCGCTCGCGATCGCGGCGGGGCGGCATGTATTGTCGACAAATGTCGGTGGCCTGCCCGAGCAACTCGGTGATTTGCCGCAGGCGCTGCTATGCGAGCCGACCGCGCCGGCAATCGCCCAGGCGCTTCTGGACATGACTGCGACCCTGCTCGCCTCAGGCGAGGTGATTCCCATTGCACCGCCGGTAGACGTGCCAGCGGATTGGCGTGCCATGGCGGCCGCCATGACGAAGGCTTTTGTGGGGTATCCCGTCAGCACGCCCGGGGCGGCGCGCGAATCGGAGGCGGGCTTCCAGGTAACTAAGCCGCACGCCAAAGGGGACGGCCGCCTGTCGTAGATTTTTTGGCGTCACCCGGACTATCCGATTCGCATAATATTTTGACGACCTCTAACGGTATTTCCCGCCGAATCGGGCTTAGGGGGGCTAAAAATCGCACCGCTCAAGCAAAAAAGGCAACGCAATCTGCATTTTGGTGGGAGATCGTCATTTCCCGATTCTCACGATCCAAGTGTCGGCCGAGCGATAGGGATATAGCCGCACAGACCCCACGCCAGCGGGACAACACGATAAGATCGCGTGGTGCGATCCCGGCACAAACGAAAAATCCCAAGGATTTCTGCGGATATTTTGCCACTATAATGCCAAACGCACACGCAAGACGTGTGGGTGAATTCTGCGCTTGGCACCGATATGATGAAGGAAAAAACCTGGCTCCCGAAGTAGGACTCGAACCTACGACCGAGCGATTAACAGTCGCTTGCTCTACCAGCTGAGCTATTCGGGACCGGTGACGGGCGTATAACCAATGCTGAGGATGGACGCAAGTCGCCCTGAGTTGATTTCGTGCTCCGGCTCCCCTACAGAGGAGGCGGTACGCGGGCGTGGTGGAACTGGTAGACGCGCCGGACTCAAAATCCGGTTCTGGTGACAGAGTGTCGGTTCGATTCCGACCGCCCGCACCACATCTTCTCAAACAGCTTCGGGACAAACCTTTTGCCATCGCAATGGCTGTGGTTTATGGCGTGGCTACGCTCAATATTGTGCGACGCGCTGTTTTTGTGGAGATAGTGAATGTTTTTGATCCGGCTCGGGCACGCTCTCGCGCATTACCCCTATCGGCAGCCGGCGCTCCTGCTGCGCGACCAGCGGGGGGTCACGGCCATTGAATATGCCATGATCGCCGGAATCATGGTGGTTGCATTGATCACGAGCGTGGCGACCATCGGCCCGCATCTCGCGCCCACTTTCTATACGATTAGTTCGGAACTCTGACGCACGGAGAGGTCAACGTCCCCGACAGCCTTTCGGTGGGACTAGCCCACGGCTTTCGGGGGCTGTTCCGTCAAGGAGATCCGCAGCGTAGAGGATCTGCGCCACAAAATATAACCGTAAATTCATGATGGCTTCGCACCAAATGCCTCGTGGGACGAGGGGTCCATGAATATATGCTTCCCAACCTTAAGGGATGAAAACAAAGATAGCGTCCGTCAACGTGGTGGAAATTGGTGTGTAAAAGAGCGGGCCATTGATCATGCGGCGGCGGTGGTAATTTCGACGTTTTTGGCATCGAGCAAAGTTGGCGCGAACTCGGCCATGGCTTCGGTCTGCATGTAGCGGTTTTGCGTCTGCCATTCGTCATTGGCTTCCAACAGCACGGCGCCGATCAGGCGGATAATCGATCCCTCATTGGGAAAGATTCCCACGACATCGGCGCGGCGTTTGACCTCCTTATTCAGGCGTTCCAGCGGGTTGGTGCTGTGGATCTTGGTCCGGTGCTGGGCCGGAAAATCCATGTGGGCCAGCACGTCGGTTTCGCTGTCGTCGATGAAGACGGCGAGTTTTGGCCATTTGCTCCGGAGCTGATCGGCGACATGGCGGAGCGTCTGGCTGGCGCTGGTCCGATCGGGTTGGATGAACGCCTGGCGCAACGCGGCGGCCGCCATGCTCTGCTGCGCTTTCGGCACGTAGGCCAGTGCGTTGCGCATCCAGTGCACCCGGCAGCGTTGCCAGGAAGCCCCCATCACGCGCCGGATCGCCGCCTTCAGCCCTTCATGCGCATCGGAGATCACCAGCTTCACGCCGCGCAAGCCGCGCCGCACCAGGCTCTTGAGAAAACTGGCCCAGAAGGTTTCGGCCTCGGACGGGCCGATGTGCAGGCCGACGATCTCACGCCGTCCCTCGGTGTTCACCGCCACAGCGATTATGGCCGCGACCGAGACGATGCGTCCGCCCTCACGCTGTTTGAGATAGGTCGCGTCAAGCCACAGATACGGCCAGTCGCCAGCCAGCGGACGGTCGAGGAAGGCGTTCACCCGCTCGTCGATATCCTTGCACAGCTTGGAGACCGAGCTCTTGCTGATCCCCGACAGCCCCATTGCCTGTACCAGATCGTCCACCCGCCGGGTCGAGACGCCGCCGATCCAGGCTTCCTGGATCACCGCCACCAGTGCCTTCTCCGAAGTCCGGCGCGCTTCCAGGAAGGGCGGGAAGTAACTGCCTTGCCGCAGCTTCGGGATCCGTAATTGCAGGCTGCCCAGACGGGTATCCAGCGCCCGCTCGCGATAGCCATTGCGGTAGGTCGCGCGATCCCCCTGGCGCTCATAGCGGCCAGCCCCGATCAAACCTTCGACATCCGCTTCCATGAGCATCTGCAGCACCGCCTCCGCCACGCTCCGTAGAAAATCGCCGTCGCCGGCCTTCGCCAAAAGCTCGGCAAGCGGTAATCTCTCCTCGGTCATCGGGTTCTCCAGGTTCAGGTTGAAGTCTCGCAACTCCACCGTACCCCACCGATCCGATGGCCACCCATATCTACACCGTTATGAATTCCAAAAGTCCACCACGACCAGGGACACTACCTGAACAAAAAAGTGAGCGTATTTGACAAAAATCCAAACAAATCCAATTTTTCGAGCAACTCCTCCGATTTAGATGAAAACTTAGGAGCCTCGTGGCGCGTTCGGTTTGCAATATTAATTAAATCGACCAAAAAAATTAACGACGCATCCTGATGCTGCAACAAGTGTTTGACAAAATCCCCTAAATTCCGTGTATTAAGCGCCAAGCCTGCCGGGGTTAGCGTGGTGGACGAAAGATTAACGTATTTTCATCTTCCGTATTTGTTGCTCAGGCGAAGCCGTTAGCTGCAGTTAACTCGTTACTCTGAAAAGGATTGTACATGCTCGTGAATTATGTGCGCACCGCGCTCGCCGCCAAGCTGAACGAACTGAAGTTCGACAAGCGCGCCGTCACCGCGATCGAATACGCGTTGATCGCCGCTCTGATCGCCGTCGTCATCATCGGCGGTGTTAGTGCGCTGGGAACTAAGATCAGCTCGACATTTACAAACATTTCCTCCGAACTCTAATTCGCTCTGCGAATTTTCGTTTTGTGGAAAGGCGGCCGGCAGGGAAGCCTCGCCGGCCGTTTTGCGTTCTGCCGCGTCTTTCGGTGAACCCGAAAAACACAGTCGAATTCTTTAATAAGAACATAGTCTATTTCGGCTAAAATATGTAAAAATGGTTAGGTGGGACCGCACCCATTCGAATGGTTGAATGGCTTTGATGAAGGATGCTGGGTAACGATGCGTCAGTATGTTTGGGCGGGAGCATGGTGACTGCGGGGTTGACGATAATCGCCACTGCCTTGCTTCTTTATGCGGCTTTGCATGATATTGCCGCGCGGACCGTGCCGAACTGGTTGCCGGCAGTCCTTGCTTTCATCGGCATATGCGCAAGGCTGATCGACCATTCCCTGCTCAGCGGGGGGATGGTCGCTGCTCTAACTTTTGCCATTCTGTTTGTCATCTGGCTGCTCGGCGCCATGGGGGGCGGGGACGTTAAGCTTTGGGCGGCCACCGCGCTGCTCATCCCGCCAATGCTGCAGCCCGAACTCGATTTTGTTCTGCGCGTCGTCGTCTTCGGCGGCCTCTTAGCGATTTTCTATCTCTCGCTTCGCCTTTGGGTGCGCAAGCCGAGCGCGTCGCGGCCCAACGGGTGCGTTGCGCGGGTTCTGCGCGCGGAAGCTTGGCGAATCGGCCGGCGGGCGCCCCTGCCATATGCGTGTGCGATCGCCGGCGGCGCGATCGTCACGCTCCTGCCTCTTTCCTTCAGCGCTAGGTAACACATGAT
This sequence comes from uncultured Pseudomonadota bacterium, assembly GCA_963737355.1. GTDB lineage: Bacteria > Pseudomonadota > Alphaproteobacteria > Acetobacterales > Acetobacteraceae > Acidocella. The sequence continues at coordinate 643,568 of CAVTSC010000003.1, read as the reverse complement.
ATTCCGTCTCGGCATTTTCGGGGTTTTGGTCGCAGCGCTGATCGCGGTCCTGATTTTTGCATATTCCATCCTGAACCAGTCGCGGCAGCAGCCGGCAGCCGCTGCGGCGCCAAAACCGCAAACCGAGCAGATCCTGGAGGCGGCCGACCAGCTTCAAGGCGGGAGCCTCCTCCAGCCCTCCAACATCACCACGGGTGCCGTGCTGCAAAATGCAGCACCCGTCGGCGCCCTTGCGGACACGCCAGAGAATCGTTCCAGCCTGATCGGTTCCATGGTGCGGGCTTCCATGGCGCCGGGCGCGCCGATCCTGGAAAATTCGGTGATCCATCCGGGCGATCACGGGTTTCTCGCCGCGGTTCTCGCACCGGGCATGCGCGCGGTCACCGTGGCCGTGGATGCCGTGACAGATGCCAACGGGTTGATCTGGCCCGGGGATCATGTCGATGTGCTGCTGACCCAAACCATCAGCGGTGCGCCGGAGGATAAGAGCATCGCCGCCGAGGTGGTCCTGAGCGACGTGCGGGTCATCGCGACCGGAGCTGAATTGGTCAAGGACGCGACGAACGGCCCGAATGGCGGACCGCCCGTGCAGACCGTGACGCTGGAGGTGACACCAGATCAGGCCTCGCGCTGCCTCGTTGCCACCAATCTCGGCAAATTATCGCTCATCGTCCATTCCGCTCAGTCCCAACCCGGTGGCGCGCAGGCCAGCAACGCGCCGCCAGAGCCGGTTTGGTCGGGCGACGTCTCGCCCGCTTTGGCCAATACCCATCCCACCCTGCCGCAGGTCTCAACCGTTCACGTCTTCCAGGGCACCCCTGACGGACAGGATTATAATTTCTAATGAGTGCTTTTCTGAAACCTCGCCTCTTCTCGCTTCTCGCGGCAACCGGCCTTGGGCTGACGCCGAGCCTGGCATTCGCCCAGCAACAACCGGCGGAACTTGACGGTGCGGTTCCCTCGCAAACCGTCACGGCGACCGGGCCGGCCTATTACGGCGGCATTTCAATTGCCAAAGGTTCGGGTAAACTTATCAAGCTGCCTCATCCGGTCGACAATATCTTCGCGGCCGATCCTTCGGTCGTCGAGGTTCGCCCGGCCAGCCCGAATACACTTTTTGTGTTCGGCAAGGGGCTGGGGCAAACTACGATCGTTGCAACCGACACCGCCGGCAAGCTGATCGCGCAGTACTCGGTTTCGGTCGGCCCCTCGGCGTATAGCGACAACCGTCTGCAAGCTCAGGCGCAGGCTTCCGCCCCAGGCGACGGCGTAACGGCGGAGAGCGAGCAGGGCGGCATGATCGTGCGCGGCACCGTGCAGACACCCGAAGAAGCCAATGACGTGATGAACCAGGCGAAGCTGATTTCGCCGAACGGCACGGCGCTCAACGATCTCGAGGTTCGCGAGCCGATCCAGGTCGAGCTGAAAGTCCGCATCGCGTCGATGTCGCGCACCGTCACCCGCGAACTTGGTATCGACTGGAGCTCCGTCGGGACCAGCGCGATCCAGATCGGCAAATTCCAATTGACCGGCACCAGCGCCTCTTCGCCTGCCTCGTTCTCCGGCACCACGCCGGGTACGGTCGGCGTGACCTTTCCGGGCGGCACGTTCGAAGGCGTTGTCGATGCGCTGGCGGCGGATAATCTCGCACATGTCCTGGCCGAGCCGACGCTGACGACGCTGAGCGGTACGCAGGCAAGCTTCCAGGTCGGCGGTCAGTTTCCAATCCCGGTAAGCTCGGGCAATAACGAGGTGAGCGTTTCCTATAAAAGCTACGGCGTGCTTTTAACCTTCACGCCGACGGTATTTTCCGATGGCCGCATCGCATTGCAAGTGTCGCCCCAATTAAGCTCGATCAGCACGGCAAATTCCGCGATCATCTCATCCGGTGCCACGAACCAGGCCTTTGCGGTGCCATCGGTGAACATCGCCACCGCGTCGTCGACCGTGATTCTTGGCAGCGGGCAGGGGATGGCGATGGCTGGGCTTTTGCAGGACACGACGAACCAAACGGATAACGGCGTCCCGGGGCTCAGCGAGGTGCCGCTGGTCGGTGCGCTGTTCCGGGGCGATGCGTTTCAGCGCATGCAGCAGGAACTGGTCATCACCGTGACGCCGTACATCGTCAACCCAGTCAACCAGCCAGGGTTGCTGACCTCGCCCGATGATGGATGGACGCCGCCGAACGATCTGCAGCGTATCCTCTTGCTCCGCGATAACGGCACCGACACTGCCCAAACGACGATCCCGGGCGATGCCGGATTCATGGTTCAGTGAGAGGATCCGCTTCCATGCGCCTTGGAATCTTCTTTTGTTTTTGCCTGACGCTGTTGACCCTGACCGGTTGCGTCGGCGCGTTCGATCCCTTTCAACGCCCTGGGAACTGGTCGGCAACTGGCGCTTCCAACGAAACCATCGCGCAGCAGGTGGCGAACCCGTCCGATCTGATCAGCGGACAATCGGAGGCGACATCGAATGGCGTGGCGGCCTCCGCGGCGATCGACAAGGCGCTCGGCGCCAACGGCGCCGGCACCGCCGCCGGGCTCCAGACGCCGACCACAATCACCAACACCGCCACATCGATTAGCAGCCAATAACAACGAGGAAACCCGAATGAACCAACAAGGTTCGCGCGCGACATCGCCCGAGGGCGGCCTGATGAGCCGGCCCGACCGTTTGACCGTGCTCGCTTTTTTAGGCGATGCGACGACGGAGCAGGTATTGCGCGACGGGCTGGGCGACCTGGTCGCAAACGGCATGGATATCCGCCGTGGCACGATCCGCACCGCCATCGCGGCGATGGCGAAGCTGCAAACGCCGGAAGTGTTGATTGTCGATATCGCGGGGGAAGACCAGCCGCTCCATGCGCTGGGCGAGCTTTCGGACGTTGTTGAACCTGGTGTGCGCGTGCTGGTGATCGGCGATACCGATGATGTCGATTTCTATCGGCACATCACTCGCGGCATGGGGGTGATGGAATATATTTTCAAACCCATCACGCGCGAGGCTGTGGCGCGGCATTTCGCACCGCTCGTCACACGCAAAACCATCGGCCACGACGCCGCCCGTGGCGGGCGCGTTATCGCGCTCATGGGAGCCCGCGGCGGTGTCGGCGCCACGACCATTGCCGGCAATCTTGCCTGGCTGCTCGGCGTTATCGCCAAGCGCCACACGGTGTTTTTGGAATCCGACCTGCATATGGGCTCGGGCGCGTTGCTGCTTGGCGGCAAAACCGGCCCCGGCCTGCGCATGGCGTTGGAATCGCCGGACCGCATCGACCCGCTTTTCGTCGAACGCGCGGCACAGGCGGTGTCTGAACGTCTGCAGGTCCTGGCCTCCGAGGAAAAGCTCAGCGAGCCCCTGAATTACGCCCCAGGTGCTGCGCGGCGGCTGATTGAAGCGCTGCGCGTGCGATACAATTTTATCATCATGGACGTGCCATTCCTGGCGATGCCGTGCAACCGCGAGCTGGTGGAGTTCGCGCATCACCGCGTCATTGTCATGGATCCTTCGCTCGCCAGCGTGCGCGATACGCTGCGGCTGCTGGCCTTGCCCAATGGCCAATGGCAGCCGCAAAGCCCGACCATCGTGCTCAATCGCCAGGGCCGGCCCGGCGGCTTGACGCGCAAGCAGATCGAGGACGCGCTTAAGGTGAAGATCGATGTCGTCATTCCGGACTTGCCGAAACAACTGAATGAAAGTGCGAGCTTTGGCGAACCTGCCGTCGCCGCGCGCGGGCCGTTCCGCCAGGGCATCATCGAGCTGTCACGCGAAATCGGCTTCGTCGGCAGTCGCGAGGACGGGTTTGTTAGCACAACGCCGAAATCGAGTTCGCTCAGCGGCTTGTTCAAAAAGCTCGGACTGGCCAAGGGATAAACTGGGATGGTGGACAGCAACGTGCCCGTCTTTGGCCGCCGCCGTAACGAACCGGCGAATGGGGCGGCCCATGAACAACCGCAATACACCGCGCCGGTGCCGGTAGCGCAGGCTTCGCCGCGCGCGGCGGCCGATGCAGCCGCAACGGCCACCATCGTCGCTGCCGCCGCCGCCGCGTCCGCCGTGACCACGCGGGCGGATATCGCGGAGTTGCGGGCACTTTGCCTTGCCCGCATGGATGCCACGGCCGTCGCTTCCCTACAGCCCGAGCGGCTACTGATCGAGGTTGAGCGGCTGATCTCCGATCTTGCGACAGAACGGCGCGTGCAGCTCAATGGCCGCGAACAACGCGGATTGGCGACCGAGCTGGTCGATGACATGCTCGGCCTCGGGCCGCTCGAGCCCTTATTGCTCGATGAAACGATCAACGACATCATGGTCAATGGCCCGGATCACACCTTTGTGGAGCGCGGCGGCAAGCTGGTGCAGGTGCCGGTCCGCTTCCGTGACTGGACGCATCTGACCAATATCTGCCAGCGCATCGCGGCATCCGTCGGCCGGCGTGTCGATGAAGCGAGCCCGATGTGCGACGCGCGCCTGAAGGACGGATCGCGCGTCAACATCATTCTGCCGCCCCTTGCCATCGACGGACCGTCGCTCTCGATTCGTAAATTCAGTAAAAAGCCGATCGATTTCGAAAAACTTGTCAGCTATGGCTCGCTGACCCCGCAGATCGCGCGGGTACTGGAAATCGCCGCCCGTTGCCGGCTCAACATCATCGTCTCCGGCGGTACCGGTTCGGGCAAAACCACGATGATGAACGCGATGAGCCGTTTCATCGATCCGTCCGAGCGTATCGTCACGGTGGAAGATGCAGCCGAGTTGCAGTTGCAGCAGCCGCATATCGTCCGCCTGGAAACGCGGCCGGCGAGCCTTGAAGGCAAGGGCGAGGTCAATGCCCGCGACCTGGTACGCAACGCGCTGCGTATGCGGCCGGATCGCATCATCATCGGCGAGGTGCGCGGCGCGGAGGCGTTCGACATGCTGCAGGCCATGAACACCGGCCATGACGGCTCGATGTCCACCATTCACGCCAATAATACGCGCGATGCGCTCGCGCGTATCGAGAACATGGTGCAGATGTCGAGCATGGGCCTTTCGCCGAAGGCCATCCGCACGCAGGTCGTCGCGGCGGTCAATCTCATCGTGCAGGTCGAGCGTCAGCGCGACGGGGGGCGGCGTGTGACGCAGGTGACGGAGATCGCCGGCATCGAGGGTGAGACGCAGTTGCTCAACGATATTTTCAAATTCGAGGTCACCGGCGAAACGGCAGCGGGACGCCTGACGGGCCGCTACGAAGTGAGCCGGATCCGCTCCACCTTCCAGGAGCGCCTGCAATATTTCGGGCTTGACCGGACCTGGATGGCCGCATTGGAAGACGCCTGATGCTCATCAAGGAACTGCTTCTCCTTTTTGTATTCGTGCTGATTCTGCTGGCCTTGCTGGTCGTATCCATGATCTTTGTGATGCAGGCGCATGACCGCAGCAAAAAATTCCAGGCACGCCTGGATGCGGTGGTGACACCGCAGGTGCGTGCGGCCAATTCCGCGGACGCGGAAGTTTCGCTGACCAAAACCGTTTCGAGAATGGAGCAGATCCATGCGAAGGCGGCCGAATTCATTGGCGTCGACCTGCAGCAATCGGAGACTTACCCCATCAAATGGTGGCTGGTCCCGCCGCTGACCTTGCTGGTGACCGGTATCCTCATTGAATTTGCCTCGCATCCGCTCGCCAAGTTTAAGCTGCTGCTCTATGTCGTCGCACTGCCGGTGATCTGGCTGCTGCTGACGAAATTCACCTTCAACTGGTTCACCACAAAGCGTAACGCGAAACTGCTCGAGCAATTTCCCGATGCGTTGAATACCATCGTGCGTTGCGTGCGGGTTGGCATTCCAATGGCCGAGGCGCTGCGCACGGTGGCGCGCGATTCCCAGTTGCCGACCAAGACGGAATTCACGATCCTGGCGGATAAGGTTTCCATCGGTATCCCGCTCGATGTCGCGTTGCGGGAGCTCTCGGCGCGGATCAAGCTGACCGAATATCAGTTTTTCGCCACGGCCCTCACGCTGCAGGCGCGCTCGGGCGGCGGCATCACGCAGACGCTGGAAACCCTGGCCGATGTGATCCGCAAACGCGTCGGGCTGAAAGCCAGGGGCTATGCGCTCACGGCCGAAGCCCGGACCAGCGCCATGATCCTTTCGGCACTGCCCTTTGTCGCCGGCGGTGCTATTTTTGTGCTTCAGCGGCCGTATATTATTTTGCTGTTCACCACGGCCAGTGGCGAAGCCGTGCTGGGTGCTGCGATCCTGCTCATGATCGTGGGGATGGGGATTATCCAGTTCATGATCAGCAATGTCCTCAAATAGCGGTATCCGATGCCTGTAATCTATATTTTTGCCGGTATCCTCGTGATGTTCGCCCTGGTGGTGGCGGCCGGTATTTTTCTGGCGCTGGAGCTTGGCCGCACTTCCCGGCTGACGGATCGGATCGAGCTCGCCACCACCGGCGGGGAGGCCGTTCAGACGGATATGCCGCAGCGGGAAGGTCCCGCATTGCTGCAGTTCATTTCCGCGTTCGGCATGCTGATCGCCCGCAGCGGCATGCTGTCGCGCAAAACGCTGACGGAAATGACCGCGACACTCGAAGCCGCCGGCTTTCGTGGCGGACGAGGACTTGGCCTTTTCATCGGCGCCAAAATCCTCCTGGCGTTCATCGTGCCGCTCACGCTGTTCTTCGTGCTGCGTAACTTCGGCACCACGACCTTTTGGGACTGCGTGAAAATCGGCGGCGGCGGCGTGCTGGGCTTGCTATTGCCGGAGACAATCGCGACCAATATCCGCAAGCGCCATCTGGCACAGGTCGAAGCCGGCGTGCCGGATGCCTTGGACATGCTGGTCATCTGCGCGGATGCGGGTCTGGCGTTGGAGGCCGGTCTCGCGCGTGTCTCGCAGGAAATCGCCATGCTCAACCCGGCGCTCTCGATGGAACTGACGCAAACGTCGCGCGAATTGCAGATCGGCGCCGATATGCGCCAGGCGATGGAATCGCTCGGGTCGCGCACCGGGCTGGATACGCTCAAGCGCCTCGCCACCACGCTCGCGCAATCCCTGCAATATGGCACGCCGCTCACCGCCGCGCTGCGCACGCTCTCGGCGGAGTTGCGGCAAGAGGCGCTGGTCCTGTTCGAGGAGCGCGCCGGGCGTCTGCCGACGCTGATGACCGTTCCAATGATCCTCTTCATCCTGCCTTGCGTTTTTCTTGTGGTGGCAGGCCCCGCAATCATCAATGTCATGGCGACTCTGCACGGACAAAAGTAAGGCAAGATATGAATAACTCCCTGAGCGCCACAATGTCGGCCTCCGCATCCCGTACCCGCGCCGGCATATTTCAATTTCGTTCCGGCCTATGGACCGTTGCGGCGTTGCTGTTGGCATCCTGCGCGCAAGTGCCAAACTCGCCCGCCACCGCCACAAACAACGCCGCCATCGGGCCTAACACGCTCAACGTCGCGGACGCTGCCATTGCAGGCGGCGATCCCAATATGGCGCTAGCCGTCAGCCAATCCGTCCTCGCCACCGATGCGAATAACGTCGATGCATTGGAGCATGAGGGGGATGCGTATTACGCGCTCAACCGCTGCCCGGCCGCGGAAGCCGCGTATCAATTGGCGCTGGAGCATGATGCCAAGGCAACGGAAGCGGAGACCGGGCTTGGCCGCTGCCTGCTCAAAACCGACCCTCATAGTGCCGAGCTCGCTTTCGCGTTGGCGGTGCAGGATGACCCGGGCAATGCCGCGGCGCTGAACGATCTTGGCATCGCCCGCGACCTGCAGGGCAATTTTGCCGGCGCCATAGAGCCCTATCAGCGCGCCTTGCTGGCCAACCCGTCACTCACCGCGGCGGAGGTTAATCTCGGCCTTTCTTTGGCACTTTCCGGGAATGGACCCGAGGCATTGCAATATCTCGGACCGTTGGCGAGCAGCCAGGACGCGACCCCGAAAATTCGCGAGGACTATGCCGCCGCACTGATCGCATCCGGCCGCGCGGCCGAGGCGCGGCAGGTGCTCAGCATCGATCTGCCGCCGGATGCCGTGCAGAAGGCCATGGATGGTTTTTCGATGGTCATCGCACAATCGCAACAGCCCCCGCCGCCGGTACCGCCACCGGGGCCAACCGTGAGCAACGTACCGACCATGCCGGTTGCCGCCGCGCCCATCGCGCAAACTCCCACACCGGCGCCTCTGATGCCGCAGGCCGCGCCAGCGGCCTATGTTCCGGATAATTCGACCGCCGCCTATACCGGACCCTCGCCAGTTCCCGTGACGGCCTCATCCTCCACGCCCGCTCCGGTGGCGTCGGACCCAGCGGCAGCGCCCCCACCAGCTCCGGGGGTAACCCACGCTGTGAGCAGAACGGCCGCAGTGCAATTGGGCGCACTTAATTCGCCCTCGGATGCCGAGCGCGAATGGCGCCACGTATCTGGCCTCGACCCGGCATTATTTTCCGGCCGAGAGCCGGAAATCCAGCCCATAATGGTCAGCGGAAAGACATTCTACCGGCTCCGCGTCGGCGGATTTCGGCAGCAACGCGGCCGCGACGAAATTCTGCCGCAAGGTGTCAGCAGCCGGCACTGTCTGCACGGTGGCGAATTTCTAGAGCATGATCGCTTTAAGTGCGATCATGCTCTAACTTTTTTATTGAGGGCGATTCACGTTTTAGCGCCGCGCAAGATGCGCGGACCTAAAACGATCGCGCTCTAACACGCCGAAATTGCCCGCAGTGTCACCAACATCGCGGATTTCCCGGCGGGCGGCGGGTTAAGTAACCGCCTTTAGCCGCGTCAGGCTCTCTTCCGCGCCCAAAGCCTCCAGCGTCGCATCGATCCCAGGGCTCATCGTGCTCCCGGTCAGCGCTGCACGCAAAGGCTGCGCCACTTGTCCGAGCTTCTTGCCTTCGCTTTCCGCAAACGCGCGCAAGGCTGCATCCACACCGGCGGCTGAAAAATCCGTCGCCGCGAGCACGGGCACCAGCCTCGCCAGCATTGCCTTGGCATCCTCCGTCAGCAACGCCTCGGCCTTGGGCTCGAAGGGAAGGGGCACCGAACGCGCCAGGAACGCGGCGGAAGCGGTGAGCTCCACCAGTGTCTTCGCGCGCTCCTTCAAACCGGGCATCAAGCGCAGTATGCGCGCCTTCGCCGTGGCATCGACGGTAATGCCCATCTCGGCCAGCCGCAGCACCACATCCTCCGTCAGCCGCGCATCATCGGCGCCGCGCAGCCACACGCCGTTCAAATGCGTGAGCTTGGCATAATCCATCCGGCTCGCCGCCCGCCCGACGCCTTCGAGCGTAAACAGCGCAATCTGCTCGTCGCGCGACAAAAATTCGGAATCGCCATGGCCCCAGCCCAGCCGGAGCAAATAATTGCACAGCGCCTCGGGCAAGAACCCTTCTGTGCGGAATTCCAGCACGCTCACGGCACCATGCCGCTTGGAGAGCTTGGCGCCATCCGCGCCGTGAATCAGCGGGATATGCGCGAATTTCGGCAAGTCCCAGCCCATCGCCTGATAAATCTGGATCTGCCGGAAGGTGTTGGTGAGATGATCGTCACCGCGGATCACATGGCTGATCGCCATGTCATGGTCATCGACCACCACCGCATGCAGATAGGTCGGCGTGCCATCCGAGCGCAGGATGATCATGTCGTCGAGCTCGGTATTCTGCACCCGCACGGTGCCTTGCACGAGGTCTTCCACCACGGTCTCGCCGGTGCGCGGCGCTTTCAGGCGGATCGCCGGTTTCACGCCAGCCGGCGCTTCGGACGCATCGCGATCACGCCAGCGCCCATCGTAGCGCGGCGGCCGGCCTTCGGCCTGCGCGGTCTCGCGCATGATCCGCAGTTCATCGGCGCTGGCATAGCAATAATAGGCCCGGCCTTGCGCCAGCATTTCCATGGCCACCTCGACATGCCTTGCCTCGCGCGTGGACTGAAAGACCGGCGGCGCATCCGGCGTCAGGCCCAGCCAGTCCATGCCATCGAGGATCACCTGCACGGCTTCCTGCGTGCTGCGCGCTTTGTCCGTGTCCTCGATCCGCAGCAGAAATTCGCCGCCCATATGCCGGGCGAACAGAAAATTGAACAAAGCGGTCCGGGCGCCGCCGATATGCAGCAGGCCGGTGGGGGAGGGCGCAAAGCGGGTACGAATGGTCATGTCCGGCTCCTAGCATTTCCTCGCCACATTGTGCCAGTCGCGGCAAATCGTTAACGTCACGAAACAAATGGAGGTTGTTGATGGGCGAAAGCTTTGCGGCCTGGGTGGAAGCCGAGCGCGGACGCTTTGTGCTGCTCCTTCCCGTTGCGATGGGAGCTGCCATCCTGGTCTATTTCGCGCTTCCGGCGGAGCCGCCTTTATGGCTCGCTTTTGTCCTCCCCGCTTCTTCCGTTAGCCTTCTCGCCGTCGCCTGGCCCCACCCGGTCGCCCGGTTCATGGCCGCATTGCTCGTCGCGGCATCCTTAGGCTTGGCCCGCGCAGAGCTGCGCACCGCCGCCGAACCGCCTGTGCCTGTCATCCCCACCGGCGCCATCGATATCGCGGGTACCATCGCCCGGATCGAGTTGCTGCCCGATGCCCGCCGCGTGACCCTCATCCGCCCCAGCCTGGATGCCGCATCGCCACTCGCCCGCAGCATCCGCCTGCGGCTGCGAGGGGACGATACCACCCCCCTGGCGGCCGGTGAGGCGATCCGCATCTACGGCATGGTCTTCGGCCCGGACCGGCCGGCTTATCCCGGCGCCTGGGACCCTGGCCGCCAGGATTTTTACGACGGTCTCGCGGCGACCGGCTTCGCGCTCAGCCGGGTGACGATCACCGCTCCGGCCCCGCCAAATGCGCTTGATGATAAGTTGCAAACGCTTCGGACGGAAATTGCGGCGCGCATCATGGCCACGCTGCCGGCCTCCACGGGCTCCATCGCCGTTACCCTCCTCACGGGCGAGGCGCAGACCATCCCGGCTGCTGAGCGCGACGGCTTTATCGCGGCGGGGCTCGCGCATATCCTGGCGGTCGCGGGCCTGCATGTCGGTATCGTCATGGGGCTCGCCTTCTCGCTATCGCGGTTTCTGCTCTCCCGTCACGAGCGTCTGGCGCTGCATTTGCCGATTAAATCCATCGCCGCAATCATCGCCCTCCTGGCCGGGGCAGGCTATGCGGCGCTCACCGGCGCGCATTTGCCGATCCTGCGCAGTCTCGCGATGGCCTCGCTGGCGACGCTCGGCATCATCGCCGGCCGCCGCGCCCTTTCGCTCCGGGGGTTGGCGCTCGCCGCCATGGTTATTCTGCTCGCAACGCCCGAGGCCATCATCGGCGTGAGCTTCCAGATGAGTTTTTCCGCCGTTCTAGCACTCATTGCCGGCTACGCCGCCGTCCAACCCATTTGGCTGCGCCTGCACGCCGGAAAGTCGATGCCCAGGCGCGTGGCCATGCATCTCGCGGCTTTGGCTTATACCAGCCTGCTGGCAGGTGGCGCCTCGATGCCCTTTGCCGCCTATCAGTTTCAGCAGATCCAACCGTACTGGATTCCCGCCAATCTCATCGCCGTGCCGCTCACAGCCTTCTGGATCATGCCGTTAGGCTTGGTGTCACTGGCCCTGATGCCCATCGGCTTCAGCGCGCTTACTCTGGTCCCGATGGGCTGGGGAATTTCGGTCATCCTCCGCCTCACCACCTGCATCGCCGCCTGGCCCGGCGCAATGCTGCGGATCCCCCCCATGCCGGACCTCGCGATTTTATTGATCAGCGCCGGGCTCATCTGGCTCTGCATCTGGCGTTCCCCGCCGCGTCTGGCCGGCATTCTGCTGCTGCTTGCGGGCTTTGCCATTTATGCCGATACCAAGCCCCCCGATGTGCTTGTCTCCTCGGATGCGAAACTCATCGCGATTCGCTCGGCGAGGGAGGTCTTCCTCGTCCGCCAACCCAAAGCCGCTTCCTTCATCTTGGCGCAATGGGCGCCGGTCTGGGGCAGCACCCCGCTCATACCGGCACAATGTACGGGCAATACATGCCGTCTCGGGGCGATTCTGTTCGCACAAATCCCACCGGCAAGCTGCGGCGGCGCGGAACTTTTGGTCTCGCCGCAACCGGTACGCGGCGCCTGCGGCGCCATCCCGGCGCTCGACCGTTTCTCGGTCTACGAAAACGGGGCCATGGCAGCCTGGATCAAGGCCGGATCCGTCCGTCTGGAAAGCGACCGCCAGGTCCAGGGACAGCGCCCCTGGGTGGTGCCTTATCCAAAAACAGCAACTTTACGTTGACGAAACGATTATGTATTCATTAACCTTCAGGGATGCACAGCGCATTGCCCCGCATTGCGGCGCCACCCAACCCCGGACTTGCAGAGCAACTCCTGCGCTTGCGCCGGCGGTGGCGGCTCCTTCTATTCTGTACATTGCTCGTTCCGGGTTTTAGCGCATTCTGCCTGCTCTGCATGCCGGCCACTTATACCGCAACCGGCATCCTGCTGTATGATCCGGACAGCGCGACCCCGCCGGGTGGCCCGCCAAACGGTGCCATGGATGCCCAGAACCAGGACGCGATCACGGAGAGCCAAAGCGCTGTCATTGCCAGCCTGCCGGCCGCGCGCCTCATGGCCAGCCAGCTTAACCTTGCGCGCCTGCCGGAATATCGTGCGACGCTTGCCTCGCGATTGTGGCCGTTTCGGATACTCAGCCGCCCGGCGCCGCCGGATCCGGTTGCGCTGGCCGCGCAGGTTCGTCGTAACTTGGCGGTGACCATCGTCCCCGGCTCGCGCATCCTCGCGGTTTCCTTCTCCAGCACCGACCCGGCACTTGCCGCCCAGGGTGCCAACCTCGCGATGCAGATCTATCTCGACCATGAGCGCGAGCAATCCTTTGCCTCCCTCACAGCGGCCCAATCCTGGCTGGAAGCCCATGCGGCCAATATCCAGACGCAATTGGATGCGACGGAAGCAGCACTTGCCCAAGCCCGGGCGGCGGCGGGCATCGTTCAGGGGACGCAAGCCAGCCTGACCACCGAGACGGCGAGCCGGCTTGCCGCTTCGCTGGTCGAGGCACAGGCGGATCTGGCGATGAACCAGGCGCGGCTGCATTCTGCCGCCGGGGACGCCGCCGCCGCGAATGCGGCCATTGCGCCCAATCTGCTGCCGCTCCGCAAAGAGCAGGCCGACCTTGCCGCCCAGGTGCAATCCCTGGCCGGTGAATACGGCCCGGATTACCCGGACCTCAAATCCGCCCGCATGCAGCTTGCCGCGATCACGTCCGAAATCAACGCCGAAACCGGCCGTGAGCTGGATGCCGCGCGCGCGGAGGTCGCCGCCGATCTGGCCGAAATCGCGACGCTGAAATCGGCCCTGGCCGCCGCCCGCACGCAATCGCAAGACGAGGATACGCAAGCAGCCCCCGTGCGCGCACTCGAACAACGCGCCGATGCCGGACGCGAAATGTTGCGCGCCATGACATTGCAGGCCGACCAGCTTGCGCAGGATGCCTCGCTCACCAAGCCGGACGCCCGCATCCTCTCCGCCGCCGCACAGCCGGCATCGCCCGCCACGCCGCATCGCAGCCTGGTCCTTGCCGCTGCCTTGGCGCTGGGGCTCTGCAGCGGTGTACTGCTCGCGGGGTTGATGGACGCGCTCGACACCTCGCTGCGCTCTGGCGAGGAGATCAGGGAGGTGCTCGGACTATCCTGTTTTGCCCTGGTGCCGGAAATTCCTTCTCCCCAGCACGCAGCACTCCATGCGCCTTTTTCACTGTTCGCCGAACAATTGCGGGCGCTGCGCACGGGGCTTGGATTGTCCCATGGGAGCGGCAAAATCATTGCCGTCACGGCGGCCCGGCCTGGCGAGGGCAAAACCACGCTCACCATTGCTTTCGCCCGTGCGCTCGCCGCCTCCGGCCTGCGTGTTTTGGCGATTGACGGCGACATCCGCCAGCCCAGCTTCGACCCCGCTTTCGGTGCCGGAGGGGCGATGGGCCTTACCGATTATCTCGCCGGCCGCGCCACGCGCGAGGAGATCCTGCGCCAGGACACGCTCACCCCGCTCACCATCATCGCCGCCGGTACCCAGGCGCAAACTGCGCTCACCTTGTTTCTCTCACCGGCCTTGCCCGACTGCCTGCTTGCGCTCCGGCCGCATTACGACGTGATTCTGCTCGACGTTCCGCCGGCCTTTGCGCTGGCTGAGGGCAGGGTACTCGCCCGGCTCGCCGATGCAGCCTTGCTCTGCGTGCGTTGGGGGCATACGCCTCGCCGCGTCGTCCTTGCCGCGATCACCCTCCTGCGCGAAGCTGGCGTGACGCTTGCCGGAGTGGCCATGACACGCGTGAACGCCAAAGCCCATGGCCGTTCCGGTTTTGCCGATGCCGAGATTTATCAACCTCGCTATGGCGGGTATTTTCAGAGCTGAATGAAGCGGGGCGGGTTCATCGGCAGTGCGAGGGCTTATCAATTTCCGGGTACCGCCCATATGCAATTCGTGATGGCAGAATTGCCGTAACTGAAACCACTCAGAGGAGATTTAATCCATGCAGTTCAGCACTCGCGCGGCGATCCCGCTGGCAGCGGCATTTATGCTCGGCTTCATCCCGCTTGCTCAGGCAAAAACCGTCAAAATCTCGGGCACGTTCGTCTCCGAGGGCGCAGCCACCACGAAGCCGAAGGGGCATGTTACCGGCACGTTCAACACCGTTACGGACAAAGTGACCTACCGGATTACGTATTCCGGTCTCTCCGGCCCCGTTATCGCTGCGCATTTCCATGGCCCTGCCGCTGCGGGCGTAGAAGCCCCGGTGATGCTGCCGATTCCCGGCCCCTATAAGAGCGGCATGAAAAACACGCTGACTGCGGACGCGGCAACCGCGAAAGCGCTGCTCGCCGGCCAGACCTATGTGAACCTGCATACCAAGGCCTACCCGATGGGCGAGGCCCGCGCGCAGATCAAGGTTTCTTCGTAGGATAATCCGTCTCATCTCGACGGGGGCGGGCGGAGAGGCAACCTCTCCGCCCCTATAAAAACACCCTCTGGCGCACGGCCACGACCTATCAGTCCGTCAGGCGATCCAACACGCGCACGCGTCGAAACACCGCGCATTTCAATCCCAACGGCCCCAATATCCCCGCCAGCATCAGCACCGCCGCAAAGGGCAGAAAATTCAGCCCATCCCAGGCGTAAAAATGCAGCAGAATTCCCTTGGCCAGCCCAATGAATACCGTATTGAAAAGATAGATCATAAAACTGTACCGCCCGAAGAAAAGAAGCACCGGGAGGGATTTTGCCAGATAACACCTTAACCACCCGTGAAGTGCCGGCATCGACAATGCGCCCAGTGGCAATAATGTGAGTTTCTCCGGCCAGGCCGCGCCAAATTGCGCCACGCCGACCAACCCGGCCAGAAACACGGCCAGCATCACCGGCCAGTGCCGGTCCATGAACCGGTCCCACCGCGCGCCCAGAAATCCCGCCCAAGCGCCGAGGCCGAAGAACACCGCATAGGTTCCGAGACGGTCCAGATACAAATAAGCCGGCAAGGGCAGCAGATAGATCAGCGCACAGAGACCGACCAGCCAAGGCAAACGTTGGGTGTGACCATCGAGCAGCATCATGTAAGCAATGCTCACCCCGAACAAAACAAACAAATACCAAATCGAGCTGGCCGGGCTGCGCGCCGTATGCCACAGCAGATCGGCCAATCCGCTGAACAATCCGGCGGGCGCATTATCGACGTTCATCACCCGGGCGGCGGCGATTTTGCCCAGCACAATCAAGCCGCCTAGGCCGAAAAACGGCAGGAGCAATCGCCGTGCCCTGGAGCTGCACGATCCCGGGCCATGCAGGCGGGGGCACCGTCAGCATGCCTGAGAGCACCGCAACCAACCCGCTCAGATATAAAAAAAACGGCATATGAAAGGCGTAAACCGCGCGGCGGAGCGGCTCATACCAGGTCACCCCCGCCGGATCCGCCCGCGCGACCAGATGCCCGAACACCACGAGCAGAATGGCCAGCCCCTTGGCGCTGTCGATATCCGCCCGCCGTTCCATTCGCGCCCCCAACCACGGATTGTTGAAACTACAAAATTAACGTTTTAGTTGTAAAACGAAAATGCTAAAGTGCAATAATGCGGAAAATCACTTCCGGAATCGTTATGACAATGCTCGCGCTATCCGGTGTCGAGGCCAGAGCCCAGGAAATGGACCGGTTGTTGCCCGACAATATCCCCGGCTATGGCACGCCCTTCGGCGTTGTTAGCGAAACGCGGGATGACCGCCAGCCTGCAACCGGGCATGCAATGGGGGGATCTTTCGCTCCTCCCGGAAATGACGGCATCCGCTGGCTATGACTTCGCGCCGAACGGGGGCACCGGCTCGGCGGAAGCTGCCGTCACACCCAGCCTCGCCGTCAGGGACCCGATCCTTGGCTTCGGCGCCTATGCCGCGGCCAATGCCAGCCTCTATCCGAACAATAATGCGCAGAACACGTCCGGCGCCATATTGGCCATGGGCGAGCGCGCGGTCCTGCCGCGCGAAACCCTCACGCTTGCCGTCTTGTATGCCAGTGCACAGGAGACCGGCTTCGCGCTGGACACGCTCGCGATCAACCGTCCGGTCCGTTTCTCAATGCTCGATCTGCGCGCCGGCGACGAAATTTCCGCAGGCATGTTCACGCTCAAAGCCGCAATTCGACAGCACGGCCTATCATTTCCCCGAAGACGCCACGCAGAACCGCACCGATACGCGAGAGGCGCTCACCACCACCTATATCCCGGGCGGCCCGATCGAACTCGTGCTCCGTCTGCAGGGCACGCAATCGGTCTATCACATCGGCAATTTTCAACGCCGACACCAACCAGGCTATTGGCCGGGCTGGTGGATACGGCGGACGGTCTATGGACATTCCGGGCCCTTGCCGGCGTTGCGCAACGCCTTCCACGTTTTGGCGCCGCCTTGTCGCCCCGGTGCTGGAAGCCGGTCTGGATTGGATGCCAACCGGGCTCGACCGGCTGCGCCTGACGCTGGTGCGCGAAATCGACGACCCGGATGAGATCGGCGCCACGCCCTACACGCTTGAGCCAGGAAAACGTTTCACTGGACGCATGAATATTCAACCGATGTGTCTTTTACGTTTTCCGAACAGACTCGCCAATGCCGCCTATCTGCACAGCATCGATCGGGAAACTCTGTTCACCGGCGATGCGAATATCCGATGGCAGCTCAACCCCGCTCTGGCGTTGAACGGCGACTATACCTTCAACGACCGCCAGGCGAATTACCTGCGCGCCGCCAATGAGCATATCGTCACCCTGGGGCTGACATGGCGGCCATGACGCATGGCACCGTTCCGTTGCTCGGGCTGGAATTCGATACCATCCCCATGGCCGAGACTCCTGCAGCACCTTCTCGCCCGCCCGCCGGATGCGCGCTTTGCCTATGTCGTAACGCCGAATGCCGACCACATCGCCCGGCTATGGCGCATCCCGATTCTATCTTCGGTGTACCGGGAGGCCGCGTTTCGCCTGCTGGATTCCCAGCTCATCGGCCTCTGCGCGGACCGTCTCGGCCTGACCCGTCCGCCGGTCACGACCGGCGCGGATCTCACCGCGGCCTTACTGGCGCGGCTGGAGGGCATCACTGTCGCGGTCATCGGCATGCGGCCCGGCGCCTTCCATGCGCTGGCCGCGCGCTATCCGGGGATCAGGTTCCTGCATCACGCGCCGCCAATGGGCCTGCTCGGCAATGCCGAGGCCCTCTTGCGGGCGCGGGACTTTGCCCGCGCCGCCGCAGCGGCCTTTACCTTCATCGCCCTGGGCTCCCCGGTGCAGGAACTCCTCGCTTACGCGATCCATAGGACGGGCGGCGGCGTGGGGATCGGCCTATGCATCGGCTCGGCGCTGGATTTCAGCGCCGGCACCGCGCAGCCGCGCGCCGCTCTGGATGCGCGCGCGCGGCCTGGAATGGCTGCACCGGCTCGGCCAGGATCCCCTGCGCCTCGCCGAGCGTTATCTGCTCGACGACCCGCGTGTCTTCGCAGCGCTCGCTTTCACGGCCTTCCGGCAAAAAGCGCGTTGATCGCCGCGGGATCGACCTCCTCCAGCCCGTGCGGGCCGCCAATTCGGCGACCGGTCCTTATCCACCAGCACCGCGCGCACCCCTTCCAGAAATTCCGGATGCCGCATACCTGGCGCACCAGCGCCAGCTCCGCGGCCAGGCTCTGCGGCAGATCCCGCGTCTTGCCCTGCTGAATGATTTGAAAACTCCAATGCACGGCACTCGGGCTATGCGCGCGCAATTGCGCCAGGGCGGCCTGCGCGAATGCACCGCCATCGGCTTCCAGCCGCTGCAAAATCTCCGCGACGCTACCCGCGCTGAACGCATGGTCGATCACGGGCCTGCTATCGGCCAAGGAAAAAGCGGGCAGGGGAGCGGCAAATTCGGCGATCACGGCCACCCCGTCGCGCAGTCACCGCGTCGGCCAACGCGCCCAGCCTCGCGCGTGGCACGAAATGCGTGGCAAATCCGGCATGCACCGCATCCGCCCCCGCCATCCGCGCCCCGGTCAGCCCGATATACATGCCAAGGGCCCCGGGCAGGCGCGGCAGCAGATAACTCGTCCCGACATCCGGGAACAAGCGCAATCGCCGTCTCCGGCATCGCGAACATCGCCTTCTCGCGTCGCAATCCGGTGGCTGCCATGCACCGAAATCCCGATGCCGCCGCCCATGCACACACCATCGACCAGCGCCACATAAGGCTTGCGCAGCTCCGCGATCGCCAGGTTCATCGCATATTCCGCCGCGAAAAACGCCGCAGACCCGCGAGCATCGCCGGCCAGCACCGCTTCACGCGCAGAGCGCACATCCCCGCCGGCGCAAAACCCGCGCTCGGGCGCATCCACCAGCACCACATGCACCGCCGGGTCCGCCGCGAAATCATCCAGTGCCGCATGGATCTGCGCGCACCATCTGCAGATCCAGCGCATTCAACGCCTTTGGCCGGTTCAACCTGATCCGGCCCGCCCGCCCTTCGCGCCAGACCCGCACCGCTTGATCCATATTTTCCTCCTAATTATCCGTCAGAACTGAGTACAATAAGCCTACGCCCATGACAAGGGGATCGAATGGCAGAGTTCGGCACGGACGACCGCAAGACGGTTGAGAGCTCCCTTTGGGCGGTGGTCGCCATTATCGGCCGCGTCATTCGAATCGCCGAAATCTACCCAACACGCACCGCGGCCCTGGCCGATCGCGCGTGGCGCGAAGCGCAGGTACGCGCCTATGCCGGCTTCCTTGAGAACGATCCGCCCAGCCTTACCCACGTTATGCGGTGAAACCCATCCGCCGGAGCGATCTGCCCCGGCGCTGGAAACCACTGCCCGCTCTGGGCTTTTTGAACGGAAAACTCTGATGACCGAAACCCGTATCGAACATGACGCCCTGGGCGATGTCGAAGTCCCGGCCGACCATTTATGGGGCGCGCAAACCCAGCGCTAGTATCGAGAATTTTCCCATCGGCCGGCGCAATTACGTCTGGGGCAGGGATGTCATCCGCGGCTTCGGCATTCTGAAAAAAGCCTGCGCGCTGGCCAACCAGGCGCTCGGCCAGTTGCCGGAGGAAAAAACGCGGCTCATCGTCCAGGCGGCCGAGGAGGTCATCGCGGGCAAATGGGATGCGGAATTCCCCCTCGTCGTGTTCCAGACCGGCTCCGGCACGCAGAGCAACATGAACGCCAACGAGGTCATCGCCAACCGCGCCATCCAGACTCGCCGGCGGCGTGGTCGGGAGCAAAAAACCCATCAACCCGAATGATGACGTCAACCACAGCCAATCCTCCAACGACACCTTTCCCGCCGTCATGCATATCGCCGCGGTCGAGGTGATCGAAAACCAGTTGCTCCCCGCCATCGCAGGCCTCGCGCAGACGTTCAAGGAAAAGAGCCTCGCTTTCGATGACATCGTGATGACCGGCCGCACGCATTTGCAGGACGCCACGCCGATCACCCTCGGCCAGGTCATCTCCGGCTGGCAGGCGCAACTCGAAGCCGCGCAGACGGGCATCCGCGCGACGCTCCCCGGCCTCTACGAGCTCGCCATCGGCGGCACCGCGGTCGGCACCGGCCTGAACGCGCATCCGAATTTCGGCGCCACGGTTGCCGAATTCGTCGCGCTGGAAACCGGCAAGCCGTTTTTCTCCGCGCCCAATAAATTCGCGGCCCTCTCGGCGCATGACGCCATCGTCGCCGCCTCGGGGAGCCTTCGCGTGCTTGCAGGTGCCGCCATGAAAATCGCCAACGATGTGCGCTGGTATGCCTCCGGCCCGCGCACCGGCATCGGCGAAATCACCATCCCGGAAAACGAGCCCGGCTCCTCCATCATGCCCGGCAAAATCAACCCGACTCAATGCGAGGCACTCACCATGGTCGCGGTCCAGGTATTCGGCAACGACCATGCCGTGGCCTTTGGCGGCTCCCAGGGCAATTTCCAGCTCAACGTCTTCAAGCCCGTGATGCTGCATAATCTGCTCGATAGCGCGCACCTGCTGGCCGAATCCCTGCACGCCTTCAACGACCATTGCGCTACCGGCATCGCGCCGGCTTTGGATAAAATTGCCGAAAATCTCGAAAAGAACCTGATGCTGGTCACCGCGCTCAACCCGCATATCGGCTATGAAGCCGCGGCCAAGACGGCGCTGAAAGCGCATCGAGAGGGGCTCTCGCTCCGCGAAGCCGCCTTGGCGCTCGGGGTCACGACCGCGGCGCAATTCGATGCATGGGTAAACCCTGAGGAGATGACGCGGCCTTTACGCGTCGAGGCTAAAAATTGAAGCCGTTATTTTGGCTTGTGCTGAGCCAAGAGCCGCCTGTTCATAGCTGACCGGCTCGAAACACTTGCGTATGCCCGGCGCATCTGCATGTAGTATCACTTCGTAACAACGCCTGCATTGGCGCCCAGACACTAAAGAAAGACTCGTATGATGGATGGCGGCGCCGATTCCCGGCGGATAACGATACACCAAGCAGAAGATTTTGCGCCGATGCGCGCGGCTGGGCGCCTGGCCGCTGAAACATTGGACATGATCGGCCCGCATGTCGTGCCC
This sequence comes from uncultured Pseudomonadota bacterium, assembly GCA_963737355.1. GTDB lineage: Bacteria > Pseudomonadota > Alphaproteobacteria > Acetobacterales > Acetobacteraceae > Acidocella. The sequence goes on along the minus strand of CAVTSC010000003.1, from coordinate 622,511 downwards.
GGTGTCACAACCGAGCACCTCAATACGCTCTGCCATGATTTCATCATTGCCCATGGCGCGACACCCGCGCCGCTGAACTATCGTGGCTTCCCGAAATCCATCTGCACGTCGATCAACCATGTCGTCTGCCATGGGATTCCCGGCGAGAAAAAGCTGCAGGACGGGGATATCCTGAATATCGACGTTACGGTGATCCTGAATGGCTGGTATGGCGATACCAGCCGCATGTATGTCGCAGGCACGCCCAATACCCGCGCCAAGCGCCTCATGGAGGTGACCTATGAGTCGCTGATGCGCGGCATCGCGAGGGTCAAGCCGGGGGCCACGTTCGGCGATATCGGCTACGCGATCCAGAATTACGTCGAGGGCCAGCGCTTTTCCGTGGTCCGGGATTTCTGCGGCCATGGCATCGGCCGGAATTTCCATGAGTCCCCGAACGTGCTGCATTTCGGCCGGGCGGGCGAGGGCGCAGTGCTGAAACCTGGCATGTTCTTCACGATCGAACCGATGGTGAATGTCGGCCGTCCGGAAGTTAAAATCCTCGATGATGGCTGGACAGCGGTCACCCGCGATCGCTCGCTCTCCGCCCAGTTCGAACACATGATCGGCGTAACCGAAACCGGCTGCGAGATCTTTACCCTCTCCCCCGCCGGATATACCGCACCGCCCTATACTTAACGGGTAAGGGTTGGCGGCATCGCCAGATGCGCGCCAACCCTTTGCACCGGCTTTATGTGCCGGGATCGATCCAACCGACATGCCCATCAGAGCGCCGGTAGACCACGTTCAACTGTCCGTTCTTGAAATTTCGGAACATCAGGACCTGCTGAAATGCCAGATCGAGCCGCATTACCGCATCACGCACGGTCAAGGTCTCAATCGCCGTATCGGCTTCCGCCACGATCGTTGCATGCAAGGCCTCGGCATCGTTTTGCTGCTCCTCCTCACTCGCTGTTTCCGCCGTCAACACATATTGGCGACCGGGCTCGGGCTTGGCGCGGTTGGACGTGTCGCGGGCATGGGCCGAAACCCGCCGGCGATAGCGCCGGAGCCGGGTTGCGATATGCTCTGCCGCATCGTCAAACGCCGCATGCGCATCGCCTGCCTCACCCTCGCCGCGCACGGTAATCCCGCGGCCGGCATGAAGATTAATATCGCAGGTGAAGAAGCTGCGCGCCTTGCTGAAGGTAACCTGAGCCTCCAACGCATGGTCAAAATATTTATGCGTGATCACGTCCAAATGCTGCGCAACATGCACGCGCAAGGCGTCGGAGAGGTCAACTTGTTTGCCTGAGACCGTCAACTGCATGGTCTTCTCCCAACCAAAAGGAGCTCAAAGGTTCAGTGCGTTGACTTAAATAGCGCACTAAGCGGGCATTTTTTCCCGTTTGCGTTGCGCCGAGCCAGGAATACGCAACGCCTCCCTGTATTTGGCCACGGTCCGGCGTGCGATGTCTATGCCTTCTTTTTGCAATAGAGCTGCGACGGCATCGTCGGACAGGATATTCTGCGGGCTTTCCCCCGCGATCAGATGCTGCACGCGGTGACGCACCGTCTCCGCGCTATGCGTTTGGCCGTTTGCGCCGGCGAGCGCGGTCGTGAAGAAAAATTTCAGCTCGAAAATACCGCGCGGCGTGGCGATGGATTTGTTCGACGTCACCCGGCTGATCGTGCTCTCATGCAGGTCAACCTCGGCCGCGATGTCGCGCAAAGTGAGCGGCCGCAAATGGCTGATGCCGTGCCGGAAAAACCCGTCCTGCCGGCGCACGATCTCCGCCGAGACGCGCAAGATCGTGTGCGCCCGGGATTCCAGCGCTTTCACCAGCCAGGTTGCCCCCTGCAATTGTTCGGAGAGGAAGGATTTCGTCTCCCGTGATGCCGATGCCGCCATCCGCGCATGAAACCCGCGCCGGATCAGCAGCCGCGGCATGGTTTCCGGATTGATCTCCAGCAACCAGTCGTTTTCGCCATCGGCTTTTAACGGCATCGGCCGCATCAACACATCCGGGATCAACGGCCGCAGCGGTTCGCTTTCAAACTGCGCGCCGGGTTTGGGATCCAGCCGGCGGATTTCCGCCACCATCTCGGCCAGATCCGCCGAATCCACCCCGCAAATTTCCATCAAGCGCCCGCATGTCCCGCCGCGCCAGCAGCTCCAAATTTTCCAGCAGCGCCGCCATCGCCGGATCCAGCCGGTTCTGCTCGGCCAGTTGCATGCACAGGCATTCCGCCAGGTCGCGGGCAAAAACGCCCGTCGGGTCGAAGCGCATCATTTTTCGCCGCACCGCCTCGACCTGCGCGAGCGACACGCCCAAGCAACTTGGCAATCGCCTCTGGCGGTTCCGAAATCCGCCCCGCCGCATCCAGTGCCGCGATCAGCGCCGCGGCAATGATCCGCTCGGCCGGGCGTGGAGAAAGCCAGCCGCGCCTGCTGCTCCAGATGTTCACGCAAATTCGGCGCTTTGCTGCCGATCGCCTCGATGGCGTTAAAACCATCCTCATCATCCCGCGCTCCGCCTCCGGCGGCGCCATAGCCATCTGCGCCGGTGCCTGCATCATAGGTATTGCTGACATCGATATCGAGCGGCGCATTTTCCGCCCCCGGCATCATCCCCGTCCCGGCAAAGCTCGTGGCATCCGGGATGCATCGCCTCGGCCCGCTCCGGCAGGAGCTGCCTCGATCGCATGGACCGTCTCACCGCCGTCGGCCCGCTCGAGCAGAGGATTTTTCAGCAACTCGTCTTCGATAAACTGGCTGGCCTCGAGATTGGAATATTGCAGCAGCTGGATCGCCTGACGCAGTTGCGGCGTCATCACCAGGGATTGCGTCTGCCGCAGATCGAGACGGGGACCAAAAGCCATGCAAGTTTTCTATATCAAAGGCGCGCCACCTCCAAGTGGTCTTGGCCCGGAAAATGCATACACAAAAAAATTACAAGGCATGGGTAAAAACTACAACGCATAGAAGTCGAATGCCGAAAGACGCCATGCGGGCTGCAACGGAATTGCACAGGGGGGATGTAGACGAGGGGGAACACCAGGAGGGAACCCAAAGCGATGGGGCAAGCGCCTCCTACCGGTAACCAGCGCCCACGCTGCTGCCCGCCGGAAAAATCAGATCAAAGGCTGAATTTTTCGCCCAGATACACGCGCCGCACATCCTGGTGCGCCACCACCGCTGCCGGCTCGCCTTCCATCAGCACCTGGCCGTCATACAGAATATAGGCCCGGTCGATGATCTCCAGCGTCTCGCGCACATTATGGTCCGTAATCAGCACGCCCAATCCGCGATGCTTCAGATGCGACACCAGGTCGCGGATCTCGCCGACCGCAATCGGGTCGATCCCGGCCAGCGGCTCATCCAGCAGAATATAATTCGGCGCCGTCGCCAAGCGCGCGCGCAATCTCGACGCGCCGGCGTTCGCCGCCCGAGAGGGCCAAGTGCCGGCGTGCGCCGCAAATGCGTGATCCCGAATTCCGCCAGCAACGCGGTCAGCATCGCCTCGCGCCGGTCCCGTTCCGGCTCCACCACTTCGAGTGCCGCCATGATATTCTGCTCGACATTCAGGCCGCGAAAAATGCTGGCCTCCTGCGGCAGGTAGCCGATCCCAAGCCGCGCCCGCCGGTACATCGGCAGCCCGGAAATCTCGGCGCCATCCAGCGTGATATTGCCGCTATCCGGCCCGATCAGCCCGACGATCATATAGAATGTCGTGGTCTTGCCGGCACCGTTCGGCCCCAGCAGGCCCACAGCCTCGCCGCGCTTCACCGAAATCGAGACATTCCGCACCACCGGGCGCTTTTTAAACCGTTTGCCGAGCCCGGTCGCCACCAGCCCGCCATGGCCCTCGATCACCCGTAATCCGTTCATTTGCTGTTCGCCGAGTTCGGCAGGATCGTCCCGGCCACCTGGCCGCCGGGGGCTGCCAGCAGGGTTGCGATCCCGGTCTTGGTATTCATCAGCGCATCGCTGCCCGTCAGCTCGTTCGGGCCGCGGATGATATGCACATCGCCGCCGAGCCGCGCCTGGCCTGTCTGCGGCAGGTAAACGCCGGTATTCCCGGTCGCGGTATCCGTCGGGGTATGGACGATCACATGGCCGATGGCATCGACCTTTCTCAAGCTGCCCGGCCTGGCCCAGCGGATCAGCCGAGCTCGGCCCCGGTGGGAGGGCGCAGCCGGGGCGCCAGGTGCCGTCGCAGGCGGGGCCAGATATCCGACCAGCGTATCCGCGGCGATCGAGCGCCCGTCATCGGCGACGATCAGCGCATCGCCGCGCGCCACCGCCTCGCGCTTCACGGAATAATATTCGATGGCATCTTTCGCCGTGATCACATCATGCGGCGTCGTCAGTTTCAAATGCTGCCCTGTCAGCACCAGCACATCGCTATCCAGGCTATACACCGCATGGTCCCCCCAGGCATTGTCGGTCGCCGTATAAATATGCACATGCCCCACCGCATCCAGCTCGTAAAGCTCGAGCACCGCCTTGGTTCAGCGGGTCAGCGGGCGCATTGGCGGCGCTTGAAGGGGCAGGGGCGGCGGATGCCGCACCGGCTTTCTTGCGGTAATGCGCGATCAACTGGTCGGCCGTCACCGTCACCGTCCCGCGCACCGCCTTCGCATTCCCGTGGCGATCGACCACCTGGCTGGCCTGCTGCCATTGGATCCCCTGGCTCGCGGTAATCTGGATCGGCACCGGCGGCGCCGCCCGGCGCACCGCCGAGGTCCAGGCTCTGCGCATGGGCGGGTAGCGGCCAAAGCCATCGGGCCAAGGCCGAGGGCCAAAGCCGGCCACGATTGCGAAAAACTTCATTGTACCTGCGTCAGCGTCAGCGTTGCCGGACCATTAAATGTGATATCCGCGCCCCGGTTGGTCAGCAAAAACCCGTTGGCCGCGGTCAGCGTGCCAAACGGCCCTTGCGCCTGCACCGGGGAGCTGCTCATGGCCGTTCCGGCATGCAGATCGATATCGGCATGGGCGACATTCATCGTCGAACCATCATTGCGGTATAAAGTGACATTCCCGGTCAGCCCGAGCTTGTCCGATTTCTGGTGAAACAGCCCGGTATCGGATCTCAATTCCAGCCACGCGCCGGATTTCAACGTGATATCGCCAACCGGCGCCGGTCAATGCCAACTCGTCGTCATTTTTCTGGATCGGCGCTGTCAGCGGTCACGGTAAAAGGCTGCCCTTGCTGGTCGGTGCCGTGATACTGCGCGCCCTTGCATGCGCGAGGTTGCCGCTATCGCCGGGCGTTGCATGCACATGATAGGTCACGCGGTTGGCATCCGGCCCGGCGCGCCAGGACGGCGCCAACGCGAGGGCGATCAGCAAAACCGCCGCCGCCGCGGGCAGCGTTTTTTTCAGCGTCGTTACGGTCAGGCTGCGCCGCGCAATCGCGGAAAGAATTTCAGGGTTGTGCCGCCGCAACCCGTCCAGCATCCGCTCCCGCGCCGCCGGGCTCATGCGAGCCCCGCCCGCAACAGGTCATGAATATGAAGAATGCCTTGCACCATGAGGGCATCATCTACCACGAATAAGGCGGTAAAGGGGCGCGTGGCGGTATTCATTTCCCGCAGCGCCTCTTCGGCGAGCGCCTCCGGGCCGATCGTTTTCGGCGACCGGTTCATAATCTCCGCCACGCGCCGGCGCAACAGATCCGGCCCCATGGCGCGCCGCAAATCGCCGTCCGTCACCACGCCGAGCAATTTTTGCTGGGCATCCACGACCCCCAGCGCGCCGAAGCGCTTGGCCGTCATGGTGATCAGCGCCGCGTCCATGGTGGTCCCGGGCGATACCAGCGGCAGTTCAGCACCTTTATGCATCAGGTCGCGCACGCGCTTCAGCCTTGCGCCAAGCTTGCCGCCCGGATGGATGTCCCGGAAATCGCGCGCGGAAAACCCGCGCCGGGCCAGCAGCACCACGGCGAGCGCATCGCCGAGGGCCATCTGCATCGTCGTACTGGTTGTCGGCGCCAGGCCAATCGGCCCCGCTTCAGGTGCCGGCGGCAAAATCAGCGCCACGGTCGCGGCGGCCGCCAGCGTGCTCTCCGTCACGGAGGTGATCCCGATCAAGGGCAGGCCGATGCGGCGCGCATGCGCCACGATCGCGGCGAGTTCCACCGCCTCGCCCGAATTGGAGAGTGCGATCACCGCGTCACCTGCGATAATCATACCCAAATCGCCATGGCTGGCTTCGGCCGGGTGCACAAACAGCGCCGGCGTGCCCGTGGAGGCCAGCGTGGCGGCGATTTTACGCGCCACATGTCCGGATTTACCCATGCCGGTGACCACCACGCGGCCGGTCACCGATAGAAGTTGATCAATCGCAGCACAGAAAGGCGTACCCAGGCTCGCCCCCAAAGCGGTCAATGCGGACGCTTCGGTTGCCAATACATCCCGGGCAATGGCTGAGGTCGCTACCGATTTGGAGATCGCTCGCCGACCGATCCGCTGGCGCAGATTGCAGCATATTTTCTCCGATATTCATGTATACGGTATGGAGAGCCCGGGGGAGCCGGTCAACTGATGTATTCGCAACACAGTGTTACCCCTTTAAAACCGGGGGAGTTGCAAACTTACCCCCCGGTTCCGAACCCGGTATGACCGGCCGCCGCAACTCAGTGGCTGAATAAATCAGGATCGGCATATCCAAGCAGATCCAGCCTGGCCCGCATGGGCAAAAATGCATAGGCCGCGCGCGCGATCTCCAGCCGGTCCTCGCGCAGCAGAAGCGCCTCCAGCCGGGCCCAGATCGCATGCAAATAGAGCACGTCGGATGCCGCGTAGGTCAGTTGCTCGGGCGAGAGATCCATTGCCCCCCAGTCGCTGGTCTGCTGCTGCTTGGAAATTTCCACCCCGGCCAGATCCCGGCAAAGATCCTTCAGCCCGTGGCGGTCCGTATAGGTGCGCACCAGTTTCGAGGCGATTTTCGTGCAGATCACGGGGGCCGTCACCACACCTAGCCCGTTGTACAAAGCGGCGATGTCGAACCTGGCATAATGAAACAGTTTGACCACGGCCGGATCCGCCAGCAGGGCCTTCAAGTTCGGGCAATCCGCGCCGCGTCCGCCAAGGGCAGGGGGGATGATCTGAACGAGATGCGCCGTGCCGTCTCCGGCGGAGAGCTGCACCAGGCAAAGCCGGTCACGCCTGGGATCCAGCCCCATCGTCTCCGTGTCGACCGCGACCATCGGCCCCAAATTCAAGCCTGCCGGCAGGTCATGCTTGTGCAGCTCGATCTTGCTCATGCGCGTCGTACCTTGTCACGAAGGGGGTGATTGTCGCCGCATGCGGCGTTTCCTACGGGAATATGCGCTCGGCGGCATTGCCGCCTTGCGCATCATATTCCTGAAGGAAATTGGTGCCCAGGAGAAGACTCGAACTTCCATGACCTTGCGGTCGCTAGCACCTGAAGCTAGTGCGTCTACCAATTTCGCCACCTGGGCAGGTGTCTGACGCGCCCCGAAGGGAGCGTGTGGAGGGGCGTTTAGACGCCTCCATCACGGGCGTCAACCATGCCTTGAGAGCCACCCGCCGCGGCCCTACAAACGATACGTAACAAAACGGGGGATTTACGGTGGCGGAGCGCAAATTAGCTACGGTTTTCGGGGGTTCCGGCTTTCTCGGGCGCTATGTGGTCCAGCGGCTGGCGGCCCAGGGCTATACGGTGCGTGTCGCCGTTCGGAACCCCGAATCGGCAAAAATCCTTCGCCCCATGGGGGATCCCGGCCAGATCGTCCCGCTTTATGCGCCGCTGCATGAGGAGGCGCTGGTCGCCCGCGCCACGGAAGGGGCCGAACTTGTGGTTAATCTCGTGGGTATCCTCGCGGAACGGCGCAAGGGGGACTTCCAGCGCACCCATGCTGAAGGGGCGGGGCGGATCGCCCGACTCGCCGCGAGTTCCGTGGCGCAGAACCTGGTGCATGTGTCGGCCATTGGCGCGGATCCGAACAGCGCCTCGCTCTATGCGCGCAGCAAAGCCGCGGGCGAGGCTGCCGTGCGGGCCGTCTTTCCCCGTGCGGTCATCCTGCGGCCCTCGATTCTATTTGGCGCGGAAGATGCCTTCTTCAACCGATTTGCTGGCCTTGCCGTAATTTCCCCCATTATCCCCATCGTGGGTGCTGAGACGAAATTCCAGCCCGCTTATGTCGGTGACGTGGCCGATGCCGTGCTGGCCGCATTGCACCCTCAGGCCGAGGGCAAGATTTTTGAACTTGGCGGCGATCGGGTGAGAAGCTTCAGGCAACTCATTGAATATTTACTTCAAATGATCGAACGCAAGCGCCTGGTCATCGATCTTCCGCGTGGCCTTGCGGCGTTCGAGGCATTTTTCCTGGAGCGCCTGCCCGGCAAATTATTAACGACTGATCAAATCCGGCTTTTGCAAACGGACAATGTCGTCGCCCCGGATGCGCTGGGTTTTTCAAATCTGGGCATCACGCCGATCCCCATGGACCTGATCCTGCCGGCCTATCTGGCCCGCTACCGCCCCGCTGGACGGCGGCATTCGGCCACTTCTCATGGATAGGTAACAAATAGGACCTAATTTTCATCCCGGACGTTGTGGGTTAATGCGTTTGGCGTGTATTTTGAATAAAATTAGGTCCGAATTGCGATCTATATCCGAAAAACCTCTGGTATTCCCCGAAAAACTAAGTTAATAGCTCGGTCCATTACGCGCGTCGCAATAATATTGCGGCGCCTCACTTTGTTCGACGAGGCGGGACAATCAATGGCCGAGCGCATGCTGCAATTCACGCATCTCCCCCAGCATCCACCCAAAAAGCGGGAGGTCGGTGAACGTCGTGCGGATTTCGACGAAATCTACAAGCGGTTCGACCCGCAATCGGCCAAGGCGCAGTCCAGCCGCTGCAGCCAATGCGGCATTCCGTTCTGCTCCATCCATTGCCCGCTCTCGAATAACATCCCCGATTGGCTGAAGCTCACCGCCGAGGGGCGCCTTGAGGAGGCGTATGAACTTTCCTCCGCAACCAACACATTTCCCGAGATTTGTGGGCGCATCTGCCCGCAGGACCGCCTGTGCGAAGGTAATTGCGTCATCGAGAAGGGCTTTGAGTCCGTCACCATCGGCGCGGTGGAGCGCTACATTACCGATACCGCTTTCGAGCAGGGCTGGGTGAAGCCGATCACCTGCTTGGTGGAGCGCCCGGAATCCGTCGGCATTATCGGCGCCGGCCCGGCCGGCCTTGCCGCCGCCGAGGCATTGCGCAGCGAAGGCTATAAGGTCACCGTCTACGACCGCCATGACCGTGTCGGCGGCCTGCTCATCTATGGCATTCCAGGCTTCAAGCTGGAAAAGGACATCGTGCTGCGCCGGCGGAAATGGCTGGAAGAGGGCGGTATCGAATTCGTCCTCAACGCCGATATCGGCGGCGACCTCTCTTTTGCCGAGTTGCGCGCGCGCCATGACGCCGTGCTGGTTGCAACCGGCGTGTATAAACCCCGCGAGATCTCCGGCCCCGGGGCAGGGTCTGCCCGGCATCGTCCCGGCACTGGAATATCTCGTGACCTCCAACCGCAAGGGGCTGGGCGATGCAGTGCCGGATTTCGATTCCGGCCTGTTGAATGCCGCGGGTAAAAACGTCGTCGTCATCGGCGGCGGTGACACCGCGATGGATTGCGTTCGCACCGCCATCCGCCAGGATGCGAATTCCGTCACCTGCCTGTACCGGCGCGACCGCCAGAACATGCCGGGCAGCCTGCGCGAAGTCGCCAATGCCGAGGAAGAAGGCGTCGTCTTCACCTGGCTTGCCGCACCGGAAGCTTTTTTGGGCGACACCCATGTCACCGGCGTGCGCGCGACACGGATGCATCTCGGCCTGCCGGATGCCTCGGGCCGCATGTCCGTCGATCCCATTGAAGGCTCGTCCTTCACGATCGAGGCCGACCTCGTCATCAAGGCGCTAGGCTTCGATCCCGAGGACATGCCCACCGCCTTCAACGAGCCCGAACTTAAGCTTACCGGCTGGGGAACGCTGAGGACCAACCCGAAAACCTTCATGACCAGCCTGCCTGGCGTGTTTGCCGCAGGCGATATCGTGCGCGGCGCCTCGCTCGTCGTCTGGGCGATCCGCGACGGCCGCGACGCCGCCGCCCAAATTCATCAATTCATCCAGGCGAACAGCCTGGCCCAAGCCGCGGAGTAATCCCCATGACCCACGAATCCGCTCGCCCGGAAACCGCTTCAGAGTTTCTCTCGGCATGGGCCAATAACACTCAGATTTTAAAAGAAACGTATACGCCGGAGCAAGAGCACGACAATTGCGGCGTCGGCCTGATCGCGGCGCTGGACGGCAAAAAGCGCCGGGACATCGTGCAGGCGGGCATCGATGCGCTGAAAGCCGTCTGGCATCGCGGTGCTGTGGATGCCGATGGCAAGACCGGCGACGGTGCCGGCATCCATATCGAGATCCCGCAGGATTTCTTCGCCGATGAAATCCGCCGCGGCGGCGATCGCCTGCGCCAGGGCGCCATCGCGGTCGGCCAGGTCTTCCTCCCCAAGACCGACCTCTCGGCACAGGAACGCTGCCGCCAGATCGTCGAGACCGAAATTCTGAATTTCGGCTACCGCATCTATGGCTGGCGCCAGGTGCCGATCAATGTCGAGTGCATCGGCGAGAAGGCCAACGCCACCCGCCCCGAGATCGAGCAGATCATGCTCTGGAACGCCCGTGGCGTTTCGGAGGATCTGTTCGAGCGCGAGCTCTACATCATCCGCCGCAAGATCGAACAGGCCGCGATCGCCGCGCAGATCCCCGAACTCTATCTCTGCTCGCTCTCCTGCCGCTCGATCATCTATAAAGGCATGTTCCTGGCCGCGAGCCTGACGGATTTCTACCCGGACCTGCTGGATGAGCGCTTCGTCTCGCGCTTTGCGATTTACCACCAGCGCTATTCCACCAACACCTTCCCGACCTGGCGTCTGGCGCAGCCCTTCCGCATGCTCGCGCATAACGGCGAAATCAACACCGTCGCCGGCAACGTCAACTGGATGAAAAGCCATGAAACCCGCCTGGCCGCCGAAGGCCTGGACGAGTTCCTGGATGCCATCAAACCGGTGGTGCAGGCGGGCGGGTCGGATACCGCATCGCTCGACAACGTCTTCGAGCTCCTGGTCCGCGCCGGCCGCGATGCGCCCATGGCCAAGGCCCTGATGATCCCGCCTTCGATCAGCAGCGACGCGACGATGCCGCAGGCGCATCGCGACCTGTTCCTGTACTGCAACGCGGTCATGGAGCCCTGGGACGGTCCGGCGGCCATCGCCGCAACCGACGGGCGCTTCGTCATCGCCGGGCTGGACCGCAATGGCCTGCGCCCGCTGCGCTACTCCGTCACCCGGCATAACATGCTCATCGTCGGCTCCGAGACGGGCATGGTGAAGCTCGATGAGGAAGACATCATCGAGAAAGGCCATGTCGGCCCCGGCCAGACCATCGGCGTCGATCTCGATGCCGCGAAATTCTACCACGACGCCGAAATGAAAGACATGCTGGCCGCACGCCAGGATTTCGGCGAATGGGTCAAGCGCATCACGGTCATCGACCACATCGTCAAAACCGATGCGCCCGAGCCCGTCAGCCTGGATTCCAGCGCGCTGCGCCGCCGCCAGCTCGCGGTCGGCTACACGCTGGAGGAGCTGGAACTGCTCCTCCAACCGATGGTCGAGGACGCGCAGGAAGCCGTCGGCTCGATGGGCGATGACACGCCGCTTGCGGTGCTCTCGGCGAAATATCGCGGCCTGCATCATTTCTTCCGCCAGAGCTTCAGCCAGGTCACCAACCCGGCCATCGATAGTCTCCGCGAAACGCGGGTGATGTCGCTGAAAACCCGGCTCGGCAATCTCGGCAACGTGCTGGACGAAGATTCCGAGCAGTGCGACCTGCTGCAGCTCGACTCCCCGGTGCTCTCCACCGCCGAGTTCGACGCGATGCGCCGCACCATGGGCAGTGCTGCCTGCGTCGTGGATTGCACCTTCAAGGTCGCGAATGGCGAAGGCGGCCTGCGCCGCGCCATCGAGCGCATCCGCCGCGAGGCGGAGGAGGGCGTGCGCGCCGGCTGCACCCATGTCATCCTTACCGATGAAGCCATCTCGCCGGAGCGCGCGACGATCCCGATGATCCTTGCCACAGGCGCGGTGCACACGCATCTCGTGCGCCAGTCGCTGCGCACCTTCACCAGCCTCAACGTCCGCTCGGCCGAATGCATGGATGTGCATTATTTCGCGGTCCTGGTCGGCGTCGGCGCCACCACCATCAACGCCTATCTCGCCCAGGAAAGCATCGCGGACCGTCACGCCCGTGGCCTGTTCGGCAAGCTCACCTTCAAGGAATGTGTCGGCCGCTATAAAAAAGCCGTGGATAAGGGCCTGCTCAAGGTGATGAGCAAGCTCGGCATTTCGATGATCTCCTCCTATCGCGGCGGCTATAATTTCGAGGCCATCGGGCTTTCCCGTGCGCTGGTCGGCGAATTCTTCCCCGGCATGGCCTCGCGTATTTCCGGTATCGGCCTGCCCGGTATCGCCCATAAAGTGCTGGAGCTGCATAAAACCGCCTGGAACGGTCATGTCATCCCGCTGGATGTCGGCGGTGCGTACCGGCTGCGCCGCAGCGGCGAGACGCATGCGTTCGACAATAACGCGATCCACCTGCTGCAAACCGCCGTCGGTACCAACAGCTATCAGATGTACAAGCGCTATGCGGAAATGGTGCGCAAGCAGCCGCCGGTCGCCCTGCGCGATCTGCTGGATTTCCGCATGGAAGGGCGCACGCCGATCTCGATCGACGAGGTGGAGAGCATCACCGAAATTCGCAAGGTCCTGCTCTCGCCAGGCATTTCGCTTGGCGCCCTGAGCCCGGAAGCACATGAAACGCTCTCCATCGCGATGAACCGCATCGGCGCGCGATCGGATTCCGGGGAGGGCGGTGAAGACCCCGCACGCTCCGAACCCCGCGCCAATGGCGATAACGCCTCCTCGGCCATCAAGCAGATCGCCTCGGGCCGTTTCGGCGTCACGGCGGAATATCTCAATGATTGCCGTGAGATCGAGATCAAGATCGCCCAGGGCGCGAAGCCGGGCGAGGGCGGTCAGCTCCCCGGCTTCAAGATCACGGAGCTCATCGCCAAGCTGCGTCACGCCACCCCCGGCGTCACGCTGATCAGCCCGCCGCCGCATCACGACATCTACTCCATCGAGGATCTGGCGCAGCTCATCTACGACCTCAAGCAGATCAACCCGAACGCCACAGTCTGCGTCAAACTCGTCTCGCGCTCCGGGATCGGCACCATCGCCGCGGGTGTGGCCAAGGCGAAGGCCGATGCCATCCTCATCTCCGGCCATGTCGGCGGCACCGGCGCCTCGCCGCAATCCTCCGTGAAATATGCCGGCATGCCGTGGGAAATGGGCCTGTCCGAGGCGCATCAGGTCCTCATGCTCAACCGTCTGCGCCACCAGGTTACCCTGCGCGCCGATGGCGGCATCAAGACCGGGCGCGATGTCGTCATCGCCGCCATGTTGGGCGCCGAGGAATACGGCATCGGCACCGCCTCGCTCGTCGCCATGGGCTGCATCATGGTCCGGCAATGCCATTCCAACACCTGCCCGGTCGGCGTCTGCACGCAGGATGAGGCGCTGCGCGCGAAATTCGAAGGCTCGCCGGAGAAGGTCATCAACCTGTTCTCCTTCATCGCCGAGGATATTCGCGGCATCCTCGCCTCGCTCGGCTTCCGTACCCTGAAGGAGGTCATCGGCCATACCGAGCTTCTGCACCAGGTCAGCCGCGGCGCGGAATATCTGGACGATCTCGACCTCAACCCGATCCTCGCCCAGGCCGATCCCGGGCCGCATGCCCGCTACTGCACGCGCGAGGGCCGCAACGAGGTGCCCGAGACGCTGGATGCGCAAATGATCGCCGACGCGAAGCCCTTCTTCGCGAATGGCGAGAAGATGCAGTTGCAGTACAACATCCGCAACACGCACCGCGCCATCGGCACGAAATTCTCGTCGCAGATCGTGGCGAAATATCGCAAGGCAAAACTCCAGCCCAACCATGTCACGGTGCGGCTGCGCGGTTCGGCCGGCCAGTCGCTCGGCGCTTTTGCGGTGAAGGGCCTCAAGCTGGAAGTCTTCGGCGATGCCAATGACTATGTCGGCAAGGGCCTCTCGGGTGCCACCATCGTGGTCCGCCCGGTGCCGTCCTCCAAGCTCAAGAGCAACGAGAACACCATCATCGGCAATACCTGCCTCTATGGTGCAACCTCCGGTGCGCTATTCGCCGCCGGGCGCGGGGGCGAACGCTTCGCCGTGCGCAATTCCGGCGCCATCTCGGTTGTTGAAGGCATCGGCTCCAACGGTTGTGAATACATGACCGGCGGCACGGTGGTCGTGCTGGGCGAAGTTGGCGACAATTTCGGCGCCGGCTTCACCGGCGGTGTCGCCTTCGTCTACGATCCGACGGCGCAATTCGAGCTGCGGGTGAACCCGGATACGTTGCATTGGCAGCGCGTCGCCACCCCCTATTGGGAGGGCGAGTTGAAAGCGCTGGTCCAGCGTCACGCCGCGGAAACCGAAAGCCGTTACGCCGCCACGATGCTGAACGATTGGGCGCGCGAGTCGCGTCACTTCTGGCAGGTCGTGCCGAAGGAATACATCAAATACCTCGCATCTCCCCTGAGCGAGGAGGTGGAGGCGGAACGCGCCTGAAGTAAAATATCGTGTTTGGAGCGGGTTCCCTTTAAGTGAACCCGCTCTGATGCCATAACGCCGTTATGCGTACACTCTACCATCTTCCGCTCTCACCCTTCGCCCGCAAAGTGCGGATGGTCCTGGCTGAAAAACGTCTGCCCTTCGAGTTGCGCGTGGAAAAAGTCTGGGAACGCAGGCCGGAATATCTTGAACTCAACCCGGCCTGCACCGTGCCCACGCTCATCGAGGATAACGGCACGGTCATCCCGGATTCCCGGGTGATCTGCGAATATCTCGAAGAGGCTTATCCGGACACTTCGCTCCTCGGCCGCAGCATGGCCGAGCGCGTGGAGACCCGCCGCCTGGTCGCCTGGTTCGATGAAAAATTTTATGCCGAGGTGACGCGCAACCTGCTTTGGGAAAAAAACATGAAGCAGCAGATGCGCCTCGGCGCGCCTGAATCCGGTGCCTTGCGCGCAGGCTATGCCAATCTCAAACAACATTTGCTGTATATCGGCTGGCTTGCCGAACACCGGAAATTCCTCGCCGGCGCCAACCTTTCCCTGGCGGATTTCGCGGCGGCAGCCCAGCTCTCCGCATTGGATTTCATCGGCGATGTCGATTGGGAAGCCTCGCCCCCGGCCAAGGAATGGTATGCGCGCATGAAATCGCGCCCATCTTTCCGTGCCATCCTGGCCGATCGGGTCAACGGCGCCTCGCCCCCGCCGCATTACGCGGATCTGGATTTTTAAGCAGGGCGTACAGGCCGCGCATGCGCCAGAACCTTCTCCTCTTCGGCCTCGGCTATACCGGCCGCGCCATCGCGAAAGCCGCATTGCAGGCGGGTTTCGATGTCACGGCCACCTCCCGCAACCCGCTGCCCGAGCCGGGCCTGAACGTCATTCCCTTTACCGGGGCCGGCCCGGCGATCGCGGCTGCCACCCATCTCATCACCACCGCCGCCCCGGACGAGGCGGGCGATCCCGTCCTGCACCGCTATGCCCAGCAAATCGCGGATGCAAAAGCTCTGAAATATATCGGCTATCTCTCCACCACCGGGATTTACGGCAACCGCGACGGCGCCTGGGTCGATGAAGATGCCGTCATCGCACCCAAATCACTCCGTGCGATTCGGCGCCTTGAGGCTGAGACCGCATGGCGCGGCTTCCCCGTTGCCGTGGATATTTTCCGTCTTGCCGGCATTTACGGCCCTGGCCGCTCGATGTTCGATGATTTGCGTGCCGGCACCGCGCGGCGCGTCGTCAAACCCGGCCATCTCTTCGGCCGCATCCACCGTGACGACATCGCCCAGGGCGTTCTCACGGCGATGCAACGCGACCCGAAACCCGGCGTCAGCATCTTCAACTTTACCGACGACGAACCGGCGGCCAGCGCGGATGTCGTGGTCGAGGCTGCTCGCCTTCTGGGCGTCGCTCCCCCTGAACCCATCCCCTACGAACAAGCCACCGCGAAGATGTCCGCCATGGCCCTCAGCTTCTGGGCGGATAACCGCCGTGTCTCCAACGCCAAGACCAAGGCGGCACTCCGCCTGGCCTGGCGCTATCCAACCTATCGCGAGGGCCTAGCCGGCATCCTGGCCGAGGAACGTGCCCAGCGTCTCGACTAGCAGATCCAGATCCGCCTCGCGCGATAGCCGATGGTCGCCATCCTTCACGAAGACCAGCCGGACATCCTCGCTTTCCAAGGCATTCGCCAGCCGCACGCTCAGCTCCCAGGGGACATCCGCATCGCGCATCCCATGCAGCACGCGCACCGGGCACCGCACTGGAATTTTGCCGGTTCAGCAGCAAATGCTGTGCCCCATCCTCCAGCAGCTTGCGCGTAATCGGCAACGGGTCGCCATATTCGCTGGGCGGATAGATCACCCCTTCGCGCTGTAAAATCTCTTTCTGTTCGTCGCTGAGTGCCGGCTTCATCAGCAGCTCGGTGAAATCCGGCGCCGGGGCGATCAGCAACAGCCCGTTTACCCGCGTGCCCAAAGCGCGCGCCAGCAACAGCGAGATCCACCCGCCCATGGAGGAGCCGACCAGCAGCAGATCACGCCCCTGCGTCACCACATCCACGATATGCGCCGCATCCGCCGCCCAATCCCCGATACAGCCATCGACGAACCTGCCGCCCGACTGCCCATGCCCGGAATAGTCGAAGCGCAGCATCGCCTGTCCACGCGCCGCGCATGCCTGTGCGAGCCGCATCGCCTTGGTCCCGGCCATGTCGGAACCAAACCCGGCGCAAAACACCACGACCGGCCCGCGCCCCTCCAAAAATTCATAGGCCAGCGCTACCCCTGGCACCCGGGTGGTGTTCGGCATCATAATCTCCCCTTGCAGTGAAAACCGTGTTAGCGCCCCACGCATGATTGATCGACCCATCACAATTCTGCAGGTGCTGCCAAAATTGGATACCGGCGGCGCGGAGCGTGTGGTTGTCGAAATCTGCGAGGCCATCCAGAATTGCGGCCATAAAGCGCTGATCGCGGCGGAGAAGGGCGCACTCAGCAAGGCCGCCCAGCGCACGGGGGCTGAACTCATCCACCTGCCGCTGGCCACCAAATCGCCCTTTACCATACGCCGCAACGCCAAGCGCCTGGAAAAGCTCATCCGCGAGCGCGGCGTGAAGCTCGTCCATGCGCATTCCCGCGCCCCCGCCTGGTCCGCCCTCTGGGCTACGAACGCGACGCATACACCGTTCGTTACGACCTATCACGGCACGTATAGCGAAAAATCGCCCCTCAAACGCCGCTATAATTCCGTCATGGCGCAGGGCGACCGGGTCATCGCGGTGAGTGCCTTCATCGGCGAGCTCATTCGCCGCCGCTACCACCTGCCGGCGGAAAAACTCCGCAATCATTCTGGGCGGTGTCGATGGCGTGAAATTCGATCCCGCAATTGTCGTGGGGGACCGGATCTCGCGCCTTGCCCGTGAATGGCTGGTGGATATGAGCGAGCTGACCATCATGCTCCCCGGCCGGCTGACCTCGTGGAAGGGGCATAAAATCCTCATCGCCGCCTTGGCCCAAATGCGCCACAAGGATGCCATCGTCATTTTCGCCGGCGGCGACCAGGGACGCGGGGACTACGCGGCCGGCCTCGTCGCCTACGCGAAGTCCTTAGGCGTGGGCCACCGTGTCCGCCTGGTTGGACATAATGAGGACATGCCCGCCGCCATGATGCTGGCCGACATTGTCGTGAATGCCTCCACCGACCCGGAAGCCTTTGGCCGCACCATCATCGAGGCGCAGGCCATGGGCCGTATCGTCATCGCCGCCGACCATGGCGGCGCCCGCGAGACCATTCTTGCCAATGAAACCGGCTTTCTATTTCCCCCTGGCGATGCCGGGGCGCTGGCCGCCGCCCTCGATACGGCGCTCGACATGCCACCCGAGACCCGCATCGCCTGGGGCCGCAACGCCCGCGCCCATGTGCTGCAAAACCATTCCGTGGCCGCCATGCAGCAGGCCGTGCTGGATGTTTACGCGGAATTGCTGGCATGAACATGAACGTCCTGGTGATCAAACACGGCGCATTCGGCGATATCATCCTCAGCCTGCCGGCCATGGCCGCGATCCGCGCGGCCCATCCGGGGGCGAGAATCACGGTCCTCACCACCGCAGCTTACGCCAAGCTTCTCGCCGCCAGCCGTTGGTTCAACCATATCGAATGCGATCGCCGCCCCAGCCCCTGGAACGTGATCGGCCTGCTGCAGTTGCGCCGGCAGTTACGCGGCTACGACATGGTCTACGACCTGCAGACCTCCGCCCGCAGCTCGAAATATTACAACCTCGCCGGCAGGCCCCCATGGTCGGGCATCGCCAAAGGCTGCGCGCTCCCCCATGCCGACCCGAACCGCGACCACATCCACACGCGCGAGCGCCTGGAAGGCCAGCTCCACGATGCCGGGATTTTTGCCCTCCCGGCGCCGGACCTCTCCTGGCTGACCAAAGCGGATATTTCCCGCTTCAACCTGCCGGATAAATTTGCCCTGCTGGTGCCGGGTGCCGCACCGCACCGCCCGGAGAAGCGTTGGCCGGAACAGCATTTCGCGGAACTCGCCCAGAGCCTGCCGATGCCGAGCGTCGTCATCGGCGGGGCAGGGGAGCGGCAACTCGCCAAAGCCATCCCAGGCCTGGACCTCACCGGCCAGACCAGCCTGTTCGAAGTCGCCGCCATCGCCGCACGGAGCAGCCTTGCCATCGGCAACGATACGGGCCCGATGCACCTGGCCGCCGCGCTGAATATCCCCTCGATCGTCCTGTTCTCCGGCGCCAGCGACCCGGCTTTGACCGCCCCCCGCTATCCCGATGGCGGCTGGCCCATCATCCTGCGTGCGCCAAGCCTGCGTGACCTCCCGGTTGCACAGGTCCTCGCCTCCCTGCCATAACCCGAAAACTTCCATTTAAGGACCCAAAACATGCCCGCGATTACACTGCCCGATGGTTCCATCCGCGACTTCGATGGTGCGGTCACGGGCACGACCATCGCGGCCGCCATTGGCCCCGGCCTCGCCCGAGCCGCTTTGGCCATGGAGGTCAACGGCGTCCAGCAGGATCTGAGCCGTGAGATCACCGAGGATTCGGCGGTCAAATTCATCACCCGCAAGGACGCGGCCGCCCTCGATTTCATCCGCCACGACACGGCCCATGTGCTGGCCGAAGCCGTGCAGGCGCTCTATCCCGGCACGCAGGTCACCATCGGCCCGGCCATCGAAAACGGCTTCTACTACGATTTCGCCCGCAACGAGCCCTTCACGCCCGACGACCTGCCCGCGATCGAAGCCAAGATGCGCGAAATCATCGCCGCCAACGCCCCCTTCGCCCGCGAGGTCTGGCCGCGCGACGAGGCGATCGCCTATTTCGAAGCCAAGGGCGAGCGCTTCAAGGCCGAGCTGATCCGCGATCTGCCGGCGGACCAGACCATCACCATCTATCGCCAGGGCGAATGGCTCGACCTCTGCCGCGGCCCGCATATGCGCGGCACCGGCGATATCGGCGGCGCTTTCAAGCTGATGAAGACCGCCGGCGCGTATTGGCGCGGCGATCACCGCAACCCCATGCTCTCGCGCATCTACGGCACCGCCTGGCGCGATGCGAAAGAGCTGGAAGCCTATCTGCACCAGCTGGAAGAAGCCGAGCGCCGCGACCACCGCCGCATCGGTAAGGAGATGGACCTCTTCCACATCCAGGAGGAAGCCGTAGGCTCCATCTTCTGGCACCAGAAGGGCTGGAAACTCTACCGCACGGTGGAATCCTATATCCGCCGCCGCCTGGAAACCTCCGGCTATGAAGAAGTCCGCACGCCGCAGCTCGTGGACCGCAAGCTCTGGGAAGAATCCGGCCATTGGGACAAGTATCGGAAGAACATGTTCATCGCGGAAGTGGTGGACGAGGAAAAAACCCTGGCCCTCAAGCCGATGAACTGCCCCTGCCACGTGCAGATTTTCAAGCAGGGCCTGCGCTCCTATCGCCAGCTGCCGCTGCGCATGGCCGAATTCGGCGCCTGCCACCGCTACGAGCCCTCCGGCGCGCTGCACGGCATCATGCGCGTGCGCGCCTTCACGCAGGATGACGCGCATATTTTCTGCACCGAGGACCAGATCGTCGAGGAGACGGTCCGCTTCGTCGCACTGCTCGCCTCCGTGTACCAGGATTTCGGCTTCGAGAGTTTCGCCGTCAAATTCTCAGACCGCCCGGCCGAGCGCGCCGGTTCGGACGCGGATTGGGATCGCGCGGAAACCGCGCTGAAAGCCGCCTGCGAGGCCGCGGGGCTCGACTACACGCTGAACCCGGGCGAAGGCGCCTTCTACGGTCCGAAGCTCGAATTCGTGCTGCGCGATTCCATCGGGCGCGACTGGCAATGCGGCACCATCCAGGTGGACTATGTGCTGCCCGAACGGCTGGATGCCGAATACGTCACGGCCGAGTCCACCCGCGCGCGCCCCGTCATGCTCCATCGCGCCATCATCGGCAGCTTCGAGCGCTTCCTGGGCATCCTTATCGAGCAATATGCCGGCCGCTTCCCGCTCTGGCTGGCGCCGACGCAAGCCGTCGTCGCCACCATCGTCTCGGATGCGGACCCTTATGCCGAGGAAGTCGACGACCGCGCTGCGCGCTGCCGGTCTGGCCGTGGAGACCGATACCTCCAACCAGAAGATCAACGCCAAAATCCGCGAGCACAGCCTGCATTACGTCCCCAACATCCTCGTTGTGGGCCGTAAGGAGGCCGAGGAGGGCACCGTTGCCATCCGCCGCTTAGGTGGCGCCACGCAGGAAGTGCTGCCTCTGGCGGATGCCATCGCGCTGCTGAAAGCCGAAGCAACACCGCCCGATCTGCGCTAAAGCATCTGAAAAGGCGCTGCCCGTGTCCATCACGGGCAGCGCCTCTATCCTTGCCGCACGGCACTACCCCCGCGCGGCAGGTTTTCAATAAAGCTCAGAAAACTCGGGAAAAGAACCGCATCGCCATAACCGCTCAGATGGTCGCCATCGAAAAGCAGCGGCCTTCCATCGCGATATGCCGAACAAACACTGCCCGGACACAAAACCGGCAACGGGTCCCACACATAAACATCCGGCACCGCGGCGCTCAAACGCGCATATGCCTGCAATACCGGTGCGCGCAGATGCTCGATCATCGCACGCTCGACCGTATCGCCGCCGTGGCAGATCGGGTTTTCCCGATCGAACCAATCCGCACAGCGAAAGCCCGGCGAATCGAACATCGGAGTCGGCGCTTCGAACACGAGGCGCGCCCCGCGCGCCTGCAACGCCCGCAGCACCGGGATCGCTGCCGCCGCCTGCGCATCCCGAATATCCGCGGTCTGCACTGAGGCCATCTGCGCGATGGCGGAAGGCGCGCCATAGAGCACATACTGGTCGGCAAAACGCGGCAGCCGGAGCGAGGGCAGAAACACGACATCGCCAAGCTGAATCTTACCCAGCATATCGCCAACCGCCGCATGCGCGAACGCATCGCATTGCGCCGGCTGCGTATCGAGCA
This sequence comes from uncultured Pseudomonadota bacterium, assembly GCA_963737355.1. GTDB lineage: Bacteria > Pseudomonadota > Alphaproteobacteria > Acetobacterales > Acetobacteraceae > Acidocella. Next base: position 600,788 of record CAVTSC010000003.1, on the reverse strand, counting down.
GCCCGATAAACGAGCATCCGCCAACGCCATAAAGATAGACTTGGGTGCCTGTCCGCAGGACCAACAGTTTCATCATCGTCAGATACGCCGCGGCATGCGAATCGCCGATGACAAACACATGCTGCGGAAAATCCGGCGGATCCGCGCAGCCACTGCGCGAATAGACAAAAACATTGCCGCTATTGATACGGAATTTTTGCGACTGCACCGCGCAACCGGGGATTTCGGTGCTGGCGAGCGCCCCATCCGGATACCAATCCGCCGCGTGCCGGGTGACGGTGGAGAGCGACAATTCCGGCTGCAACGCCCAAAGCCCGGCGGTAACGCCATACCCCGCGCCGAGCATCGCAAGCCCCATGCCGGCCAAAGCGAGCCGAGGCAGGCGCAAAACCTTGAAAGCCCGGCGCGGCGGGGTTTCGATCCAGGTATACGACAGAACCGCAAGCCCAAAGGTGAGCACAAGCGCCACAACACCGGTAAAAACCGATTGCAGCCCACAGGTCCAGCGGAACAACACAAAGACCGGCCAATGCCAAAGATACAGGGAATACGAGATCCGGCCGATGAAGCGCATCGCCCTTTGCTCGAGCACAGCCTGCAAAACGCCGCCTGGCCGGCCATGCAGAAATCCAAGAATGCCGAGCGTGCCTGCAACCGGCAATATCCCTCCCGGAAACGGTGTCGAACTGGGGGCCACAATCAGCAATCCAACGCATAGAAAAGCCGCCGAGACCGCAGCGCCCCATGCGGCGAAACGTTTTGCAGGTACGGCACTGCCCATGCATTGAAACAGCAACACCCCGGCGCCCAATTCCCAGAACCGGCTAGTCATCATGTAAAACGCCCGGTCGGGATTAAGGCTTCCCAACCGCCATGCCCAAATGAAGGACACCACGGCGCACAAGCTGACCAAGGCGACGGAAAGGCGCTTCCTGCCCTGCAGCCAAGCCATGAAAAGCACTGGAAACAACAGGTAAAACTGCTCCTCCACCGCCAGCGACCAGGTATGCGTGAACGGATTGAAATTCACTTGCGGTGAAAAATAATCATTATCCGTTTGCGCGAGCACAAAATTGCTCAGCCCGAAAAACGCCGCGAGCCCGGTTTTCTGGTTCGTGCCGCTCAGCCATGCGGAGGGAACGAACACGTCAAGCGCCAGCGCCGTGATGAGAATGCACGCCACCAGCGCCGGCACAATCCGGACCAGGCGGCGCGAATAGAAATAGGCGAGGAACGCGGCGAAGGAAATTTCGCCCAGTCCGCTCACGGAGTCGCTGACCACATAGCCCGAGATGACAAAAAACACGTCCACGCCCGTGAAGCCGCCGGGCAGCAAACGCGCATTCAAATGGTAAAAAATGACGGAGAGAACCGCAATTGCCCGCAAACCATCGATATAGGGCAAATATCCGGTTCTTGCGGCCGTCATGTTGCGACTACATAACGACCGCGCGCCTGCCCGGCAACCCTGCGCCGCCCGTCAGGGCCTTAGAGCCGGATGACCGATGGCCGGGTGATGCAACGGTATAAATGCCAGGTCGCATGGCCCAGTACAGGCAACACCACGATCAGCCCGATAAAACACGGCAAGGCCCCAAGCACGAGGCTACCGGCCACGATCAGCCCCCATAGCCCAAGGGGCACCGGGTTGCGCCGCACCGCCTTGAGGGAGGTTTGGATCGCCACACCCAGCCCGACCGGCTGGTCCAGCAGCAGGGGAAAGGAGATCACGCTAATCGCCAACGCAACCACCGCGAATACCGCCCCCACGGAGATCCCGAGCACGATCATCGCCCAACCCGCCGAGGTGGTGAACAAGTCCCGCACAAAGGCCGCGAACGAGGCAGGCGGCTGCGGCCCCATCGTCACGTCGTAAATCCCCAAGGCGACGAGCAGCCAAAGCACGAACAGCCCGATCAGCAGCAGCCCCAGCCCGGCGATCGCACCGATCGAGGGCGAGTGAATGACCTTGAACGTGTCGAGCCAGCGCGTCTTTCCGGTAATCTCCCGCTGCCGGCTCATCTCATACAGCCCAAGGGCAAAAAGCGGCCCGATCAGCGTGAAGCCCGAGGCGGTGGGGAAGAGCAGGGGCACCAGCCCGACATGCGCGTCCGCCGCGGCTATGAACAGGCCGATCACCGGATAGATCAGCAGGAACATCACCAGATCCGTCCTTGCCGCGGCGAAATCCCGCACTCCGCCGCGCAGCGCGTCGGCCAGATCGGCAATGCGAATTTTCTGCACCAAGGGGGCGGCGCCGGGCTTTGCCTGCGGCCAGTATTCCGCGGCCGAGGCATCGCCGATCGCATTCGCGGCCTCGAACCGCGCCAACGCCCATTCTACAGGATTGCGGATATGCATGTCTCAGCTCCCCAGCATTTTTAGAAATGCCCATTTGGCACGGGCATGGCGGGTGACTGCGCGTAAAATACTATAGAAAGCACGAGCCGTGTTGAAAATTCGCCTAAAATTTACCAATCAACAGGATACAGGCCCTGCTATGCACCTGCATGATTGCAATTGTTTCCCGTTTTCGACTAAGCCGATATCCCGCAACCGTTATAGGAGACTTCCATAGCCAGACCGCCAGCGCCACCCACGCCTCCCTCACGTGAAGGACCCCGGGTCAACGAAGAAATCAGAATTCCGCAGGTACGGCTCATCGACCAGGATGGCGAAATGCAGGGCGTGCTGAGCACCCGCGAAGCCATCGCGCGTGCGTTCGCCGTCGGGCTCGACCTTGTCGAGATCAGCCCGAACGCAGAGCCCCCGGTCGCCAAAATCCTCGATTACGGCAAGTTCAAATACGAACAGCAGAAGCGGCGCAACGAAGCCCGGAAGAAGCAAAAAGTCGTTGAAATCAAGGAAGTGAAAGTCCGTCCGAACATCGACGAAAACGACTACCAGGTGAAACTCCGCGCCATGAAAAGCTTCATTGGCGAGGGCGACAAGGTCAAGGTCACGCTGCGCTTCCGTGGCCGTGAGATGGCGCACCAGGAACTCGGCGTCAAAGTCCTGGAGCGGATTCGCGCGGATATGGATGTCGAGACCAAGGTCGAACAGATGCCGAAAATGGAAAATCGGCAGATGGTCATGGTACTCACCCCCCGCTAACCGGCGGGGGTTTCATGCCAATGTCGTCTTTGGAAACATTCGCCGCCACCAAGCTCAGCGCCCTGGAGGCGCTGGCGCTGCGGCGGGAACTCGTGGATACCGCCCGCGCGGCGGACGCCATCGTCCTGCGCGGCGGCAAACGCCTCCTCTCGTTTTCCTGCAACGACTACCTGAACCTCTCCACACATCCAGAGATCATCGCCGCCGCAATCGCCGCAACTGAGGAATATGGCGTCGGCGCCGGCGCATCCCGCGCGGTCACCGGCAATCACCCGCTCTATTCGCAGCTCGAGGCGCGGCTCGCTTCCCTCAAAGGGACCGAGGCCGCTGTCGTGTTCGGCTCCGGCTACCTCGCCAATAGCGGGATCATCCCCGCCTTGATCGGCCCCGAGGACGCTATTTTCGTGGACGAGCTGGCCCATGCCTGCATTTGGGCGGGTGCGAAGCTCTCTGCCGCCAAAATCCTGACTTTTCCGCATAACGATACCCCTGCCTTGGCCGCCTTGCTGCAAACCCACCGCGCGCAGCATCGCCACGCCATCATCGCCACGGATGCGGTCTTTTCCATGGATGGCGATCTCGCCCCGGTCGCATTGCTGGCCGATCTCGCGGATGCGCATGATGCCTGGCTGCTGACGGACGATGCGCACGGCCTGGGCGTCGTGCCGAAACTGCCCGGCTCCGAGCGCGTCCCGTTACAGATGGGCACGCTCTCAAAAGCCATCGGGGGCTATGGCGGGTATCTCTGCGCCTCCGCGCAGGTCGCCGCCCTCATCCGCAACCGTGCGCGCAGCTTCATCTACACGACCGGCCTACCGCCCGGAACCATCGCCGCCGCCATTGCATCCTTGGATTTTATCGCGGCCAATCCCGCCTATGCCGCGTTGCCTCTGGCCAAGGCGCGGCGTTTTACCAAAATTCTGGCGCTGCCCGAAGCCACCAGCCCCATCGTCCCAGTGATTATCGGCGAGGCGACGGCCGCGCTCGACGCTTCAAAAACCCTGGCCGAAGCCGGTTTCCTGGTCGCCGCCATCCGTCCGCCTACGGTGCCGAAAGGCACGGCGCGGCTGCGCATTACCTTCACCGCGGCGCACGAGGATGCCGAAATCGACCGCCTCGCCGCCGCGCTGAAACCAATCCTTACTCTTTAACTTCTTCCGGCACCGGCTTGACCAAACGCGGCCGGCCGCGTGGCTTTGCCACCTTTACGGGGGCTGCTTCCGCCACGGCTGCCGGCGGCGCATCTGGAATGATCGGGATCGCACGCGGCTCCGGCGCGGGGGAAGGGGCAGGGGGGATCAGCATCGGCTGGATCGCCGGCTGCTCGCCAAAACCGGGCAGTTCGGCGGTCGCGGCGGCCAACTCGGCTTCCAAAGCGGAGCTGATATCGATCCGCGTATCCATCACCGGCTCCGGTCGAAAACGCTGCTCGTTGCGGTCGTTACGCTCATTGCGTTCCGGACGATCCTGCCGGTCATTGCGCTGAAATTCAGGTTTTTGGCGCTGCTCATAGGGCCGCTGCTCAAACCGCCGCTTCCTGCTGTCGGTTTTCGTGCTGGCGGTGTTCCTGCGGGCGCTGCGGCTCCTGGCGGTGTTCAATCGCCATTTCGCTCTGCTCGCTGCCGCCAAACTCACGCCGCGGATAATCGCCGCGTTCTTGTCCCTGGCCGGCATTGCCCTGCTGCGGCTGATAGCTGCCCCGCTCGGCATTGCCGCCCTGCGGGTTGGGCTGCCCGGCTTGCTGGCCCTGCGCCTGGTTGATCGCACTGATAATGCGGAAATAATGCTCGGCGTGCTGATAATACGCCTCGCCGGTCACGCGGTCCCCGTTGCTCGAGGCGTCGCGCGCCATTTGCTGGTACTTATCGTACAGCTGTTGCGCCGTGCCGCGTACCCGCATTTCTGGACCGGAGCTATCAAAGACATGGTTGCGATTTAACGGAATCCCATTCTGCTGGTTCCGGAACCCGCCGCCACCGCCACCACCCCCGCCACCGTTCGGGCGATGGTTACGGCCACGCATGCGCTTCATATTCATGTGCTCTTGTTTATCCTCGTCAGATTGTTTGCGCGGTGGGGGTGCATCTGCACCACCGAACCCAAAGCGAACCCAGCAAAACACCGAGACTCGGAGCAAATCAGCCCGCGCATCATGTGCTTAGCCCCATCCGCGCATAATGCCAAATGTTTATTTGCGCTGTGTCAAAATGGCTGCACGTTCGTGCCCGCCTAAATCCCGCCGCGTGGCGCAGGAAAAGCCCGCCTCACGGGCGATATCCGATACATATGGGGCTTGACCCACCCCGAGTTCAAGCACGGCCTTGCCGTCTTTTGTCAGCAAATCGGGCAGAGCGGCGATAATCCGCCGATACGCTTCCAGCCCCTCTGGCCCGCCAACCAGCGCGCTCAGGGGCTCATATTGCGCGACTTCCGGCATCAACCCCGCAATATCGGCCGCCGGAATATAAGGCGGATTGCTCAGCACCAGGTCGAATTTCCCATTGAGCGCCGCCGCCCAGTCGCCTGCGAAAAACGCGGCGCGGCCGGCCATGCCCAAAGCCGCCGCATTGCGCGCCGCCAACGCCGCCGCCGCCGCCGAAACATCCACCCCGACGCCAAACGCGCCGTGATGCTCCTGCAGCACCGCCAGCAACAGGCAGCCCGTGCCCGTACCCAAATCCAGCACGCGCCGTATATCGCCGCCCAGCTCGAGCACCGCTTCAACCAATGTCTCGCTATCCGGCCGGGGGATCAGCGTGGCGGAGGAAACCGCGAAGTCCAGGCCCCAGAATTCCCGCCGCCCCAAAATATACGCCAGCGGCTCACGCGCCTCGCGCCGGCGCAGCAGCGGCTCGAACAATGCCTCATCGACATCATCGCGCAGCAGCAACCCGGCCGCATCCACGCCATGCGCCGCCGCCAGGATCAGCCGCGCCTCGCGTCGCGGATCCTCAATCCCGGCAGCACTCAGCCGGTCTGCCACCAGCCCAATGGCAATGCGGGCGGCAATCACCCCTCGGCCGCCAACCGCGCTGCCTGGTCCTCGGCGATCAGCGCATCGATGATATCATCCATTTCGCCCAGCATGATCCGGTCGATCTTATGCAGTGTCAGGTTAATCCGGTGGTCCGACACACGGCCTTGCGGAAAATTATACGTCCGTATCCGTTCCGAACGGTCCCCGGTGCCAACCTGCGACTTACGGTCCGCCGCACGCGTCGCATGCAGGCTGGAACGCTGCTGCTCATACATGCGGGCGCGCAACACCTTCATCGCCTTGGCGCGATTCTTATGCTGGCTGCGCTCCTCTTGCATCGCCACCACAATCCCGGTCGGGATATGCGTAATCCGCACGGCACTTTCGGTCTTGTTCACATGCTGCCCGCCAGCGCCCGAGGCGCGATACACGTCGATCCGCAAATCGCTTTCATTGACATCGACATCCACCTCTTCCACCTCGGGCAGAACCGCAACCGTAACGGTAGAAGTATGGATCCGCCCTTGCGTCTCGGTCGCCGGAACGCGCTGCACCCGGTGCACGCCGGATTCGAATTTCAGCTTGGAGAAAACGGATTTTCCGGTGATCTCGGCAATGCCTTCCTTCAGCCCGCCAAGCTCGCTCTCGCCATATTCCATGACCTCGAATTTCCAGCCATGCAGACCGGAATATTTCTGATAGGCGGCAAAAAGCTCGGCGGCGAACAACCCCGCCTCATCGCCGCCCGCGGCCGGGCGGATTTCCAGAATGGCGGAACGCTCGTCCATCTCATCCTTCGGCAGCAAAGCGAGCCGCAGCGAGTATTCCAACTCCGGCAGTTGCTGCTTGAGGGTTTCCAGCTCCGCCGAGGCCAGTTCGCGCATCTCCGGGTCCGAGAGCATCGCCTGCGCCTCGCTCTGCGCCCGCTCGGCGGCCCGCAACTCCGCAATCCGCGCCTCGATCGGCTCCAGCTCAGCCAATTCCTTCGAGGCCTTCACAAAGGCATCGCCGCCCAGTTGCCCGGACAGCATGAAGCGCAATTCCTCAGCCCGGCTCAGGATACGATCTAGTTTATGGTCAAGGCTCATTTGAATTTAGTCCCAAGATACCGGCTCCACGCCACGGAGGGGCGCTCCACCATTATATGCAGCAAATAACCCAGGCCAATGCCAGCCAGGACCGACCCGCACGCCGCGATGAGAACGGCCGCGAACGCACCCTGGCTGTCGGCCAACCGCATCCGCATCACCAGAGCGCCGGCACCCATCACCGCCAGCCAGTTCATCAGGTAAAAGCTATAGGAAATGCGGCCGAAAAATTGAATGACACGGCTATTCATGAATTGCCGCACCGAGGGGATGGCGCCGAAGCTGAGCAAAGCGACAAGGATCGCCCCAAAAAAAGTGACGGGCGCATCAAACAAAATCGGATGCCAGCCGTAAAGCGGATCGAACTCCCCGATGAAGCAGAGTGCCAGGACCACCACCCCAAACAGCCCATATTGGAGCGGCCGCGAAATTTTGCCGATCACGGTGCCGAAATCGCGGACCAGCGCGCCCGCATAAAAAATATAGAGGTAATGAAAGACATCCACGCCCAGTTTCTGATGGCTGTTTAACAGCACGGCGATCAGAAAAAAAACGCCAAACAAAGCAAATTTATGCCCGGCGGAATCACGCATTTCCTTCAGGGCATAGACAAGCGGAAAGATCGCGGAGGTGAACAGCTCCAACCGGATCGTCCAGAGCGGCGGATTCAGCGTGTGCCGGATCAATGCCAGGTTCAACAGCAGAATTTTATGCGCGATCGCATGGTTGAACGCAAAGAATTGCAGAAATTCGGGGGAGGCCTCGGGATAGTCCGGGGCGTGCGTCAACACCAGCCTGGCATAAATATAGAGTGCCACCACCGAGGCGACCGCCGGCGGGGCCAGCCGGACAAAGCGCCGCAGATAAAACGTCTTCAGATTTCCGGCGCGCAGACTCTCCATCATGCCGGAGAGAAAAATCCGCTCATGATGAAAAACAAATCGACCGCGATCGCGCCATTGATGACACCGCATGTCGCGCCAATGAGGAAACTCCCGAAGGCACCGGAGATGACGATCGGGATGCTCAACCCATGCCCGATCCCCACCACCAGCGATGCGATCCCGCGCAACCCGTCGAGCTCCGCGTATCGGTGCTTATATAAAACGTCGTAGATTTTTGCTTCGGACAGCGCGGCTTCGCCTGTCCCGGTTAGGCTTGGCGCCCGATCAACCATTCAGTTGCCGCGCGAGATCCGCAACCGGCAGATCCGCCTGCGTGCCATCGGCGAGATTCTTTAATTTTACCAAACCGCTTTCCGCCTCGGCACCGACCAGCACGGCGAATTTCGCACCGGCTTTGTTGGCACGCTCAAGCCGGCGCTTGGCATTCCCCTGATACGCCATTTCCGCCGCAACACCGCTATCGCGCAACGCCTTGAGGATACCCAGCGCCAGCACTTCCTCGTCTTCATCCATCGGAATGACCGCAACAGGCGCGACCCGAGCCGGGAGCCCTGCAGTCAACATCGCCAGGCGCTCAATGCCGCCGCCCCAGCCGATGCCGGCCACCGCAGGCCCGCCCATCTGTTCAACCAGCCCGTCATACCGCCCGCCGGCCAACACCGTGCCCTGCGCGCCAAGCGCAGTGGTCACGAACTCAAACGCCGTGTGATTATAGTAATCGAGGCCACGGACAATGCGCGGATTTTCCGTGTAGGGCACGCCAAAGGCGATAAGGGCGGATTTCAACCCGGCATAAAAATTCCCGGCGGCCTCTGTCAGATGATCATAAATCACCGGCGCATTGGCAACCAAAGCCTGGTCGCCCGGATCCTTGGAATCCAAAATCCGCAGCGGATTCTTCTCCAGCCGCATTTTGCTGTCGGCCGAGAGATCCGCCGCATGTCCGGTAAAATACGCCACCAGTGCCGCGCGATAATTGTCGCGGGATTGCGCATCGCCCAGCGTATTGATGTTCAGCACCACGTCCTGCGCGACACCGAGCGCATTCAAAATCTGCCAGCCGCAGGCAATCACCTCGGCATCGGCCAACGGCACGCTCGGCCCCAGAAGCTCAACGCCGATCTGGTGGAACTGCCGGTAGCGCCCCTTTTGCGGCCGCTCATAGCGGAACATCGGGCCGGAATAGAAAACCTTTTGCGGCAAGGTCTGCGTCAGCCCGGCGGTGATCAAAGCGCGGCACACGCCCGCCGTGCCCTCCGGGCGCAGCGTCACGGAATCCCCGCCGCGATCCTCGAACGTGTACATCTCCTTGGTCACGACATCCGAGGTCTCGCCCAGAGTCCGCGAAAACACCTTGGTATCCTCGAAAATCGGCGTCTGCCATTCGGCAAATCCGTAAAGCGCGGTCACTTGCCGCGCCGTCTCAACCACATGGCGATACCGCGCCGCGTCATCGCCAATGAGATCGCGCGTGCCGCGCACCGGTTGCAGTGGATTTGCCATTCTTTATTGAACCAGACTTGAAAAAAACAAATTACAGAAGAAACGGGACCGTCAGCCAGAGCGTCGATAACCCTGCATCGGCGCGACTGGCGCAACGGTCCCGGTAGGAGGCAGGGCGCCGCCCTGCCTTTAGCAAACTTGACTATACGGCAGCGAGTTTGGCCGCCTGGATCTCTTCCTCAAGCTTCGCCGCCTTGGCTTCCACCAGGCCGACAATATGCTCCACCATATCCCCGCCATCGATCGTATGGTCGGTCTTGCCGGCGGCATAGATCATATGCTTGCCATTGCCGCCGCCGGTCAGGCCGAGATCGGTCATCAGCGCCTCGCCGGGCCCGTTCACCACGCAGCCGATGATCGAGAGCGTGATCGGCGTCTTGATATGCGAGAGCCGTTCTTCCAGCGTCTCCACCGTCTTGATCACGTTAAAGCCCTGGCGCGCGCAGGACGGGCAGGAGATGATCCGCACGCCGCGATGGCGAATGCCGAGCGACTTCAGAATATCCCAGCCGACCAGCACTTCCTCTTCCGGCTCGGCCGAGAGCGAGACGCGCATCGTATCGCCAATGCCGGCCCAGAGCAGCGAGCCGAGCCCGATCGAGGATTTCACCGTCCCCGCGCGTTTGCTGCCGGCTTCCGTGATGCCGATATGCAGCGGGTGGTCGCACACATCGGCGAGCTGCTGATACGCCGCCACCGCCATGAACACGTCGGACGCCTTCACGCTGATCTTGAACTCATGGAAATCATGGTCCTGCAAAATCTTCGCGTGTTCCAGCGCGCTTTCCACCAGCGCCTCGGGGTTCGGCTCGCCGTATTTCTCCAGCAGATGCTTCTCCAGCGAGCCCGCATTCACGCCGATCCGCATCGAGCAATTATAGTCGCGCGCCGCCTTGATGACATCGCGCACGCGCTCGGGCGAACCGATATTGCCCGGATTGATCCGCAAGCACGCCGCCCCGGCCTGAGCAGCCTCGATCCCGCGCTTATAGTGGAAATGAATATCCGCGACGATCGGCACATTCACCTGGGCAACGATGTGCTTCAGCGCCGCCGTGCTTTCCTCATCCGGGCAGGAGACGCGCACGATATCCACCCCGGCCGCCTCGGCGCGCAAAATCTGCGCCACGGTGGCGTCGATATCGGTGGTGAGCGTGTTGGTCATGGTCTGCACGGAGATCGGCGCGTCCCCGCCAACCTTCACATTGCCGACGCTGATCTGGCGGGATTTGCGGCGGGTGATCTGCTGGTATTCGCGGTAATTCATAACAACTCCATTATTTTGTTTCGGTCTGAGCCGGTGAGGCTGGGCGGCGTCAACACGTAATTATGCAACACGACGCCCATGCCGCCCAGAGGCGCGCCGGCTTTGCCATTGGCGGAAATCTCGGTTCCACCCGCATTGCCGGCGGTCATGGTCAAGCCCGATTCATTGGGCACCGGCCAACTCTGCCCTGCGTGCAATACTTTGCTGAACAAGATGTTGCCCGTGGCGTCGCGCACTTCAATCCAATCATCCGCCGTGGCGACAATCGCCTGCCCGGCGCCAGGCAGTACGGCCGGCGGCGTCGGGGAAGGGCGGGGCATCGCGGCCACCAGGGGCGTGCCCGGGGGCAGGGCGGTTGCCACGGTTGCGGGCGGGGCGGGGGCGGCTGCAACCGGCAGCGCCGGTGCTGCGGGCGTTGCCGCGGCCTGGGTATTGCCTGCAGGTGCAGCTTCTGGCGTTGCGCTGACAACCGGTGCCGGCATCGCCGCCGGCTTCTGCGCTGCCGGGGCCGCGTCCGGCTTCGCCGCGACGGGCGCCGGCAGTTTCGGGGGCACGGCAAGGGGCGCCAATTCCGCCGGCACGCTCGGCACAGCGGCGGCCAGCCGGCGTTCCGTCTCGGTATGGCGATACCACAGCCCATATGCCGCCAGCACCAACACGGCCCCGACCAGCACGATCGCGCCGGTCGGCACGGCCCGGTCGGGCACCGGCGCCAGGAAGCTCAGCTCCGCTTTTTGCGGCGTGCCGATACTGCCCTCGGCCCGGAACCGCGCAAAATCTCTTCCGGATCGAGGCCCAGAATTTGCGCGTAGGAGCGCACGAACCCGGTTTGGTAGGCCTGCCCGGGCAAAGCGGAGAGGTCGCCGCGCTCGATGGCTTCAAGATAAGGCAGCCGGATACGTAATTCTTCGGCAATGTCGGGCAATTTCCAGCCCAGCCGTTCGCGCACCTCGCGCAATCCGGCACCGAGCAGCGCGGCGCCGTGCGGCGACTCATATTCCATGGCAATCTCGGAAATGTCGTTTGGCATTCTGCCGCGCTTTGTATACTGGCCCGCGGCTTTGCGCTACCTCGGGTTAAACGGGTAAATCGATGCTCGCGGCCCAGGCCGTCAGCGGCTCGCGAATGCTCCCGCCCGCAGCGCCAGCGCGCCGCAACTCCCGCAATACCGGCCGCAGCGTCTCCAAATCCGCCTCAACCAGCAGCGCCTTTACGGGCAGGATGGCATTGCCGGACATCGAGAGCGTCGTCACGCCAATGGCGGCGAAGGCCAGCGCATCCAGCGGCCGCCCGGCCGCCTCACCACAGACCGAGAGCGGCACGCCGGCCTCATTGCAGGCCAGCACCAGCCGCTCCAGCATCTCCAGCACCGGGGCAGAGAGCGTATCGTAGCGATCCGCCAGTTCCGGTGTGCCACGATCGGCGGCAAATAAAAACTGCATCAGGTCATTGGTGCCCACGGACACGAAATCCGCCTCCGCCAGCAGCCCCGGGAGCTGGAACAGCAGGGATGGCACCTCGATCATCGTGCCCGCCTCGATCCATTCGGGGGCCGGGCGGATGCGCGCTGCTTCGGCTTCCAGCAAATCCCGCGCCGCGCGGAACTCCTCCACGGTCGCCACCATCGGGAACATGATGCTGAGCGGCCGCCCCTGCGCGCCGAGCAGCAAGGCCCGCAACTGGCGCCGCAAAATCGCCGGCCGGTCCAGCCCGACGCGCAGCGAGCGCCAGCCCATTGCCGGGTTTTCCTCGCCCTGGCCGGCCTCGCCGGGCAGCAGCTTGTCGGCGCCCAGATCCAGGGTACGAAACTGCACGCGCCTGCCTTTCGCGCGGTCCATCACCCGGCCATATTCCGCCGCCTGGCCCGCCACATCCGGAATTCCGCCCGGCCGCCAAGGCCGCGATTTCCGTGCGATACAGCCCAATCCCATCGGCCCCGGTGGGCTCGAGCTGGTCCAGCTCCAGCGCCAGCCCGACATTGAGCATCAGCCCGATCTGCGTGCCGTCCTTCGTGACCGCCGGCACATCCCGATACGCCGCCAGCGCCGCCGCCCGCACCGTGCGCATGGCCAGGGCCCGGTCATAAACCTGGATCACATCCGGCTCGGGCCGCAAAATCAGCGTCGCACCTTCCGCATCCAGCAGCGCGTCATCCCCGGCACGCGCGGCTTCCACCGCGCCGCGCTCGACCGCCATCGCGGGGAGGCCCAGCGCGCGCGCCAGAATCGCGGCATGGCCGGAGGGGCTCGCTTCCTCGATCGCCACACCGGTAATCCCGCGCGAGTGCCAGTCCAGCAGATCCGCCGGCCCCAGCCGCCGGACCAGCAGCAGCAGCCCATCGGCGCGCTCGGGTTTCGGCGCCATGCCGCCCAAGGCGACCATCAGCCGCCCGACCATATCCTCGATATCCGCCAGCCGCTCGCGCAGATAAGGATCGGCAATCTTGCGCATCCGCTCGCGCAAATTCCGCGCGACCTTATCCACCGCTGTTTCCGCCGTCAGCCCGTCGCTGATCCCTTGGCGCACCTGCGTCAGCCATCCGGCTGACTGCGCCACCATCCGGTAGGCATCCAGCACATCGCGCGGCGCATTGCCGCCGGGCAGCGAGGCCGCGATCAACCCATCCAGGCTCTTATTGGCGCTATCCACGGCTTTTTCCAGCCGGCGGAGTTCCGCCTCCGGATCATCGGTCAACAGCCGCGCGATCGGCGCCGCCGCCCCATAAGCCAGGATTTTTCCCCGCGCGATGCCGGGCGAGAGCACATGCCCCGCATAGCGCCGCGGCAGCGTATCGGAAAAACCTTCCTCCGAGACAGTCCGTCGCCCCGGCGCGCGCAAAGATTTCCGCGAGCAGCATCGCCACCGTCGCCACGGCCTCGACCTCCACCGGCGAAAACGCCCGTGCCTCGCGCGACATCAGCGCGATCACGCCGAGAATTCGCCCCGCCCGCTTCACCGGCATCGCCAGCATCGAGGCGAGCTCCTCCTCGCCCAGTTCGGGCCGGTACACGTAGCGCGGATGGTTCTGCGCATCCGGCAGGTTCAGCGCATCGCCGGAGGCCGCAACCATGCCGATAATGCCCTCGCCAATGCGCAGCCGCGTGCGCCCGACGGCGCCGACATTCAGCCCGAAGGTGGCCGCCAGTTCCAATACTTCCCCGGCGCGCGCGACATAAATCACGCTGGCGTCCGACTTCAACTCCTCGCGCCACCAGATCGGCGATATCCGGCAGGCTCGCGGCCCGGAGGCGAGCGCGGCCCGCAACCGGGCAAAAAGCTGCCTTGTATCGCCGAATTTCGGCTTGCGCTTCCTGATCTTGTGGCGTGGCGTTAGGGGCTGCTGGCACGTGCCACCAGTGCGGCCACCGCTTGGGCTTTCAACTCCGCCAAAATCTCGGCGACCACGTCTGGATCGACGTCACCATGCCGACCGACTGCCCCGCCATCACCGAGCCATTCTCGACATCGCCCTCAATCACCGCACGCCGCAGCGCGCCCGCCCAGTAATGCTCGATCGAGAGCTGCGCCTGCGTCTTATCCAGCTCGCCGGCCTGGAATTTCTGCACGACCTCGGCCTGATGGACCAGGAATTTCTTGGTGCCCTCATTCACGAGGCCGCGCACCGGGATCACCGGAAACCGCTCATCGAGCTGGATCGAGGGGATCGCATCGCGCGCATTGGCGCGCAGGAAGGCCTTCTTGAAATTCTCATGCGCGATGCTCTCGGCCGATGCCGCGAAACGCGTGCCAAGCTGCGCGCCCGCAGCCCCCATTTCGAGATATCCCAGGATCGCCTCGCCGCGGCCAAGCCCGCCGGCCACGAAAACCGGAATATCCCGGATATGCGGCAGAATCTCCTGCGCCAGCACGGTCAGCGAGACCGGCCCGATATGCCCGCCCGCCTCGGAACCCTCGATCACCAGCGCATCCACGCCGGATTTCACGAAGCGCTTGGCCAGCACCAGAGCCGGCGCGAAGGCGATCAGCTTGGCCCCGCCATCCTTCACCGCGCGCACCGCCGGGCCGGGCGGAACCCCGCCCGCCAGCACGATATGGCCCACTTTGGCGCGCAGACACACCTGGACCAGCTCATCCAATTGCGGATGCATGGTGATCAGATTCACGCCGAACGGCTTGTCGGTCAGCGCCTGGGTCGCGGCGATTTCCGCTTCCAGCAGGCTGGGCGGCATCGCCCCGCAGGCGATCACGCCAAAGCCGCCGGCATTGGAAATCGCCGCGACCAGATTCCGCTCGCTCACCCAGCTCATCGCGCCGCCCAGGACGGCATATTCCGTGCCGAGGAACGTCCGCCCCGCGCGCTTGCAGGGCAGCGAAACCGGTCTCGGCGGTATTCATGATATCAAGCATCGAGATCATACGCCGTATGCAGCGCGCGCACCGCCAATTCGGTATATTCCGCCGCCACCAGCACGCTGACTTTAATTTCGCTGGTCGAAATCACCTGGATATTGATCCCGCGCTCCGCCAGCGTGCGGAACATGGTGCCCGCCACGCCGGCATGGCTGCGCATGCCGACGCCGACCACCGAAATCTTCGCGACATTGAGGTCGGTCGTGATTTCGGCAAAGCCGATCCCCTGGCGCGCGGTCTCCAGCACGGTGATGGCGCGCGGCAGATCGGTCTTGCCGACCGTGAAGGTCATATCCGTCGTTCCATCCTCGGCCACGTTCTGCACGATCATGTCGACGTTGATATGGGCTTCGGCGAGTGGCACAAATATGGCAGCCGCGATGCCCGGGCGGTCCGGCACCCGGCGCACCGTGATCTTTGGCCTCATCCCGCGAATAGGCGATCCCTGCGACGATTTCCTGTTCCAAAACTTCTTCCTCATCAACAACCATGGTTCCGGGCGCGTCGCTGAAGCTGGAGAGCACCTGCACCCGCACGCGCTCCTTCATCGCCAGCTCCACCGAGCGGGTCTGCAGCACTTTGGCGCCAACCGACGCGAGCTCCAGCATTTCCTCGTAGGTGATCTTGGAGAGCTTGCGGGCTTTCGCGACGATTCGCGGATCGGTCGTATAAACGCCGTCCACATCGGTATAGATATCACATTGATCGGCCTTCAGCGCAGCCGCCAAGTGCCACCGCCGAGGTATCCGAGCCGCCGCGTCCCAGCGTCGTCACCCGGTTATCCGGCCCGATGCCCTGGAAACCCGCGACAACGGGCACCTGGCCCGCCTTGCATCCGCTCGATCAGCGTCTCGCCCTCGATCGAATTGATCCGCGCCTTGCCGTGCTGGCCGTCGGTTTCCACCGCAATCTGCCAGCCCATCCAGCTCCGCGCATCAACGCCCAGGTTCTGCAAGGCAATCGCCAGCAGCCCGGCGGTCACCTGCTCGCCGGTCGAAACCACGGCATCATATTCCCGCGCGTCGAACAAAGGAGAGAGTTTCTGGCACCATTCGACCAACTGGTTCGTCGTGCCCGCCATGGCGGAGACCACCACGGCAACCTCGTGCCCTTGATCGACCTGCGCCTTCACGCGCGCCGCGACATTGCGGATACGCTCCAGATCGGCGACGGAAGTGCCGCCGAATTTCATCACGATACGCGCCATTCACTAAGTCCCTTGTCGAAAACCAGCAGGGGCGTCACATACCGGTGCGTGGAGGCGCATGCAATGCAGAGTGATTCGGTCAACCAGGAAGAAATCGCACGTTTCGACGCGCTGGCAACGCGTTGGTGGGATTCCAACGGCCCGATGAAGCCGCTGCATCAGATGAATCCTCCCCGTGCCGCCTGGATTTTAAGCCGAATCCGCCATAAATTCGGCGCAGGTCCGGTACGCGTGCTTGATATCGGCTGCGGCGCCGGGTTGCTGTCGGAGAGCCTCGCCAAAGCCGGTTGCGACGTGCTGGGCCTGGATGCCGGTGCTGAAATCATCGCGGCCGCAGAGGCGCATGCCGCGGGGCAGGGGCTCAGCCTGGCCTACCGCACGGGCAGCGCCGAGGCACTGGCCGGGGAGGGCGTGAAATTCCCGGTGGTCACCGCGCTTGAGGTCATCGAACATGTCACCGACCCCGCCGCCTTCCTGGCCACGCTCGCGACCCTGCTGGAACCCGGCGGGCTGATCTTCCTCTCAACCCTCAACCGCACCCCGCAATCCTACCTGGTCGCCAAGCTCGGCGCGGAATATGTGCTCCGCCTGTTGCCGGTCGGCACCCATGCGTGGCGCCAGTTCATCACCCCGGCCGAACTCGGGCGCCATTGCCGCGCCGCCGGCCTGCGGCTGGCCGATACCGCAGGCATGTCCTTCTCTCCGCTCAGCGGAAAATTCCGTATCTCGAAGGACATGGCCATCAATTACATCGCGATGGCCGCCGGGGCGTAGGCCGCCGCCCGCGTCTGTCATGCCTCGACAAAGTGCTGCGGACGCCGCATCTATTCGTCATCCGCAACCCGTAGGTTCTCTGCCATGCCCTTCGACCTCACCGAACGTCTCACCGCCTGGCGCCACCACCTGCACGCCCATCCCGAACTCTCACTGCACGAATCCGCCACTGCGGCTTTTGTTTGCGAGAAACTAACCGAGCTCGGCATCCCGTTCACCGCCAATATCGGCGGCCATGGCGTCGTCGCAACCCTGACGCGCGGGCCATCCAACCGCTCCGTCGGCCTGCGCGCGGACATGGATGCCCTGCCGATCGAGGAAGCCACGGGCGCGCCCTATGCCTCGAAAACGCCGGGCGTGATGCATGCCTGCGGCCACGATGGCCACACCGCCTCGCTGCTGGGGGCGGCACTGCTGCTGCGCGACGATCCCAACTGGTCCGGCACTATCCGCTTCGTCTTCCAACCCGCCGAGGAAGGCTTTGGCGGCGCCCAGGCGATGCTCGAAGACGGCCTGCTGCAACGCTTCCCGATGGAACGCATCTTCGGCTACCATAACTGGCCGGGGCTGGAGGTCGGAACGGTCATGCTGCATGACGGTCCGGTCATGGCCGCGGCCGCGAATTTCTCCATTACGCTCACCGGTCATGCCGGGCATGCCGCCATGCCGCATCTCTGCGCCGACCCGGTCCAGGGCGCCGCGCACCTCATCCTTGCACTGAACACGATCGCCGCCCGCAACACAGACCCGCAGGACGCCGCGGTCGTCTCCACCTGCACCCTCAAGGCGGCGGATGCGCAGAACCAGATCCCCAACAGCGTCACCATCGGCGGCACCTTCCGCGCTTTGACGCCGTCCGTCATCGCCCATATCGAAACACGCATCCGTGCGATCGCCGCGCATACCGCCGAAGCCCATCAGCTCACGGCCGATATCCATATCTCAGGCCAGCTGCCGGCCACGATCAATCATAAGGACGCGGCCGAGATGGCGGCCATGGCCGCCACCGGGATCGGCTTGCCCGTGCGCCGGGATTTGCGCCCGACGATGGGTGCCGAGGATTTCGGCCGCTTTCTGCTCGCCATCCCCGGCGCCTATGCCTGGATCGGCAACGGCCCCTCGGCTGGGCTGCACAATCCCGGCTTCGACTATAACGATGCCATTCTTCCCGTGGCGGCGCGCTTCCTCGCCGCCACGGCCAAAGCCGCCCTTGCCTGAGACAAAGCGCGGCCGGGCAATGGCGCGGTAACGGTCTGAACCATGGAATGGCAGGGCCCCGCCATCGTGCTGGAGACCGCCGCTTATGGCGAGGGCGACGCGCTGGTCACGGTCCTCACCCCGGACGGCGCCTGGCGCGGCCTGGCGAAAGGCGGCGCCTCGCGCGGCAAAATCGCGATCTGGCAGCAGGGCAATCTGCTCTCCGCCCGCTGGGTCGCGCGCCTGGCCGAACAGCTCGGCACGCTCACCGGCGAGTTGGTGCATCCGGGGGCGGCCCTTGCCATGCAGGACCGCGAGGCGCTCGCCATCCTGAATGCCGCCTGCACGCTGGCCGCCGGCGCCCTGCCCGAGCGTGAGCCCCACCCGGAAACCTTCGCCGGCCTCACCCGCCTGCTGGCCGGCATCGATATCCCGCAGCTTGCGCTCACCACCTTGATCCGCTGGGAAATGACGCTCCTGCGCGAGCTCGGCTTCGGCCTGGATTTCTCGACCCCAGCCGGATCCAACGACCGCCTGGCCTTCGTCTCCCCGCGCACGGGCCGCGCGGTAACCCTCTCCCAGGCCGGCGAATGGGTGGACCGGCTATTTCCGCTCCCCGAGTTTTTGCTGGGTGAGTCCGAACCAAGGCCCGCCGATTACCTGACCGATTGCCTGGCCGGGCTGCGCATCACCGGGCATTTTTTCACCCGCGACGTTTTCGGTGCGCGGCACCGCCCTCTTCCAACGGCGCGGGCACGTCTCTATGACCTCATCGCTGATCGACTAGAAGCGGAGAAGCCGAAAAATGCCGGATGATGTTTCAGGCCATATCGAAGACGCGCCACTCAGCAGCGCGCTGTCCGACCGTTACCTCGCTTACGCCCTCTCCACGATCATGTCCCGCTCGCTGCCGGATGTGCGCGACGGCCTCAAACCCGTGCATCGCCGGCTGGTCTATGCCATGCACCAGCTCAAGCTGGACCCGCGCTCGGGCTTCAAAAAATGCGCCCGCGTCGTCGGCGACGTCATGGGTAAATTCCACCCGCATGGCGACTCGTCCATCTACGAGGCGCTCGTCCGCCTCGCGCAGGACTTCTCCTCGCGCTACCCGCTGATCGAGGGCCAGGGCAATTTCGGCAATATCGACGGCGATAACGCCGCGGCGATGCGCTACACCGAATCGCGCCTGACCGAGATCGCCGAGCTGCTGCTGCGTGGCATCGATGAGAACGCGGTGGATTTCCGCCCGACCTATGATGGCGAGGAAAGCGAGCCCGTCGTCCTGCCCGGCGCCTTCCCGAACCTGCTGGCCAACGGCGCGTCGGGCATCGCCGTCGGCATGGCGACCTCCATCCCGCCGCATAATGCGAGCGAGGTTTGCGCCGCCGCGATCCACCTCATCAAACACCCGCAAGCGACCACGCAGGCGCTGCTGCAGCATCTGCGCGGCCCGGATTTCCCGACCGGCGGTGAGCTGGTCGAGGATGAGGCGACCCTGCTGAACGCCTACGAGACCGGGCGCGGCTCACTGCGCACCCGCGCGCGCTGGGTGAAGGAGCCGCAGAAAAACGGCACCTGGGTCCTCGTCGTCACCGAAATTCCCTATCAGGTGCAAAAATCCCGCCTGATCGAGCAGATCGCCTTGCTGCTGAACGACAAAAAACTGCCGCTCCTCGCCGATATCCGCGATGAATCGGATGAGAACATCCGCCTCGTGCTGGAGCCCAAATCCCGCACGGTGGATGCCGACATGCTGATGGCCTCCCTGTTCAAGGCCACGGCGCTGGAATCGCGCTTCTCGCTCAACATGAACGTGCTCGATGGCGGGCGCACGCCGCGCGTCATGGGCCTGCGCGACATGCTCCGCTGCTGGCTCGACCACCGGCACGAGGTCCTGATCCGCCGCTCGCATTTCCGGTTGGATGCCATCGCCAAGCGCCTGGAAATCCTCGACGGCTACCTCATCGTCTATCTCAACATCGACGAAGTCATCCGCATCATCCGCACGGAAGATCATCCCAAACCGGCCCTCATCAAGACTTTTAGCCTCACCGAGAACCAGGCCGAGGCGATCCTCAACATGCGCCTGCGCAGCCTGCGCCGGCTCGAGGAGGAGGAGATCCGCACCGAGCACAAAAAGCTCTCGGCGGAGCAGAAATCCCTGCAAGCCCTGCTCAAGGACGAAGGCAAACGCTGGGATCACATCAGCACCGAGATTGCCGAGGTCGCGCAGAAATTCGGCGCCGGCCCGCTGGGGGCGCGGCGCACGCAGATCAGCGCCGCCGCCCCGGTCATCGAAATCGTCGCCGAAGCCTTGGTCGAGCGCGAGCCCATCACGGTCATTCTGTCGGAAAAAGGCTGGATCCGCGCGCAAAAAGGCCATCTGGCGGAGGGCACGGAACTCAAATTCAAGGAAGGCGACAAGCTAGGCTTCCTGCTGCGCTGCGAATCCACGGACCGTATCGCGTTGCTCGCCACCAACGGGCGCGTCTACACGATCAAAGCCTCGGACATTCCAAGGGGCAGGGGGGACGGCCAGGCAATCCGCCTGCTGATCGACCTCGCGAACGAAGACGGCGTGCTGCGCCTCTTCCTGCCGGACATGCTGGGCAAATACCTCGCCGTCTCCACCTCCGGCCGCGGCTTCGTCGTCCCCGGCGTGGAGCTGATCTCGGAACGCCGTGCCGGCAAAACCATCCTCGTCCTCAAACCCGGCGAGGAATGGTTCGCCTGCGTGCCGGCAAAGGGCGACCATGTCGCGGTCATCGGCCAGAACCGCAAGCTCCTGGTCTTCCCCCTGATCGAAGTCCCGGAAATGCCGCGCGGCACCGGCGTGCAACTGCAAAAATACAAGGATGGCGGCATTTCGGATGTCAAAATCTTCACCCTGGCCGAGGGTCTCACCTGGCGCCTGGGCGATAAGACGCGCACCGAGCCCAAGCTGACGGACTGGCTCGGCGTGCGCGCCCAGGTCGGCCGCATGCCGCCCAACGGTTTTCCGAAATCCGGAAAATTCGGCGAGGATTTGGGCTGATGACGCTCCGGATGCCCGCAAAAGCGGGCATCCGGAAAGTGAGCAAAACGCATTTCGTTTCGAAATCAATACATCTTCATGTCAACCGGAAAATTCCCGGGCAATGTTTGTTTTACTAACATTAAGTTATGTTTCGAAGTTAATATGAATGTTCCACGTGGAACATTCCCTAACCGTCTTGAACGCCCGGCCCCCTGGCATCCATCGCCACGCGGATGCCGCACATCATCAACCAGCGCGCCTTCCGTTATAAAGGCAGGGGTAGTTATTAATCGGTCCATATGTATATCAACATATAAATTGACAGATTGTGGTGTGGACGATTTAATGAGGCATGAGAGAAGACGATGCCCGCAAGCTGGATCACGCGACGCTGGAGGAGTTGAGGAAACGTGCGGTGGGTCGCGTGCAGGCTGGAGAAAGTCCCGAAGTTGTAACCCGTGTTTTGGGGCTTAATCGTTCGACGATATATATTTGGTTAGCACAGTATCGCCGTGGTGGATGGGACGCACTGAAAGCTAAGCCGTTGGCTGGTCGGCCGCCAAAGCTGGATGGGAAGAAGTTGCGATGGATTTATCAGACTATAACGCAGAAGAATCCGATGCAGTTGAAATTTGATTTTGCGCTCTGGACGCGTGAGATGGTTGCTGTCTTGATCAAGCAAAAATATGGCATCACGCTGGCGGCAAACTCGGTTGGCCGTTTGTTGGCGCAATTGGGCATCACGTGCCAGAAACCATTGCATCGCGCGCTGGAGCGCGACGAGGGACTGGTACAAAAATGGCTGAAGACGGAATATCCGAAGATTAAGAAAGCTGCCCAGGCCGAAGGAGCAGACATCTATTTCGGCGATGCAGCCCATATGCGTTCGGACCATCATGCCGGGCGTACCTGGGGAAAGAAAGGCGAGACGCCGATTGTTGAAGCTACGGGTGCTCGGCACAGCCTCAGCCTGATTTCGGCGGTCACGTCGAAAGGTCAGATGCGGTTTATGGTCAAGGACAAGGGCGGTGTAAACGCCGACGTTTTTATCGAGTTTCTGAAGCGGCTTGTAATTGGCGCCACGCGCCCGATTTTTCTCATTGTTGATCGTGGACCGGCACATCGCGCGAAAAAGACGACAGCTTTTGTTGAAACGCTCGGCAGCAAGTTGAGGTTGTTTTTTCTTCCGCCTTACTCACCAGATCGCAACCCTGATGAACTCGTATGGAAGCATTTGAAGGCGGACACCGTGGGGCGCATGGTCACAACAGATAAGACCGACTTCAAAGATAAAGTCCTGTCGTCTATGCGTAGCTTGCAGAGAAACCCCAGGAAAATCCGCTCCTTCTACCAAAAACCATCACTCAAATACGCAGCGTGAATGCCGTAATACTTATGGACTGATTAATAACAAGGGTTAACGATTCCATAAAAGGGGAATGGCCTTGTCTTTGATGGATAAATTGCCCATCGGGCTCAACCTGCGGGCGATCTCGCTCGCAGAGGGCCTGCGCGCCGGCATCGCGGTCGCCGTCACGCTCATTGTCGGGCAAATCTACAACCTGCCGCATCTCGGCCTGGCGGCTCTGGGCGCATTGCTCACCTGCTTTGCCGATCCCGGCGGCCCGATCGCGCGGCGCATCCCCGCCGTTACGGCCTTCGCGCTATGCGGGGCCATTACCTACGGCGCGTTCGGGCTGGTGCGCGGGGAGGGGGTGTGGATCGCGGCACCGCTCGCCGGGATGATGATTTTCTGCACCAGCTTCGCCCGTATTTACGGCCAAGGCGGGATGCAGGTCGGCAATCTGCTCAGCGTCGTCATCGTGCTCGGCCTCGATACGCCTGACCACTCGCTCACCCACGCGCTGGGACAAGGCATCCAATTTTGCGCCGGCGCCGCCTGGGCCGCGTTTCTCACGCTGGTCATCTGGCGGGTCTACCCCTACGCCCCGGCGCGCCGGGCGCTGGCGGATGTTGCGCAAAAACTCAGCCGCCTTGCCAAGGAGCTGGCCGCCCTGGCCCATGCCGACGAATCCGTTGCAGCCTTCGAGGCGCATGCCGCCCTGCACCGGCGCGGCGTGCGTGATGCGATCGAGACTGCGCGCGACATCGCCTTTGCAACCTTCCGCCGCCGCGGCCTCGTTACCCATCGCGCCGCCCAACTCTCGGTCCGGCTGCAAGCCCTGGAACAGATCTTCGCCGCCCTCATTGCGCTTTCCGATTCGCTTGAAAGCGACATTGCCGGCCGCCCGGCTGCCGCCCGGCCGATCCGCCTGATCGCCGGCTGGCTGGCCGCCATCGGCCCGGACCTTGTGGCCGAACGCCCGCTCGACAGCCCCAAAAAACAAGCCAGCCTGCGACGCTTGCACGATAGCCTGGAAAAACTCCCGGACATCTCCGAACAGCGCCATATCCTCCAGGCCCTTTACGAAAACCTCGCAGTCCTCATCACCCTCTCCACGCCCGGCGACCAGAAACTCTCCGGTATCGCGGGGCCGCAGCCGATTTGGCCCCGCATCGTGACCCCGGTCCGGCAGAATTTCAATTTCCGTTCCGCCGCCCTGCGGCACGCATTGCGCGCCGCGGTCACCGCGACGCCGGTTCTGGCCTGGACCATGTTCCAACCCGGGCATTTCGCGCATTGGGCCACCATCACCATGGTGCTGTGCCTGCAACCCTATTTCTCCGCGACCTGGATCCGCAGCGCCGAGCGTGTCGCCGGGACCGCCTTCGGCGGCCTGCTGGCCGCCGGCATCGGTCTGTTCACGCAGACCCGGATGGAACTGGCGCTGGCGATGCTGCCGCTCACGGTCTTCGCCTTCACGATCCGTTCCGTCAGCTTTACCGCCTTCATCGCGGCACTGACGCCGATGGTCGTGCTGCTGATCGAACAAATCCAACCCGGCTCCATACGAATTGCACATCGCGCTCTCCCGGGTCGGCTACACGCTATTTGGCGGCGGCTTGGCGATTGCTGCAAACTACCTGCTATGGCCGGTCTTCGAAGGCACGCAGCTCAATCAGACGATCTCAACCGCAATCTCGGCCCATGCCTCCTATGCCAAAGCGGTGTTCTCCGCCCTGCTGGATGGCGCCCCGCCGCCGGATGCCGCGCGCCGCGCCGCGGGCATGGCCAGCAACAATCTGGAGGCCGCCTTGGCGCGGGCCTTGCTGGAACCGCATCGAAGCCGTGATCCCGTGATCGAGCGCGGCGCCGTCGTGGATGCCGCCTTGCGCCGCATGGCCGGCCGGCTTTCCGTCCTGGCCCTCGACCGGCCAGCCGTCGACCCTGCTTCCCGGCCGCTCTGGCGGGCCTGGGCGGAATGGCTGTCCTCTCGCCTCTGCGGCAACACCGCGCCCCGCCCGGCCTTGCCCGAGGGGTCGGGGGCCGAGACGCTGATCCGTCTGGCCCGGCAGGTCGAACTGATCGCCCCATAAAAACGCTGAAACATGGGGCGAATTTAATAGGACAAAATTTAGTTGGTCTTCGAAAGTTTCGAGCCCATTTGCGGGAATTACCTGAAAGGGGAAGACCGATGGTAAGACCGCGTTTTTTCTACCCATGGCCGAACATGGCCCTCGCGAACATGGCGTTTCAAAGCACTATGTTGGCCATCGAGGCCCAGCAGGTCATCGCGTTGCGCCTCGCCAAAATGGCGATGGGCGGTCCGGATGTGCGGGGTGAAGCGAAGTTGATGGTCGCTGAGAAGGTCGAAACGGCCGCGAAGGGCGGTCAGATGATGATGGAAGCGGCATTGGGCGGCAAGCGCGATCTGGGGGCTGGCCAGGTCGTCAAACTCTACCGCCGCAAAGTCCGTGCGAATCGCCGCCGACTCGCGCCGTAACGAGCTGGCCTTTACGCTTGGGTGCGGGCCAGTTGCTGAATGCGCTCCACCATCGCCGCCACCCCGTTGCCCCGATTGGTGGAGAGCGCGCCGATCAGCCCCAGATCGTGCAAAAACTTGCCCGGCGTCGCGAGAATTTCCGCGCGCGTGCGGCCGGAATAGACGCGAAGTACCAAGGCCACCAGCCCGGAGACGATCGCCGCATCCGAGGCGCCGGCAAAGCGCATCACCTCGGCCCCGCCATCCGTCGCCAGCCAGACCTGGCTCTGGCACCCCTGCACCTTATGCGCCTCATCCTGCCATTCCGCGGGGTAGGGCGGCAGTTTGCGCCCCAGCTCGATGATGAACTGGTAGCGGTCCATCCAATCGTCGAACAACGCCAGATCTTCGCCGATGGCTTCGATCGCGGCGGCCGCCGTCTTGTCTTCAGGCACGTAGAATTCAGTCACAGCCAACCTTTCTTGCGGAACCACAGCAGCGGGAGCACGGCGGATAGGATCATCAGCGCCCAGGCATAGCCATAGCCGAAGCTCCAGTTCAACTCGGGAATGTCTTTAAAATTCATACCATAAATCCCGGCGATGAGCGTCGGCGGAATTCCCACGATGGAAACGATGGTGAGCACCTTAATCAGGCTGTTCTGCGCGATGTTGATGAGGCCGAGCGTGGCATCGAGCAGGAACTGCACCTTGTCGGTCAGATGCGTGCTGAATTCATTCAGCGAGGAAATATCCTTCTGGATCGATTTGAGACGCCGGACCACCGATTTCGGCACCCAAAGGGCGGTGCCTTCGACATAGGGGGCGATGCGCGCCACCCCGAGCTGGCTGTCGCGCAGGAAGGAGATGGTGTCGTAGTCGCGCCCCAACGTCACGAGAATCGCCTGCAATTCGACTTCCGCGCTGCGCCGGCGCGGCGCTTTGGCCGGCACCTTACCGCCGAATCGGTGGTGAAAAATCCGATGGGAGAGCTCATCGAGCTCCGAGCGCAGCTTTTCCAGCACATCAGCCTGGCGATCGACGATCGCCTCCAGCAGTCCGGCGAAGATAAACGTCGAATGCGGCTCATCCGGTGTTCCAACATCATGCGGCAGTTCGGGAAAGGTCTGAAAAACCATGCTCGGCGCGAAACGCAGCGTCACCAGCCGATCCGGTGCCAGGACGAAGCCACAGGCGCTCGACTGCAAGCTCCCCTCCACCCGGGTGACGATCGGCATGCTCAAGGTAAGGACGGAACCGTTGACCGACAGGCGCGCCGAGTTTTCGATCTCGGTCAGGTCGGCATGGCTGGGGAGTGACAAGCCGGTATGGCGCGTGACGAAGGCATATTCTTCGGCCGTTGGGTTCTCAAAATCGAACCAGATCGCCCCGCTGGCGGACTCTGCCTGTGCGACAAGGTCGATGCTGGTCAACGCGCCAGCATGGCACAGATAGGCTCTTAGCATTCAGCAGCTCCCACGCATAAGCGAGATCAAGCGTGAGCAATACCAGCGAAAGCGGAAATTACAATGAGATGACCAGAAAGGCACACTAACTAGGAGGAAGCTACAACTAGGAGAGAGCCACTAAAATCAGCTATGCTTATAAACGTAGCTGATGGCTGGGGGACCTGGATTCGGTCCCGACCGCTCGAACTCTAGGGAAAGCCTAGCCTCTGGAGACCCGGAGGGTTGAATTGTCGCTGCATGTGGGAACATTTGTGGGAACACGTCAAGCGGCTTGTCCCTAGGGCTACCGGCTGGTCATGATGAGGGAATACGGGCCGGTCTCACTGATGATCGTAACCTCGCGGCGCTGAGTGGTTCCGTTGGAGCTGGTATCAGTTTAACTGATGGCAGCTCGTTCGAGACATTGGCCCGTTGACGATATCCATCAGCAATACTGATAGTATTCTTCTCGTCGGCATCCAGCCGCGCCACGGCGTCCCGCCCGTTGGCGATATCCGGCACAGGTCAGGGAGACTCAGGAGAGTCACACGGCCATCCCACAGAGTACCGGTAGTCTCCCACCAGGAGACGCCCCCACAGACTCAGGAGAGTCTCTGTGAGGCTGTGGAGCGCATGTCACGCAGCAGCCCCGCCTCCGACACTCCGCGTCGTCTGGATGATTACCCCCGCGACGGCCCAGTAGCCGTCCTTCAGCGCCGCAACGGCGACCCGTGGTGGATCGCAGCGGACGTCTGCCGGGTGCTGGATATCGCCAACGGTCGGGACGCAGTGGCGCGGCTTGATTACGACGAAAAAGCTGCCGTCGTTATTACCGACACCAGCTCGAACGGCGTAGAGCAGCGCCGTGAGGTCACGATCATCAACGAGTCCGGCCTGTATTCCCTCATCATGACCAGCCGGAAGCCCGAGGCGAAGGCGTTCAAGAAGTGGGTCACC
The DNA here is from genome assembly GCA_963737355.1 of uncultured Pseudomonadota bacterium. Classification (GTDB taxonomy): domain Bacteria; phylum Pseudomonadota; class Alphaproteobacteria; order Acetobacterales; family Acetobacteraceae; genus Acidocella. Next base: position 573,141 of record CAVTSC010000003.1, on the reverse strand, counting down.
AGTGTGGTCCTGCCGTCGATCCGCAAGAACGGCGGCTATCTGAACGGCCAGGAGACGAACACGGATGCCGAGATCCTGGCAGCTGCGCTTCGGGTGGCTGATCGGGTCATCGCAGACCGGACTGCACGGGCGCTCCAGGCCGAGGCGCGCGTCGCATTCAAGGAAATCATCCGTCGCGGTCAGAGCACCAAGCGAAGAGTTACTGCCCGTTCTCGGTTGCACGGTCTCCGGCTGCGTCCGCAGCTTTTTCGCAGACGAATGCGCCCTGCTTGGTTGCGTCATACCAGCGCTCGCCTTGGAAGTGATATACGCCCGTGCGAGTATTCAACCAGACCACCGTGTCGGCAGGGCAGTGGTTCTGGGCCGTGTCTTGGGTCTGATAGAGGGTCTGAGCCATCGCAGGAATCGGTAAAGAGAACGCGCCGAAGACGGCAAGTCGCAGGATAGTGTTGAATCTCAAGTCATGTCTCCCTGTTAATCTTACGAAGCAATAGCCTGGGCAATACTACCCAGCAATGCGTGACGCTGTTTGGCACTCCTGGCCATATGCTGCATGCGCTGACTGGGGGCATACGCCCGGAGGACTCAGGAGAGCTCATACAACCATCCCACAGAGCCTCCGCTAGTCACCCACCAGGGGACGCCCCCACCAACTCAGGCGAGTCTCTGTGAATCTCTGGAGGGATGTCACGCAGCAGCCCCGCCCCCGACACTGCGCGTTGTCTGGATGATTGCCTTCGCGACGGCTCTGTAGCCCTCTCTCAGCGCCGTCTCGGCCATCTCAGCGGCTGCGACGGGCACCAGCAAGCCGTCATGCATGGGAACAACCGGCACACCTTCGGCCCACAACGTCCGCATGGCGTGGGTCAGACACAGCGCCTCGATGTTTTGGAGGCGAAGGGAAACACGGCCAGAAGGAACCCGGAGAAGGTCAGATAGGCGGCGCAGGTAGGGGTGAGCCTCAGCCAGCGCTGATGAGATCTCGGCCCAGCTCGCTGTCGTATCGTGCCCCATCTCCTTTGGCCACGTCCGCCGCAGTTTGCCGCTGCCGAGCATAACCGTCGCCGCCGCTTTGACCACCTCGCGGTCGAACGCAGCCAGCGGTCCGAGCTGGTAAGGGTCGCCCGGTAGTTCCGGCACGCCATCCAGCGCGGCGACGATGGAGAGCTGCGAGCCCCTCGCGTCCACCTCACAGACCGGCTGGCCCTCGATTAGGATGTCGAGCCGGTCCTCTCCAGACATCTGCTGGACAGGAGAATCGCCAGGGACCGTCCAGCGCCCCCCGAAACTCCAGTCACCACGAAAGGTACGACGCAACGACGGCGGACGGCAGTTGGACCACGAGGAAGCCGCAAGCAGCCGGTTCGCCCGCTTCACCTCTGCGGTGAGCTGCTTGTATGTGTCGTCGCTCCGAGCAACGCGGATGGACTGCCCACCGCTCATCTTCGATCTGCCCACCTTGAATTGCTTCAGCTCGACTGGTGTCTTGATGACCTCAGCCTTTGCCGGGAAACGTGTGGTAAACGCGCCCTTCACCGTCTCGGCGGTGATGCCGTAGGACGCTGCCAGACCTACGAGCGCCTCCGTGGCTTCATAGCGGCTCGCAAAGCCAGTCCAGTCTGTGCTCGCGCTGAAACCGTCGTGATGCTCGTAGCGGACGCCTGGGTAATGCCGCAGGTAGTCCAGTGCGGCCAGCCCATCGAGTGCCGCCAACGCTGCCGAGTACCCGACGTCGCCGCTGTAGGCGTCCTCGCTGCGGCTCCGGAAGACCGCATTACCTCGCCTCAATGCGGGCTTCAGCACGCCTCCGACAACAGCCGCTACCGCTTCGCAAAGGTACCTGCGCTCCTTCTGGCCACGAGGTCTGAGGCGCTGCTCCTGGGCGGCCACATCGGCTGTCAGACGCTCCACGAGCGCCTTGGCGTCGGCGTCACGGGGCGTAGAGACCAGCATCATAAATTCGGCATGATGTAGTCGTGAAGCCAAACTTCTCGAATCTCCGCTGGTTACGTGAGACGCCGCAAGATTTACCTTAAGATCATCTTTAAGATGCTGTAGGTCGGTCATTCAGTCCCTGCTGGTCCACCCTGAGCGGTGAACGATTGTAGATAATCCATACCGTAAGGGGACATGCAGACCTCTTGAAGAGTCCTGCAGGTGCTTACAGTCGTGTGGTAGTGGTGATCTGCATGACCGGCGTATGAGACGTTGAGCCTCACCTGGCCATACAGATCCACTTAGCGGCCACAGCCCGGTCTGCGCCGCCCCGAGCTTCAATCGTGCGTTTGCTTCGACTGGGCCCGATCCCGGAACACCTTCTCAATGGCACTCCGGCTAAGGCCAAACAGGTCGGCGGCTTGCTGCTGCGTCATGCCCTTGCCGCACAAGTCGACAATTGCAGTCTTTACGTCGTCGGTGAGATCTGCAGACGGGATTCCACGTCTTCCGCGCGCCTCCCTTTCGTCAATATTCTCTGCCTGGGTTCCAAGCTTCAAGTGAGCCGGATTTACGCACAGGGGAATGTCACACTGGTGGCGAACTACGAGCCCTGCGGGGATAGGCCCACGGAAGATTTGGTAGGAGGCTCTATGCGCGCGCTGCATCTTTCCATCCAGCTGAAACGCCCCATACCCGTTGCCAGACTTCCCTCCTGTCCAGATCAAACAGTGTCCGAGGTCTTCTGTCGGCGGAACCGCGTCGCTGGAGGGTTGATGGTCAGCACTGGCGCCAAGGAGGTTCCGGAGCATCGCCGCCGTAGCTGCGGATAACTCACTTTCCGCAGTGTCGTGTTCGGTTCCCAGGCGTACCTTCTTAAGGAACCGCTCCACGGTAGGGCCATCAGCGTCTCGGGCGGCGGCGAGTTTTCGGAGATCGTTAGCAACGTCGAGTAGTAAATCCGACGCACCTTCAGCACCGCCATCTTGGTTCTCTGAGGTCACAACGGGGAGACTGGTATTCATGGTCTGTCTTTCTGTTCGGGATATCGTCAAGGCGTCCAGCGCCTGTACTGTGGTGATCGTCGGCGCGCTACCACGCAGACGTCGCAACGCCGCTCGACGTGGAGACACTGAGCCTCCGCTGCCGGACGGGCTCACTGCGCCGCTACAGCCCAGTCTGCGCCTCGCTGCTCACGGCAGAACCGTACGGCATCGCTAAGGCTGTTCGTGGTCATCATGCGGGTCTGAGGGCACGCCAGCTCTTGCACAGCGAATCGTCCATCTACGTCCTTCCAGACCATGAACAACATGAGGCCATCATCGCGCAGGCTCTGGACCCTGTGCGGCACTTCCAGCACCTCGTCGCAGCCTTCGTGTTCCAGGCCGATGCTGAGGGGCAGACCAAGGTCCGCAGCAAGCCCCATCGCCGTCTCCAGCTCTTCGATGGTGAAGGGTTGGCCCCATTGGGATTCATCAAGATTAGTCAAGGCAAGTCTCCAAGTCGGTTTTTTGTCTGCATTGTGAGGTTCTGAGATCTCAAGACACCTCGATATAAAGTCTATTCATTCACTAGAGTTATGCGGACGCTTAGCCCATCGCTGCCTACCTTTCAGCTTCATCGAGTGTCCCTGCAGTGGCCTGCAGCCGCAGCCAGACAGAGCGCACAGAAGCCGCCGACCACTGCCCGCCCCGTGGAGTCTTGATCCCCGCCGACGCCATCTGAGCAGCCACCTGCCGCAGGCTCTGACCGGCCTCGATACCGGCCTTGACCATCGGGCCCACAAGCTCTGCGTAGCCACGCGCTGCGTCGGCGTTGGCAGCTGCGCCGAGACGTCCATCAGGCAGGCGACCACGGAAACCGCCCATCTTCACCCCGCGCGCCTTCGCTGCTGCCAGGGCAGCTGTGGTGCGCTCGGAGATCAACTCACGCTCCCTCTGGGCCATGAGAGCCATCAGTCCGACACTGAAGTTGTCGGCGCTCGGAACGTCCAACGCCTTGAACGCCGTCCCCGCCCGCTGCAGGCCCAGCAGGAAGTGCGCGTCCCGGCTCAGTCGGTCCAGCTTAGCGATCAGCAGCGTGGCACCCGTGCGCTGACACGTCAGCAGCGCCTCAGCCAGCTTCGGCCTGTCCGACCGCTTGCCTGACTCCACCTCGATGACCTCACCCAGCAACACCGCGCCGTCCCTCAGGAACGCTGTGACCGCTGCACGCTGCGCTTCGAGCCCCAGACCAGACCGGCCCTGCTTATCGGTGCTAACGCGCAGATAGGAGATGTATCGATACGTCATGTGTGCCGTCTCCGTGTAACCGTACGAAGACTGTCTCCGCTCGGTGACTGTGTTCATACGGCAGCACGAATCGGACTAGGTGAGTCGGTTTGGAATCGGTGTGATTCGCAAAACGCATAACTCGATGGCTGACGCTGGCATGCTTCCTGCCGTGGCGTGTCAGCGGTCCACCGTGACCATGATGCAGTCGGTCAGCAGATCACACAGCGGTACTACAGCGTCGTCCGCTGATCGCTCGCTGATTGTCTGATGTAATCGTTATGATCGTCATGATCGTTGATGTGATGTTTGATCGCGCGACACGTGATGCCAGACTTTTCGCAGACTAAATCAATGCCCCCGGGTAGCAATCCCGAAGCATTCCAAAAAAGTGGCTTCGTTGTTGGTTATTATAGTCCTCCTCCCACTCTGGGTGTGACGCAAAGCCGCTCCGAATGCTGAACCTCCGGGTGGGGGGCGGGGGGCGGTCGGGCAGGTAACCGGGTGCGTCATCGAGCACTGGCAGTACGACCCCAAGGGGCGTGGAGATCCCGAGAGTCAATTTCATTGCGGGTTGCTACCATTTTTGGCTTGGGCAGAAGGTAGTTCGGTGTATATAACGTCATGCAATAAAAAGGGGAGGGACGAGTGTCAGAAGAGAAGCCACTTAGATGGCCAGCAATACACAATGTGCTCGGCGTCAACGCCGGGGATTCAAAGGCCTATATAACTAAGGACTTTCCCAAAGGTATCTCCGTAACGGAACTTAGAGGAGAGACGGAGGGGGTCCAAAAACTCACCATCCTATCGTGGTTCAAGGACAACTTTCACTTAGTTTCGGCTGCCCGCCCAGACCAGACGGTTGGGCCGACCGCCGCAATCTTTGGTGAGTTTCGTGGTGTTGTGCCTGATAATGTGCTCTCTGCTCTGGGCGCTGTTTTGGATTTTTCAGACGATCAGCCGGTGCCAGCCCGACAATACTGGGAGCAACTTCCGTATCCCGTCGACATCCTTCAAACCGAAACAGGGACTGCACTAACCGACGAGAAGGGCAACCCAATCGAATTGGGATAAAGCGGGGAGAGGTCAATCTCAGGCCACTGTGGCGGCTCACCGTGGCGCGGCTCGATGCGGACGAACGGAATACTATCTGTTCAACAGACGGTAATCGCGGCTCACCGTGACCATGCTGCAGTCGCCAAGCATTCCACACAGCAACACTGTGCAGTCGTTCAGCGTGTTCGTGTGTGATGACTGTCGATGATTGTTAATCACTTATCGTGATCGTTTGATGTCATCATGATCGCTTTGATTGATCGTTTGATTTGACGCGACGTGGCGCAAGTTTTGACGACAAAATCACGGGCACCGGGTAGCAATCCACGGTCATTTCAAAAAATTGGCTTCAGTTGGTTGTTATTATCGTCATCCTGCCACTCGCGGTGTGACGCAAAGCCGCGCCGAATGTTTATCCGGCAGACGCCCGGGCGGCGGCATCAGGCACCGGCTTCCGGGGACTAGGGGTGGCGTCGGGCAGCTCGATGCGGATGAAAAGGCGGCTATATGTAATACAGATAGTCGCCCTGATACGGAGCGCGGGGACGAAAAGAGTACTGTGTTCAATAACCACAGAACCTCCACAGGCGGTGGAGGGGTTGGACGAAGACGAGCGGAGTACCATCATTTTAAATGATAGAACCTCCGCAGGCGGCAATCCGAACAGGGGTGCATCATTATTAACGATGCACCTATTCGCGGCGGAAACGCCACCCTCACCGTCATCAGCGAGTCCGGCCTGTATTCCCTCATCATGACCAGCCGGAAGCCCGAGGCGAAGTCGGCTTGCCGTGCTGGCCGAGTCGTGGCGCTGAGTGGAGCCGTTGGAGCTGGTATCTGTTAAATAGATGGCAGGTCGTTCGGCCTCATCCAGCCCCAACTGTGGCAGTGGAATGTCTTTGAGGTACCGTCGACGGCTCTCACCGCCGCTCTCATGGCCTGTCAGCAGGTCGATCCAGCCCTCGTTGACGTCAGCCCTGAAGAGCTTCGTCGTCACGCCGTGCCGAAATGAGTGGTAGTCGAGACCGGTCCGCTGGACACCGATGGACTTCCGATAGGCGCTGAACTTCTTACTGAAGTAGTAGCCGAGCTTCTGATCCTTTCCACCGGGCTTGAGTTCTGGGAAGACTTGATCTTGCGCGTTGGCCGCTGTTTTGGTCACGTATTCGAGGAAGCCGATCTTAATGAGTTCGGAGTGCAGCGGTACCCGACGCCGTGACTGGGCGTTCTTCAGTTGTCGCCCGTCTTCGTCGGTTATGTCCAGGAACCAAACGCCCTCAGCCTCTGCAACGTCGCCTCGACGTAGCTGAGCGAACTCCTCAAGGCGGTTGCCGTGGTACAAGCCGAGTAAGGGGAGCCAGAACAACGAATCCCTAATGATTTGGTCCCCAGTCTGCCACCTGAAGTAACCATGACACCCCGTCCAAATCGGAGAGGTAAAGAGTTCGGCCAACTCTTGCTTCTCCCACATGTCCCGCTGGTCCCTGGCTGACCCCGTCGTGTTGAACGAGAAGCCACGTCCTGGGTTCTCCGCGTCCCTCGGCAAACGGCCCGTTTCGAGCAAGAAGACAAAGAACTGCGATAAGCCCCAGAAGTGGCGCTTGACGGTCTTCTCCCCGATCTTCGGCAAGCCCTTCGCCTCAGCCTCAGTGATAATCTCCTCAAGAGGCTTCAACTTGTCCTTCGCGGACTTCCTGTAGACTGTGGGTAGCTGTCGCAGCTTCGTGCGGAACTTGTCGCCGTCTACTCGGGTATAGTTGTCGATGGCCCTGTCACCACAGATCTCAAGATAGCGTCCGTCAACGTGGTGGAAATTGGTGTGTAAAAGAGCGGGCCATTGATCATGCGGCGGCGGTGGTAATTTCGACGTTTTTGGCATCGAGCAAAGTTGGCGCGAACTCGGCCATGGCTTCGGTCTGCATGTAGCGGTTTTGCGTCTGCCATTCGTCATTGGCTTCCAACAGCACGGCGCCGATCAGGCGGATAATCGATCCCTCATTGGGAAAGATTCCCACGACATTGGCGCGGCGTTTGACCTCCTTATTCAGGCGTTCCAGCGGGTTGGTGCTGTGGATCTTGGTCCGGTGCTGGGCCGGAAAATCCATGTGGGCCAGCACGTCGGTTTCGCTGTCGTCGATGAAGACGGCGAGTTTTGGCCATTTGCTCCGGAGCTGATCGGCGACATGGCGGAGCGTCTGGCTGGCGCTGGTCCGATCGGGTTGGATGAACGCCTGGCGCAACGCGGCGGCCGCCATGCTCTGCTGCGCTTTCGGCACGTAGGCCAGTGCGTTGCGCATCCAGTGCACCCGGCAGCGTTGCCAGGAAGCCCCCATCACGCGCCGGATCGCCGCCTTCAGCCCTTCATGCGCATCGGAGATCACCAGCTTCACGCCGCGCAAGCCGCGCCGCACCAGGCTCTTGAGAAAACTGGCCCAGAAGGTTTCGGCCTCGGACGGGCCGATGTGCAGGCCGACGATCTCACGCCGTCCCTCGGTGTTCACCGCCACAGCGATTATGGCCGCGACCGAGACGATGCGTCCGCCCTCACGCTGTTTGAGATAGGTCGCGTCAAGCCACAGATACGGCCAGTCGCCAGCCAGCGGACGGTCGAGGAAGGCGTTCACCCGCTCGTCGATATCCTTGCACAGCTTGGAGACCGAGCTCTTGCTGATCCCCGACAGCCCCATTGCCTGTACCAGATCGTCCACCCGCCGGGTCGAGACGCCGCCGATCCAGGCTTCCTGGATCACCGCCACCAGTGCCTTCTCCGAAGTCCGGCGCGCTTCCAGGAAGGGCGGGAAGTAACTGCCTTGCCGCAGCTTCGGGATCCGTAATTGCAGGCTGCCCAGACGGGTATCCAGCGCCCGCTCGCGATAGCCATTGCGGTAGGTCGCGCGATCCCCCTGGCGCTCATAGCGGCCAGCCCCGATCAAACCTTCGACATCCGCTTCCATGAGCATCTGCAGCACCGCCTCCGCCACGCTCCGTAGAAAATCGCCGTCGCCGGCCTTCGCCAAAAGCTCGGCAAGCGGTAATCTCTCCTCGGTCATCGGGTTCTCCAGGTTCAGGTTGAAGTCTCGCAACTCCACCGTACCCCACCGATCCGATGGCCACCCATATCTACACCGTTATGAATTCCAAAAGTCCACCACGACCAGGGACACTACCGATCTCAATGAACAGTCGTAGGGAGGTTTCGGCTTGGCTCTTGCCTCCTTGCCTCCAGCCGCCTGACTGAAGTCCCCAGTTGCCAAACGTGTCGACAAGGCTGGAAGCGGCGGGGAGGGCGGCCTCGCCCGTGCGAAGACCCTCCACCTGACGGGGGGTCACGATGGGGGCACTAGTGATCTGTTCACCAGTGGGTTCAGTGATAGCCCCAAGGACGAGCGGCTCAGTCCCAAGAGTGCGACGCTCGGCCACCTCCCAGCGCCGAATCGCGGCCTCAACCAGCCCGTAGGTCAACGGGCCGAGCAGTTCCTTCGGTAGGTCATACTTCTGGGCGAGTTCCTGCGCGTAATCAGCCATCTCCAGCGGATTGTTCTCTGCGAGGTCTCGCTTCAGACTGTCCCGAGCGTTCCGGATAGCCCAGAGGTCCGCCTCCACGGCTGTTTGTTTGTCACCTGGTTCCCACCAGTGGGCATATACGGCTGAACCGGGCGGACGGTCCAAGCGCATCTCAAGGTCGTGCTTCAGGCTGTCCTGCAAGTATTCCCTAAGTATCGCATTCAGGTCTGTCGTCTCAGTCACTCTTACCCTCGCTCGGCGCAACGCATCTTCGAACACCCCGTCCAGTAACGCCGCGCGATGCTCGGCCTCGCGAAATTGTCGGGTACTAAGGCTCAGGCATACTTCGCCGCCCACCGTGCCGGGAAGCCTGCGACGGTAGTGATAAACACCGCGCTTGCTGGCGATGTGGGAACACTTGTGGGAACATTTGTGGGAACATCTGGCCAAGTTGAAGGTCCGGCGCGTTGACCGGGACCTGCAAGCCAGTGTTTCTGTAGAGTTCGTGCTGCGGTGGCTGGGGGACCTGGATTCGAACCAAGGCTGCCCGGGTCAGAGCCAGGAGTTCTACCGCTAAACTATCCCCCAACGGTATCAGCGACGCCCCGATAGCACCGCTTATGACAGTCTGCAACACCTGCGTGTCTTCGGACCGTCATAAATTTAATCCATCGGGGGGCAAGATTGGCGGTTTCCTGCTTGCTCAGCGGCCCGAATAAGCGCGACTATGTTTATGACATGGCAAGCCAGACCTACACACAACCCATCCCGAACGCCGCCGAATCGCGGCGTGCGGGGCGGCGTCCGGTTTTTGGCGGCATCGATCTTGGAACCAATAACTGCCGTATGCTGGTCGGCACGCCTGCCTCCCAGGGTTTCCAGGTGCTGGATAGTTTTTCACGAGTCGTGCGCCTCGGCGAGGGTCTCTATGAGACTGGCCGGCTTTCCACCGTGGCGATGGAGCGCGCGATTGCGTCTTTGAGCGTCTGCGCGGACCGCGCGCGGCGCTGGGCCGCCGATTCGGGAACGGGCGCGCTAAAATTGCGGGCAATCGCCACTGAAGCATGCCGCCAGGCGGAGAATGGCGCGGAGTTCATCTCCCTCGCACGCGAGAAAACCGGGCTGCCGCTGGAGATCATCAACCCGCGGGAGGAGGCGGAGCTGGCGGTGGAGAGCTGCGCTTCGCTGATCCGCCAGGCCGGACGGCGCGCGTTGTTGTTCGATATCGGCGGCGGCTCGACCGAGATCGCCTGGGTGCGCGTGAATTGCGACGCCTCCGCGCCGGAGTTGATCGGCTATCTCTCGCTGCCTATCGGCGTGGTCACGCTTTCCGAGCGCTGCGCCAATACTTGTTACACGGATGACGGTTTTAGCGCCGTGGTCGCCGATATCGTGGCGATGCTGCGGCCATTCGAGGCCATTCACCGAATCGGCCAGGAAATCCGCCAGGGCGGGGTGCTGATGGTGGGCACCAGCGGCACCGTGACGACGCTGGCCGGCGTGTCGTTGAAGCTCGACCGCTACCGCCGCGGGCTGGTGGATGGCGTGTCCCTCAACCGCCGCGCCGTGGACGGGGCCTTGGCCGAAGCCCGCAGGCTGGGGCGCGAGGGCCTGCGCCGGCATCCGTGCATCGGCGCCGACCGGGTGGACTTCGTCTTGCCCGGCTGCGCGATTTTTGCGGCAATCCATGAACTGTGGCAGGTACCCGCATCTTACAGTGGCGGACAGGGGATTGCGCGAGGGTATGTTGATGCGGCTGATGCGGAGTGTGCGACCGGTACGACGTGGCTACGGCCTGGCATGACCGACAAAACGATATTGCCGCCGCGCCGCGAGGCTGTGCGGCTGAAAAATGCGCGTAGGCTCGCCCCGTCCTCGCAGCGCTGGCTGGCGCGGCAACTTAACGACCCCTATGTGCAGGCTGCCAAGACACAGGGGTTTCGCTCGCGCGCGGCGTTCAAGCTGATCGAGCTGGACGAAAAATATCACCTGATCACCAAGGGCGCGCGCGTGGTCGATTTGGGGGCTGCCCCCGGCGGCTGGTCGCAGATCGCGCTGCAACGCGGGGCATCGCGCGTGGTGGGCATCGATCTTCTGCCGATTATTCCTGTTGAAGGTGCGGAATTCATCGAAGGCGACTTCATGGACGAGGGCATGGACGTCAGGCTGACCGAAATGCTGGGCGGCAAGGCGGATCTCGTGATTTCGGACATGGCGCCGAACACCACTGGCCATGTCGCGACCGACCATATTCGCATCATGGCGCTGGCCGACACGGCATTGGCCTTCGCCACGGAAATCCTTGTTCCCGGCGGCGCCTTCGTGGCCAAATTGTTCCAGGGTGGGGCGGAGCGGGACATGCTCAATACGCTGAAACTGCGTTTTCGCACCGTCCGCCATGCCAAGCCGCCCGCGAGCCGGAAGGATTCCAAGGAAATGTACGTCGTGGCCACAGGGTTCCGGCCGGAATAACGCCACCAACGCCCGCAATACCTTCCGGCCTGCAAGCCAGGCGACTCGCGGCTTGATATCTGGGCATGCCTGTTTTGCCCAAGGCGGGGCCTTTTGCAGGTCGGCGCGTAACATTGCAGTATTGCGCCGGGGGCCGGTGGCAGTTAATGAGGGCCGCCAAGGTCCTTATTGAAAGTGCCACCATGGCTCCCGAAAATAGTTTTGCTTCTGATTTCACTCCCCGTATCATCGAGGCGTTGGCTTTCGATGACGTCTTGCTCGTGCCCGCCTATAGCCAGGTTCTGCCGAACTCGGTTGCGACCACCACGCGGCTGACGCGCGATATCGCGTTGAACATCCCGCTGGTTTCCGCCGCGATGGACACGGTGACGGAAGCTGCCATGGCAATCGCAATGGCGCAGCAGGGCGGCATCGGGGTGATCCACAAGAATTTCACCATCGAGGAGCAGGCAGCACAGGTGCGCCGGGTGAAGAAGTTCGAAAGCGGCATGGTGGTGAACCCGCTGACGATCTATCCGGACCAGACCTTGGCGGATGCCCGCGCGCTCATGGCCGCGCATAATATCTCCGGGTTTCCCGTTGTTGAGCGCAATGGCAAGCTGGTGGGTATCCTAACGCATCGCGACGTGCGCTTCGCCACCGACCCGAATGCCAAAATCTACGAGCTGATGACGCGGGAAAACCTGGCGGTGGTCACCGCCGGCGTTTCGGCCGAGGAAGCCCGTGCGCTGCTGCATAAGCGCCGTCTGGAAAAGCTGCTCGTGGTGGATGACGAATATCACTGCATCGGGCTGATGACGGTGAAGGACATGGACAAGGCGCAGGCGCATCCGCTCGCCAATAAGGACGAACTCGGCCGCCTGCGCGTGGCGGCGGCGACCGGCGTCGGCGATGATGGCGCCGAGCGCGCCGCGGCCTTGGTGGAAGCCGGGGTGGATGTCGTGGTGGTGGATACCGCGCACGGCCATTCCGAGGGCGTGCTGCAATCCGTCGCCCGGATCAAGAAGGCCTCCAATGCGGTGCAGATTATTGCCGGCAACGTGGCGACACCGGATGGCGCAAAAGCGCTGATCGATGCCGGGGCGGATGGCGTGAAAATCGGCATCGGGCCGGGCAGTATCTGCACCACGCGCGTTGTGGCAGGCGTCGGCGTGCCGCAATTCTCGGCGGTGCTGGAAACCGCCGCGGTATGCCGCGCGATGGGCGTGCCGGGCATTGCCGATGGCGGGATTCGCGCCTCGGGCGACATGGTCAAGGCGCTGGCTGCGGGTGCGGATGCCGTGATGGTGGGCAGCATGCTCGCCGGAACGGATGAAGCACCGGGCGAAGTGTTTCTGTATCAAGGCCGTAGCTACAAATCCTATCGCGGCATGGGAAGCCTCGGCGCGATGGCGCGCGGCTCGGCGGACCGCTATTTCCAGCAGGAGATCAAGGATACGCTGAAACTGGTGCCGGAAGGCATTGAGGGGCGCGTCGGCTATAAGGGCCCGATGGCGGCGGTCGTGCATCAGTTGCTCGGCGGCTTGCGGGCGGGCATGGGCTATACCGGCTCCGCCGATCTCAAGGCGCTGCAAACCGAGGCCAAATTCCGCCGCATCACCGGTGCGGGCCTGCGCGAGAGCCATGTGCATGACGTCGCGATCACGCGTGAAGCGCCGAATTATCGGCAAGAGGGATGAATTTTTGCTCCCTTAAGGCTAAAATTTTTATGTTGTTTGAAATTTATCGGGGCGATGCCTCGTGACGCCCGCAGGACAGCTCGCCGCGGCGATTGATCTCGTCGCCGCGATCGAGGCGGATCATCGCCCGGCCGATGCCATCGCCAATCATTTCTTCCGCACGCGACGCTTTATCGGCGCCGGGGACCGGCGCGAGGTCAGCACCCTGGTCTGGGGCGTGCTGCGCGCGCGCCGGCATCTGGGCTGGTGGCTGGAGCATTTCGGCGCGGAGCAAACGCCGCGCATGCTGCTCGCCGTGCAGGCGATCTTCTCGGGCATGACCGTACATAAAATCGGCATGGCCTTCACCGCCGGCCGCTACGGCCCGCCGCCGTTAAGTGAGGCCGAGACGATTCTGCTGGAAAAATTCGCCGGCCACACGCTGGAACATCCGAACATGCCGGATGCCGTGAAGTACGAGGTGCCGGACTGGATTCTGCCGCGCCTGAAAGCCCAGTTCGGCCCGGCTTTGGATGCGGAAATGGCGGCACTCGGCCAGCCCGCACCACTGGATCTGCGGATCAATGCGCTGAAGACCACGCGGGATTCGGCGATCGCCATGCTTGCCCGCGAGGGGCTGCAGGCAAGGCCGACGCCCTACAGCCCCTGGGGGCTTCGCCTGGCCGGACGCCAATCCATCACCCAGGGCAAGGCGTTTCAGGACGGGCTGGTGGAAATCCAGGATGAAGGCAGCCAGCTCATCGCCTTGCTGGTCGATGCCAAGCCCGGCATGCGCGTGGTGGATTTCTGTGCCGGTGCCGGCGGCAAGACGCTCGCGATTGCGATGACGATGGAGAATAAAGGCCATATCGTCGCCTGCGATACCTCCGCCCCTCGGCTGGATGGCGCCATCAAGCGGCTGCGCCGGGCAGGGGTGCATAATGTCGAGCAGCATCTGCTCGAGCCCGGCGATAAATGGACCAAGCGCCAGAGCCAGAAATTCGACCGCGTGCTGGTCGATGCGCCCTGCACGGGGACCGGCACCTGGCGGCGGAATCCGGATGCCCGGCTGCGCCTGCAAGAGAACGATCTGCTGGAATTGCTGGCCAAACAGGCGATGATTCTGGATCAGGCGCAAAAATTAACGAAACCGGGCGGAAGGTTGGTTTACGCGACCTGTTCTTTGCTCAATGATGAGAACGAAGCCCAGGTGGAGGCGTTCTTGGCGCGGTATCCGTTCTTCAAGCGCGTTCCTGTTGGTGAGCCGGCAGCTGCGGTGCTGCACGGGCCGCATATGCGCCTGTTGCCGCGCACGCACGGCACGGATGGGTTCTTTGCCGCGATACTGGAACGCGATCCGTGATCGTCATCCGCCGCGCACGGGTTGCAGACGCGCCCGGTATCGCGGCGGCGCATGTTGCGACCTGGCGCAGCGCCTATCCCGGCGTTCTGCCGGATGCGGTTTTGGCCAATTTATCCGTCACAAGGCTGGCCGCGCAGTATGATCGCTCCATCCGCATGGGCCTGGTCATGCATGTCGCGGCGGATCCCGGAATCCCGGCGATTCTGGGCTTTACCTCGGCCCGGCGGAACCGCAGCACGCTGGGCGATGGCGAGGTGGAAACGCTTTACGTGCTGGATGACTGGCAAAATCAGGGGCTGGGCGGGCAGCTGCTGCGGGCCTCGGCCAAGCATCTGGCCAGCCTGGGCTGCCGCTCGGCCTATGCCTGGGTGCTGCGGGACAACCCCGCGACGTTTTTCTACGCCCGCCTCGGCGGCAAGCGAATCGCCAACAGCACCACCCGGGTGGGGGGCGAAGACATCCCGCAAACCGCCTATGCGTGGGACCCGATCGAAACGCTGTTGGATGTCGACGCCTGATAGGTTAGCACGCTCTTATGCATGACCAAAAAATTCTGATCCTCGATTTCGGCAGCCAGGTAACCCAGTTGATCGCCCGCAGGGTGCGCGAAAGCGGGGTGTATTCGGAGATTATGCCGTTCAACGCCGATCCGGCGCGCATTGCGGCCTTCGGGGCCAGCGGCATCATCCTCTCCGGCGGTCCGGCCAGCGTGGCCGATGAAGGCTCGCCGCGGGCACCCGATTACGTGTTTTCCGCCGGCGTGCCGGTGCTCGGCATCTGCTACGGGCAGATGACGATGTGCGCCCAGCTTGGCGGCGACGTGAAGGGTGCCGAGATCCGCGAATTCGGCCGCGCGCATGTCGAGGTCGTCGAGGATTGCGCCTTGTTCCAGGGCGCCTGGAGTGTTGGCGCCCGCGAGCAGGTCTGGATGAGCCATGGCGACCATATTTCCGCACCGCCGCCGGGCTTCCGCACGGTGGCCGTGAGCGAAGGTGCGCCCTATGCCGTCATCGCCGATGATGCACGGCGCTTCTATGGCCTGATGTTCCACCCGGAAGTGGTCCACACCCCGCATGGCGCGCAATTGCTGCGCAATTTCACGCATAATGTCTGCGGGCTGGCGGGCGACTGGACGATGGCCGGCTTCCGCCAGGCCGAGATCGCGAAAATCCGCGCGCAGGTCGGCACCGGCAAGGTGATTTGCGGGCTCTCCGGCGGTGTCGATTCCTCCGTCGCGGCCGCGTTGATTCATGAGGCGATCGGCGACCAGCTCACCTGCATTTTCGTCGATCATGGCCTGCTGCGCGCCAATGAGGCCGATGAGGTCGTGCGCGTGTTCCGTGACCAGTTCAACATCAAGCTGATCCACCGGGATGCCTCGGAGCTGTTCCTGGGGCAACTGGCCGGTGTCACCGACCCGGAGCAAAAACGCAAAATCATCGGCCGGCTATTCGTCGAGGTTTTCGACGAGGAAGCCACGAAGCTGGGCGGCGCGGACTTTTTGGCGCAGGGCACGCTGTATCCGGACGTTATCGAATCCGTCAGCGCGCTGGGCGGCCCGAGTGTCACCATTAAATCGCATCATAATGTCGGCGGGCTGCCGGCCTATATGAAGCTGAAACTGGTCGAACCGCTGCGCGAATTGTTCAAGGACGAGGTGCGCGCGCTGGGCCGTGAACTGGGGCTGCCGGAGACCATCGTCGGGCGTCACCCATTCCCCGGACCTGGGCTTGCGATTCGCGTCCTCGGCGCCGTGTCGCGCGAGTCCGTGCAGATCCTGCAGAAGGCCGATGCCATCTATCTGGAGGAAATCCGCGCCGCCGGCCTGTACAATGAAATCTGGCAGGCCTTCGCCGTGCTGCTCCCGGTCAAATCCGTCGGCGTGATGGGCGACGGGCGGACCTATGACCAGGTCTGCGCGCTGCGCGCCGTCACCAGCACGGATGGCATGACGGCGGATGTGTATCCGTTCGAGATGGCGTTTCTCTCGCGCGTGTCGAACCGCATCGTCAACGAGGTGCGCGGGATCAACCGCGTGACCTTCGATATCACCAGCAAGCCGCCGGGAACGATCGAGTGGGAGTGATCAACGCCGTGAGCCGCAAACCTGGCCGGCATTTCTTCGCCAATCCCGGGCCCACCAACATCCCCAATTCCGTGCTGCGTGCGATGGACCGCAACAGCATGGATTTCGTCGAGGCGGATTTCCTGGAAATCTACGATGCAGCCCGGGCCGGGCTGAAGCGGATCTTCTTCACCGAGCATGAGGTGTTCTTCTACGCCTCGACTGGGCATGGCGCCTGGGAAGCGACGATGGTGAACCTGTTCTCGCCCGGCGACAAAGTGCTGATCATCGGCGGAGGCTATTTCTCCTCCGCCTGGGCGGCACTCTCAAAATCCTTCGGCCTCGACGTCGAGATATTCGATGTTGAGATGCGCGAAGGGGCCGATATCGCCGCCCTCCAGGCACGTCTCGCCGCCGATACTTCTGCGCAAATCAAGGGCGTCTGCGTCGTCCATAACGAGACCTCGACCAGCGTCGTGCTACCCTTGCAGGAAATCCGCGCGGCCCTCGATGCCGCAGGGCATCCGGCATTGTTCCTGTGCGACACGATCTCCTCGCTCGGATGCTTCGCGTTCAAAATGGATGATTGGGGCATCGATGTCGTGGTCGGGGGCAGCCAGAAAGGGCTGATGCTGCCAGCGGGGCTCGCTTATACCGCAGCCGGGCCGAAAGCCATGGCGGCGCACGCCCAAGCCCGCCTGCCACGCTTTTATTTCGACTGGACGGCGATGCTGGCGCGCCGGCATCGCAGTTTCACCGGCACCGTGCCGGTCGTGCCCTTCTTCGGCATGGTGGAGTCGGTACGGCTGCTCGAGCAGGAAGGGCTTGAGCGTGTCTGGGCCCGCCATCGCCGCCTGGGTGCTGCCGTGCGCGCTGCGGTGAATGCCTGGAATGCCGGCAATCAGGGACCAGAACTCTTTTGCCGCAACCCGGAACGCTATTCGGATTCCGTCACCGCGATCCTGGTGCCGGAAGGCCATGACGCCGATGCGTTCCGCAAATTGCTGCTGGACCGCTTCAACGTTTCAACCGGCGGCGGCCTGGGCAACCTCATGGGCCGGGTGTTCCGGATCGCCCATATGGGGGATTTGAACGAGGCGATGATCCTCGGCACGCTGGGCGCGGCCGAACTCGGCATGAAAGCCTCGGGCATTCCCTTCGCGCGGAGCGGCATTCCTGCCGCCTTGGACGCGCTGGCGCTATGAGCCTGCAGGTCAGCCTCATCCCGGTCACCCCCTTCGCGCAGAATTGCGCGTTGATCTGGGACAGCGAAACCTCGCGCGGGGCGGTGATCGACCCGGGCGGAGATGTCGACCGGATTTTGGTGGCGATCGAGAAGGCCGGGGTGACGGTGGAGGGCATCTTCCTCACCCATGGCCATATCGACCATGCCGCCGGGGCGATGGAACTGGCCGAGAGCCTGGGCGTTAAGATCACCGGCCCCGGTATCGAGGATAAGTTCCTGCTCGACGGGCTGGAGGAGCAGGGGCAGAAATACGGCTTTGCGGCGCGCAATTGCACGCCGGATGGCTGGCTGCGGGAAGGCGACGTCATCACCTTGGGCGGTGCCGAATTCTCCGTGCTGCATTGCCCTGGGCATACGCCGGGGCATGTCGTGTTCGTGAACACCCAAGCCAATTTCGGCATCTTTGGCGACGTACTGTTCCGCAACTCGGTCGGGCGTACGGATTTTGCCTATGGCGATACCGCAGCACTGATCACGAGCATCAAGACCAAGCTGCTGCCATTGCCGGATGATTTTGCCTTCATCTGCGGGCATGGCGCGAGCTCGACCATTGGGGCGGAAAAGCGCAGCAACCCCTTTATCCGCTAGAAAATCTGGTGCCGGGCCGTGGGCCCGGCACGCTCAAATTCCCTCAATATCCATCCAGGACAAGTGACCGCCTTTGCCGGCACCGGTATCCAAAAATATCGCCGTCCCACCGCGCGCATTGTTCCGGATATAGGGCCGGCCATCGGCGCTGCGGCGGTCATGGCCGCAATACACGGTCATTCCCTGCGGAATATCATCGATCCAGCGGAGCAGCCGTTCGGGTTTGCCCGCTTCGGTCACGCGTCCCGTGGTCTGGCCGTATAACGCGCGCGCCAGTAGAGCGTCCGGCCGCCCCGTGGGAAAAGGCGGGGCAGGCATATGCAGCATGCGCCGATGGAAACCGCCATGCACGAAGAAATAACGCGGTGTTTGAATCCATCCCGGCGCCCGCAAAATTTCAGCCAGCGTGCGGTCTCGCAAGGTTGACGGGAGCTCGGCCAGCGTACGCGCCAGCCCTTCGCCGCGTACCTTCTCGCCGCGCAGCGCCCGGGCGAGCTTGAAATCATGGTTGCCGAGCAGGAACAGTCCGCGCCCCTCATCGATGAGGCGGAACATGATCTCGAGCGCGCCGGGCGTATCCGGGCCATCATCCACGAGGTCGCCTAGTTGCACGACAAAGCGGTCGGTATCGGCGGCAATGGCAAAAGCCCTGGAATCGCCATGGACATCCCCAACGACGCGCAAAGGGCGGCCAGGCGGGATGATCGATGCATCCGTGCCCATCACGTGAAAGCCCTCGGGCGCGATGCGGAATTCTTCATGCGGCCCGGATGCGTGCATAAGCGGCAAGCGCCCGCTCTCTGCCTGCGCTCAACGTCATCATCGGGTGCGGATAGGTTTTGCCCAATGTTACACGCGCATGGACGAGAAGCTTTGTCTCAGCTTCCCATGGCGCATGGATAACGTCATCCGGCAATCGGCTGAGTTCCGGTACATAGCGACGGATATACGTGCCGTCCGGATCAAATTTTCTCCCCTGCAACACCGGATTGAAAATACGGAAATAGGGGGCTGCATCCGCGCCGCAGCCCGCCACCCATTGCCAGGATGCGCCATTCGCCGCCGCATCGGCCTCGCACAGTGTGTCCCAGAACCAAGCCTCTCCCGCTTGCCAAGGCAGCAGCAGATCCTTGGTCAGGAACGACGCGCAGATCATGCGCACGCGGTTATGCATCCAGCCGGTCTGCCAAAGTTCCCGCATTCCGGCATCAACGATCGGGATCCCGGTCTTGCCGCGCTGCCAGGCGCGCAGAGCCTCGTCATCCTCCCGCCATGGGAAGCGGGCAAACTCTTCGCGAATCGGCGCTGTCCGCAGCTCGGGATATTGCCAAAGCAGGTTGATGGAAAACTCCCGCCAGAGCAGCTCCTTCAGGAAGGTCTGCACGCCATCGGAAGAGCCGGCAGCCGCCGCGCGGTGCCAGACCACGCGCGGCGAAATCTCGCCGAAATGCACATGCGGGGAGAGACGCGACGTGCCCGCGATGCCGGGATAATCGCGCGCCTTGGCGTAATCCTGCACCGGCCCGGCGAGAAAGGCCGAGAGACGCTGCTCGGCGCCGGCCTCACCGGGTGTCCAGACCGCGCGCATGCCGCCGGCCCAGTCGGGCTGCTGGGGAAGGAGGCGCCAATCCTCCAGACTGTCGCTCGGGATACCGGTCACGCCGGGGATTTTCTCCGGGGTCGGGCAGGTCTCTTGTGAAACGCCCGTCTCCAGGCACGCTTTGGAAAAAGGCGTGAAAACGCCGTAAGGCTTGCCCGTTCTGGTCTTGATGCGCTCCGGTGCAAACAGGCTGAGCGAGAGATGGCGATGGAAGGCGATGCCATGCGCCTTGAGTGCGGCATCCACGGCACGGTCAGCCGCGCGTTGTGCCGGCTCGAAGGACCGTGCGGCATGCACCGTATCGGCGCCGATTTCGGCCGCGAGTGCTGGGATGTGTACCGCCGGATCGCCGGAGCGCAGCACGAGCGTGGCACCGCGCGCCGCCAGATCCCGGGCGAGGGCGCATAGTGAATGATGCAGCCACCAGCGGCTGGCCGCGCCGGCATGTTCATCGAGGATATAGACCGGCAGAACCGCATCCGCTCCCGCAAGCGCAGCATTGAGCGCCGGGTTATCCCCCAGCCGGAGGTCGTTGCGGAACCAGAGCAGGGCCGTGCGTGGCGGCCGCGCGGATGCCCCGGCATCCGCGCCGGGGGTCATGCGACCTCGGCCATGCGGCCAAGCTGTTCCAGCGCGAAGGAGAAGAGCTGGTCCTGGCCAAGTAGAAACACCCGCAGCCCGTGCGGAAACAGCCGCGCGATGGCGGGGTCGCGCACGTCCAGCCCACCGGCATAGGCGCCGAAGGCCGGCAGCATCAGGCGGTTGGCGCCTGAGACGAAGCAGGGGCGGCTGACACGCTTGGCGCGCGCATCGATACTGGCCTTGGGGTGGAAATGTCCAGAAATCTCAATTTCCCGAGGACCAAGCTGCGGCGCTGCCTGATGGCGGAAGGTGAACGGTCCCTCGCGGTAGAGCGAGACCGAGACGCCGGGCAGCCCCGTGGGGGCCGCATCATGGTTGCCGGCAATCCAGATGAAATGCGCCTCGCGGGCCATCGCCTCGATCTTGGCGCGATCGTCCTTGGCCAGCCGGCTGACCGCCTCGCGGTCGTGAAAACTATCGCCCAGCGCGATGACTTTCGACGGGCGATAGAGCCGCACCAGCCGGTTGAGGCGCTCCAACGTCGCCTTCGTATCGAAGGGCGGGAGCAGCGCGCCGCGCGCGGCGAGCGAGGTGGATTTTTCAAAATGCAGATCGGCGACGATGAGCACGCGCTTGGCCGGCCAGAAGGCCGCCCCCGCAGGATCGAGCATCAAGCGTTCGTCACGAAAGTGAATCGGTGCAGCGGTCATGGCCTATCAACAAGCATATTATGACCCGTTCGGCTACGAATAAATTTTTCGTCACGATGTATTGCAGACATGGCTTCCATCACTAAAGCTTCTGCCTCGGCCAACAAAAATTCTTCGCCAGCACCATTGGCAATATGCTCGCGCCCGATCTCCAGCAGTACCGGGACCGCCAGCGGCGAGACTTGGGTGAGCACCATATGGGTGATCCGGCCCTTCGCCCGCGCGAGCATTGCTGAAATGCGTTTAAGGTCGATCAGCCCCGTTGCCGCATCGGCACGCGTCGCGCGGAGCAGCACGTGGCCGGGCTGATGCTTGCGCAGCACGTCATAGACCAGATCCGAATTCACGGTGATTTGACGGCGATTCTTGTCGGCCCCAGGCTGATAGCGCGGGATGAGGCCGGAAATTACCGCGACATGGCGGAAGGTGCGGCGGAGCATGGAGCTGCTCTCCATCCATGCCTCCAGGTCATCGCCCAGCAAATCCTCCTCGAACAGCTTTGCCACATCGCGCGGCGGGAATACGGACCAGGTCGCGAGCACATAATCCGTCGCAACGAAGCCGAGCGGGTGGAAGCCAAACCGCTCCAGCCGCTTGGTCAGAAGCATTCCCAGGGTCTGATGCGCATTGCGGCCCTCGAACGCGTAGACCACCATGTACCAGCGCCCACCGCGCGGGAAGGTCTCGATCAGCAATCCGTTCGGGCTGGGCAGGCGCGAGCGGTGCTTCTGCAATAGGAGCCATTCCTGCACGTCCTCGGGCAAGGCGCTCCAGCATTTCGGGTCATGCAGCATGGCGCGCACGCGCGCGGCGAGGTTGGTCGTCAGCGGCATGCGGGCGCCGGCATAGGCGGGCACTTTGGGCTCGCGGCCCCGGCCTTCGACAACCTCCACGATCGTCTCGCGCAGCCGCAAAAATTGCAGGATGCGGCCGGCGAACATGAACGTGTCGCCCGGGTTGAGCAGGTTGACGAAATATTCCTCGATCTCGCCCAGGCCGATGCCAAACCCGCCGCGCTTGCCGACGAGGCGGATTTTCAGCGTCGGCGCCTCCACGATGGTGCCGATATTCATGCGGTGCTGGCGCACCACCCGGTCATTGGCGACGTGGACATAGCCTTCCGAATCCCGGAACAGCCTGCGGTAGCGCTCATAGGCTGCCAGCGCATAGCCGCCATCCTCCACGAAGCGCAGCACATCGTCGAAATCCTGGCGGGAGAGTGCCGCGTAGGGCGCCGCCTGGGTGACTTCCCGGTACAGATCATCGGGGTGGAATTTTCCCGCACAGGCCATGCCGAGCATGTGCTGGGCGAGCACGTCCAACCCGCCAGGGCCGGGTGCATCGCCGTCCAGCGCGCTTGCGGCAACCCCAGCCATGGCGGCCTCGCATTCCAGCACCTCAAAGCGATTGGACGGGACCAGAATTGCGCGAGAGGGCTCGTCCAGCCGGTGATTGGCCCGGCCGATGCGTTGCAGCAGGCGCGAGACGCCCTTCGGCGCACCGACTTGCAGAACCTGGTCCACCCCGCCCCAATCGATGCCCAGATCGAGCGAGGAGGTCGCGATCACGGCGCGCAAGCGGCCCTCCGCCATCGCGGCTTCCACCTTGCGGCGCTGGGCGATGTCCAGGCTGCCATGGTGCAAAGCGATGGGCAGATTTTCCGCGTTATGCTTCCAAATCTCCTGAAACATCAGCTCCGCCTGGGCGCGCGTGTTCACGAAGACGATCGTCATCCCGGCGGCCTCGATGCGCGCCAGCACCGCCTGCGCGGCGGCGAGCCCCATATGCCCGGACCAGGGGATGCTCCCGGGCGGAAGCAGAAGCTCGACCACGGGCGCCGCCCCGGCCTTCGCCTGCACCAGGCGGGCGGATTTTCCGACATAGTCCAGCATGGCTTGCGGATGCGCGACCGTGGCGGAAAGTCCGACAATGCGGGTAGATGACAAGGTTTTCAGCCGCGCCAGGCAGAGGGCGAGCTGGTCGCCGCGCTTGGTGCCCGCAAGCGCATGGATTTCATCCACTACTACGCAGGCAAGCTGCGAAAAATACGCCGCGGAATCTTCCTGGGAGAGCAAAAGGAGCAGGGATTCGGGCGTGGTGAGCAGGATATCCGGCGGCGAAATCCGTTGCCGCACGCGCCGGTCCGCCGGCGTGTCGCCGCTGCGCGTCTCGATCGTGATATCGAGGTTGAGGTCCCGCACCGGCGCTTGCAGGTTGCGGGCGATATCCGTGCCAAGTGCTTTGAGGGGGCTGACATAGAGCGTATGCAGGCCGGATGGTTTTTGCGCTGCCAGGGTGATGAGGCTCGGCAGGAATCCGGCCAGGGTTTTACCCGCCCCAGTGGGCGCGATGAGCAACGCATCCACGCCATCCGCTTCGGCCTGGAGCATGGCCGCCTGATGTGCACGCAGGCTCCAGCCCTTTTCGGCGAACCAGGCGGCGAAATTTTCTGGCAGCGCGACCATGGCGTAGCATATGGTGTTTTCATGGTTTGTTCCACAGGTCAGCCAAAAATGCCCTTTAAATTTAACCCAGCTCGGGCGAAGCGGAGATGACCGCATTGCACCCGGAAACCTGGCTGAAACCGACCCCGGCCGGGCTTTATTGCGTGCCGGGGGATTTCTACATTGACCCGGTGCGCGCCGTGCCCCGGGCGGTCATCACCCATGGCCATTCGGATCATGCAAGGCCCGGCCACGCGCATGTGCTGGCGACGGCCGAGACGCTGGCGATCATGCGCACACGGATGGGCGCCGAGCGGGCAGGGGGCAACCAACAGCCGCTCCCTTATCACGTGAGGCTCGCAATGAACGGTGTGGGCGTGACGCTGGTGCCCGCCGGGCATGTGCTGGGATCGGCGCAAATCCTCCTGGAGCATGGCGGCGCGCGGGCGATCGTTTCGGGCGACTATAAGCGGCAACCAGACCCCACCTGTGCGCCGTTCGAACCTGTTTCCTGCGACGTCTTCGTCACCGAGGCGACATTTGGGTTGCCCGTGTTTCACCACCCCGATGCCGGCGGGGAAATCCGCCGCCTGCTGGCCTCCGTCGCCCTCTTTCCCGAACGCACGCATGTGATCGGCGCCTATGCGCTGGGCAAATGCCAGCGCCTAATCGCTCTGCTGCGCCAATGCGGCTACGACGCGCCGATTTACCTGCATGGCGCGCATCTGCCGCTCTGCGAGACCTACCGCATGCTCGGCATAGCGCTTGGGGAGCTGCGCCCGGCGACCGTTGCGAGTAAGGCGGAATTGAAAGGGGCTGTCGTGCTGGCGCCGCCTTCGGCGATTGCGGATCGATGGGCGCGGCGGCTGGAAGATCCGGTGGTGTGCATGGCCTCGGGCTGGATGCGCATTCGCCAGCGCGCCAAAGCCGGCGGCGTGGAATTGCCGCTCATCATTTCCGACCATGCGGATTGGGAGGACCTGCTGCGGAGCATCCGAGAGACCGGCGCGCCGGAGATCTGGGTGACGCATGGCGCCGAGGAGGCGCTGATCCATGCCGCGCAAAAAATGCAGATCCGGGCCCGGGCGCTCTCCCTCATCGGTTACGGGGAGGAGGAATGAAAGCCTTTGCGGATTTGCTGGAGCGGCTGCTCTTTGCCCCCGGGCGCAACACCAAAATCGCGCTCCTGCGCGCGTATTTCGAGACACGGCCGGACCCTGAGCGCGGCTATGCGCTGGCGGTCATGGCCGGGGCGCTGGATTTTCCCGGCGCAAAACCGGCGACTCTCAAAGCCTTGGCCGAGGCCCGCTCCGACCCGGAACTCTTCGCCCTGTCCTACGACTTTGTCGGCGATCTGGCGGAGACCATCGCGCTGATCTGGCCGGGTGCGGGAACCACGCCGCCCGAATTGCCGGAGGTGATCAGCGCCCTGCGCGCGGCGCGGCGCGATGCCATTCCAGGGCTGATCGCCACCTGGCTGGATGCGTGCGACCCCTCGACGCGTATTGCGCTGATCAAGCTCATCACAGGCGGCCTGCGCGTCGGCGCCTCGCTGCGCCTGGCACAACTGGCGCTCGCGGAAATGGGGCAGATGGACGTCAACGAGATCGAGGAAATCTGGCACGGGCTGGCACCGCCCTACCTCTCCATGTTCGCCTGGCTGGAAGGGCAGGAGAAAAGACCCGAGCCGGGGGATGTGCCCATCTTCCGCCCCGTGATGCTCGCACATCCCATCGAGGACACGGATTTCGCGCGCATCGAGTGGGCGGCGCAGCGGGCGGAGTGGAAATGGGATGGCATCCGCGTGCAGCTTGTCGCCACGCCGCATGGCCGGCGGCTATACACCAGAACCGCCGAGGATATTTCCGGTGTCTTTCCGGAAATCCTGGAGGCGATGGATTTTCATGCGGTGCTCGATGGCGAGTTGCTGGTCATCCGCAACGGCATCGTGGCGCCGTTCAGCGATTTGCAGCAGCGGCTCGGGCGCAAAGCGGTCACGCCGGCGCTGCGTGAAAAATTTCCGGCCGGGGTGCGGCTCTACGACATGCTGTTCCACGGGCCGGAGGATTTGCGCCCGCTCAGCTTCGATACACGCCGCGCACGGCTCGAAGCCTGGTATGGCGCTACCCGGCCGGCGCGGATGGATCTTTCTCCCTTGATCCCGTTCAGCGCGGCGGATGAACTCGCGGCCTTGCGCGACGGCGCGCGCGAGGCGGCCATTGAGGGGCTGATGCTCAAGCGCGGGGATGCGGCCTATATCGCGGGCAGGCCCAAAGGGCTGTGGTGGAAATGGAAGCGCGCGCCGCTGAGCCTCGATGCCGTGCTGATGTACGCCCAGCGGGGCCACGGCAAACGCTCGTCCTTCTATTCCGACTATACCTTCGGCGTTTGGACGAATACCGGCGAGCTGGTGCCCGTGGGCAAAGCCTATTCCGGTTATACCGATGCCGAACTCAGCTTTATCGACCGCTGGATCCGCAACCACACCACTGCACGCTTCGGCCCGGTCCGGGAGGTGGAGAAGGCGCTCGTCTTCGAGC
Source organism: uncultured Pseudomonadota bacterium (assembly GCA_963737355.1). GTDB lineage: Bacteria > Pseudomonadota > Alphaproteobacteria > Acetobacterales > Acetobacteraceae > Acidocella. Next base: position 547,108 of record CAVTSC010000003.1, on the reverse strand, counting down.
TTGGCTTCGATGCCGCCCAGCTTTCATCCCGCCACAAATCCGGCGTCGCGCTGCGCTTCCCGCGGATCTTGCGCCTGCGCCCGGATAAGCCCGCCGCCGAGGCGGACCGGCTGGAAACCATCCTGAAACTCATCCCGCCCATGCCGGCCGCGTAATGCTGGCCGGGTATGTCAGGTGGCCCATATGGGCCTGGGTGGCTCGCTCGGGCCCGGGGGTGGCGGAATTTCATCGGGCGGGGATTCGACCGGCGGCTCTTCCTCGGGCGGTCGGATCACCGGAGGCTCCTCCGGCGGCATAATCGGCGGGGGGCCGGGCCGGGGCGGCTCTTCCTCCGGCGGCTCGATCACGGGTGCTTCCGGTGGTTCGACCACCGGCGGCGCTTCCGGCGGGTGCGGCTGGCCGGGCGGAGCCGGTGGTTGCGACGGGGGCTGTTCCGGCGCTGCGTCCTGAGACCTTTCGCCAGCGCCTTGGACATCCGGCTTCGTCATGGCCCCTTCATGCACGAGGTCATGGATGAACTGCATTTTTTGGATCACGCCTGGCGACAGCACGAAGGGGTAGAGATCGCCATGGCCCATGCTGCGGTTCAGGCTGTTGACCGCAAAGGTAAGCGGCAGCCACGCATCGATGAGCCCCTGCATGGAAGCCTCATGGTGCGGATCAAAGTCGATGTCGGCATGCAAAACGTCATTACTCGTCGCCGTCGGATGGACGCGCAGGCCAAAGGCGCTCGCGGTCTCCAACGTATCGACGATATGCAGGTAATGCGCCCAGGTCTCGGCAAAATCCTCCCATGGATGGGCGCTGGCATAGCTTGAAATGAAATTCTGCTCCCAGTCGGCGGGCCCCTCCCCATCATAATAGCGGATGAGTGCCTGCCCGTAATCCTGCCGGTCATCGCCAAACACGGCGCGGCAGGCATCTAGCCGGCCCGCATCCCGGACCAGGACATTCCAAAAATAATGCCCGATCTCATGGCGGAAATGGCCGAGCAAGGTGCGGTAGGATTCGCGCATTTCGGCACGCAGGCTCTCGCGCAGCGCGTCATCGGCCTCGTTCAGGTTGATCGTGATCAGCCCGTCATCATGGCCGGTGAGGATTTTTTTTCTCGAATTTTCGGGCTCCGCCAGGAAATCAAAGGCGAGGCCGTGTTCCGGATCGTCCGTCAGGTTCTTCAGCGGCAGATTAAGCGCGATCAGCGTGTAGAACAGCCGGTGCTTCGCCGCTTCCATGCGTTGCCACCGGGTGAGGTTATTATTCTCGGCAAGGTTGGGAATCGTGCGGTTATGCCGGCATGCCGCGCAAAAAACCTCTGGCGACTCCGCGGGCACGAGCCAGTTGCAGGCGCCCCGTTCCGCATTTGCGCAATAGCGGAATTTCCTCTCCCGTCCCGTGACCGGGATCGCGGTATCGCCCTCAAATGTCAGGGTCAGCAGTTCAATGCTTTGCGATACATAACCGAGTGCGTGACCGCACCGGGCGCAATGCCGGTTTTCAAAAAAAACCGTTTGGCCACATTCCTGGCATTTAAACAAGCGCATACAAAACCCCCGCGCATCTTGCTCTGCGTCAGGGGTTTATATGGGTAACAATGACAGATTCCGTTATGAAATCTGCGCCACGTAACCTTGAGGATGGCGCCGGCGAGGCCGGCGGCCGGGAATTATTTGATCTTGGCTTCTTTGAACTTGACGTGCTTGCGCACGACCGGATCATATTTGTTAAGCTCAAGCTTGGTGGTCTGCGCACGCGCGTTCTTCTTGGTCACGTAAAAGTAACCGGTATCCGCGGTGGAAATCAACTTGATTTGGACGACGTTCGATTTTGCCATGATAAGACTTCTCCAGAAGCGCGCCGTATGGAACATTTGCTGGCGTTTCGTCAAGGGTAAGGCTGCCTTGCTGCCTCGATCTCGGTGCAAAAGCGTCGCGGGATGCGGCTCAAGGCAGCAAAGCGGCCTGGTAGGCGCTGGGATGGTCGAACAGAAAACCAGCAGCATCCATGTCCTCATTGGTGCCGATATCGGCGGGGCATTCATCGCGCACGGCCAGGATGTCGTTCACGCTGGCGGGCGCGCGAATTGAGCGTGCCCGGGCGAGTACCGGGTTCATCAGGTTACGGCCGTTTTGCAGGGCGGTGAACTGGTTTTGCAGCGCCTCGGGTCCCAGGCTGGTGCAAAGCTGGGGCATGACGCCCAGGGTTTGCAGGGGCCAGCCAAGCGGGGCCAGCACGCGGCTCCAGGTCACGTATAACTCACCGCCATCGGGCAGGTTGGTGACTGTCTGCACCAGGCCTTTGCCCAAAGTTTCCGAGCCGACAACGACGGCGCGGCGGTTATCGGCCAGTGCGGCGGAGAGGATTTCCGCCGCACTGGCGGTTTGGCCATCCACCAGCACGACGATTTTGGCGCCGCCGGTAATATCCGAACCTTCGGCATTAAAAATCTGATCGGCATCCGGGTCACGCCCCGAGGCGATGGCGATCTGGCCTGAAGGCATGAGGGAATCGGCCACCAGCACGGCCTGGCGCAAAACACCGCCGCGATTGCCGCGCAGATCGAGCACCAAACCTCGCGGCGGTGCCGTCGACATGGCCGTGCCGATGGCCGTGGAAAACTGGTCGCTGGTCCCCTTGTTGAAACCGGTGATCTTGATGGCAAGCACGCCGGGAATGCTGGTGGACTCGGGAAACACGGTTTCGGGCGGGATGAGCGCGCGCGTGAGCGTGATATTCGTCGGCACGTTGGGCGCGGCGGGGTCTGCCCAGGTCAGCGTGACACTGGTGCCGGAAATGCCGTTCATCGCATCGTTGAGGCGAGCGACCTGCCATGGATAAACTGCACGGCCATTTACCCGAAGCGCGAGACTGCCAGGGACCAGCCCGGCCTCCTCCGCCGGGCTGTCGGCGGCGATGGCGGAGATCACCACCCGGTTGCCTTGTGCCGCAAAACTGACCCCGGTGCCGCCCAGGCCGGTGATCATCAGGTGCTGTTGGGCTGCCTGCAGGGGCGCCTCATAGCGCGAATAGGGATCGAAGTGATTGAATAATTCATCGAAGAAGCTGCTGATCAGGCCTTGGGTGCCGGCCTGCTGCAAGGCGGGGGAGGCATTGAACGCCGCCTGCGCCACCTTCGCCGCCGCCTGGCCCCAGGCCTGCGCGTCATTCGGCGGCGGCGCGGACACGGCGATGAGCATCTGGTCCGGCCCGTACAGGCGGATCTGATCGTTTTGCAGCGTCGTGTTCAGGTCCGGGTCCAGCGCCGCGAGGCCGTTCAGACCCCAGATCGTCATTTGCGGGATCGTCAGCGCCTGTAGCGAGCGGGGCGCGATATAAGACAGCGCACTGCCCCAGACCGAGGCGGCTGTTGCCAGGTCGAACGTATTCGCCCCCGCCAAAGACTGGGCCCAAGCGCCATTCGGCAGAATGACGCAGAGAAGAAAGATCAGGACGGCACGGGTCACCTGCGGCGTTTCGATTTCTGTGTTGCGGATTTCGGATGTTTCACGGATTTCGCCGTTTTAGCGCGTTTTGAGGATTTCGCGCCGGCCTTCCTGACCGGATTCGGGCCGCGCGTCCCAATGCCGGTCGTACTTCCCGGACGCGCGGATGCCGGAGCGAACAACAACCCGCCGGTCACGGGGAGCGCCTCCATGAGGCGAACATCCAGCGTCTGGGCAAGCTGGTAGGTTTTACGCGACCGCTTGCCAATCAGCGTCTGGGTCGCCTCGTCATGCATCCAGAAATCGTCAGACAGGCTAGCCATGCTCAGGAATCCACTCGCGCCACTCTCCGGTAAAGTGACGAATAGACCGAATTTCGTCACCCCCGAAACCCGCCCCGTGAACAACTCTCCCACTCGGTGTTGTAAATAGAGCGCAAGATATCGGTCGGTGGAATCGCGCTCGGCCAAGGTTGCGCGCCGTTCCGTCCCGGTAATCTGCTCGGCGGTGTCGTCGAACTGGGCGGTGTCCTCGGGCGAGAGTCCGTCCCGGCCGAGCTTCAGCCCGCTGATTAGCGCGCGATGCACCAGCAGATCGGCATAACGGCGGATCGGCGAGGTGAAATGCGCGTATTTCGTCAGGGCCAGGCCAAAATGCCCGATATTTTCGGAGGCGTATTCCGCCTGGGACTGGCTGCGCAGGATGGTTTCGTTCACGAGGGAGGAATTGTCCGTGCCGGCGACAAGTTTCAACACCCGATCGAGGTCGCGGGGGTGCAATTGGTCGCCCGCCATCAACGAAATATCGAGCGTGGCCAGAAAGGAACGCAGATTATCGAGCTTTTCGGGACTGGGCGGTGCATGGACGCGGTACATGCAGGGCTGGTGCCGGTGCTCGAGCTCCTCGGCGGCGCATACATTGGCCAGGATCATGAATTCCTCGATCAGCCGGTGGCTATCAAGTCGCGGCCGTGGCGCGATATTCTTCACCTGACCATCCAGCCCGATTTCGACCTTCCGCTCGGGCAAATCGAGGTCCAGCGTGCCACGGGCCTCGCGCGCGGCCTTCAGCGCGGTGAAGGCGGCATAGAGATGCGCATGATGCGTGGGGTCCTCCTCGAACTCCTCCTGCACCTGCTCATAGGTCTTGCGCGCGGCCGAGCGCATCAGGCCGCGCCCGAATTTATGCGCCGTCTTGCGGCCATGCACGTCGATATGCATCTCCACGAACAGGCAGCCGCGGTCCTCATGCGGCTTTAGGCTGCACCAGCCATTGGAGAGCGCCTCGGGCAGCATCGGCACGACGCGATCCGGGAAATAGCAGGAATTGCCGCGCTCGCGGGCGGCTTTGTCCAAGGCCGAGCCGGGTTTCACGTAATGCGCGACATCGGCGATGGCGACGATCAGCCGGTAGCCGTGCTCTTCGGGTTCCGCATACACGGCATCGTCGAAATCGCGCGCATCGGCGCCGTCGATGGTGATCAGCGGGATTTCCCGCAGATCCGTGCGCTTGGCCAGCGGCGCGGCCTTGGCCTTCTCCGCCTCCTTCACGGCCGCCTCGGGAAAATCCATGGGAATGCCGTGGGTTGCGATGGCGATGAGGCTGACCGAACGGGCATCCGTCACCAGCCCAAGCCGCTCGGTAATGCGCGCGGGCTTCGGGCCGAAATCCCGGCCAGGCAGGGGCTCGGCGCGGACGATCTCGTCCTCCATCGCCCCCATGGTCTCGCCCAGTGGCACGACCCATTCGGCCTTCTGGCGGCGATCCGTGGGCTCGATTCGCCCGCCATGCGGATGCGCGTGGAAGACGCCGACAATGCTGCCGGTGCGCTCGGCCAGGCGCTTGAGCGTACGGCCTTCATATTTGTCATGGCCGATCGGCTTTAAGCGCGCCAGCACGCGCGCCCCCGGCGCCAAAGCCGCCTGGCCCTTGGCCTCGGCACGCATGAAGATGATCGGCGGGCGCCCTGGCCCCTCCCACACCACCGGGCGGGCCAGCGCCTCGCCATCCCGGTCGATTCCCGTCACCTCGACCACGGCATTCTCCGGCAGACGGCCTGCTGGCGCATATTGCTTGCGGCCCGCGCGTTCGACGAGACCATCCGCCTCCAGCGATTTCATCAGGCCGCGCAACGCCTTTTTATCGTCGGGCTGCACGCTGAAGGCGCGCGCGACCTCGCGCAGGCCGATTTTCTGTTCGGCCTCGGCCAGAAACGCCTTGATCGAACTCGCGTGTCGGCAATGTCGCTGATTTCGCTGGTTTTACGCGGGGTTTCTTATGCACGGTCTTCATTCGCCCAGTATGGGGCCAAGCCGGCCGCGCGACCATAAGCCTGCGCGGATTGCAGCTAGTTAATCCACGCCCGGTCGGCGCGGCGGCGCGGCCAGAATAAGCATCAAACTACAGATATATCGTTGTCGAAACGGTTAACGTTGTGTAATCTAAGGTTGTGTCTGGCAATCTTGTAATATCTGAACCCGCGACTCTTACCGTGCTCGACGGAACGGGGGCTATGTCCTCGCTCGATTCGCCGCAGCAGGGGATTTCCGTCAGCGGTGCGGCCACCGGCACGCTCACCGTGCAGGTCATCGCCGGCAATGCGGGGGCGGCGCTCTCCGCCAGCGGGCTTGCCGGGGCGACGGTCAGCAGCAATGGTGGCACGCTTTCGCTCACCGGCACGCAGACCGAGGTCAACGCCGCTTTGGCGAGCCTTGAACTGGTCGAGCCCGGCAGCAGCACGCGCGATGTGCTGACCTTGACCGCAACCGATCCCGGCTATCTCGGCACCCAGACCAATCTGCTGGTGGAGGTCGTGCCATCGACCGGCCCGGCCTTCGTCGCACCAAAGCAGATCGTCACTTTGCAGCCCAACGCGCTGGATACACTGCCGGATCTGCTGCTGAGCGATCCCATCGCGAGCGGCCTGGCGGCCATGGGGCTGGGGCAGGAAGAGACGCTTACCTTAACCCTTTCCGTCACCTCCGGCCTGTTATTCCTGCCGGGTTTTACAAATGCAAGCGCGATTGCCACCGAGGGACTCGGCACGGGGACCATCACGTTAAGCTTTACCGCGGATGAGATCGGCGCGCTGAACAGCCTGCTCTCCGGGCTGGAATTCGCCGGCCCCGCCGGGGGCGAGGAACTGAACTACGCCCTAAGCAATGAAGCCGGCGTGCTGCCGGACGCGCTGACCTACGGCAATATCTACCTTAATATCGCGGGCACGGCGGGGACCAACGGCACGCTGGCGGCCGGCAGCCAAACCCTGCAGCTTGGCAACCAGACCCTGACCGGCACGCTGGATGTGACCGGCACCATTGCGGCACTCGGCAATATCGGCGGGGCAGGGGCGGTGATGATGGCCCCCGATGCCAGCCTGGAACTGCCCTATAATAATCTCTCCCTCAGCGGCACGAGCCTGGATTTGGGCAATATCAGCGCCGGCACGCTCGCCGCCTCCGACACCTTGCTGATGGCCGAGGGGGCCAGCCTGGCCGGGCCCATTCTGCTCGGCACCGCAGCATTGCTGGATTTTACGGGGACGCTGGTGGCCGATGGCGCGGCAACGCTCGCTTATATGCCAGCCGTTTCCCTGGCCGCCGGCGCGGTGCTGAGCGGCGATGGCACGCTGCTGGCCGGGAATTTCTCCGAATCCGGGCTGATCACCGGAGCTGGCACGATCCTCGCGGAAAACGGCGAAACCCTGGTGATTGCGGCCGGCAGCGTCGGCGGCGGGGCGGATCTGGCGGTGCAGTCCGGCGGCGTCATGCTGCTCGGGCCCGTCTCCCCGCTTTACGGCGTTTTCGATGCCACGCCGCTGACCATCGATAATTCGGTCACCTTGAGCTTCGAGAACACGCCCGGGGATGCGGCCGTCTCGGGCATTTACGCCAGCACGCTGGGCGGCGCCGGGGGCGCCTTCGTCATCAATGGCCCCCAGGCCTTCTCCGGCACCATTCTCGGCTTTGCCGCCGGGGACCAGCTCATTTTCCCGGATCTTTCGGATTTCAGCGTCTACGATGTGGGGCCCGGCAGTTTCATGGTCGCGGGGCTGGACGATACCGGCGCCACCGATACCTACGAGATCCATGCCAGCATGGCGGCGGGCACCACGCTCGTCGCCGGGCTGGACGCGGAGGGGGATCCCGATGTCATGCTGCGCGAGGCCACGGCGACGATCACGCCGCAAGAGGGCATCTTCCTGGCCAGCGCCGGCATCGCGCAGCCCTTGCAGGGGGTGAGCCTGGCGCCGATCGCGGCCCCGACGCAAAGCATGACCCTCACGGTCTCCGCCGGGCAAGGCCTGCTTAGCGACGGCACGCTCGGCCCGGCTGCGGCCATCGCGCTCACCGCCAGCAGTGCCGCCGCGATGAACGCGGAGCTCGCCGGGCTGACCTATACCGGGTCGGGCGCATCAGATCTCATCACGCTCACCGGCAATAGCGGGATCTTAGGCGGTCTCACGGCCTATATAGGCATCGAGATCGCCTCTCCCGGCACCGTGAGCGGCTATTCATCGGATTCGTTCAGCGAGGCGCAAACGGATGTCTACGGTCCGGGCAGCGGCTTCGCCCAAATCACCTCGGCAATAGCGCCCGGCGCAGTGATCGTCGCGAGCACGACCGAGTTTGGCGATTTGATCCAGGCGGACGGCATTTCCGGCACGTCCCTCCTGGTCGATGACGGCGCCACGGCGATTTTCAACGATGTCGCGGCGGTGACGCTGGGGCAGGATGTCACGCTGGGCGATGCCAGTGGTGCCGGCACGCTGGCGGTATTGGGCAGCGCTTTTTCCGTCGGCGGGAACATGACTTTGGCCGCGAGCGCCGATGCCGCGGGTAGCGCCGTTGATATTCAGGGTGCGCTCAGCCTGGCCGGAGCGCTGAACATAGGCACGGACGCCGCTGCCGCCTTGGATGTGAGCGGCAGCCTGGATGCCGGGGCCGTGAGCCTGAACACGTCCGGAACGCTGTTCGCCTATGCCGATGCCGTGGCGGCGCTGGGCGGCGTGACCGATGCCGGGGCCCTCATCCTGGACAATGCGGCGACGGCCGAAGCCGCGGCCCTGCTGCTGAGCGGCACTGCAACACTCGGCGGCACTGCCAGCCTGGGCGTCGACGGTGCGCTGGAGATCACCGCAAACGGCGTCCTGCAACTCGGCGCCGATACCACGCTGCGCGCCGGGTCCATTGCGCTGGCGAGCGGCACCCTCTCGGATTCCGGGCTGCTGGCGACCTTAGGCGACATGACATCCAACGCCCGGATCACATTGGGCGGCGGCACGATCGAAGCCGCCACGCTGACCCTGGGGGCGACGCTACAGGGCTATGGTACGCTGGATGCCACCAGCCTGCTGAATGACGGCCTCATCCTGGCGCAAGGCGGCATGCTGGTATTGGAGGCCGGCGTTCAGAACACCTCCACGGTCGAGGTCGGGCCATCGGCGGCACTCGATCTCTACGGCGCCTTCAGCGGGGGGGCGATCACTTTCACCGGAAGCGACGCGATCATCACGGTGAATGATCCGGCGCTGTTTTCCGCCAACGTCGAGAATTTTTCCGCGACGGATGCGATCGATCTGGTGGGCGTCGCACCCAGTCTGGTGAGCTATTCCGGCGGTACGGACGGCACGCTGGAAATATCGAACGAACAGGGCGGCACGGTCTCGGCCTTTAACATCGCCATTGCCTCCGGCCAGCCGGCTTTGACCGTTACCTCGGACGGCGCCGGCGGCTCCCTCGTCACGCTGGGCGATGAATTGCCTTGCTATGCGCGCGGCACCGGGCTTCTGACCCCGCACGGCTATCGCGCCGTCGAAACCCTGAAGCCCGGCGATCCGCTGATTACGGCCTCCGGCACGCGCCGCCCGGTGCGCTGGATCGGCCGGCGGACACTGGATCTGGGGCCGCAAGCGGCGCGCCGCGCACGGCCGGTCCTGATCCTGCCCAACGCGTTCGGCCCCGGCCTTCCGGCGCGGATGCTGCGGTTGTCGCCGTCGCACTGCGTCTATGCCGATGGCGTGCTGATCCCGGTCACCCATCTGGTGAACGGCGCGACGATCCTGCGCGACAATACCAGTGCCGCGACAACCTATTATCATGTCGAGCTCGACCGGCACGATATCCTGCTGGCCGAGGGATTGCCTTGCGAATCCTATTTCGACGACGGCAATCGCGACGGGCTGTATCATGAGATTGGGCGGCGCTCGCCCGCGCGGCGGCCCTTCGCCTCCACGGTCACCACCGGCATGCGGCTGGCCCGTGTGCGGCGGCATTTGCACGAGGCCGCACTGGCCGCCGGGTTCTCCCTGACCTATTGGCCGAGCCTGCGGGCCATCGCCGCCGGGCAAACGGTACTCCCGGAAATCCACCGGAGCGGCCAAGGGCGCATGGCGGCGTTCAATTTCGCGGGACCGGTCCGTGATATCACCCTGCTCTCCAGCACCGCCTGCCCGGCGGATACCGACCCGCAATCCGAAGACCGGCGCGAGCTCGGTGTATGTCTCGGGGAAACTGACCGGCTCGCCTTGGGGCAGGGGTTTTATCCGCGTAGCCCCAGCGATGACGGCGTGTGGATGGGCAGAACAGCCACGCTACGGCTGAAGCGACCGGCGGCGGCATTGGCCTTGCCGCTGGCCGCGATTGTGCAAAGCTGGGTGCGGCCTGCGATTGACGCCGGTCCGCGCGGAGGCTAGAGCCGCCACTCGTTGCCGGGAACGTGGACAGGCGGTGGTCGCCTGCGCCCGCGTGGTTTGTTGGTGGAGACATCGATAAAGCACGACTACTGGCGGAATTCTAACTAGAAAGGTCTGCGCCATGACCAAGCGCACTGAGAGTAAGTATAAGATTAACCGCCGGTTGGGCGTTAACCTGTGGGGCCGCGCCAAGTCGCCGGTCAACAAGCGCGAATACGGCCCCGGCCAGCACGGCCAGCGCCGCAAGAAGCCGTCCGATTACGGCGTGCAGTTGATGGCCAAGCAGAAGCTCAAGGGCTATTACGGCAACATTTCCGAGAAGTCGTTCTACAAGTATTACGAGGAAGCCGTGCGCCGTAAGGGCGACACCTCGGAAAACCTGATCGAGATTTTGGAGCGCCGGCTCGATGCGGTCGTGTACCGCATGAAGTTCGCGGTGACCCCGTTTGCCGCCCGCCAGTTCGTCAGCCATGGCCATGTCATGGTCAACGGCCACAAGGTGAACATCCCGTCTTATCTTGTGAAAGATAACGATGTGATCGAAGTGCGCGAGAAATCCAAGCAGATCGCCGTGGTGCTCGATGCCTCACAGAGCGGCGAGCGCGACGTTCCGGAATATATGGAAGTCGATCACCGCGCCATGAAGGGCAAGTTCCTCCGCGCCCCGAAGCTGGCCGATGTGCCGTTTCCGGTGCAGATGGACCCGAACCTGGTCGTCGAATACTACTCGCGCTGATTTTTCCGCCCGGGTTTTTTGCGAACACGGCGCTCCCGCAAGGGGGCGCCGTTTTTGTTATGGGCGCATGAGCTTCCGGCCATGCTGCACCTTGTTACGTGTTTGATATCAGGCAGTTACAATTCCCCGTCATAACGGCGCCAATACCTACCAGGAGATTACAATGCGCCGTTATGCATTCCTCGCGTTGCTTAGCTTTTCCATTTTGCCGGGCGTTGCCCTGGCGCAGAATGCCTCGAACCCGCCAATGTCCGGTCCGGGTGCTGGCCCGGCTGGCCAGCACTGGCAGCATGACGGCCACGGGAAGCCGCATCGCGGCGGCTGGAACCAGGAGCGGCAAGCCGCGTTCCTGATGAAGTTCTATGCCGCGAACACGACCCATGACGGGCATCTCACGCTGGCGCAGGCCACCGCCGCGCAAATGAAGCCGATCGTCGATCATTTCACGCAGATCGATACGAAGAATCGTGGCTACGTCACGTTCTACGACATCCAGGCCTGGCGCCTGGACATGATGGCGAAGCGCATGGAACAGAAAGCCGACCAGCTTCGCGCCAAAGACTAAATGAATGGACGAGCGTTTGAGCGGCACCCGGGGCTGAGGCGCATCGGCGCACCAACCGCGCTCAGCCGCTAACGATCCGAGCCGGTTTTGCCTTTGGCAAAGCCGGCGCCGGGCTTTTGGTTCGGATCGCCCGTGACGAACATCTGGCGCAGGATGTCGTGCATACTGGGCTCGGTATCGTCCGACTCGCCAGCCGGAACGGTTTTTGACGCGCCGCCGGCCGGTGCGCTCGTATGTGGCGCGCTCCCCGTCGGCAGCATGTTCGACATTACTGAATTCGGCCCAAACAAATGGACCACGACGCCCGATGGCGGCGGTGAGGGATCCTGGTGGGCCAAAGCCGGAAACGCCCAGAGCGAGGCCAGAACACCGGTCGATAACAATTTCAATTTCAAGCATTTTCTCCATGAGGGTGACCGCAGCCGGCTGCGCTGATCATCGCCCCCTGGCGGCGTCCGTCAAGTTGGCGAAGAATATTCGCGAAAAACCAAAAACCACGGTATGACAGTGTCATGAATATCCTCGCCCCTCTGCCGGCGCGGCTGGTCATCGAGATCGTCTACGATTTCGTGTGCCCTTGGTGCTATCTGGGGGTAAAGCGCCTGTCTTTCCTGCTGCAACGGCGGCAGGATCTCAGCGTGGATCTCGTCTGGCGGCCGTTTTTGCTCAATCCGGATATGCCCCGGTCGGGCATGTCGCGGGCGGATTACATGATCCGCAAATTCGGTGCCGAGGATCGCGCCCGCCGGCTCTATGCATCGATCACCGAGCTTGGCGCCGCGGAAGGCATTCAGTTCAATTTTCACGCCATCCGCCGCACGCCGAACAGCGTGGATGCGCACCGCCTCGTCCGCCATGCCGCGCGATTCGGTGTCGCCGATATTCTCGTCGATCGCATTTTTAATGCGCATTTCATCGAGGGCGCCGACATCGGTAGTCATGCATTATTGGCAAGGCTGGCGGCGGAACAGGGCATGAACCAGAATGCGACGGAACGGTTTCTGACCACGCTGGAGGGCGCCGAGTTCGTGCATGCGGAGAATTTGCACGCGCATCGCCTTGGAATTAATGGCGTGCCGTGTTTTTTGATCGATGGCGAGCATGCGATTTCCGGAGCGCAGGAAACCGAGGTGCTGGAAAGGCTCATCGATTTGGCATCCTGCACCGCGCGTGAGCGCTAAGATTTTCATAGCCGGGTCGCCGGGTGCCATCTTGTCTAAATCGTCTGTATGCCGATTAAGGGCACATGAAAAAACCGATACAAACGCGCCGCTTGCTTCTCCCCGCCGCTGTTCTGCTGGCTGTCCCTTTTGGTGCCTGGGCGGATAGCCCCCCGGCTGCTTCGGGTTCCGGTTTTCCCTCCGGCATCTGGACGATCCAGGATGAGAACGCCTCGATTAGCACGACGTCCCAAACGGACCGGTATTACGTCAACGGGTTCAATCTCGGCTGGACCTCGCTGCCGGGCGACGTGCCGAAGCCGCTTGCCAATCTCGGCCATGCCATCTGGGGCAATGGCACGCAGCGGATCAATATCGGCATCATCCAGCAGCTCTACACCCCGGCGGACACATCCCTGATCGATCCACCGAAGAACGACGAACCTTATGCCGGCTACCTCGCCGGGACGCTCAATATCATCCAGGACACCGCAAACACGCGTTCCGTGGTCGGCGTTAATCTCGGCGTGATCGGGCGCGATGCCGGCGGCGAGATCATGCAGAACGACTTCCATGCCATTATCGGCCAAAAAGGCACGCATGGCTGGGCGTATCAGCTCCCGAGCGAACCGGCGCTGGATTTCCAGGCCTCGCGTACCTGGCGGTTGCCGATCGCGCATTTCAGCAACGGGCTCGAAGCCGATGCGCTGCCGCAGCTTTCCGGCATGGCCGGCCTGACCCAGGACTATGTGCAGTCGGCGGTCGGTTTCCGCCTCGGTGAAGGACTTAACAGCGATTTCGGCCCGCCGCTGCTGTCGCCATCCCCCTCAGGCTCGGATGCCTTTGAGGCGACGCGGCCTTTGGTCTGGTACGTGTTCGGCAGCGCCGCGGCGAAAGTCGTGGCGCATGATGAGTTCCTGCAAGGGGCTGACTTCCAGTCGAGCCGGGGTGTGGATCCCGACGTGGTCGTCGGCACTTTCGAGGCCGGCGTAACGGTCATCTGGCGCGGCGTCCGCTTCACCTACACGCAAGCCTTCCAGACGAACCAGTTCCTGGGCGAGCAGGGCTCTATCCATGAATTCGGATCGTTCTCCGCCGGCTTCACCTTCTAACAACAGCCCAAGGACTTAGGGCGCATCTCGCGCTTCCGCTTCAATGGGGCCTGGCGTTACATGCCGGGCCCCATGTTGTAAGGCGGTCTTGGTCATACATGTTGCGGTGCGATACCGCGCCGTGGCAGGATGCGCGCCATGGACAGGCGCGCATTACTCACAGGCATTCCCCTTTCACTGGCCCTGCCGCGTTTTGCGCGTGCGGGGGATTTTTATTCGTTTCTCGCCGCCTTGCAGCGCCGCGCCGCGGCGGCGGGCATTCCCCAGCAAATCATTCAGGAAACCACCGGCAAGCTTGTCCCCAATGCGGACGTGCTGCGGCTCGACCAGCATCAGCCCGAATTCACGGAAACCTGGGCGGTCTATTCCTCCCATGTCCTGAACCAGGGGCGCATACAGGCGGGGCAGGAAAAGGCGGAAGAGGTGCGCAACCTGCTCGCCGCGGTGACGAGCCGTTATGGCGTTTCCGCCACGCCCTTGCTCGGGATCTGGGGCATCGAGACCAATTATGGCCGCACACAGGGCGATTTCGACGTGATCGATGCGCTAACAACGCTCGCCTGGAATCGGGAGAGCCGTTATTTCGCGAATGAGGTCATCTCCGCCATGCGCATCGTCGCCTCCGGCGATGCGCCTGCGCAAAAACTCATCGGCTCCTATGCCGGAGCGATGGGGCAGCCGCAATTCATGCCGAGCATCTATCTCTCCACCGCAGTCTCCTTCGCGGGGAACGGCCAGCCGGATATCTGGACCTCGGATGCCGATACGCTCGCCTCAATGGCCAATTACCTGAACAAAGCGGGTTGGCAGCCCGGCCTGCCGTCGAGCGAGGTTGTGCTGGCACCGGCCGGGCTGAACGTTGCGACGACGGGCCGCGACAACATGCGGACATTGCGATACTGGATCGACCGGGGCGTGCAACGCCTGCCCGGCGCGGCGGACTTGCCCAAAGACACGCCGGCCGCATTGCTGCTGCCGGATGGCGCGGGCGGCGAGGCATTCCTGGTTTATGCGAATTTCCACGCGATCCGGCGGTATAACGCCTCGGACTATTACGCGCTGGCCGTGGGCGCGCTGGGGCGCATGGTGCTGAGCGCATGATTAACCGTTCGATCCTGGCGCTGTTCGTCGCCCTCGCAAGCTGCGCGCATCATGCCGCCCCCCCGCCGCCGGGGCCGGTAACCTACACGATCGGCAACCCCTACCAGGCGCAGGGCGAGTGGCAATATCCGCGCGAATTCGACAGCTACAGCGCCACCGGGCTCTCGACCGTGATTGGCGACGATGCGCCGGCCTACACCGCCGATAACGAGCTCTACGACCCGAATGCGCTCGCCGCCGCCAGCCCCGTGCTGCAATTGCCCGCCATCGTGACCGTCACCAACCTGGTCAACGGCTATTCGGTGGATGTGCGGGTGAATGATCGCGGGCCGAATATCCCGGGCCGCGTCATTGCGGTGACCCCCCGCGTTGCGCAATTGCTGCACTATCCCACCGGCGGCGTCGTTGAGGTTCAGGTCACCCTTAAAGGTCAGGAGACCGCGGCGCTCGATGGCGCGTTGGGTGCCGGGCCGAAGCTTACCGCGGCACCCGTGACCGGCATCACGGCCCAGAGCCTCGCCCCGCCGGGTGGGACCGCCTCCGGGCCGGTGCAGAATCTGAGCCCGACCGCGAGCAATGCCGCGCCAACCTCCACGGTCGCGCTCTCTGGCGCGGTCAGTATTGGCACCCCCGCGCCCGGGCCGCTTTTCGTGCAGATCCCTGGCTATGGGGATGAGAGCGATGCCTTCCGCGCCATGGCGCGGCTCTATGGCGTCCAGGCCAGCGTCGTGCCGGTCTTTGGTGGCGACCGGACATTGTATGCCGTCAATGCCGGGCCCTACCATTCGGTGGAAGCGGCCGATGCGGCCTTGCAAACCATCCTCTCACGGGGCTTCGCGGACCCTGAAATCATCGTCCGGTGACGGAACGGCCGGGGATATTCATCACGCTGGAAGGTGGCGAGGGGGCAGGAAAATCCACCGCCGGCGCGCGGCTGGCGGCGGTGATGCGTGCCGAGGGGCACGAGGTCGTGCTGACCCGCGAACCGGGCGGCACGCCGGGGGCGGAAGCCATCCGCGCCTTGCTGCTGAGCACCGATACCAGCCTGGATGCGCTGGCGCAGACCATGCTGCATTTCGCCGCCCGCGCGGACCATGTGGCGGCGGTCATCCGCCCCGCTTTGGCGCGCGGCGCGGTGGTGATCTGCGACCGGTATTACGATTCAACCATGGCCTATCAGGCCTATGGCATGGGCGTTGACGTTGCCGTCATCGCCAGCCTGGTGCGGCTGATCAGCCTTGTACCTGACATTACCTTTATCCTGGAAGTCCCTGAATCTGTGTCAAAAACCCGGCTCGCCGCCCGGGGTGCCGCTGCCGATCGGTATGAGAAGATGGGCCATGACGTCATGCTGCGCATCGCCCAGGGCTTCCGCGCGATCGCCGCTTCCGAACCTGGGCGCTGCGCCTTGATCGACGGCACGCAACCGGTTGACGCCGTCGTGGCTGAGATGCGCCGGCTGGTTCGGGAGCGGCGGAAACGTTGATCGAACCGCGCGCGAATGCCCGCTTTGCCGGGCATGAGGGGGCCCTCGCTTCGCTCTACCACGCGGCCAGCTCCGGCCGGCTGCACCATGGCTGGCTGATCTCGGGCCAGCCCGGCATTGGCAAGGCAACGCTCGCCTATCGCTTCGCGCGCTGGCTATTGGCCGGTGGCACCAGCCCGGATCTATCGCTGCCCGAGACTGCCCCGGTATTCCGCCGCGTGACCGCGGGGACGCATCCGGACCTGTTCACGGTCGAGCGCCGCATCAACGCCAAGACCGAAAAACTGCAATCCGAAATCGTCATCGCCACCATTCAGGAAGCAACCGCCTTCATGCGGCTGACCCCGGCGGAAGGCGGCTGGCGCGTCGTGGTGATCGATGGGGCCGAGGATATGAACCCCAACGCCGCCAATGCGCTGCTGAAAGTGCTGGAGGAGCCGCCGGCCCGCGCGATTTTACTGCTCGTCACCGCCGCGCCCGGCCGCCTGCTGCCCACCATCCGCAGCCGTTGCCGCGCCTTGCCGATGACGCCGCTGGCGGACGACGTGCTGGCCCCGCTGCTGGCGGCCTACGCCCCGGAGCTGGACGGCGATGCGCGCGCCCGGCTGGTCGGGCTGGCGGAGGGGAGCATTGGCACCGCGCTCACCCTTGCCGCTGAAGGCGGAGTCGCCTTGGCCGGGCTGGTAGATGAGGTTCTGGCGGCGCCGGTGGCACCGGCGCGGGCGCAGAGCATCGCCGATACCGTGGCGCGCGCCAGCGAGGGCGTGGACAAATTTTCCACCTTTTTCACCCTGCTGCGGGCCGGCTTAGCGGCCAACACCAGGGCCGCCGCGCGGGCCGGGCAGCCCGCCGCGCGGCTTGCGGGCGATGTGACGCTCTGGCAAGATTTTGGAAAACTTGAACGTGAGGTGGTAGGCCTCAATCTTGATAAACGCGCCGCGATCATCGTGGCGCTCAGCCAGTTGCACAGGTCATGAGTAAACAGAAATTTTATATTACGACGCCGATTTACTACGTGAACGGCGCACCGCATCTGGGCCACGCCTATACCTCCACGGCGGCGGACGCGCTGGCCCGCTTCAAGCGCCTGGATGGGTTCGACGTGTTCTTCCTCACCGGCACGGATGAGCACGGCCAGAAGGTCGAGGCCGCGGCGCGCGTCGCCGGCGTCGATCCGCAGACCTTTACCGATGCGGTCGCGGCGGATTTCGCGGACATGGCGAAACGCATGAACATCTCGCATGATGATTTCATCCGTACGACCGAGCCCCGGCATAAAGCCGCCGCCCAGGCGCTGTGGCAGAAACTGGAGGCGGCCGGCGCGATCTATCTTGGCGCCTATGAGGGTTGGTACGCGGTCCGCGACGAAGCCTTCTATGACGAAGAGGAGCTGGTGACCGGTCCGGACGGCGTCAAGCGTTCCCCGTTCGGCGCCCCGGTGGAATGGGTGGTCGAACCTTCTTATTTCTTTAAACTCAGTGCGTTCCAGGACAAACTTCTGGCTTATTATGAAGCCAACCCCGGCTTCATCGCCCCCACGGCGAAGCGCAATGAGATCCTGTCCTTCGTGCGCGGCGGCCTGAACGACCTTTCCATCAGCCGCACCAGCTTCTCCTGGGGCATTCCCGTGCCGGGCGATGAAAAGCATGTGATGTATGTCTGGCTGGACGCGCTGGTGAATTACCTCACCGCGACCGGTTATCCGGATGCGAACGCGCCGCGCGCCGGCTACTGGCCGGCCAATCTGCATCTGGTTGGCAAGGAGATCATCCGCTTCCACGCCGTGTATTGGCCTGCTTTCCTCATGGCGGCTGGCCTGCCGGTGCCGGAGAAAGTCTTCTCGCATGGCTGGTGGACGGTCGAGGGCGAGAAGATGAGCAAATCGACCGGCAATTTCATCGATGTGCGCCCGCTGGTGGATGAATTCGGCCTCGATACCGTGCGCTTCTTCTTGCTGCGCGAGGTGCCGTTCGGCAATGATGGCGATTTTTCGCGCAAGGCGCTCATCTCGCGCACCAATGCGGAGCTGGCGAACGGCATCGGCAATCTGGCGCAGCGCACGCTCTCCTTCATCGCCAAAAACGCCGGCGGCGTGGTGCCGCCCAAAGGCGTGCTGACCGAGGCGGATCACGCATTGCTGGAACTCGCGGGTGCGCTGCCGGAGAAGGTGAGGGCGGCGATCTACAAGCTCTCCTTCCACGAGGCGCTGGACGAGGTGTGGAAACTCATCCGCGCCGCCGATGGCTATATCGACCATCAGGCGCCTTGGACCCTGAAAAAGACGGACATTGCGCGCATGAACACGGTGCTGTTCGTGCTGACCTCCGTCCTGCGCACGGTTGCCCTCCTGCTGCAGCCTTTCATGCCGGACAGCATGGAAAAATTGCTCGACCAGCTCGGCCTTCCGCGCGACGCACGGCAACTCACGGCTTTGGAGGAACCGCTCGTGGAAGGCACGGCTTTGCCGGCACCTTCCGGGATTTTCCCGCGCTTTGTCGAGGCTGTTTGATGTTGATCGATAGCCATTGCCATCTCGACTATTTTTCCGCCCCCGGCGAACGGGCAGAGGTGATCGCGCGCGCCAGGGCGGCGGGCGTCGAGGAGATGGTCACGATCGGCGTGACGTTGAGCCAGTCGTGCCAAGCCATTGAGATTGCTGAACAACACGAGCATGTCTGGGCTTGCGTCGGCATCCATCCCAACCATGCCGGCGAAGAAGGCCCGGTGCCCGAGCCCGAGGCCATCGCAGCCTTGGCAGTGCATCCGAAGGTCATCGGCATTGGCGAATCCGGGCTCGATTATTTCTACGACAAAGCGTCGCCCGAAGTGCAGGCGGAGAATTTCCGCGCCAATATCCGTGCCGCCCAGATCACCGGCCTGCCGCTGGCTATCCATGCGCGCGATGCCGATGACGATATCGCGCGGATCCTGGCGGAAGAGCGGGCAGGGGGCGGGGATTTTTCCTTCCTGCTGCATTGCTTCTCCTCGACCCGGAAACTGGCCGAGACGGCGGTGGAGATGGGGGGCTATATCTCTTTCTCGGGCATCCTAACGTTCCCTAAGTCTTTGGAGTTACGGGAGATTGCCGCTGATATGCCGCTCGAGCGGCTGCTCGTGGAAACGGACGCGCCCTATCTGGCGCCCGTACCCTATCGCGGCAAGCGCAATGAGCCGGCCCATACCGTGCATACCGCAAAAGTCTTGGGCGAGATCAAAGGTTTGGCGCCTGAGGAAATCGCCGCGCTGACCACCCGGAATTTCCGCCAACTCTATCGGAAGGCGGCGTGAAGGTCACCTTACTGGGGGTCGGCGGCTCCGCCGGCTCGCCCCAGATCGGCGGCGCGGACGGGTTCGGGGATTGGGGGCAACTTGACCCGGCCGAGCCGCGCAACCGGCGCTCGCGCTCCAGCATCGTGATTGAGACGGGTGATGGCCAGCGCCTTCTGGTCGACACAACGCCGGATTTGCGGCTGCAACTCACGCAAAACGGCATTGGCCGGATCGACGCGCTGCTCTATACCCATGCCCATGCCGACCATATCGCCGGCCTGGATGAAGTCCGCATCCTCAACCGGATCCTCGGCACGCCGATGCCGACCTATGCGGATGCGAAAACCTGGGACGAATTGCGCCTGCGCTTCGACTACGTGTTCAAACCCTATGCCGGCGGGTTTTTTAACCGTCCGGTGCTCGAGGCCAATACCATCGCACCGGGCGAAACCCACGCGATTTTGGGGCTACCGCTCACCTTCATCGACCAGGACCACGGTTTTGGTCGCTCGCTTGGGCTGCGGATCAAAAATTTTGCCTATTGCACGGATGTCGTGCGGCTGGAGGATGCCGCGCTCGCGGCTTTGGGCGGCCTGGATGTGCTGGTGGTGGATTGCTTTACTGCGGGACACAAACATCCGACCCATGCCAATCTCGACCAGATCTACAACTGGGTGGAGCAGTTGCGCCCCAAGCGGACCATTCTCACCCATATGGGGCCTGACATGGATTACGGGCGGCTGCGCGTAACATTGCCCGGCAATATCGAGCCTGGCTATGACGGCATGGTGATCGAGGCCTGAGCCGAGAAAAATTCACGGACTTCATCAGGTCGCCGTGGAGACCGTCCACGTCGATTTTTTGATCAGGCGATCTTTTTCAAGTTTCACCACAACGCCATCCAACTCTTGCGGATTGGCGCTCGTTGGAAGCAAATTAGCCGCCCGTTCGACGAGATCGTCGCTTCCAGAAAGGAGCTCGATCTCACGAGTGGGATATTTGACCGCCGTCAATTCAGCGAACAGGAGGCGACTGCGAACTCGATCACGGTCCAGATAAACGGCGCGGTAGTCATTCTACAATCTCCGTTTCGGAAAGGCGCGATCGCCCCAGGACGATAGCTACATCTTGCTTGGTATACGGCGGCGGACGCCGACGAAGCTCGGATGCGCGGTGATCGGGATCACGAGATATCGAGTTCGGCAGAGGGAAAATCGGAAATGCCGTCAGGCGGGGGCGGCGTTTTGCGAGCGGCCCCCAGATCGTTGCAGCGCATTGCGAGAGACTTGCCATCCGGCGACGATGAGCGTCACAGGCAAGCGCCGCGCTCATGGCCGCGTTCCAAGCCGTCCTGCACGCATGAAAGCATTGCTAAATTTGAGGGCCATACCGCCTCTTGACCGAAGACCGCCTGGCGTATAAGCGCCGCGGCACTGCGCGATGTTACGTCGCCGGCATTCGTCGACCAACCCCATTCGAGGACATATGAACCCGCGATCTAGTTCTGAACCATCGGAAGGCGATAGTAGACGCTTCGCGTCTCTTCTAACGCTCCCCGAGGGTTCTTCCATCGCCCGGGCTGAGCATGTAACCGTCAAGGTTTTTGCGCTGACGCGCTGAACCTCCGCCGGCCAGGCCTCCCGGGCTCAAGCATCCCTTGAGTCATAGGAGGCCCATCATGGCCGTTATTCCGTTCGATCGCATTGCTGTGCGGCGCGCATCGCGAGTTCACTCCGCGCTGAACGCCCCCTGCCCAACCCGTCCTGCGCTTGTCATGCGTTGGGAGCAGGACGCGCATGGACATTTTTTCTGTCATTGGGTTTTTGATCTCATCGCATCGCCCCCGCACTGAACGGGACGGCTTAGCCCGGCGAACGATTTCGTTTTCAAAACACTGCCCAACCGTGCCGGCGCGGCCTTTCAACAGGACCGCGCCACGGGAGACAATGATGACGCATATGACGAACATTGAAACCACCGCTATCACGGCCGTCCTCGATGACGCGCATCTTGGCGATATCCGCGGTGCTTTCGGCACGATCACGCAGCACGACACCGCGCCGCGCAAGGGCTGGCGCGCACGCTTGTTGACGCTGCTCGCCATCGTTGGACCAGGTCTCATCGTGATGACCGGCGATAACGATGCAGGCGCTTTCAGCACCTATAGCCAGGCCGGACAGAATTATGGCTATTCGCTGCTCTGGACGCTGCTGCTCATGCTCCCGGTGCTCTACGTCAATCAGGAGATGGTCATCCGGCTGGGTGCCGTCACCGGCGTCGGGCATGCGCGGCTGATCCTGGAACGCTTCGGCAAGTTCTGGGGCGCGTTCAGCGTCTTCGACTTGTTTCTGTTGAACGCGCTGACGACCGTCTCCGAGTTCATCGGCGTCAATCTTGGCCTGCAATATCTCGGCGTGCCGAAAATCGCCGGCGTACTCGTCGCCGCCTGCGTCATCATTGGCGCTGCCAGCACGGGCGATTTCCGGCGCTTCGAGCGCTTTGCCATGTGCCTGATCGCCTTCAGCTTTCTGCTCATCCCCTTTTTCGTGCTGGTGCATCCCCCTCTGGGTGCGGTCGCGCACGGCCTCTTCATACCGCAAATGCCGAATGTGCCGTCAAATGGCCTGGCCGCCGTGCTGCTGCTGGTGATCGGCATTATCGGTACTACGCTGGCGCCCTGGCAGCTCTTCTTTCAGCAGAGCTATGTGATCGATAAGCGCATTACCCCGCGCTTCATCCGGTATTCGCGCGTCGATCTTGGCATTGGCTTCATCATTGTCATCGGCGGCGCGGTCGCGCTGATGGCGGGTGCCGCGGCGGTGTTCTCCCATCATCCCGAATTTGGCAATTTCACCGATGATCTCGGTGTCGCGGATGGGATCCAGAAATATGTCGGCCGGCTGCCGGCCGTGCTCTTCGCGCTCGCACTCATCGATGCCAGCATTATCGGCGCTTCGGCGGTCTCGCTCTCCTCGGCCTACGCCATCGCCGATGTTTTCAAATTCAAGCACTCCCTGCATCGCAAGCTGAGCGACGCGAAACTCTTCTATGTCGTCTATGCCGGTCTGCTGCTCGGCGCTGCGGCGCTGGTGCTCACCCCGGGTATGCCACTTGGCCTCATTACGAACGCCGTGCAGGGGCTTGCCGGTGTCCTGTTGCCGAGTGCGACGGTGTTCTTGCTCCTGCTGTGCAACGACAAAGCCGTGCTTGGTCCTTGGGTCAATGGCCGGTGGATCAATCTGCTCACCGGTATCGTCATCGTGGTGCTGCTGCTACTCTCCGTCATCCTCACCGCTGCGGTGGTCTATCCATCCATCACCGGCACACAGATCATGGCGGTCCTCGTCGGCGGCTGTGTCCTGGCCCTGATCGTCGCGCTCAGCATGTTTGCTGCCAAACGCTGGCGAGGCGTGACGAAGGCAGCGCCCATCGACCGTTCGCAGCAGGATACGTGGCGGATGCCGCCGCTCGACCAGTTGACGCCGGGCGGCTTTTCCCCCGCCATGCGAATTTGGATGACGGCACTGCGCGGCTATCTTTTTCTGGCCGGCGGCCTCGTGATCGCCCGCATTATCGAGCTCGCGCTGACCGGCGCCTCCTAAACGTCAAATCCGCGGGGACAATTCGGCTGCGATCGGCATAAGCCGGTCGCGGTAGGTGAACTGCGCCCTGTTCCCAAGCGTCTCCCCTTCATCTGATCGAGAATTTTGTTATGCAAACAAGTGTTGCCGTGCGATCGATCGCGCCCACTCATCGGAAACTACTGGCTCTCACCACGCTCCTGTCGGCCGGTCTTGCATCATGGCCAGTCGCCGCCGTTGCACAGGTGGCCGACGCTACGCCGCAGCCTTCACCCGTCCCCTTGCAATCGGGACAAACGGCGCAGGAACCAGCACCGCAGCAATGGGCGATTCATGCCCAGGCGACCGGCATCTGGATGTTCCAACCTGCCTTCCACTCGCCTTATCAAGGGGCGCAGAGCCTGAGCGCTGCCGAAAACGGGCGGGAGACGGTCGACGCCACGATCTATCTCGGCTATCGCCCGTGGAGCGGCGCGGAAATCTGGTTCGACCCGGAGATGGATCAAGGCTACGGCCTCAGCAACACGACCGGCGCTGCCGGTTACATCAATGCCGAATCTAGCAAGGTGGGCGAGACCTACCCCTATTATCAGATGCCGCGGGCCTTCTTTCGCCAGACCATCGATCTTGGCGGCGCCACGGAGGAGGTGGACCCGGATCTCAACCAGCTCGGTGGCACGGAGACGGCGAACCGGCTGGTGTTCACCCTGGGCAAATTCGCAACCACGGATATTTTCGATAATAACAGCTACGCGAACGATCCGCGCAGCGACTTTCTGAACTGGTCGATCGTCGATATGGGCGCGTTCGACTACGCGGCGAATGCCTGGGGCTACACTTATGGCGCGGCCGCCCAATGGTATCAGGGCCCGTGGACGTTCAGCGCCGGCGCTTTCGATCTGTCGCAGATCCCCAACGGCGAAAAACTTGATATGCGCTTTGGGCAGCAGATGCAGTATGTAGCGCAGATCGAAAGGCGCTACGCGATCGGGGGTCAGCCCGGGGCGATCCGCGTGCTTTATTTCCTCTCGCGTGGGATGCTTGGCAGCTATGGCGATGCGCTGGCCCTGGCGGCACAAACCGGCGGCCTCCCCAACACCGCCAATGTGCGGGAAGAACGCAGCAAGGATGGGTTCGGCCTCAATGTCGAACAGCAAATCATCCCCGGGCTGGGGCTTTTCGCGCGGGCCAGTGCCAATAATGGCGGGGTTGAGGGCGATGAATATACCGATATCAGCCAGTCGGTCTCGGGCGGCCTCTCTGTCCAGGGTGGGTTCTGGGGGCGGGCGAATGGCACGTTCGGTCTCGCCGGGGCGGTGAATACGATCTCGCATGAGGCCAAGGCGTATTTCGCCGCGGGCGGCATGGGTATTCTGATTGGAGATGGACAGCTCTCCGAGGCGGGGCCAGAGCAAATCCTCGAGACCTATTACAGCATCCCGATATACCATTACGCGCATCTCACGGCGGATTATCAGTTCATCAACAACCCCGCCTATAACCGCCAGCGCGGCCCGGTTTCGGTCTTCCTGCTTCGGCTGCACGCCCAGTTCTAGCGGCTCGGCGCAGGCACGTGCCGCACCGCGCGCCGGTCCGGTCGTTGTGATTTAGAACATATCCGTACCGTTCTGGGCTTTTCGCGGCGCATGGTCATGCAGATCAACCGCCGCGATGTATCGCTATGTGTCATTGGTGCCATGCGCGATTATGTGCTCAGCCGAGTGAGGAGCCGCCGAAGACCGGCGTTTTCAATGCGTTTGTACCGGAAGGCCGTATTCCGAGGCGGGGCAGCGATGATCCAATACGCTTGACTTGGGGGGATGTAGGATTAAGCGAATTTCAGGATTTTCTGAAAGTACTGAACAATGCCCTTATCCCCCTTGGTTGGGACGTTTGTGCATCACTTTGGTGAGATGGGAAGCCGCTGGGGCATCAACCGCACGGTCGGGCAAATTTACGCATTGCTCTATCTGGCCGACAATCCCTTGCACGCTGAGGATATTACGGAGCTGCTCGGCGTCTCGCGCTCGAACGTGTCGATGAGTCTCAAGGAGCTTCAGTCCTGGAATCTTGTCCGGTTGAAATACGTTCCGGGCGACAGGCGGGAATATTTTTCAACGCCGGATGATGTCTGGCAGATCGTGCGTACGCTGGCCGAACAGCGCCGCCGGCGTGAGGTTGATCCGACATTGTCGGTATTGCGCGATCTCATTGTGACCGAGCCGACGAACGAAAGCGACCACCACGCGCAGAAACGTCTGCGTGAAATGCACGATCTGATCGAGCTGCTGACGCAATGGGCCGATGAGGTCCAAAAACTCGAGACCGGGGAGATGATTCAGTTGTTGAAACTCGGCGGACGCGTTGTCGCGTTGCTGGAACTGAAAAATCGTCTGCCTTTGATCGGCCGTGGTCGTACGCGTCGCACATCTTCCGCCGATCTGGGAGCGGCCGAGGCCGAAGCTGATGAAATGCAGGAGGAGGCGCAGCGCCACCGCGAATAATGGAAACCGTGCCAAAACGTCTAGGAAATTGCTTGATTATTCAAATTATTGAAGTTTGACGTTGTCTATAATTCGGGCGACGCCCGAATGCTGGAGTAGGATTAATGCAGAATAGCGCGCTTTCAATTTTTTTATCACGGATGGATTTTGCCTGGATCACCTCCATGCACATCCTCTATCCGCCGCTGACCGTCGGTCTTTCCATCCTGCTGTTTTTTTCGGAATGGCGCTGGGTTCGTACCAATGATGAGCAGTGGTATCGCCTGACCCGCTTCTTCGAGAAGCTGTTCATCGTTAATTTCGGCGCAGGTGTCGCCACCGGCATCACGATGGAAATGGCCTTCGGGATTCTCTACGGCCCCTTCTCGCAGGCAGCCGGACCGTTTCTGGGGCAGGTTCTCGGTTACGAGACGATTACCGCCTTCATGTATGAAGCAGGCTTCATCGGGCTCATGGTCTTTGGCTGGGGCAAAATCAGCAAGAAGGTGCATTTGTTTGCGACCGCCAATGTCGCAATCGCCTCCACGCTCTCCGCCATGTGGATCCTGGTTGCGAATTCCTGGATGCAGACGCCCACAGGTGTCGTGTTCAAGAATGGCTTCTTCCAGGTCGTTGACTGGGGGGCCGCACTCTTCAATCCGGGTGTGATTTTCGGCTTCCCCCACATGCTCGTGGCAACGGTCGAACTTGCCCTGTGCTTCGTCGCCGCAATCTCGGCTTGGCAGATCCTGAAGGGGAACCAGGTTTCGATGTTTCAGCGCGCGCTGAAACACTCCGTCTTGGCCTTGGTCGTGATTGCCCCGGTTCAGGTCTATCTCGGCGATGCGCTGGGAGAGAGCGTGGCGCAGGATCAGCCGTCGGCGCTGGCTGCGATGGAAGGCCACTACCACACGTATAATCCGGATGGCTCGGTCGATACCTCCTGGGACGTCGTGGCCTGGCCGAATGCGGCAGGCGATGGCACGGCATGGGCGATTACCATTCCGCATGTGCTGAGTCTGCTGGAAACCCATACCTGGAACGGCAAGGTCGAAGGTTTGGATGATATCGCGCCGCAGAATCGGCCGCCGATGCTCATTCCCTTCTATTCCTTCCGGATCATGGCCGGCGCTGGCGCTCTTTTGGTGCTGCTCGCCTTCTGGGGCCTCTGGCTTGCGCTGCGCGGGAAAATGGCCGCGAACGCGATCAGCCGCCACAAATGGTTCCTGCGCTTTACGATCTTCTGTGGCTTCCTGCCGTATATCTCGGTCTGGACCGGCTGGTG
This sequence comes from uncultured Pseudomonadota bacterium, assembly GCA_963737355.1. GTDB lineage: Bacteria > Pseudomonadota > Alphaproteobacteria > Acetobacterales > Acetobacteraceae > Acidocella. The sequence goes on along the minus strand of CAVTSC010000003.1, from coordinate 520,195 downwards.
GACGCGTGAGATCGGCCGCCAACCCTGGGTAGTCTACGGGATGATGACCTCCGCGCAGGGCACCAGCCGCATGAGCGTCGCCCAGGAGATTTTCTGGATGGTCGGCTATATGGGCTTCGAGCTCGCGGTCTGGGGCGCCACCTGGTATTTCTTCGCCAAAGTGATGCGCCAGGGGCCCGACATGACCAGCCCTGTCGTGGAGGAAGGTCATCAGCGGCTTGGCCATGTGGAACCGCTGGTGCGCGATCCGCACGCCACACCCTCCTACTTCAAATCGCTCTAACCTCACTAGGGGCCGGTTTGAGCTGCAGCCGGCCCATCTACAGGACATGAATTCATGGACGGACTAACCCAGATACAAACCATCGTTACCTTCGCGTGGTGGATTGCGCTCTCGTTGAGTGTGGTGTTCTACGTGATTTTGGATGGTGCCGACCTTGGGGCCGGCGTATTTTCCCTTTTTGTGCGTAACTCCGATGAGCGTGGCGCGATCATGTCGGCGATGGCCGGCACATGGGATGCCAATGAAACCTGGCTGATCGTGGCTGGCGGCGTGTTGTTCGCCACGTTTCCCTTCGTCTACGGCTCGGCCTTCAGCTATCTCATGGTGCCCCTGGCCTGCGCGCTTTGGGGGATGATCACCCGGGCCGTGGCCTTGGAATTCCGGCATCTGGCGGATGCCCGCTGGAAAGGCTTTTCGGATTTCGCCTTCGGCTTTTCGAGCCTGGTGGTCGCCTTCTTCGGCGGCATGGCGCTGGGTGCGGTGATGCAAGGCTTTCCGCTCACCAATGATCCCGGCACCGTGCCGACTTATGTGGGCGGTGCGCTGCGCTTCATCTCACCGTTCAGCATCTGGACGGGCATCGCCTCTGTGATCGCGGTCACGCTGGGCGGCGTCTTGTTCGTTCGCGCGCGGTTCCAACATGGCGAGCCGATCCGCAAGCAGGCGGCGAAGTGGAGCAATGCCGTATTCTATCTGGCCCTGGCCTCGGCCGTGGTCACGATCGTCTTCAGCGCGTCGATCTTCCCCTGGGCTGCGCATAAATGGTTCGGCGCAGATTTCTGGGTCTGGGCGATTGTGCTGCTGGCGGTTATCGTCGCGGCGGTGAAAATGCGCATGGCCGCCAACCGCGACCAGGATCTGAAGGCGATGGTATGGTTCACGGTAGCACTTGGGATCATGGCGATCGCCTTCCAGGTGACGCTCTATCCGTGGATCATCCCCGGCACCTGGACGATCTATTCGGGTGCCAGCCCGGCGGTGTCGCTCTTCACCTTCACCCTTGCGATGGGTGGCTTCTTCCCGGTGATGATCATGTACAACCTCTATCAGATCTGGGTCTTCCGCGGGCGTATCTCCGCCCTGGCGGCCCATCACTAAAGGTCTGATGTCGGTGGCGCCAAGGGTGTTGAGCCTTTGGCGCCACCGGCGCCGCGTCGCTGTTTCGTAAGGGCGAAGCCGTTTCCGTAAGGAATAAGAATTCAATGGCCACACATTCCGCCCCGCTGCCCCGCGCTGCCAGCAAGGCACTCGATGCCTGGCTGCGAAGCCTGGCCAAAGCGGTACGATTACCGCTGAGCGTTGCAACCGGGATGGGCGCGTGTGGCGGGTTATTGCTGATCGTCCAGGCCTGGTTGCTGGCCCATGTGGTCGACAGCGTCGTGATCAAGCATCTCGGCCTGGCTTCCGCCTGGCCCTTTTTGTGGCCCATGCTCGGCGTGTTCGCCGCACGCGCACTCGTCGGCTTTTTGGCGGACGCCGTTGCATTCGAGGCTACGGCAGGGGTCAAGCAGGCGCTGCGCGGCGAACTCAACCGGAAAATCGCCGCACTTGGCCCCGGTTTTGTCGCTGCCCAACGGACCGGGGATCTGACCAACCTGCTGGTCGAAAGCGTAGATGAGCTCGGCAAATATTACACCGAATATCTCCCGCAAATGCCCCTTGCGGCCTTTATCCCCGCGGCCATTCTGGTCTTCGTCTTCCCCGGCGACTGGATTTCCGGGATCATCATGCTCATCACCGCGCCCTTGATTCCGATCTTCATGATCCTGATCGGCAAAGGCACCGAGCAGCTCAACCAGCGCCAATGGCGCCGCCTCGCCTGGATGAGCGCGCATTTTTTCGACGTTATCGAGGGCCTCACGACTCTCAAACTATTCAATGCGAGCCGGCATGAAGGGGAAATCATCGCCCGGATTTCGGATGATTACCGGCGCAGCACGATGGATGTCCTGCGGGTCGCCTTTCTGTCGTCGCTGGTCCTCGAATTTTTCGCGACCATCAGCATCGCGATGGTCGCCGTGTATATCGGATTTCGTCTCTATTATGGGGAGATGAACTTCCTGGAAGGGTTTTTCGTCCTGCTCCTGGCGCCGGAATTCTTTCGCCCGCTGCGTGCGATGGGAACGCAGTACCATGCAAGGATGGAGGCGATCGGCGCCTCGGAACGGATTGTCGCCTTGCTGGAAACGAAGCTGCCGGAGACGCCGCCCGGGCAGCATAAGCTGCCGGCGTCCGAGACCTTGGCGATCCAGTTCAAGGATGTGCGCTTCGCCTATCGGGCGGCCGAGCCCGTGCTGCAGGGGATCGATTTCAGCCTTGCACGCGGCGAGCGTGTCGCGCTGGTTGGGCCGAGCGGTTGCGGCAAGACGACAATCGCGCGGCTCCTCCTCGGGTTCGACGTACCCGATAGCGGCGAGATCACCGTCAACGGGATCGATCTGCGCGACATCGCGCCGGAGGATTGGGTCACCCGCATTGCCTGGATGCCGCAAGCGCCGACCCTCTTCCACGGCACGATTGCGGACAATATCCGCTTAGGTCAGCCTGGTGCGGATGACGCGGCCGTATGCCGGGCCGCGGAAGCGGCGAATGCGGCGCAATTTATCTCCCGCCTTGCGCAAGGCTATGACACCATCGTTGGCGATCGCGGCCAGGGATTATCCGGCGGCGAGATTCGGCGCATCGCCTTGGCCCGCGCCTTCCTGAAGAATGCCGATCTCGTGATTCTGGATGAACCCACGGCCAGCCTGGATCCGGAAACCGCCGCGCTGATTGCACAGTCGATTGACCGCCTCGCGCAAGGCCGGGCGCTGTTGATGATCGCCCATCGGTTAGAGAGCGTGGTCACGGCGGACCGGATTCTCGTGCTGAACGAAGGACGTATCGTGGAAGCGGGATCGCATGCAGCGCTGCTGGCACGGCGGGGGCTCTATGCCGAGACCAGCGCGCTTTATCATGAGCAATTGTCATGAGGGATTTTTTACGCCTGTTGCGTTTGTTCGAGGGATCCTGGCGATGGATCCTGGCTGGAATCGGGCTGTCGGTGCTCGTCGTTCTGGCCAATGTCGGGCTGCTTGCGCTCTCCGGCTGGTTCATCGCGGCGATGGCGCTGGCTGGGCTCGGCACGCATCGGATCGAGTATTTTCTGCCCGCCGCCGCGATCCGCGGCCTGGCCATGACGCGGACCTTCGGGCGCTATCTGGAACGCGTGATTACCCACGAGGCGACATTCCGCCTGCTCGCGCGCTTGCGGGTCTGGTTCTACGCGCATTTGGAACCACTGGCGCCGGCGCGGCTGCAATATTATCGGGGCGGCGACCTGCTCAGCCGCATCCGCGCCGATATCGACAGCCTCGATAACGTCTATCTTCGCGTGCTCGCTCCGAGTGCGACGGCCATCATCACCGTTTTGCTGATGATGCTGTTCCTCGTTTGGTTCAGCCCGCATGTCGCGGCGGCGAATTTTATCGGGCTGGTGCTCGCGGGTGTCGTGGTGCCGCTGATCGCGCTCCGGACAAGCCGCGTGGCTGGGGCGCGGGCCGTCGCGTTGCGTGGGGAACTGCGCTCCGATATCGCGGATACGATCCGCGGTTTCGGCGAGTTGCGTGTCTATCAGGCGCTGGAGCGTAAAACGGCCCAATCCGACCGGACCAGCGCGATGCTGATCGCAACACAGCGTCGCGAGGCGCGCGTGAATGGCGCCTCTTCTGCCGTCACCTTGGCCATCGCTCAGCTCAGCCTGTGGGTTTCCCTGATTATCGCGATTCCCCTGGTGGGGCGGCGCGTCCTGTCCGGCCCGGATTTCGCGATGATCGGCCTGTTCGTGCTGGCGAGCTTCGATGCGGTGAGCGCGTTGCCCACCGCCTATAACGCGCTCGGCCAGACGCTTGCGGCAGCACGCCGTATTTTCGAGATTATCGACACCAAACCTGCGGTCGGCGAGCCCAACCGCGACGTGCCGCCACCCGCGCAATTCGATGTTCGGGTAAACAATCTGAAAATGCGCTATGCCGAGACCCAGAATTGGGCGCTCGACGATATCAGCTTCGTGATTCCCGAAGGGAGTTGCCTCGCAGTGGTTGGCCAGACTGGTGCGGGCAAAACCAGCCTGCTCAATGTTCTGCTCCGCTTCTGGGATTTTCAGGAGGGAGTGGTTGAGATCGGCGGGGTATCGTTGCGCGATCTGCACGGGGAGAAGATCCGCAGCCTGTGCGCTGTCGTCGCGCAGCAGACGCATCTGTTCAACACCAGCATTCGCGAAAATTTGCGGCTCGCTTGTCCCGGCGCCACGGAGGACGACCTTCGCGCCGCACTCCGCAACGCCGATATCCTCGATGAAATCATGGCGATGCCCCAGGGACTGGACACCATGGTCGGCGAAGCCGGCGCGGGCCTGTCCGGCGGCCAGGCCCGCCGTATCGCCATCGCACGCGCATTTCTCGAAAAATGCGCCGCTGCTGATCCTCGACGAACCGACCGAAGGGCTGGATGCCGCATCGGAACGGGCGGTGCTGGAGGCCATCGCGCGTCTGATGCGCGGCCGCACGACCTTGTTGATCACCCACCGGCCGCAAGCACTCCGTCATGCTGATTCTGTGCTCGTCCTGGATCAGGGCAAAATCCGTACAAGCCGGACAAATGCCGTCTTGGCCCCACAACAAGGGTGAACGTTCACAAAGCACCTTGAAGTTGAAAGCGCATCGGGGCTCCGGCGGGTGAGGGCTGGCGGCAGTTGTGAGCGACAGATTAAAATCACCGGCTCCAAAGTGGTAAGCAGGTTCAGCAAATCCGCTTGAGTTTGCTTCCACCCGCATGTTACCTGTGGCCGCTGATCAAGGGGGATCCCACGCGATGATCGTGAGGATCACCGGTAAATAGAGGCTTCACGCCGTCGATATTTTTTAGGTCCCATAGGCTCAAGACCCGCAGGCTTTTGCGCAACTAACGCGCTGCATTGCACGTGTCGAAGGGTACACGCTCCGCGTGCGGGCGTTTGCGGCAATGGGGCGGCAGGAAATTCAAACTGGCACCGATACCGGTGCGGAAAGCGGGCAGGCAGAACTAATCACGGAAAATGAGGGGAGTTACGCAGCCATGGCAATGAATGAATACAAAGCCGGGACAGCCTTCACCGGCGTGATCGGGCGTACCTACGACACCTCAACGCCGGCATGGCCGCAACCGCTTCGTTCCAAGGCGGGCGCCCCCAACGTGCTGTTCGTCGTTCTGGACGATGTCGGCTTCGGGCAGCTCGGCTGTTTTGGCGGCCCATGTGAAACGCCGAATATCGACCGCCTGGCACAGAACGGCTTGTTGTATAACAACATGCACACTACCGCGCTCTGCTCGCCATCGCGCTCCTGCATCCTGACCGGGCGCAATCATCATTCCAACGCCATGGCCTGCATCACGGAAGGCTCGACCGGCTATCCCGGCTCCAACGGTTATATCCCGTTCGAAAACGGCTTTCTGTCGGAAATGCTGCAGCAGCAGGGCTACAACACCTATGCGGTCGGCAAGTGGCACTTGACGGCGATGGATCAAAGTTCTGCCGCCGGGCCCTATGACCGCTGGCCCTTGGGGCGGGGTTTTGAGCGCTTCTACGGCTTCATGGGCGGCGAGACGAACCAGTATTATCCAGCGCTTTATTCCGACAACCACACGGTCGCGGCCGGAAAGACACCGGAGGAAGGCTACCACCTGACCGAGGATTTGGCGGACAAGGCGATCAATTTCATCGCCGACGCCAAGCAGGTCGCCCCGCAAAAGCCATTCTTTCTCTATTTCTGTCCCGGGGCAGGGCATGCGCCGCATCAGGTGCCCAAGGCATGGGCCGATAAATACAAGGGCAAGTTCGATGGCGGCTGGGAAAAGCTACGCGAAGCGACGCTCGCACGGCAGAAGAAGCTCGGCATTGTCCCGCCCGACGCCGAACTCTCACGCCACGACCCCGACGTGCCGCAATGGGATCCGTTATCGCCAGACGAGAGCGGCTTTATGCCCGCATGATGGAAGTATTCGCGGGGTTCATCACCCATACCGACCATCATATCGGGCGGTTGATCGATTTCCTGAAATCCTTGGGGGAACTCGACAACACCATCCTCATGCTGATCTCCGATAATGGCGCGAGCTCCGAGGGCGGTCCGCAAGGCATGGTTAACGAGGCGCTGTTCTTCAATAACGTCCCCTCCACTTGGGCGGAGAATCTCGCCGCCATCGACAAATTGGGCGGGCCGGAGGTTTGCAATCATTATGCCTGGGGCTGGACCTGGGCGGGCAACACGCCGTTCCGCCGCTGGAAACGCGAAACCTATCGCGGTGGTGTCAGCGATCCCTTCGTCGTTCACTGGCCGAAAGGGATCAAGGCGAAGGGCGAGGTGCGCACGCAATACGCCCATGCGATCGACATGGTGCCGACGATCCTGGAAGCGGCAGGCTATGAGGCGCCTGAGGCGATCAGGGGGGTTACCCAGTCGCCGATCCAGGGAGTCAGCTTCGCCCACAGCTTCAACGAGCCCGAGGCGGAAACCCGGCATCTGACGCAGTATTTCGAGATGATGGGCCATCGCGCGATTTATCACGATGGCTGGCGCGCGGTTTGCCCGTGGCCAGGCCCCTCCTTTACGGAAGCCGGCGCGTTTTTCGGAGCGCCGATGAACAAGGACAAGCTGGCCGAAATCGACGCCACGAAATGGGAGCTCTATCATGTGGCGAAGGATTTCGCGGAGAACAACAATATTGCGGCGGAGAACCGGCCCAAGTTGATCGAGATGATTGCGACTTGGTATGTCGAGGCCGGCAAGTACAATGTTCTGCCTATCGATTTACGCGGCACGCAGCGCTTTGCCGATGAGCGCCCGAAACTGGCGGTCGACCGCGCCCAGTTCAGGCTCTACCAGCACACCCAGCCCGTGCCGACCGATGCCATACCGAGCTTGATGAACCGCTCCTATAGCGTCACCGTCGATGTCGACATCCCCAAGGCGGGTGCCGAGGGCGTGTTGTTGTCGCAGGGCGGCAATGACGGCGGTTTCGCGTTCTTTCTGCAGGGCGGCAAATTGCGCTACGCGTACAACTATGTCGGCCGCACGCTCTATGACATCGAATCCCGCGACGCGGTTCCCAGCGGCTCCCATCAACTGCGCTATGAGTTCGAAGTGACGGGCAAGCAGGACGTCGCCCAGGGCAAAGGCGCACCGGGCCAAGGCCGGCTCTATATCGACGGCAAGCTGGCCGGGCAGGGGGATATCGCGCTCACCATGCCGCTGACCATCGGATTGGCGGGGGGTATCGCCTGCGGCATCCATCTCGGCGCGCCGGTGACGCCGAAATTCAAGCCGCCTTTCGCCTTCACCGGCACGATCAAGGCCGTGACCGTCGATGTCAGCGGCGATCTGGTCCGCGACCGGGAGGCCGAGATGCGCATGGCGTTGGCGCGGCAATAGCCGTCACCGGTACCGCGAGCGCGTGATGAACCTGGGAGCGATACCCGTCAGGGGTCTTCCCGCGCGGTCGCTCCCGGCTCGTCTCCCCAGAAGCCGGCGCCATCGCAGGCATCGCATCGTTTGACGCGCGCCGAGGCGAGGCGCGGGAACAATGAATAGCTGGCCGTGTCCGCCAGGACCATCGGCCCGCCCGCCTGCAAGATGCAGCCGGTACCCTTGCAGACCCCGCAGCGCGCGTCAGTCATGGCGCGATCGCCGGGCGGCGTGATTCGCCGCACATTCTGCCTCAAAGATGGGATGTTCACCGGCAGGGACCATTTTTGCGCCCTCACTTCTAAAACGCGCGCAAAGCCTAACGCCGGGACGTGACCGCTTGCTATTGCCCTTGCGTCGGGTTTGGTTGTCCTTGGGGCAGGCGCAGCTAGCCGTCGGTTTGGGGCGATGCTACCAACGGCGAAAGCGGCAGGTCGGCTTCCCTTGATGGCTTTGCCGCGCGCCAGGCGCAACAACGGCTGATGGACGATCTGGTGACGGCCGGTTGTGCCTTCGGGCAAAACTTTTCAACGCTCACCGAGCTCACCGAGGCGCTTTGGGACAGGCGTGTCGCGACGGAAAGCGTACCCTCGCGCAATTCAAAAAGCTGCAACTCAGATCGGCGCAAGTGGCGGCTCTTCAAAAAAGAGCCGCCTTCTTCACGCTGCCGCGACGTTACACGTTGGAGCGATGAATTTCCGCCACGACTGCATCCGTCACTTCCTGTGTCGTCGCGGTGCCGCCGACATCCGGCGTGAGAATCCCGGCGCGGGTGACGCGCTCAACCGCCTGCATCAGGCGCGTCGCCGCCTGCGGCTCCCCGAGATGATCGAGCATCTGCGCTAGCGGTCCAGAATGTCGCCACCGGGTTGGCGATGCCTTTTCCGGTGATGTCGAAGGCCGAACCATGGATCGGCTCGAACATCGAGGGAAAGCGCCGCTGCGGGTCGATATTGGCCGTCGGTGCAACGCCGAGGCTCCCGGCAAGCGCGCCGGCGAGGTCCGAGAGAATATCCGCATGCAGGTTCGTCGCGACGATCGTATCGAGGCTTTGCGGGTGCAGCGTCATGCGCACCGTCATCGCATCGACCAGCATCTTGTCCCAGGTCACATCCGGAAATTCCTGCGCGACCTCCGCCGCGATCTCATCCCACATCACCATCCCATGGCGCTGCGCATTGGATTTCGTGACGACGGTGAGGAATTTGCGCGGACGCGATTGCGCCAGCGTGAAGGCGTAGCGCATGATGCGCGTGACGCCGACGCGCGTGAAAATCGCCACCTCGGTGCCGACCTCCTCCGGCATTCCGCGATGCGCGCGGCCGCCATGGCCGGAATATTCACCCTCGGAATTCTCGCGGATGATAACCCAGTCGAGATCCCCCGGGCCGACATTCTTCAGCGGCGAGGAGATGCCCGGCAGGATTTTGGTTGGGCCGCACATTGGCATATTGGTCAAAGCCCTGGCAGATCGGCAGCCGGAGCCCCCAGAGCGTGATGTGATCCGGCACATCCGGCGCGCCGACCGCGCCAAAATAAATGGCATCGAATTTCTTGAGCGTCTCCAGCCCGTCTTGCGGCATCATCACGCCGTGCTTGCGGTAATAGTCGGAGCCCCAGTCAAAATTCGTGAAATTGAATTTGATGTCGCCGACGCGGCGCTGCAGGCATTCCAGCACCTGCACGCCGGCGCCGATCACCTCGGGGCCGATGCCATCGGCCGGAATGTTTGCGATTGAGTATTCACGCATAGCAGTTCTCCATGAGTATCGAAGGTAAGGGGGTTATTGCGGTTGCACCGTGGCGGCCGGCGCGCTGCTGGCTGACCGGGAAAGCACCAGCGTGAGCACGGCGGATACGATCAGCAACCCGGCGACGAAATAGAGCCCGCCCATGAAGCTTCCCGTCTCGCCCTTGATCCAGCCGATCATGGCAGGGCCGACAAAACCGCCGAGATTGCCGATCGAGTTCACTGTTGCGATCCCCGCGGCAGCACCCGAGCCGGAGAGGAACATCGTGGGCATGCTCCATAGCGGCGGCTTGGCGGCGCTGATGCCGATATTCACGCAGGTCAGGGCGACCAGAACCGCGAGGACACTGGCCGCGCTGCCGGCAAAAATAAGGCCGAGCGCCGCCAGCAGGCAGGCGCCGACGACGTGCCAAGTGCGCTCGCCCGTGCGGTCCGAATGCTGCGCCCAGAGGATCATCGCGACGATCGAGACGATCGCGGGAATGGCGTTCAGGAAGCCGACCGCCAGCGTGCTAAGGCCAAAGCCTTTGATGATCTGCGGCGCCCAGATGCCGAGCGTATAGAGGCCAGCCGAGGTGCCGAAATACACCAGCGCCAGCACGATCACCCGGATATCCGTCAATCCATGCCACATCCGATGACGCGTCGCTTGGGGTTGCGCCCCCTCCGCATGCATCGTGGCCACCAGCCAGTTGCGTTCCGCCTCCGTCAGCCAGGCAGCCTTCTCGGGCCGGTCGGTGAGGACGAAGAGCACGACGATGCCCAGCAGAATTGCCGGCAATGCTTCCAGGAGGAACATCGACTGCCAGCTGGCGAGGCCGAACAGGCCGTGTATTTCTAACAGCGCGCCAGAAATCGGGGAGCCCAGGGCGGTCGATAAGGGCGCTGCGGCCATAAAGATCGCAGTCACCGCGGCGCGTTTGCGGGCCGGGAACCAATAGCTCAAATACAGGATGACGCCGGGAAAAAATCCGGCCTCCGCGACGCCGAGCAGGAAGCGCAGGATATAGAAGCTGATGGCGCCGTGCACGAAGATCATGCAGCCGGAGACCACCCCCCAGGTGATCATCACCCGCGCAATCCAGATCCGTGCGCCGACCTTGTGCAGAATGATGTTGGATGGAACCTCGAACAAAAAATAGCCGAGGAAGAAAATACCCGCACCGAAGCCGAACACGCCCGGTGTAAGGCCAAGCTGCTTGTTCATCGTCAATGCCGCAAAACCCAGGTTCACGCGATCGACGAACGCAATGAAGTACAGCAGCATCACGAACGGAATGATCCGATAGGTAATTTTGCGCAGCGTGCGCAATTCCAATTCAGTTGCCATTGGCTGCGTTTCCCCTGGAGGTTTTTATTGCCGGTATTGTGCCTACCGGCCCGTAGACCGTTGGAACATAGGGGTGTGTCCGAGCGGGTCTCAATGCGTCTAGGATTATACAATAAAACGATATAATCTGATTGCGGAGGAAGTTTCATGAATCTGCACCAGCTTCGCTGTTTCGTTGCGGTGGCGGAGGAATTACATTTCGGCCGGGCGGCGCATCGCCTTGGGATGCTTCCCGCGGCACTTGGCCGTTACATCCGCCAGCTTGAAGAGGATCTGGGAACCCGGCTGTTGGTACGCACGACACGCAACGTCATGTTAACCGCGGACGGAACGATTTTGCTGGAGGATGCGAGGGCGTTGCTCGCGCAGGCCGATGCGCTGGCGGCACGATTTCGCTCGACGGGCCGAAACCATGCGACCACGCTGCGCGTCGGTGCGATCGACAGCGCCGCCGCGGGGCTGATGCCCATGCTGATGCATGATTTCAAAAATTTGCGCCCGGATATCGCCGTGCAGATCCACGAGGACAAAACAATTCGCCTCTTGCCCCGCTTGCTATCCGGCAGCCTCGACCTCGCTTTTGTCCGGCCGCCACGATCCCCGGATAAAAACCTGGAATTCCTCTTTCTGCTGCATGAAACAATCGTGGTGGCCGTGCCCAGGGAACACGCGCTTGCAATGCACAAAAGCGTAACGATCCAGGACATCGCGGATCAGAATCTGATCGTGCCGGAGCGCCGTTCCCGCCCGCATAGCCACGATCTGACCATTACGCTTTTCGCGGAAGCCGGGCTGCGCCCCCGGTTGCGGCAGATCGCCGAGGAGAAGCAGACCATCGTCAATCTGGTCGCGGCCGGGTTAGGCGTGGCATTGGTGCCGCGATGGACCTCGCGGATGGGCGCGACGGGCGTGCGCTATATTCCGCTAAACGTGGGCGATGGCAGCAGGATCAACAAACTTGCCCTCGCGGCCGCATGGGTCAGTGGTACGCGCGACCCGGCGCGCGATGAAATGCTGGAGCAGTTGAAAAACCATCTCAACCGGTATGCTGAGCAGGCCTGACCTGGCGGCAACGGGGCGAGGCACATTGCCAATCGCACCATGCGTGCCCGTCCTCATGGTAGTATTTGCGCCAAGTCGCCATTTTTTCCCGAGCGTCGGCAAGCGTCAAGCACCAGTGGGCGTGCAGACATTCGACCTGGAAGCGCCCATTGCAGGCTTCGAGGAAGGCATTGTCCGTCGGCTTGCCCGACCGCGAGAAGTCCAGCGCAACGCGGTGAGCATACGCCCATAGATCAAGGTCCCGGCCGGTGAACGCAGAGCCTTGGGTCAACCCGGATCGTTTCCGGGGAACAGGCCGAGCAGCTTTGCTGTTGCCAGCCCTTCGCCGTTACGCAGTAGATCGGCCAAGCTATAGCGGTCCAGAACGGCAAGAAAGGCCGCGAGAGCTTCCCCGAGTACGCCGCGCAGCCGGCAGGCGGGGGTGATCGCGCAGGCGCCGTTGGCGAAGCACTCCACCAGCGCCAAGTCTTCCTCGGTCTGCCGGACCACCTGGCCCACGATGATTTCATCCGCTGGCCGGGCAAGCCGCAACCCGCCCCCGCGGCCCCGGCTTGTCTTCACGAAACCAAGCTGCCCGAGGCGATGCACCACTTTCACGAGATGATTCTCCGAGATCCCGTAGGCCCGGGAAATTTCGGCGATCGTGGCATGCCGGGACTCACTTAAGCCCAGATAAATCAATGTCCGCAGCGCGTAATCGGTGTGAAGGGTCAGGCGCATCGGTCAGGTCCGTTCATTTGAAAGGTGTATCAGCATTGCATCTTTAAGTCTTCCGAATTAGAAGATGTATGCGTTTTGCATCTTAAAGAGAATTTCATGTCTAAGCCGCTAAGCCCGACCACCATTCAACTCGTCAAGGCCACCGTGCCCGCCCTCGAAGCGCATGGTGCGGAAATTACCTGGCGTATGTATGAGCGCCTGTTCGAGGACGCCTCAATGCGGGCGCTGTTCAACCAGTCGCACCATGGCGAGAACGGTTCCCAGCCGAAAGCGCTGGCCAACGCCGTCCTCGCCTATGCGCGCAACATCGACCATCTCAGCGTGCTGGGCGCGGCGGTCGAGCGGATCGCGCAGAAGCATGTCGCTTTGAATATCCTGCCCGAGCACTACCCGTTCGTGGCGCAAGCACTTCTGGCTGCCATTCAGGAAGTGCTGGGCGCGGCCGCGACCCCGGAAATCTGCACCGCCTGGGGAGAAGCCTACTGGTTCCTGGCGGAACTTCTGATCGGGCGCGAGGCCGAGATTTTCCGGGAGATTGCGAGCCAGCCGGGTGGCTGGAACGGCTGGCGGGAATTCGTCATCGAAAGCGTCGCCGATGAGAGCGACATCATCCGTTCCTTCATTCTCCGCCCCACGGACGGCAAGCCCATCCTCCGGCATCGGCCCGGCCAATATCTCGGCTTCCTATTCGACATTCCGGGTCATGGCGCGGTCAAACGCAACTACTCGATTTCCTCCGGACCAAACGACCGGACCTACCGGATCACCGTCAAACGCGAGGCCGCCCCCGGCATACCGCCGGGTCTCGTCTCGAACTGGCTGCATCAGCAGGCCCAGCCTGGCGCCGTGTTCAAGGTGACACCGCCCGCCGGGGATTTTTTCCTCGAACCCAACCCTACCGCGCCTGTGGTGCTGTTGAGCGGCGGCGTCGGCCTCACCCCCATGATGAGCATGCTGGAAACCATTTCGGTGGTCACTCCGGAGCGGCCCACCTGGTATATCCACGGCGCGCTGAACGGAAAGGTCCACGCCATGGGAGCCCGGGCGCGGGCGCTCGCGGCGCAGGCGCGCGGTATTCGCGTCCACACCTTTTATGCGGCCCCACAGGCGGGCGACCAGCGGGGCGAGCAGTATGACGAGGCCGGCCTGATCAGCGTCGACTGGCTGGCACAGCATACCCCCTTAGAGCAGGCGACATATTTTCTCTGCGGGCCAAAGCCGTTCCTGCGGGCGCTCGTGACCGGGCTGCGGACGAAGGGCGTGCCGGACGAGCGCATTCGCTACGAATTCTTCGGGCCGGCGGATGAGCTCGGCGAGACGAGGCCAAGCGCTGCCTGAGACGTAAAATAATATTGGCAGGGGCGGCTTGGCTGCGCAGCTTTGCCCCTGCTCCGAGCGCCGTCAGCGCGACGGAGCGGCTGCGAAGCTGCTGTGGCGCGCTGATTGGCATCCTGCTTACCGGCCGTTATCTGCACCCGCGCGGCTGGCACGGGGGCGACGCCGATGCTGATCGCGGCACCGGCAAGTCCCCTCGCGCAGCCGTGGTCCAGCATCGGTGGCAACATCATCTCGGCGCTGATCGGGGTAACCTGCGCACGCTGAGTGGGTGATCCGTTTGTGGCGGCCCCGCTAGCGGCCGTCTTTGCGATTGGCGCGATGTCCGTGCTGCGGTGACCCAGGCCGGATATCATTTTGTACTCTCGCCCGCGGCGCTAAACTCGGCGGTATTGGTGCTGACCGCCATCCTGTTCAACAACGTCACCGGCCGCCCCTATCCGCTGCTCACTGTCGAAGAGGGTGCCAAAAAGAAACGGCAGTCGCCCTGGGGATGAATGGCCAGAAACCGTTGGTTTGTAAGGAATTTCGTGGTGCGCCCGAAGAGATTCGAACTCCTGACCTTCAGATTCGTATTCTGGTGTTCTATCCGATGAGCAGTAAATCAAGGTGGCTGCGTGCCCCCGTAGCCACGGATACTTGCGCCCGTTAGACATCCGTAGGTAGATTTATGCCAAACGGGAACGCATCGCCGTGGGAAAAGGACCGACATGAAATATCGCCAACTGGGTGACAGCGGAGTCACAATATCGGAAATCGCGTTTGGGTCTTGGCTTACGACGTCGGGCGGTGTGCAGAAGGATCAGGCGATCGCCTGTGTCCACCGCGCCTTGGATTGCGGCATCACGCTGATTGATACCGCCAATGTCTATGGCCGCGGCATCGCGGAAACGGTGTTGGGCGAAGCGCTTTCGGGGATCGCGCGCGACAGCTATGTGCTCGCCACCAAGGTCTTTTTCCCGATGAGCGATACGGATCGCGGCCTCTCGCGCGCGCAGATTCATAAACAGATCGACGCCTCGCTAGCGCGGCTGCGGGTCGATCATGTCGATCTCTACCAATGCCATCGCTACGATGAGGCGACGCCGCTCGAAGAGACGATGACGGCGTTGAGTGAGATCGTGCGCGCCGGCAAGGCCCGCTATATCGGTTTCTCGGAGTGGCCGGCCGATAAGATCGCGGCGGCCATGGCGCTGCCAGGCATGGTCAAATTCGTCTCCAGCCAGCCGCAATACTCACTTTTGCACCGCGCCCCCGAGGAGGCGGTGATCCCGCTCTGCGCGAAGTCGGGTATTTCGCAGATCGTCTGGTCGCCATTGGGGCAGGGGGTGCTGACAGGTAAGTATTTGCCGGGTGCTCCCGTGCCACCCGATAGCCGTGCGGCGAATGACAGCATGAATGCGGCATTCCGCCAGCATTGGCTGGTGCCCGCCGTGCTGGAGGCGGTGCAGGCGTTGAAACCCCTCGCAGCCGAGGTCAATCTGACCATTGCCCAGTTCGCCCTTGCCTGGGTGTTACGCGAACCAAATGTCGGCGCGGCGATTATCGGTGCATCACGCCCGGAGCAGATCGACGAGAATGTTGCCGCGTCCGGGTGCAAGGTGCCACCGGAATTGTTTGCCGAGGCGGAGAGGATTATTGGCCGCTCCGTAAGCCCATAACAACGAATATGGGGAGGTCTAGCCGGCGGCGGGGCCGGCTTCCTGCGGGAGGATTTGGCTTGGGGGCAGTGGCGTTTGGATACGGTGACGTTGTCCGTTGCACAGCATGGCCTCACATTGTCCGAACGTCTCACCTCGCTCCTCATCTTCCGCAAGCACCAGATTGAACGGTTCTGCTGCGCTGCAACAAGTCTATTCGGTTGGTTTGTATAATTTTGATCGGTATCGTATCATTCGCAATCCCTCCCAGTGGTGCGTGTTGTCATGGACGCTTTCGCTCTTGTAACGCAATTAGCCGACCTGCTCGGTGACCGCGGGGTTCTTCGCCAGCAGGATATGCTGATGCGGTACAGCCGCGACTGGTCGGGGGATTACACGGGTTGTCCGCTTGCCGTGCTGCGGCCCGGCAATACGGCGGAGGTCGCGGAGGCTGTCAGGCTTTGCTTTGCGGCGGGCATTCCCATTGTGCCGCAAGGCGGCAATACGGGGCTGGTGCGAGGTGGGTTGCCTTCGGCCGATGGAAGTGAAGTCGTCATCAGCCTTGAACGCCTGAATCGCGTGCGTGCGATCGATCCCGTAAATTTCAGCATGGTCGTGGAGGCTGGTTGCGTGCTGGCGGATCTTCACGCTGCGGCGATGGCCGAGGATCTGCACTTTCCTTTAAGCCTGGGCGCGCAGGGAAGTTGCCAGATCGGCGGCAACGTGGCCACGAATGCCGGCGGGGTAAATGTCCTGCGCTATGGGATGACCCGCGATCTGGTGCTCGGCTTGGAGGTGGTCCTGCCGGGAGGTCAAATTTGGAATGGGCTGCGGAGCCTGCGTAAGGACAATACGGGCTATGACCTTAAGCAACTCTTCATCGGCGGAGAGGGAACGCTGGGGATTATAACGGCTGTCGCGGTAAAATTGTTTCCGCGGCCAACTCAAGTGCAGACCGCCCTGATCGGATTAGAAGTCCGTGGAAGCGGCGCTCAAACTTTTTGCCGCCGCGCGTCGCGATCTCTCGGATCTTCTAAGTGCATTTGAACTGATGCCGCGCGCCTGTCTCGACCTTACGCTGGCGGCCTATCCCGACTTACGAGAGCCGTTTGCGAGCAGATTGCCGGTCACGGTCCTGATGGAGGCATCGGCGAGCGGCTTGGTTGAGTTGGCGGAAATCTTTGATCACTTCCTCGGGAAACAACTTGAGTGCGGACAGATTCTGGATGGAAGCGTCGCGCAGAGTGAGGCACAGGCAAAGGAGTTCTGGCGTCTGCGAGAGGATCTGGTTGAGGCGCAGCACCGGGCGGGCCGGCATCTTCGGACCGATATTTCCGTAGCGATTTCTGATATGGTCGCTTTCCTGAGCGATGCCGACACGGCCATTGCGCAAGCGGCACCAGATGTGACATCGATTGCGTACGGGCATGTGGGCGATGGAAATATTCACTATAACATTATTCCGCCTTCAGGCTTGCCGGCCGAAGAGGCCATCGCGCTTCTTGAGCATCTCGAAGATGTCCTCTTTAGTATTGTCGATAAATTCTCAGGATCGATCAGCGCGGAACATGGTGTCGGGCGGCTGAAACGGGCACATTTCCTGGAGCGGCTGTCTCCCTCCGAGGAGCGCCTTATGCGCGCCATTAAATCCGGTATCGACCCTGCTTGCCTTATGAATCCCGGCGTCATCCTGTCATGACCCTGCGCTCCGATGCGCTGCTTTCAAGTCGTTTTCTTTTCGATATGATTTGACCGCATTGTGGATGTTTGGCATTGATCGTAACAAATTTATAATTTCGTCGGGCCTGGAGCAGGTGATCGTTAGGGGTTGGCGAATGTAGCAGGGAGTGGCTGCCGCAAATAAGCATTTGCGCAAGGCCACCCGCGTAGGGATGCAGCGGGAAAGGGAAGATTTTGAACCAGATCGATTTGAACGACCGGGTTATCGTAATTACAGGCGGCGCGCGCGGCATTGGCTTTGCAATTGCTGAACGCGTTGCGGCGTCAGGCGGCAAGCCCGTGATGTGGGATGTAAACCATGACTCGTTGAACAGAGCCGGGCAGGCATTGGGCGGCCTCGGAATCGCCGTTGATGTATGCGATCCGGCGGCGCTGCAAGCGGCGGCGCAGCAGACGGTTGCCGCGTTTGGCCGGATCGACGGGCTGGTTTGTTCCGCGGGAATTACCGGACCGGTATTGCCAGTCGCGAAATATCCGGTCGCGGAATGGGAGCGTGTCATCAACGTAAATCTGACGGGATGCTTTCTGTCCTGTCAGGCGGTTATTCCTCAAATGGAACAACAGAATTACGGGCGGATTGTTAATGTCGCTTCTGTTGCCGGCAAGGAGGGAAACCCGAATCTGGCCCCGTATAGCGCCGCGAAAGCCGGGGTGATCGCTCTTACGAAATCTTTAGGAAAAGAACTGGCGAAGACAGGAATTGCGGTGAATTGCATCACGCCAGGGACCGCCGACACGCCGATTCTGGAACAATTGACCCCCGAATTCATCGAATACATGCGGGTCCGTATTCCGCGCGAACGCTTCGTGGCCGTGACGGAAATTGCCGCCATGGTGGTCTGGCTGTTGTCGGAAGAAAACTCCTTTACGACAGCGGCAACTTTTGACCTTAGCGGTGGCCGAACGACCTATTGATGTTTTTATGGACACGGAGGGTTGATGGTCGCAAGCAGGGTTGTGAACGTCGCAATGAAAAGTTGCATTTCCCACATGTCATCAAAAGATAGGGGGAAATTGGACGCATCTACCGGATAGATCAGCGCCGGCGGCCACCCCCGCCACCCCCGCGCCCTCTGCCCCCACCGGCACGGCCCGCGCCCCCGCCGCCTCGGCTCTGCATGGCGCGGCTTTGTGAGCCGCGTTGCTGGAACTGCCCAGCCCGGGCGCCGTCATTCATGCCGCTGAATGCACCGCGGTTACTGGCGGCGCGCTGCGTCGGTCGCGGCGCCGCGCGTGGTTGCTGTTGCAGGCGTTGCCCGCCCCCGCCGGCACCCAGGTTCGCCCGGTTTGCATTGCCGATGCCTGTTCCGCCCTGCCCACCGGCCGGCCGGTTTTGTCCTGTACGGGCGCCGGTGCCGAGAGTGCCGGCATTCGGCCGGCTAGCGTTCACAAGGCCGCCTTGCGCGCCGCCGGGCCGGTTTTGTCCTGTCCTGGCGCCAGAGCCGATATTAGGCCGGTTCACCGCGTCACGGGGTACGGATACGTTCGGCCGCCCTACCGCGTTGGCGGGCAGGCCTTGGACCCGCGCCGGCGCCCTTACCGGCCCGCCAGGCGGGCGCACTGAGCGCCCCCCCGCACGCGCCGACGAGGCGCGCCAGTTGTTCCCGTTGAAGTTGCCGGGGTTGACGTTGTTCCGGGTGATATTGTTATACCGCGCCGCGTTGACGTGGATGCTGCTGCTGCCGCCGCCGCAGCAGCCTCCATACCCCCAGCTCGCGCCCGCCCAGCCCCAGAGCGAACCAACGACAGCAACACCGGCGGCGAAGGCGATCCCGGTCGCCAGTGCGGCGCCCGGGTAATAGGCCGGCGGTGGGTAATAGACGGGCGGATACAAAGGATAGGGCCAATTGCCGTAAACGACCGACGGATTATACGCCGGCACGTAGACGACCTGTGGGTCGGCCGGCTGGATCACGATGGTCTGGCCTGGCGTTGGCTGTCCCTGGTCGTCGACGGCGGCTTGGGTTGAAACGACCTGCTGCTCGGTGGTTTTCAGATGGCCCGCCTCCTGCGCCTGCAAGCGCAAACGCTGCACGGAATCCAGCACATCCTCCTGCTGCGTGGCCATGGCGTAGCCGATCTGCTCTGTCCAATCGAGATGCTGGTTCAATTGGTCCAGCACCTGCGGGAAGGGCACGATTGATTTGACGCTCGGATCCCAGGGCAGGGGCTCAAGCGCCTTTGCCAGCGCATCGCCTTTCAAATTCTTCTTGTCATCGCTCTCCAGCCAGCGGGCGGCTTCGACGATCTGTAGGGGGTAGGTCGCCGCCATGAGTGTTTGGACGAGCAGATCATCCGGATAGAGCGCGGTCGGCGCCAGCATGGCGTCGAGTTGCTCGGGATTGAATTTCGATGCACTCGGCGCAGCCTGGGTTGCAGTCCCCACGGGGGTTGGCGCCGGGCCCGGCGTGGCCGCTTGGCCCCACGCGCCCTCGGGCGGCATGATCAACAATAAAGAGAGCAGGACGATCAGGCCATGTTGTGCAACGCGGCCGATCCCGTGTGGCCGCGGCCAAAGCCCATCGATAAAACGCGGGAGTGCCGAACTGGGCTGAGGCATGGAACGCGCGATCATGGCCATCACACTTCCCCTTTCCAAGCCGGGACACGGTATATGGAGGTTGTGGCGGGCATCGGATTACTGGCCGACAATATCAACCCGAGCCCAGCTCAGGTCGGGGTTGAAGAGTTTTATCTCCGGCACCAGGGCTGCCGTGGCCGGTCCGAGATCCTTCTGGAACACCACATCGTCCTGGTTCACCTCGAAGGTCATGATGCCCGAAGCGCCATAGATCGCAGGCCAGGCAATCAAGGCGAATCCCTTGGTCATGCGGCCGCTGGTCACATAGTTCAGCGCGCCGCCGGGCGCGCTGTCGCCCTGTCCGGTCAAAATGCGGAAATAGTAGCCCTGGTATGGCAGCGGCTTGCCGGACATGTTCGCGCCGGGATAGCCCTCGTCCACCGCCTGGTCGACGAGGGGCTCCAACGGGCTCTCCGGCTGGCCCGCGGCGGCGGGCCAATACAGCCCGTCATGGCGCCCCGGCGTGCTGGCGAGCCGCTGCGCATATACCCCGGCGCCTTGTGCTTGCATCATCTGGAAATACAATTTCTGTGCATCGACATAAGCGAGCGCCGTCCGGATCGCCGCGATCTCGTTACGCCCGATGCGACGATCGACAAGGTCTTGTGCGCCCTGCAGGCTGTCAAAGTGCCATTGTCCATGCTCGTTTTTCACGATCGGGATCGGCAGCGGCCAGTCATTTCCCCCGACGGTCAGGACCATGCGGCCAAGCGCATCGGCGGCAAGCGAATGCTTGGCATCGTAGGCGGCAACGAATTTCTCTCGTGCCTGTTCATCAGCCACCGGATCACCAGAATACAGCAGCGCAACACTGCCGGGCCCGAGCACATCGTGCATCGCGGCCACGTTATCGGCCCGCGCGGCGGCGATGAGGGCGGAGGCCGCCGCTTCCGGCGTCGCGAAAAGGCTCGCCTGTGTCGGCGTGGCGGTCTCAGCCGGAGGCGTTGTTGGCGCTGTTGCAGGCGCGGCTCCTCCCAGGAGGACCAGGAAAGCACCCGCAACGACAAGACGCATCGTGTTTCTCTTGGTCATTACGCGCCTCCCATGGCTACCGGGTTGGGCATCGCTTCAGAACAATCAGGAGTTAGCAACGTTTTTTGCTAAATGGGGCGCTCTAGGCTGCGATACAACTGGTTTCAAATGATCAATGGCGCTTAAAAAATGGCGAAGGCACCTCCGCCGTATCCCTAGAATCACACCATGTCGCGCCGCGCGCGATCGGTGGACCAGGCCAGGTAGCCCGCACCTAAAGGCATGCTGCTCCACCCACGCGCACCATGCCTCGAACCGGGCGGGTGGTTGCCCGCCCGGTTCCCCTTCTCCACAAGGCAGCCATCACGGCCCCCGTCTTCACGGGGAGAGGAATCTGATTGCAAACTTGCTTAGCGTCCGTAACTAGTGAAAGATTTGATTGTAGTGTCAGACCTCAGTTTTGCACATATTCCAAACACCGCTGCCGTGCCGGCGGCGCAGCGTGCCTCTTTGCTGGAAAATCCCGGCTTCGGGACCTTGTTCACCGATCATATGGCAGTGATCACATACACCCAGGGCATCGGCTGGCACGATGCCAGAATCCAGCCGCACCAGACGATTGCCCTGCATCCGGCCGCGGCGGTGCTGCATTATGCGCAGGAAATTTTTGAGGGGTTAAAAGCCTATCGCTTGCCATCCGGCGAGATCGCGATGTTCCGCCCCACTGCGAATGCCCAGCGCTTTCAGGCGTCAGCCGACCGTCTGGCCATGCCGCCGCTGCCGCCGGAGCTGTTTGTGCAGTCCCTGGAAGCGCTGATCCGCGTCGACCGCGAATGGGTGCCGAACGACCCGAACAAGAGCCTGTATCTGCGCCCGTTCATGTTCGCCAATGAGCCGTTTCTGGGCGTGCGGCCGGCCAAGACCTATATGTATGCCGTCATCGCCTGCCCGGTCGGCGGGTATTTCAAAGGCGGCGCCGAGGCGGTTTCCGTCTGGGTGAGCGAGCGTTATAGCCGCGCCGCCGCTGGCGGTACCGGGGCGGCGAAATGCGGCGGCAATTACGCCGCGAGTTTGCTGGCCCAGAGCGAGGCCAGCGCGCATGATTGCGACCAGGTGGCGTTCCTGGACGCGGCCGAGCATCGCTGGCTCGAGGAGATGGGTGGCATGAACATTTTCTTCGTGTTCGATGACGGCTCGCTTCTGACGCCGCCGCTGGGCGGTACCATCCTGCCTGGCATCACCCGCGATTCCCTCATTACCCTCGCCCGCGCCGCCGGTATCACCGTGCGCGAGGAGCGCTATTCCTTCGAGCAATGGCGTGAGGATGCCGCGAGCGGCCGGCTGCGCGAGGCGTTTGCCTGCGGCACGGCCGCCGTGCTCACGCCGATTGGCAAGATCAAGTTCGCCGGTGGCCAGACGCTCATCGGCGATGGCGAGCATGCCGGCACCACGACTAAAATGCTCAAGGACGCCTTGGTGAAAATCCAGCGCGGCCAGGTCGAGGATCCGTATGGCTGGGTGCATCGCGTGGCCTGAGGCGCGGCATCGAATGTCCCCGCCGTCTGGGACGAACAAAAGGCGGCCTGAACTCCAAGCTGCACGCCGTCTGCGATGAGGCCGAAAGGCCCATCCGGCGGCGACGATACGGCGGTGGAGACGATGCGGTGGTCGCGCCGGACCTTGATGTAGGTGGCGTCCAGCCAGACATACGGCCAATCGCCCTCGAGCGGCCGGGTGAGGAAGGCGTTCACACGCTCGTCAATCTCGCCGCACAGGCGCGAGACCTGGCTCTTGCTGATGCCCTCCCTCCCCATGGCCTTCACCAGATCATCGGCCGAACGCGTTGAAATGCCTTGGATATAGGCTTCCTGGATCGCCGCCGTTAGCGCTTTCTCGGTCATCCGGCGCGGCTCCAGGAAGACCGGGAAGTAGCTGCCGCACGCAGTTAGGGGATCTCCCAGCCACCCCTCGTTTTCACCCAGCATCTTGGCGATGCGCAGCACTCATCGTTGCCGCGGCCTTGATCTAGCACAAGGCGCGTCTGAAAAGTTCCTGCTACATGAGCAGCCGCAGATGAACCAGCGGATGCGTCAGGCGCTATACTTCGACGCAAAAAATTTCATTTGCTGTACGCGTAGCACTGGAGCATTCCGTGATTTTTGGATGCCATATCTGCCGGTCCGTTAGAGGCTGTATCCCCGGCGGAGTTGCGCGACGAAAGATATTGCCCCACCGCCCATGGGCTCGCCCGGCTTCACGCCGCTCTGCGATGCGCCTGGAACCTATGTGCTGGAAGGATAAGTATCATGCCGGACCCCATTGCCGACACTTATCTCGAAAACCGGACATTTGATGAACTGAAACTAGGGGATACTGCCAGTTCGTCGCACATCGTAACGCAGCGCGACATCGACCTTTTTTCGACTGTAACCGGCGATGTAAATCCCGCGCATGTTGATCCCGCCTATGCGGAAACGGATATGTTCCACCATATTATCATCCAAGGCATGTGGGGCGCGGGGTTGATCTCGGCAGTGCTCGGCACAAAGCTGCCAGGTCCCGGAACGATCTATCTCGGCCAGGATCTGCGGTTCCGCTATCCGATATCGATCGGCGATACGATTACCGCGACCATGACGGTGCGCGAGAAGAGACCTGAAAAAGGTGATGTGACGTTCGATTGCGTCTGCACCAACCAGAACGGCAAGGAGGTGATTATCGGCACCGCCTTCACGCGCGCGCCAAAGGTCAAGGTTCGCCGCAAGCGGGTCGTTCTGCCCGATGTACGGGTTGGCCGCCACGATGCCTTGCACGCCATTCTCGGTCATGCCTACGGAGGGATGGCGGTGGCCACGGCAGTGGTGTTTCCGGTTGACAGCGCCTCGCTTTCGGCCGCCGTCAATGCCGCTGAGGCGGGGCTGATCTCGCCGATTCTGATCGGGCCGGCATCGCGTATCCAAGAGATTGCAAAAGTGGCGGGTCTAGATGTTACCGCGTTCCAGCTGATCGATATGCCTGATGCCGCTGCCGCCGCGGCCCAGGCCGTGCAACTCGCCCGTAGCGGCGCGGTCGCGTTGCTGATGAAGGGCGATTTGCATACGGATATTTTAATGCATGCGGTCATCGCCACGGCAACGGGGCTGCGCACGTTGCGCCAGATCAGTCATGTTTACCTGATGGACGTACCGGATTATCCACGCCCGCTGCTGATAACCGATGCCGCCATCAACATCAGACCGGATTTGGAGGAAAAAGCCGGTATCGTGCAAAACGCCATCGATCTCGCCCACATCATCGGCATTACCCGCCCACACGTTGCCATCCTGGCCGCGGTGGAAATCGTGAGCGCTCGGCAACCCTCTACACTGGATGCGGCGGCTTTGTGCAAAATGGCGGATCGTGGGCAAATCACTGGAGGCCTGCTGGATGGTCCGCTCGCCTTCGATAATGCGGTGAGCGAGGCGGCCGCGGCAGAAAAAGGCATCGTCTCGGAGGTTGCCGGCAAGGCGGATATTCTTCTCGTGCCGGATCTCGAGGCAGGCAATATGCTGGCCAAACAGCTGACCTTCATGTCCGGGGCGGAGGCAGCCGGCGTGGTGCTGGGCGCCCGTGTACCAATCATTCTAACCAGCCGTGCCGATAGCGCGCGCACCCGTATGGCCTCCTGTGCTTTGGCCGTGTTGGTGGCACGGGCCGGAGCGGCGAAATGATGGGTTCGATCCTCACGATTAATGCCGGTTCATCGAGCCTGAAATTTGCTCTGTTCGACAGCGATGCCGGGTTGACCGAAACGGTACGTGGGGAAATCGAGAACCTCGGCGCTGCGCCGCATTTTCGAGCACGCTCTACCGCCGCCGGAGTTCCTGGCCGAAAAACGCTGGCCGGCGGATGCCAAGCAGTCGTTCGACGACGCGCTCGACACGTTGCTCACTTTCGCGGAGGCACATCTCGACCGTGGAGGCCTTGTCGCCGTTGGCCACCGCATCGTCCATGGCGGCGCAGATCACATCGAACCTGCATTGGTAACGCCGGCACTGCTGCGGGATTTAGATGCGCTGACGCCGCTCGATCCACTGCATATGCCGCATAACCTGGCGCCGATCCGCGCCATTGTCGCCGCCCGCCCGGTGCTGGCGCAGGTGGCGTGTTTCGATACGGCGTTTCATCATACGTTGCCGGCGGTAGCCCGGCAGTTCGCCCTGCCGCGAGAGATAGCGGCCGCCGGCGTGCGACGCTATGGCTTTCATGGCCTATCCTATGAGTATATCGCCGGCCGCCTGCAAAAGCAGTCACCGGCTCTGGCGAGGGGACGGGTGATTGCAGCACATCTCGGCTCCGGCGCCAGCCTATGCGCGCTCCGTAATGGCATCAGCATCGCTACTACCACCGGCTTCAGCGCGCTTGATGGGCTGGTAATGGCCACCCGTTGCGGCCGCCTCGACCCAGGCGTGCTGCTATATCTTGGCGCACATGGCCATAGCTTCGGTGATATCGAGGATATGCTTTACCGCCGCTGCGGGCTGCTAGGCGTCTCCGGTATCAGCGACGATGTCCGCACATTGCTGGCCAGCGACAACCCGCACGCCAAAGAAGCGATCGACCTTTTTACATATCAGATCGCGATCGAGGCCGGGGGGCTGGTCAGCGCGCTGGGCGGGCTGGATGGACTGATCTTCACCGCCGGAATTGGCGAGCACGCCCCGGCGATCCGCGCCGCGGTCTGCGACCGTCTGGCCTGGCTCGGCCTGCGGCTCAACGCGGCCGCTAACGCGGCAAATGCCAACTGCATCAGTACGCCAGACAGCAGCATTAAAGTCCACGTCATAGCGACCGACGAGGAAGCGATGATCGCCCGCCACACGCAGGCGATCTACCATGCCCTGCCCATATCCTCATAAAGGAGGGTTGCCTTATGCGGTTTGGGTGGAGAGTTTCGGCTTTATAGTTCCAAGGATGAGCGCCGTTGCAACAGTGCCGGCGCCGATGGCGATGACATAGAGGCCCAGATGGGTGACGGCGTCGGGGATGGGCAGGACGAAGATGCCGCCATGCGGAACCTTCAGTTCCACGCCCGCGAGCATGGAGATGGCACCGGCCAGTGCCGAGCCGATCATGTTGGCCGGGATGACGTGGAACGGATCGCGAGCGGCGAAGGGAATGGCCCCCTCTGTGATGAAGGATAGACCCAGCGCGCCAGCGGAGATCCCGGCTTCGCGCTCCTCCTCGGTAAAGCGGGTAGGGAACAGCCATGTGGCAAGGGCGATCGCCATCGGCGGGGTCATGCCGGCGGCCATCACCGCCGCCATCGGTGTGTAGACCTGGGCGGAGAGCAGTCCGACCGCGAAGGTATAGGCCGCCTTGTTCACCGGCCCGCCCATGTCGAACGCCATCATCCCGCCAAGTAGCAATCCGAGCACAATGGCAGAGGAGCCCTGCATGGATTTCAGGAAGTTGGTGAGGAACGAGAGGATTTCCGCGATCGGCGTGCCAATGACATAGATCATGGCGAGCCCCGTGATCAGTGCCCCCAGCAGCGGCAGGATCAGCACCGGCATTAGTCCCTGTAAGGCGCGTGGCAGCTTGATGATCCGTTTCAAATATTGCGTTGAATAGCCTGCGAGGAATCCGGCGGCGATCGCGCCGAGGAAGCCCGCGCCGAGCAGCGAGGAGAGCAACCCGCCGATCATGCCCGGGGCAAGGCCAGGACGGTCGGCGATGGAATAGGCGATGAATCCTCCCAGGATCGGTACGAACAAGGTGAAGGCAGATTTCGCGCCGATTTGGAACAAGGCGCCCGCGAAGCTGTGCGCCGCCGCCGGCTCCGTGGCGTAGATGCCGCCAAAGGCGAAAGCCAGCGCGATGAGCAACCCGCCCGCGGTAACGAAGGGGATCATGAAGGAAACACCGGACATCAGGTGCTTGTACGGCCCGGCCTGGGTGCCGGCGGCTTTCAACGGAGCGCCGGCAATGGCGGCCCCGCCCTGCAGCTTCGCCTCTGCGAAGGCCCGGCGGATTGTGGTCTGTCCGTCATTGATGGCGCCTTTGGTGCCGGTCTCGTAGAGTGCTTTGCCCGCGAAGCGGGAGAGTTCCACCGGCTTGTCGGCGGCGATGATGACGAGGTCCGCTGCGGCGATTTCTCCCGCCGTCAGCGATGTCTGCGCGCCGACGGAGCCCTGCGTCTCCACGCGAAATCTCATGCCCCAGGGCGATTGCCGCCTGTTGTAGCCCTTCTGCCGCCATGAAGGTGTGCGCGATGCCGGTGGGGCAGGAGGTGATGGCAACGATCTTCTTGCCTGGAGACTTGGCGTCCTGGAAAACGGCGGCGGCGTCGGCCAACACCTGGTCCACGGTCGCGCGGATGGTCTTGCCCACGACAGCACCATCCGGCACGGCAGCGCCTTCACCCACCAGTATGGCAATGCTCGCATCCTTGGTCTGCGCCGCGCTAAGCTTGTTCAGCACGCCCTCGGCGGTGCGCACTTCCACTTCGATGCTTTTGCCTTGAATGCTGGCCGCCTTGCGCAGCGCCTGCGCGGCCAGCACCCCGGTGACGGTCGCCCCCCCGGCGGAAACCGATGCGATGATATCGCTCATCTGAAAACTCCTTTTTTATTGGACGATTTGAAGTCGGACATCGGCGCCGAGCGCTTCGATCTGCCCACGAGGCGGCAGGTTGGGCCCGGCAAGGGTGAGCTTTCCGGCGGCAAAGGCGGTGGAGAGGCGCGCAAGGCGTTCCAGCCCGGCCGCTTCCCGCAGTGCGGCCATGATGCCGGCGACCATCGCGTCTCCGGCGCCGACCGTGCTGGTCACGCGCAACGCGGGCAGAGCGGCGCGGAGAACCTGGCGCTGCGTCACGAACAGCGCGCCCTCGGCCCCGAGCGAGACCACGACGAGCTGCACGCCGCGTACCGTCAGCCCGCGCGCCGCTTCGATGAGCGCCGCGTCGCTGTTGAGGCTATGCCCGATGAAATGTTCCAGCTCGGCGCGGTTAGGTTTCACGCAGAAGGGTTGCACGGTCCCGGCCAGCGCGGCTGTCAGCGGGGGGCCACTGGTGTCGAGCAACACACGCGCGCCGCGCTTCGTCAGCGCCTCGGTCAGTGCTGCATAAACATGATCGTCCACCCCGCCGGGCAAGGTACCAGCCAGCAGCGCCAGCGTGCCTGTGGTGGCCAGGGAGGTGATGCGTGAGATCACCGCCGCCAATGCCTCGGGGCCAGGGGTGAGCCCGGGGAGATTGATGTCCGTGGTTTCACCATCATGGCTGAGCTTGATGTTGGTGCGTGTCTCGCCGGGAATGCGGATGAAGGCGTCGGTGATTTGCTTCGCGTTGAACAGCGCCTCGAAATGCGAGATGTTGTTCAGCCCGAGCAGGCCGGAGGCGGTCACCTCGCCGCCGCCCCAATCGGCCAAGCAACTCGCCACGTTCACGCCCTTGCCGCCGGCATGGAAGCTGACGCCATGCCCTCGGTGCACATCACCGGGGCGCAGGCGATCGAGCCGGATGGTCTGGTCGATCGCCGGGTTCAGCGTGATGGTAAGCGCGGCAGCGGTCACGGGGCGTTTTCGGCCAAAGCGCGCACATCGGCGGCGGTCGCAGCGGCGAGCGCACGCTGCGCCAGTGCCGCAAGCGCCGTAAACTCCGCATCGCGCAGCCGCGCCTTCACCGCCGGAATGTCACGCGGCGTCATCGATAGTTCCTGGACGCCAAGCCCGGCGAGCAGCAGCGCGCCGAACGGATCGCCGGCAAGGCCGCCGCAAACGCCAACCCAACGCCCGTGCTTCTGCGCACCTGCCACGGTCTGTGCGATCAGCCGCAGCACGGCCGGATGCATCCCGTCCGCCTCCGCCGCCAGTTCCGGGTTCTGCCGGTCCATGGCCAGCGTGTATTGCGTCAGGTCGTTGGTGCCGATGGAGAAGAAATCGCAATGCTCGGCCAGAAGGTTGGCCTGCACGGCGGCGGCGGGCACCTCGACCATAATGCCCACGGGCAGTTTCGGCCCGTTCAGGCTGACGCGCACGTCTTCGCAAATTTCGCGCAGGCGCAGGATTTCACCGACGGATGTGACCATCGGGAACATGATGGAAATCTCTCCGCCCTCAGCCGCGGCGCGGTAGATGGCACGCAGCTGCGGCAGCAGCAGATCCGGGCGACGCAGCAATAGCCTGGCGCCGCGGACACCGAGGAACGGATTATCCTCCCGGGGCAGGTTCAGATGCGCCAACTGTTTGTCGCCGCCTATGTCGAGGGCGCGGATGATCAGCGGCCGCCCCTCGAGCGCCTGAGCCATGGCGCGGTAGGTCTCGAACTGCTCTTCCTCGGTGGGGCTGGCGCTCGCTTCGAGGAACAGGAATTCCGTGCGCATCAGCCCGACCCCCTCGGCGCCCTCCTGCAAGGCCAGCTTCACCTGGTCCGGGCGGTTCACGTTGGCCGCGATTTCCAGGCGCGCGCCGTCCTTGGTGGTGGCGGGTTCGGCGCGCTTGGCCATCTCCGCCGCATGCTGCGCCTGCAGCGCCGCCGCCCAGGCGCGGGCCGAGGCGATATCCGCCTCGGAGGGCGAGAGGTAGAGGCGGCCGTTCAGGCCATCAATGATCGCCACGGCCCCGCCGTCTACACCTTCCAGTGTGGCGCCGCCGGCCACGATGGCGGGCAGCCCCAGTGTGCGCGCGAGAATAGCGGTGTGCGAGGTCGGCCCCCCATGGCTCAGGGCCAGGCCGATCACCCGGCTCATGTCCAGTGCTGCGGTGTCGGAGGGGGAGAGATCCTTGGCGGCAATGATGCAAGGCGCCTCCGGCAGCTCGCGCAGTGAGCCGATGGCGGTGGAGGGGGCAAGCTTCGCCAGCACGCGGAGGCCGACATCGTGCAAATCCGCCGCACGTGCAGCCAGCACGGGGTTGCCCAGTGCGCGGAGTCGCGCCGCCAGGCGGTTCACCGCTTCGGCCCAGGACCATGCGACGCCATGCCCCCCCACCATCAGCTGGCAGGTGAGGGTGATGAGATCGGAATCGTTGAGCAGTTCCGCTTGCGCCTTGAAGATGGCGGCATCCTGCGGGCCGAGGCGCCGGGCGGTATCGTCGATCAGCGCGACCATCTGCTGGCGGGTGGCGGTGAGCGCCTCGTTCAGGGCAGTGCCACCGTCCATGAGCGAGGCCGGGACATCCGTAATCTGCGGTTCATGGGTGGCAAGCGCATGTAGCCTGCCGATGGCGATGCCGGGGCTGGCGGGAATGCCCTGAATGAAGGGCAGCTCGCCCGGCGGCACCCAGCCGCGCTGTGGCGGTGCGGCAGCGCGGGATGCGGTCTTGGCGGCATCCGCCTTTTCCTGCGTCGTCAGCCCGGCAATGCGCGCCTGCAGCCGGGCAAGCCCAGCCTGCGCGTTCTCGCCCTCGGCGGAGATGGTGATCCTGTCGCCCAGGCGCAGGCCAAGCTGCAGGAGCGCCACGAGGTTGCGGGCATCTGCCGTCTCGTTGCCATGCCGCACTTGCACGTGCAGGCCGGTGGCGCGCACGGTTTCTATCCAAGCAGAGGCCGGGCGCAGGTGCAGCCCGGCCGGGTAGTCCACCACCCAGTCGAAATTCTCCGCCAGGTCGGCTGCCACAGAGGCCGGAGGCGATACGGCGCTGTCCTGGGTGAGGGCGTTGATGATCTCGCTGGCGTCGCGGGTCGTGAACAGTGCCTCAAGCCGCGTTTCATTTTGGATCAACCGGGTCAGCCGCCGTAGGAGGGTGATGTGCCGGTCACCCCGCGCCGCGATGGCCACGATCAGCCGTGCCGTCTGTCCGGGGTTCCACGCGATGCCGCCCGGCACCTGCAGCACGGCGATGCCATCGCGCCGGACCAGATCCTTGTCTCCGCCGAGCCCGTGCGGAATGGCCACGCCATGGCCGAGATACGTATTCGCCACCGCCTCGCGTCGCAGCATGCTCCCGGCGAAATCCGGCGCCACGCAGCCGGCGGTGATCAGTAGCTGGCATGCCTCGCTGATGGCCGCTTCCTTGCTCGTGGGGGCGGCGTAGAGACGGACCAGTTCACGCCCCAGTAGGGCGTCTTCCATGGCAAGTGACATCGGATGTTTCCCCAAATTTTTGTATGCATGAAAACGTTTTCACGAATTGGCGTCAAGCACTATTTTACAAAGTGAAAAGGCTTTGCTGCATTAATGCCTCTAAATCCTTGCAGAACCTGGGGCTGATGTGCTGAATTCTTTGAGAACGATTTCTATAAAGCGGCGAAACAATGACTGTCAGCATCAAGGATGTCGCCCGGGCGGCGGGTGTTTCTCCGGCAACGGTGTCGCGCGCCTTGGGGGGCGGCAAGGTGAGTGCAGCATTACGGGCCCAGGTGGAGGACGCCGTGCGCCGCACAGGCTACCGGCCTAATCTTTCTGCCCGGCGGCTGCGCTCGCAGGAATCGCAGACCATCGGGCTGATCGTAGCGGATATCTGCAACCCCTTTTTTACTGCCGTTGCCCGCGCCGTGGAGGATGCGGCCTACAAGGCCGGGCTGCGGGTCATCCTTTGCAACACGGACGAAAACCCGCAGAAAGAATCAATGTATCTGCAGTTGATGGAGGAAGAGCGCGTCACCGGCGTTATTTTCGCGCCGACCCGGTCCAGTGTCGGCCGGTTGATCCGACAGAAGCCGAGCTTCCCGATCGTACTGATTGACCGCGCGGAGATGGCCAGCGTCCAGGACGCGGTGGTGCTGGACAATGCCGCCGCCGCCGCCATGCTGGTCGAGCACCTCCACGGGCAGGGTTACCGCCGCATTGCCGGTCTGTTCGGAAATGCCAGCACCACGGGCATTGAACGCCATGCCGGTTTTGTCGCCGCGATGCAGCGCCTAGACCTATCCCCGGAAGCGCGCTTCGTGGCGCCGAGCGTCGAGGCCGCGGAGGCTGAAACGGCGAGCTGGTTCGCCCAAGGCCATGCGCCCGAGGCGGTGATTGCCAGTAATGGTCTGCTGCTGATGGGCGTGGTCAAGGCTGTCCGCGCGGCGCATAAGCGCATACCGGGAGACTTGGCCGTGGCCGGCTTCGACAATGAGAGCTGGACGGAGCTGGCCGGACCTGGCCTTACCGTCATCGAGCAGCCGGTGGCGGAAATCGGCCGCACGGCGATGCTGCTGCTGCAGCAGCGGCTGGAGGCTCCTGACGCGCCCGTGCGCAAGGTGGTGCTCGGCGGCCGCTGCGTGGTGCGGGGCTCAACCCGGGTAACGCGTATGCTCTCGGCCTGATACAGCGCCCGCCTCGTCATGGCGATGGCTGGCGTGCTTTCATGCACTCCGCAGGATACGGTTTCGCAAATCTCTCAATCAACCCGTTACCGGGCAGTTTCTTGACCTGCTTTGATCCGGATCAACGTTGTCAGCATCCATTTCGTTTAATGGAATGTCATGGAACCTGCTGCTTTCACGGGGGAGGTTGTTTCGATACATGGTGCTGTCGTGGATGTGTGTTTTCGCGGCGGTGCCCTGCCGCCCATCAACACAGCGCTCTCGGTCGCTTGGGACCGGCCGGAAAAGCTGATCCTTGAAGTCCATGGTCATGTTGATCCTGCAACCGTCCGGGCCATTGCGCTGCAGGCGACCGTCGGCTTGGCGCGCGGCACGTCTGTGCATTCCACTGGGGCGCCGATATCGGTTCCGGTTGGAAATGCCGTACTCGGACGGCTGCTCAACGTCGTCGGCGACGTGCGCGATCACGGCCCGGTTCTCCCCCCAGATACGCCCACCCGGTGCATCCACAACCCGCCGCCTGCCTTGGCTGAAGAAAGGTCGGCGGACAGGATTTTCGAGACCGGTATCAAGGTGATCGACCTGCTCACGCCAATGGCTGAAGGCGGCAAGGCCGCGATGTTCGGTGGCGCCGGCGTTGGAAAAACCGTCCTGGTCATGGAGCTAATCCACGCCATGGTGGACAAATACCAGGGCATTTCGGTTTTCGCGGGCGTCGGCGAGCGCTCGCGCGAGGGGCATGAGCTGCTGACGGATATGCGGGGCTCCGGCGTGCTCGCCCGTACGGTGTTGGTCTACGGCCAGATGAACGAACCGCCCGGTGCGCGCTTCCGCGTGCCGCTGACAGCGCTGAGCATTGCCGAGTATTTCCGCGATCAAAGACATCAGAACGTATTGTTGTTGATGGATAATATTTTCCGCTTCGTGCAGGCGGGGGCCGAGGTCTCGAGCCTCCTCGGACGCTTGCCATCGCGGGTCGGCTATCAGCCGACCCTCACCACGGACGTTGCCTCGTTGCAGGAACGCATCGCCTCGGTCGCGGGTGCGGCGGTGACCGCGATCCAGGCCGTCTACGTGCCGGCGGATGATTTTACCGACCCGGCCGTGACGGCGATTTCCAGCCATATGGACAGCACCGTCATGCTCTCCCGAGAATTGGCGGCGCAGGCATTTTATCCGGCGATCGATCCGCTGACCTCATCCTCGGGTTTGCTCGATCCGCTGGTGGTCGGCGAGGCGCATTACCGTATCGCTGAACGCGCCCGCCAGATTTTAGCCCGGTTCAAGGAATTGCAGGATATTATCGCGCTGCTCGGCGTCGAGGAGCTAGGGGCAGGCGACCGCCTGATCGTCGCCCGCGCCCGCAGGCTGCAGCGGTTCTTCAGCCAGCCCTTCATGGTGACCGAGGCGTTTACAGGCACGCCAGGCCGCAGCGTGAGGCTCGCAGACACGCTGGAAGGTTGCCGCGCGATCCTGGATGGCGAGACGGATGGTTGGGCGGAGAGCTCGCTTTATATGGTCGGGAGTTTGCAGGAGGCGCGACGGAAGGAAGACGCCGCCATCGCGCAGGAATCACACGCATGAAGCTGAGGATCACGACGCCGCTCATGGTGCTGGTCGATGATGAGTCTGTATTGGCGCTACGGGCCGAGGACGAGACAGGGAGTTTTGGCATCCTGCCGGGGCATGCCGCCTTCATGACCAGCCTGGCGATTTCCGTGGTGAGCTGGCAGCCCGCCTCCGGCGGCAGGCGCTATTGCGCGGTACGCCGGGGGATTCTTGCCGTGACCGGTGGCCAGAGCATTTCCGTCGCCACGCGTGAGGGCGTGCTCGGCGATGACCTCGCCACCCTCGATGCAGAGGTTCTCGCTCGCTTCCGTGGTGATATCGAGGCCGAGCGGGTTGAGCGTGTCGAACAGGCACGCCTGCAATTAAACGCCATCCGCCAGATCGTGCGCTGCCTACGGGGCGATGGCCGCGGTGCTGGAATGCTCACATGAAAGAACCCGAGGAATCCGACCCACTCCTGCGGATTGTGCGCCGGCACAAGGAACGCCATTGGCGCTGGCTGCGGGAAGGCGATCCTCGGTTGCGCAACGCCTGGCGCAGATCGGCGTGCTGGGCTGGATCATCGTCGTGCCCATGCTGATCGGCATTTTTGCGGGCAGATGGCTGGATGGCCGGCTGCATTCGGGGCTGTTCTGGACCGCGCCATTCTTGATGGCCGGGCTCGGGCTTGGCTGCTGGTCGGCGTGGAAATGGATAAACAGCGCATGAGCCCGCTGCACTTCGCCCAGCCCTCGATCTGGACGGCGTTGCTCAGCTTCGGCGGTGGTTTCGTGCTGGGATCACTGCATTTTCGGGGGCTCTGGTGGAATGTTCACCAGTTTGCCGGGCGTGGTCACGCATTATCGGCGATGCGCCTGATGACTGGCCGATTTTTGCTCATGGCCGGTGCGCTGTTTCTGGCCAGCCTGGCAGGTGCGATGCCGCTGCTCGTGATGGCGCTCGCCGCTCCCGCCGATAGTTTGAATGTCATACGCGGCGCGTTGAATACCACAACGCAGGCGAAGATAATGGGTATGTTAACGAAGGATCTTACGAAGGTACCTGATGACAAATTATGGCCACATTTACGGCAATGGCTTCCGGCTGAGCATCCTGCGCGGAATAAAATTACGTGATGCCAGTTGCATGGTTCAAAGACGGGTGATCATGAAATGACCGCCGAAAGATCGGAAAGCGAGAAAATATTGTGCTGTGCTAATCGGGAATGAGTACAGCAGCGCCTGAGAGCCGACCGGTCCGTAAATCTTCAAGCGCCGTATTCGCCTTGGACAATGCATAAAGCTGTGTCGTCGTTACAATCGGGATTTTCGGCGCAAGTTCCAAAAAAGCCTCAGCATCGCGTCTTGTCAGATTAGCCACAGAGCGGATCGCGCGTTCATGCCAGAGAATTTCGTAAGGAAAGGCCGGTATTTCGTTCATATGGATGCCACCGCATACGACTGTACCGCCTGGCGCGAGTGCCCGTAATGCTGCCGGTACCAAGGCGCCGATGGGCGCGAAAATCAACGCCGCATCCAATTGTTCCGGAGGCATTTCATCGGAACCGCCTACCCAGCCGTTTGTAATCTCGCGCGCAAAAACCTGGGCAGCAGCATCGCCCGGGCGGGTAAATGAGAAGATCTTGCGTCCTTCATGACGGGCCACCTGTGCCGCGATATGCGCGGCCGCACCAAAACCGTAGAAGCCGATCCGCCGCGCATCTCCGGCCATACGCAGGGTGCGATAGCCGATCAGTCCAGCACAAAGCAGGGGGGCTGCTTCGGTATCCGTATAGGCTGCAGGTATCGGGAAACAATATCGCGCATCCGCGACCGCTTGTTCGGCATAGCCACCGTCGATCTGGTAGCCGGTGAACCGCGCGCGAGGGCAAAGATTTTCGCGGCCAGATTTGCAATATTCGCAAGCGCCGCAGGTCCAACCTAGCCAGGGAATCCCGACACGTGCTCCAGGGGTAAAACGCGCCACGCTGGAACCTACGGCAAGTACAATGCCGACGATTTCATGCCCAGGTATTAGATGCGGCTTCGGGTTTGGTAGCTCAGCATCCAGTATATGCAAATCCGTCCGGCAAACACCGCAAGCGTAGACTTTTACCAAAACCTGACCCGGCCCGGGTTCCGGCGCATCGCATATCCGCGGTTGCAAGAGTTTTCGCGGGCTCTCGAACACCATTGCGTGCATATTAACGGGGATCCAATAATTGCAAACAATAACTAAAAAGTCGGCGCGGCAAAGGCGGGTTCAAAACAGCCCGCCTTACCATGAGCAGTTACGTGGCTTTGACGTCAATCTTCCTGGTATTCGCCTGGGCGGCTTCTGTCTTCGGCAGTATCACCGTCAAAACGCCTTTCGAAACTTCAGCCTTGATGTGGTCGCGGTCAACGCCTTCCGGGAGATAGAAACTACGCTCGAATGCGCCGTACGAGCGCTCGGCGAGGTAATAGTTCTTTTCCTCCTTCTTTGTCTCGTGCTGCTTCTCACCCTTGATGACGAGATTGCCGCCTTTAACCGAAACGTCGACATCCTCCGCCGCCAGGCCGGGCAATTCCGCCGTGACGGTATAAACTTTGTCATCTTCGGTCACATCAACCGAAGGTAAGGGCGCCGCAAGCCAGGAGGCCACGGATGGCGCTGAGCTGGCGCCGCCGAAAGCCGGGAACGAGAGAGGCCATGGCGCGATATTCTTGGTAAACCGGTCGAAAAGCTGATCGAACTCATCTCGAAATGAACGCCACAAGGCGCCTGTCTGGCTTGATGCAGGGGCGTTATTCTTTTTTACATCAATTTGTGTATCTGTCATTTTCGGCTCCTTCTCGACGGGTTAAAAATTTAATTGCTCTACGGCTGCCTCATATCTATATGGCGTGTCAGAGCGTGCACGATATCTGCTCGGCTGACGATTCCAACCACACGCCCATCGCGCAAAATGGGCATGCGCTTGATCCGATTTTTCATGAGCAGATCGGCGATTTCCGGAATTGTTGCTGTCTCGTTTGCCGTAATGACATTTCGTGTCATCAAATCTGCAGCGATATGGTGATCTAGGCTTATATATTCGAGAAACTCCGGTGCGAGGGATTTGCCTTCCGCTAACATTTCGAGCCACCAGGCGCGTCGTTCCTGGCTTTTTTTGTTGAACGGCGCCATCAAATCCCCCTCACTGACCATCCCGAGCAATTTACCGGAAGCGTCAATGACGGGTACGGCGCTAATTCCATGCTTGGTAAGCAAGGCAGCGATTTCTGGCACACTCGCGCCAGGGCTAACTGAAACAACATTGCGAGTCATGATGGTCGCGGCGGAAGCAGGCATAATGCGGTCGTCCCGATTTCGTGTAATTTGGTAGCCTAGCCTTCCTAGGAGGATTTTTCCTTGATCCTGATCAAGTTACATGAAAGTCAGGCAATGCCGCGCGATCGTGGTTTCCTTGTCGGTCTGTTTGATCCGATCGGACATCGCATTGCGTCCCTGCGGCATCAACAGGCCCTCCGGCACCGCGCAATTTAACCGTCACCACCAAGGAGATTAGGTTAGACTATTCACTTTCGGCCCAATTTCGCGGCGTTTGAAGATGAGAACGGCGTTGGCAAAGCGAAGTGTTGCCTGCGCGAATAATGGATCGAGCATGCGAGGAAGCTGGGCGGCTTTGGCGAACCGTGAATGCAGGGCAAGACGATGGCGAAGAAATATTGCCTCGTCACGCGCCCAAAGGTCGAACCAGGGGGTGAGCACATCAACGGCTGCGGCTGCCGTTCGATAGAAGATATGTTTTTCGAGGTTGTATTGCTCTTCGTTTATCCAACTCTGCCGATCCTGATCAGGCCGATTGCACAATCTCAGCGCGTGACTCACACGCAAGGCAGCACGTTGAGACGCTGATCCAGGGGTAAGCCAGTGGACGAAAGGCGCCTTCAGGTGGGGTTCGACAAAAATCTCCCGAGTAGGAAAGATCGTGATAAGTGCGCCGCCAGGGCGGAGTAGTCGGGCCAGCTCTGAGCCCACTGGCGCGAGGTCGGCAATGTGTTCGAATACTTGGTTACTGACCACGAGGTCGAACCTGCCATCCTCGAAGGGCAGGGGCTCGCCGGGGGACACTCGGAGGATGCGGCTGCCTCGGCCGCGCGCTGCTGTCTCGTATTGCTCCCACATATCCTCGAACGTATCGACGCCGTAGGCGTCAAAGCCGGCCGCTGAGGCCAGATCAACGATCTCGCCTCCACCGCATCCAAAATCGAGGAGACGGGCCGGAGGAGGTGCGTATGTACGTGCGAGAGCCACCATGAAGTCATAAGTCTGAGACATCGCTAAAATTTGCCTAGTACAACATCCCGTAAATAGCTTGAATAATTAAGTGCTTGGGCTAACATGTCGGGATGAGCCGAGGTCGTCATGCAACGCCAGTGAAGCTGGCCAAGAAGGAACAAGTTGAGCTGCTATCGCTGATCGAACGCAGGACAGCGGCCCAACGGGATGTGATGCGGGCGCGGATCGCCCTGTGGGCCCACGAGGGACATTCGAATACCGTGATTGCGCGGGAGCTGGGTGTCTCAGTGCAGACGGTTAGCGCGTGGCGCAGGCGCATCGCCCAGCAAGGTGCGCGGGGCCTACGCGAGGGTGAGCGCAGCGGCCGCCCGCCACGCATCACGCAGGAAACGCGACTGCAGTTGATTGCGCTGGCATGTGAAGCGCCAGAACCCGAGGGGCGCGTCACGCCAACGCTGGACGAGATTGTGGTGCGCGCAATCGAGCGCGGCATCGTCGAACAGATCAGCCGCAGCCATATGCAACGTATCCTGCAGGCCGGCGATGTGCGCCCGCACCGGGTCAGGCAATGGTTACACAGTCCTGATCCGGCCTTTCGCGAAAAGGTCAACGTGATCTGCGAGCTGTATCGCAAGGCGCCCAAAAACGCAGTGGTGCTCAGCATTGATGAGAAGACTGGAATTCAAGCCATTGAGCGCAAGCATCCGGGGCGCGCGCCAGCGCCGGGCCGGCTGCGTCGTCGCGAATTCGAATATGTCCGCCATGGCACCCAGACGCTGATCGCCGCATTCGATGTTCATAGCGGCCAGGCGTTGGCAGAGTGCCGCGAGCGGCGCACCCAGGATGACCTGGTCGCCTTCATGGAGCGCGTGGCGCTCGCGCATGCCGCGCGACAATCAACATGAGAATGCGCGACAATCAGGATGAGAATCCGGGCTGGGGGCCTGCGAGGGCGTAGCCCGAGCAGACCCCCAGCCCGGATTCGGTCCCTTTTTTTGGGGCGTCTGGCTGACCGTGATCGGCCGGATAAGGTTTGGCTCCATTATAGGAGCCGCAACTTTGACCGGTCGCCCGATCACCGTTCAGCAGAAGAAGTTGTTCATGAAATTTCGCACCGAGGGGAACACCCCCCAGCAAGCCGCGGCCAAGACCGGTTTCAGTACAGCGACCGCCTATCGGATCGAGCGAGCTCCGCAGGCGTCCGTTGAACCCAAGGCACCGCGCGGGCGCCGCCGTCCCGACCCGCTGGAAGCGGTCTGGGACAGCGAGATCGTGCCGATGCTCACCGCCGCCCCAAGCCTTCGCGCCATTGCCATCCTGGACGAGTTGCGCCGCCGGCATCCGCAGATCGATGCCGGCGTTCGGCGCACGCTGGAACGCCGGATCAAGCAGTGGCGCGGTCTGCATGGGCCGGCCCAGGACGTCATGTTCCGCCAGGTCCATCCCCCCGGTGAACTCGGTCTGTCGGATTTTACCGACCTATCCGGCCTCGGCGTGACCATCGCCGGCGCGGTGTTGGACCATATCCTGTACCATTTCCGGATGGCCTATTCCGGCTTCGAGTATGGCCACGTGATCCTGGGCGGCGAGAGCTTCTCAGCTCTCGCCGTGGGGCTGCAAAACGCCCTGTTCGCTCTGGGCGGCGTACCGATGCGGCATCGTACCGACAGCCTCTCGGCAGCGTTTCGCAATCTCGATCGGGCCGCGATCGACGACCTGACCACACGCTATGCGGCACTTTGTGCGCATTTCGACATGGAGCCCACCCGCAACAATACCGGCATCGCCCATGAGAACGGCACCATAGAAAGCGCCCACGGGCACACCAAAAAAGCCCTCGAGGACGCCTTGCTGCTGCGCGGCAGTCGCGCGTTTGATGATCTGAAAGTCTATCGCCGTTTTATCGACGAGCTCTTCTCCCGCCACAACGCCCATCGCAGCAAAGCAATCGATATCGAACGTATCGCTCTCAAGCGCCTGCCGGCCAACCGCACCATCGACTACGAAGAAAGCCTCATTCAGGTCACATCCTCCAGCGGTTTCGTCCTGCGTAAAGTGTTCTATTCCGTACCGGCGAGGCTGATCGGCCAGCGCTTGCGCGTGCGGCTCTACGATGACCGGCTCGAATGTTTCCTCGGTGCCAGCCACGTGCTCAGCCTCGCCCGTGGCCGGGCGCAGCCGGCCAGCGGCAAGCATGGTCACGTCATTGATTATCGCCACATCATCCATGCCCTGCGCCGCAAGCCGATGGCGCTGCGCAACCTGGTCTATCGCGACCATATCTTTCCCCGACCAGCCTATGCCCGGGCCTTCGATGCCTTGATGGACCAGAGATCCGACAAGGTCGCCTGCAAAATCACCGTCGAATTGCTGGCGCTGGCGCATGATTACGCCTGCGAGGCCGAGCTTGCCCAAGCACTCGATGCCGAACTGGACGCCGGCCACTTGCCCTGTCTCGACCTCTTGCGCGAGCGCTTCCGGCCCGCAACCGCCAGCTTGCCCGGGGTCATGATCCAAACGGTGTCACTCGGCCTTTACGACGAACTGGCCACCGTTCGCACCAGAGGGGCCGTATAAATGACCCGCAACAATGCGGCCGACGCCGCGCGTCTCGCCTTTCTGCTGAACGAACTCCGCCTACCGGCGATCAAACATCTCTGGCCAGATCTCGCCGCCCAATCGGACAAGGAAGGTTGGCCAGCCGCGCGCTTCCTCGCAGCGCTCGCCGAACATGAACTGGCCGAACGCGAGCGACGGCGCATCGAGCGTCACTTGCTCGATGCCCATTTGCCGATTGGAAAAACCCTCGACAATTTCGACTTCAATGCCGTACCCGTCATCAGCAAGGCCCACATCATGGCGCTGGCCTCCGGCAATACCTGGCTCGATACCGGCGCCAATCTATTGTTGTTCGGTCCAGCCGGAACCGGAAAATCGCATCTCAGTGCCGCCATCGGCCTCGCCCTCGTCGAAGCCGGATTCCGCGTCCTGTTCACCAGAACCACCGATCTCGTTCAACGCCTCCAGATCGCACGCCGCGAACTCGCCCTCGAAGCCGCCATCTCAAAACTCGATCGTTATCATCTGCTGATTCTCGACGATATTTCCTATGTCACCAAGGATCAGGCCGAAACTTCCGTCCTCTTCGAGCTGATCAGCCGCCGCTATGAACATCGTTCCATCCTGATAACCGCAAATCAGGCTTTTGGTGAATGGAACAAAATTTTCCCAGACCAGGCAATGACTCTCGCGGCCGTGGATCGCCTCGTTCACCACGCCACCATCATTGAAATGAATGTTGAAAGCTACCGGCGTCGTGTCGCGCTCGACAACAAACGAACCAGAGGGCGGCCAGCAGCACACCAGACGATCAAAACAGCCGCACCACACCAACAGTCTGATTGACGCGCCGCGACAATCAACGGCGAATTATCCCTTGCATTCAATCGCCGACCAGATATCCTCCCCCCATCGCGGTCAGATTTTCTCATCCTGATTGTCGCTCTTTCTCACCCAGATTGTCGCGCTACACGCGCACCCGAACAAACAGATACACGTCATTTGGGACAATCTGAACACGCATTGCGCACGGGCTGTCTGGCAGGCGTTTAACACACGGCACGGCGAGCGGTTTCACTTCCACTTCACGCCCCTGCATGCGAGCTGGGTCAATCAGATCGAACTGTGGTTCGCCCGCTACACGCGCCGGGTGCTACGCCACGCCAGCCACACCAGCACCGCGCACCTGCGCGAGCGCACCGAGCAGTTCATCCACGAGCATAATCAGGCGGCACGCCCTTTCAAATGGAGTTTCCGGGGCTATCCGCTGCAAACCGGCGCATCATAATCGAGGAACGACATGCCAGCTTTACCCGCCAGACACTCCGCAGCCGAACTCCAGCGTCAACTGCGCCGCCTACTCGGCCATGAGCAGATCGTCACGCAAGCCTATGGGTGTCACCTGCTGATCAAACGTCTGGACGATGAGGAGGCAACGGTTGTGGCGCGCCTCACTGAACTCAGCCGCAATCGTTATAGTGCCGCCTTTCGTAGCCACAATGGCCGATGGGAACCGCTGCCCGGCACGGGGTCTCTCGACGAGATGACCGAGGTCGTCGTCACGCTCCTACAGCCTTACTTGCAGCCCAACATTTATTAAAGATATTTACGGGATGTTGTACTAGGTATGTCTCAGGTTCGCCGCCAAGGGCCAGGGCGAATCTGTGGCCCGCGAACGATCTCATGACGTGATCCGAGGGGCGGCAGCCACGCACCGCTCCCGTTCTTCCAGGAAGAGCCGGCAGCGTTCCTCGCCGTGCGCGATCAGACGGTTGATATTTTCCGGGCTGCGGTCGAGCTTGCCCTCGTAGTCCAGTGACTTCTGCATCTCCTCGGACATCTCGATCCATGGTATGAAATACGGCTTGTCAGGCCCCTCCGCGAAAGCTTTCGGCATCAGGATGGGTTGCGTGTACTCGATATGAAATCCTGGCCGGAATGCATCCCCCAGAATCAGATCGTTGAGCACTTCCACCAGCTTGAGGTTCTGGAACAGCGAGATATTGCCCTCCAACTGATTGCGCCGATCAGCGATCTCGTCCGGTAGCACAGGTATTTTCGCACGCGTCGTGGGGTTGATCTTGATAATCCAGAGTTCATGCGGGACGTTGCCTTCGCCCACAACGCTCCTTCGCACGAGGTCGTCGATCGGCGGGTTGTCGGAGAACAACCCGTCCCAGAGCGCGTCACCGTCGACCTCGACCGCCGGAAAGAGGCTGGGCACGGCGGCGGAGGCCAGGAGGTGCTCGATCTTGATCACCTCCCGGGTCGAAACGAACTTCCGCAACCGCCCAGACAGCACGCTGGCGGCGCCGATGACCAGTACCGGACCTGTCGGCTGCAGTCCCCAGGACGCAATTTCGTCGAAGTCGATATGCTTGCGCAGCAGTGCCCCGAGGTCTATGAATTCCTTCCGGTGGACCTGCACCACCAACCGGTTGATGGCCTGCATCAACGGCATCCCCGGGCTGGTCTGGAATGACGCGAGATTGCCGGAGTTGACCTTGCGCATCCAATCGATGAGCGCGGCGTTGATCAGCAGCTCCCACTCATTTTGGGTCGTGGTGTCACGCCAAAAATCGATCAGCCGGCCCCAGATTGGCGTCTCGTTTTTGCGGATCGCGTACCAGATGAGCGTGGCACACAGCGCACCACCTGAGGTTCCGCTAATGCCGACGAGTTCGAACTTGTCCCTCAGCCCGTGCTCCGACAGCGCCTTCAGCACACCAGCGGTGAAGGCCGTCTGGCTCCCACCGCCTTGGCAGCCGATTGCAACCTTGGTGCTCATTTCAGCTCCCTATGTCGACGCCGACGCGACAGGGAATTCCCTGATGACCGTTGAATTCCGCCCTTTATAGAAATCGTATCACGTTCATCGCGTTTGTCCCACCGGCTCGACGGCATATTTTCTCGTCCCGGGAACAGGCGCTAAAAAAAAGTTCGATCGTTCGGAGGCTGGCGCCGTCGTCGTGGCACGGATGGCCGTAATCTGGTAGCGGGAATAGAAGGTCATTCCTGAAATGTCACCGGATTTATTGGGTTTTGATTCTGAAATTCATCTGGAATACCGTTGGGAAGTTTGCCATATTTCATCTGTTCTGTAGAAGCATGGGTGTGGGATGGCGGCCAGCCGCTCGAGTTTGAAGGCCCGTGGCAGGCGTCTGTGGGTAAGGCCGGACGAACCCCGCGATGCCGTCTTTCCGTTCATGCTGCCATCCGGCCCCGGTAGGAGGGATCATGGCCACATCCGCAACCGTCTCCCGCAAGGAGGAGCCTGTGGTGTTTGTCATTGATGACGACCCGTCGGTGCGTGAGGCTTTGGCGGATCTTCTTCGTTCGATTAACCTGAAGGCGGAAACCTTCTTGTCCGCGCATGAATTTCTCCAGCGGAAACCTCCCGACACACCAGGTTGTATTCTGCTTGATGTCCAAATGCCGGGGATGAGCGGACTTGACTTCCAACGTGCCCTGATGAAATTGGGCGTTGACCTTCCCATCATATTTATCAGCGGTTACGGCG
Source organism: uncultured Pseudomonadota bacterium (assembly GCA_963737355.1). Lineage (GTDB taxonomy): Bacteria > Pseudomonadota > Alphaproteobacteria > Acetobacterales > Acetobacteraceae > Acidocella. The sequence continues at coordinate 476,157 of CAVTSC010000003.1, read as the reverse complement.
ACGTTCCCACGTCTGTTCAGGCGATGAAATCTGGGGCCATTGAGTTCTTGACCAAGCCTTTGAATAAGCAGGCGCTGCTTGAAGCGATCCAAGCGGGACTGGAACGCGATCGAGCCCGGCGTGTCCTCCGTCAGAACCTTTGAGACGTGTGTGGTCCGCAAAGTTCAAGCGGGTTGGATTAAGATCTGGCGCTGGTTCGAAAAGCCCGCGAAAGACGCCGCAAGGCATACCCGCTCAAAGTATCATAATCTCTGTGCGGAGATACTAGCCCTCACCGTCGGGCTTGGGTAGGATCGTCGCATGATGAAAGTAGTCGCTGGTTCGACTGCGATGGTTCCCTCCTTTCTTCGTGTCGTCGAGACACTGTGGGAGGATGGCGAAATGCGGCTTTCGCGATGCGCGTCGGATGGTTCTCCCTCGCCAGTCCTGGTGCTCACGGCGGTTCACGATCCGCCGCCGGCTTCCGTCGTCAAGCGATTGGAGCAGGAATATGCCCTGCGCACCGAGCTCGACCCGCATTGGGCGGTACGGCCGTTGGAGCTCCGGCGCGAGGCTGGGAGGATTCTTCTGGTGTTCGAGGATCCGGGTGGCCGGACGCTCGATCGGATGACCGGAACGCCGTTTGAAATTGGAGAGTTCCTGCGGATTGCCATCCAGCTTGCGGCGGCACTCGGCCAGGTGCATCGGCGCGGCTTGATCCATAAGGACGTCAAGCCGGCCCATGTGCTGGTCGATGCCGGCGATCAGGTCCGGCTCACTGGCTTTGGTCTCGCCTCGCGTCTACCGCGAGAGCGCCAGGCCATGGCGCCACCGGAGGTCGTTTCCGGAACGCTCGCCTATATGGCGCCTGAGCAGACCGGCCGGATGAACCGGTCGATCGATACGCGTAGCGATCTCTATGCGCTGGGCGTCACTTTCTACGAAATGCTGACGGGGAATCTGCCGTTTGCTGCGGCCGACCCGATGGAATGGATCCATTGCCATATTGCGCGGCAGCCGGTGCCGCCCAGCGAACGCGTGGCCTCGGTGCCGGCGCAGCTCTCGGCGCTGGTGATGAAGCTGCTCGCGAAGACCGCCGAGGAGCGTTACCAGACGGCCGCCGGCGTCGAGGTTGATCTGCGCCGATGCGCCGCATTATGGCAGGCGTGCGGACGGCTCGACGCGTTTGCGCTGGGCACGCAGGACGCATCGGACCGGCTCATGATCCCGGAACGGCTGTACGGGCGCGAGGCTGAGGTCGCGACGTTGCTCGCGGCCTTCGAGCGGGTCGTGGCGCATGGCGCCACGGAGTTCGTGCTGGTATCGGGCTATTCCGGCATTGGCAAATCCTCGGTGGTGAACGAATTGCACAAGGCGCTGGTTTCGCCGCATGCCCTGTTCGCATCCGGCAAATTCGACCAGTACAAGCGCGACATTCCCTATGCCTCGCTGGCGCAAGCCTTCCAAAGCCTGATCCGCCCGCTGCTTGGACAGGGTGAGGCGGAGCTTCGGCTGTGGCGCGAGACTTTGCGGGAGGCGCTCGGCCCAAACGGCGCGCTGATCGTCAATTTGGTTCCCGAGCTCGAATTCATCATCGGCAAGCAGCCGCCGGTTGCGGGACTGTCGCCGCAGGAGACGCAGACACGCTTCCAGATGGTCGTCCGGCGATTTGTCGGTGTGTTCGCGCGGCGAGAACACCCGCTGGCGCTGTTTCTGGACGATCTGCAATGGCTCGATGCGGCCACGCTCGATGTTCTGGAGCATCTCGTTATTCATCCTGAGGTGCGGCACCTGTTATTGATCGGCGCTTATCGCAATAACGAGGTGCGTGCGCATGACCCGCTCATGCGCACGCTCGAAGCGCTACGTCCGAGAGCGCGGGTTCATGAGCTGGTGCTGGCACCTTTGGCGCTGCACGATGTCGAGCGCTTGATCGCGGATTCCTTCCATTGCGCGCTTGGGCGCACGCGTTTTCTGGCGCGTTTGGTGCAGGAAAAGACCGCCGGCAATCCCTTCTTCGTAACCCAGTTCATCCGCGCTTTGGTCGAGGAGGGGCTCATCGCGTTCGATCAGAACGACGCGGTTTGGCACTGGGACGTGGTGCGCATACGCGCCAAGGGCTTTACCGACAACGTGGTCGATCTCATGGTCGGGAAGCTCACGCGGCTGCCGGAGCCAACGCAGAATGCGCTAAAACTGCTTGCCTGCCTGGGAAATACCGCTGAGACGGCGACACTCATCATGCTGCAAGGCGAGGCCAGATGGTGGGATCGAAGCGCAGCTCTGGCCGGCCGTGCGCGCGGGGCTGGTCTTTCGCTTGGAGGCAAACTACGCCTTCGCACATGACCGCGTGCAAGAGGCAGCCTATTCGCTGATCGCAATTGACCAGCGCGCCGCCATGCATCTGCGTATCGGCCGCGGCCTCGTGGCGGGGCTGCGCCCTGAGACACTCACGGAACAAGTTTTTGACGTCGTCAATCAGTTCAACCATGCCAGCGCGCTGCTATCCGACCGCGACGAAATTGAACGGGTGGCGGAGCTCAATCTGCGCGCCGGCAGAAAGGCCAAAGCGTCGACGGCCTATGATCTCGGCATGCCGGTATCTGGGCACAGGTATGACGCTGCTGGGACCGTCGGGCTGGACGACCTGCCATGCGCTGGCCTTCGACCTGATGCTCGAGTATGCGACGTGTACATTCCTATTGAGCCGGTTCGATGCAGCCAAGGCATTGATTGCGGAACTCCTGGAGCGGGCGGCATCGAAGTTCGACAAAGCCGTGATATATCGGCTGAAAGTCGAGTTGCATGTTGTGCAGTCTGAGCATTCTCAGGCCGTCGATACGACCCTCGAATGTCTGCGCCTGTTCGGCATGGACATGCAGGCGCATCCAACGCGGGAGGCAGTCAACGCCGAGTACAAGAAGATCTGGCGGAAACTGGGCGGCCGGTCGATTGAGAGCCTGATTGATCTGCCGAAGGCAACGGCGCGGGATGTTCAAGCGGCGATGCGCGTGCTGACGGCCTGCGTGTCTCCGGCATTTTTTACCGACCCGAATCTGTTCGAGTTGGTTGTCTGCCAGATGGTCAATTTGACTCTCGAACACGGCATGATGGATGCCTCGACACATGGCTATGGCTGGTTCGGACGGATCCAGTGCTCTGCCTTCCGCCGTTATGCCGATGGTTACCGGTTCGGCAGGCTGGCGCTCGATTTGATCGAAAAGCGCGGCTTCGATTTTGATCCCGCGCAGGTGCAGTTTGCCATGGGGCAGATCGTATCCTGGACGCAGCCGCTTGCGGTTTCCATCGATTTTTTCCGTGTGGCGTTCCGTACGGCCATCGAGACCGGCAACCTCATTTTCGCGACCAATAGCGCATGTCATGTTATCTTTCGCCTTATTCTGAGCGGGCAGGCATTGGACGAGGTGTGGCGTGAATCTGAAATATTTATGGATCTGGTTGGCAAGATAGGGTTTCGTGATGGTACGGACCTGATCGTGAGTCAGCAGCGTTTCATTGCCGCCATGCGGGGCAAGACCACGAATTTGTCGCGTTTTGGCGATGCGGCGTTCGACGAACGCGCCTTTGAGGAAAGCCTAACCGCGGATCGCATGACCACGATGGTTGCCTGGTACTGGATCCTTAAAATCGGTACGGGGTTTTTATCCGGCGAGTATGGGCAAGCGCTCGCCGCCACCGACATGGCGGCGCGGCTGCTTTGGGCAACGTCCGGAGAGATCCAGCTCCTGGATTATCATTTCTATTCAGCGCTGGCGCTCGCGGCAGACGTCGCCACGACTCCTGCGGTGCCGCGGGGCATGGCGGTCGCACGCATCACGGAACACCGGGAATGGCTGCAGGCATGGGCGCAAAACGCTCCGGAAACCTTTTCCAGCGCGGCCACCTTGGTCGGCGCCGAACTGGCCCGCATTGAAAGCCGGCCTCTTGACGCCATGCGCCTATACGAGCTGGCCATTCAGGCGGCGCGCGCGCATGGCCGCATCCAGCACGAGGCTATTGCCCACGAGCTGGCGGCGGAATTCTATTTTGCTCGCGGTTCGGCGATCGCCGGGCGCGCTTATCTCGAACGGGCGCGCAGCTGTTTTGCGCGCTGGGGCGCCGAGGGCAAGGTCCGGCAGCTTGAACAGCGCCATCCCGAGCTCCGTCAGCCACCGCTCCGGGGAGCTCCCATCGGAATTTTAGGTGCGCACGCTGCGCAGCTGGATATCGCGACGGTGATCAAGGCATCGCAGACCGTGTCGGGAGAGATCGAACTCAGCAAGCTGACCGGGACGCTCATGCGAATCGCGATCGAGAACGCCGGCGCCGAGCGCGGCCTGCTGATCCTTTTCCGAGACGATGAACCGAGTATTGAGGCCGAGGGCGTGATTGGTGTTGGCCAGGTTGAGGTCACGCTGCGGCAGGCGCCGGTGACGCCATCCGAGCTGCCCAATGCGGTCCTGCACTATGTCATACGGACACGGGAAAGTGTCATTTTGGACGATGCCGCGGCAACGACCTTGTTCGAGGCCGATTCTTATGTGCGGCAACGGCGGCCCCGGTCAGTGCTCTGCCTCCCTCTGGTCAAGCAGGCCAAGCTCGTTGGCGTGCTCTATCTGGAAAACAACCTGACACCCGATGTCTTCACGCCGGATCGGATCGCGGTGCTGGAGTTGCTGGCCTCCCAGGCCGCGATTTCTCTGGAAAATGCCGTGCTCTATGCCGATCTGCAGCAGGAAAACGCCAACCGCAGGCGCGCGGAAGAGGAGCTGCGGCACAGTGAGACGTTCCTGGCGGAAGGCCAGAGGATCAGCCACACCGGCAGCTGGGGTTGGAATATTTCCACGGGAAAACTTGTCTGGTCGGAGGAACATTGCCTGATCTTCGGGCTAGACCCGAAAACGGTGACGCCGACATTCCAATTGTTTCTTGAACGGGTGCATCCGGAGGACCGCGCCATGGTGCAAAAAAGCCTCGATGGCGCGCTTCGGGAGAGGGGCAGTTTTTCATTTGAATTTCGCATCGCCCTGCCAGAGGGATCGACCAAATATCTCCATGGCATGGGTCACCCCGTCGTCACCTCAGACGAGGAAATCTATGATTATATCGGCACTACGATGGACATCACCGAACGCAAGCGGGGCGAGGAAGCGTTGCGCAACGCACAGGCGGATCTCACGCGCGCGGCACGGTTGACGACGATGGGTGAACTCGCGGCATCGATCGCGCACGAGATCAACCAGCCGCTGGGCGCCATGGTCATCAACGGCGATGCCTGCTTAAGCTGGCTAACGAAAGATCAACCGAAACTCGATGAGGCGCGGCGGGCCGCGGAGCGCATCGTCAGGGATGGCCAACGCGCGGGTGACATCGTCCGGAGCGTCCGTGCTCTGGCGGGCAAGTCCGCGCCTGCCATGACCCAACTCGACATCAATGCCGCGATCCACGAAGTTCTCGTTCTGCTGCACAGTGAATTTCTTGCCCACGATGTCGCGCTTGAAACGGAATTACCGGACGGTCTCGCCCCCGTCATGGGCGACCGGGTGCAGTTGCAGCAAGTTGTCCTCAATTTGATCATGAACGGCATCGAGGCGATGAGTACAGTCACGCAGGTGCCACGGGTATTGAGCGTGAAATCGCAGCTCGATGGGCTTGATCATGTGCTGGTTGCCGTCGAGGATTCCGGTCCGGGGTTCGCTCCGGAAGTCGCGGACCGCTTGTTCGAGGCGTTTTTTACGACCAAGCCCAGTGGCATGGGCATGGGATTGTCAGTCTGCCACTCGATCATCAGCGCCCATGGCGGTCGCCTCTGGGCATCGCCAGGGTTACCGAGGGGGGCCGTCTTCAAATTCACCGTGCCGAGCGCGTGAACGCGCTGAGCCGTGTTCGGTATAAGTGGGTGCGTGCCCCCCAACCACCGACAGTAAACCCTCAGATACGCTAGGTGTCGGTAGCGGTTGTCGCGGCAGGATTTATGGCCGAGCGCGCAGGCCAATCAACTTTTCCGACACCGGTGGGGCCGTTGATCACTAGGTTCTCATGCGCGTCGATCCAGCCGCCAGCGGCGAGTTTGTGGAGACAATTTGTGTAGGCTCAACCGCAGTAAAAAAAAATTCATCTTTTAGATGCGTGCCTCGACATCGCTGGTGCCGGCAGGCATGAAAGTGAAGCATGATGAAATTCATGTTCGGATTATTTTTGTCGGCCATGGTAGCGGAGGCGGGAGTCGCGTCCGCCCGGACGGTGAATACGGTGCCGCTCGGGCATGGCCTGAATCTGGACTATTATGTCTCCGCGCCACCTGGCACGAATGAGGCCAATATCCTGATTGTGGTGCAGGGCTATACGCGCGATGCCAACCGCACGTTCGATGCGGCCGCCGAGGCCGCCGCCAAGTCCGGACGCAGCGCTGATACGCTGATCGTGGCGCCGATTTTTCAGGTCCCCGTTAGGGAAGATGGTAAATGTCATTTTCACGGCGTGCCGCCAGCCAAGACAGGAGATGCGCTCTGGCATTGCGGTGACTGGGCGCATGGCAGCCGAGCCATCAATGGCCCTGTCACATCCTTCGAGGCGATGGACCTTCTGGTCGCCAGCCTGCTGCAGCGCGATCCGGCAGCGCATACGGTGACGATCGCCGGGTTCTCGGCCGGCGGTCAGTTTGTGCAACATTATATAGGTTTCGCGAACGCGTCGGCCACAGCCGTGAAGTTCCGCTATGTCGTGAGCGACCCTTCCGAATTCGTCTATTTCGACCCCGAGCGTCCGGTGCCGGGCAGCGCCATCTGTCCAAAATATAACGATTGGAAATTCGGCACGGATCATCTGCCCGCCGAACTGGGCCGTGATGCCGCCGCCGCGCGCGCCGCCTATGTCAGGGCGGATGTAAATTACCTGGAAGGCGCGCTGGATACCGGCACGGGGCGTGGCACCGCTTATCGTTTGCTCGGGAAGAATTGCGCGGCGGAATTGCAAGGCCCCTATCGCCTGCAACGGGGTGAGGCTTATGCCGTTTATGACCGAGCCGCCCTGGCGCATGGCGCGCATTCATTGACTATTGTGCCGGGCTGCGCGCATTCGGTGACCTGCGTGTTTCCTTCCGCCGCGGCGCGCGACGTCCTGTTTGGCCACCAATAGGCGGCCAAAGCGGCTTTTCGTGAGTGCCCCCCACGCATGGCCGCTGCGGCGAGGCTATATCTCGACCGCGATGGGGATGGTGAAGTGGAAAGCAGTGCCATGCAGCGCGCGGGGCGATGCCCATAACTGTCCACCATGCGCTTCGATGATCGACCGGCAGATCGAAAGTCCCATGCCAAGCCCGTCGGATTTGGTCGTGAAGAAGGGGTCGAAGATGCGTGGTGCGATGGCCGGATCGAGTCCCGGACCGGTATCCTCGACCGAAATCTGCACACGGTCCGGCTCGACGAGGGCGACGGACACGGTCAGCTCCCGCCTGCGGTTCGTTACTGTTGCCATCGCTTGAATGCCGTTCACGATCAGGTTCAGCAGGACCTGCTGCAGTTGGACCCCGTCGCCCAGTACCGGCCGATCGTCGGCGGACAGATGCGTGTGCAGCACGATGCCGTGCTGCTGCAATTCGCTTCGGGTGAGCGCCAGCACTTCCTCGATGGCGTCGCGGATGTCGAGCTTGGTTAGTTGCGGCCCGGATTTCTTGGTGAGCGCCCGAAGGCTGCGGATCACGTCGCCGGCACGGTGCGCGTCCCGCACGACGCGCGAGACAGCCTCCCGTGCCGCATCAAGATCAGGCTGGTCGCGGTTCAGCCAGCGCAGACAAGCGCTGCCGCTGGTCGAGACGGCGGCGAGGGGTTGATTGATCTCATGGGCAATCGAGGCGAGCAGTTCGCCCATCGTCGTCAGCCGCGCGACGCGGATGAGTTCCGCCTGGGCGTTACGCAGCCCCTCCTCGGCGTGCCTGCGCTCGGTCATGTCCATGACCGTGCCGACATATTCGAGACTACCGGCTTCAGGGCTGTCGGGCTGGCCAACACTTTGCAGATACTTGACCGAACCATCGGGCAAGACGATCCGATATTCATGTTGGAACCGGCTTCTGTCGTGCACCGCCTGGTCGAGCGCTTGTTCAAATGCGGGGCGATCTTCGGGGTGAACGTGGTCCATGAAGGTCGCATAGGATGGCCGTGCGCTCAGCGGATCGAGGTTGAAGATACGGAAGTGTTCGGTTGACCAACTGACCTCGCCGGTGCCGACATTCCAGCGCCAGCTGCCGGTATGGCTGATCTGCTGCGCTTGAGCGAGCGAGGTCTCGCTGCGCCGCAGCTCGTTCTCGGCCCTCTGCCGATCGCGGTTTTCATTGATCAGTTCGGCATAGAGCCGGGCGTTTTCCAGAGCGATTGCGGCCTGCGAGGCGAGCAGCTTCAACACCGCGCTCCGGGCGGGCGTGAAGACGTGCGACGCCAGGTTGTTCTCAAGATAGAGCACGCCGATGAGCTTGGCCTGGGTGATCAAGGGCAGGCAGAGAACGGACTGCGCCTTGCGCTGACGGAGATAGGGATCCGCGGCAAACGGGGGCGGGGCGGCGTCGTCGTCGAGAATGACGCTCTCGCCGGTGCGCAGGACATAATGGAGCACCGATTCCGGCAGCACGGATGCGGTCACGGACTGGTCGCCCAGCTGCACGGCGACGGTGTCGCCGCCGGTGGTGGCTTCCGCCTCGATCCGCAGCTTATCCCCGCGCGAGAGGATCAACAGGCCGCGCTCGGCGCCCGCATGCGCAATCGCGGTGCGCATGAGCGTGTCGAGCAGCTTCTCCAGCACGATCTCGCCGGATACGGTCTGCGACACCTTGATCACGGTCGCGAGGTCGAGGTTTTCAACCGGCGTCCCAATTGTGCTCGTTGGCGGGGGCGCTGGCTCCTCCTCCCGGAGATGTGGGTATATCTCGTCGAGTTGCCGCACCTTGCCATCGGCCCCCCAACGCCGATAGCCGTAGCGGGCGTCCTGCAAATAGACACGGGCAACCTTCTCTAGGCCACGCGCCGCGTAAAAGCGGGCGGTCAGTTCGTTGGCGAGCGCCTCATTGTGGATAAAGCCGTTGGCGCGGGCCGAGCGGATCGCCTGTTCGTAGAGGCGCATCGCGTCACCATCACGGCCGTCGATGCGAGCAATCTCGGCGCCGACCAGCGCCACACGATTCTCGAAATTGTCCGGGCAATTCGCCGCCCAGAGCTGGAGTTGCTTTTGCCCCGCAGCGACAGCGTCCAGGTGTTGCTGTCGCTCGCCGGCCGCGGCGCAATCGCAGGCAGCGGCTTGCGCCAGCGCGTTGTAGAAATGATATTCAGCCGTTTCGAACGAGGACGGCGATGTCCATAACAGCCAACTCGCTGCGGACGATGCCTCGATGGCCGCTGCGTAGTCGCCGGCAAAAAAGCGCGCCTGCAGTTTGCGGATCCAATACCAGCATTCGGCAAGCGCCAAATCCGGGTTTTCTGAAAAGCGGAGCTCGAATTCCACGCTCATCGAACTGAGCATCGTCGAAGGCACCGAATGTTGGCGTCAAGCCACGCAGCGTGCGGATCAGCCCGAGCTGGGAGGCAATTTCGTCAATGACAAATCCGATCCGTGCCTTCTGCGCGAACGCCAGGCCATGTTCGGCTTCGCGTTCGGCCTCGGCAAGCGGATCGCCCACCGCGAGAAAGTTGGTATTCATTTGGTTGCCGCAATAGGTGGCGTAAGTGAGATCGCCGTTCTTGTTGGCCGCCTCGAATGCGCGGCGCAGCAGAACACGGCCAGCCCGGATATGCCTTATCCACGGCACAACGCCACATCCAAAATCCATATAGGTCCTGGCCTGAAACCGCGTGAGCCCGCGTTGTTCCACCAGGTCATAGCCGAGCTCACCGAAGCGATAGACGGTCGCGCGATAGTCGCCGAAGCGTGGGCCCGCAACCGTGGACAGCCAGACATAGGCGCCGCAGGAAGCGTCGCAGTTGCCGCGCTCGAGGCTGAGATTGACCATGTGGCATGTGACCAGGGCAAACAGGTTCATATCCGTATAGACGGCAGGCGGCTTGAGCTTGGTTAGAACATCCATGGTCGCGAGGGATGCCGGATCGCGCATCAACGGCAGATCGATCAGCGCTTCGATCCTGCGGCTCCCGAGTTGCGACCAGACCCGCTCGTATTCGCGTCGCGCTTCCGCTTCCGTCGGATGCGGCGACCAGTCGATGCCCTGATGCCGGAGGCAGTCAAGGCCGACGGCAATGGCGCGGCTGCTCTGATCGAGCGTTGTGTAGAGATCCAAGCGCAGACACGCGACCGTGACGCGTTCGACGGTATCTGTGGCGCGGGTCGACAGTGCCGCCAGGCGCTGCTCGGCCTCTGCCAGCGCGCCGGTGAGAAACTCGCATTCGCCGCGGTGCAGCGCCAATGCGAAGCTAAGCGCGTGCCGGCGCTCCCAGGAATCCTCCGGTAACAGGGCCGCACCGGCGGTGAGATAGGTGAGCGCCGAGGCATAGGCGGTCGCGGCCTTGGCGCGCTGGCCCGCGCGCAGATTGAGCTCGGCCAGCTGCTCACGCTCGCCGCGCGCGGTGATCAAGGCGGCGCCGCGGTTGAGCTGATTGACGATTTCGAAGATGGCCTCTTCGCGTTTCTCTACAGGGGTATGCGCCGTGAGCAGCCTGCCGATGCGCAAATGCGCCTCGGCGCGCAGCCGTTCCGGTATGAGGGAGTAGGCGGCTTCGTGGATACGGTCGTGAATGAACTTGTAGGCACTCTCCACGTGTTCAACCAATTCCAGACGAACAGCGTCCCATAGATCCGCATGGACCTCCTCGCTCGATTTGCCGAGAACGATGGCAAGCATCGTGATCTCGGCAGCGTTGCCGAGGCAGGCGAGAAGCTGCAACGCGGCCTGGGTCTCGACGGGCAGGCGGGTCAACTTGCCCACCATCAGGTCTACCACATTGTCGGTGAACCCCTTGGCGTGAAGGCGATCAAGCTCCCAGCACCACCGCGCCGTGTCATGGTCGAAGTGAAGCAGTCCCTCTTCAGCGAGCGCAGAAATGAACTGAATGGCGAAAAACGGATTGCCCCCTGTCTTCTCATGCACCAGCTGCGCCAGCGGCGCGGCGCGCTGCGGCCCGCAGCGCAGTGCATCCACGATCATCTGCCTCAGGTCGTCACGGGCCAGGGGCGCCAGGCGGATCTCCTGCACCTGCGCGCCGGCTTGGCGGATCGCGTCGAGTTTGCGCATTAGCGGATGCGCATTATCCACCTCATTGTCCCGGTAGGCGCCGATCAGCATCAGGTGCTTCAGATCCGACCGGGTCAACAGATCCTCGAGCAAGTCGAGCGTTGCCGCGTCCAGCCATTGCAAATCGTCCAGGAACAGCGCCAGCGGATGTGCGGGGCGGGCGAAGACGCCGATGAAGCGTCGGAACACCAGCTGGAATCGCCCCTGCGCCTGCTGCGGTGGTAGTTCCGGCACCGGCGGTGGTTCGCCGATAATGAGCCTCAGCTCGGGGACGAGGTCGACCATGAGCCGCCCGTTCGGGCCCAGCGCTTCCACAAGCGCGTCGCGCCAAGTGCTCAGCTCGGCCTCGCCCTTGCTGAGCAGCGTTCGCACGAGGCTCTGAAAAGCCTGTATCAGTGTCGCATAGGGAATGTTGCGTTTGTACTGATCGAATTTTCCGGAGGCGAACAGGCCGCGCGTCGGCACCAGCGCCTTGTGCAGTTCGTGGACGATGGCGGACTTGCCGATGCCGGAATAGCCAGAGACCAGCACCAGCTCCGGCGTACCACTGTGGACGATGCGATCGAAGGCGGCGAGCAAGGTCTCGAGCTCGCGCGCTCTGCCATACAGCTTCTCGGGGACCAGTAGCCGGTCTGGCGTGTCTTGCTGGCCTAACGGGAAGTTATTGACGTGGCCATGCGCGTCCCAGTCCGCCAGGCAATGCCGCAGGTCGCGCTCGACCCCTGCCGCGGTCTGGTAGCGTTCCTCGGCATTCTTGGCGAGCAGTTTCATGACGATCTGGGAGACCGGGGCAGGAATCGTCTCCAACCGCTCGGCGGGCGGTATCGGCTTTCGCGCGATATGGCAGTGGACCCAGTCCATCGGGTCGTTCGCGGTGAACGGCAGAGCGGCCGTGAGCATCTGGTAGAACGTGACGCCGAGGGCATAGAGATCGCTGCGGGTGTCGATCGAGCGGTTCATGCGTCCGGTCTGTTCTGGGGCCATATAGGCGAGCGTGCCCACGATTGATTCGGGCGGGGCGGGTGCCTGCCGCTCGCGCGGCAGACGTGAGGCGATACCGAAACCGGTGAGCTTGACTTCTTCGGTGGTACGGTTGACGAGGATATTCACCGGCTTGATGTCCTTGTGGACGAGGCCGCGCCGGTGGACGTGTGTGAGGGCCGCAGCGACCGCGATGGCGAGGTGCAGAAAGCTTTGCACCGCCATGGGCATGCCGAGCAATCCGTCCAGCGGCTCGCCGTTTGTGTCCTCGAACACCAGCATCATCCGACCGCGTTCGCGGACGAGCTCAAGCGGTCGCACCGCCCACGCCCCGTCCAGCTCGTCCTTCAAGCCGTATTCGCGCGCAAGGCGATCGAGGGTGGCAGGTGTGGGATGCTCTGCGCCGGGCACCACGACCAGGACGGCGACCCGATAACCGTCGGCGTGGCTCTCTCCCCTGCAGAAGACGCGTTCGCCGTCCTCCCACAACACCTGGAGGCGACGATCTCCACCAGCGTCGAACCAAGAGGATGAGTCCATCTGCCGGATCTTCCATCAGGTCGCAGGCCACGATTAAGCGGAGAACGTCCTAATACTACAGCCGTTTGCCTCAGAGGGTGGCCAAAGAAGGTTTGAACAGGGAGCTTACCACTCAGGAGGTGGCATTCGCAATGAGCCGGAAGCAGCGCCGCTATCTCAGTTCCCCGAAATGCGCTGCCAGATGGCGCGCGCAGCGTAAGGCGAGGGCCGTGACCGTGCTCGTTGGATTGACCACGCCCCCCGTCACGAAGCTGCTGCCGTCGCAGATATAGAGATTCGGCACCTCCCAACTTCGATGCCATCGATCCACGACCGAGGTCTCAGGGTCATCCCCCATCCGGCAGGTGCCCAGCAAGTGCCCAGGCGTTCGATAGACGCCGTTCTCGTAATAATCCACGATCGCCACATCGAAGGCATCGACGCTGCGTGCGAGATCCCCCAGTCGGTCGATGGCAAAACGCATCATCCGGCGGTCGTTTTCATGCGGCACGTAATGCAGCTTTGCCGCTGCCAGGCCATCACTGTCCTTCTCGTTTTCTGAAAGACTGATGCGATTGGTCGATTGCGGAAGATCGTCACCGATCGCGTAGGCACCGAAGCTATGTCCAAAATGACGCGCGAACCAACTGTGATGCTCGGCACCCCAGGGAGCCGGTCGATTGCTGAAGGCGCCAATCGCGGCGACGCCGGCGGGGCCGCCGCGCACCACGTTGAAGTTGAAGCCGTTGACGAAGCCGCGCGCGACGTCCGTTTCAGCGAACTCGCTGCTGATGATTGCACCGGTGTTGCCCATGTATGAATGGATTGGAGCGTCCACCCAAATTTCCGCGGCGACCAGCGTATGATGCAAGAGATTGCGTCCCACCCAGTCGTTGCCGTTGGCCAGCCCGTTGGGCCAGTGACCGCTTTTCGAAAGCAGCAAAAGCCTTGGGCTGCCCACGCCATTTGCGGCAAGGACCACAACATTCGCAGTCTGGCGCTGGCGCAGCCCTGTCGCGCGGTCGATGTAAATTGCGCCGGTTGCGCGCCCATCTATCCCCGTCTCGATGCGCTCGACGCGCGCACCGGGGCGCAGCTTGGCGCCCGCGTCAAGTGCCCTCGGCCATAAGGTGATGGACATCTTTGCCATAGACCCGCGTGGACATCCCGAGAGGCAGTTGCCGCAGCCGTTGCATGCAGGTCGCCCATCGTAGGATTCCGAAAGAATGCCTGCTGGCATCGGCCACCAATGCCATCTGAGTCGCTCGAATCCCTGCGCGATGCTCCGGCCGCTCGCACGCAACGGCAATGGACCCAGCGGATAAGGCGCGCAAGGCGGCATGCCAGGGTCGCCTGAGAGCCCGCTAATGCCGATCAGCCGGTCCGCTTCATCGTAGAAGGGCGCAAGGTCCTCATACGTGACCGGCCAGTCAGGAGCGAGTCCATGCTCAATCCCCTTGCGGAAATCCGAAGGTCGTAGCCGGGGCCAAAGGGCTGCGAAGATATTGGTGCCCCCCCCAACACCATTCCACATCTGAGCGTGCGATTGCTCGCCCTCGACCGGATAATCGTCAGATCGCTTCCGAATAACCGGGTCGGGATGCCAGTCATTCTCGCGTCGGTATTGAAAATCCTGGCTGTGATGCGGATGCTGGCCCGGCTCCGTCCAGCCACCCTGGTCGAGACAAACGACGGAAAGACCCGCTTGCGCGAGCACGAGACTTTGGATTGCACCGCTCGCTCCGGCCCCGATGACAAGGACATCAGCATGTTCGGGCTTGCTCATCGCGTTTCCTCCAAGCCGAGTCCGTTCAGATCGACGCGCTGGACCGCATCCGTCGGAATCCAGCGCCCTCGTGCATGGCGTGGGGCGTCACGCGCGTGTTCAAATAGCTCATTCGGATAGCCCGCCGGCAGCGGTGCGTCGTTGTAATGGAAACCCAGCGCACGGATGGCCTCGATCACCAGCGGTTGTTCGTAATAGGTGAGATACGTGTATTTGCGGATCTCATCGAACATTTTCGGTTCGAGCATCTCCAATCGGGATGCCGCCTCACGCCAGCCAGATTCATCCAGCGGCACGCGGCCCCCCGCGGCGAACATCGCCGCAAGGCGCTTCAGCAGGTTCACGTCCACCATAGATAGTCGCGTGGCCACCTGCTGGATCATGCCGGTAGCACTTGCGACAGGGAAGCCGGCGCCGCCGGGTAGCAGCGTATCCAAAAGGCCCAACAGGACCTTCTCTTCGTCCATCGTCATGCGAGCCTCCGATCGCTCCACATTACAAAAGCGCACCACCACGATCACGTCGCAGCTGCTCAGTCCAAACCGTTTTCCCTCGGCGCGCCGATCAAGCCGACACGGTGTCGCACCCGACGACGCGCCGCCCATCCGCTCCAAACACGAAGCACTGCGCCGAAACCGGCAGAAGCGCCAGATGGTCACCCATCCGTGCTCTGAAATTTGTTGGGACCAGCGCACGTATCTTTGATCCATCTCCAGATTCGGCAATGAGGACCGACTCGCGGCCGAGATGCTCCATCGCAAAAAACTTGACCTGCAATGCGCCCTTTCTCTCTGGCGCGACGACGCACATGTCCTGCGGACGCACGCCCAGCGTGGCCGGGCCGGGTGGTGCAGTCACGGGGACGGTAAACCGTCCCTGGTGGAACTGCCCCGCGATGACCTCGCCCCTGATCAGATTCATGGGCGGGGTTCCAATGAATCCCGCCACGAACAAGGTCACCGGGGCATGGTAGATTTCGTCGGGCGTACCGATTTGCTCCAGTCGTCCGTTGGACATCACAGCGATGCGATCGCCCATCGTCATGGCCTCGACCTGATCATGTGTCACGAACACGGTCGTGGTGCGCAGCCGCTTCTGCAAGTTGACAAGCTCCGCACGCAGCGAGATCCGTAATGCGGCATCAAGCGCCGACAACGGTTCGTCGAGTAGAAACACCTCCGGCTCGCGTACGATCGCCTTCGCAGTGGCGACGAGTTGGCGCTGTCCGCCCGAAAGTTCGCTGGGAAGTTTGTCGAGCAGCATTTCAATCCCCAGCATACGCGCAACTTCAGCAATACGATGCCGTCTCGCCGCTCGGTCAAGTCCTCCGTGGCGGAGACTTGTTTCAATATTCCGTAGCGCCGTAAGATGCGGGTAGAGGAGCGCAGATTGGAACACCATCGCGACATTACGCCGATAGGCGGAGACGCCAGTGACATCTTGGCTATCGAATATGATAGCACCGGAGGAAGGCGCGTCCAAACCTGCGATTAGATTGAGTGCCGTTGTCTTGCCGCATCCGGACGGGCCGAGGAGCACGAGCAGTTCTCCGGCGGTGATTTCGAGGTCGAGGCCCTGCACCGCGGGATTCTTGCCGTACAGCTTGTGCACCCCCCTGAGTTCGATCCTCACCATCTCATGACCTCTTACCGGACTGCATCTACAAGGTTCAGGTCACCTACACGACGTTGCAGGAAATAGGCCACCAATGCCGGAGGTATGAGAGTGAGTACCACCGACGCTGCGAGATTGCTCGGTTCCGGGTACATGAACAGGAAGCCGGAGATCGCCGTGGGGAGTGTGTTTGCGGTGCTCCCATTCACCAGCACCAGCGCATAGGTGTACTCGTTCCAGGCGAAGAGGAACGTAATCACGGCCGCCACCGCGATACCGCCGCGTGCGAGTGGCAGCACGAGCCAGACGAATGCCGCCAGACGGCTATACCCATCGATGCGCGCCAGACGCTCGATCGGTGGGAGGTTGCGGAAGTATCCGATCGTCATCCACGTCACAAGAGGCACGGTGATGGTGAGATATACGATCACCAGCCCGGTGAGTGTTCCCGCGAGACCGAGCTGGAGGTACATGGCGTAGAATGGTATCAACGTCGATATCGGCGGTAACGCAGCCCCCAGAAGGATCGCAAACAGCAACGCGTTTTTGAAGCGGAAATTCGTGCGGGCGAACACATATGCGAGAGGCAAAGCGATGGTCAATGTGATCAATGTTACGACGACACTGACCATAGCGCTGTTCATGAGCCCGCGAATAATCTGCCCGGCCTGGCCCGATGCGGGGCTCACCGTACCGGCGGGCAGGGTATAATTGAATCCAAAGACATTATAAAATGCCGCCAGATTTGGCGCATGGGGAAGGAGCGGCCATGGGAAGCGCCGGATTTCGAGCGGCGTTAGGAACGCCATGCGACAAAACCAATAAATCGGTGTCAGCGACCACAATAATGCCAGCACGATAAGGACGGTGAGAAAGCGGTTGCGTCTTACCATCGTGACGCCCTCCGGCCCCATGCAAAATAGAGAAGGAGCGTTACGCTGATAATCAGAAACAGCAGATAGAGGGATATTGCGGCGCCATAACCCAGATCGAGATTCTCGAAACTCACCTTGTAGACAAGATATGTAAGCGTCTCCGAGGCTTGCCCTGGGCCACCACGCGTCATCACGAAAATAAAGTCAAACAGCTTCATCGTCAGTACGACGATAATCGACGTGAAGACGAACAGCGTATAGCGCAACGGTGGAAGGGTAACGAACCTGAATGTTTCAAGCCTGGAAAGCTGATCCAGTGCGGCCAAATCGTAAAGCGACTTGGGAATGGTCTCGAGATTCGCCAGAAGGAAAAAGGCCACCAAGGGCGCCATCGTCCAGGCGGCACCCAATGCGAGAACCTCGATCACCAGGGCACTGGTCATAAAGTCCACGGATCGAGGAATGCCCAGTGCGTACGCGATCGAGGTGCCAAGCCCGGTCTGGCCCCGGGCCATGTATGCGAACATGAGGCCCGCAGCGAATGCCGACAGACACCAAGGTAGAAAGACGAGTGTCCGCACCAAACCGCCGGCCCATATCGGCCGATTCAGCATCAAGGCAAGCCCCAGGCCGATCAACATGGTCAACACGACCGTCTCAACCGTGAAGCGCATGGTTACCCAAGCAGACAACCAAAAGTCGCCGTCATGCAAGGCATCGCGAAAATTCTTGAGACCCACAAACACACTATGATAGCCGCCGAACAGCACAATCCGGTGGAAGCTCATCCAAACCGCGTAACCAAGCGGGTAAATCACCACCAGGACAAGGAATATGACCACCGGCACTCCCACCGCCAGCGCGAACTGCGTGTCCGACAGGTCACGGCCCGAACGGCGGAAGGCACGCAATCTCTCCGCAGGGCGGAATGGCAAAGACCGCTCAGATGTCATACTTCTCGTTCATTTCCTTGATCTTTGCGTTGGAAGCGTTGATCATCGTGGTGATGTCACCGTCCTCTAGCAAGAAGCTGGAAAGTGAATCCTTGAGCCAGGAGTTGTACTCCTCCGACCACGTCACGAGCCACGCACCCTTTGGAAAGGGGGTCGCGTTGTAAATGTCGAGCACGACTTTGGCATCCCCAGGGCGCGCCACAACCTGCTTGATACGCGCCTCGACATCCGGGCTGTCCATCACCGATCTGTAGGCCGAGAAGAGCAGCGAGGTCTGCAGCCACCGCTGGGCCGTGGCGATCTGCCCGGATTCGTCCTTGAAACCGTACCATGACGTGAACTTCTTTACGTCCTCCGTCACCGCGTCTGGCCGCTTGCGGTTGGTCATCAGGTAGAGAGCGTGGTTGATCAGCCCCCAGGACTGCCCTTGCACGGGGAGCAGCGTGTCATATCCCGCGATTTGCGATTGCGCGTGCGTGTTGAAGGTTTGCAGATCGTAAAGCTGCTGCGGGCTGAACACATATCGACCTGAGGCATAGGCGCCGATGAACGCGGCTTCATCATAGGTCAGTACCTCGGCAGGTACGATCTTGTTGTTCCACAGCTTCTTCCATGCCAAAAGCGTCTTGTAGCCCGGACCGTTCGTGTCGGTGGTGAGAGCGGGCTTGTGCGTCTCGTCGTCGGCCACGTTGCCGCCGCGGTTGAGCACCTCGAAAAGAAAGGCCCATGAGATACCGTAAAAGTCATTAAACCAGTGTGGCAGTATTGGCGTCGCAACACCCTTGTCATGCAATGCGAACACTTGGTCGTAGAGCTCGTCCCAGTTCTTTGGGAAATTTGCGTCACTCATCCCCGCCTCCTGATACGCTTTCAGATTGACGTGGATGGCGCCGCGGGTCGTGGCGAAATAGGAAAGGCCGAGCAACTTCCCCTTATATGTCGAGGCATTCCATAGGTTCGGTAAGAAGTCAGCCTTTATCTCGTTGAAAGCCGGTAGCTCGTCGGCTGGCGCGATCCAGCCGCCATCGAAATAGCGCGATGCCGTGGCCGGATTGCCATACAGAACGTCGAGCTGACCGCCGGCGATCAAGATGCGTTCCATGATGGCTGGATAGTCACCCGTGATCGTTCCGTAGTCCACACGGCCGTTCATCGTCGCGTTGTAGCGGTTCACGTTGGACTGGACGATGTCCGTCTTGTACTGCCAACCCCTGAAATACACCGGCTTGCCGCTTGCGGCTCTGAGATCAGGCGTATCAGCCGCCCGGGCGAGCCACGGACGACCCACAAAAGCGAAGCCAGCCCCGGCGGCCATCAAATGACGGCGCTTCATGGCACGCTGCCCTCCTTTCGCGCCAGATTGCTGATATTATCAGATGGACAGGTCGCCTGCAATCTGAACTAGCATTGTCACTCAGGAAGTGTTTGAGTGCTGTTCCGATGGAGTACGAATTCGAGCTGCTGGAAGCAGCGGCGATGCCGTATCCGACTAGGTCTCGCGCTTGCTCTCTTGAACCCTGCAGGCGCATACCCACAACGTCCAAGAAAACAACAAAACTTTCGCCAGTGGCAAGCCTTCCAAGCGGCATTGACGACCATCAGGGCGATTGAGAAGACCAGAGCGTATCCACCAAGAGCGGAGCGGTGCCTGAGTAACCAATTAATAATAAGGAGAGCGCCATGTCCAGAATGATGAAAGCTGCCGTGTTCGTCGCACCCGGCCGCATCGAACTCGCCGACAAGCAGATTCCCGATATCGGCCCCAACGATGCATTGATTCGGATCACCACCACCACCATCTGCGGCACCGACGTCCACATCCTCAAGGGTGAATACCCCGTCGCCAAGGGCCTCACGATCGGTCACGAACCGGTTGGCATTATCGAAAAGCTCGGCAGTGCGGTTGTCGGCTACCAGGAGGGGCAGCGGGTGATCGCTGGGGCGATCTGCCCCAATTTTAACTCCTACGCCGCGATGGACGGCTATCCCTCACAAGACGGGAGCTACCTCATCCCCAAGGGATTGTGCGGCTGCCACGGCTACAAGGCCACGGCGGGCTGGCGTTTTGGCAACCTTATCGATGGCACCCAGGCCGAATACGTGCTGGTACCCGATGCCCAAGCCAACCTCGCCCCGATTCCAGATGGCCTGACAGACGAGCAGGTGCTGATGTGCCCGGATATCATGTCGACCGGCTTCAAGGGAGCGGAAAACGCCAATATCAAAATCGGCGACACCGTGGCCGTGTTCGCGCAGGGACCCATTGGCTTGTGCGCCACGGCAGGCGCTCGGTTGCTGGGCGCCACTACCATCATTGCGGTGGACGGCAACGACGCGCGACTGGCCGTAGCCAGACAGATGGGGGCCGATGTCACGCTCAATTTCAAGCAATGTGATGTGGTCGATGAGATCATGAAAATAACCGATGGTCGTGGTGTTGATTTATCGATCGAGGCGTTAGGCACGCAGGTAACGTTCGAATCGTGCCTGCGCATTCTGAAGCCGGGCGGCACGCTTTCCAGCCTGGGCGTGTACTCGTCCGACTTGAAAATCCCGTTATCGGCCTTTGCCGCCGGTTTGGGGGATCACAAGATCAACACCGCGCTTTGCCCGGGCGGCAAGGAACGCATGCGCCGTCTGTTGGGCGTGGTCGCGTCTGGCCGTGTTGATTTGGGCGCGCTGGTCACCCATCACTACAAACTCGACGACATCGTCGCCGCCTACGACCTCTTTGCCAACCAGAGGGACGGCGTGCTCAAGGTGGCCATCAAACCGCACTGATGGCTTCGGTCCCGTCATGGTCGACGGGCAGCATGCGACGCGTCCGGACTCGCCTGGGCAAAAACCGGCGCAGACGCGGCATGGGCTTTTCCTTGAGGATCAACTGATAGGCAAGATTGCACCAGTCGCGCGTGCCGATAATGACCATGATCCAGGCCGTTGTCGGCTTCTCGCTATGGAGCCAGATCGACGGATGGCTGCCGGAATGATTGTCGACGTGGAGTTTCTTGGGCTGCCGCTCGGAGTGCAGCGCCACGCCCGCCAGAGGCGGTACGCATCGCTTCGATCACAGCCGCCGCAGGCGTGCCCCAAGCATTGCCAACGGCAGCAGTGAAACGAGGAAGGTCAGGCGAACAGGGTCATTTGTCGAAGTGATCACGGGGTTATCTCCGCATCCGTAAAACCATACATCAAGTGGCAACTGCAGATGAAGTATTCCGGGCAAACTTCTTTTTTCGACAGATGCCAATCGAAGACGATAAATCATTGCAAATTCGGAAATTTTATTGTTTTATTCGAACAGGTCACGAAGGTGATGTCAAAAATGTCTCAACTTGGCGGTTGCGCATTCTTGGGTTTCACCGGGGCAGGGGGGCATGGTGCTTTTGGCGTCGAGTCCGGCAAGCCGCCGCGATTCGTCGCTTTCGTTGATGAGCTGGCGCCTTAATGCCCCGGCAGTGCCGTATCCTCTTTGCTGCGATTGCCCCCCTGGCGCTGGCCTGCTGCATGGTGGGCCCCGACTTCACCACGCCTAAGAGCGAGGTTGCGGCGCATTATCAAGGTACTGAGAATCTCCAGGCCGGGCCAGTCAACGATGCCATCTGGTGGCAGAATTTTCATGACCCGACGCTCGACCGGCTTATCCAAGCGGGTTACGAAAATAATCTTTCGCTGCAGATCGCCGGCGTCCGGGTTTTGCAGGCCCGCGCCCAGCTTGCCGCTGCCGTGGGCGAGCTTTATCCGCAGCAGCAAGGTGCATTCGGCAACTATACCTATGAGCGCCAGAGCGAGGCTTCGCCCAGTAATATCGAGGCTGCCGAGACGTATCTGAACGTCGCCCAGCTTGGGTTCACGGCGAACTGGGAGCTGGATTTCTGGGGGAAATTTCGCCGCGCCATTCAGGCGAACGATGCCGATTTCCTGGGCTCTATCGACGCCTATGACGCCGCGTTGGTTACGCTCACCTCGGACATCGCCACAAGCTACATCGCCATCCGTACGCTGCAGGCGCAAATTCAGGTCGCGCAGACCAACATCGTGGTGCAGAAGGAAAGCCTGCGTATCGCCAATGCGCAGTTTCATGCGGGGCAGACCAGCCTGCTGGACGTGGAGCAGGCGCAAACGCAACTCGGCATCACGGAGGCGACATTGCCGACGTTGCAGGCCCAGCTTGGCGTTCAGGAAGATGCGCTCGCGGTCCTGCTGGGCATTACGCCTGAGAAAGTCGCGCCTTTGCTGGCAAGCAGCACCGCCATTCCGCAGGCGCCTGCCGGTGTTGTCGTCGGGATTCCCAAAGACCTGCTCCGGCAACGGCCGGATGTGAAACAGGCTGAACTCGCCGCCGCGAGCCAGTCGGCGCTGATCGGCGTGGCCAAGGCGCAGCTTTATCCAGCGCTCTCGCTCTCCGGCACGTTTGGCTGGGAATCCAGTAGCTCCAATCGCGCTTCGCTGGGCGATCTGTTCAACTGGTCCAGCCGGGCCATCACGCTCGGCCCCTCGGTCCAAATTCCGTTGTTCAATTACGGCCAGCTCACCAACCAGGTGCGCGCGCAGGACGCCGCGTTTGAGCAATCCATCCTGAATTATCAGAATATCGTTTTGCAGGCGCAGCAGCAGGTGCAGGATGCCATCACGAATTACGTGCAGGCGCAACGGGCCGTGGCAGCGCTGGATGCCTCGGTGCAATCGGCCGTGCAGGCAACGAACCTCGCTATGATCCGCTACGTGGATGGCGCGAGCGATTACACCACGGTGCTGACGGTCGAGCAGGCGCAGCTTCAGGTTCAGAATTCGCTGGCCGTCGCGCAAGGCAACGTGCCGCAATCCCTGGTGTCGCTATATGCCGCACTTGGCGGCGGCTGGCAGATCGCGCAAGGCCATGATGTCGTCCCTGACAATATCATGGCCGACATGGCCCGTCGGACCAACTGGGGCGGCCTGCTCGCGCCGGAAAATCACGCTGCCCCGATGACTCCCGCCCAGCAGATCAAGCAAACCTATGTGCCGAATTGGTGACCCGCATGAGACATAGCCTTCCTCCCCATCGCCGCCTTGCGCTGCTGGGCGGGCTGCTGCTGGCGGCTGAGCTCAGCGGCTGCAAACCCAGCAACAGTTATCACGCGCCGCCCCCGTCGCCGGTCACCACGAGCAAGCCGGTGTCGATGCCCATGACCACCTATCTAGATGTCACCGGTAGCACGGTGGCGGTCAATTCCGTCCAGCTCGTCGCGCGCGTCTCCGGTTATCTCGATAACATTGATTACGTCGATGGCAGCATCGTCAAAAAAGGCAAGACGCTCTTCGTGATCGAGCCGCAGCCTTACGCCGCCAAACTCGAACAGGCCGTGGCCGCCATCGCCCAGGCCAAGGCGCAGGTCCTTTACGCGCAATCGCAATATGACCGTCAGCTGCAGATGATCCAGCAGAACGCGACATCGCAGGCGAACGTGGAACAATGGTTGGCGACGCGGGATTCCGATGAAGCCGCGGTGACGGAGAACACCGCCAATGCGGACATCGCTCGCATCAATTACGGCTACACCACCGTCTCGGCACCTTTCGATGGCCGGGTCAGTCGCCATCTTGTCGATGTCGGCAATCTGGTCGGCAATGCCAGCGCCACGGTCCTCGCGACGATCGATCAGCTCAACCCGATTTATGTCTATTTCAACGTCAACGAGCTGGACCTGTTGAAACTCCGCGCGGCGCTCATCGCCCTCGGCCGCAAGCCGGACGAGGCTAACGGCGCGCCGATTTTCGTTGGGCTGCAATCTGAAACCAATTATCCGCATCCCGGTAAAATCGACTATGTCGCCACCAGCGTCGATCCCTCGACCGGCACGATCGAGGCCCGCGCCGTGCTGAACAATGACAGCGGTATTCTGCTGCCCGGCCTGTTCGTGCGCGCGCAAATCCCGCTGGGCAAGCCGGTTGAGGTCCTCGCTTTGCCGGATGCCGCCGTGCTCAACGACCAAGCTGGTGCTTATGTCTATGTCGTCGGCGCCGGCAACATCGTGGCGCAGAAACGCGTGCAAACCGGCGCGACTGAAAACGGCATGACCGCCGTCACCGGCCTCGAGGCGACCGATAAGGTCATCGTCGATGGCATCCAAAACGCCGCACCCGGCAGCACCGTGGCGCCGACCGAGCAGGATATCTCCGCCCCCGCTACCGATCATCCCGGCTAGGCCCTCATCATGATCTCACAATTCTTCATCGAGCGGCCGGTTCTTGCCAATGTCGTCGCGGCCCTGTTCATCCTGCTGGGGCTGGTCGCCATCAACACCTTGCCGATCTCGGAATACCCGCAGATCGTCCCGCCAACCATCGAGGTCACCACCAGCGACCCAGGCGCCGACGCCAAAACCCTGGTCAATACCGTTGCCCTGCCGATCGAGCAGCAGGTCAACGGCGTCGAGAACATGCTCTATATGCAATCCACCAGCACCAGCGCCGGCAATTATACGCTGATTGTTACTTTCAAGGTCGGTACGGATCTAAATTTTGCGCAGGTCCTGGTGCAAAATCGCGTCTCAGCGGCGCTTGCCCAATTGCCCAGCTCGGTTCAGCGCCAGGGCGTGGTCGTGCAGCAGAAATCCACGGCGATCCTGCAATTCATCACGCTCACCTCGCCGCATAAAACCTATGATGGCCTATTTCTCAACAACTACGCCATCATCAACATGCAGAATGCCCTGGCGCGGCTACCCGGTGTTGGCAATGTGAGCGTCTTTGGCACCGGCGAATACGCCATGCGCATCTGGCTGGACCCTGAAAAAATGCAGGGTTACGGGCTCACGCCATCCGATGTCATCAACGCATTGCGCGAGCAGAACGTCGCCGTTCCCGCCGGGCAAATCGGCGGCCCGCCGGTTGCGTCGCCACAGGCATTTCAGTTCACCGTCAATGTCCCCGGCCTGCTGTCGAACGTTGACGAGTTCTCCAACATCATCGTCAAGGCCGCAGGTGCGGCCGGCCCAGTTGGCGGCCCCACTGCCAGCAAGATCGTCCGCATCCGCGATGTCGGGCATGTCGAACTGGGCTCCGTCAACTACAACATGTTATCCAGTTATAACGGACAGCCGAGTGCCGCCATCGGCATCTACCAGCTTCCGGGCGCCAACGCGCTGACCGTCGCGAATGAGGTCCGCCGCACCGTCGCGCAAATGGCCAAGCAGTTCCCTGCGGATATGCAATATGCCATTCCCTTCGACACCACGATATTCGTCTCCGCATCGGTCCACGAAGTCTACAAAACCCTATTCGAAGCAGGCCTGCTCGTTCTCGCCGTCATCCTGATCTTCCTGCAGAGTTTTCGTGCAACCTTGGTGCCGGCCACCACCGTTCCGGTCACCATCATCGGCGCCTTCGCCGCCATGGCCGTGCTGCATTTCTCCATCAACATCCTGACGCTGCTGGGCCTGGTCCTGGCCATCGGCATCGTCGTCGATGACGCGATCGTGGTGGTTGAAGGTGTTACCCATAAAATGGAAGTTGAAGGCGCCAACGCCAAAAAAGGTGCCATCGATGCGATGCGCGAGCTCACGAGCCCGATCATCGGCATTACGCTAGTACTGATGTCGGTCTTCATCCCCGCCGGCTTCATGCCCGGCATTACCGGCCAGATGTATGCCCAATTCGCGCTGGTCATCGCCTCCACGGCGCTGATCAGCGCCATCGGTGCGCTAACGCTAAGCCCCACGCAATGCGCGCTCTTTCTCAAGCAGGCTGCCCCCAAAGCCCGCAAGAACATTGTCTACCGCAGCTTCGATCGCCTGTATTATCCGCTGGAAGCGGCCTATGTGCGGCTCATCGGCTGGATGGTTCAGCGCAGTATCGCGATGGTTCTCATCGGCCTGGCCTTGGTCGGCCTGGCGGTCTTCGGCCTCAGCCGCATTCCCTCCGCCTTCATCCCGATCGAGGATCAGGGCTATATGATCGTGAGCGTGCAATTGCCGGATTCCGCATCCATCGGCCGGACCAATGCCGTGCTCGCGCAACTCGGCGATCAGATCGCAAAACTCCCCAGTGTGGAAAACCAGATCACCATCAGCGGCGTTTCGCTGCTCGATAATAATGCGACATTGTTCAATGCCGGCGTGATCTACGTTATGCTCAAACCCTGGGATGTTCGCGGCAAGGCGGAAAGTTTTCTGCCCGTCTATAACGACCTCAACAAGATCGCGGCGAAAATGCAGGGCGCCAAGGTTCTCGTCGTCCCGCCGCCGCCCATTCAGGGGCTTGGCCAGTCCGGCGGATTTCAGGGCGTGGTCGAGCTGCAGGACGGCAGCTTCGACTATGCGAAGCTGCAACAAGTTACCGACCTTGTCGACCGGGACGGCAACGCGCAGAGCGAGTTGAAAAATCTCTTCAGCACCTATCGCGCGCAGGCGCCCCAGGTTGTGGCGGTGGTGGACCGCACCAAGGCGCGCGCGCTCGGCGTGTCCATCGGCGATGCCTATGATACGTTGCAAACCTATCTAGGCTCGTCCTACGTCAATCTCTTCACGAAATACGGCCAGGTCTTCCCGGTCTATGTGCAGGCCGAGCCCAATGCGCGCATGACACCAGCGGAAATACGGAATTATACCATCCGCAACAATACCGGGCTTATGGTGCCGCTCGGCACGCTGGCGGAAATCACGCCAAGCCGGGGCCCACCGATTATCACCTTGTACAACACCTATCCCAGCGCCTTCGTCAACGGCAGTGCCGCACCCGGCTACAGCTCCGGGCAGGCATTGAGCGTGATGGACGATCTGACGCAACATGTTCTCCCCTCCGGCTTCGGCTTCGAATGGACCGCCACCGCCTTCCAGGAAAAACTCGCGGGCAATGCCAGCACGCTCATTTTCGGCCTGTCCCTGCTGCTGGTCTATCTGGTGCTCGCCGGCCAGTATGAGAGCTGGATTACGCCGATTGCGGTTTTGCTGGCCGTGCCGCTGGCATTGCTCGGTACCGTCGCGGTGCTCACGGCGCTCGGCCTCGCCAATAACATCTACACCCAGATCGGCCTGGTGCTCCTGATCGCCCTTGCCGCCAAAAATGCGATCCTCGTCGTGGAAGTCGCCCGCGAGGAACGCCAGCACGGCAAAACCATTCTGGAAGCGGCGGTCCTGGCGGCAAAAACCCGCTTCCGGCCGATCCTCATGACCTCGTTCGCGTTCATCCTCGGCGTGATGCCATTGGTCTTCGCCTCGGGCGCGGGGGCGAATTCCCGCAAATCGATCGGCATTGCGGTCGCCAGCGGCATGCTCGCTTCGACCTGCATCGCCGTGGTTTTTGTGCCGTCCTTCTATGTTGTGTTGCAGCGTTTCACCGAGCGGGCTCGTGCGCGAAGCGGGCAAGCGGCGCCTGTCGCGGAGGAATGAGCGCCGGATGTTTAACGAAGCGCGACGTGCCGCCCCTTGAAGAGATGACCAAAGCGCGTCATTTACCGCGCCACCCAAATCCCATTCCACCGGCCCGGAAAGCCCATACTCCATCCCCGTTTCAGGCTTGCGCCGGAGCCGGGTCAAAACGTCACATCCGTCCATACAAGGCACTTCTCCATTTCTCTCTTCATTCAAGAAATTCCCTGGCGCAGGCCGGAAGATTGCTTCGCCTCCCTGTCCGGCGCGCCCTATGTCGCTTTTCTCGATAGTGCGGCGTCCGGCGATGCCCGGAGCAATGCAAGCTATCTCTGCCTCGACCCGTTCCGCGTGTTGCATGTCCGCCAGGGCGTCGTCTCGATCGACGGGGTGCCGCATCCTGGCGATCCGCTCGACCTGCTTGCCCGCGAATTGGCCGTGCATCACCACCGTGCCCCCAGCGCAACGCCTTTGCCGTTCAGCGGCGGCGCCGTCGGGTTCTTTGGCTATGAGCTCGGCCGCGCGCTGGAACAGCTCCCCTCCCGCCATGGCGACAGCCTGAATATTCCCGACATGGTGGTGGGGCTTTATGACACGGTTATCGGCTTCGACCACCGCACGCAACGGGCTTGGCTGATGCTCGGCGAACGGGCAGGGGCCAAATTGGATGCGCGCGCCCAGGCGCTGCTCGCGCGTCTCGATCAGCCCAGGCAGCGCGCGCCTTTGCCGCCTTTGGCATGGCAACCCGATTTCGACCGCGCCGCCTATGCACAGCAGGTCGAACGTGTCCTCGGCTACATCCGCGCGGGCGATATCTTCCAGGCAAATTTCACCATGCGGTATCTCGCCCGACGCCCGGCGGCCCTCGATATCGCCGCGCTCTATCTGGCGCTCCGGCAGGCAAGCCCGGCCCCGTTCGCGGCCTATCTCGATTGCGGCCCCGAACTCAGCCTGCTCAGCGCATCGCCGGAACGCTTCTTAAGCCTCGACACCCAGCGCCGGATCGAGGCCAGGCCGATCAAGGGCACCCGCCCGCGCCATCCCGATCCGCGGCGCGATCAGGCTTTGGCAGGCGAGCTGGCGGAAAGCCTCAAGGACCGGGCCGAGAACCTGATGATTGTGGATTTGCTGCGCAATGATATCGGCCGGGTGGCCGAACTCGGCAGTATTCGTGTCCCGGAGCTCTACCGCGTTGAGCGCTTCGCTTCCGTGCATCATCTGGTCTCCAGCATCACCGGAAAGCTACGCCCGGAGCTCGGCGCGGTCGATTTATTGCGGGCAAGCCTGCCGGGCGGTTCCGTGACCGGTGCGCCCAAAATTCGCGCGATGCAGATCATCGACGAACTGGAAGCCTGCCGGCGTGGGCCCTATTGCGGCAGCATCGCCTGGATCGGGTTTGACGGGGCGATGGATAGTTCCATCGTGATCCGGACCCTCATTGCCACGCCAACACATCTTTTGATGCATGCGGGGGGCGGCATCGTCGCGGATAGCACGCCGGATGCCGAATATGACGAAATTGTGCTGAAAGCAGCACCGATGCTGGGAGTCTGCGATGCTTGAAAGCGAGGATACGTTCCTATGGTTGAACGGTGCTTTATGCCCGGCGCGGTCGGCGCGGATCGATCCCTCCGATCGCGGATTGATGCTGGGCGATGGTCTCTTTGAGACGATCCGTGTGGCGGGCCGCGTGCCGCGGCGGGTGCAGCAGCATTTGGCGCGGTTGCGCCATGGCGCGGAACAGCTAGGCATCCCCCTGCCATATGGTGAAGCGGAGATCCTGGACGCCTTCACGCAGACGCTCGAAGCCAATGCTTTGGATACAGCCGTGCTGCGGCTCACGCTCACCCGCGGTGTTGCTCCGCGCGGCGTGGCGCCGCCGGCCGATTCCAGGCCGAGTTTGCTCATTACCGCTGCCGCCTTTGTGGCGCCGCCTGGCGAGCTCTCGGCGGTGATTTGCCAAAGCACGCGGCGGAACGAATTTTCTCCGCTGGCCGCGATCAAATCGCTGAATTATCTCGACAACATCATCGCCCGCCGTGAAGCTGCTTGGCGCGGTGCGGAAGATGCCATTCTCCTCAACACGCAAGGCAACGTGTCCGAAGCGACGGCGGCCAATTTGTTTCTGCTCAAAAATGGAAAATGGCTGACCCCGCTTATTGCGGATGGCGCGCTGCCGGGCATTTTCCGCGCCCGCGCGCTGGCGGGCTATGCCGCATGGGAGGCCAGGATCAGCCCGGAGGATCTACGCGCGGCCGATGGGATTTGCCTCGGGAATGCGCTTTCAATTCGTGCCATCTCAACGCTCGACGGGCAGGCGATCCCATCCAACCCGGCAGCCATCGCCGCGTTGCGGGCCATCCTGGAAGCCAAGGATTGAACGAGGCTATATCTCAATCGCGATGGGGAGGGTGAAATGGAATGCCGTGCCGTGCGGCGCGCGGGGGGATGCGCATAACTGCCCGTTATGCGCTGCGATGATCGAGCGGCAGATCGAAAGCCCCATGCCGAGGCCATCGGATTTGGTCGTGAAGAAGGGGGCGAAGATGCGCGGCGCAATGGCCGGATCCAGCCCTGGACCGGTATCCTCGACCGTAACCCGCAAATGGTCCGGCTCGGCGAGGGCGACGGAGACGGTCAGTTCCCGTCTGCGGTCTGTGATCGCCGCCATGGCTTGGATGCCGTTCACGATCAGGTTCAGCAGGACCTGCTGCAATTGAACCCGGTCGCCCAAGACCGGTTGCGCGCCGGCGGACAGATCCATGTGCAGCACAACGCCGTGCCGTTGCAGTTCACCATGGGCAAGGGCCAAAACCTCCTCGATGGCGTCGCGGATATCGAGCCTGGTCAGTTGCGGTTCGGATTTTTTGGCGAGCGCCAGGAGGCCGCGGATCACGTCGCTCGCCCGGGTGCCGTCGCGCTCGATCCGCGCGAGTGCCGTCCTGACATTGCCGAGATCGGGTTGCTCTCGGTTCAGCCAACGCGTGCCGCTCGTGGCGCTGAGCGAGATGGCGGCGAGCGACTGGTTGATCTCATGCGCCAGCGAGGCGGCAAGCTCGCCGAGCGTCGTCAGCCGCGTGACACGGGCGAGGTCGGCCTGCGCGTTCCGCAGATCGTCCTCGGCGCGTTTTCGCTCGGTGATATCCACCAGGACCGCGGCAAAAACCGATGCGCCCGCCACCATCGGGGCCACGAAGGGGTTGCCCTCCACCCAGACGACGCCGCCATCCTTGCGCCGGTAGCGCTTCTCAACCCGCTGCGGGTAGGGGGCACCCCCGGCGCGCGCCGCTATAATCGCCTCGGTGGCGGTACGGTCATCCTCATGGGTGATATCGGCGGGCGTGAGGTGGCGCAGCTCCGCTTCGGAGTAGCCGGTCATTTTCTGGAAGGCCTGGTTTACCGAGACGTATCGTCCATGCGAACCCGTCAAAACGACGCCGACCGGCACGACTTCGAACAGATTCCGCCAGCGATCCTCGCTTGCCTGCAATGCGGCGTAGAGCCGGGCGTTCTCCAGCGAAATTGCCGCCTGCGATGCCAGCAATTCCAGCACCGAGATCCGCGCGGGCGTGAATACATGCGAGGCCAGGTTGTTCTCAAGATAGAGCAGCCCGGTCAACTGCCCTTGCTGCAGCAATGGGAGGCAGAGGATCGATCTGGCGTGTCGGCCGCGCAGATACGCGTCCCCGGAGAAGAGATTGGGCTTGGAGGCATCGTCGAGAATGACGCTTTCATGCGTGCGGATGACATAGCGGACGAGGGATTCGGGACAGGCGATCCCGGCAATGGATGTTTGGCGCAGCGTGACGTCGATCCGATCCCCGGTACCCTGCGCTTCGGCCTGAATGGAATAGGTATCCGCCGCCGGCAGGAGCAGAAGGCCGCGATCCGCGCCGGCATTTTCGAGCGCGATCGTCATTAGCCGCTCGATCAGCTTGGGTAGGACGATCTCGCTGGACATGGCCTGGGAGGATTTGAGGACGCTGGCGACATCGAGGTGCCGGACCGTGGCGCCGATGGTTGCCGTCAGGCGAGATTCTTCCGCACCGGCCAGATGCGGATGCAGCCCATCGAGCTGCTTCACCTTGCCCTCGGCACCCCAGCGCAGATAACAATATCGGGCGTTCCGCAGATAGGTGTTGGCAAAGTCCTCATAGCCGCGCGCCGCGTAGAACCGCGCGGCCACCTCATAGGCCAAGCCCTCGTTCTGCACGAACCCATGCTCGTGGGCTGAGCGGATGGCCTGTTGGTAAAGGCGCATCGCCTCAAGGTCGCGGCCCTCGATGCGCGCGATCTCGGCGGCGACCAGCGCGTGTTTGTCCGCGAAAGTCGGCTGGTAATTGTCAGACCATTCGCGGAGTTGATCGCCTAGCCCCAGGAGCTCACGCCAGCGCGGCTGCGCATCGGCGGAGGTGTCTTCATAAAGTGCGGCGATCGTCAACGCGGTGTAGTAATAATAATCGATCAAAGGGAAATGCGCGGTTGAGGACCATAGCAGCGCGGTCGCCTTGTCGGCTGCTGCCAGCGCCTCGGCATAGGCGCCCGAGAGGAACCGCGCCTTCGTTTTCATGATCCAGTACCAGCAGATCATCGTCGGCATCCGCCCGCCGGTGAGCTGCGCCTCGAAACCCGCCTCGTCGAACTGCGCGTCGTTGAACGTGGAGAAGGCCGCGGTGCGGCCCTGCATCGCAGCGATGAAGCGTTGCTGCGGGATAATCGTGTCCTCCATGTCGCGGAACTTGGCTTTTCGCACGAAATCGAGCGCGATCTCCGACTCACGCCACACGGCCTCAAGCGGATCGTTGCGCAGCAGGAGCAGCGTGACGAAATGGTACATGCCGTAGCACCCGTAGGTCAGATCGCCCGTTTCGATTGCGCTACGAATGGACGCCGAGATGTATTCGATCGCGGTCGCCATCTTCTTGGTCCAGAAGGCCGCGATTCCCGTGGCATCCTGAACCTTGGCCCGATAGCCGGGAAAGCCGCGCTTCTCGACCAGGTCGCATCCAAGCTTGGCGAAACGAAAGCCCTCGGGATAGCGCTGAAACGCCGGTCCGAGGGTAAACCCGAGATAGGCGCAGGCATGCGCGGAAGCACCGCTGACCCCGTGCAGCATGCTGAGGTTAACGATGCGGCATTGTTGCAGGCAAAACAGATTGCGATCGGTCACATAAGCGGGGTCCGAAAGGACGGCCAATAGACGCATCGCCGCCTGCAATTGCGGATCGGTCATCAGCGGCAGATCGATCAGCTCCTCGATCTCGCGTCCTGCGAGGTTATGCCAGACCATTTCGTATTCGGCCTGAACTTGTTCCGTGCTTGGATGCGCCGGGATGTCGATCCCGAACAGGCTTAACGAGGTCAGCGTATTGTCGATGGCCTGCTGGTTCTCAGACTTCAGGATATGGAGCAGGACTTTCAGGTGATAGACGTTTGCTAGGTCGATGGTCGACGTCCCGCGCAGCAGCAGCTCCGCGATCAGTTGTTCCACGGTGTCGAATTCGCCGGTCAGAAATGCGCATTCCGCGCGTTCGAGCCATAGGTTGAAGGTCAGCGTGTATTGGCGGTCCCATTCCATGTCGTCCAGCAGCGCCGTGCCGGCGGAAAAATACATACCCGCCGAGGCATAGGCGGCCGAGGCCTTGGCTTTGCGTCCGGCGCGCAGGGCGATCGTCGCCACCCGCGCTTTCTCGTCCCGGTCAATCAGCCGTGCAGCACCCCGGTTTAGCTGGTTTGCGACATCGAACAGATGCTCGGTGAGCTGGTCCGCCGTCATGCCCGCCAGCAGCATGCGGCCGATGCGCAGGTGGATGTCGGCACGCTGCGCTTCGGGGATCAGCGAGTAGGCCGCTTGCTGGATCCGGTCGTGCAGGAATTTGTAGGCGTTGTCCTCGCGAAAGACGAGCCCGACGCGGACGGCGTCCCAGAGTGCCGCATGCACCGCCGCCTCTGTTTCTCCATGCACCAAGGCCAACGTGGCGGTCTCCGCAGCATTCCCCAGGCAGGCGAGGTGTTTCAGGGCGTCCTGGGCGGCCGCCGAGAGCCGCTTCAGCTTACCCGTCATGAGATCCACCACGTTGTCGGTATAGTTCTTCGCCCGGATGCGATCGATGTCCCATGCCCAGGCCTGCGTGACCACGTCGAAGGTGAGCCATCCTTCCTCGGCCAGCGCGGTGAAGAACTGAATTACGAAGAAGGGATTGCCGCCGGTCTTCTCGTGCATCAACTGCGCCAAAGGCCGCGCGTGCTTGGGCGTGCAATGCAGCGCATCGCCGACAAGCCGGCCGATATCGTCGAGCCTGAGCGGCCCCAGCAGGATCTCCTCGACCCGCATGCCGGCGCCGCGGATCGCCCCAAAAGTGCGCAGCAGCGGGTGCGCGGGGCCGACCTCGTTGTCCCGATAGGCGCCGACCAACAGCAAATGCCGCATCTCGGCATGCGTCGCCAAATGTTCCAGCAGGTCGAGTGTCGCCATATCCAGCCACTGCAAATCGTCCAGAAACAGCGCGAGCGGATGCTCCGGCTTGGCGAACACGCCGAGGAAACGCCGGAATACCGTCTGGAAGCGGTTCTGCGCATCCTTCGGCGGTAGGTCCGGCACGGCGGGCTGTGGGCCCAGCACGAATTCCAGCTCGGGGACGAGGTTGACGATGAGTTGCCCGTTCGGGCCCAGCGCCTCGCTCAGGGCCTCCCGCCAGCGGGCAAGCTCCGCCTCGCTCTGCCCCAGCAGCGGGCGGACCAGGCTGCGGAAGGCCTGGGCCAGGGTGGCGTAGGGGATATCGCGTTTGTACTGCTCGAACTTGCCGGAGGCGAACAGCCCGCGCGGCGGCACCAGCGCCTTGTGCAACTCGTTCACCACCGAAGATTTGCCGGTTCCGGAATAACCGGAAACCAGGACCAGTTCCGGCGTGCCGCTGGCCAGCACGCGGTCGAAGGCCGCGAGCAGGGTTTTGGTCTGTTGCTCCCGGCCATATAACTTTTCCGGGATCAGCAGGCGGTCCGACGCGTCCTGCGTGCCGAGCGGGAACGGCGCGATGCTGCCGGTCGCCTGCCATTCCGCCAAGCATCGGCGTAGGTCGATCATCAGGCCGGCGGCGGTCTGGTAGCGATCCTCGGCGGTCTTGGCGAGCAATTTCAGCACCAGCGCCGAGAGCGGGGCAGGGATGCTCGTGATCCGCTCATGGGGCGGCATCGGTTGCCGGGCAATATGGCAGTGCACCCATTCCATCGGGTCGGTTGCCGTGAAGGGGAGCGTTCCCGTCAGCATCTCGTAGAAAATGACGCCGAGCGCATAGAGGTCGCTATGCGCGTTAATCGAGCGGTTCATCCGACCGGTCTGCTCCGGCGCCATATAGGCCAGCGTGCCCGCGATGATTTCAGGAGGGGCCGGCGCCTGGTGCTCGCGGGGAAGCCGCGAGGCGATGCCAAAGCCGGTCAGCCAGACGCTGAAGCTGGCCGTGTTGACGAGAATATTGCCGGGTTTGAGGTCTTTATGGATCAGCCCATTGGCGTGCAGCCGGCCGACCGCCGCTGCAAGCGAGACTGCGATGTGCAGGAACTCCGTCACCGGCATCGGCTGGCCGAGCAAGCCTTCCAGCGGCCTGCCGCCGGGATCAGCCAGCACGAGCATGAGCTGTCCCCCGGTCCGGAGAAGCTCTACCGGCAGTGCCGCCCAGTCGGCGTCGAGCGCGCTGCGCAACGCATATTCATGCTCGAGGCGCTGAAGTGAGCCCGGTGACGGGTGTTCGCCGGGGAACGCGACAAGGAGGATCGGAGCCAGCCCATCGCCTTGGCCCCGGTACAGTGTGGATGGCCCATCCCGCAACGGGGAGAGCGCGTAACCCGACAATTCCGTCACAAAATGTGCCTTCTACCGGCGCCAGCAGCAATTATTTGCTTTTGGACGACGGCGTCTACGTTAGGTCGTGTGTCAATCTATCAGAAGGTCTCTGCGGCGAGAACACAAAAAGGCAGGCGCGGTAAAAGGGGGCATCGTGCGGGCTTTTTTGGGGGCAGCGCCCGGCAATGCTGACAAGCATCTCGACGGTCTAGGCCTTGTTCATCAGCGTCGTATGATTTTGGCCTCGACCAACCCTACTTGGCCCCGAAGCAATCCGGGGCATGCCCTTAAACGGCGGCGGTACGGTGCAAGCCAGCCGCCCTCGGGGATATTTTTCCACCGCCATGAATACAGTTTTTGCTTGCTTTTTGGTCACAGAGGGTTGTTCGATATAACATCGTCATGTCTGCGCCTATGCGACTGAACCAAATTGGGACGGAAGGTAGAAATTGCAGTATCAAAACGCGATTGATTCGGCGGAGACCGAAGCCAGGGCCTTGGTTGTCGATCTCGATGGAACCTTGATCAATACGGACCTGTTGCTGGAGAGCACGCTGGCGTTTGTCGCCAGGTATCCCTTCAAGGCGTACAAATTGGTTCTGTGGGCCATGGCCGGTAAGCAGGTGCTAAAGCACCAGATCGCGCAACATGTCGAGGTGGATGCCGCGACCCTGCCATACAATGCAGACGTCATGCGTTTCCTCGAATCCAGTGCGGGCACGCGCAAAATCTATCTGTCCTCCGCCTCCGACGAAAAATATGTCAAGCAGGTGCATGACCATGTTGGCCTTTTCGACGGCTATATGGGGTCGGACGATAAGACGAATAATGCGAAGGGCAACAAGATATCCAGGCTGGCTGAGGAATTTTCAACGACGGATTTCGATTATATCGGAAATTCCAGGGATGATCTGGTGGTTTGGCGTTCGGCGAATATGGCCTTGGCCGTCAACGCGAAAGGCAGTGTGCGCAGTGCCTTGCTGAAGGTGAAATCCGACGCGGCGTTCCTGGATTCTGGGCCAAAGCCTGCAAAGCGCTGGAAGCCCTATGTGAAGATGTTGCGCCCTCATCAATGGGCCAAGAACGCCTTGATCTTCATCCCCCTGGTGATGTCGCACTCGTTCAGGCTCGATGCGTTCGCATTGGCCTGCGGCGCCTTCGCGTCGTTTTCCCTCTGCGCGTCCAGTGTGTATATTCTGAATGACCTGCTCGATATCACATCGGATCGCTCGCATCCCACCAAGCGCGCGCGGCCGTTTGCGGCCGGCACCATCCCGGTCCTGCACGGTGCCGTGGCCAGTGCCGGGCTTTTGGCGGCGGCCTTCTTGATCGCGCTCCTGTTGCCACCGATGTTTATGCAGGCCTTGGCTCTGTACTATGCCATGACCAACGCTTATTCATTTTTCTTAAAGCGAAAGCTGCTGATCGATGTGGTGACATTGGCTGGGCTTTACGCGACACGGCTGCTGGCCGGCGCTTATGCGCTGTCCATCCCGATTTCGGAATGGCTGCTGGCCTTTGCAATGTTCATGTTCCTGTCTTTGGCGTTGGTGAAGCGACATTCGGAGATGGCGATGCGGCTGGATGCCGGGCTGGCGGACCCGACCAATCGCGGCTACCGCGTCACCGATCTCCCGCCGCTGATCTCCCTTGCCGCCGCGGCCGGATATTCCGCGGTGATCGTCTTCTCGCTCTACATCGCCAATCCGGTTACCGCTACGCTGTACCATCATCCGCGCCGGCTGTACCTCGCGTGTCCATTGCTGTTGTACTGGATATCCAGGGTCGTCATGCTGAGCCATCGCCGCGAGATCGATGACGATCCAGTGGTCTTCGCTTTGCATGATCGCAACAGCCTGATTACCCTGATTTCAATCGCTGCCGTAGGGTTCATGGCCCTATGAGTCAGGCCATGATCTACGGCATCGTCGTGTTAAGCGTTACGTTCAACGCGATCGCACAACTTCTGCTTCGCATCGCCATGGTCGATTGCAGCACGGAATCACCGTCGCAGCCTTTGATCTCCTGGATACGGGCGCTGGCCTTTTCTCCGCCGCTGATGGGAGGCCTGGTTCTCTTCGGCTTCAGCATCCTCGCCTGGCTCGTCGTGCTGTCACGTTTGCCGGTCAGCATTGCCTACCCGATGGCCTCACTGGGGTATGTGGTGGCGGCGTTACTAGGCGTGGTGTTTTTGCGGGAGCCCGTTCACGTCCTGCAGATTGTCGGCATTCTCGTGATCTGCCTCGGCGTAGGCCTCATCGCCCGGTCTGCGACGCCCTGAATGCTCTGCCAAAGACAGAAGCCCGCCAGTTCTGGCCAGCGTATAGCCGATCAGGCCAAACCATACCAAACCGCCTAGATGCGACGCGATCGTCGTTCGGGAGATGCTCGTCAGCAAGGAATGAGGTCTTGATCGTGGTGACCCGCCTAGCTCGGAGCCAATAGACGCGTGGCCCGCCGGGCTTGGATAAAAAGCAGAGGAAGCAGAATTAGTCCACCAAAAAACAAATTCGCCTGAAGAATATTAAGAGGGGTGTCGGCAAGCAGAAATGTAAACGACAACAAGTTAGCCGAGAGAAACCAGGAAAGAGCAAGGGCCGCTAGCCGCCAATTTCGGGACCGGCTTTCCGGTTCGGCAAGGACGGATAGCAGGAGAAGCACATATAGCGGCAGCATGACGCCGTAATGATGCTCCCAGGCGATCGGCGATCCCATTACCGACAGCAGGATTGCCGCACCAAAATCAAAGATTGTCGCCTTGCCGCGCCGCAACAGCGCCGGCGCGATGATCGCCGCCAAGGTCAAGACTGAGGCACATATTGTACCCGCATAGACCGTGGGATTGAAGGGAACGAATTGGAAAGGTTCCCAGCGGAGGTTGTCTCCATTTCCGAGAAAGCGGTTGAGGATGCCGTTTACAGAGTTATTGGCGAAGAACGCCTCACCATGTTTCGACAAGAACGACAGCACATCCAAATATGCGATGTTGTTATGCAAGCCGTAGGCGGCAACGGATAACAGCGCAATCGGCACGGCAACGACCAGAACTCCCGTCGCAAATATCCACTCGCGCCAAACGAGCGCCCACAGAAGTAATACAGCAAATTGCGGTTTGATCGCACAGCATGCTCCGATGATGGCGCCCGGGAGGGCTCTCTGGTCATATAACCAGGCGATGCAAGCAAGCGTGACCAAAAGATCGATCCAGACCTGAATTTGACCGAGCACAACGGCTCTAATCGCCGGATAAAAAAGGAATGTCGCAATAAACGCGATCATCGGCATGAGCCATCGCGCCTGGCTTTCGCCGGTTGAAGAGAGGTTGAGCGGCAATCTCAACGCGAAGAGGCGCGTTAAAAATGCCATGCTCAGCGCATTGGTCAGGAAAAAGACGTAGTTGATCCTGTCCAAATCAGCATCGTTACCAAGGTCAATCCGAGTAAGGAGGTCGAGAGGCAATAGGCTGGATGGGGGATATTGAAAGCGAACACCGTGGCCAAAAAACAAGGTTTCGTAGAGCACATTTTGTTTTGAACCATGAAGGACTTGCAACGCCAGATTCATCGGTCCCCAGGAATCATCCGATCGGAATGGGGCAAACGTGGCCATGTGCTTCAGGGCCGTTGTTGTTTCACGCAGGCCAGATATTTTGGTGATATCTAAGCCCTGACTTAGTATGAACCGTCCTAGGGACCCATTTGTGAACAAAATCCATTGGACAATGCCCAGCACCAAGATGGGGAGGAAGGCGCAAAGGACGACCGCGAACGCCGTTCCGAGCGGACCGGAGAAAAGGCTTCTTTGATAGTCCTGTATCGAGCGCCGGCCAACGTCCAATGGCGCAAACCGGTTCCCCGGCGTGTTCTGCGCATCAGGAGAAGTGCCGTCACGCAACAAACGAAGGCGCTTTGTCATTCGATCCCCCGAGTGGTTGGAGCTTGCGTAGATTTCGCAAGAAAACGATTCGACCAAAATAATACGCTACAGAAACATCTATGGTATCACCATAGAAACATACCGTAGATTTTTCTACCCGATAGCAAAATCGCCGTGCTCCGGGCCTTGGCACAGGGGCGTAACAGCCAAGGCGACGGGTTATCAAAGGAAGAAACAAAATATCTCTTGGCGGCATTACCTTGCCAGGTTTGGAGCGCCCTGTTGCGAAGTTTCATCCGTCGCAGGTTCATTTTGTGAAGCCGGTTGCTTAACCGAGCTTGCCAGCCACCAGACGGTAATCCCAAACCACAGAAGCGCACCGCATAGGAGGTGAGAGACCAAGAATAATCGATATATGCTCGTGTGGCCAAGTGCCCCAAGCGCAATGGGCCGCATTACCAGAGGCGTCACCAGGGCAACTGCCAGCCAGCCGAGCCAGCGGGCCGTCTGCGATAATGCCAGGCTTTGCCGGGATCCCAGGAAGAACGCGGCAGGCATGAGTAGCCAGGCATAATAGTGCGCCCAGGACAAGGGGCTGGAGACGAGGACGAGACAAAGCACGAGAAGATATTGCAAATCGCGCCGGAACCCAACCTGCTGTTCCGAGTGTGAAACCATGCGAGATGAGGCCCGGATACAGGCCGCCGCGGCG
The DNA here is from genome assembly GCA_963737355.1 of uncultured Pseudomonadota bacterium. GTDB lineage: Bacteria > Pseudomonadota > Alphaproteobacteria > Acetobacterales > Acetobacteraceae > Acidocella. The sequence continues at coordinate 436,439 of CAVTSC010000003.1, read as the reverse complement.
ATGAGCAGAAGCAGCCCGGTAACCATTGAGGCCATGAGGCGTTCGCCATGCGTCGGTATCAGGGCGATTGAATCCGTATAGTCGATGCCGATGCCGGGCCTGAACCGAATTAGAAAAGCGGGAATAGACTGGGCCTGAAAGGTCGATAGCCAGCTATGACTGTATTGCACGATACAGGTTTCAAACCAGTTTAAATTGTCGGTCCAGCCGAAGACAAGAAGCGACAAAAGCACCGTCACCACGCCCACGGCCGCATAGCCCAGAACACCACGCATATCGCGGCGGAATAGAAAAAAGAGTCCAAAAAGCGCTAATGGCGGCTTGATGACGGTTGCCACGCCGAGCAACACGCCTGCGGCGCCCGACCGGCCTTGACGCGCCAGCAAGAGACCGCCTGCCAGCGGGCAGAGGATGAAGTAACTCAAATTGCCCCATTTAATTCCATTCAACAGGGGGCCATTGACCAGAAAGAGAAAGGCCAGAAGCCAACGTTCCGTAAGTTCCAGCCTGAACGCGCGGACCAAAAGAAACCAGGCCATGACGGTGACGGGAAGCCCGATGAGCGTGTAGAGCGCCGCCGCGACTTTCGGCGGCAACAGCGAAAATGGCGCAAATAAATAAGCCACAATCGGTATATTAACGAAGCCCGACGTTCCTTTCCCGATCAGACCCTGCAGCATGGCAGAATTATGGTGCAAGGCGGCTTTGCCAGCCGGGTAATAGGCATTGAGGAAATCCAACATCGGGTCGGGCGGGCTGCTGGCCTTAAGGTTCACCAGCTCGAAAAGGACAATGGCAACAACGCCAAGCAAAAAAAACCATACGGGTAGGTCTCTCCCCGGCATCACACCGGCTGGCAGAGCCTGCTTGCGCGCCAGCCCGGCAATAACGGCCACGCCCGCGATCGCGACAAGGAAATGTAAGACATAGACGACGGTATGCATAAGTGCTGCCTCAGACGTGAAGGCGAACCGGTCAGTGTGGTGCCCAGGGGAGGCCATTCGACGACCTGCCTGGGGCGGAGTTGCTACCGATCGGAATCGCCGTTGCCTCTCTGCCTTCTTATTTCGCGTGCGGATGCCATAATGAGTTCATCATGTACCGTGACGCAAGCGTAAATTTATACCGGCCAGCGACCAAGCCGACATTTTTTATGGACAACAAGAAATCCATCGACTCCGATTGCATGTTTTTTATGTCTGGTGGCGGCGTCTGATTTGCTTCAGGCCTGCCTTGCATCTCAGCCGAGCCAAAATGCACGCAATAGGGAAGCCAGATGTTTGCCTTTTGTTCTTAAAATGGCTAAATCGTTGCTATTAGTTAATATAATGAACAAAAAGTGAACATTGTCGCTTGTCGGCCTTGCCGGTCGGGTGCGTTACGTCAGTGCGGGGTTCAAAAAAAAACCGCCGGCGAGGGGCCAGCGGATCGAGTTCAAAGTGCATCACGTCTAATAGACGTTGGGACCGAAATCCCCTGTTCAGGTCGGGAGGACCGAACCACCGTACCATAGGCATGAAACGGCGACCTCACTATAGGCAATGCTCCCACAGTATTGCAGGACAGCAATGCATACCTAGTGCAGCGCCGGGGCAAGCATTGGCGCCGGCGGCAGGGCGGACCATATGGCGAGGATGGGACTCGACCGGATACCGGATACCGGACGCATCGCCGGCCTGCCAGGGCTTTGCGCCTTTGCGATATTCACCCTGAGTTTCATCGCTCGGCTGCATGGCATTGCCGCCAAACCGTTCTGGATGGACGAGATCACGACCCTGCAGCGCGCGCGCCTCCCGTTCGGCGGCATGGTGCTGAATTCGCTGACGTTTCACCAGGTGCCGGCCTATTTCATCGTGACGTCCTGGGCGCTCTATTTTGGCCATGATGAAGCCTGGGCGCGCTTGCCGGCGATGCTTTTCGGGGCGCTTTCCTGCGTGTTGGGCTTTGGGGTTGCCCGCGCGGTGGGTGGCTTGGCGGCGGGGGTGGCGGCCGGGCTGTTGATGGCCCTGTCCCCGGCGATGGTGCAATACGGGCAGGAGGCACGCTCCTACACCATGCTGATATCGGCGATCCTGGTGGCGTTATGGGGGGTGGTGCTGCTCGCAATGGACCCGGACAAGGCTGCGCGGCCGGGTTGGACAAAAGCGGGCAAAAGGGACGCCTGGGCGACCTATACGCTTGGCACGGCCGCGGCGCTGAATGTGCTGAGTGCGGCGCTATTCTGGTTTCTGGCGGCGAATTTGGCGGTATTAGCCCTGGGTTGGCGGCGTGGGTTTTGGCGCAACTGGCTGCTGGCGCAGGCGGTGATCGTCGTACTTTCCGCGCCCTGGTTCATTGCGATCCTGGTGCTTGGCGAACATGGCGCGATGGGCGGACTCAACTGGGTTCCGCCGCTGGATAAAGCGCGGCTTTGGTGGGCGTTTGCGGGCACTTATCTGTTCCATGGGACCAGCCTGATCACCGTGCGGGTGTTTAACCCCGGCCTGCCGGGCGTGGGCACGCTGGTCGGGATCCTGGCATTGGCGGGCGCCTTCTCGCTCCGCCGGCGCCGGGCGGTGCTTGCCGTGCTGGGCGCGGCGATATTGGTGCTGCCGCTATGCTTGCTGGGGATCTCCCTCCTCACGCCGGTCCTGATGCCGCGCTACCTGCTCTGGAGCGCGGCACCTTTTTGCGTCTTGGCCGGGCTCGGGGTGACGTTGCTGCCGTACCGCATGCGGTGGGCTGCGGTGGTCGTACTCGGGTTGCTGCTGGCGGTGAATTTACGGCCCTATTATCGGGAGGAGACCAAGCCGCGCTGGGATCTCGCGGGCCAGGAATTGCGCGCCGGCATGCAGCCCGGCGATTTGCTGCTGGTGGATGATCCGCAGGCGATCAGCATGATGAACCTCTATTTGAACCGCCAAAACGCGCCGTTGCAGGCGGCGGACTGGACCGAGAGCCTGCCCGAGGCGCAGAGCGCATTGCGCGCCGGGCGGCGCGTCTGGGCGGTGCAAGGCCGGGTGGGGCAGGCGGACCATGAGAGCCAGGCGCAGTTTTTAGCCCGCATTGCGGGTCTGGGGACACCGGTTTTGACCGAGCATGCAGGGCTCGACATCGTGGTGCTGCGCTTCCATCCGATTAACGCACATAGCGGGTGACAAGCGCCGTGGCCTGGGTGAGGACTTTGGCCAAAGCAGCGTTCTGCGCGGCGGCTTCGGCGGCCGGGGTGAGGCTAGTGAGCGGCGCGGTGCCGGTCAGGCGCGCCTGCGCCAGGGGCAAGGGAGACGCGGTCAGCCCGGGCTTGTTCCGGATGACGACCAGCGTGAGCACCGCACGGGCCTGACCGGCGGCGGGGTCGGCCAGAAGCTCGGTCAGCTCGCCTTCCAGGATCAGCGATGGGGTCAGGCGGCTGCCGGGCGTAATCACGGCGGCGAAGGCGCCGCTGGCCTGGGTCCAGGCGATCAGCGCCTGCGTCGTGGCATCCGCCGGGGGAACGGCCCAAAGGTTGTAATATCCGATGTTCAGGCTCCCATCGGGCGCCAGGCTTTGAATGCCCTGCTGGTCCAGCCCTGGGGCGGCGGTGATGTCGCGGACCATGAGGACCGGGCCGGATGGGTCGGCTTGGTTTTGCACTGGCGGTTCAGGTGCCAGCGGCCAGTTCACGCGGGCGATGTATTTTTGTTTCGGCAGCAGGGAGCCGCAGGCAGTGAATGCCAGCGGGGAAAGCAGCACCATGCGGCGGTTCATTGTCTGGCTCCATCCGGCGGTGGTGGTGCGCCGAGAATCACCTGCGAGGGGTTGCGCGCGAGTTCCGCCGAGAGCGCGCGCAAATTCGCCGTGGTGGTCTTCATATCGTCCAAAATAGGCGCGAGCTGGGCTTGCAGGTCCGACGTGGCCTCGCTTGCGCGGTTGACCGTGGCTTGGGACGCGGCAATCAGTGCCGGCAATTGCGTGCTGGTTTTCGCAATTTCGGCCGTAGTCTGGTTGAGCTGGGCGAGGATCTGCGCCGTTTGCGGACCGCTGGCGAGGCCGCGGATGGCGGCTGCTGTGGCCGGCAGGTTGGCCTGGCTGAGCGCATTATTGAGGTTGGCGAGGAGCATGTTGGCCTGGGCGATGGCCTGGTGCGCATCGCCGGTCGTGGCCTCGCTGGTCAGGGTCGTGGTGAGCGTGTTGACCTCGCCAACCATTTTGCCGAGATCCACGCGGCTTAGCGAGGACATCACCTGCTCCAGCGCATCCTGGATCTGGGTCAGCGTGCTGGGGATGGAGGGGATGACGGTGGAGCTGGGCTTCCAAGGCACGCTTTGCACCGGGTATTGCGTGGGATCAACAAAGCTCAGCCCGAGATAGGACAGGCCGGTAATGCCCTGCGGCTCGACCTGCACGCGCAGTCCAAGGGCGATGGCCCACTGGACATTGGCGCTGGGTCCTAGCTTTTCGGGGTTGATGCGGAAGCGCACGATGACCTGCTGGTAGACTTTATTTTCCGCCTTGGTCGCGTCGGCGGGCGGGTATTCCGCGATAACGAGGCCGACATCGGTTACCTGGCCAATGGTGACGCCACGGAATTTGACCGCCGTGCCGACATCGAGCCCCTGGACGGATTCCTGGAAATAGGTCTCGTAGGGAATGCCGGGATGTAACACCGCGCCGCTGAGAAAAAAAATAAGCGCCAGCAAAATGATGATGCCGGCGACGAGGAAAAAACCGACTCTGAGGGCTGCGCTCGTGGACTCCATTACAGCGTCTCCCGATTGAAGAAGGCTTTTACCATAGGCTGGGTGGAATGCGCCTTCAGCATTTTGGGAACACCTTGCGCGATCATGCCTTTGGCGGTCGCGTCCAGCATGGCGCAGCGATCGGCAATGGCGAGGATGGAGGCCATCTCATGCGTGACGACGACGAAGGTCGCGCCGAGCGTCTCGCGCAGTTCCAGAATCAGGTGGTCGAGCTCGGCGGAGGTGACGGGGTCCAACCCGGCGGAGGGTTCGTCCAGCATTAAAATCGGCGGGTCCAGTGCCAAAGCGCGGGCGATGGCGGCACGCTTGATCATGCCGCCGGAGATTTCCGCCGGCAGGCGCAAGGCGGCATCGTTCAGGCCGACCAAAGCCAGCTTGATGCGCGCGATTTCCCGGCGGGCGGCGGCGGGCAGGTCGGTGAAGACGGCAAGGGGCAAGGCGACGTTCTCGAGCAGGCTGAGCGAGCCGAACAGCGCGCCGGACTGAAACATGACGCCGATGGTCTTGCGCACTTCTGCCACGTCCTGCGTGACGGAATGGCCCGCCACCGTGATCCGGCCCGAACTCGGCGGATACAGGCCGATCATCTGCTTGAGCAAGGTGGACTTGCCGGACCCGGAGCCGCCGAGGATGACGAAGACCTCGCCGGGTTCGATGTCGAAGGTGACATGTTCGAAAATCGTCCGCGCGCCGAATGTTTGGGCGACATCCTGGACCGAGATGATGGGGGAAATCACAGGCCGAGCCGGTAGAACAGGACCGCGAACAGCCCATCCAGCAGCACGGTGGCGATAATGCCGCCAACCACGGCGGAGGTGGCGGCCTCGCCCACTGCGCGGGGGCCGTGGCCCGCGGTGAGGCCGGCGCGGCAGCCGATGAGTGCCACGGAAGCGGCGAAGACCATGCCCTTGAACAGGCCGAGCAGGAAATCCGAGGTGCCGGTGGTGGAGGTGACCTGGCCGACGATCGCGGAAATGGGATAGCCCAGAAACATGAGCACGGCGGCCATGCCGAGCAGGCCGGAGATGTCCATGGCGAGGACGAGAACCGGCATGACCAGCATCGCGGCCGCCATGCGCGGCAGCACCAGCATGATTTCAGGGGCGATGCCCATGGTCGTCAGTGCTGCGATCTCCTCGTTTACCTTCATGGTGCCAAGCTCGGCGGCGAAGGCCGAGCCGGTGCGCCCGGCCAGGATGACAGCGACCAACAGCGGGCCGAGCTCGCGAAACAGCGAGATCGCCACGAGACCGGCAACATAAAGCTCGGCGCCGTATTGGCGCATGGGGATCGCCGATTGAAAGGCGAGGATGAGGCCGATGAGAAAGCCGAGCATGAGCAAAAGTGGCACGGCCTGGAGCCCGGCGCGCTCGGCGATGCGGAAAAAATCCGCGCCGCGCAAAAAACGCAGCCGGGTCGGCAGTCCGAGCAAAGCCAGCGTGGTTTCGCCCAAAAATTCGATGCGGATTTTAGCGGCGGCAATCAGGCCGGCGCCGGGCAAAGGGCGGGATTTCGCCCTTGGCCCAGGGGGGGCTGGCGCGCCGGGGCGCGGTAGGGCGGCGCGCAACTCGGCGAGCAGCGCCGTCGCATGGTCGCTCGCCCCGGTGAGGGTGACGGCACCGCCATGCGCGGCTTCCATGGCGAGGATGAGGGCCGCACCGGACGTGTCCAGCACCGTCGCGGCGGAGATGTCCAATGCCAAAGGCGCGCCATGAGCCGCGCGAGCGGCCGCGATGGCCCTGGGCCAGAGCCGGCCGAGCCCCAGCGCGGTAAGCGGGCCTGCAAGGGCGATCGTATCGCGCGTGGCGGCCAGGCTGGCGCTCATGGACGTGGAAAATGATGCGTTACGGCGGCAGCAACGCATTTTGCGGCCACGGCGCGGATGGTTACGTCGCAGCGTGCACCCATCTTTCCCTCGTTGGCGTTTTATCGGTCCCTTAATTGTTTATGTATCTTGGCCTGTCCTTGATCGATATCAATGCCGGTAGGCGCGGTGTTACGCAAAGGCAGAGATCCCCGAGGCTTGAGCAGCACCGACAGGAGAGCGAACATGATCGAACTGGTGATCGACCAGCGCCGGCGTAGCCTTGGAGGCGGTCTGGAGGTCGGGCGGGTGCTGCCCTTCGCGAAGCGGCGGATGGTCGGGCCTTTTGTGTTTTTTGACCATATGGGGCCGCTCGACATGGCGCCCGGCGTGCGGGATTCAGTGGACGTGCGACCGCATCCCCATATCGGGCTTTCGACCGTCACCTATTTGTTTTCCGGTGAGGTCGTGCACCGCGACAGTGTTGGCTCGCACGTGGCGGTCCGCCCGCACGAGGTGAACTGGATGACGGCGGGCTCCGGCATCACTCATAGCGAACGCTTCGAGAAGGCACGCGCGCAAGGCGACCATCTTCATGGCATCCAGGCCTGGGTCGCCCTCCCGCAAGCTGAGGAGGAAACCGCGCCGTCATTCTCGCACCATGAGGGCACGGACCTCCCGCAATGGAGCGAGGCCGGGGTTCAGGGCACGCTCATCGCGGGCGATGCCTATGGCCTATCTGCCGGGGTGCGCATCCACTCGCCGCTGTTCTACGTGCATCTCGATCTGGCGGCCGGGGCGGTTGCGGAAATTCCCGCCGGCCACGCGGAGCGCGCGCTCTACATCGCGGCAGGCGCGGTCGAGCTGGAAGGCACGCATTATGGCGCGGGGAAGATGCTCGTGCTCTCCGGCGCAGAGTTGCGCCTGCGCGCGCCGGAGCCTGCGACGGTGATGGTGCTGGGCGGCGAGCCATTGGGCGAACGGCATCTCTATTGGAATTTTGTTTCATCCTCGAAGGACCGGCTTGCCCAGGCGGCGGCCGACTGGAAGGCCGGACGCATGAAGCTGCCCGACCTCGACGATGACGAATTCATCCCGCTGCCCGAGGACCCAGCCCCGCACCCACCGGCCTTCTCGTGAACAGGACGTCGGATGCCGCGTTCGATTGCTTGCCCTGTTATCGCGTGATAACATTGATCCAACAGAGTTTTTCAGGATCACTGCTATCAACGCATTGAGATGATAACAGGGACATCATTGGAACCGTAACTGATGAAGCAATGCGTGCGTTTGTGTATTGGCCTTGCCGTGACGTGCCTTCTCGCTGGCTGCGCGAATCATCAGGTGGTTGCCTACCGAAAAGACCCCCACGCATTTTTAAAAGAGCTGGTCTATTGCCAGAGCAATTACGCGGCGGTTGGGAATACGGCCCAGTGCCGCGCTGCGTTTAAGGTTAATTCCGAGCTTTTTCCCGAATAACGTAACAACCGCGAAGTTGTTTCCTAGGAGGGTGTCGGACTCTGGTTTTTCGTTGACTAATAATGCGCGCCTGTACGGGTAGGCGCGCGTTGCGTCAGTTTCAGCTGGCCGGCCTGTTTGGCCATGGCGGTGGGTACAACGGCTTGGTTTTGTCTTGGTTGCGCCTGGGCCGATGGAAAAACCATCCTATTCGCCTCATTGGTGGGTGGAGAGGATGAACATCCGTTTCACGTTCCAAGCCATGGTCACGAGGTTCCACTCGCTCCGGACGTTATCGATTCCTCGCAGCATGAATTGCCGGAAGCCCATGACAGATTTGACGATGCCAAACACAGGCTCAGGAATTTGCTTACGCAATGCATAGAGTTTCCGTCCCTGCGGCGTGTTCAGCCGGTGCGCCATGGCTTGCACCGGCGTTGGGTTCTGCGGTGCTTTCGACGCCTGGGCGAAACGTTCGCTCAACGGTGGGTGATGCGGTTGCCGGCCCATCGCGATCAGCGGCTCAATCCCGGCCGCCATGCATGCGGTCACGTTCCCCGCGCTGAAATAGCCCGTATCCGCCAACAATGTTTCCGCTTTACCCAAGGCATCAGGCAAGGCGCTGATTTGCTCCAGCATCGGTTCAATCTGCTGCTTGTCGTTGGGCGCCTGCACCACATCCACCGCGACCACCAACAGGCTGTCCGCCGCCACCGCCGCCTGGGCGTTGTAGCACTGCTCGAAACCGCCGGCGGCCATCGGCATGATGCGGGAGTTTTCGTCCGTCAGATTGATCTGATCCGTAGGCAGCGGCCCCTCGGCCGGTGGCGCGGGCGGCTTGCCGCCAGGCTTCTTGCCCGTGGTCTTGGTCTTGGCCTCGCGCGCCTTGAGCTTCGCCTCGTGTTCCGCTTGCTCACGCACAAAACGCTCCCTGGCGCGCGCCTCGATCTTCACGCGAGCCGCCGCCAGCTTCTCCAGGCGATCCTCCCGCCGCGACAACTCTTCCGGGATCGACATCCCGTCGGGAATGTCAGCCTGATCCGCCGCTTCGGCTTTGGCCATGAGTTCGGCCACCTCGGCCTTCAGTTGCACCTCAATCTTACCCGCGCGCTCATACGACAATGCTTTGTGACGGCTCGCGTTGGCGTGAATTTTGGTCCCATCCAGCGCCACTGTCCCCAGCTTCAGCACCCCCATTTCGCGTGCCAGGCTCAGTACCTGAACGAACAGCGCCGCGATCTGGGGCAGAAAACGACGCCGGAACGTGGCAATGGTGTCGTGGTCAGGATGGTCATTCGCCGCAATGAAGCGGAACGCCACCGAATCGTAAGTCGCCCGTTCCAGCTTGCGGCTGGAAAACACGCCGGTCGCGTAGCCATAAACCAGAAGGCCAAGGAGCGGCGCTGGGTGGTAGCTGGCCGAGCCAGTGCCACGATAACTTTTGCTCAGCGCCGTCAGGTCGAGCCCCTCAATCACCTCCACCACAAACCGGGCCAGATGCCGCTCAGGTAGCCACTCGTCGATCGACGGTGGCAACAAAAAACCGGTCAGACGATCCGTCGGGCGGAAATTGGTCATGCAACATCCAGGCAATTAGGAAAACCAACGTGATGATTCTAACCCCAGTACAGAGCGCACGCCAAGCCGTAAGTCCGACACCCTCCTCTCATGTCCGCATTCAAGGGTTCGGTCGTGATTATTCGTTCCGCGTCAGCGGATGACCGGGCGAGGCTATAGAGATGCGCAAGGCAGGAGACAGGACCCGAAGACGCCGGTTGAACAAGCTCTCATGCGCGGGTTGGCTACCGCATGACCGTGGTTCCGTCTCGGGGCTGCCTCAGTCTAGTTGCGAGCATCAGTCCTGGGATTGGCTCATAGGAGGGCTGGAGGATTCCCCACCGCGGCCCTGCCTCCAGCCCTGCGCACCAGATTTGTTTGGTGGGTCTTTTCCTCCGTCTCGTTCAGCAGCTCTCAAGTGAGCTTGGGTTGCGCGATGCGGGCGATCGCCCAAATGAAGCCGACCATTTCGCGGGCAATGGCCGTTGTGACCACGACCTTTGCCTTGCCGGAGGCGACCAGACGGCGATATCTCGCGCACAGTCGAACCTGCGCTTTCCAAGCAATATCGCGGATCTCAGCGGATAGCGGCTCAAGACGGCGGTTGATCGTTCGGCTGACACGCGCCGACATCCGGTATGTCCAGGCCCCCTCAATCAGCACGCGCCGGGCCAGCGCATTGCCGGCTTTGGTGATGCCGCCGCGGCGGACGCTACCGCCTGACGAGTGCTCGCTCGGCACCAGGCCGAGATAGGCCATCAGCTGACGCGGATTGGCGAAGCGGCGAAAGTCACCGACTTCGGCCACAACGGTCACCGCGGCCACGAGGGCAACCCCACGCATCGCCTGCAGCGCGGCCACAACCGGTGCCATCGACCAGCTCGGCAGCAACTCCTCAATCTGATCTGTCAGCCGATCGCGTCGGGTCTCTGCGTCCTGCACAGCATGGATATAATCCTGCAGGACGATCTGCTGCGCCGGATGCTCGAACCGCACCGTCGTCAGCCAGCGCCGATAGGCCAGGGTCCAGGCGCGCGGCCCATGATAGACCCGCTCATGGCGCAGCAGGAAGCCTTGCAGATGCTGCCGCGCCTTGCTCAGCATGCCAACCGCGGTCGCCCGCGCCCGCAACAGATCGCGCATTGCCTCATGGGCGTGATCGGGAACCCAGATCGCGGTTAGTTCGCCGGCCCGATGCAGCTTCGCCAGCATCGTCGCGTCGCGGCGATCCGTCTTTACCCGGTCGCCTGCCTTGATCGGGATCAACGATGGCGCAACCACCACGCACTCGTGCCCAGCATCAGTCAGCAGGCGCTGCAGGCCGTAACCACAGGGCCCCGCTTCATAGCAAAAGCTAAGCCGCCGACCATTCTTGCCGAGCCGAGTGGCCATCCGGCTCAGAACCTCCGGGCGGTTCTCAAAGACACCGATCTGCCGCACTTCGCCGCTACGGCCGCTCTCAGCCACCGACACGCATACCGTCGCCTTATGCACATCCAAGCCAACAAACGTGATATTGTCCATCAGGTCCGCCCTCCATGTATGAGGCTCTGTGCCGGCCATTCGGCACAACCCTCGACACTGTACATGATGAGGGCGGGCCGCCGATCACGCAGCGGACATGGGGTCTAGACGACTTTGCCTGTTGCGTTGTCGATCAGGTGCATCTGGTTCATGTCCATCGCCAAAGGCAGGTGTTCGCCGGGTGCGGTGCGTGTCGCCGGGTCGATGCGGGCGGTCATTGGCGCGCCATCGACCAGGAAATGCAGCAGCGTCTCCATGCCCATGGGCTCGATCACGTCCACCGGCACCGAGATGCGGGCTGTGCCGGGTTTTTCCAAATTGCGGATCTCCGTAATGTGCTCCGGCCGGACGCCAAGCGTCATTTCCCGCCCGGCATAGGATCCATAGCGCGCGACACGCTGGGCCGGGACCGGCAGGATCTCTCCCGTGGGCAACTGTACGCTCAAACCATTTCCGTTCAGCACCCTTACGGGGAAAAAATTCATGGCCGGGCTGCCGATGAAGCCGGCGACGTAATGGGTGGCGGGGTTGTGGTAGAGCTCCTGCGGCGGCCCAACCTGCTCGATGCGGCCCTGATGCATCACCACCACGCGGTCCGCGAGGGTCATCGCCTCCGTTTGGTCGTGCGTAACATACACGGTGGTGGTGGGGATGGCCTGGTGGACCTTCTTGATCTCGGTGCGCATCTGCACGCGCAGCTTGGCATCGAGGTTGGAGAGCGGTTCGTCGAACAGGAAGACGCGCGGATTGCGCACGATGGCGCGGCCCATCGCCGCGCGTTGCCGTTGGCCGCCGGAGAGCGCCTGCGGCCGCCGGTCCAACAGGGAAGAGAGATCGAGCACGCGCGCGACCTCGTCCACCCGGCGCTTGATCTCGCTCCGGGGAAGCTTTCGCAGCATGAGTCCGAACGCCATGTTCTCGAACACGGTCATGTGCGGGTAGAGCGCGTAGTTCTGGAAGACCATGGCGATATCGCGGTCACGCGGGGGGATGTCGTTGACGAGGTCGCCGCCGAACCAGATCTCGCCGGAGGTGATCTCCTCCAGCCCTGCGATCATGCGCAGCGTCGTCGACTTGCCGCAGCCCGAGGAGCCGACCAGCACGACAAATTCCCGATCCGCGATCTCCAGGTCGATCCCTTGCACCGCCCGGACGTTTCCGTAAGTCTTTTCGATGTTGCGGATCGATACCTGCGCCATTTTATCGGTCTCCTCGATGCGAGCGAACGATAGCCTAGAAAGTGTTTGCCGGTGTCGTGTGGGGGCACCAGCGGGCATTCTTGAGGAACGGCACCAGCGCGCTCAGGGCCTCGGGCGATGCGACGCGCTCCAGGGCCTCGACGGCGTAGCCGGGCACGTAGCGGTTCTCATCGTTAAGGGCTGCAAGCAGCGCCGGCACGGCCTCGGCAGCGGCCGGGCCGGCCTGGGCCAGGGACAAGGCAGCGGAGAAACGCACATCTTCATCCGGATCGCTCAATGCCGTGCCCAAGGCCGGCACGGCATAGCGATGCCCGCCTTTCAGCCCCAGCGCCTCGACCGCGTTCACCCGCACCGCGGCATTGGCATCGCAACTGGCCTGCGCGAGCGCCGCGACGACCTCGTCCGTGCGGCTGGGAAGCTCACCTAACGCGAAGGCCGCCAGTGCCCGCGCGCGTGTGCGCCCATTCGCGACCAAATCGAGCAAAGCCGGGAGTGCCGGCGCGCCGATCTCCACCAATGCATGCACGGCGTTGCGGGCGGCGGCACCCCCATCCGGCTCGGTGCCGTCGATGGCGACACGGTTGGTCATGCTCTCATCGGCATCGTTGTTACGCACCACGTCCATCAGCGTGCCCACGGCATCGGCGCCGAAACCGGCAAGCTCGTAGGCGGCAACGATGGCGTCCGGCTCTCGTCCCTCGCGCAACTGCGCTGCGAGCGCTGCCATATTGGTATCGGGGCGTTTCGGCGGCGGTGCGGCATGGCGTAGCCACGCCCATTGGCGCTGCCAGACAGGCGTGAGGTCCACGCCCGGCAAATCCTCCAACTGCCACTGTGCGTCGCGATGATCCCAGCTCGGCGCGGCCGGTTCGCGCATACGCACGAACTCGAACTTCATCATGTAGCGGTTGAGGTCCGTGAAATTTTTCATCTTGCGGTGCCAGATATCGTAATGGATCAGCAGGAAGCCGCCTGCTGGCAGTGCCGCGGCGACCTCCGGCATGATGCTGTCATCCGGGCGCTGCGTTATGAACTGGCTGCCGGGAATAACCCCCGTCGGCCCGCGCTCGGCCGGCGTATCCTGCGGCACATACATGATCATGACCCAGCGCGGCCGGTGATTGCGCACGCGCCGCGTATAGCCCCAGTAGCTGTCCTTATGGGGCATTTGCGCGTCGCTGCCAGGCGGGTTGTTATGCAGCGCGCGATGCGGATGCATGATGTAATCGGACCCGACGACGCTCTGTAGCGCGCCGGTGACCACCGGATCGGCAAACAGCGCGTTCAGCTCAGGCAACATCGGCAAGAGATTATTGCCCGGACCCCGCGGCGGCATCGCCGCGGTCAGCGCATCGACGCGTTGATAGATGTCGCGATGGAAATGCGCGGGAAGTTGCGATTCCAGGCATAAATAGCCATGCGCGATGAAGCGTTGCACCTGCGCATCGGTAAGCAGGACTGGATCTGTCATTGTCGTTCTCCCTAAAGCTCAGTTAGTTCGATCATCTGGTGACCTTCGATCAGCGGCACGGTGAATTGCACGCGCCCATCGGCCTTCGTGATTTCAAGCGGAATGCCCTGCGGCACCAACCGCGCCGCGGCGACGGGATGCGGCGATGCGATCGAAACGCGCACGTTATGCAGTGGCGTGATGTCCTGGATCACCTGCACGGTGTCGCCTTCAAGATCGCCGCGCAGCACCGGATTGGCGTGTAGCAAATGCAGCACGGAGCGGCGCTCGGCCGGCTGATGGCGCAATGTCGCGCGGCCGGCCTTCGGCAATGAGGTCTCGATCAGCGGCCGCGCGCCGAGGGCGAGGCGCAGCGCGTGGTCGGCATAAGAGAGGATCGCGCTGGCGCCGGCATGGCGATAGGCGGTGAAGATCGGATGCGCCAGCCAGACGATACCGCCATGCTGCACGCCGGAGGGATAACCGGACGCATGGGGACGGTTCGGCGTGTTGCGGTGACCGCTGAACTGCGCAGGCGTGCGATCGAAATACGGCTCGTAGACATCGCCCAGAGTCGTGCCTTCGGTGACGCGCGCGCGCTGCGACGGCAGATACATGAACAGCGGATCGCTAACATCCTCGGCGCGCAGCGCCGGGATCGGCAATGCGTAGTCGCCGCCATGGAATGGCGAAGGTTCGATCCAGGCAGCCCCAATATCGAGTGCAAATCCACCCGCCGGCGCCAGGCCGCTCTCTCCGGTCAGCAGCACGCGGCCGCCGCCTGCGATGTAAGCCTCGAGCTTTTCGCGCAACGCCTCGGAGACGCGCACCACATCGGGCAGAACCAGGAGCCGGTAGGGCGCGAAATCAGCCTCCAGGTCGAGCACGTCGAACGTATATTTTCCCTCCAGCAACACGCGCACCGCGCCCTCGTCGGCATCGTTATGATGCCGTGGCTGCCCGGCGAGCGGCGGGGGATTTGCCGCCTCCGCGCTGAGCAGCCCGATCTCGGCGACATTCGTACTGCCCTCCGCCCAAGCCTCCTTGGCGGCGACATCGCGATAGGCGACGGCGATGGCGTTATAGGTGGTGGTATCGAGCGCGCCGCTGGGATGCAGATGGTCGCCAACCAGGCAGCGCGAGCCATGCGCCAGCATCGCGCCGCATTCGTAGCGCAACGCCTGCGCTGATTTATAACCGCCAATTTCGCCCCACATATGATGGAATTTGCCGGTATGCGCGACATTGGCGATGCCGAGCGTCTCGACATAGCGGGCGCTGAGCGGAAAATGGTCATAGCCCCAGAAGCCGGTCGGCAGGGATTCGATTTCCAGATGCGAGAAATAGCGCAGTAGCGGGCGGCGGCCACGGCGGACATGGCCGAAGTTGAAGAACAGCCGTGTGCTCGGATTATGCGCGCGCACCAATCCAGACACACGCTCGAAGAACTCGATCTGCACCTGCTCCGTGAACCGCTCGCGGTCCGCAGGGTTCGTCCAATCCAGCTCCTGGTCCAGCATGCGCCGCTGTGCTGCCGCGCTGCAGGATTCCATGGCGAAGCAGATATCGACGAAGATGCCGTCATTCTCGGGATGCATGCGCAGCACCTCGTCGAGCTGGCGGCAGAAATAGTCGAGATAGGGTGTCGCGAAATCGAGATAGGCCCATCCAGCGCCCATCGGCGTTGCGTGGTGGCGCGGCAGCGTGCCCTCGGGCGAGACGACGCGCCATTCGGGATGTTCGGACGCCGCCAGCTCATCCCAGCCGGCGGAGATGTAGATCGGCACGCGGATATCCGCCGCGCGGCACGCCGCCACCTGCGCGCCGAGCAGGTCGAAGCCGAGATGCGGATGCATCCGGCCGACTTCCGTCGGATGGTAGGACCAGCCATGGTGGCATTTGGCGAACACGGTGATGGAATTGACGGAGGCTTCGCGCAACGTGCTGACAAACCGGTCGGGATCGAAGCGCGAGCCGATATCCGGGATCAGACTAGAGGTATGAAAGTCCAAATGTACGTGACGATAGCGCATGTGCATGATCCTTTTCGTTATCGACCACCGAACCCAGAGGTGATCTGGAAGCCGCGAAAAATCTGTTTCTGCAAAATCAGGGTAAGCAATATGCCCGGCAGCATCGCGATCACCGTCCCAGCCATCAGGTAGTTCCATTGCGTTCCCTGCTGGCTTTGGAATTGGGTCAGTCCGAGCGGGAGTGTCGTGTGCGCGCTGTCGCTGACCACGATCAGCGGCCAGAGAAAGGAGTTCCATTGCGCGGTGAAGGTAAACAGTGCCAGCAGGCCGAGTGCTGGGCGCGACATCGGCAGGATCACGCTCCATAGGATGCGCAGGCGCGTCGCCCCGTCGATCTGTGCGGCCTGTTCCAACTCCTTTGGAATTTGCAGGAAGAATTGGCGCAGGAGGAAGGTGCCGAAGGGCGAGAATGCCATCGGCAGGATAAGGCCCGGATAGGTGTTGATCCAGCCCAACCAGCCCACCATGAGGAAAAGCGGGACGACGAGGACCGCTTGCGGCACCATCAGCGTTGCGATGTAGGTCAGGAAAAGCCCGCCGCGGAAGGGGAAGTTCAGCCGCGCGAAAGCGTAGGCGGCGAGGCTGGAAACCGTTACCGTGAGTGCGGTCGTGGTACTCGCCACCAGGACGCTGTTGAGGAAGTAGCGGCCAAACGGCAGATAGGTCCAAACCTCCCGGAAGCTGCCCCAATCCCAATGCTGCGGCAGCAGATGCGGCGGTACGGAGAGCACCTCGTCATTGGCGCGCACGGCATTGGCGAGCGCCCAGAAGAGCGGGAACAGGAAGGCGGCGGCAACCACCACCATGCCGCCGAACAGCGCCATATCCGCGAGATGCCGGGAGCGGCGCGAGGTGGCTATTTTATGCATCGTAGTTCACCCAGCGGCGTTGCAGGCGCAGTTGCACGGCCGTCAGCGCAAGGATGAGGATGAACAATACCCATGCCACGGCCGAGGCATAGCCAATGCGGTAGCGCTCGAACCCCGCAGTGTAGATGTAGTAACCGAGCGTTTGCGTCACCGAGCCCGGGCCACCACGGGTCAGCGCGTAGATCTGGTCGAACACCTGCAGGCTGGTGATCGCGGTCATCACCGTACCGAAGAACAAAGCGGGCGAGATCAGCGGCAGGCGGATATGCCAGAATTGCTGCCACGCGCTTGCGCCGTCGATCGCAGCGGCATCGAGATAGGTGCGGGGGATGCTGTCCAGCGCCGCGCTGAAGAGCAGCAGATTATAGCCAAAGCCGCTCCACAGCGAGACCAGCACAACCGCATGCATGGCCAGCGCAGGGCTGGTCAGCAGGTTCGGCCAAGCGAGGCCGAGCGCATGCGCCACCCCGTCCATCAGGCCGCCGGGGGTGAGGATCAGCAGCCAGACGATGGCAGCACCGATCAAGGGCGTGAAGGTCGGCAGGAAGAAGATGACGCGGAAGAATTGCCGCCCCCAGCGCAGATTGGCGATCCACACCGCAAGCCCAAGCGAGACGACGAGATTCAGCCCGAGATATTCCGCCGTGTAGGCCAGCGTGTTGCCGAATACGCCCCAGAAATCGGGATCAACTTCAAGCAGCGTGGCGTAATTGCGCAGGCCGATGAAATGCGTCGTGCCAAGCAGCCGTGCATCGGTCAGGCTGAGGACGAGGGATGCGACCAGCGGCACCAGCAGAAAGATCGTCAGGCCAAGCGCGCTCGGCAGCAGGAAGGCGGCTGCGGCCAGCCCGTCGCCACGGCGGCGGATGCGGCGCGGCGGCGGCCCGGCAAGGACAATTGGCCGTATTCTCTCTGCGGGAAGATGCAGCGCATTCCCGTCGATTTGCAAAGGAGGCAGATGCCGCGGACCCGGCGCACCCATGGCTTACTGTTCCGAAGCGAGCTGCTGGATCGTCGTGAGCACCTTGGCGGCACTTTGCTGGCCGCCGAAAGCCAATGGCGCGTATTGTTCGAACAGGTTCACCACCGTGTTCCAACTGGCCGTTGTCTCATAGGGCGCTGCGGTCTTCAGGGCTACATCCATGGTCGGCTGCGCGTTCGCCACACCCTTTGCGGCGACGGCATACCAGTAGGGCTGCTCCGCCGTGCGGGCGGGGAAGGCACGGCCCTGCTCGCCGAGATATTGCTCGGCCGCCGGCCCGGTAAGCACCTGGATCGCCTCCCATGCCGCCTCCTTATTCTGGCTGGTGGTGGCGATGCCAAAGCCCGAGCCGGCGACGAGTGTGTTGCTGCCGGCGCTGCCGGCGGGGATCGGCGCCAGGCCGAGATTGAAGTGAATGGAATGGCTGACATTGATCAGATCCCAGGGGCCGTCGACATACATCGCGACATCGCCACCGATGAAGCGCGCATTCGCCTGCGACATGCTGGCCGTGCCGCTAGAGGGAAATAGCGGCGCGACCTTGTCCTTCGCCACGAGGTCGGCATAGGTTTGGAAAGCTGTTTCCAGCTTGGCGTTGGTCAGATCCAACTGCCCGTCCGTGCCGATATAGCTGGCGCCAGCCGAGCTCGTATAAGCGAGAAACGCATCGGGAACGCTGAGCGCCGCGCCGTAACGGCCATCCTTGGTCAACGCTTTCGCGTCGCTGACGAATTCGCTTTCGGGCCAGCCCGGCGCCGGCGCTTTCAGGCCCGCTTGCGCGAACATATCGGCGTTATAATACATGACCAGCGGCCCGAAATCATAGGGCAGGGCGTAGATGTTGCCCTGCTGCGAGAGGCCCGCGATGATGGTATCGTTAAAGGCGCCGACATCGAAATGGTCGCGCGCGATGTAGCTGTTGAGCGGCTGCATCAGCTCGGCGAAGCCCGCCGTGCGCGAGCTCTGCAGGCTGACGATATCCGGCAATTGGTGCGATGCGGCGAGGACGGTCAGCTTCGTCCAGTAATCAGGCCAGGATGCCGTCTCGAACTGAACCGTGATGTTGGGGTATTTTTCATGGACCATGTCGCAAAGATGCTGCCAGGCTGCGACCTCGGCCTGCGAGCCGGACCACATGAACCATCGCAACGTGACTGGCCCTGCTGCTTGCGCCCGTACAGGTGCCGCGAAGGTGGCGGCGACGGATAATAGGGCGGCGAAGGCGACCTTATGCTGGCGCTTCATCATCTCTCTCCCTAACAGGCGGCCATATTTTTCGGCCCGGTTTTTGGTTCGGCGTAGAAGCTCGAAACGTTTTGATTATCCTGTTGCCGGTTTCGTAACGCAAATAATTTGATCATGTCAAGGATTTCTTGCGATATTTACAAAGCGGTATGGTAACGATTATAAGATATAGTTCTTTTTGATCGAAATTGTTCGAGCCATCCATGAAAACGATCCGCGACGTCGCTGAAGCCGCCGGCGTGTCCATCTCCACGGTGTCGATCGCCCTAAGGGGCACCGGCCCGGTCAGCGAGGCGACCCGCCGCAAGGTATTCGCCGCCGCGGATGCCATTGGCTATGTGCCCAATCCGCTGGCGCGTGGCCTGCGCTTTGGCGCGAGCCATCATCTGGGTTTCATCGCCGGCGACCTCACCAACCCTTATTCCGGCGCGGTGCTGCGTGTGGTCGAGCGTTGCGCCGCCGCTTCCGGGTATACCGTGATCGTCCTGAACTCCGATGGCGACCCGGAGCGCGAGGCGGCAGCACTCGGCGTGCTGGAGGCGCAGCGTGTCGCCGGCATCCTGCTCACGCCGGTCGGGTACGGGCCCGCCTATGGCGACCGCCTGCGCCGCATTGCCCGCCCCATGGTGGTGTTCGACCAGTATGTGCCGGGGGCGGAGCGCGATTTTGTCGGGGTGGATAGCGAACAGGCCGGCCGCGTGCTGACCGAATACCTGCTCCGCCTCGGCCATCGCCGCATCGCTTTTATCGGCGGCACGCCGGGCCTGTGGTCGGCCGATATGCGGCTTAAGGGCTACACCCAGGCGCTCGCTGCGGCGGGGATCGAGGCCGACCCAACGCTGATCGTCGCCGCCCGGTATCGCGGCGAAGAGGCCTATCAGCGTACCGGGGCGCTGCTTGCCGGTTTGGTGCGGCCCACCGCCATCATCGCGGCCAATAACCTGATGGCCTTGGGCGCGTTGCAGTCTTTGCTCGACCTTGGCTATCGCTGTCCCGCCGATATTTCCGTGGTGGGTATCGACGATGTGCCCTGGAGCGGGCTGGTCAAGCCGCGTTTGACCATCGTCGCGCAGCCGATCGAGGAATTGGCCCAGGCCGCCACCGAATGGCTGATCGAACGCACGGCACAAAACGCGGACCCGGCGATGCCGGCGCGCCGGCTCGAATTGCCGCCACGTTTCGTGATGGGCGAATCCTGCGCCGATTTGCGTTGAGCGGGCTGTGCCTCAATGCCCCGTGCTGCCAAAACCCCCAGCACCGCGCGCTGTCTCGTCCAGGTCGTCGACCTCATCCCACACCGCGCGAAACACCGGCGCCAGGACCGCTTGCGCGATGCGCATGCCGCGCGTGACGACAAAATGCTCGTCGCTCGCATTCATCACGATCACGCCGACCTCGCCGCGATAATCCTCATCCACGGTGCCCGGCGCATTCGGCAGCACGATCCCGTGCTTGAGCGCCAGGCCGGAGCGCGGGCGGATCTGCAGCTCGAATCCTGGCGGCAGGGCGATGGCAAAGCCGGTCGGGATTAGGGCGCGGCCCATCGGCGGAATCGTCACCGGCCCCTCGACGGCGGCCAGCAGGTCCATCCCCGCCGCACCTAAGGTGGCGTATTCCGGCAAGGCCAGGCCGTGGCCATGGGGCAGGCGCCGGATTTTAATGCGATGCATCGCGCTCATTTAAAAAAGTCCTTTATTTCATCGGCAAGTTTTGCTGCGAGTGCGCGCTTGTCCATCCTCGGCCAGGCCTGCGCGCCCGTCTCGGTCAGCAGCAAAACCTCATTCTCATCCCCGCCCATAATACCGGTCCCGCCGACATTATTGGCGACGATCCAATCGCATTGCTTGCGCGCGCGCTTGGCCGCGGCATATTCCGCGAGGTTTTCGGTCTCGGCGGCAAACCCCACCACGAGTTTTGGCCGCGCCGCACCGGGGGCTGAAAGCCGCGCCAGGATATCCGGATTTTCGGTCAATTGAAGGGCAGGGGGCGAACCGTTCTTTTTCATCTTTTGGGACGCCTCGTCAGCCACGCGCCAATCCCCCACGGCTGCCGCGCAGATTGCGATATCCGCCGGCAGCGCAGCTTCCACCGCGGAGAGCATTTCCCTCGCCGTCTCCACATGCACGGTGGTCACCCCGGCGGGATCGGGCAGCGCCACGGGGCCTGAGACCAGCGTGACGCGCGCGCCCAACGCCGCCAAGGCGGCGGCAATGGCATGGCCCTGCTTGCCGGAGCTGCGGTTGGCGATGTAGCGCACCGGGTCGATCGGCTCATGCGTCGGGCCGGAGGTGACGATCGCATGCCGGCCGGAAAGTGGCCCGGCCACACCCAAAGCCGCCTCGATCGCGGCCAGAATCGCCGGCGGCTCCGCCAGGCGCCCGGGGCCGAATTCCCCGCAGGCCATCGGCCCCGCATCAGGCGGTACCACCAGCACGCCGCGCGCGGCAAGTTGCGCCATGTTGGCCTGCGTTGCGGGATGTTCCCACATCCGCACATTCATCGCAGGCGCCACCAGCACGCGCTTATCGGTCGCCAGCAGCAGCGTGCTCGCCAGGTCATCCGCCAGCCCCGCCGTCATTTTCGCCAGCAGATCCGCCGTGGCGGGCGCCACCACCACGAGATCCGCCGCGCGTGAGAGCTCGATATGCCCCATCTCGCTCTCATCGGTCAGCGAGAACAGATCCGTATAAACTTTTGCTCCGGTCAGCGCCTGGAGCGAGAGCGGGGTAACGAACTGCGCCCCGGCCTGCGTCAGCACCGCGGTGACGCCGTAGCCCGCCTTCGTCGCCAGCCGGACCAACTCGAGCGCCTTATAGGCGGCAATGCCCCCAGCGACGATCAGGAGTAGTTTCTTCAAAGCCGCCAGCCCTGATGGATCGCCGCAATGCCGCCCGAGAGGTTGCGATAGGTCACGCGCTCCAGCCCGGCTTGTTCCATCATGGCTTTCAGCGTCTCCTGGTCCGGGAACATGCGGATGCTCTCGGCCAGGTACTGGTAGCTCGCCCCATCGCCCGCAACCATCTGGCCCAGGCGCGGTAAAGCCTGGAAGGACCAGGTATCATAGAGCTTCTCGAGCCCCGCGATCTGCAATTTGGAGAATTCCAGGACAAGGAACTTGCCGCCGGGCTTGAGCACGCGCCGCGCCTCGGCCAGTACCTTGTCCTTGTTCGTGCAGTTGCGCAGGCCGAACGCCATGGAAACCCGGTCCACCGAGGCATTGGGCAGCGGGATCGCCTCGGCATCCGTGACCATGAAGGAGATATCCGCCAACGTGCCATTGGCCGTCGCCCGGTCGCGCCCGACGCTCAGCATCGAGGCGTTGATATCGGTGAGGAATGCCGGGCCGCCGCCGTTTTTCAGCCAGCGGAAGGTGATGTCCCCGGTTCCGCCGGCGAGATCCAGCAGGGTGCGGTGCGGGCGCGCATCCAGCGCGTTGCAAAATTCATGCTTCCATAGCCGGTGCACGCCGAGCGACATCAGATCGTTCATGATGTCGTATTTGCTGGCGACGGAGTCGAAGACTTCGCGCACCAGTTCGCGCTTTTTCTCCCGGGGTACGGTCGTGAAGCCAAAATCGATATTCTGTTCGGGATTGTCGCTTTGCATGGAACCTTTATAGCCTTGTTTCGCAATGCCGGAACTCCCCGAAGTCGAAACTGTCATGCGTGGCCTGGATGAGCGGCTGACCGGCCGGGTGATCCGCGCCGCGACCCTGCACCGCCCGGATTTGCGCTGGCCGGTCCCGCCGGAACTCCCCGCGATCCTGACCGGTGCGACGGTGTTGGGCTTCCGCCGCCGCGGCAAGTTCATGCTGATGCGGCTTCATTCCGGCATGTCCATGCTCATCCATCTCGGCATGTCCGGCCGGATGCTGATCGACGCACCTTTTGCCCTGCACGAGCATCTGACGCTCGAGACGAATGACGGCGGGCGGATCGGCTTCGTCGATCCCCGGCGCTTCGGCGCGCTCGATCTCGTGGCCACCGAGGCAGAGGATGCCCATAAGCTGCTGGCTTGCATGGGGCCGGAGCCCTTGGGCAATGCGTTTTCCGCGCCCGTTCTTCTGGAAGCCCTAGAGGGCAAGGCCACGCCGATCAAAGCCGCTTTGCTGGACCAGCGCATCGTCGCCGGGATCGGCAATATCTATGCCAGCGAGGCGCTGTTCCGCTCCGGCATCAGCCCGCGCCGCCTGGCGGGCACGCTGGGGCCTAAGCGCGTGGAACGCCTGGTGCCGGCGATCAAGGACACGCTGCTGGAAGCCATTGCCGCGGGCGGCTCCTCCTTGCGCGATTATGTCCGCCCCAGTGGCGAGCTTGGCTATTTTCAGCATGCCTGGAAAGTCTATGGCCGCGCGGGCGAGGCCTGCGAGCACTGCCCGGGCCAGCCGGGCTGTGCGGGCATCCGCAGCGTCACCCAGGCCGGCCGCAGCAGCTTCTACTGTCCGATGACGCAGCGTTAGAGTGCGATCGTTTTAGGTTCGCGCATCTTGCGCGGAGCTAAGACGTGAATCGCCCTCAATAAAAAAGCTAGAGCATGATCGCACTTAAAGCGATCATGCTCTAGGAGCCCGTCGGACTTAACGCGGCACTGATACGTCTGGTAGGGTCGGGAGCAGATTTTTTAACCTCCGGTCCTGGACGTGTCCCGCATGAGCAACTTCCGCCCGATTGACCGCGACACCGATTTTCTGCTGCCGCCTTCGGTGGACGAGTGGCTGCCACAGCGGCACCTGGCGCGGTTCGTCGTGGAGGTGATTGCGGGTCTGGATTTGCGGGCGATGACCGGCAGCTACCGGGGATCTGGGGAGCCGTCCTACCACCCGAAGCTTCTGCTGGGCATCATCATCTATGGCTATGCCACTGGCGTGTTTTCGAGCCGCAAGCTGGAACGGGCGACCTATGATTCGGTGGCTTTCCGCTTCATTGCGGCGAATGACCATCCCGATCACGACACGATCGCCGCGTTCAGGCGGCGCTTTCTGAAGGAGATTGAAGGGCTGTTCGTGCAGGTGCTGGGCGTGGCGCGCGAGATGGGGGTACTGAAGCTGGGCACGGTGGCGCTGGATGGCACCAAGATCCACGCCAATGCCAGCCGCCACAGCGCGCTGTCCTATGAGCATGCGGGCAAGATCGAGGCCCAATTACAGGCCGAAGTGGCCGAGTTGATGGCCAAAGCTGAGGCGGCGGATCAAGCGGACGTGCCGGACGGGATGTCGATCCCCGAAGAGTTGGCGCGGCGCGAGGAGCGTCTGGCGGCGATTGCCCGCGCCAAAGCCACGATCGAGGCGCGGGCAAAGGAGCGGCATGCGCGCGAGCAGGCGGAATACGAGGCGAAGCTGGCGGCACGCGATGCCAAGACCAAGGCGACAGGCAAGAAGCCTGGCGGTAATCCACCCGCGCCTCCGGCCGAGGGGCCGCTGCCCACGGATCAGATCAATCTGACGGACGAAGACTCCCGGATCATGCCGGTGGCCGGCGGTGGTTTCGAGCAGTGCTACAACGCCCAGGCTGCGGTGGCGGCGGACAGCCTGCTGGTGGTGGCGGTGGATGTGGTGCAGGCGCCCAACGACAAGCAGCAAATTGAACCGATGTTGAAGCAAATCGACGCCCTGCCTGACGCCTTGGGTGAGGCGGAAACATTGTTGGCGGATACTGGCTATTTCAGCGCGGCAAACGTGACCGCGTGCATGGTGGCCGGAATTGATCCGCTGATCGCCATGGGCCGCCAGGCGCATCACCCACCGTTAAGCGAACGTTTCGCCCAGGCGCCGATGCCACCGCAGAACCCAACGCCGGTGCAAGCCATGGCACACCGGCTGAACACGCCGCAGGGGCGGAAACTTTATGCATTGCGCAAGCAAATTCCAGAACCGGTGTTTGGCATCATCAAATCTGTCATGGGCTTCCGGCAATTCTTGCTGCGAGGAATCGACAACGTCCGGAGCGAGTGGAACCTCGTGACCATGGCTTGGAACGTGAAACGGATGTTCGTCCTGGAGGGGGCGCGCTGAAGCCAGCGCGCCATTCGAGCGTCAATCGACGCCGCTGATGGCCGGCGTGGGCCAATCGGAGCTGCCCTTCTCGTTAGCCACGGGATCAAAACCGGCGGAAAAGTTGAGAGCGCCTTCCAGAAGCGCGACTTTAGCCCGCGCAGACGAAATCACCTAAAAACTCACTCCGACGCGCTGCTAGAGGCTAACAACCTCCTTCGCGGCCATGCTTTCCGGACATTGCCCCACCAGCACCTTGTTCCGGCCGCTGGCTTTGGCGTGGTACAGCCCGTTATCCGCGGCCTGCACCAAAGCTTTCAGATCCGCCTCCGCATTCAGCCGCGCCACCCCGATGCTGATGGTGAATTTGCGATGCGGGAATTCGGAACCCGCCACCAGCCCGCGCACGCGCTCGGCCACCAGGACGGCATCGGCAAGCTCGGTCGCCGGCAGAATGATCACGAATTCCTCCCCGCCATAGCGCGCCAGGAAATCGTAAGGCCGCAGGCTGGAAAGCAACACCCGCGCGACCGATTGCAGCGCCGTATCACCCGCCGGATGGCCAAACGTGTCGTTATATTGCTTGAACAG
Organism: uncultured Pseudomonadota bacterium; assembly: GCA_963737355.1. Taxonomy (GTDB): domain Bacteria; phylum Pseudomonadota; class Alphaproteobacteria; order Acetobacterales; family Acetobacteraceae; genus Acidocella. Next base: position 411,020 of record CAVTSC010000003.1, on the reverse strand, counting down.
ATCGATATCGATGAGCAGCAGCGCGAGCGCCGATCCGGTGCGTTTCGCACGGGCATGTTCCTCGATCAGCTTCTGGTCATAGGCGCGACGGTTGGGAATCGAGGTCAGCGCATCGGTCAGGTTCTGCTGGCCGAGCCGTGCATTGGCGCGCGAAAGCCCGATGACGGTGCGGCGCATTTCCAGCAATCCCATCACCTGCCGCGCCAGGGTCTCCAGCGCGTTGGTCTGCTCCAAGCTGAGGTTGCGGCTGCGCCGGTCGATCACGCTCAGGCTCCCCAACACCGCACCGTTCGGCGCAATAAGCGGCACGGCGGCATAAAAGCGCAGTTTCGCCGGGCCGGTGACCAGCCTGTGCCCGGAGAACCGCGCATCCCGGGACATGTCCGGCACCAATAAAAGCGCTTCGTCGATATCCACGCAGCCCGGCAAATCGAACATTTTTTCCGCAAACGCGCCACTGGCGAATCGCGCTTTCACCCATTGCCGCCCCAGGTCGAAAAAGGAGATCAGCGCAATTGGCGTGCCGCAAATGAACGCGGCCAGACGCGCGATGTCATCGTAGGATTTTTCATTCTCGCTATCGAGGATTTCATAGGCTTCAAGCGCCTGCGAACGTGCGGTTTCCTCGGCATCCGGGAGGAGCGCTGATGAGAGACCGCTGGGCGAGGACGCAGGCTGAAATGTTAGAATCTCGTTCACCGCATAAACCTTTCCTGTCACCGGGAGGATCATGCGGCAATAAACGTTAACTGATCGTATAAATTTGTTTATCCGTTCGTTGAATTAAAAATTTTTTCAGTCCTGTCCGGGAAATACATCAAGGAATCATCGGCGATGGCCCGTAGCTCCCGCTGGTAGCGGGTTAACGCCGAGGCGAGCCCGGCAAATTGCACGGCGCTGGCCATATCTACGTGCTGCAGCGAGTCGCCAAGGCGGCGGCACCAGGCGAGATATTGCAGGCTGCGCGCATGCAGCATTTTCGCGTAGAAAATGGCGGTCTCATCCTGCGCATGCCATCTCCCGGTTGCGATCGCGTTTAAAACATCCGGCTTTGGCCCATGAAAATGCAGCAGCACCGCGGCGGCATTGAGATCCCAATACGGCTTCCAGTTGCAACGCGGGTCGAGTTGTTCCCATAACCCCCGATAGGCCTCGTTAAGGGCGATCTGGTCGTCATAGGTGAAAATCTCGCCGCTGCGGATCCGGAATTTGATGTGCTCCTCGAATGCCGGATAGCTCGCTTGCATCGCCGGCACGTTGAGCACCATGACCCCGGCATTGAAATAGTCCCACGCATCGGGCCGGAACTCCGGTGCCGCGGCAAAGATTTTCGGGCGGATCAGGCGCCAGTCGAAACCGCGCAGAAAAATCACGTCGCAATCGGTATAGAGCACGAACTCCCGCTCGCGCTCGACTTGTGGGATCGCGACGCGCAGCCAATGGCCGATCGAGTGCGGCCGGTAGATGCCCTCCGCCCGGGCCTGTTCCATCGCCGCGTGAAAACCCGGTGCGGTATCCACCACCGTGACGCCGTGCCGCTCCATCCATCCGGTAAATGCCGTGCGCGCGCCGTAATAGAGCAGCACCGGCTCCAGCCCGCCGGCAGCGCGCGCGCTCAGCACCGCCAGCCGGGCGAGCGCGCCGGTCTGGCCCAGTCCGCCCGCCTCATCCGTGGCAAAATACCAGCGCATGATGCGGGGGATGCCTTAGGCAGGTGATGTCATGGCAGGGCGTTCACCGCTTGCAAAACCTCCGCTGCGTGCCCGGCGATTTTCACCTTCGGCCAGATTTTTGCGATCTTGCCCTCGGCATCGACCAGTACGGTCGAGCGCTCGATGCCCATGTATTTCTTACCGTACATGGATTTCTCCAGCCACGCCCCATAGGCGTTGATGGTGGTCGTCTCCGGGTCGGAGGCGAGTGGGAAGGTGAGGTTGTACTTGGCCGCGAATTTCTCGATCGCCGCCATCTTGTCCTTGGACACGCCGATCACGGTCACCCCGGTTTTGCCCAGTTGCGGCAAGGCTTCCTCAAAGGCGCAGGCCTCGGTGGTGCAGCCGGGCGTGTCGGCGCGGGGATAAAAGTACAGCACGAAGGGTTTGCCCTTCAGCCCTGCCAGGCTGACGGTGCGCCCGCCCGATGCGGGAAGGGTGAAATCCGGCGCCGGTGCGCCGACGGCAATGCTCATAGTGAGGCTCCTTGGGTAATGTAACGTTCGAAACAATCCTGCACGGAGTGCCCGGCTTGCGCCATCGCCACCTGTAATGCTGCCAGATCCGGCATTCCGGTGGCGCGCAGCAAGGGCGTCAGCATCGCCGCCGGGGGCGAGGTGGCGCGTTCGGAGAGTCCGGTGATGCGGTTCATGCCCTGGATGCTGCGCCAGAGAAACTCCGCCTCCACCAGCATCTTCGCATCCGCCTCAGCCAAATGCCCGGCGCCGGCCAAAGCCCGCAGCGCATCGGCGGTATTGGGTTGGAACAGCTCCGGCTGCCTGGGGCCATGGATGAGCTGCAGCGCCTCGGCGATAAAGGCCAGTTCCATCATGCCGCCCGGACGGTGCTTCACGTCGAACGGACCGCTCATCGGCATCTCCGCCGCCAGCCGGTCGCGCATGACCGCCGTGTCGCGGCGGATCTTCTCCGGCGCCTCGATGCGCGACAAAGCGATTCGTATTTCCTCGCGCACTTTCGCCGCAAAGCCCGGCGTGGCCGCCAGCACCCGCGCGCGGGTCAAGGCCAGGCGCTCCCAGGTCCAGGATTCGGCCGCATGATAGCGCGAGAACGCCGCAAGCGAGACAGCAACCGGCCCCTGATTGCCCGAGGGCCGCAAACGCATATCCACCTTATAAAGCTGCCCCTCGATCCCCTGCGCGGTGAGGGCGGCGGTGAGCGCGTGGCTGAGCCGAACGAAATACTGCGTCGGCGCGGTTGGCAGCGGCGCGTGATCATAGATCAGCATCAGATCCAGGTCCGACCCGGCCAGCATCTCCCCGCTGCCGGCCTTACCCAGAGCGACCACCGCGAAAGCGCCGCCGCGGATGCGCCCATAGCGCGCCGCGTGCTCGGTCATCACGCGCGGCAGCAGGAGCGACAGCGAGGCCGCGGCGAGATTGCTGCGCAGCCGGCCGGCGGCATCGGTATCGATCCGCGCCTCAAGGGTCGCAACCGAGAGGTGAAACTCCTCGCGCCGGACGAAGCGCCGTGTGATCGCCACCACCTCCTCGAAATCCCGGGCATCGCGCAGCATCTGCTGCAACTGGGGTTTGGGGGCGGCAAAGCGCGCGCTGGGGACCAGCAGCGCTTCCAGCGCATGCGCATCCTGCTCCAAATGGTCGGCGAGGGCCGGTGCCGCGCCCAGCACGGCGGCGAGGCGGTGCAGCAAAGCCGGGTTGCGCTGGAACAGGGAGAGCAATTGCACCCCGGCCCGCTGGCGTGCGAGCAGCGCATCGAAATGCGCGAACACCCGGTCCGGGTCGGGCTGTTGGCCGAGTTCCGTGAAGAGCTGGGGCAGCAGGCTGTCCAGCAATTCGCGCGCGCGCTCGGCGCGCAGGGCCGGCATCTGCCCGCTTTGCCAAACGCGCAGCCGCTCGGCGACATGCCTGGCGCCGGTAAAGCCGAGGCTGGTGAGATAGGTCACGAACGCGGCGGGCGGCGGGCCGTCCAGCCCGGGATCGATCCGCTCATCCCGCGCGGAATCGTTCCCAGCATCGAAAAACGCCTGAAAATGCCCATGCACGCGCTCGAGCAATTTCGGAAAATCCCGCAGGAAGGCCTTTTCGCCCAGGAAGACGGCGAAGGCCGCCAGCCCAGCCTCCGTATTGGGCAGCGCATGGGTCTGGCGGTCGGCGATCATCTGCAGCCGGTGCTCCACGCGGCGCAGTTCGCGGTAATCGGCGGCCAGCTCGCGCGCCACGGCGGCGGGCAGATGCCCGGCTTTCGTCAAAGCGGGCAGGGCATCCAGGGTCGCGGGGATGCGTAAATGCACATCCTGCCCACCCCAAACGAGGCTCAGCGTCTGCACGATGAATTCAATCTCGCGGATGCCACCCCGGCCGAGCTTCACATCCCGCCCCAACAGCCCGTTAGCCCCCTGGCGCGCATCGATCTGGCGCTTCATGTCGTGGATCTCGCCGATCGCCGCGAAATCGAGATTCTTGCGCCAGATGAAGGGGCGGATGGCGGCGAGAAAATTCTCGCCCAGCGCGATGTCCCCGGCGATGGGCCGGGCCTTGGAGAACGCCGCGCGCTCCCAGGTACGGCCATGGCTCTCATAGTAGCTGAGCGCCGTCGGCAGTGCCACGACCGGCGGTGTCGCACTCGGGTCCGGCCGCAGCCGCAGATCGACCCGGAAGACATAGCCATCCCCATCGCGATGCGAGAGCAGCGCGACCAGGTCCCGCGCAAAACGCGCCATCACGGCTTGCGCTTCGGCGGAATAGGCGGGAGCCTCGGGATCGAAGAGTAAAACGAGGTCGATATCGGAGGAATAATTCAGCTCCCTGGCGCCGAGCTTGCCCAAAGCGAGGGCGACGAATCCGGAATTGCGTTCGGGTTCTTCCGGGTGGGGCAACGTGATCTGTCCCGCCTCGTGCAGGCTGAACAATAAATGCCGGATCGCGACTCGGCATGCGGTTTCGGCCAGCTCGGAGAGTGCGGCGGTGATCTGGGGCAGTTGCCACGTGCCGCTGAGATCGGCGACGGCGATGGCCAGGGCCGCCCGGCGCTTGGCCCCGCGCAAAGCCGCGGTCACGTGATAGCGCTCGCTCTCCAGCGGCATGTTCTGCAACGCCACGAGCGCGCTGGTGAAGGTTTTCTCTGGTCCCTGCGCCAGGGTCGCCATCAGGCAGGCGGGCTCGCGGCAGGCAAGCTCGGCGAGATAGGGCGCATTGCCGCCCAGGGCGTTGAGCACCGCGCGCCCCGCCTGGCTTTCGGCAAAGGCGGCTTCGGCCGCACCGAGTGCGGCAAAATCCTCGATCAGCCGCCGCGCGGCCTCGGCGTCTGCGGCTTCTGGGATTTCCGGGTTGTGGGGCACGTCGCGCATCTGGCAAGCACAACAAGATGAAGCGGCGTGCAGGTCAAGCGGGACGGATTATCGGGGAAGCGGTGCATCAGCTTGGCCGCATCGCGATGCTGTTGCTGCTGCTGGTTTTACTGACCGTGTGTTTGCTTGGCTTCAGGTTATCCCGGGGGCCGTTGCAACTTCCCGACCTCGCCTCCTGGCTGGCAACGGCCGCATCCGGCCAGGGCATTACCGTGCAGATGCAGGAAGCGGACCTCGCCTGGGCCGGCTATCACGAGGGCGGCGGCGTGCCGCTTTACCTGCGACTCGGGGATATCGAGGTGCGCAACGCGGAGGGGGTGGAGCTCGTCGCCATTCCCTCAGCCCGGCTGGAGGTGCTGCCTGCGGCCTTATTCGGGGCGCAGGCGCCGTTTCTGGTCAGCGGCACGGATGCGCGCTTCCCCGGCTCGGCGGTTCCGGTGTCGTTGCAGGCGGCGATACATCTCGGCCACGGCTTTCGCCTCACGCGCGCGGAGGTTTCCGTCACGCTGGGCGCCGGGCGGCTGGGTGCGGGGGAGGATAGCCTGCCGATCGATGGCGGCGGCTTCACCGTGACGGTCACGCCGCGCAGCGCGCAACTCACCAACGGGCACCTGGCGCTGGCGCATATCGGCAACAGCGCGCCGAAGCTTGGGCTGATTGGCACGGCGCAACGCAACAGGTTCTGGCTGGGCAGCGTCACCGCTACGGTGGATGCGGTACAGGCGCAGGACCTCGCCGCCTATTGGCCGCCCTCCGCCGTTCCGCAGACGCGCAAATGGGTCACCGGCAACATCACGGGCGGCGCCGCCACGGATGCGATCTTCACCTTCAACCTTGCGGCGCCGAGCGATCTCGCCACCCTGAACCTGAACGGTGTTTCAGGGCATTTCACCGGCCGCAACATCACGCTCACCTGGATCCCCCATGCAAGGCCGATCACTCAGTTGAACGGCGAGTTGGTGCTGCTCAACAACGATCGCATGGTGATCACGGCGGATACGGCCAAATTGGGCGGGCTCGACCTCACCGCGGGGCGCATGGACATCACCGGCCTCAATGCCCGCGACCAGACCGGTGCGCTTTCCTTGAAACTGGCCGGCCCGCTGGCCCAGGCGCTCGCCATTCTCAACGCACCGCCACTCGACCTGCTGCACCAGGCACCGCCGCAAGTGGCGCAGGCCACCGGCGAGGTGACGGGCACGGTCCAGGCGGGGATACCGTTCAAGAACAGCCTGCGCCTTGCCGATGTCGACCTGCATGTTCGTACCGAGCTCAGCGATCTCGCCTTCGCTTCGCCTGTGGCGGGGTTGGATTTTTCCCAAGGCAATGCGCTGCTGACCGCAACAAATGCGCGGCTTGCCGTCGCGGCGCATGGGCAATTCGCAGGCGAACCCGCGACGCTCGCCGTCAGCGCCGATTTCAACAATGGCAATGCGACCACAATGGCGCTGGACAGCCTGACCGGTTCCGTGTTGCGGCAGAAATTGGGCGTGGATGCGTCCTCCGTCTTTGCCGCTGCGCTGACCAGCAAGCTGCCCTATGCCGTACGCATCACCGGGAATGGGGCTGGCACGCAGACCGCCAGCCTCGATGCCAATCTCACACCCGCCGCCCTCGCTTTGCCGATCTTCGCCTGGAGCAAGGATTCCGGCGCCCCCGGGCGTCTGGTACTGTCGGCGACGCTCCGGCGCGGCACGTTGGTTGCGCTGAACAGCCTCTCCGCCACCGCGCCGGGATTGAGCATTCAAGGATGGGGGGAAGACAACAGGCTGGTAATCTCCTCGGCGGAAATCGGCCGGACACAGGGGCATGGCGTGTTGAACGCCCCGGCGGGGCCGCAAGGCGCGTGGACGGCCATTTTCACGGGGCCGGTGCTCGACATCCGGATGCCCAAGCAGCAGGCCTCACCGCCTGCACCGCCCGGCGCCGCGTCGACGTCCTCCGGACCGGCCTGGGGGGTAAAGCTTGATTTTCAGCAACTGGACCTCTCCCCCAATCCGGCGCCGGATCTAGCCAGTTTCGTGTTTTCAGGCACCGGCCAGGGGGGGGCGATAACGCAGGCCCAGGGTTCGGCGGGGGGAAGCGCATTCAGCGTCACGACGACAGGACCGGCGCTGCACCATCTGACGCTGACGGCCCCCGATGCCGGGATGCTCCTGCGCGCCCTCGGCGTCACGGACCGGATGCAAGGCGGCGCGCTCAGCCTGGAGGCGGATTACGGCGATGCCCAGGCCACACACGGCACGCTGAATCTCACGCAATTTCATATCCTGAAAACCTCCGGTTTCGCGAAAGCGCTGCAGGCGGCCGCGGTGCATGGCGCGCCGCCGCCGGCGTCGTTGAGCGCCGGCCTCGCCCTCAACCGCGCGGTGGTCCCCTTCACCCTGGACGACCAGGCCTTGCATTTGCATGGTGCGCGCGCATTCTCGAATTCCCTGGGGTTCACGGCAAGCGGCAGCATCCTGCGCGCCACCGGCATTGCCGATCTCGATGCCACCATCGTGCCCGCGTATTGGCTCAACGCCTTGCCCGGCAAGCTCCCGGTCATCGGCCAGCTTTTCACCGCGGAAAAGGGCGGGGGATTGTTCGCGATGCGGGTCAAAATCACGGGGCCGCTCACGGATCCGCTGGTCAAGGTCAATCCGCTCTCGGCACTGACGCCCGGTGTGCTGCGCGATATTTTCGGCGTGGATGAAAGCCCGGCGCCCTGACGTGGCGCCGCTTTGTTCTTAAATGGAAAATGACAGCGCCATCCCCGAACCAGCCGGGGATGGCGCGATGCGCTCCTCAGGCGGTGCGGTCGACCGTTTCAGCCGGCGCGGGAAGCTTGGAGACCACGACCATGCCAGGGCGCAGCAGGCGGCCGTTCAACAGCCAGGTCTGGCTCCAGGCCTGAATGACGGTGCCGGCGGGGTGCTCAGCGCTTTCCTGCTCGGCCATCGCCTGATGCAGATTGGCATCGAAAGCCGCACCGGTCGGGTCCTGGCGGGTAATCCCGTTGCGCTCCAGCAACGCCACGAAGGAGCGCTCGATGCCCTCGAACCCTTCGCGCATTTTCGTCACGATCTCGGGTTCATCCTCGGCGCGCTTGGGCAGGCTGTCGATGCCGCGCTTCAGGTTTTCCGCAGCTTCCACCACGTCCTTGGCGAATTTCTGGACGGCGTAGAGGCGCGCATCCTCAACCTCACGCTTGGTGCGGGCGCGCAGATTGGCCATTTCGGCTTCAGAACGCAGCCACTTATCCTTCATTTCCTGCAAGGCGGCTTCGAGTTTCTCGATGCGCGTTGCGGCATCTTCCGTACCCTGCGGGGCCGCTTCGGCCTGCGTCTCGGGAAGGGCGGTGGGATCGATGGGTTCAGCTTGATCTTTGTGCTCGGTCATGGCCCCGAAATAGGCGAAATAGCCCCCGTAAACAAGGTCGCAAGGCCTTCAGTCCCGTTGCCAGACACGCCAGGCGCCGTTGGAATTTGCCGTACCGGCATTGGCGGCGGCGGCCTCCGCCAGGCGCAGCGCCGTGGTCGCATGCTCGATGACGGTGGCGGGATCATCGCCGCTGCCCGGCCAGCGCGGCGCGACACCGATAACGATCGCCGTGTGCTGCGGCAAAATCGCAGGGAGCTGAAGGCAGAATTTCGCGGCGCGCTCGCCCCCGGTCAGATGGTCCATGCCATCGCACCATAAGGCGATGCAGGTATTGCCGATCCGGCCCAGCACGTCCGTCGGCCGCACAATCTCGCGCAATTCGTCGGCCAGACGCATCGCCACCGCCGCCTGCCAATGGCGGGCCGTATGCCCGAATCCCAGGCATAACAGCGTGCCCGGCAGATCCTCGACATCCAGCCGGTCGAACCGGCGCGCAATTTCCTCGCGGAAGCCCTCGCCCGACCACAGTCCGGTTTCCGCATCCAGCCGCGCATCATGGCGCAAGGCCGGATCGCCCGCCTGACTCTCGGGCAGCGGTGCAGGCGTGCCGAGGTTAAACAACAGGCCGAACGTGCCGACGACCGTATCGCCCACGATGCGCGGCGCAAGCGCCAGGCGGAATGTCCCGCCAAAACCATCCGGCAGAACAAGCTGCACATTGCCATGCCAGGTCACGCATTCTGCGCAGATGGTGGAGATGACGGCGCGCAGCGGCTCCGTGTGCGTCCCATTTTCCTTCACCTCCGCGAGACTAAGCAATGTGGCGACCTCCACGCCGAGCATGCGCGCGGCCGGCTGGCCCAGGACCTTGCCGGGTCCGAAAGCGGTGAAGCGGCCGGCAAGGTCGGTCTCGAAAGCGAGGTCCGTCAGCATCGCGGCGACGGCCATCCAGCTTTGGCCGGCCCGCAGTTCCGGGTATGGGGCGAGGGGGGGTGGCGGCGTTGTCATGCCCCATCCTAGGCCGCATCAAATGAACAATTTATTAACCAGATCATGAACCAAACGATTTATAGACGATGCCCCAGCCGCGTCCGGGGGTTCGGCATGGCGCCGCCGCGTTGACATCGCGCCAGCAGCCCCCCCATGGTCCGCTGCAACACGTTTTCCTGAAGGTGCCTCAAATGACCGCTACCCCTCATGCCGACCTGCAATCCGCCATTGTGAGCGCCTGGGACCGCCGGGCCGAGCTTTCACCTTCCACCCTCGGGGCGGACCGCGACGCGGTGGAAGCCGCCCTGGCGCTGCTCGATTCGGGCGCCGCGCGCGTCGCCGAGCCGGGTGATAAGGGCTGGGTCGTGCATCAATGGCTCAAGCAGGCGGTGTTGCTCTCCTTCCGGCTCTACCCCAACGCCCTCATGGACGGGGCGGGCGGCGCGCCGGTCTTCGATAAGGTAGCGATCAAATTCAATGGCTGGAGCGACGCGCAATTCGCCGCCGCCGGCATCCGCGCGGTCCCAGGTGCGGTGGTGCGCCGCTCCGCCTTCATCGCGCCGGGTGCTGTGCTGATGCCGTGCTTCGTCAATGTCGGTGCGCGCGTGGGGGAGGGGACCATGATCGATACCTGGTCGACCGTCGGCTCCTGCGCGCAGGTCGGCAAGAACTGCCATATCAGCGGCGGCGTTGGGCTGGGCGGCGTGCTGGAGCCGCTGCAGGCCAATCCGGTCGTCATCGAGGATGACTGCTTCATCGGCGCGCGCTCGGAAGTCGCCGAGGGCGTGATCGTCGGCCAGGGCGCGGTGCTCTCCATGGGCGTGTTCCTCGGCGCCTCGACCAAGATCATCGACCGCGAGACGGGCGAAATCTTCTCCGGCTATGTGCCGCCTTATTCCGTGGTGGTCCCCGGCACGCTGCCCGGGCGCAACCTGCCGGACGGCACGCCGGGCCCGAGCCTTTCCTGCGCCGTCATCGTCAAGCGCGTGGACGCGCAGACGCGCAGCAAAACCTCGATCAACGACCTGCTCCGCGCCTAATGCCGCTCGCCCTCGCGCAGGCTTTGCTCCGCTGCCCGTCCGTCACCCCGGCAGATGCCGGGGCGCAGGCGGTGCTGGCGGCGGCGCTGGAGCGGCTCGGTTTCTCGGTCACCCGGCTGCGCTTCGGTGACATCGAGAATTTTTATGCCGAGCGGCCGGGACCGGGGCCAAAATTATGCTTCGCCGGGCATACGGATGTGGTGCCGCCGGGGGAGGGCTGGCGCCACGATCCATTCGGTGCCATGATGGAAGATGGCGTGCTCTATGGCCGCGGCGCGGTCGACATGAAAAGCGCCATCGCGGCCTTCATCGCGGCGGCGGCGCAGAGCAAGGGCAACCTCGCGCTGCTGATCACCGGCGATGAAGAGGGCGAGGCGCGCGACGGCACCGTGCGCGTGCTGGAATGGATGGCGCAAAACGGCAAAATCCCGGATTTCTGCATCGTCGGCGAGCCGACCAGCCGGGCCGTGCTCGGCGATGTCGTGAAAATCGGGCGGCGGGGAAGCTTGAACGCGCGCATCTCCGTCACCGGGCGCCAAGGCCATGCGGCCTATCCCCAGCTTGCCGACAACCCGATCCATCGGCTCATCCCCGCTCTGGCCGAGATGACGGCGAAGCCGCTCGATGCCGGGACTTCGTGGTTCGAGCCCTCCTCGCTGCAGATCACCTCCGTCGATGTCGGCAATCCGGCAACCAACGTGATCCCCGGCATGGCGAGCGCCAAGCTCAATATCCGCTTCAACGATCTGCATTCCGGCGCCGGCCTGACGGATTGGCTGACGGAAATCCTGGCCCGCCACGCGCCGCAGGCGGTGCTGGATGTGCATGTCTCCGGCGAGGCGTTCCTGACGCAGCCGGGCCACCATACCGAGGCGCTGACGCGCGCCATCCAAAGCGTGACGGGCCGGATTCCGGAGCAGAACACGGGCGGCGGCACCTCCGATGCCCGGTTCATCGCGCGTTATTGCCCGGTCGCGGAATTCGGCCTGGTGGGTACGAGCATGCACCGCACGGATGAATGCGTGAAGGTGGCCGAATTGCAGCAACTGGCGCAGGTCTACAAAACATTGATTGAAGGATTCTGCGGATGATTTTGCGGGGGCTCCTCCTGCTCGCGCGCGGGAAAGAAACAGGCATCAAAGATTTTGCCAATTCGGCGGACGGATTTACCGCCTCGCTGGCGCCGCTGATCGCTTTTCCCTTGGTGGGCGCTGCGATTTCCGCATTTGGCGGGCAATGGCAATTGGCCGCGATCGGGCTGCTCTCACGGCTATGCGCGGTGCTGGTGCTGCCGCTGATCACCTATGAATTCGCCCGCCGCACCGGGCGCGAGGCGCTCTGGCTGCGCACCGCAACGGCGCTGGATTGGTCGTTCTGGCTGTTGATCCCGCTGCTCTTCGTCGCCGCCTTGGCGGGCGCGTTGCTCGTGACAGCCGGACTCGCCATGGCGCTCGCGGAATATGCCGCTCTCGGCTTCATGGCCGGCTATCTGCTCTGGTATCACTGGTTCGTCGTGCGCACCGGGCTTGGGCTGAGCGCCTTGCAGGCGGCCTTTCTGGTGGCGTTGACCAGCATCGCCGTGGGGGCGTTCACCGCGGGCCCGGTATTGCTCAATTTCGATTATTTCAAACAGGCCATACAGATTTAGCCTTGCAAATTTAGCGTGGCGGCGTCGTTCCTGGTCCGCCACGCATCTCCCGCCGAATGGCGCTGACATAAATCGTATCGCCACCGCGATATCGTTATTCGGCATCGGCCCCCAACCCCGTCGAGGCGTATTCATGCGAAAAATCCTCTCCCGCATTGGGATAGACCCGTTTCTTGTCGCGTTGATCATCACCGTCGCGATTGCCTCCGTGCTGCCCGCACGCGGGCAAGGCGCTGTGCTGGCCAATGATGCGGTTTATGCCGCCGTGGCGCTGCTGTTCTTTCTCTACGGCGCCAAATTGTCGCCGCGCGATGTGCTGAACGGCCTGCTGCATTGGCGGCTGCAATCGCTGGTCTTCTGCAGCACGTTCGTGCTGTTTCCGCTCATCGGCCTCATCTTGACCGCGGCGCTGCGGCCCTGGCTGCCGTCGAATCTGGCGCTCGGCCTGATGTTCGTCTGCGTGCTGCCCTCCACCGTGCAATCCTCGATCGCCTTCACCTCAATCGCGCGCGGCAATGTGCCGGCGGCGTTGTGCAGCGCCTCGGTGTCCAACCTGTTCGGGATGGTCTGCACGCCGCTGCTCGTGCTGCTGCTGCTCAGCGCGCATGGCACGGGGTTCAGCATGAAGGCGCTGGAGGATATCGCCGAGCAATTATTGCTGCCCTTCCTCGTCGGCCAGGCCCTGCGGCCATTCATTGGCGCTTTTCTCGCCCGCAATAAGCCGGTGACCTCCCTGGTGGACCGGGGCTCGATTCTGGTCGTGGTCTATGCCGCGTTCAGCGCCGGGATGGTCGCCGGGATATGGGGCGAACTCAGTTTAAAAAGCCTGGGCCTGGTGCTCGTGGTCGACGTCGTCATGCTCGCGGCGGTTTTGCTGGCGACGACTTGTGCCAGCCGCCTGCTCGGCTTTTCGAAAGAGGATGAAATCACGATCGTCTTTTGCGGCTCGAAGAAGACGCTGGCGAGCGGCATTCCGATGGCGAATATTCTGTTCCCCGGCCACGCGATCGGCCTGATCGTGCTGCCGCTGATGCTGTTTCACCAGATCCAGCTTTTCGCCTGTGCCTCGCTTGCACGGCGCTATGCGCGCCGGAAGGCGCTGGCCGCAGCCCCCCAGGCAGCGGAATAACAAAAAAAGCGCGCCGGGTTTGAGCCCGGCGCGCTTTTTTGGGATCGGCCGGAAAGTTACTCCGCCATCGCGGAGGCATCGGAGCGCGTCGCCCCCACGCGCGCGGCGAGCGATGCGGCGAGGAACGGGTCGAGCGCGCCATCGAGCATGGCGCCCGGATTGCCGGTCTCATGCCCCGTGCGCAAATCCTTCACGAGCTGGTAGGGGGCGAGCACGTAGGAACGGATCTGGTGGCCCCAGCCGATATCGGTCTTCGCCGCTTCGATGCTGGCGGAAGCGGCTTCGCGCTTCTGCAGCTCCATCTCATACATGCGCGCCTTGAGCATGTTCATGGCCGTCGCACGGTTGCGATGCTGGCTGCGGTCCGTCTGGCAGGCGACGATAATGCCGGTTGGCACATGGGTGATGCGGATCGCGGATTTGGTCTTGTTCACGTGCTGGCCACCGGCACCGGAGGCGCGGAACGTATCCACCTTCAAATCCGCGGGGTTGATCTCGATCTCGATCGTGTCATCCACCACCGGATAGACCCAGACGGAGGCGAAGCTCGTATGCCGCCGCGCCGCGGAATTGAAAGGCGAGATGCGCACCAGCCGGTGCACGCCCGATTCCGTCTTCAGCCAGCCATAGGCATTCGGGCCGCTGATCTGCAGGCTGACGGATTTAATCCCGGCCTGCTCGCCATCGGAGCGGTCCAGGACCTCGATCTTGAATTTCCGTGCTTCAGCCCAGCGCGTGTACATGCGCAGCAAAATTTCTGCCCAGTCTTGCGCCTCGGTCCCGCCGGAACCGGCATTGATTTCCATGAACGCATCGCGCCCATCGGCCTCCCCGGAGAGCAGGCTCTCGATTTCGCGGGTTTTGGCGACTTCCGCCAGATCGTTCAGCGTCGCGATGGCATCCTTCACCATGGCCGCATCGCCCTCTGCTTCCGCGAGTTCGACGAGCTCCATGGCATCGGCGGTATCGCGCTCCAGCACGCGCACGCCATCGACCAGCATTGAGATCCTGCCGCGTTCGCGCATCACGGTTTGCGCGGCCTCGGCATCATTCCATAAAGACGGGTCTTCCGCGCGGGCGTCTAGCTCGGCGAGTTTAAGAAGTGCGGCATCCCAGTCAAAGATGCCTCCTCAGCAGGGCGACCGATCGGCCGATCTGCTCGTTTAACTGATCTGATTCTGCGGACATCCGGGCTATATAATCCAGTTAGCGGGAATGCATAGAGGCTTTTACGAAATTGACCGCAGAGGCGGCCAGGGGCAAAACCCCTGGCCTGATTGCCTAATAGAGTCCGCCCAGGGACTTATCGACATTGCTGGGCGGTGGCGCTGCCGCCGGCGCACCCGCAGGGCTGGCGCCCGGGGCAGGGGGCGTGGTGGCGGCAGGGGCGAGGGCCGACTGGCCGGCCAATAGGTTCTCGTTGGATTGCGCGCCGGGGCTCTGGCCGGGCTTGAACGCCTCGATTGCGTTGGCGCCGTCCGGTTCCGGCGTGTTTTGCAGCGTCATGCCGTCGGGTGCGGCAAAATCCACCGGCGGCTGGTTGGCCAGCGCCACCTTCATATACTCATTCCAGATCGGGCCGCAGACATTGCCGCCGGTCTGGTTTCGCCCAAGGTTATGCGGGGTGTCGAAGCCGATCCAGCAGCCGGTCACGATACCCGGCGTAAAGCCGATGAACCAGGCGTCGTTGAAGTTGTTCGTGGTGCCGGTCTTGCCGGCCACGGGCTGGTCGATGCCCTGTACCGCCGGCTGACCGGTGCCGCGCAGCGCGACACCCTTCATCATGGTGATCATCTGGAAGGTCGAATCCGGATCGGCCAGCTGCGCGCCGGAAACGGTGAGCAGCGGCGGCTGCGACGGATCGCCGTTCACGCAGTTGTCGCAGTTCTGTTCATTCGACTGGTAGAGCACCGTCCCGTCCGGGTTGGTGACGCTGTCGATCAGCGTCGGCGTGACCTGACGGCCGTATTCGTCCAGCTCGGCATAACCGGTCGCCATGCGCCACAGCGTGGTGTCGATCGCGCCGATCGCGGAGGGGTAATAAGGCGGCATCTGGTCGATGACGCCAAAGTCATGGAAAGTCTTGGCGATGTTGGCCAGCCCGATCTGGCGGGCCAGATGCAGCGTGGCGAGGTTGAGAGATTGCTCCAGCGCGTGAAAAATCGGCACGGGGCCTTCAAACGTGTCCTCGTAATTGCCCGGCCGGTAGACCGTGCCATCCGGCAGCTGCTGCACGAAGGGCGCGTCCAGAACCGGCGCATCGGGCTGGATCCCCTGCTCCATGGCGGTGAGGTAGACGAAGGGCTTCACCGACGAGCCCGGCTGGCGCTGCGCCTGCGTCACGCGGTTATAGGGGCTGATATCGTGGCTCCAGCCGCCGACCATCGCGAGCACGCGGCCGGTCCGCGGGTCCAGGCTGATCAGCCCGCCCTGGATGTTCGGGATCTGCTCGAGATCCAGGCTGGAATTGCCCTGCTCGGAGACCATGATGATATCGCCCGGATGCAGCACGTCGGAGACCGCCTCCGGGCGGCCGGCCATTTGGCCATGCACCACCGGACGCGCCCAGCGCATGCTCTCGAGATCAATCGCACCGGTGCTCTGCGTGCCTGTCGTGGCGTCGAGATAGCCCACCCTCGCGCTCTGGCCCGCGGCTTCGAGCACGATGCCGAGATGCCAGTCCTCCCGCATCCCCGGCGGGATGGCTTGTTTGGCAAGGTCCGCCTGCCAGTTCGCCGCCAGATCCGGGTCGTCGACATGCGCGATCAACCCGTGCCAGCCGTCATAAGTGTGGTCGTAGCGCACGAGCCCGTCGCGCATCGCCTTGGTGGCCGCGGCCTGGAGGGCCGGGTTCAGGCTGGTATGGACGATCAGGCCGCCTTGGTTGGCGGTATCGGCGCCGAAGCGTTGCACGAGCTCGGCCTTCACCGCATCGGCGAAATAGCCGGCATTGCGCACGTTCTGCAGGCTGCCCCCGGCGCGCGGCAATAGCGGCTCGGCGGTGGCCGCATCGGCCTGGGACTGGGTGATGACGCCATCGGCCAGCATGCGCCCAATGACGAAATTGCGCCGGCCCAGCGCGTCCTGCGGGTGCAGGAACGGATCGTAATTGGTCGGCGCCTTAGGCAGGGAGGCCAACATGGCCGCCTGCGCGATGTCGAGCTGGCTCAGCGGCTTGTTGAAATAGGTCTGCGCCGCGGCGGCGATGCCATCCGAATTATGCCCGAGATCGACCTCGTTGAGGTAGAGGGTGAGGACCTGCTGCTTGGTCATCACCTGGCTGACGCGCATCGCCAGCAAGGCTTCCTTGATCTTCGTGGCGAAGGTGATCCGGTTATCCAGCAGCATGTTCTTCACCACCTGCTCGGTGATGGTGGAGGCGCCCAGCGGGCGGTGCCCGGAGCCGATGCGCGCGACATCGGTCACCCCGGCACGGATGATCGCGAGCGGATTAATCCCCGGCTCTTCCCAGAACAGCCGGTCCTCGGCCGAGATGAAGGCTTGCGCCACGATCGGCGGGATCTGGTTATATGGCACGTAGATGCTGTGCTCGCTGCCCAGCTCGGAGACGAGCTGGAAGTTCGAGGCATAGATGCGGCTCTCCA
The DNA here is from genome assembly GCA_963737355.1 of uncultured Pseudomonadota bacterium. Taxonomy (GTDB): domain Bacteria; phylum Pseudomonadota; class Alphaproteobacteria; order Acetobacterales; family Acetobacteraceae; genus Acidocella. Next base: position 394,205 of record CAVTSC010000003.1, on the reverse strand, counting down.
AAGGCGGTTTATACGTCTTCAGCGAGTTGACACTGGGGAGCCCGGCGCTGAAGACGAAAAACGCAATACCGCCCGCGATGATCACGCCGATCACGCCGAAAAATACCAGGCGGTATAGGCCAAAGACGAAAAAATTGGCCAGAATGCGCAAAATCCCCCGCTTGCGCGGTGGCCTGCCCCCACCATTGGGCGCCCGCGGCTGACGTGGCGGCGGCCGGGGAGGGTCGCGGCGGGTCGGGGCCAGACGTTCGCCGGCGGTAAACGGTTCTCTGGGGTCAGACATGCGAGGTCCTTAGCACTGTGTTTTTGCGCCTGCGAGGATGCGGGGATAAATTTCGCGCAACATTACGCTGGCGGCGGACAGGGGGAGTTGGATGGTGCTTACCCGGCCATGCGCTGTGCGGCGTGGTTGGCAAAGTACATGTCGATCGCGCCGGTCAGCCGCTCCGCCATCATCTGGCGGTGCGATGCGCTCTTAAGCAGCCGCTCATCCAGCGGATTCGTCAGGCAGCCCATCTCCAGCAGCGTGCTGGGGGTGGAGGGGTCACGCAACACGGCGAAATTGGCGCTGCGATGCGGGTCCGGCAATAGCGGCACGACGCCGGTGAAGGAGGCCTGGATATCCTGTGCCAGGGTCTCCGAGCCGATTCGCGTGGCGCGCGTCTCCAGGCTGGCCAGGATCCCCGCAACTTGGGGTGAGACGCCGGCATGCCCGGAACCGCCGGCATCGACGCTGTTCTCATCGCGGGCAAGTCCCGCCGCCAGGCCGTCCGAGGCTTTGTCCGACAGCGTGAACACCGAGGCGCCGCGCAATTGCGGCTCGGGCAGATGGTCGCAATGCAGCGCCAGGAACAAATTGGCGCCAGCGGAGACCGAATCGGCCACCCGGCCATCCAAGGTGACGAAAACATCCGTGGAGCGCGTCATTTCCACGCGGTAACGCCCGGTCGCCAGCAGACAGCGGCGCAAAATGAGGCCGGTTGCCAGGGTAATGTCCTTCTCGAACGTGCCATCCGGCGCAATTGCGCCCGGATCGTGCCCGCCATGACCGGGATCGATCATGACCAACGGTTTTGGGGGAAATTTTCTGGGCGTTCGGGCCAAAGCCGGCCCGCCCAATCCCGCGGCCGCAAGGCCAAACGCCAGTTTGCCGAATCCACGCCGTCCGAGATGACACTTCAAGCACATAGGGCAGACCTACCACGGCGCCTGCGCTTTTGGCTATGAGTGACTGATAACGTGAGATTTTTTGTTTCAATTCTCCGAACGCCAACTTATTTTCGCCGGGCATCTTGCAGGGCGCCGCCACGTTCAGTATAGGGTCGCCGCAACGGAGTGTAGCTCAGCCTGGTTAGAGTACTGTGTTCGGAACGCAGGGGCCGGAGGTTCGAATCCTCTCACTCCGACCATTTTCCCAGACAGAATTGCGATCATATTTCGATGATGTCGGGGTAAGATTTTGTCATTCCTCAGCGATTGATATTATCCACCAATCGGCTATTCCAGGAACATTGCGACCCGCGTAATCGGCGAGCAATGTTAAATTAATACCGGGATAGGAAATATGATGTCGGGAACCGCCGTCGAAGATTTAAAGCGGGCACGTAATGTCGTGGTCGCCGCCTTTTTGAGTTGGACGCTCGATGCGTTCGACTTCTTCATTCTCATCTTCACATTCGACGATGTCGCTAAAACCTTTGGCGTTTCCGTCACCTCCATCACCTTCGCGATCACGCTGACGCTCGCGACTCGCGCCATCGGCGCCTTCATCTTCGGGCGGCTGGCCGATATCTACGGCCGCAAGCCGATTCTGATGTTGGTGGTCTTTCTGTACTCGCTGTTCGAGGCCGCCAGCGGCTTCGCCTTTTCGTTCGTCTCCTTCCTGGTGATTCGCACGCTGTTTGGCGTCGCCATGGGCGGCGAGTGGGGCGTGGGCACGTCGCTGGCCATGGAATCGATTCCGGACCGTTGGCGCGGCTGGGTCTCCGGCCTGCTGCAGGCGGGCTATCCCATGGGCTATTTCCTCGCCACGCTGCTGTTCGGTTTAGGCTATCACGCGCTCGGCTGGCGCGGCATGTTCTTCGTCGGCGCCGCACCGGCGCTGCTGATTTTCTTCATCAACAGCCAGATCGAGGAAAGCCCGGCCTTCAAGAAAATCGTTGCCGGTCCGCGCGTTTCGATCGGGGAAGTGCTGCGTCGCAACGCCAAGCTTGTGCTCTACGGCGTGGTGCTCATGGGCGCGTTCAACTTCTTCTCGCATGGGACGCAGGACATTTATCCCAAGCTGTTCCTCGGCCAGCAACTGCATTTCGGCCACGCCACCATCACCACGATCAGCCTGATCTATAATGTCGGCGCCATGGTGGGCGGCATCGCGTTCGGTTTCCTCAGCCAGTCCTTTGGCCGCCGCCTGGCCATCGGCGCTGCCTGCGTGCTTTCGCTGCTGGTGCTGTATTTCTGGTCGCACGGCACCACGCCATTGGAAATCGGCATTGCCGCGTTCCTGATGCAGTTTGCGGTGCAGGGCGCCTGGGGCGTTATTCCGGTGCATCTCAACGAGCTCTCGCCCTCCGAGATTCGCGGCACGTTCCCGGGCTTCGTCTATCAGCTCGGCAATTTCATCGCCTCGTTCAATGCGCCCATCCAGACCGCCATCGCTGCGCATAATGGCGGGAATTACGGTTTCGCGCTGGCACTGGTCGCCGGCATCGTTGCCGTGCTCATCATCATCCTCGTGGCCTTTGGGCCGGAGGCGCGCAACGTCTCGATGGCGGCCAGAACCGAAGTCTGACCCTCCGGGCTTTGCCTGAACGAAACGGTGCGCCCCAGGGCGCACCGTTTTTTTGTGGCCCATGCTCTGGCAGGGACATGCCGGGGCAATCAGGCCTGAATTTGGAGTTCGCCGATGACACTGCGCGCTTGCCTGAATGTGGGATACCAAGGCACGGAGCTGATGCCCCGCATTTTTTACCACCGCGATGGCATGCGCGCGGGCTGGCGGGCGGCGATTTTCATCGCCTGCGTGGTCATTCAGCTCGCCGTGTTGCTGATCGCCTTTACCATCGCACTGCGCCATGGCGGATATCACGGGAAATTCCCACCCGCAGAGATCACCCCGGCATTCGCCGGGCTCAACGAAATGCTCCTGCTGCTGCCCACAATCGGGGCCAGCTTCGCGATGGCGTATCTGGAGGGTACGAGGCTGACCGCTTACGGCCTGGATGGGCCGCGCAAATTCCTGCGCGTGACAAGCGGATTGGCGGCCGGTATCGTCACCATGAGCGCGCTCGCGCTGATCCTGGTCGTGACGGCCTATGGCACCGCATCCCCCGGGCAGCTCAGCGCGGCGGGGGATTTACGTTATGGCGCCGAATGGCTGGCGGCGAGCCTGCTCGTAGGCCTCACCGAGGAATTCGTCATGCGCGGCTATCTGTTGCGGGCGCTGGGGCGCGGCATCGGCTTCTGGCCCGCCGCACTCCTCACCAGTATTCTGTTCGGCGCCTTGCACGGACACAATGCCGGGGAGACGCCGATCGGCCTGTTCCAGGTGGTCATCGCCGGGCTGGTGCTGTGCATCGCCATCTGGTTCACCCGCTCGCTCTGGTGGTCCATCGGCTTTCACGCCGGCTGGGATTACGCGGAGAATTTCATCTTCGGCACGCGCGACAGCGGCACGCGGAGTTTCGGCACGCTGATGGATTTCACGCCGCACGGGAATGTCTATTTCTCAGGCGGCCTCACCGGGCCCGAGGGCAGCCTGTTCGGCCTGGGTGTGCTCATCCTTGCGGGCGCGGCGATCTGGTTTGCCTTCTCAGCGCAGCAGAAGCAGCGCGCCGAAGCTTAACAACATCACCGGCCAAGTCAGTATCGGCGAGACGATCCGCGCCAGCCATTTGCTCCGGGTACGAAAGCCGAAGCCATAATAAAATGCGCCGCTGATCCCCAGGATCAACCCCAGGAGAACCATCTGGTTCAGCTCCGTGGCCTGCGCGCCCAGCAGGAAGGGGACAACCAGGCCGATCAGGCTAAGCACACCTGCGAGCAGGAGCGAGATGCCGCGCGCCATTTCTATTCGTCCGTCTCGGCAAGCTGTTGCTCATACGCACCGGGATTCAGCTCCAGCCACATCGCATTCATCGCGGCAAACGCCGCCGCGAAGCCCAGCCCAAGCATCCAGGTGAAATACCACATCTTGGCACCTCTCTAATAGGCGGTGTGATCGTCCTGTTCGACCCCGGCCACGGTCACCGGCCCGCGCAGCACGTAATAGGCCCAGCTCGTGTAGAGCAGGATGAGCGGCAGGAAGATCACGGTCGCCCCGAGCATAATCTGCAAGGTCAGCAGACTGGAGGACGTGTCCCACACGATCAGGCTGGCATTCGGGTCGCTGGAAGAAGGCAGCAGGAAGGGAAACAGGCTCACCCCCGCAGTGCCGATGATCCCAGCCACGGTCAAACCCGAGGCAATGAAAGTCAGGCCCGGGCGCCTGGCCTCGCGGAGCAGATAGATCGTCAGCACGGCGCCGAGGATCGCCACCGCGGGGACGATCAGTGTCAGCGGTGCGGCATGGTAATTGGCAAACAGCCCGCCCGGCACCCGTGCCACGGTCTTCGCCATCATGTTGGAGGGCGCATCCGTCCCGGCGAAGCTGGTCACGGCATAGCCCTCGAGCCGGTAGGCCCAGATGCCCGCGAGCAGCAGCAGCAGGATCGTCGCAAACCCGGTCACGGTCCCCGCTTTTTGCGCTCGCGCCCGGATCTCGCCATCGGTTTTGCAGGCGACATAGGCGGCGCCATGCGTGAGCAGCATCGCCACCGAGACCAGCCCGGTAAGCAGCGCGAACGGGTTGAACAGGCCAAGGAAGGTGCCGGAATAATTCAGGCGCAGGAAGGCATCGAAGGTGAAGGGTACGCCCTGCAGCACGTTGCCGAACGCCACGCCATAGACCAGTGCGGGCACCAGCCCACCGATGAACAGCGCGCCGTCCCAGAAATTGCGCCAGCCATGGCTCTCAAGTTTGCTGCGATATTTGAACCCGACCGGGCGCAGGATGAGCGAGACCAGCAGCAGCAGCATCACGAAATAAAAACCGGAGAATGCCACCGCGTAGAGCATGGGCCAAGCCGCGAAAATCGCCCCGGCGCCCAAAATGAGCCAGACCTGATTGCCCTCCCAGACCGGCCCAACCGTATTCAGCACAACCCGCCGCTCGGAATCGGTTCTTCCGATCACGGGCGAGAGCATCGCCGCCCCGAGATCGAACCCGTCCATCACCGCAAGGCCAATCAACAGCACGCCGAGAATACCCCACCAGATGACCCGGAACAGTTCGTATTCATTCATGGCTTGCCTCCCTCATTCCGCCAGTTGCGATGCCGGCGGCAGGCCGGGCGCGGGTTTTACAGAGGCGGGCACGGGATGGACCGGCCCGGGCCCGTTGCGGATGGTGCGCACCATCAGGAACAGCTCGACTACCAGCAGCGCGGAATAGGCGACCACGAAGGCCGCGACCGAAATCGCCACATGCGCCGCGGGCAGGGAGGAGACCGAGAGCGCCGTCGGCAGAATACCGTCGATCGTCCAGGGCTGGCGGCCGACCTCCGCCGTGGTCCAACCCATTTCGGCGGCGATCCAGGGCAGCGGGAGCGAAAACGCGGTCACCCAGAGCAGCCAGCGCGATGTATCCAGCCGGCGCATGCAGGCGCGATAGAACATCGTCGCGAACAGCAGGATGAAATAGAAGTCCAAGCCCGACCATGATCCGGAACGACCAGAACACGGTCGCCACCGGCGGCACGCTCGCCCACGCGGCCTGCTGCACCTCAGCCGGGGTCGCATCGGTCACGTTCGGGGTGATCGTCTTCAGCAGCAACCCAAAGCCGAGATCCGGTTCATGCGCCGCGAACGCCGCCTGTGCCGCGGCATCCTGCGGGTTGCTCCGCAACGCCAGCAGCGCGCCATAAGCCTGCTGCCCGCTCTCCACGCGCCGCACATTCTGCTGCACCAGCGTGTCGATCCCGCGGATCGGGATGTCGGTGGAATGCGTTGCGATCAGCCCGAGCACCCAGGGAATATGGATCTCATCGCGGGTGGCATGCGTAGCCTGGTCCGGCAGGCCGACCAGGTTGAACCCTGCCGGTGCGGCCTCGGTCTGCCACATGCCCTCGATGGCGGCCATTTTCATCGGCTGGTCCTGCGCGATGGTCTCACCCGAGGCATCGCCCAGCGTTACCACCGCGAGCGAGGCGGCGAGGCCGAAACTGGCCGCAACGGTCATCGACCGCAGCGCCATCGCACGGTGCTTGCCCATCAGCAGATACATCGCCGAGACCGAGAGCATGAACATCGACCCCACGACATAACCGGCGGCGACCGTGTGCACGAACTTGTCCTGCGCATTCTCGTTCATCAGCACGGCGGTAAAATCGTTTACCTGCATGGACATCGTCGCGATGTCGAAATGCGCGCCGACAGGATGCTGCATCCAGCCATTGGCGATCAGGATCCACAACGCCGAGAGATTGGTGCCCATGGCCACCATGCAGGTGACGAAAAGATGCTGGATTTTACTCAACCGATCCCAGCCGAAGAAAAACAACCCGACAAAGGTCGCCTCCAGGAAAAAGGCCATGAGACCCTCGATGGCAAGCGGCGCGCCAAAAATATCGCCCACGTAATGGGCGTAATACGCCCAGTTGGTGCCGAACTGGAACTCCATGGTGATGCCCGTGGCAACACCCATGACGAAGTTGATCCCGAACAGCACGCCCCAGAATTTCACCATGTCGCGCCAGATCGTGCGCCCCGTGGTGACGTACACGGCCTCCATGATCACCAGCAGAACCGCGAGCCCGAGTGTGAGCGGAACGAACAGGAAATGATATAAAGCGGTCAGGCCGAATTGCAGGCGCGAGAGGGCAACGACATCCATGTCACGTTCCTCGAAGGGCGAAAGCGGCGATCATTTTGCCACCCCCGCGCTGACCCAAGCCGGGCCCAAGAGATGCGCCGCGGTGTCGACGTGCCGTCCGTCATAGCCGGCGAACAGCGTGAAATAGATCACGGCGATGATGGCGATCTTCACCACCGTCAAAATCGACAGATCCCGGATCATCTGATCCCTGAACATAAACAAGGCTTTAGAACAAAGTAGGGGATCCGCGCTTTGATATGGATCAAAAGCGATATCCATTTTGCATTTGCCCGGCAGCGCCTGTTTGATCTGTGTCAAGGCGGGCAGCGGGTAAAGCTGCAACGTTGGGTTCTCATTCCAGGAGGATGCCATGAAGGTTGCAGCTCTGATGAGCAAAAACACGATTTCCGTGCTGCCGGCCACGACGGTGGCGGATGCCGCGCAAATCATGCTCGCCAACCGGGTCACCGGCCTGCCGGTGCTGGAGGCGGATGGCAAGCTCGTCGGGATCATCAGCGAGGGCGACCTGCTGCGCCGCGCCGAGCTGGAGACCGAGGGCAAGCAGGCGAGTTGGCTAAAGGCGCTGCTGATGCCCTCAAGTGCTGCGGCGGATTATGTCCTGACCCATAGCCGGCATGTCAGCGGCGTGATGACGCATGACCCGGTCTTCGTGACGCCGGAGACCGATCTCGCCGAAGCCGTGCAACTGATGCTGCGCAAGCATATCAAGCGCTTGCCCGTGCTGGAAAACGGCGCGCTGGTTGGAGTGATCAGCCGCACGGACCTGCTGCGCCTGCTCGCGCGCAAGCTGATCGAAACCTCCGGCGAGACCACGGATACGGCGATTGGCGACTATATCAGAAGCGAGCTGGACCATGTCCTCTGGGCGCCGAAATCGGGCATCCGGATCGAGGTCAAGGACAAGGAGGTCAAGCTCGAAGGCACGATCTTCAGCGATGAGGAGCGCCGTGGCGTCGTCGTGATCGCGGAGAACGCCCCTGGCGTGAAGCGGGTCACGGATCACCTCGTCTTCGTTGATCCCGGTTCGGGCATGGCCTTCCCCGCCGGCGGCGGCTGAGGCTACGCGACAGCCGTCTAGCCAGGCGGGGCTTCGGCGGCTAGATGTTGCGCATGGAGGCTTCCGCCACGCTTTTCGAGCGCCTGCGTGCCGACGCTGGGGAGGCCTGGCGGCGATATATCCGCCATCCCTTCGTGCTGGCCTTGGGCGAGGGCACGCTGGAACACGCGCAGTTCCGGAATTTTCTCATCCAGGACTATCTCTTCCTCGTCCAATATGTCCGCGCCTATCTGCTCCTGGCCTATAAGCTGGACGATCCGGCGGATATGCGCGCCGCCATGGCGACGGCAACGGTGCTGCTGGAAGCCGAAATGCCGCTGCATGTGCGCTATTGCGCCGGCTGGGGCATTCCCGAGCCGGAAATGGCGGCGGCGCCGCATTCGCTCGAATTACTTGCCTATACGCGCTACGTGCTGGAACTTGGCCTGGCGGGGGATGCGCTGGACCTGATGGTCGCCCTTGCCCCCTGCATCGCGGGCTATGCGGAAATCGGCGCAATGCTGGCGCGCGATCTGATGGCTGACAATCCGTATAAAGATTGGATCGAGGCGTATACCGGCCCGGAATACACCAATGCCGTGGCGGAGGCGCTGGCGATGCTCCAGCGTCTGGCCGAGACGCGGGGTTCCGCCGCGCGCTATCCGAAACTCTTGGAGATTTTCATCCGGGCGACCGAGTGCGAGGCGGCTTTCTGGCAAACCGGCTGGCGCGTCAGCGCCCCGGCCGCTTGAACGTCGAGAGCCACTTCCCCGCCTATTCCCGCGCCGAGCGCGTGGCCGATGCCATTGTTCATGTGACCGGCGTGCCGCTCGGCCTCTTCGCCGCGGCACTGCTCCTGCGCCGCGCCTGGCCGCACGGTCCGGTCGATAGCTTTGTTGTGGCGGTCTATGCCATTGGGCTCGTCGGCATGCTCGCCGCTTCGGCCGCCTATCAGCTCAGCCCGCCGGGCCTGCTGAAGGAGCGGCTGCGCCGGCTCGACCGCGCGATGATTTTCGTGATGATCGCGGGCACCTACACGCCGATCAGCACCACCGTGCTCTATGGGCGTTTTGGCCTGACGCTGTGCCTGTCGCTCTGGTGCCTCGCCGCCATCGGCATTTTTCTCACCTTGCGCTACCCGCGTCGGTTCGAGCGTGTGACCCTGGTGCTTTACCTCGCCATGGGCTGGATGCTGCTCGTGCTCATCCGCTATTGCTTTGTCCTCCTCGCACCGGCCGCCTTGGCGCTCATCGTCGCTGGCGGCATCGCTTATACGATCGGCGTGGTGGTGCAGGGGACGGGCGTGAAATTCCACAACCCGCTTTGGCATGTGCTGGTCCTTATCGCCGCCGCCCTGCAATATGCGGGCATCAGCCTGCAACTCACCGGCCTGTTTTTTTAAAGCGGATCAGCCGCGCAGCAGGCTCAGCAGATAGCCCCCGCCGCTCAGGCCTGCGATCCAGAAGCTCGCCGGCCAGTCGGTGACATAGCTCAGCGCGATGCCTTGCCCCCGCCGTATTGCTTGTCGGGTGGTTTACTGGCGAGCTCAGGGCTAAAGGCACAGCTTTTCATAGGTGAAGACGATTTTTTGCATTTTACTAATCGGTCTGGCCGATTTATATGCCGGCTTATGAAAAAATCCCTTGCCGGTCTCTCCCTACGTGACCTGGAATATGTCGAGGCGGTGGCTGAGCTGCAGCATTTCGGCCGCGCCGCCGAGCGCTGCCATGTCAGCCAGCCGGCACTCTCCGAACAGGTGCGCAAGCTCGAAGCCCATCTCGGCACGACGATTTTCGAACGCACGAAGCGCCGCGTCGCGCTCACGGCGCAGGGCGCGGTGCTGCTCGTGCATATCGAGCGGGTTCTGACCGAGGCGCGCAACCTGATAGCCATCGGCCGCGAAGGCACGGAGCTCGCCGGCGTGCTGCATCTGGGCGCGATCGAGACCCTGGGCCCGTATTACCTGTTCGATGTGCTGCGGCTGCTGCGGGCGGAAAAACCCGGCGTATCGCTGCGCCTGACGGAACACCGTACGGCGTTGCTGGTCGAACGCCTGCGCCATGGTGCGCTCGATCTCGTCCTCGCGGTCGCAACGCCCGACATGCCCGGCCTCTCGCACGCCAACTTGTTCTTCGAACCCTTCATCCTCGCCACGCCGCTGCACCACCCGCTCGGCAACCTGCCGCAGATCAAACTGGACAACCTGCCGGTGGAGGATCTGCTGCTCCTGGAGGAAGGCCACTGCCTGCGTGATCAGGCACTGGCGCTGTGTAGTGGCGCGCCGGGTGCGACCCGCCATACCACGAGCCTGGAGACGCTCTGGCTGATGATCGCAGCGGGGGAAGGATACTCGCTATTGCCGGCGCTGGCCCTCGCGGCGCGCCCGGATCTGGCCACGCTGATCGCCGCCCGCAAGCTCGACCAGCCCAATGCCGGGCGCATGATCAGTCTGATCTGGCGCGCCAGTGACCCGCGCGAGGCGGAGTTCCGCGCGCTCGCCACGCTGTTGCGCGCCCGCGCCCCGGCCGCCGTCACGCCCTGTTGAGTTTCCCACCCCGGACGATCGCAAGAAACGCCTCGGCGGCATGGCTGCGGAAGCGCTCGGCATGGTGCAGCACATGAAATTCGCGCTCCGGCAGGTTCAGATTCACGTGCCGAAGCAATCCCGCCTCCAGACTCGGCGCCGCGACGGAGGCCGAAATGGCTGTGGCCCCCAATCCGGCCTCCACCGCGCCGCGCACCGCCTCGTTGGAGGGGAGCTCCAGCGCCACCTGCAAGTCCGACATGGCGATGCCGAAGCCCGACACCGCCTGCTCGAATTCCGAGCGCGTGCCAGATCCCGGCTCGCGTAGCACCCAGACAGTCTCGCCCAGCTCCGCCGGGGAGAGTGCCGCACGTTCCGCCCAGGGATGTTCCGGCCCGACCACCACGATCATTTGGTCGCGCGCCACCGTCTCGCTGAACAGCGCCGGGTCCGTCACGCTGCCCTCCACGAGCCCCAAGGTCGCCTCGCCGCGATGCACGGCCTGCGCCGCCTGCGCGGTGTTGCCCACGGTCAGCCGCACCTCGATGCCCGGATGCGCCGCATGGAACGTGACGAGATGGCGCGGCAGCCAATAGCTCGCGATCGTCTGGCTGGCATACAACGTCAGGGTCCCGCGCTGGCCATCGCCAAGCTCGGCCAGTAGCGCTTCGGCGGCCTGGGCCTGGGCCAGCATGGCGCGCGCGGCATCCAGAAACAGCGTTCCCGCCTCAGTAAGCGCGATGCCACGGCCGATGCGATGGAATAATTTCGTGCCGTGCCGCGCCTCGAGCGCTGCAATCGCCGCACTCACGGCCGACTGGCCCATCTCGAGCGCCTCAGCCGCCCGCGTCACATGCTGCCGCTCGGCCACCGCCACGAAGACCCGTAATTGTTCAAGCGTCATAGGAGGAAATGCCTTGGGACAACCACCGCAGAGAAAATTCATCCAAAAATTCGATCATTTCGAACAAGTTTACCGCATATATTCAAACATTCAATCAGCCTAAGCGCTTGGCGATGGATTACCTTAAACTTCGACTTCCTGGTGTTGCCCTTTGTCTCGTCATCACGGCGCTCGCCACATTGGTCGAACGCGTGGAGCTCTACGTCACCGGCCAGGCCTATCTCGAGGCCCTCGTCCTCGCCATCCTCATCGGCCTGCTCGTGCGTACGTTTTGGCTGCCCTCGAAAACCTGGAGCCCGGGCATCGCGTTTTCCGCCAAAATATTGCTGGAACTCGCCGTGGTGCTGCTCGGGGCGGCGGTCTCCGTGCGCACCGTTCTCGCACTCGGCCCCGCTTTGCTGCTCGGCATCGCCGCAACCGTCGCGATCACGATCCTGGCCGGCTACGGGATCTGCCGGTGGCTGCGGCTGCGCCCGCGCATGGCGTTGCTGATTGCCTGCGGCAATTCCATCTGCGGCAATTCCGCCATCGCCGCGATCGCCCCTGTCATTGGTGCGGATGCCGAGGACGTCGCCGCCTCCATTGCCTTCACCGCCGTGCTTGGCGTCGCGGTTGTGCTGCTGCTGCCGCTTCTGGTTCCCGTCCTGCAGCTCACCCTCACGCAATACGGTGTTTTGGCCGGGCTCACGGTCTATGCCGTACCGCAGGTCCTGGCTGCCACTCTGCCCATTGGCGCGCTCAGCAACCAGGTCGGCACGGTCGTGAAGCTGGTCCGCGTGCTGATGCTGGGGCCGGTCGTGTTCGTCCTCGCCATGCTCACCTCCGGGCTGCGCGAGGGCGCCGGCAATCGCCCGAAGCCCGGCATGCCGAAAATCCACCAGCTCGTCCCGTGGTTCATCGTCGGCTTTCTGCTGGTGCTGGGCTTGCGCTCGCTCAACCTGATCCCCGTGCCGATGCTGGGGCCAATCAAAACCGTCTCGGCCGTGTTAACGACCATTTCGATGGCCGCCCTGGGGCTGGGCGTGGATGTCCGGGATCTGGCCAAAGCCGGGCCACGCGTCTGCGTGGCGGTCACCCTGTCGCTGCTTGTGCTCGGCGTGATCAGCCTGGGCCTCATCCGCCTGCTGCACATCGCCTCGTAAAACAACAGGGCCGGAGCGTAACCGCCCCGGCCCTGTTCACATGCTCTATTGAAAAAAGCGTCAGGCGCTGGCGGCGTTGAGTGCGGCCACCGCTTCCGCGTCCAGCTTCAGCGTCGCCGCCTTCACCAGCTCGCCGAACTGCGCGAGGGTCGTGGCACTGGCGATCGGCGCGGTGACTTCAGGCCGCGCGATCAGCCAAGCCAAAGCGACCTGCGCCTGCGTCGCGCCCAGGCGCTTGGCCTGCGCATCCAGCGCCGCAAGCACGCCAAGTCCTTTCGGGTTCAGGTATTTCTGCGCCGCAGCCCCACGCGCCTTGCCCTCGAAATCGGCTTCTGAGCGGTATTTGCCGGTGAGGAAGCCCGAGGCCAGCGCGTAATAATTGATCACCCCCAACCCCTCTTCCAGGCAAAGGGGCCCAAGCGCGTCCTCGAAAACCGGCCGCTCGACGAGATTGTAATGCGGCTGCAGCGATTCAAAGCGTGGCAGGCCGAGCTTCTTGCTGATATCGAGGGCCTGCTTCAGCCGCGCCGCCGTGTAGTTCGAGGCGCCGATCGCGCGGACCTTGCCTTCCTTGATCAGTTCCGCGAACGCCTCGAGCGTCTCCTCCAGCGGCGTTGCCTCGTCATCCTTATGCGCCTGGTAGAGGTCGATATAATCGGTCTGCAGGCGGATCAACGAGGCCTCGACGGCGTATTTGATCCGCGCCTTGGAGAGCCCGCTCTTGCCCGGCGCCAGATCCATACCGACCTTGGTCGCAACGATCACCTTGTCCCGGTTTTTACGTGCCTTCATCCAGACGCCCATGATCGCCTCGGATTCGCCCCCCTGATGCCCCGGCACCCAGCGCGAATACGCATCCGCGGTGTCGATCGCATTCAGCCCGGTTTCCACCGCCGCATCCAGCAGGTCGAACGAGGTCGCGACATTCGGCCGTCCAGCCGAACACATTGGCCCCGAACATAATGGGCGGGAGCGAGAAGTCCGGATTTTCCTAATTCTTTGGTCTGCACGCTTTAAAACCCTTCCAGTACGATTTTGCCGCGCACGGAACCGGCCTCGATGGCCGCATGCGCGCGCTTCAGATTCTCGGCATTGATGAGGCCGAAATTTTCGGTCATCGTCGTCCGTAACGTCCCGTTATCCACCAGATGCGCGATCGCTTCCAGGGTGCGGTGCTGTATCGAGATCGCGGGCGTCTTCAACAATGCCGCGCGCGAACACATATTCCGTGTGCAGCGTGCCGCTTTTTCGGAATAATGTCGAAACATCCAACGGCGCGGCATTCGATTCGATGATGCCGATCGCACCTTCCGGGGCAAGCAGCTCGGTGAGCTTCTTGAAATGCACGCGCTCATGCGTGACGCAGAAAATATATTCCGGCGCCGCCAGCCCGAGATGTGCATATTGCGTGGCGATGTTCTCATGGTGATTGATGACATGATGCGCACCCAGTGTCCGGCACCATTCCTCGGTTTCAGGGCGTGAGGCGGTTGCCACCACGGTCAGATCGGTAAGCTGGGCCGCAAGCTGAATGGCGATCGAGCCGACGCCGCCGGCGCCGCCGACGATGAGCAACGTGCCGGCCGCCGACTGATCGCGCGGGATGCGGAAGCGGTCGAACAGCATCTCCCAGGCCGTCAGCGCCGTCAGCGGCAAAGCAGCGGCCTCGGCAAAGCTCAGGCTTCTCGGCTTATGGCCGACGATCCGGTCATCGACCAGATGAAACTCCGCATTCGTCCCGGGAAGGGAGGGCACGCCCGAATAATAGACCTCGTCGCCGACCGAGAAATTCTGCACCTCCGGCCCGATATCGCGCACGATGCCCGCCGCATCGAAGCCCAGCACGCGCGGTTCGCCCAAAGGCTCCCCGCTGCGGCGGATCTTCGTATCCACCGGGTTGACCGAAACCGCCTTGATCTCGACCAGCAGGTCGTGATGCCGCGGCATCGGGGTCGGCATGTCGAAATCAGAAAGCGATCCTCATCGGTAATCGGCTTGGAATGGGTAAAAGCGACGGCTTTCATGAGACGGCCTCTTTCGTGGTTCAACTTCGTGGTTCAACGCTAAAGCTTGCTGCATCTTGGTGCGACGCTTGAGATGGCCCGGCGATTGTTAGGTCATTCCGAAGGTCACTCCGAATGTATTCCGGGCTAACCGATGCGCAACAATGCCTGGCCGTTGCCGCTCAGCCATGCGCTGGCGGCTTCCCGATGCACCGTGAGCTCCTCGGTCAGCGCCCAGAATTGCGCGCCATGGTTCATGTGCCGCAAATGCGCAACCTCGTGCCCCACGACATAATCCTGCACGAATTCCGGCGCGCAGATCAGCCGCCAGCAGAAGGCCAGCGTGCCATCCGGCGCGCAGGAGCCCCAGCGCGTGCGCGTATCCTTCACCCGCACGGCTTTCGGCGCCAGGCCGATCAGCCTTGGCTTTCTCGGCCGCCATCGCGGTCAGCCGCTGGCGCGCCAGGCGCTTGCAGGCAATCGGTCACGCGGCGGGCAAAAATTCCGGCGCGCCCGTCACCAGAATCTGCTGATCCTCGATCCAGGCGCCGCCGCGCCCAGACGGCACGGGCGTTATGACATGCGGAATGCCATGCACCGGTACGCTGGCGCCGGGGAAAAACGGGAGTCGCCACGGGCATCTCCGCCAATTTCTCCGCAACCCAGGCCTCATGCGTCTGCAGCAGCGACAGCCCGGCCCGGCGCGATGCCCGGGGCGGCAGGGTGATCACGATGCCGCCCTGGGCGGGGTCGATCCGCAGCGAGATTTTGTTGCGCGCGCTCCGAACGACGGAACGCAACCCGCGCCAGCGCGCCCTGCACGGGGATCAACTCCGTCGTGAGCGGCGCTGTCTCTCATCGCTTTCCTCGGCAGCTTGCCGGGCCAATCGACGATATGGTGCTCCAGCGGCCCGGCATCGCGCTCGCTCAACGCCCGCCCGGCAACACTCACACCCGCCTCAGCCACGGTTTCGGCCCGGCCGGAGATCAGCGGATGCCATGGGTAGAGGTCCTTGCCCTCATGCACCAGGCGATAGGCGCAGCTCGGCGGCAGCCAGTCCACGTCTTTCAGCTTTTTCGGCGTCAATTGCACGCAATCGGGGATCTTGGTGCGCCGTTTCGCATAATCCGAACAGCGCGAGGTTTTCAGATCCAGCAGCCGGCAGGCGACATTGGTGAAGCTGAGCTCCTCGGTATCCTCGTCGCGCAATTTGTGCAGGCAGCACCGGCCGCAGCCATCGCAGAGCGATTCCCACTCTGTTTTGGACATCTCGGTCAGCTTTTTGGTGCGCCAGAACCCCATCGCCGCCATTCTTAACGCGTGCCGGGGAAAGCTGCCATATGCGAAACGCGAAGCGGCCCCGCAAAACGCCTGCCGGGCCGGGGAGGGGGCTAGGAACGGAGTTGCTGATACGCCTCTCTCGGCCAGCGCCGGTGCAGCCATAGCCAGGCCCCCGGCTTCTCGCGGATCCATCGCTCCAAAATCCGGTTCATCTCCACCGTTACGGAAGCGATATCCCGCTCCTTATCGCCGGTATCGGGCAGCACCAGGGGGGCCTCGCAAATCACATGCAGCCGTGCCGGGCCGACGCGCACCGCATAGCGCGGGAATGACCGGGCATTTGAATTTCAGCGCGAAACTCGCCATCGCATCCACCGTCATCGCAGGCTGCCCGAAGAACGGCGCGGAAATGCCGGTATCGAGTTTCTGGTCCACCAGCAGCCCGAGATACCCGCCACGCATCAAATGCGCATAGGCCTGCCGCGCGCCGGGCCCGCCTTTCGGGAAACATGGTGACCTTGCGCTTGAAATTCGCCTCGCGCAGGCGAAGGATCAGGTCGTTGACCAGCGGGTTGCTGGCGGCGCGATACATGAAACCGATATCGGCGCCATGGGCGAAGGCCGCGGGCGGCAGGATTTCCCAATTGGCGATATGCCCGGTGAAGAAAATCGCCGGGCCGCCTTTTGCCAAGGCCGGTGCGACATGCTCGTCCCATCCGGTCATGCGAAAGCCCGGGCCCGATTCGGTCTCGTGCAACTCCCCGAGGCGTGCCAGCTCGCCCACCGTGCAGCCGAGATTTTCCCACACATCCTTAATGACCGCGCGGCGCTGCGCCGCATCCAGCTCCGGCATCGCCATGCGCAGGTTCTTATCCGCGATCTTGGAAACCGGGATCAGCGGCCCGATGGCGCGCGCCACCCCGCCGCCGAGTTTCGAGGCCACCGTGATCGGCAGAAGGCGGAACAGGCCGAGGCAGCCCCGCACGAGCCACGCCTCGGCCCGATGCGCAAAGGATACGCCGCTCACCGCAACATCTCTTCCAGAGCTGCTTCGTCTTCCCATTCCAGCCGGACGCCAACCACCAGACTTGCCGCCCGCAAGGCGGCCGGCAGCCGCACAAAATCCTTCGCCGTCGTCACCAATGTCGCTCCTCGTGTCGACGCCTCAGCCAATAAGCGCGCCGAATCGCCCGCATTGTACACGTGGTGATCCGGGAAGGCATGCGTCGCCACGATTTCCGCCCCCAGCGCAAGGACGGAGCGGAAAAATTTCTCGGGCCTGCCAATCCCGGCAAAGGCAATCACCGGCCGGCGGCCAAGCGGCGTTTTGCTATCGGGCACCAGCTCGGCGCGCAGCACCGGCAGGAAAGGGGGCAGGGCGGCGAGCGCCCCTGTCTCATCCGCGCCGATCAGCACGGCGGCCCGGCAGCGGGCGGCGGCACGCGCCACGGATTCCCGCAACGGCCCAGCGGGGAGGAGCAAATCATTGCCAAACCCATAGCCGCCATCGATCACCAGGAGCGAAATCGTCTTCTCCAGGACGGGTTTTGTAGCCCGTCATCCATCACGATCACGTCAGCCCCCTCGGCCAAAGCGAGGCGCGCCCCGGCAGCGCGGTCATGCGCCACCACCGTGGGGGCAATTGCCGCCAGCAGCAGCGCCTCATCGCCGACATCCGCCGCGCCATGACACGCCGCATCGACCAGCACGGGCCCGGCGAGCCTGCCGCCATAGCCGCGTGTCAGCGCGAATTTTGCTCCCGGCAGGCGGGAAAGCAGATCCAGCACCACGGTCGTCTTGCCCGCCCCGCCAACGCCGGCATTGCCGACGCAGATCACCTTGATCCCCGGCGCAAACCCTCGGCGCCGGACGCGCCGCGCGGTGATGATGCCCGTAACCACCCCAAAGGGCGACAGCGCCAGGGCCGCCAGCCCGCGCTTGGCCCAAAATTTCGGCGCTTTCATAAGGCGCAGTCCAGGATCAACGCCGCCAGACGCTGCGGCAGATCACCCGCCGCGCGAAACGCCGCCTGCGCCGCCAGCCCCGCCGCCGCGGCCGCCGCCGGATCGTCCAGCCAATGCCGCACCTGGGCCGCCAGCGCCGCCGCGTCGCCCACCTCCGCCAACGCGCCGGCCGCGCGCAGCATGGCAGCGGCTTCCAGGAAATTCTCATTATGCGGCCCGGTGATCACCGGGCGCGCCAGCAATGCCGGCTCGATCACATTATGCCCGCCGAACCCGACCAGCGAGTTGCCGATAAAGGCAAACGGGGTGGCGCGGAAAAACAGCCCGAGCTCGCCCAGCGTATCGGCGACATAAATCTTCCCCGCCACCGGGGCTTGGCCGAGGCTGCGGCGCGGCGCACCGGCCAATGCCGCGACTTCCGCGCCCCGCTCGGGATGCCGGGGCACGATCACCGTCACGAGCTTAGGCCGGGTCGCGACCAAGGCTTCATGCGCCTGCAGGAGCAAAACCTCCTCGCCCGGATGCGTGCTTGCCGCCAGCCAGACCGGGCCCGGCACCTGCGCCTGAAAAGCCGCCAGCTTTGCCGCATCCACCGGCAAAACCGGGGCGAAAAATTTCAAATTCCCCCATTCCAACACGTCACGCACGCCAAGGCGCCGCAAATTCGCGGCATCGCCGGCCGATTGCGCATGAATATGGCGGAACCGCCCCAGCACCGGCCGGGCCAGGCTGCCCAACGCGGCGCCAGTTGCGGGTGGAACGATCGGAAATCCGCGCATTGATCAGCACGCCGTGGAATGCCTCTGGCATCGCAGGCCGTCAGCATTCCCGGCCACAACTCGCTCTCCACGAACACCGCTGCATCGGGCCGCCAATGGTCTAAAAAATCGCGCCACCCAGCTTGGCATGTCGAGCGGCACGAACTGGTGCAGCGCCCCCGAAGGCAGCCTTTCCGCCGCCAGCCGCGCCGAGGTCACGGTGCCGGTGGTGAGCAGCACATTGCACGCTCCCGCCAGCGCCTGAATGACCGGCAGCACGGACATGGTCTCGCCCACACTGGCGGCATGCACCCAGATCAGCCGCCCCTCCGGCCGCGCCTGCCCGGCAATGCCAAAACGCTCACCCAGCCGCTCTGGAATTTCCTTGCCAGCCAAGGCGCGGCGGTGAAGCATCCGCCGCAAACCAGGAGCGGCGAGCCGCCCTGCCATGCGATAGAGCGGTAACATCACAATAAAGCGTCCGCCTGGTCGATCGCCGCGTTCAGCGCCTCGGTCACGATGGCGACGCTGGCTTCCCAATTCTCGCGCGGAACCGAAATCGCCGGGCCGCAGACCAACGCCCCCCGCCCAAAAGGCAAAGGAAGGCGCATTCTGTCCCAGGAGCGCAGGGTTTTCGCGCTGGATACGACAGCAGCACATGGCAGGACCCGCTTGCCGCTCAGCGCTGCGAGCTGCGCGACACCGGCGGCGGCCACCCGGCGCGGGCCGCGCGGCCCATCCGGCGTCAGGCCCACATTCGCCCCGTTGGACAGGGCCTTGAGCAACCCGCGCAACCCGGCTGCCCCGCCGCGCGAGGAGGAGCCGGAGACCAGCCCCAACCCGATATGTCCCACCGCCTGGCCGATCAATTGCCCGTCGCGATGCTGGCTCGCCAGCACCACCGCCGGTCGCGTCATTCCCATGCGCTTGGCGCGCAACCACAGCACCGGCATCGAGGGCAGCGCCTCATGCCAGAAGGCGACGATCACCGGTTCGTCCCGGGCCATCGCCAGCAAATTGGCATCGCCTTCGAATTGCCAGCGCACGCTGCGCGCGACCAGCAGGACATAATGCGCCGCCATCCAGGCAATCGCGGCCTGCACCGGTGCCGATTGGTAAAATTTCTTCACCTGGCGGCGGTAGCATCATGCCAGCGCCTCGCCAACCATGGGAGCTTCTGCAACGATCGCGCCGTGTCAGGCCGGGCGGCTCATTCCTCGTAGATCATTTTGCGCGTCATCCCGCCATCCACCACGAATTCCGCCCCCGTGATGAACCTCGCCTCGGGCCCGAGCAGAAAAGCCGCCATCGCGGCTATATCCTCCACGCGTCCCACCCGGCCGGCCGGATGCTGGGCGTGGTCCTGCGGCCGGATGGCGTAATGCCCGGTATCGATCCAGCCCGGTGAAATGCAATTCACCCGCACTTCCGGCCCCAGGCTAACCGCGAGCGCATGGGTGAGGGCGACCAGCCCGCCTTTGCTGGCGGCATAGGATTCCGTATCCGGCTCGGACATCCGCGCCCGCGTCGAGGCGATGGTAACCACCGCCCCCTTCGCCGCGCGCAACATTTTGGCCCCGGCCTTCACGAGCAGAAACGTGCTGGTGAGGTTGGTCGCGAGCACGCTGGACCATTCCTCCAGCGTCAATTCCTCGATGGGTTTGCGGATCATGAACCCGGCATTGCAGACCAGCCCGTCCAGCCGTCCTTCACTCGTCGCGATGCCCGCAATCAAGCGGGCGACTTGCGCCTCGTCCGAGACATCACAGATCACGCTGCGCGCCCCCGCCAGCGTTGCGTGCTCCTTATCGGCGATCACCACCGTCGCACCGTCGCGCACCAGCCGCGCGGCGATCCCAGCACCGATGCCCTTTGCGCCGCCCGTGACCAGAATGATCGCCATGCTCGAAAACTCCCGGAGTAACGAGAGAAGAGTTAGGGAAGGTCTTCTTTTTGTGAACAAAAAGAAGCAAAAAAACTTTTTAACTTTGGCACAACATGTGAGGCACCGTCAGCGCCACACATGTCCAGGAGCAGAAGTTTTTTGGTTCTTTTTTTCAAAAAAGAACCGCTTCCCTTTTCAAGCCGCCGGCTGCACCAGCGACTTCAACTGCCCGCAGGCCGCCAGAATATCCTGCCCGCGCGGCGTGCGCACCGGCGAGGCATAGCCCGCATCCATCACGATCGCGGCGAATTTCTTGATCGCCGCCGGCGTGCTGGTCTCATAGGTGCTCCCCGGCCAGGGGTTGAAGGGGATCAGGTTCACCTTCGCGGGCAAGCCAGCGAGGAGATAGACCAGCGCCCGAGCATCGGTCTCGGTATCGTTGATGCCCTTCAGCATCACATATTCAAACGTGATGCGCCGCGCATTGGAGGCGCCGGGATAGCGCTTGCACGCCGCGATCAGCTCCTTGATCGGGTACTTGCGGTTCAACGGCACGAGCTCATCGCGCAGATCGTCGCGCACCGCATGCAGCGAGACCGCGAGATTAACGCCGAGCTCCTCGCCAGCGCGATCCATCATCGGCACGACGCCCGAGGTCGAGAGCGTAATCCGCCGCCGCGACAGCGCGATGCCCTCGCCATCCATCACGATCTTCATCGCCTTGGCGACATTTTCGTAATTATACAGCGGCTCACCCATGCCCATCAGCACGATGGTCGAGAGCAGGCGCGGCGTCTCGCCCTTGGGGCTCGGCCATTCGCGATACGCATCGCGCGCAGCCATGAACTGCCCGACAATCTCCGCCGAGGACAGGTTGCGCGCCAGGCGCTGGGTGCCGGTATGGCAGAACCGGCAGGTGAGGGTGCAGCCCACCTGGGAGGAAATGCACACAGCCCCCCGGTCTTCCACCCGGTCGGGAATATAGACCGTCTCCACTTTCTCATTGTCGCGGAAATTGAACAAAAACTTCCGCGTCTCGTCCTTGGAGATCTGGTCGACCGCCACTTCCGGCCGGCTGATGACGAAACGTTCGGCGAATTTCTCCTGCAACGGCCGCGCAATGCTGCTCATCGCGGAAAAATCCCGCACGCCCTGGTGATAAATCCAGTGCCAGAGCTGCTTGGCGCGGAAGGGCTGCTCACCCGCCGCGGCAACCTCCGCCGCCAGCTCCTCGCGCGAGAGGCCGACCAGGTCGCGCCTGCCATCCGGCAGCACATTGCCGGGCGGCGCGAATAAAGCGGCTTTCGCAAGGATCCGGTCGCGCTCGGTGGCGGTCAATTCGCTCATGAACACGCGCTCGTAATGGCGTCATACGCGCCGGAGAAGCCAGAGAGCGAGAAATCATCCGTCACCGGATGGCCATGCGGCCCGGTGGATTTCGCCTCCGCCGCAGCACCATTCTTGAACGCGGCCACCGCGGCCGAACCGCCGGTGGTGAAGGCCGTCTCGCCCTGGGTGTAGAAATCGATCGTATTCGTGCCGACGCTTAAAGTCACTTTCGCATTCGCCGGATAGGTATAGCCCGCGCCGAGTGTCACCTCGTCATGCACGCCGGGCCGCTCGGTCACGGTCAACAGCACATCGCCGCGCTTGCGGATCGCCGGGTCGGAATGCTGCGCGGTGGTGAAGGCATAGCAGGCCTTGTCCGCGCCGTGGCCATAGGTGGCGGCCGTCCAGTCGCCGAATTTGCCGCCATTGCTGCCGAGCGGGGTCGGGCCGCCAGCCGCAAAAGCGAGGGTGGGAACGAAAATAAGAAGCGCTGCGCCGAGTTTAATCATGGCGCATGACATAGCGTAAGCGGCGGCGCGCCCACAAGCATAAGCAATGCGCGGCAGGGTATTATCGAGAGCTCACCGCCCATGCACCGGCAACACCAAAGCCAACAGGCTGATCAGCGCGCCCAGCACAAAGCCCACCAGCGTGCCGTTCACCCGGATATATTGCAGATCCTTGCCAATCCGCAGTTCCAGCTTTTCGGTAATCGTCGCCGTATCCCAGGCACCGACCACGCGGCCGATGAACGCCGCCCCTTCGGCCTGCGCCTGCGGCAACAGGCCGAGCACCAGCCGGTCCACCGCGCCGTGGACGCGCGCCTTCGCCACCTCGTCATTGGCCAGCACCTCGCCCAAATTGCTCAACGCCGCCTCGATCACCGCCACCGAGCGCCCATGCGGCAGCACCGCATCAGCCTCCAGCGCGCGCCGCATCCGGGCCCAGACATCCCAGGCCCAGGCCTTCACCGTGTCATGCGCCAGCACGCCCTGCATGGCCCGAGCGAGTTCCGCGGCACGCTCGGGGTCGGTCTCCAGCTTGGCGATCTCACGGCGGACCCATTCATCGAAGGCATCGCGTAGCTCGGAACTGTCCGGGCCGATCCGCTCCAACTCCGCATTCACCGCCGTCAGCACGCGCGAGGCGATGGTCGCCCCAACCGCCCAGCCCACCAGCCGGCCGCCTTGTTCGCGCACCCGCTCTTTGATCGCCTCCCGCAACACTTCTTCCCGCGCCGAAAGCGTTTCTTTCAACTGATTGAGAATAAATGAAAAAACCTCTTGGTGCCGGCCGCCTTCCACCAGCCCGCCAAGGGCGCGCGCAACGACAACCCCCGCCGCCTTGCCGCCGATCAGCCTTGGCAGCAGCCGCACCAGCAACCGCCGCGCCCGCCCGTCCTCGATCGTGGCCAGGAGTTTTGGCAGCATTCCCGCCAACGCCTCCGCCACCGGCCGTGTCGCCTCCGTATCGGTCAGGAACCGGCGCAGGATCGCGGGCGAGTCCAAATTGCCGAGAAAATGCCGGATATCGGCTTCGGTAAACACATGGTTCGCCACGAAGCGCCCCAGCGCATTGCCCAACCGCGCCTTCTGCGCCGGCAGGATCGCCGTATGCGGGATCGGCAGGCCGAGCGGATGGCGAAACAGTGCCGTGATGGCGAACCAGTCGGCAACCCCGCCGATAAACCCGGCCTTCGCGGCATCGCGCAGCAAATTCGGCCAGAAGCCCGGCGGCAACGCGTACCCCACCACGGTGAGCCCGGCCATCAACGCCAGCAGGGCGGAGGCGAACAGCCGGTGTCGGTTCAGGGAAGCGCGCAGGCTGGCATCCGGGTCGGTGGTCATGCCGACAGATTACAGGTGGGCCGCGCTGCTGCGCAATCCGCGCAAAAGCGCATTTTTCTTGCTTTTTCCGGCCGGTTCGGCGCAAAGTTCGGGCGGGAATGACATCAGACAGAACCGCTGTAAGGCACGGTCTGGCTTCGAAATTTCGAGGTATAAACCCATGATCTTAAAAGATTTATATAATTCCTCCTCTCGGAGCCAGCAAGCCGGCCGCCGGCGGCCGCCGGCACGGCGGTCCGATCGTCCTGGGGTCGTCATGGCCCTGCTCGGCGTGGCCTGCGTGGTGGGCGTTTTCGGCGTGTTGGGGCTGCTTTATTCTTTAGGGTAGGTTCTTACCGTTTACATCATCCCCCGGGACGGGGCATGGTGGCCCATGCCTTTTTTGAAAGAAGCTGAGCCGCGGCGCGGCGTCCCGCTCTATGTCCTGCCTGGAATCCGGCGCATCGTCGCGCGCAACCCGAGCGTGATGACGTATCAGGGCACCAATACCTATCTCATCGCCGCACCGGACGGGCTCACGATCCTCGACCCCGGCCCCAACGATGCCCAGCATGTGCGCGACATTTTGGCAGGGGCGGGCAATGTGCCGATCCGCCGCATCCTGCTCACGCATACGCATAGTGACCATTGGGGGGCATGCGCCGCCTTGAGCCAAGCGACCGGCCTGCCCATCCATGCCTATAAAATCAGTGGCAAGGCGGGGTTCACACCGGACATCCCGCTCGATGAAGGGGATATCGTGGCGGGGCTCAAAGCGGTGTTCACGCCCGGCCATGCGGCTGACCATCTCTGCTTCGAATACGTGCTCGAGGATGGCCGGAAAATCCTGTTCAGTGGCGACCATGTGATGTCCTGGTCCTCCTCCATCGTCAGCCCGCCGGATGGCGACATGCTGGACTATTACCGCTCGCTGGAGCGCCTGCTGGACCGCGACGATGCGCTCTATCTCGGCGGCCACGGCCCGGCTTTGCCGGAGCCGCGCAATCTGGTCCGGGAACTGCTTTCCCACCGCCGGCACCGCGAGGGCACCATCCTCGCACGTCTGCGCGACCAGGATTGGGGCGTCGCGGAACTTGCCGCCGCGCTTTACGCCAAGACCGACCCGTTCCTGAAAATCGCGGCCCAGCGCAACGTGCTGGCACATCTGCTCAAGCTCAAGGCCGAGGGCGTCGTCACGGAGCACAGCCCCGATACCGAGCTGCACCCGGATGCACGGAATATTTTAGTGCCGCCTGGCGAGGTCCGGACCGAGAGCGGGGGAGCAATGTCCGCCATGCAACAGGATTCCATGCGCCGCTTCGGCCTGGCGGCCTAAGCCGCGTCCTACGGCGCGCCCAGATAAGTCTGCAGTGCCACGGCCGGCATCGGGTGGGAGAACAAAAACCCCTGGCCATGGGTCACCCCCAGCCGGCGCATCGCATCGCAAAGTTCCGGCGTCTCGATCCCCTCGGCGATGATATGCTGCTTGCGCCGGGTTGCCTGTACCACAATGTCGCGGATAAAATCCCGCTCGGCCTCGCTCCCGCTGATCACGACGCTGCGGTCGAGCTTCACCGCATGGATCGGCATTTCCATCAGCGCGGATAAATTGATCGTGCCAGGGGTGATGTCATCCAGCGCCAGGTAATAACCGGCTTGGCGCAAGGCCGTAATCGCGGCACGCGCCGCGTGCAGGTCATGAACCTCATGGCGCTCGGTCAGCTCGAAGCGGATATTCCGGGCCGCCATGCCCGATGCGGCACGGATGTCCTCGATCCGCGCCTCCAGCGCCGGATGCAGCATGGCATCGAGCGGCAGATTGAAGGCAACCTTGAGATCCTGTTGCACAAAGCCGAACCGGCCGTATTCGGCCAGCGTACGCTCCATGATCCCCTCTGTCAGATACATCGAGGCTTCGCTGCTATCCATCGCCCCCAGGATGCGCTCCGGCCCCGCCAGCTCGCCATCCATCATTGCAGCACGCGCGAGAATTTCGACGTAATCGAGCCGTAGATCGGACAGCCGGACAATCGGCTGATAGAGGATACGGATCGAGGACATGAGAGCCTGATCCGGTAAAACCACATGCATCGTCTAATTTTCCGGTCCTGATAAAAAAAATTATTCAGGTTCCGCAACATATCAACTATCCGCGATGGATGCGACTAAAAATTATCGCTTTGCGTATATTCTTAATTAGTTTCGCTCGTGGTTGCTTGTTTTGCGTATAGGCGGCATCTGCCGCCTATACCGGTTTCGGACCTTCTAAAGCCTATGCAAATAAAGCCTATTTAACCTTCGGCGCGACCGTCCCGCGGCGCAGCCGGTTCTCGCCCAAAAACAGCAGGATCGGTGCTGCGATGAAAATCGAGGACGAGGTGCCCACCGCGATGCCGAAGAGCATGATCCAGGCAAAGCCGGACAAGGCCGAGCCGCCGAAGAGGGCCAGCGGCAAGGCCGCCAGGAACACCGTGCCGGAGGTCCCCAGCGTCCGGTTCAGCGTCTCGTTGATCGACAAATCGATCAGCTCGCGCAGCTTCATGGTTTTGTATTTGCGCAAATTCTCGCGCACGCGGTCATACACCACCACCTTGTCATTGGTCGAATAGCCGATGATCGTCAGGATCGCGGCGATGGTCACCAGGTCGAAGGGGATGCGCGTGATCACCATGAAGCCGATGGTCTTGGTGGTATCGAGGATCAGCGTTGTCACCGCACCCACCGCGAACTGCCATTCGAAACGGAACCAGATATAGGCCAGGATCATCACAAAGCTGAACCCCAGCGCCTCGAGCCCTTGCGCGAAGAGCTGGTTGGAGACCGAAGCGCCGATCGCCTGGGTAGAGAGGATTTTGGCCCCGGGCGCGGCACTGGCCAAGGCCGTTTCAACCTCGCCGATGGCGGTCTGCGTCTGCTCGGCGTTCTGCCGGCTCTCCAGGCTGATCAGCACGCCATTGCCGCCCTGCCCGAAGCTTTGCAGCGCGGCATCGCTGAGCCCGGCTTTCGCCAATGCGGCGCGCAAAGAGGGGAAGTCGGCCGGCTGCGGCGTCTGCACCTGCAGCACCACACCGCCGCGGAAATCCAGCCCCAGATTCAGCCCCGGATAAAAGAACAGCAGCACGGAGGCGATGGACAGCACCGCCGAGACGATCAGCCCGGCGAAGCGGCCGTTCATGAAGCGAATTTTCGTCCCGTCCGGCACGAAGCGGAACATCGGTTTCATCAGCATTTGGGTGTTCCTCAGACGGGCAGGGAGGCAGGACGGCGCGAGGTATACCAGCGCGAGGTGATCAACCGCACCAGCACCGTCGCCGTGAACATGGTGGTCAGGATGCCGACGCAGATCGTCACGGCAAAGCCGCGCACCGGCGGCGAGCCGAAGATGAACAGCGTGATATGCGCGAGCAGCGTCGTCACGTTACTATCGATAATGGTGCCATAAGCGCGCTTATACCCGGCCTCGAGGGCCGCCAGCGGCTTGCGCCCGGCCTTTACCTCTTCACGCACGCGCTCGTTGATCAACACGTTCGCATCCACCGCCATGCCAAGCGTGAGCAGAATGCCCGCCATGCCGGGCAGGGTCAGCGTCGCCCCCATCAGCGAGAGGATGGCGAGCATGATGACGAGGTTCATCACCAGTGCCGCATTCGCGAACCAGCCGAACAGCCCGTAGAACGTCGCCATAAATACCAGCACGAACACGAAACCGACCGCGAGCGAGAGCGCGCCGTCACGGATCGCATCCGCGCCGAGTTCCGGCCCCACGCTCTGCTCCTCGACAATGTTGAGCGGGGCGGGCAGGGCGCCCGCGCGCAGCAGCAGGGCAAGGTCGGTTGCCGATTGCGCCGTGAAATTGCCGGAAATCTGCCCGGACCCGCCGGTGATCGGCTCACGGATCACCGGCGCCTCGATGATCTTGCCGTCCAGGACGATGGCGAACAATTTGCCGACATTAGCGGTCGTCACATCGCCGAATTCCCGCGCGCCCACCGAGTTGAGCGTGAAATTCACCACCCATTGCCCGCTTTGCGGGTCGGTGGAGGCCTGCGCGCCGCTCAAATCCGCACCATCAACGGCAACGTTCGAGAACACGTCCATGCTCTGCTGCGGGTCATCGGCCATCGGCAATTGCGTATCGCCCAGCGGCGGGATCGGCCCCGGCTGCGCCGTGGAATCCACCATCTGGAAGGTCATATGCGCGGTCGTGCCGATCAGCGTCTTCACCCGCTCCGGGTCCGAGACACCGGGGAGCTGCACGACGATCTGGTCCGTGCCCTGGCGCGCGATGGAGGGGTTCAGCACGCCCGAGCCGTCGATCCGGCGCTGGATGATGGTGATCGACTGCTCGACCGCCTGCGCCTGGCGCTGCGCCAAAGCCGCGGGCGGGATGCTGACATCGATGCTGTCATCACCGGCCTGGGTAATCGCCACATTCGGCGTGACCCCGTCCGTCCCGTAGGTGATCAGCTTGTTCAGCGCCGCCATTGCCGCCTGCGAATCGGAGGCGTTCAGCAGATGCACCACGACCTGGTGGTTCGCCGGGTCCGCATGCAGCCCGGTATAGCCGAGTCCGGCCCCGCGCATGCTCTGGCGCACCTGGTCCACCAGCGAGTTGAGGTCCTGCTTTTCCACGGCCGAAAAATCGAGCTGCAGCAGCAAATAGCTGCCGCCGCGCAGATCCAGCCCCAGATGCACCTGATTCCAAGGCACAAAGCTCGGCAGGAAGGCCGGGCGGGCGCCAAGGTTCGGCAGGCCCAGCAAAATGCCGAGTCCGCACAGGAGCATTATTCCTAAAGTTTTGGCACGGGAAAAATAAAGCACGAAAACTCCGAAATTCCTAAATCGACAGCGGTATGACCTTGCTCCCCGTTGCGCGCAACCCCGGCTGGCGATACCAGCGTGTCATGGCAGAGCGCTTGAACGTCGGGCTGATCGGAGCGGGGCATTTTGGCCGCTACCACGCATTGAAACTGGCGGGCGCGACCCGGGCCAAATTGGTGGGGCTTGCCGATCCCAACCCTGAGCGCGCGAAGGCGGTGGCCTGGGAAGCCGGCTGCCGTGTCCGCAGCGTGGACGAGCTGCTCTCCCTCTCTGATGCCATCATCATCGCCGCCCCGGCGGAATATCATTTCGAGCTCGCAGCCCGGGCCCTGCGCGCGGGCAAGCATGTGCTGATCGAAAAACCCATCGCAGCAACGCTCGAACAGGCGGCCGAACTCGGCGAACTGGCCCGCCAGGCCGGACTCGTGCTCCAGGTAGGCCACCTGGAGCGCTTCTCCGCTGCCCATGGCGCGCTCACGGCGCGCATGGGCAAGCCGCTTTATATCGAGGCCGTGCGCATCGCCCCCTTCAAACCGCGCGGCACGGATGTCTCGGTCATCCTCGACCTGATGATCCATGACCTCGACCTCATCCTGGCGCTGACCGATTCGCCGGTGGAGAGCGTGGACGCCGTCGGCGCCCCGGTCGCCAGCGTGCATGACGACATCGCCAATGCCCGCTTCCGCTTCGCCAATGGCGCGGTCGCCACCATTACCGCAAGCCGGATCTCGCTGAAGACCGAGCGCAAGATGCGCATTTTCTCCCAAACCGGCTACCTCACGGTGGATTTCTCGGCCCGCAAGCTCACCCTTGTCGGCCGCGGCATCGGCTCGAAAGTCCCCGGTTTCGAGGAATTCGGCGTCGAACACGCCGGCTGGCAGGACCATGACGCGCTCGCCGCCGAGCACGAAGCCTTCTTCGCCTCCGTGCTGGACGGCGCCCCGGTCCTCGTCGACGCCCAGGCCGGCACCCGCGCCCTCGCCGCGGCGCTCGCGGTCAGCAAGGCCATCGCCGACAGCCGCGCAATCGCCGAGGCTTCCGGGCTGATACCGCGTGTTCAGTAAGGCCTGCTAAGGAAGCCCAAGGGGCGCTGCCCCTTGGAACCCCGCGCAGGTAAGCGCCGTTCGATTCGCGGCGTCGCCGATGCGCGCCAATTGCGCGACGCTTTGGAAAAGTCCGGAACTCTATGGCCTCGGTTTTGGCCGGGCGAAAACCCGATTTTACCTGCCCAGTGTCGGCTCGCTGACGATCCGGCCGGACTGCCTCCCGGGCAAAATCACCGGCAAGCCATACCCGCCTTTGGTGGCGCCGCCGTGACGGCGGAATTCAAAATGCGGTAGTGGTAGCGGTACAATTCCTGGAACCGAAGGCGCGCATAGAGCTTACGCGCGCCTTCGTTCTCCCCTCTAACCTGCAGATAGGCATTCTGCGCACCAATCTGCCGCCCCCAATGCAGCAGCGCATGGGTGAGCCTGCGCCCATAGCCACGGCCGCGCTTCGCAGGGGCTATGATGATATCGAACAACCCGATCGCCTGGCGTTCATGCACCGCCAAGCCAAACCCAATCGCCTCGCCATTTTCAAAAAGCGTCGCAAAAGCCGCCGGCAGCGCAATGGACGACACCATGCGATCATGGATGGCCCGACGCGCCGCTTCGATCCCGTTGGCGGCGGCAAAACCCTCCAACCAGATTTCTGACGGCGTGTCTTCAATCCTGACATCGCCATCGCTTGGAGCATCCGACAAAGGCGCGACCAGCACGAAAGAAGGATCCGCGACCGAATACCCCGCATCGCCCAGCGCCTGGTCAATTTCAGGGGCGGCCAGGGGCGATAGACGGAATATCGTGGGAAGGTTGTGCCGCGCGTAGAGCGCCTCTGAAAACGCTCTTACCTCTTCAAAAGATGCCACAGGGCAGAGCGCATTCGCGGAATTTGCGCGCTTGGTATGACCCTCGGAGAGGCGAAGCACCCAGCCGCCAAACAACACCGTTTGGCGCGCCGGCCAGGCATTGAAGCCACGTTCCTCAAACGCCCGGATCTCAGCCATGTCGGTCAAAAGCTCAGTCCCGAACCAGCCCGCCATCGACCACGAGATTCTGCCCGGTCACGGAACGGCTCCATGGTGCCGCGAAGAACAGCACGGCATCGGCAAACTCCGCCGGCGTCGTGACCCGGCGCAGCGGCGTCATGCCGGCGACAAGATCGAACACCGCCTCCGGCGTCGCCGCACTTGCATCCGTGGTCCGCAACAGCCCGCCTGAGACCATGTTCACGGTAATGCCGTCCGGGCCAAGATCCGCCGCGGCCGTTCGCGTCAGGGACAGCAGCGCCGCCTTGGCGGCGGTGTAATCATGATACGGCACCACCGGGTTTTGGAACAGGTTGGTGCCGATATTGATGATGCGCCCAAAACCCGCCTCGGCCATCGCCGGTGCTGTCGCCTGCATCACATTCAATGCCCCGCGCACCGACACGTTGAACTGTGCCGAAAAATCGCCCCAGGCAATGTCCTGCAACCGCGCCCGTGCATCGCCGTTAAAACGAAAATCGCTAAGCGCATTATTGATAACAGTCGTGATCGGCGCGCCGAACGCCGCGGCCCCTGCCGTAACCATCCGCTCAACCGCCTGCCGGTCCGTGATGTCCGCCTGAATCGCAATCGCTTTTCCATCAAGCCGCGCGGCCAGCGCCTCTGCGGCTTCAGCACTTTGGCGGTAGTTGATGATAACGCGCGCGCCCTCACGGGCGAATGAAGTGGCAATGGCAGCACCCAAACCGCGCCCAGCGCCGGTTACGAGGACAATCTGGTCAGCGATTTGCACGTCTTTAAAATTCCCGTCGAAAATTCAGGTGGATTCACGAACGGCCAAGGGGCGGCACCCCTTGGCCGTCATAAGCCTTAGCCGAGCTGCGCCTTCACAGCTTCGTTCACCAATGCCGGGTTGCCTTTGCCCGCCATCGCCTTCATCACCTGGCCGACGAAAAATCCGAACAATTTATCCTTGCCGGATTTATACTCCGCCACCTTGTCCGGGTTCGCCGCCAGCACCTGCGCCACCGCGGCGTCGATCGCCCCGGTATCCGTCACCTGCCGCAGGCCTTTTTCTTCGACGATCGCGGCGGGGGATTTGCCGGTCTCGACCATCTCCTCGAACACATCCTTCGCAATGCGCCCGTTGATCGTCTTATCCGAGATCAAATCGATCAACTCGCCCAGCGCCGCAGCGGAAACAGGCGGGTTTTCGATCGTCCCGCCCGTGCGGTTCATCGCCGCAAAGAAATCGCCGGAAATCCAGTTCGCCGCCAACCGCGCATCACGGCCTTTCGCAACGGTTTCATAAAAATCCGCCGTCGCCTGCTCGGCCACGAGCACGCCCGCATCGTAGAACGGGATGCCGTATTCGTCGCAGAACCGGCGGCGCTTCTCATCCGGCAGTTCCGGCAGCTTCGCCTTCAATTCCGCGACCCACGCCTCATCGAGCACGAGAGGGAGCAGATCCGGCTCCGGAAAATACCGGTAGTCATGCGCGTCTTCCTTGGAGCGCATGGAGCGTGTCTCACCGCGCGCCGGATCGTAGAGCCGGGTTTCCTGCACCACTTCGCCGCCCGCTTCCCACACCGCGATCTGCCGCACGGCCTCGGCCTCCACCGCATGCATCACAAAGCGCACCGAGTTCACGTTCTTGATCTCGCAGCGTGTGCGGAAGGCCTCGCCCGGCTTGCGGACGGACACGTTCACGTCCGCGCGCATGGAACCTTCCTCCATATTGCCGTCGCACGTGCCGAGATAACGCAGGATCTGGCGGATCTTGCGCAAATACGCCCCAGCTTCCTCCGGCGAGCGGATATCCGGCTCGGAGACAATCTCCATCAGCCCCACGCCGGCGCGGTTCAAATCGATCACCGATTTGGACGGATGCTGGTCATGCATGGACTTGCCCGCATCCTGCTCCAGATGCAGCCGCGTGATGCCGATATGCTTGATCGTGCCGTCCTGCAGCTCGATCTCCACATCGCCGGTGCCGACAACGGGATGCTCAAACTGGCTGATCTGATAACCGTTCGGAAGATCGGCATAAAAATAGTTCTTCCGGTCGAAGCGCGAGAACAGATTGATCTGCGCCTTCAACCCCAACCCGGTGCGCACCGCTTGCGCCACGCATTCGCGGTTGATCACCGGCAACATGCCGGGGAACCCGGCATCCACAAAACTCACATGCGAATTCGGCGCGCCGCCATAGGTCGCGGAGGCACCGGAAAAAAGTTTTGATTCGGAAATCACCTGCGCGTGCACTTCAAGCCCGACGACAATTTCCCAGGCGCCCGTGGCACCTTCCAGCATATACGCCATTATTCAGCCCTCAATGTCGGCAATGCGGTAAACCCGGCGGCGCGTTCCAGCGCGGCGGAAACGGCAAACACCGTCTCTTCGTCGAAATGCTTGCCGATTACCTGCAAGCCCAAAGGCAAGCCCTCGGCGTTCAGCCCGGCCGGCACGCTCATCGCCGGCACGCCGGCGAGCGAGGCGGGGACGGTGAACACGTCGTTCAAATACATCGTCACCGGATCGTCCATCTTCTCGCCCATGGCGAACGCAGCCGAAGGTGCTGTCGGCGTCAGGATCGCATCCACCTTGGCGAAAGCCTCGGTGAAATCGCGCAGGATCAGCGCGCGGATTTTCTGCGCCCGCAGGTAATACGCATCGTAATACCCGGCCGAGAGCACATACGTCCCGATCATGACACGGCGCTTCACCTCCGCACCAAAGCCAGCGGCACGCGTGCGCTCATACATGTCGATGAGGTCTTCCCCATCCACCCGCGCGCCAAAGCGCACACCGTCATACCGCGCGAGGTTCGAGGACGCCTCGGCAGGAGCGACAATGTAATAGACCGGCAGGCCATATTTCGTGTGCGGCAGCGAAATCTCGACAATCTCCGCGCCCTGCTCACGCAGGAGCGCAATGCCTTTCTCCCACAACGCGGACGTCTCCGCGCTCATGCCATCCATGCGATATTCCGCCGGAATGCCGATCCGCAAGCCCTTCACCCCGCGCTGCACGGCGGCGCGGAAATCCGGCACGGCGCGCTCGGCACTGGTGGAATCCTTGGCATCGAAACCCGCCATGGCCTGGAGCAGAATGGCGCAATCCTCCACCGTGCGGGCCATCGGCCCCGCCTGGTCGAGCGAGGAGGCGAAGGCGACCACGCCAAAGCGTGAGCAGCGGCCATAGGTCGGCTTGATCCCGGCCAGGCCCGTGAAGGCCGCCGGCTGGCGGATCGACCCGCCAGTATCCGTGCCCGTCGCACCCAGCGCGATCCGTGCCGCCACCGCCGCGGCGGAGCCGCCGGAGGAGCCGCCAGGGACCAGCTTCGCATCCGAGCCCGCGCGCTTCCAGGGATTCTCGACCGGCCCGTAGCCGGAGGTCATGTTGGACGAGCCCATGGCGAATTCGTCGAGATTGGCCTTGCCCAGGAACACCGCACCCGCATCGAGCAATTGCTGCGTGATCGTGCTCTCATAAGGCGGGATGAACGGCTCGAGGATTTTGCTCGCCGCCGTGGTGCGCACCCCGGCGGTGCAGAACAAATCCTTGATCGCCAAGGGAATTCCCGTCAGCGGCCTGGCCGTGCCGGCGGCGATCCGCGCATCCGCGGCCTTGGCCTGCTCAAGGGCGAGCTCCGGCGTGGTGGTGATATAGGCGTTCAGGCGCGGGTTCAGCGCCGCCACGGCCGCATTATGCGCCGCCGTCAGCTCCACGGCCGAAATCTTGCGTGCCGCCAAAGCCGCCCCGGCTTCGGCGATCGTCATATGAGTCAGGGTCATTCCACCACTTTCGGTACGGAGAAGAAAACGCCGGCGCGGTCCGGGGCATTCGCCAGGATCAATTCTGGGATGCCGCCATCGGTCACCGCGTCGTCGCGCAGGCGCATGGCCATTTGCGCACCGCCGGAAAGCGGCTCCACGCCTTCCACATTCACTTCGTTCAACTGTTCCACATAGCCCAGAATCGCGTTCAACTCGGTCTGCAACACCGAAACTTCGGCATCATCGACCCGGATTCGAGCCAGTTTCGCAATACGGCGCACCGTTGCGGTATCGAGCGACATCAGTATTCCCTTGGGTTCAAAGCAAGGACAGACCATAACCGCGACCATGAAGCTCTTCAACCTCAAGGACCTCGCCCTTCACTTGCCCCCCCAGGCGCGCCTGCTCGGGCTCGACCCCGGCGCCAAGCGCATCGGGGTCGCGCTGTCGGATGTCACCCGCCAGTTCTGCTCGCCTTACGGGACGCTGCTGCGCGCAAAACTCAAACAGAACGCCACGGAGGTTGCCGCCATCGCGGCGCGGGAAGGGGTGGGCGGCCTGATCATTGGCCTGCCGCTGGATGGCGAGCAGAAATTCGGCCCCCGCGCCCAGGCCGCCCGTGACTGGGCGCATGCCATGTCCGCCGCTACCGGCCTGCCCGCCGCCATGCAGGATGAAAGTTTTACCACCGCCGATACCCATGAGCACCTCATCGCCGCCGATATCTCGCGCGCCCGCCGGGCGGAGATTATCGACAAGCTGGCGGCGGCTACGATCCTGCAGGCTGCTTTGGATGAGATGCGGAAGGAAGGGCCTCCGGCGGCTGGGGCCTGAGGCCCCAGATCCCCATTACAAAAACGGCGGAGCTAGGCCCCGCCGTTCCGTTCATAAAAAACAAAACTACTCTTTGAGTTTGTCCTTCATTCCGCCAACGGCGTTCTGAACTTTGCCTTCGGCCTTGTCGGCCTTGCCTTCGGCTTGCAGCTTGGCATCGCCGGTGACTTTTCCGGCAGCGTCCTTCACGGCGCCCTTGGCTTGCTTGGCGGTGCCTGCAATGCGGTCCTTATCCATTATTGATACTCCTCCTTCTTGAGCAAGGCGTTTGTCGCTACGCCCTGAAAAGCTTTGCCGGCCTATCCCGCAAAGCTATGGGCTTGGTTTGGCTGGCGCATTGGCCTCTGCGCTGTTGGTCAGCGCATGGCCGCCCTGTGAGATATCCTCCCCGACACCGGCGGTCGTGTGGCAGGCGCTGAGCACGGGCGCCATGCCGAGCAACAGGCCAAGGGTCAGGATAAGACGAAATGATTTGGTCATCCGGTTTTCTCCTTATGTCCATTGCAGCCAACCATCGCTGGCCGGCTGCGTAATGGCGAGTCCGTAGACACAAGATCGAAAAGCGATTTAAATTTTCAATGCAAAACCCTGGACATTGCGCCGTTGCAAGCGCCGGCTCATGAAGAAAGAGTAAGTCCTTCGTTAGTCAGGCTAAATTCGCGCGCCAGCAGCGCATAGGATTTTTGCCGCGCCGCCGGGTCTGATGCCGTGGTGGTGATCGCCATCTCCGCTCACGCGCAATTGCGTCGCCAGCGCCCGCAGCCGTGCCGCGACATCCGCCGCCGTGCCGGTAAACGCCTGCTCCTTCAACTGCGCCATCCGCGCGCGCTCCATATCGGTGAGCGGCTAGCGCGGCAACCTCCTCAGGTGTCGGCAGCGCGATGTAGCGGCCCCGGTCGCGCATCAGGCGCCAGAGCGCGCGGGACTGGCAAAATATAATCCGCCTCCGCCTGCGTCTCCCCCGCAAAGGCCCAGACGGTCACCGGCGAATGCGGCGCGGCGAGATGCTCGGAGGGCCTGAAATTCGCATGATAGAGGTCGAGCGCCTCCTGCGCGCCGGCGCCGTCGCTGAAAAAATACGCGAAGCAATAGGGCAGGCCGAAATACGCCGCCGCCTGCGCGCCGTAATTGGAGCTGCCGAGCATCCAGATCTCCGGCGCATGCGGCCCTTGGGGCTGGGCATAGATGCCGCGGAACGGATGGTTCACGGGCAGTTCCGCGCCCGCGACCCAGGCCTGCAAATCGCGCAACTGTGCCGGGAAATCATCCGCTTTGCGCCGCATTCGGGTTCAGCGCCATGGCGGTGCGCCCGTCCGAGCCCGGGGCGCGGCCGACGCCAAGGTCGATCCGCCCGGGGGCGATGGCCTCCAGCACGCGGAATTGCTCCGCGACTTTGAGCGCCGCGTAATGCGGCAGCATGATCCCGGCGCTGCCGATTCGGATTTTTTGGGTCGTCGCGGCGATGGCGGCCAGCAACACTTCCGGCGCGGAGCCGGCGACCGAGGCCGAGCTATGATGCTCGGAGAGCCAGTAGCGGTGATAGCCATACGATTCGCAGGCCTGGGCCAGCGCGATGGTCTCGCGGATGGAGACATCCGGGCTGACGCCGCTGCGGGCGGGGGATTGGTCGAGAACGGAGATTTTCATGCGCAATATATAAAGTGATTACGGGGAAGCGACATGGTCCGGCTCCCGGCTCAAAAACTGCGCGAGCGCAACGTCATGATCCGCTCATCCGGCACCCAGTCGATCATGCGTTGCGGCGTCGCCGAAAAAGCAGCGGGCACGGTGCGGGCCGGTGGCGCTGTGCAGGCGGACATGGCACCTGTTGGTAGCGCACCGATTCGTAGGCCTGCAGGCGCACCAGCATGTCAGCATTCACCCGGATGATTACGCCCTGCACCAGCGCCCCGGGGGCGCGGCGCAACGTGGGATAGCGCGCGCCGCGCAGCCGCACCCGGCGGAAGCCAAGGAGTTGCGCGGGCAGGGGGGCGGCTTTCAACGGCCTGCCCGCGCAGCGGCCCAAGGCCGCCGGGTCCGCCAGCGTGCCATAGACAAAGAGTTTCATCCAAAAACCTTCTGAAAATTCCGCTGCAACGCCGCATCGACCTCGGCCATCGTGGCGTTGACGCCGAGGGCCGCCAGGCTGGTGACGCCGTGCTCGCGGATACCGCAAGGGATAATGCCGTCAAAATGGGAAAGATCCGGATGCACGTTCAGCGCCAGGCCGTGCCAGGTCACCCAGCGGCTCACCCGCACGCCGATGGCGCCGATCTTGTCCTCCTTGCCCCCGTTCACGACCCAGATGCCGACTCGGCCCTCCCGGATCTCGCCCTTGATGCCGAACTCCTGCAGCGTCGCGATCATCCACGACTCGAGTCCGGCGACATAGGCCCGGATATCGCGCGCAGGCACGATTCCATGCGCCCGATTGAGGTCCAGCATGGCATAAACCACGCGCTGGCCGGGGCCGTGATAGGTCCATTGCCCACCCCGTCCCGCGTTATAAGTCGGAAATCGTGAACTATCCTGCAGATCCGATTCGGACGGCCGAAGTGCCCGCCGTGTAGAGCGGCGGATGCTCCACGAGCCATAAAAGTTCGTTTGCCCCCCCTTCGCGGATCGCGGCGATGCGTTCGCGCATGCACGAAATGGCTGTTTCGTACGATGTTAGCCCTGGATGCGATTTCCCAGGTTGCCGGTATTGATATCATGGTCTATAGGCTCCCAGCCCCGATGCGGTCGTGGCGAAATGGTAGACGCGCAAGCTTGAGGTGCTTGTGGGGGAAACCCCTTGGAAGTTCGAGTCTTCTCGACCGCACCATAGTTCTTCTCATCCTCCGAAATGTCATGGCAGACTGTTGTCTGACATATTCGGTAGGCGCATGAAACTGGGTAATAAACCAGTGTCATAAAGCCTGGGGACGTGGAGAAGAAATATGGATGAAGATTTACGCAAGGCAGCACTAGAATATCATCGCCACCCGCGGCCGGGTAAGCTCGCGATCACCGCGACGAAGCGAATGGAAACATCGCGGGATCTCGCGTTAGCGTATTCTCCCGGCGTTGCGGCGGCCTGCGATGCGATTTCCGCAGACCCCGATTCGTCGTTCGACTACACTTCGCGCGCCAACCTCGTCGGGGTGATCACCAACGGCACCGCCGTGCTGGGCCTGGGCAATATCGGCGGGCTCGCGAGCAAGCCGGTGATGGAGGGCAAGGCCGTCCTGTTCAAGAAATTCGCCGGTATCGATTCGTTCGACATTGAGGTGAACGAGCAGGACCCGGATAAGTTCATCGAGATCGTCGCCAGCCTTGAGCCGACCTTCGGCGGCATCAACCTGGAAGACATCAAGGCGCCGGAATGTTTTAAAATCGAGCAGACGCTGCGTGAGCGGATGCAGATCCCGGTATTCCATGACGACCAGCACGGCACGGCGATCATCGTCGGTGCGGCGGTGCTGAACGCCATGAAGGTGCAGAACAAAAATATCGCGGAAGTGAAGATCGTCACCTCGGGTGCGGGTGCTGCCGCACTCTCTTGCGTCAACACATTGATCGGCCTTGGGGTTAAGCCCGAGAACATCACCATGACGGACAAGGAAGGCGTGGTCTATGTCGGCCGGCCGAACCTGGACCCGACACTCACCCATGTGGCGCGCGAGACCAATGCGCGCGTCCTTGCCGGAAGTGCTGGCGGGGGCGGATATTTTCCTCGGCCTCTCCGCACCGCGCGTGCTGAAGCAGGAATGGCTCGAACTGCTCGCGCCGAATCCGTTGATCCTGGCGCTTTGGCCAACCCGGAGCCGGAAATCCTTCCCGAATTGGTGAAGGCAGAGCCGGCCGGATGCGATCATGGCGACCGGGCGGTCGGATTTCCCGAACCAGGTGAATAACGTGCTGTGCTTCCCCTTCATCTTCCGGGGCGCGCTGGACGTGCGGGCGACCGCGATTACCGAGAGCATGAAGCTCGCGGCGGTGGAGGCGATTGCCGAGCTGGCGCGGGTGGAAGCCTCCGAGACCGTGGCCGCGGCCTATGGCGGGCAGGCGCCGATGTTCGGGCCGGATTATATCATTCCGAAACCCTTCGATCCGCGCCTGATCTTGCATATCGCGCCGGCCGTGGCGCGTGCGGCGATGGAAGCCGGGGTCGCGCGCAAGCCGATCGAGGATTTCGATGTCTATAAGCATGAGCTGGAACGTTTCGTGTTCCGCTCGGGCCAGTTGCTGCGCCCGGTGATCGAGGTGGCGCGCAAGGCTTGCCCGCGCATCGTCTATGCCGAAGGCGAGGACGAGCGCACGCTGCGCGCCGTGCAGAGCGTGGTGGATGACGGCATGGCGCATCCGATTCTGGTTGGGCGCGGCATGGTGATCGCGACCAAGATCGCGGCACTCGGCTTGCGCATGAAGCCGGGCCAGGATGTGCGGATTGTCGATTTCGAGCAGGACAAGGCGCTGTTCGGGCAGTTGCTGGCGGCGTACCAGCAGCGGGTCGGCCGGCGCGGGACGCCGCCGGATGCGGCGGCGCGGCTGATGCGAGCGCCCGACGGTAGCGGCGGGGATGCTGCTTGCCGCCGGTGAGGCGGATGCGGCGATTTGCGGCGGGACCGGCGATTGGTGGCGGCATTTCCAATACGCGCTGCCGATCATTCCGCGCCGCGCCGGGATCGGCCGTGTTTATGCGATGACGGCGCTGATCCTGCAGGCCGGCGTGCTGTTCTTCTGCGACACGCATGTGAATGTCGACCCGACGGCGGAAGAAGTCGCGGAGATGACGCTGCTGGCGGCGGAGATGGTGCAACGCTTCGGCATCACGCCGAAAGTGGCGCTGCTCTCGCACTCCAATTTCGGGGCTTCGAACTCGCCATCGGCGCGCAAGATGCGGCACGCGCTGGCGCTGATCCGCGCGCGCGATCCGGAGCTGGAAGTGGATGGCGAGATGCATGCGGATGCGGCGCTGGTCGAGCAGATCCGCGCCCAGGCGCTGCCCGATTCGACGCTGACGGGGATTGCGAACCTGCTGATCTTCCCCAACCTCGATTCGGCGAATATCGCGTTCAACCTGGTGAAGGCGAGCGGCGAGGGCGTGACCGTGGGGCCGATGCTGCTCGGGTTGGATAAGCCGTTGCATATCGCGGTGCCGAGTGTCACGGCGCGCGGCATTGTGAACATCTCCGCGGTGGCGGCGATGGAAGCCGCGCTTGCGCAGATAAAATAACGCAAGGTTAGCGTGAATGTTCCACGTGGAACATTCACGCTAACAAAACAAAATAACGTATTGTTAGTAAAACAATGTCAGCCGGAAAAAATTCCGGTTGACATTGTTTTGTATTGAAGTCGTATCGATTAGATTTGCGCCAGGATCCGCGCCGCAGCCGCCGCGGAAGGAAGGCCGGTGGGGGCGCGCAGGCTCGTCAAGGCGGCCGCAAAACCGGTGCGCTGGGCGGTGGCCGCATCCGGGCTGTTCAGAAGCGTTTGCAGCGTGGCGGCGAGTTTTTCCGGCGTGCAGTTCTCCTGCAACAGCTCCGGGACCAGCGGGCCGTCGGCCAGCAGGTTGATCATGGCGACGTATTTCACCTTGATGAGCCGCTTGGCCATGGCCGCACTCAGCGGATTGACGCG
This sequence comes from uncultured Pseudomonadota bacterium, assembly GCA_963737355.1. Classification (GTDB taxonomy): domain Bacteria; phylum Pseudomonadota; class Alphaproteobacteria; order Acetobacterales; family Acetobacteraceae; genus Acidocella. The sequence goes on along the minus strand of CAVTSC010000003.1, from coordinate 353,530 downwards.
GTAGGTCACGGCCATCGGCACCCCCGCCATCGCCAGCTCCAGCGTGGAAGTGCCGGATTTGGTCAGCGCCGCGCGCGCGGCGGCGAAAGCATCGTAGCGCGCGCGCACATCGCGGATGATGATCGGGCGGACCGGCCAATCCGTGGTCTGCGCCGCGACGGCATCGGCAATGCCGGAGGCCGCGGCCAGGACCGGTTGCAGGCCGGGCGTGGCGCGTGCGAGCAAGGCCATCGTCGCGCGGAAAATGGGGAGCAGGCGCGATGTTTCGGTCACGCGCGAGCCCGGCATGAGGACGACCGGCACGGCATCCGGCGCGATGTTGTGCCGGGCGCGAAAGCGCGCCGCATCCCCCGCATCGGCGCCGGATTCCAGCACCGGATGGCCGACAAAGACCGGGTTGAGCCCGTGCGGGGCGAAAAACTCCGGCTCGAAGGGCAGCAGGCATAACAGCTCGTCCCAAAGGCCGGGGAAATGCTTCACGCGCTCCTGCCGCCAGGCCCAGACCTGCGGGGCGACGTAATGCACGCGCTTAATCCCGCTGCCCGCGATGCCCTTTAAGACCCGCAAGCAAAAACCGGGACTGTCGATCGTCACCACAATATCCGGCCGTGTCGTCTTGATCGCCGCAATGGTCTCGGCAATGCGGCGTTTGAGCGAAAATATGCGCGGCAAAATCTCCGCCAGGCCCATCACCGCCAGTTCCTGCATCGGAAACTGCGAAACAAGCCCCGCCTCCGCCATGCGCGCCCCGCCAATGCCCGCAAACTCAATCCTAGGCCGCGCCGCCTGCAACGCCGCCATCAACCGCGCCCCCAGCACGTCGCCGCTCGCTTCGCCGGCGATGATGAATAGACGGGTCATGGGTTGGTCTCCGGTTAAGGCCAAGGGGCTCTGCCCCTTGGAACCCCGCCAAAGGCGGAGCCTTTGGAATCCGGAACTTAAGGGTTCTAAAAGGGGGGCGCCTCAGGCGTGAGAGCACCCCGGGAGCGCCCCCCTTTTAGAACCCTTTAAAATCGCGGATCGAAGGGCGCGGCCCTTCGCGGGGGTCCAGGGGGCAGAGCCCCCTGGGCTTAACTGAAACCTTCCCAAAACGTCAATTCGTCTTCGCGGCGATGAGGGGTTGCAGGCCGGCGATGAAGTTGGTGAGGGTGGCTTGTTTGTCGGCGCGGCTCAGGCCGGGTTGTTGGGCGATGACGGGGCAATAGGCGGCGATGACGGTGTTGGTGAGGTCGGCATTGGTGATGCTGCTATTGGCGGCGCGGAGTGCGGTGATGAGGGCGCGGGTGCGGTTGGGCAGGGTTTCGGGGGTGGCGCCGTTATAGATTTCCAGCAGGCCGTTGCCGGGATCGGCGACGGTGTTGGGGCCGCCGGCGCTGGAGACGCGGGGGCAGCCGAACTGGTCGGATGCCATATCGGCCATGGCGGGCACCACGGCGATGTTGCGCAGGGCCATGACATCGTGCGGGGTGGCGTTGGGCGAGGCGGTGTTGCCGAAGCTGGTGCGGACGTAATTGGCGACGGCGGCGATTTCGTCATCCGACAGGCTGGCGGCGAAGGAGGGCATCGGGGGGCCGGATTTCCAGGGCGGCAGGCCGCTAAGCACCGCGCCGATGACATTGTTGGGCATTGTCGCGGCGACGGCATCGTTGCCGGCGAGGTTGGGGATGACGGGGGCGAGGCCGCCCCCGGTTTTGCCGTGGCAGGCGGCGCAATTGGCCTCGTAGATTGTGGCACCGAGGGCGATGGAGGCGGGCGCGTTGGCGGCGGCGGCGGGGGGCGGCACGTTTTGCGGGGCGGTTTGGAATTGCAGGTAGTTGGCGATGTCCACGACATCGGATTCCGGGATCTGGCTCATGGAATAGGCGACGACCTCGGCCATGGGGCCGAAGGCGGAGCCTTTGGTCATGTTGCCGTCGTTATGGAGATAGGTCACGAGGTCCGATTGCGGCCAGCCGCCGACGCCGTATTTTTTATCCGAGGAGATGTTTGGGGCGTAATAGGCGTCGATCGGCGAGCCGGCATAGGCTTCGCTAAGGATCAGGCCGCTCATCAGGTTGCGCGGGGTGTGGCATTCCCCGCAATGGCCCAGCGCCTCGGTAAGATAGGCGCCGTTTTTCTGCGCATCGGTCCAGTTCGGGTTCATCTTGAAGGGGCCGCGATGGAAGAACAGGATGCGCCAGCCGAGCAGGACGGGGCGCTGGCTGAAGGGGAAGGCCAGGGTGTTCGGGGTAGGCTTCACGGTCACCGGGGCGAGCGAGAAGAGATAGGCTTTGATGGCGGAGACATCGGCGCGCGAGAGCTTGGTGTAGGAGGTGTAGGGCATCGCGGGGTAGAGGAATTTCGGGAACACCAGATAGGAACGGCCCGGGCTGATGCCGTCATGCACCGCGCGGTAGAATTGCGCATCCGTCCAGTTGCCGATGCCGGTGGCTTTGTCCGGGGTGATGTTGGGCGAGGCGAGGCCGCCGAAGGGGGTGTTGATGACCAGCCCGCCGGAGAAGGGCGCGTGATTGGGGCCCGTATGGCAGGGCATGCAATCGGCGGCGAGGACGAGGTATTTGCCGCGCGCGAGCAAGGCGGCAGGGTCCGTGGGGGCGGTGAGGCTGGCCGCGGGGTAGTTCGCGGCGCTATCCGCGAAGGCCAGCCGGTTGAGAACGGCGCCGCCGATCAGCAGACATAAAGCGGATGCGGCAAGAATCGCGCGGGAGAAAGGGAGTTTGGGTAGTATGAACGACATCCTACGGCCCCATCATGATTTTTGCTGTCTTTATGTCGGCAAAACCAAAAATCTATCAAGAGCGCAAGGAAACGATGCCGCAACATATAAGCGGTCCTGCTAAGCTACAGGGTTTTGTAGAGTTCCTCCGGGGCGATGAGGGGGGCGGCGATTTCCACCGCTTGATCCTCGCGCCAGGCGGTGAAGAAGCAGTTGCGCCGGCCGGTATGGCAGGCGGCACCTTTTTGCTCGACCAAAAGGAGCAGCGTGTCGCCGTCGCAATCGAGGCGCAGTTCCACCAGTTTCTGGGTCTGGCCGGAGCTCTCCCCCTTGCGCCAGAATTTGCCCCGGCTGCGCGACCAGTAGCAGACCTGGCCGGTTTTCAGGGTTTCGGCGATGGAGTCGGCGTTCATCCAGGCCATCATCAGCACTTCCCCCGTATCGTGCTGCTGCGCGATGGCGGGGATCAGGCCGGCTTCGTTGAAGGTGAGTTTGTCGAGAAGTGGAGTCATTGGGCGAGCATTCCGTTGGTCAGGCAGGCTTCGGTGAAGCGGCAGATGATGGTGTGGTCGACCTCATGCGCGATGGCGTCGTGATAGTCCACGCGGGTGATGAGATCGGCGATGATGGCGAGGCGGGCGGCTTTTTTGTCGTTGGCGCGAACGACCGTCCAGGGGGCGGCGGCGGTGTGGGTAGCGCAGAGCATGGTATCGCGCGCTTTGGTGTAGGCGTCGAAATATTTCAGGGCCTGTTCGTCGATCGGGCTGATTTTCCACTGTTTCAGCGGGTCTTCGCGGCGGTCTTCCAGGCGGTTTTTCTGTTCGGCGCGGTCGATGTCCAGATAGTATTTGAGGACCGTGATGCCGGAATTGGCCAGCATGGCTTCGAAAATCGGGGCGGTTTGCAGGAATTCCAGGTAATCGTGCTTGGAGCAGAAGCCCATGACGTGTTCGACCCCGGCGCGGTTGTACCAACTGCGGTTGAACAGCACGATTTCTCCGGCGGCGGGCAGATGCGCGACATAGCGCTGGAAATACCATTGCGTGGCCTCAACATCCGAGGGTTTGGAGAGGGCGACGATGCGGATGTCGCGCGGGGAGAGATGCTCGGTGATGCGCTTGATCGCGCCGTCCTTGCCGGCGGCGTCGCGGCCTTCCAGGATCACCAGGATTTTCTGCCCCCGGGCGATGACGTGTTTTTGCAGTTTGACCAGTTCGACCTGCAGATGATGCAGGGTTTCGTCGTAGCTCTGTGCTTTGACCATCGCCAAATATAGGCGCGTAAAAGCGGGCGTGTAAAATGGCTTATGTGGTAAGATTGCCGCCGGTCAGCGGGTGCGCGATTCCGGTGGTGCCGGGCAGCGAGAGCGGCAGGCCTTTCAGGGAACGCACGGCGAGGAAGGCGAAGCATTGCGCCTCCAGCGCGTCGCCATCCCAGCCGACGGCTTCCACCGGGTCTACGGGCACGTTGAAGGCGTCTTTAAGCCCGGCCATGAGGATGGGGTTTTTGCGCCCGCCGCCGCAGACGAGCACGCGCAGCGGGGGAGCGGGCAGCTTGGTTTGCGCGATGGCGGCAACGCTGAAGGCGGCCAGGGTGGCGGCGGCGTCCGCCGGGGAGAGATTTTCCGTGGCTTCGGCGATGAGGGCCGAGAAGGTCAGGCGGTCCAGCGATTTGGGCGCTTGTTGGGCGAAATAGGGGTGTGCCAGGAGGGTGGCCAGACGGGCTGGGTCCACGGTGCCGGAGGCGGCGAGTGCGCCGTCCTTATCATAGGCCTGGCCGAGATGTTTTTGCGCGAGATCGTCCAGCGGGCCGTTGCCGGGGCCGGAATCGCAGGCGAGGATTTGCTCCGGATTCTCGCCGATCCAGGTGATGTTGGCCACACCGCCGATATTCACCACGAGCAGGGGCTTGGGCAGGTTGGCGGCCATGGCGGCGTGGAAGAGCGGGGCAAGCGGCGCGCCTTGGCCGCCGGCGGCGACATCGGCTGTGCGGAAATCATGCACGATGGGGGTGCGGCAGAGATGGGCCAGCAAGGCGGCGTCGCCGATCTGCCAGGTGCGGTGGCGCTCGGGCGCGTGCAGGATCGTCTGGCCGTGAAAGCCGATGACATCGGCGGCAAGCCCGACCAGGCCGACGGCGATGGCGTGGTCCTGCGTCAGGCGTTTTTCCACGTCGTTGAGGAAGGGATCGTCCGGGGTCAGGCCGGGGGCGAGGTCGAGCAGGCGGCGCAGATCGGCGCGCAGATCGTCCTCGTAATGCAATGTCGCGGCGGGGCCGAAGGTGGCGATGGTATGGCCGTCTGTTTCCAGCCAGGCGACGTCCACGCCATCGAGAGAGGTGCCGGACATGAGGCCGATGGCGCGAGTGGTTTGGGTGGTCATGCGGTTATGTTACGCGGAGGGCGCAAATTCGTTAAGGGCGGATCAGGGGGCTGGCGTGAAACGATTCCGGGAATATGGGCGGGTGGCTTGGGGGATGGGCGCGACTGCGCTGTTGGGAACCCTTTGGCTGATCTGGTTCCAGGTATTCTGCGGGAAGATGTTGCCGCGGCTGGGTTATTTGACGGGCAAGGCGATCGGCAATGATGCGCCTTGCGTGAAGCCGGAATGCGATTTCTCGGATTTCTGGCGGGCGGGGCTGACGGCGCGTTTGCCGGCGGATGCCTTGCCCGGGGCGCTGCATATGCCGATGCTGCCGGGTGTGTCATTGCCGTTGCCCGGCGGGTATCACGAGGGGTTCCCGTATCCGCCGCCGATCTTTCTGCCGGCGGCGGCGATTTCGCATCTGCCGTTCGAGCTTGGGTTTTTTGTGTGGACGGCGTGTTGGCTGGTGCTGGCGGTGCTGTTGCTGCGCTGGGCGAAATTGTCCTGGCCGGTGGCGGTGTTGGGCGTGCTGAGCCCCGCCGCCTTGTGGAATACCGAGCTTGGGCAGATCGGGGTGATTGGCGATGCGCTGCTGGTGGCCGGTTTGCTGCGGGCTGGCGAACGGCCGGGGCTGGCGGGGGCGCTGCTGGGATTGCTCGCCTGCAAGCCGCAAATGGGGCTTGTGGTGCCTGCGGCATTTATCGGGCAGCGCAATTGGCGGGGGGCTACCGGGTTTGCCTTGACCTGCGCAGGGCTGGTGGCGCTGACCCTGGCGGTGTTCGGCTGGCCGATCTGGCAGGGGTATTTGGGTGGCGGCCGACAGGGGGGCATGGCGGTGTTGGATGCGCCTTTCGTGCCAGGTCTGGCCGAAGGCGGTGGGGTTTCGGTGTTCTGGATGTTGCGCAGCCTGCATGCCGGGACGGAACTGGCTTTCGCGGGGCAGGCCGCCTGTAGTGCGGCGGCGATGGCGCTGACCTGTTGGATCTGGCGGCGGGACGTGCCGCGATTGGACGCGGTGGCGCTAACGGTGTTTTTGTCGCTGCTGGCAACGCCCTATGGATATGTGGATGACATGGTGGCGTTTTCCGTCATGCTGCTGGCGCTGGCGGAGCGGCGGGGTTGGCGGATCGGCATGCTCGACGTGCTGTTGATGATGTGGCCCGCTTTATGCGCGATTGTCTCGCAGCGGACCGGCGTGCTGCTGACACCTGTGGTCGTGTTGCTGGCCGTGGGGCGGACCTGGTGGCGGGCGGGGATGCCGGTGCCGTATTTGCCCGGGATGGTGCCTGTGCTACCCCGCGCCTGAGGGGAATTGAACATGGCGAAGAGTGGGTTTCTGGCCGAGGCGAAGGCGCGTGGCTTTGTGTTTCAGTGCACCGATGAGGCGGCGCTGGATGCGGCGTTCAGCGCGGGGATTGTGAGCGGGTATACCGGGTTCGATCCAACCGCCGACAGCCTGCATATCGGCAGCCTGACGCAGATCATGCTGCTGCGCCTGATGCAGAAGCATGGGCACCGGCCGGTGGCGGTCGTGGGTGGCGGCACGGGGATGATCGGGGATCCGTCCTTCCGCGAGGAGGCCAGGCAGATGATGACGCCGGAGCGGCTGGCGGCGAATCTGGTGGGGATCCGCCGGGTGTTCACGCCGTTTTTGACCTTCGGCGATGGGCCGAGCGATGCGATCATGCTGGATAATGCGGAATGGCTCGGCAAGATCGGCTATATCGAGATGCTGCGCGAGGTGGGCGTGCATTTCTCGGTCAACCGGATGCTGTCCTTCGATTCCGTGAAGTCCAGGCTGGACCGTGAGCAGGGGCTGACCTTTCTCGAGTTCAATTACTCGATCCTGCAGAGCTATGATTTCCGCGAGCTGAGCCGCCGGCATGGGGTGAGCCTGCAGATGGGGGGCTCGGACCAGTGGGGCAATATCGTCTCCGGCGTGGATCTGGTGCGCCGGACCGACCAGAAGACCGTGTTCGGGCTGACGACGCCGCTGATCACCACGGCATCCGGCGCGAAGATGGGCAAGTCGGCCGCGGGGGCGGTGTGGCTGACGGCGGATAAATTGAGCCCGTATCATTACTGGCAGTTCTGGCGGAATACCGAGGATGCGGATGTCGGGCGGTTTTTGCGCCTGTTCACGGATATGCCGCTCGATGAGATCGCGCGGTTGGAAGCCTTGGGCGGGGCGGAGATCAATGCCGCCAAGGTGATCCTGGCGACCGAGACGACGGCACTCGCGCATGGCAGGGCGGCCGCCGAGGAAGCCGCGGAGACGGCGCGGAAAGTGTTCGCCGAGGGCGTGGCCGCCGAGGGGCTGCCGAGCGTGGAGGTGCCGCAAGCCGAGTTTGGCGCCGGGATGCCGGCCTTCGCGCTCTTCGTGCGCGCCGGGCTGGCGGCCAGCAATGGCGAGGCGCGGCGGTTGATCCGTGGCGGCGGGGCTCGGTTGAACGATGCCGTGATCACCGATGAGGGCATGGTGGTGGCGCCGGCGGCGGAGCTGAAACTCTCGGCGGGCAAGAAGCAGCATGTGTTGGTGCGGGTGGCCTGATACGCCGTAATGGCTGGCGGGGCGTGGCGGAAGGCGCTGCGCTCTTCCGTCCTACAGAAGGGGCGAATTCTTTACGTTGCAAAAATTGTTTCTGCGTGGTGAGTGAAGGACGGAACAGCAGGAGCTTGCATGTCCGTCCATGCCGCGATTACGCATCGTACCTCGTATAAATACGATCGGCCTGTCTTGTTGGGGCCGCAGACGATTCGGCTGCGGCCGGCACCTTATGCGCGGACGCCCATTCTCTCTTATTCGCTGAAAATTTCGCCAAAGCCGCATTTTTTGAACTGGCAGCAGGACCCGCAAGGGAATTTTTTGGCCCGCGTGGTGTTTCCGGAGCGGGTGACGTCGTTCGAGGTGGTGGTGGATGTCGTGGCCGATATGGCGACGATCAATCCGTTCGATTTTTTCCTGGAGCCGGAGGCAGAGACCTATCCGTTCGGGTATGATGACATTCTGGCCGAGGAACTGGCGCCGTTCAGGGTGCTGCATAATCCGGGCAAGAAGCTGCAGGCGCTGATCGGGGCAGTGTATGGCGCGCTGGCCGATAAGGAACTGCGCACGGTCGACATGCTGGTGATGGTGAACCGGTTGATCGCTGAGCGCATCGCCTATGTGGTGCGCATGGAGCCGGGGGTGTGGAGCCCGGAGCAGACGCTGGTGGCGCAGAAGGGCTCGTGCCGGGATTCGGCCTGGCTGCTGGTGAATTTGCTGCGGCATCTGGGCTTTGCCGCGCGGTTTGTCTCTGGGTATCTGATCCAATTGGTTGCCGATGTGAAGCCGGTGGATGGCGGGGCTGCGGGGCCGGCGCAGGATTTCACGGATCTGCATGCCTGGGCCGAGGTGTATCTGCCGGGGGCCGGGTGGATTGGGCTGGATCCGACTTCCGGGCTGATGGCGGGCGAGGGGCATATTCCGCTGGCGGCGACGCCGTCGCCGAGTTCCGCCGCCGCGATTTCGGGCCTGGTGGGGGAGTGCGAGACGGCATTCGCGTTCGAGATGCAGGTGACGCGTGTGGCGGAGACGCCGCGGGTAACGAAGCCTTATACCTCGGAGATGTGGGGGGAGATTTTGGCGCAAGGCGAAGCCGTGGACCGGGCGCTGGAAAAGGGGGATGTGCGCCTCACCATGGGGGGCGAGCCGACTTTTGTGGCGGCATCCGATTTCGAGGCGCCGGAATGGAATATCGAGGCGCTGGGGCCGACCAAGCGGGGCTATGCGGACAGGCTGATCCGCAAGCTCACGCCGCTTTGGGCCAAGGGCGCGGCGCTGACCTATAATATGGGCAAGCATTATCCGGGCGAGCAATTGCCGCGCTGGGCGATCCATGCGCATTGGCGGGCGGATGGCGAGCCGGTCTGGAAAGACCCTGCGCTGTTGGCCTCGGATGCGGACCGGGATGATGCGACGGCGGAGGATGCCGCGGCGTTTGCCCGCACCTTGGCCGTGCGGCTCGGCGTGGCGCCGGGCCATGTGCAGCCGGGCTATGAGGATGTTCATTATTATTTGTGGCGGGAGAAACGCCTGCCGGCGAATGTGCTGGCGGAGGATGCCAAGCTGCGCGATCTGCTTGAGCGGGAGCGCCTGGCGCGGGTGTTCGGGCAGGGGCTGGGCGGGGCGGTGGGCAGTGTGTTGCCGCTGCGCCGGGTGGTGCAGGCGGGGGCCAGGCGCTGGCAGAGCGGAAAATGGTTTTTCCGCGACGATGTGATGTTTTTGATCCCCGGGGATTCGCCGATGGGATTGCGGCTACCGCTGGAGAGCCTGCCTTGGGCGGAGGCGGAGCATTTGGAGGCGGAATTCGAGACCGATCCGTTCGCGCCGCATGCGCCTTTGCCCCGGCGGGAGGAATGGCAGCTTCGGCGGGAAGCATCGCAGGGCGCTGCGATTCAGGGCTTCTGCCCGGTGCCGCAAGATGCGCCGGTGGTGGGGCGCGAGGAGCCGGGGTTGGTGCGGACCGCGCTTGCGGTGGAGCCGCGCGACGGGGTTCTGCACGTGTTTTATCCGCCGCTTTATGACGTGGAGGATTGGCTGGAACTGACGGCGGCGGTGGAGGATGTTGCTTCCGCGTCTGGCCGCAAGGTGGTGCTGGAAGGGTATTTGCCGCCGGAAGATCCGAGGGTGATGAATTTTTCCGTGACACCGGATCCGGGCGTGATCGAGGCGAATATCCATCCGGCGCAAAGCTGGGGGGAGATCGTGGCGCGCTCCGAGCAGCTTTATGCGGCGGCGCGGGAGGTGGGGCTTGCGGCTGAGAAATTCATGCTGGATGGGCGGCATGTAGGGACCGGTGGCGGCAACCATGTGGTGATGGGGGCGATGCGTCCTGAGGACAGCCCGTTTTTGCGGCGTCCGGATTTGCTGAAGTCCATGCTGGGGTTTTGGCATAATCATCCCTCGCTCAGCTTTTTGTTCAGCGGGTTGTTTATCGGGCCGTCAAGCCAGCATCCGCGTGTCGATGAGGCGCGGGATGATGCGTTGAACGAGCTGGAGATCGCGTTTCAACAGGTCGCCCCCGGGCGGGAGACGCCGCCTTGGATGGTGGACCGGCTGTTTCGGAATATTCTGGCGGATATGACCGGCAACGGGCACCGGACGGAGTTCTGCATCGATAAATTATATGCGCCGACTGGCGGCTCCGGGCGGCGCGGGCTGGTGGAGTTCCGCGCCTTCGAGATGCCACCGCATGCCAGGATGTCGGCCGTGCAGATGCTGCTGATGCGCTCGGCCGTCGCGGCGTTTTGGGAGAAACCCTATGCGCGGCGGCTGATCCGTTGGGGCACTCGGCTGCATGATGAATTTCTGCTGCCGCATTATGCCGAGGCGGATTTTAGAGATGCGCTGGCGGAGCTTGGGGCGTTTGGCTTTCCCCTGAAGCCGGAATGGTTCGCGCCGCATTTGGAATTCCGCTTTCCGCAGGTGGGCGAGATTGCGGTGCGGGATATGCGCGTGGAACTGCGCCATGCGTTGGAGCCGTGGCATGTTCTGGGTGAGGAACAAACGCCGGGCGGGACCGCGCGCTATGTCGATAGTTCGGCGGAGCGGTTGCAGGCGAAAGTGTCGGGCTGGGTGGCGGAGCGCTATACGCTGGCCTGCAATGGCGTGGCGCTGCCGTTGCAGCGCACGGAGGTGCCGGGCGAGTATGTTGCGGGTGTGCGCTTCAAGGCCTGGGAGCCGTATTCCGCGCTGCATCCGACGATCGGCGCGCAGGTGCCGTTGATTTTCGATGTGTACGATAATTGGTCCGGGCGCAGTATTGCGGGCATGAGCCATCATGTCGCGCATCCGGGCGGGCGGGCCTATGACGATTTCCCGGTGAATGCGAATGCGGCGGAGGCGCGGCGGCGCTCGCGTTTTTATGCGCATGGCCATCGGCCAGGGCCTTCGGGGCCGCCGCGCGAGGTGCAGGGGGTGGAATATCCCCGCACGCTGGATTTGCGCCGTGATGTTTAAGCGCGGGTTCCGGCGGCTCCGGGCGTTCATGCAGGCTGAAATGATGACGGAGCTGGCTGGGGCGCGGGCGGAGATCGGGGCGGCGCGCGCCGAGGTCGCGGCGGTGCATGCGGAGCTGGCAGCCGCGCGTGCCGAGATGGCGGTGATGCGGGTGGAGATGGCGCGGCGCGATGAGCTGGCCCCGCTGGTGCGGCAGATGGAGGCGGCACTGCTGACGATCGCGCTGGGTGGTGAGGCGGGCAGCTTCCGGGGGCGGGAGCTGCCACGCCATAGTCGCGCGGCGGAGGCGGATTTTTAGGTTAGCCTTAGGCTAGAGCGCGATCGTTTTAGGTCCGCGCATCTTGCGCGGACCTAAAACGTGAATCGCCCTCAATAAAAAAGCTAGAGCATGATCGCACTTAAAGCGATCATGCTCTAGAGCGCGATCGGGGGGAGGGCGGCAGCCCCATGTCGATGGACAAGGGCGGCAGGGCCCGATAGGCCACGATCGCCTCGCCAAGACCCACCATCCGGTCAATCACCCTTGAAGTGTCTGAGACCAAGCGGCTGAAGGCGCTGGAGGATGAGAACGCCGGGCTGAGCTGGACAACGCGTTAGTAAAGGATATCGCGGTGAAAAATGGTGACGCCCGGGCCAGGCGGGATGCGGTCGTTCATGCCCCGCAGGCTTTTTTGGGGGGCTGTGAAATCTCACGTCAACTCATTGATTTAGCTTTGTTAAATGGCGCATCCGGGGGCCCGATCCGCGCCGCTCGGGACCCCGGTGATACGGGCGAACGAACTGCTCCGCCGCGCGTGATTGCTTCCGTGGCCCTTGCAGCGTGGCAGGATACGGTATCGGCTGAGGATTTTATCGTCACTCTGGCCCGGCAGGGTCTTCGGCTGGCCATGGGCGATAAAGTGCCCGTGCTTGTTGCACCTTGCTGGCGGCGCTCACAGCCTGACCAGAATGATCGGCAAAGCCAGTGCCGCGGCTGGCACATGTTTCAAATCTAAAGAGATTTACACGCGGATTGCAAACATCAGCTTGCCCCCACATGAAGCCAAGGGAGATGTTCATAATGACGAAAACCAGATTGCCGGCGCTGTCAGCCTGGTCAACCAAGATCATCATCGATCTCTTGAAGCAAAAACCCGACGTCGCAGACAAAGAAACGGATATCGCCCGATAGGTCACTGGGTGAAGTTATGCACGGGGGTTCATAGAGAGTGACGAACTCGCGTGCGAGATTCAGATCGATCATGCAGTCTTGACATGAGTTGGGTTTATTTTTATATCAAAAAGAAATGATTGGATTTATATCTGGGGGTTTTCTTGGTTTTTGGACGCAAAGGCGTTCGAACAATGAAAATTTCAAAACCTGGGTCTTTGAGAAAAGTTAGTCTCGAAGGATTGTTGCCGAAGTGGCGTGGACGTCGTCAGTAAAACTCCTTTGTGTTAGAATATTTCTTGCCAATTGTGACCTATTGTTCTGATTAAATTGTTCCTTCGGTCGGTAGAAAATTCATTAAACTGCAACACGCGGCTAAAGAACTTTTCAATCAATTCTGTCGTGGATTTTGAGATTAATGATGGATGTACCGCTTATATACGTTATAGAGGACAATGCGGCGCTCCGGGCTGCTCTGGGGAGCCTGCTTCAATCCGTCGGTTACGAGGTCGTCTTGTACGCATCGACAGATGGGTTGTTGAATGAAAATCGCGTGGAGCGGCCGAGTTGCCTCATCCTCGACGTCAGGCTACCCGGACTAAGTGGACTGGAATTCCAGGATCAACTAACGCGTCGAGATATCGCTATGCCCATCGTTCTGATGACGGGATTTGGCGATATCCCGATGGCGGTGAGGGGAATGAAGGCGGGCGCTGTCGAGTTTCTTACAAAGCCTTTCCGTGATCAGGATATGCTAGATGCGGTTGCCGTTGCGATCGAATCTGACCGCAAGCTGCGTTCCAAAAATGCCAATTTCGTGGACCTTCAACGTCGTTTTGCAACACTCTCACCGCGCCAACGCCAGGTCATGACGTTGATTACACAAGGAAAAATGAATAAACAGGTGGCAAACGATCTGCAATTGAGCCAGGTTACCGTTAAGAAGCATCGCGCCGAGGCCATGCGGAAAATGGGTGCCCGGTCATTAGCTGCACTCGTCGTGACGGCAGAGACGCTTGGCCTACATTCTTCAGTGTGATGTGACCGCTCGACAGTCAGAATATTAATGCAGCGCCGAAGGGGTAACGCATTGCAGCGACGCGCCTTTCGGAAGTCAAGAAGTTTTAATATCGGCATCTGCAATGGGCCGTTTGACATTGTTCTTCCATCCAGATTGCACAACATCACGCGGGCGACCGTTGATATCGAAATCGTGCGGTAATACGACGCATCCGTCATGCCAATCGACCGAATAACAGATGAAATACTGGGTTATCCGAGTTCAAAGTTCCACAGATCCCGAACAGGATATCTCCCGGCCGTCCGTCGCCAGCCGGAACTGGAATATGGTGCCCTGGGGCACATTAGGTTTGGCCCATAATTGTCCGCCATGTGCTTCGATAATTGTTCGACAGATCGCGAGCCCCATTCCCATGCCATTGGACTTCGTCGTGTAGAAAGGTGCGAAGAGGCGATCGGCCATCGCCGGCTCGAATCCCGTGCCGATATCCTCAACCCCGACAAGCACCCCATCCTGTTGGACGGGTTTCGAGGTTATTGTCAGCATCTTCGGGCGGTCCGTGACGTCAGCCATGGCTTCAATGCCATTCGTGATTAGGTTCAGCAGCACCTGCTGCAGTTGAACCCGGTCGCCCGTAACCGGCTGAATGTTGGCGGACAGATCCGTGTGCAACGCCACGCTTTGCCGTTGGCTATTGCCGCGGGTGAGCGCTAGCACCTCCTCAATTGCGCCGTTGAGGTCGAACTTCGTGAAGTGCGGCCCGGATTTCACGGCGAGTGCGCGAAGACTGCGGATCACGTCGCCCGCGTGATGGGCTTCTTGCACGATGTTCAATGCAACTTGCCGTGCGGCATCGAGATTGGGAGGGTCCCGGTTCAGCCATCGCACGCAGGCATCGCCATTGGAGGCGACGGCGGCCAAAGGTTGGTTGATCTCATGGGCGATCGAGGCGGCCAATTCCCCCAAGGTTGTCACACGGGCCGCATGTGCGAGCTCGGCCTGCGCCTTGTGCAGGCTTTCCTCAGCGCGCTTGGCCACGGTGACGTCCATCACCGCCCCAATAAATTCCAGCTCGTCCATTTGATCCCTGACGGCACGACCGACGATATGAACATATCGGACCGCCCCATCCGGCATCAGCAAGCGATGCTCGATATCGAAATCGGTCCCGGTTCTGCAAGCGGGCTCGAGGGTTCTCTGTGCAAATGCGAGATCTTCCGGATGGATCCGTTGCAGCACCATCGCGATATTCGCGGTCGGCGCCGTGTCGTAGCCAAAAATATCAAAACTTTCCGCTGACCAGAAGAGATCACCGCTGGCGACTTTCCAGCCGAAACTGCCGGTGCGGCTCAGGCGTTGCGCTTCGGCCAGATAGGTCTCGCTGCGCCGGAGGGCAATTTCGGTGCGTTTTCGTTCCGTGATGTCGACCGCGACGGCCGCCCGCAGCGGCGTGCTCCCCAGGATCGGCGCCCTAAAGATGCTGACCTCCACCCATATGATGCCGCCATCTTTGCGCCGGTAGCGCTTCTCGAGGCGCGGCGCCTCAGACATTCCAGCGGCGCGCGCCGCGATGAGCGCCTCGGTGGCGGCACGGTCATCCTCATGTGTGATGTCCGGGGGCGTGAGATGCTGGAGTTCCGCCTCGGAATAGCCGGTCATTTTCCGGAAGGTCGGATTCGCCTCGACAAAGCGCCCATTCGGCCGCACCAAGGCGACGCCAACCGGAACATTTTCGAACAGGCTGCGCCACCGCGCCTCGCTCACCCTCATCGCGTCCTCGGCCGTCCGCCGCTCTCGATTTTCCTGGGTCAAATCGGCATAGAGACGGGCATTTTCCAGCGAAATCGCCGCTTGCGACGCCAGCAGTTCCAGCACCGAGATTCGCGTGGGTGTGAACACATGGGAGGCCAGGCTGTTCTCAAGATAGAGCAGGCCGATCAACTCCCTTTGTTTGATCAACGGAAGGCAGAGGATCGACCTGCCTTGTCGGCTGCGCAGATAAGAGTCCTCGGAAAAAAGATGGGGCCTGGAGGCATCATCGAGAATGACGCTTTCATGCGTGCGAATGACATAGCGGACGAGAGATTCAGGACAGGCGATCCCGGCAATGGAATTTTGGCACAGCGCGACTTCGACCTGATCGCCGGTGCCCCGAGCCTCTGCTTGAATCGAATAGTCATCCGCTGTTGGTAGTATTAGAAGGCCGCGATCCGCACCTGCATTCTCAAGCGCAATGGTCATCAGCCGCTCGACTAACTTGGGTAAGATGATCTCGCTGGAAACCGCCTGGGACGATTTGACGACGCTGGTTACATCGAGGTGCTGGACCGGGGAGCCAATAGTTGCCGTTGGGCGAGCTTCCTCCGCAGCGGCCAAATGCGGATGAAGCCGATCGAGCTGCCTTACCTTGCCCTCCGCGCCCCAGCGGAGATAACAAGATCGTGCATGGCGCAGATAGAGGTCTGCGATTGTCTGAAAACCGCGCGCCGCGTAGAAGCGTCCGGCGAGTTCGTGACTGACGCCTTCGTTCTGAATGAAGCCATGCTCGCGGGCCGAGACAATGGCCTTTTCGTAGAGGCGCTGAGCCTCCAGCTCGCGACCCTGAACACGCGCAATCTCAGCCTCGACCAGCGCCGCGCGGTTTTCGAAATTTGCGGGGCAGTTCTCCGCCCAAGCCATGATCTGCCTGTGGTGATCGAAAAGCGCCTCCATATGGAGAAGTCTGCTGTCAGCGGGCAGCGCATCACATGCGGCCGCCCGAACGAGAGCGGCGTAGAAATGATACTCAGCGACCTCAAGATAAGCCCTTGACGACCAGAGAAAGGCCGCCGCCTGGGCGGCCGCCTCGAGACCCCCGACATAGTCCCCGGCAAAGAAACAAGTCTGCAGCCTGTAAATCCAATACCAACATGTGGGAAGCGCCAAATGCGGAGATTGCGCAAGATGCTGCTCGAACATGCTTTGGCAATGCCCTTTGTCGCGGGGGTCGACGTCGTCCCGCGACAGCCCGCGCAGGGAGCGGATCATAATCCGCTGTCCGATGAACGCGTCGATGACGAGGCCGAACTTAGCTTTCCGGGCAAATGCCAAGCCGCGCTCAATTGCCTCTTCCACCTCGCGAAGCGGTTCTCCAGAAACAAGCAGGTTTGTCGTCAGGTGCTTGCGAGCGTAGATCGCAAAGGTCACGTCGCTGCTTGCGTTGGCCGCGTCGAGCGCTCGCGTGATCCACACTCGGCTGGTCGCCAGATGCTGGAACCAGCAAATGACGTAGCTACCGAAGCACATGTAGACCCGAGCCTTGAACCGGTCCAGGCCGCGCCGGTCGACCAGATCGCAGGCGAGTTGTCCGAACCGGAATGCCGTCCGATAGTCAGCAAACCGAGCCCCCAGGACTTGCACGAGACGCGCATAGGCGTAACAAGATCCGTCACAATAGCCGTATTCGAGGCTGATATTCGCCATGCGCAGCAGCGCGAGGTCGTGCAGCTCGGCCGCAGTAAACAGCAACGGCGGCATCAGATCCGACAGCACGTCCATGGTGGCGCGCAAGTCGGTATCGCTTAGCAATGGCAAATCGAGCGTCTGCTCGAGCGGGCGCCGCGCAAGGAGAGCTTGCAGCCGCTCGAATTCATTGCGCACGTCCTCATCCGTTGGGTGGCGCGACCACCCGACGTTGGCGTGGCGAAGGTAGGCAAGCCCGACTTCGATGGCGCAATCAAACCTATCCAGCGTCGTGTAGAGTGCCACCTGCAAGCACGTCACGGCGGCTCTCTCCACAAGACCTTCAGCGTGCTCCAGAAGGGCAGACAGCCGTTGCTCGATGCCTGCCAGTTCACCGGTCAGGAACTCGCATTCGGCGCAGCGGAGCTCAAGATCGAACTTCATTCCATAGTCCAGCGCCCACCCATCCGGCCCCAGCAACATGCGTCCGGTAGTGAAATATGTCAGCGCCGAGGCATAGGCTGTCGAGGCCTTGGCGCGTTTCCCTGCCGTAAGATTGAACGCGGCAACACGTATTCGCTCCGATGTAGAATCGATTAGGGGTGCGCCTCGGTTGAGCTGATTGACCGTCTCGAAGATCGTCTCTTGGAATTCCGCGGGGGTCGTCTGAGACGCGAGCGCGCGGCCGATACGCAGGTGTATCGCCGCCCGTTCAGCATCCGGTATCAGCGCATACACCGCTTCCCGGACGCGGTCATGGACGAATGCGTAGGCTCCATCTCGCAGGAGGGCGAGCCCGTTGCTAACGACTTCTGGAAGTGCGGCGTGAATCTCTTCCTCGGGGGCACCAGAAAATTTGCTCAGGGTGGCGGCCTGGGCGACGGTGCCCATGCAGGCGAGCACCTTCAAGACACGCAGCGCAGGACGCGGGAGGCGGCCCACCTTTTCTGCCATCAGTTCCACCACGTTGTCGGTGATGCCCTTGGCGCGGATGCGGCTCATGTTCCATTGCCAGGCCATGGTGATCGGGTCGAGTGCGAGTAGCCCTTCCTCGGCGAGCGCGGTGAAGAACTGGATCGCAAAGAATGGATTGCCGCCGGTCTTCTCCTGCACGAGCTGCGCGAGGGGCCGGCCGCGCTCCGGTTCGCAATGCAGGGCGTCGGCGATGAGCCGGCTAGTATCTTCGAGCCCGAGCGGCGCCAGCACGATCTCCTCGACCCGCGCGCCGGCGCTCCGGATCGCCTCGAGCGTGCGCAGCAGCGGGTGCGCGGGGCCGACCTCGTTGTCCCGGTAGGCGCCGATTAGCAGCAAATGCCGCAACTCGGAATGCGTCGCCAGATGCTCGAGGAGATTGAGCGTCGCCATATCCAGCCACTGCAAGTCGTCGAGGAACAACGCCAGCGGATGTTCAGGCTTGGCGAAGACGCCGAGGAAGCGCCGGAACACCATCTGGAAGCGGTTCTGTGCGTCCTTCGGCGGCAGGTCCTGCACTGGCGGCTGTTTGCCGATCACCAGTTCCAGCTGGGGCACGAGGTTGACGATAAGCTGTCCGTTCGGGCCCAGCGCCTCGCTCAGTGCGTCCCGCCACTTTTCCAGCACCGCCTCGCTCTGGCCCAGCAGCGGGCGGACCAGGCTCTGGAAGGCTTGCGCCAGGGTGGCGTAGGGGATGTCGCGCTTGTACTGGTCGAACTTGCCGGAGGCGAACAGGCCGCGCGGCGGCACCAGCGCCTTGTGCAGCTCGTTCACGACCGAGGATTTGCCGATCCCGGAATAACCGGAAACCAGGACCAGCTCGGGCGCGCCCTGCGCCACCACCCGGTCGAAGGCCGCCAGCAGAGTTTCGATCTCACGCTCGCGGCCATATAGTTTTTCCGGAATCAGCAGACGGTCCGAGGCGTCCTGCGCGCCGAGCGGAAATGGCGCGATGTTGCCGGTTGCCTGCCATTCTGTCAGGCAGTGCTGCAGATCGATCGCCAGGCCCTTGGCCGTCTGGTAGCGGTCGTCAGCGGTCTTGGCGAGTAGTTTTAACACGAGCGCCGAGAGTGGCCCGGGGATGGTTGCGATCCGCGCGTCGGGCGGTACCGGCTGCCGGGCGATATGGCGGTGTACCCATTCCATCGGATCGGCCGCCGTGAAAGGCAGCATTCCCGTCAGCATCTGATAGAAGATGATGCCAAGGGCATAGAAATCGCTGCGGGAGTTGATCGAGCGGTTCATCCGTCCGGTCTGCTCCGGCGCCATGTAAGCCAGCGTGCCGGTGATGACCTCGGGCGGCACCGGCGCCTGGTGCTCACGGGGCAGCCGTGAGGCAATGCCAAAACCGGTCAGCCATACCTTGTCGCTGGCCGTATCGACCAGGATATTGGCTGGCTTGAGATCCTTATGCATCAGCCTGCGCGCGTGCAGTCGGCCGACGGCCGTAGCGAGCGGAACGGCAATGCGCAGGAATTCCGTCACCGCCATCGGTCCGCCGAGCAAGCGCTCGAGAGGCTCGCCACCGGGGTCCGCCAGCACTAGCATAGGCCGGGCCTCGCGCCGGAGAAGCTTGACTGGACGCGCCGCCCAGTCGTCGTCGAGCTCGCTCCGCAATGCGTATTCATGCTCGAGACGCTGCAGTGCGTTAGGCGACGGGTATTCGCCGATGGGTACAACCAGAAGGATCGGCGTCAGGCCGTCACCGCAGCCCCGATACAGCGTGAATGGGCCCTCCCGTAATGGAGAGAGCACATAATCCGACAGTTCTGTCACCACTTCCCTTCTCTCCCGGCGCCGGCATCAGCTGTGTTTAGTCGCGGAAGACGTCTTCAACGTGTTGTCGGCGCCGTCCGTCGTTGAATAATTTGAGACGATGGGTGATCAGAATTAACAGAGCCTTTGGTTCACCTCTTAGGATAAAAGTTTAAGCGGCTTTTTGGCTGTGACACAAGCGCCTTGCCAGGATGGTCTGGCGTTTGACGCTTTCTTGTTCGTACAGGATGCGGATCCTCCGCCTGTTTGCGGGATCGAATCAGTTGGGGCCGAAATGATTCCCCATCAACTCGCTCAAAACCTCAAGGTTGTCAGGAGAGTAGCTATGCAGTTGCCAATCACGATGCCGGGCCATGTGGAATTACAATTCTTCCCTCAGTTGAGAAGATTTGTCCAATGGGATTCTTCGCGCTTTTCCGGAGTGCCGTCTGCCCGGAACCGGAGAACAGCAAGTAGCTCTGTAATACGCACGGGGCACAGCAGCCCGAACAGCATAACTCCTGTTAAAATCAGTGAACACGCAAGCAGAAATTTATCGGCGGCTGAATATAGTATTTTTGGAAGTATCCCGGAAGCGGAGAGGGTACACCCCGCAATAGCCACGAATAACAGCCCGTCTGGAAGACACATCTCACTTATCCGTCGCATAGAATTTTTCTGCAGCTGCTTCCGTTGTATGGATAAAACCCAGTGACCGTGAGATCAATTGCGAACGTCATCGTCGGATCATCGCCCTTGGAAATGTAAGCGCCACCCCTGTTCCACCAGACGGTAACTGTCTAACTGCGATATCTCCTGCAATGATAGGACGTGATAAGCCTCGGACGGTGTTTCTGTCAGAAGTTCGAGCATTTGATTGCCTCGCTCCACGACAAATGTTGCCAGCCACAATGCCCGCTACCGTCAGTTCGAGGGCCGCACTGGGCGTGAGTCCAAAGACGCCGTGCTTGGATGCGCCGTACGCGGCAGTTTTTGGTTCTGTCATAAATTTTGCTGCTTGCAGTATCCGGTCGAGAAGACGGATACAGGCTCATGCCGTCAACGAATAGAACTGTTGCGCCGGACGCAACTTTTCTATTCGATCGCAACTGACATTTGCAGATCATGTACATGATTTCAATACCTACAATGCTTGTCGCCAACGACCAGAATGCTTTAAACTCAAAAAACACTCTTGCCATTCACTCGATCGCCCGATGATTTTGTTCAACAATGTTGTTGATATATTTCAGATCAAGAATGGTAAAATTGTTGATCAAATCTCGCTGGCCGTCTATTAGACGTGAGTATCAATCACTATGATACCTATGGATTACGGCTGCGATGTCACTAATGGTCCGCGCGGGCGTCGACGAAGCAGGAGCCGCCCTTCGCCTTCTTGCAGGCCGCTAGACGGACACCTCGGACACGAAAGGAGACGATAATCCTAAAGAAGGCGGTAGCGCCGCATTTTGTTGTAAAGGGTCTTGCGGGCCATCCCGAGCGCCTGTGCCGTTTCGGTGCGGCGAAAACGATGCTGTTGCAGTGCTTCCAGCAACCACTCGCGTTCGCCCATCTCGGTCCGTTGTGGTTCCGGCAGAGCTACCGACGTTGGCGCGGGTGGCACGAAACTTGGCAGATGAACAACGCCGATCCGATCCGTATCGCAAAGGAGCGCAGCGCGTTCGAGCATATTGCGGAGTTCACGCACATTACCTGGCCAGGAATGGGCGATCAGCGCCCGAAGTGCGGCGCCGTCTATGGCCCGGACCTGCGGGTTTAGCGCCGCGACCGAGGTTTGCAGGATATGCTCGACCAAGGCTGGGACATCCTCCAACCGTTCGGAGAGCGGTGGCAGCACGATTTCGAGCTTGTTCAGGCGGTAGAACAAATCCTCCCTGAACCGGCCAGCGGCGACCATCTCTCGCAGATCGCGGTTCGTCGCGCAGATGATCCGCACATTGGCTTGCCGTGTCTGGTTAGAGCCGAGGCGTTCAAACGTCCCGTTCTCCAGAACGCGCAGGAGCTTGGCCTGAGCGGCGAAATCCAACTCTCCGATCTCATCGAGGAACAACGATCCGCCCTGGGCTTCCTCAAAGCGGCCTAGACGTGTGAGCATAGCGCCCGTGAAGGCGCCTTTCGCATGGCCGAACATTTCGCTTTCCACGAGATCGCGTGGGAGTGCGGCGCAGTTCAGCGTCACCAGTGGACCGGCCGCGCGGCGGCTGCTCGCGTGCAATGCACGGGCCACCAGCTCCTTGCCGCTCCCATTCGGACCGAGAATGAGGACGCTCATCGTGGTGGGCGCAAAACGTTCGATCAGGCTGACGACATGACGGATGCCAGGCGAGCGGCCGATCAGCCCGAAGCGCCGTCCATCGCCGAGCATGGCGTCTTGCAGCGCCTCGACCCGCCGGTTCAGCGCGGCGACTGAGCGATACGCCGATGTCGCCTCCACCACCGCGGTTTCAAGCGGCATGCGGTCGAGGGTAGAGCCGCCGACATACCCGTCGGCACCGCTGGCGCGGCAAACATCGGCGGCCCCCTCCGGACTCTCGATGGGGCCACCTTCAACCACGCAGAGCAGGCTGGGCCGCTTGCGCCGTAATGCGGTAAAAATGCGCGCGGCTTGCTGGCCGGCATCCTCCAATCCCAGGGTACTGGGGAGCCCCGCCGGCCCGCCGGCGTTCCAGCCGAAATTCAAGCACAATATATCGACCCCGGCTTCCATCATGCCCGAAGCCTGCTCCTCCGAACGAGCATAGGCCACCGTGCCAAGACCGCGTTCATGCGCTCTGCGCAGGAGTTCGATCTCGCGTCCGTAACCGAGGCCATGCCGCTCCAACGCCGCAGCAAACCGCGCATCGAGATGAATGGAGGTCGGGAAATTCGTGATCCCGGCAAACCCCCAGCCTTTAATGCGGTCAAGCAATAGGTCGATGTCGGTGCGTGGATCGAAGACCGATACCCCGAACATCACGGGCAGCGCCACCTTGCCGAGGATCTCCGCGCGTCCGAATTTTTCGACGCAGGCATTGGCGTCGTGGGTCGGCAGCATGGAGGCGATGGAGGGGGCGCCGCGAATGCGCAACCGCCCGGCCGCGAGAGCCAGCAGGAAATCCGCGCCGCCCATCTCCGCCGAACGTGCCACCATGCCGATGCCAATGGCGGCACCGATCAAGAAACCGCCTCGTTCCGCGCGACCGGCCGGTGGCTGAAGCCATGAAGGCAAAATTTTGCGCGGATTAGAAGGTGAAATCGTCTCAGCGCCGCGGCCATGATTTGGGACGGTCAGCATTGGCGCGTTCCCCTATGCGGCGTTGGAATTCCCCAGCTCAGCGTTGCCCGCACGAGCTGCGCGGCAGGGGCCAGACGTTGCCCGAAGCCCGGATGGCGATATAGCACCAGCGCCTCTCCGTATCCGGCATCGAACAGGCGTTGGATCAACATCCCAACGCCTTCGGCAAGGCGCTGGTCAAGGTCGGAATCGCCCGTCGGCAGGCCAGGATGCAGCAGGAGCTGGCCGATCCCGTCCGTCATGGCCTGGATTGCCTGATCGTAGGAAAAAACCGTCGCCATCGAAGCCAAGCCGAAGGCTGCGGCGCGGCCAAGCACGGCCAGCTCCTGCGCATGTGCGAGCCCGGCGGCCTGCAAGGCACGCTGGAACTCCCCTTGGGCGAGGCCGGTGGTCGGGAAATTCACCACGCCGGTCACACCGCGCGCGGCGAGTTCGCGGAACAGGGCGTCGCCGCCAAGAAACGGGTCGGTTGGCAGGATGGCGGCGTAAACGGGGAGGGGGGGCGCCGCGGTGAGCCTGTCGAGCAGGGTCCGGTTGATGCTGCCGATCGGCAGAATGCCGACGAGGTCGCCGAGATCCGCCGCTAGACCGGCCAGATGCGGTACCAGCACGATAAAATCAGGGGGCTGTGGGAATTCCGAAATCGTTTCGACGATGACGCCACGGGTCATTCGACCTCCTATTGGGATATTTTGAGTAGAGTTGAGGTCATTTACCCGTTCCGGGCAAGGGCTGATGCCGCTTTTCCGGAGAAATTGGGCCAAAAGCTTCTGGCACGCCTGTTGCTATAGCGGGCTATAGCGGAGAGCAAGCGGATGCGTTGCCGTATCCAAAAAACAAGACGATGGTGGAATGATTCCGGTTGTGACGAGGGGACGTTGTGCGGGGGGATTCCCTGCCGGCAAAAATTGCGTGGTGCACGCTTGCTTCATCATCTGATCGACTTGCGGCTGTTCTGGGGCGAGAGCTTGAACGGCCTTACGGATTTACGTTCGAATGTGCAACGATTTCGGGCGGTGTAGGATAAGAAGGGGGAGCGATGTCACAAAAAACAGTCTATGTCGTGGGGACTTGCGATACCAAGGGCGCGGAGCTGAGCTACGTGAAGCGCGTTATCCGCGAACAGGGCGTGCCCGCCTGCATTATCGACGTTTCGACCTACGCGCAGGGCTCGGATGCGGATGTCGAGCCGGCGGAGGTGGCGAGCTATCATCCGGAGGGGCCGCAGGCGATTTTTGCCGGAGACCGGGGGCGGTCGATCAGGGCGATGGCCATCGCCCTGGAACGCTTTTTTCAATCGCGGGACGATATCGGCGGGGTGCTGGGGCTGGGCGGCTCCGGCGGCACCGCGCTGATCGCGCCGGCCATGCGGGCCTTGGCGATCGGCGTGCCCAAGCTGCTGGTCTCGACGGTCGCGTCCAGCAATGTGGCACCCTATGTCGGCGCCAGCGATATCTCGATGATGTATTCGGTGACCGACCTTGCGGGGTTGAACCGGATTTCGCGTATCGTTTTGGCGAATGCGGCCCATGCCATGGCGGGCATGGTCTGCACGCCGCCGCAAATCTCCGCCTCCGACCGGCCTGCGGTGGGCATTACGATGTTTGGCGTGACGACACCTTGCGTGAACCACCTCGTGGAATTGCTGCGGGACACACATGATTGTCTGGTGTTCCATGCCACGGGCACTGGCGGCCAGTCCATGGAAAAGCTGGCGGATTCCGGCCTGGTCGCCGGGGTGATCGACGTTACCACCACCGAGGTCTGCGACCTGCTGATGGGGGGTGTCTTCCCCTGCACGGAGGATCGCTTCGGCGCCATCGCCCGCACCGGAGTGCCCTATGTCGGCTCCTGCGGGGCGCTGGACATGGTGAATTTCGGCGCGCTGGAGACGGTGCCGGCGCAGTACCGGGAGCGCAATCTCTATGTGCACAATCCACAAGTGACCCTGATGCGAACGACGCCGGAAGAGAATGCATGGATTGGGGAATGGATCGCCGAGCGCCTTAACCGCTGTGAAGGCCCTGTGAGGTTCTTGCTGCCGATGGGCGGCGTTTCGGTCCTGGACGCGCCGGGCATGCCGTTTTACGATCCGGCGGCGGATGCGGCACTGTTCGACGCGCTGGAGCGGACGGTGCGTCAGACCGAACGGCGCCGGTTGATCCGGGTGCCCCATGCGCTCAACGATCCGGATTTCGCGGCTGCCCTGCGGGAGCAATTTCATAACGTGATGAGGAATGCATAACATGCCGAGGATTCGTCGCGCCGACATCATGACGCGCTTCAACGCCATGGTCCGTGACCGGCAACCCATTCTGGGTGGCGGTGCCGGCACCGGGCTGTCGGCCAAATGCGAGGAAGCCGGCGGTATCGACCTGATTGTCATCTATAATTCCGGGCGCTACCGGATGGCCGGGCGCGGCTCGCTCGCCGGCATGCTCGCCTATGGCAATGCGAACGATATCGTCGTTGAGATGGCACGCGAGGTTTTGCCGGTCGTGCGGAAAACGCCGGTGCTCGCCGGCGTCAACGGGACCGATCCCTTCTGCCATTTCGAGCATTTTCTGGATCAGCTCGGCGCGCTCGGCTTCTCGGGCGTGCAGAATTTCCCGACCGTCGGGCTGATCGACGGAACGTTCCGTACCTCGCTCGAAGAAACCGGCATGGGCTATGGGTTGGAGGTGGATATGATCCGCATGGCGCATGCCAAGGATTTGCTGACAACACCCTATGTTTTCAATCCGGACGATGCGCGCGCGATGGCGCAAGCGGGGGCGGATATTCTGGTTGCGCATATGGGCTTGACCACTGGCGGCTCGATCGGCGCCACGACCTCCGTGACGCTGGATGATTGCGTGGCGCGGATCAATGCCATCGCTGAGGCTGGGCGCCGCGTGCGGCCCGACATGATCCTGCTTTGCCATGGCGGCCCGATTGCTGAACCGGCTGATGCACAGTACATTCTTGCGCGCTGTCCGGACTGCCACGGCTTCTATGGCGCCTCCAGCATGGAGCGGCTGCCGAGCGAAGCAGCACTGATCGAGCAGACCCGCCGCTTCAAAGACATCACACGCTGATTGGGAAGGGAAATTTTATGGCCGTAGCTTATGCGAGCACCATCATCGAGGCGCCGGTCGAGGCTGTATGGGCCGCGATACGTGATTTTGGCGCGCTGGCGTCTTGGCATCCCGCAATAGCCAGCAGCACGATCGAGAACGGCCAGGACGCGGACGTGGTGGGATGTGTAAGGTCCCTCGTGCTGAAAGATGGCTCGCAGATGCGCGAGCGGCTCCTGATGTTGGACGATAGTCTCTACCATTTTGCGTATAGTTTTGAAACACCCGCATTTCCGGTCGAAAATTACGTTTCAACGTTTGAACTCATTCCCGTCACGAACGGCAATGTCACCTTCGCGCGCTGGTCTGCGACCTTTGAGGAGCGGCCTGCGGATAAAGGTGTTTATACGGAAATTGCCTCAAATGTCGTTTTTGCCCCGGGCTTGGCGGCACTGGCGGCGCAGTTGAAAGGCGCTGCCGCTCCCGCCGATGCCCTAAGGTGGCAAGGGTGGCGGCCCGCAAAAGTTTTTTGTTCTTCAATACTGCGTGCGCCGCTACCGCAGAGTCTGGCGGGAGATACGGGACTTTTCCGGTATGGATGGGTGGCATCCCGAGATCGCAGATATGCACATGCTGGATAATGTGCGCTCAGATAAAATCTCCGGCGTGCGCGACTTTCGATTCGGCGAAGGAAAGTTGCTGGAACAACTCACCTATATGTCTGACCAAGACTATGCTTTTCGCTATAAAATCAATGCCAGCGAACTTCCGTGGATGAATTATCATTCCGGTGTACGATTGTACCCGGTGACATCCACGGACGCTTGCCTGGCTGTGTGGACCGCCGATTGGACGGCATCTGCAAATGATGATGTGCGCCTGATCCCTATGGTGCATCATGAAGTCTTCCAGCGTGCTCTGGATACACTTGATGTTAAGCTTAATGCATCGTGAGGGTGGGGATGATGCGCCGCGGGATTGTGGTCGTCATAAAGCGATTGCCCTCGGCTCGCTTGCGCATGGATCCTCGGCCAACTTGTCCTACGCCCCCGTCATCGCTTATATCGATTTTTATAAAGCACCGAGCTATATAAAAGAAATAGATGGAAATAACGTTGAAAAATCGTTATGATATGCATATCGTGGCGGCATGGCCGCCCCAAGTAAAAAAAATAACCATTGGCGCTGGATTGGTAGACGCGTTGTTCATTCAGGGTGTGGACGAACGTGCAGCCACCCTGAATGATTGCAGAGGTTTGCATGAGTGACGTGTCTTTGCTTCCTCATTTTGGCGAACATGTTTCGTCTGATAGACTGCGGCTGCAAGCCGTAGGTCTGTCGAAGTCGTTCGGCTCGGTGGAGGTGCTGCACAACCTCTCCCTCGATGTGCGCGCGGGGGAGGTTCATTCAATCATCGGCGAGAATGGCGCGGGAAAATCGACCCTGATGCGATTATTCGCGGGTCACTTGCAGCCTTCTTCCGGCGAGATAAGAATGGATGGCAAGAGGATAAGTCTGCCAAATCCTTTCGTCGCAGAGTCGCTCGGAATAGCAATTGTCCATCAAGAGATCCTGTTGGCGCCGGATTTGACGGTGGCACAGAACCTCTATCTAGGTCGGGAGCTCCGTCGCGGAATCGTCGTGAATGACCGCGTCATGCGCGCGCGGGCGGTCAAGGCTATGGAGGAGCTTGGCGCACAGATTGACCCGGACACTATCGTCAGGCGGTTATCGATTGCGCAACGCCAGTTGGTACAGATCGGGCGCGTGTTGTTGGTGCCGCATCGGGTGGTGATTTTCGATGAGCCGACGGCTTCGTTAACGCCTTTCGAAACCGATGCCCTGCTCCGGATCGTCCAGGATATCAGAGCCAAAGGGGTGGCGGTTTTATACATCTCGCACCGGCTGCCGGAGGTGAAAGCCATCTCCGATCGCGTCAGCGTCCTACGGGATGGCCGACTTGTGGCGACGCAGGAGGCGGGCGAGATGGAGCCGGTCGATATGGCGCGGCGCATGGTCGGCCGGGATGTCACGAAGCTCTATCCAGATCGGATCCGCAACAATGACGAAGAGCTTGTCCTGGAAGTCCAGGAGTTTTCGGTTCCGGGTTATGCGCGCGATGCGAGCTTTACGCTAAAGCGGGGCGAAATTCTTGGGTTTGCCGGCCTTGTGGGGGCAGGACGAACCGAGTTGATGGAAGGCATTGTCGGCTTGCGGCCCGGCAGAGGTATCGTCAAGCTGAATAATACGACAACGCATTTTGCTTCCGTGAGCGCCAGTCTCAAAGCGGGTCTCGCCTATCTGAGCGAAGACCGGAAAGGCAAGGGGCTTCTGCTCGATCGTAATCTGCAAGTCAATTTGACGTTGGCTGCATTATCTCGTTTCAAACGGGGTCTTGGGATTAATCATGCGGCCGAAGCTACGGCGCTTGATAAGGCGATCGGCGATTTCGAAATCCGGACCGGTCGAAAAGATATTTTGGCCGGGCAGCTCTCGGGCGGCAATCAGCAGAAGCTTCTGCTGGCCAAAATGATGCTGCTCAATCCGAACATAGTCATTATCGACGAGCCAACGCGTGGTATCGATATTGGTGCGAAGCAACAGATATACAATTTCATTGCGGAACTTGCCGATGAGGGGCGATCCGTCATTGTTGTGTCGTCTGAGATGCCGGAGTTGATTGGAATTTGCGATCGTATCCTCGTTATGCGTGCCGGAAAAATTGTCGGCGAAGTGACGGGAGAACGCATGAATGAAACAGAAATCGTCGTTCTAGCAACTGGCGTGAACGCGAAGGCGGCGGCCAGAATGACCACGCGAGGAGAGGTTGCATGAGTGCAGAAATGGTTTCCCGGGAAGCGGGCGGGCGCGGGCAGATACGCCGATGGTCCAAGATTGATCTAAGGGCGGTGGCCCCCTTCATTGCTTTGGCATTTCTTCTGGTTCTCGGCGCGCTGTCGAGCGATCGTTTTCTGACCTTGGATAATTTGTTGAATGTTGCAAACCAAAGTGCATTTATCGCTATCATTGCGGTCGGGGCGACATTCGTGATTACCGCTGGCGGACTGGATCTGTCCGTCGGCTCGATGGTGGCTTTTATCGGAAGTCTGATTATTCTTTTTCTGAACACCGGCGTCGTTGAAAACCCATTTCTGTTTCTGATCGTGGCGGTGATGATGTCGATCGTGATCGGCGCATTATGCGGTTTTGCCAATGGAATTATCATTACGAGAGGCGGAATCGAACCGTTCATCGCAACGCTCGGCACCATGGGCATCTTTCGTGGCCTAACGACTTGGCTGTCGCAAGGGGGCGCCATCTCGATAAATTCGATGGATCTACAGAATATCAGCCGGCCGGTGTATTTCGGTAGTGTGCTCTCCATTCCAGTTCCGATCATCATCATCTTCATCGTGGCGGGGATTGGCGCGTTCCTGCTCAACCGCACGAGCTATGGGCGCCACGTCGCTGCGGTCGGTTCAAACGAGGATGTTGCCCGTTACTCCGGCATTTCCGTGAGCCGCGTGCGAATCATCACTTATGTGATTCAGGGCCTATGTGTTGCTGTTGCCGTTATTCTTTATGTGCCGAGACTGGGCTCAACCACAGCCACGACGGGCATCATGTGGGAGTTGCAGGCGATCACCGCCGTCATCATTGGCGGTACTGCGCTCACCGGCGGTGTCGGGCGGATGTGGGGCTCGATCTGCGGGGCGTTCCTCCTCGAGATTGTCGGCAATATTTTGGTCTTGTCGAACTACGCCAGCGAATATCTTATCGGCGCAATTCAGGGTGCGATTATTATCATCGCGATGCTCGTTCAGCGTTCACTGATCCGAAAATCGTAGATCGAAAGCCGGAGGGAGCAGGGCTTCCAGTTGCAATAAAGAACAGAAAAATGGAGGAAAAAATGAGAACGAGACTATTAGGCATGGCGCTTGCGGCGCTGACGGTTATGGGTACCGCGCGCGACGCGAACGCCAAGGACTATACAATCGGCGTCTCGGTGCCGACCGCGGATCACGGCTGGGCTGGTGGCATCATCTTCCAAGCCGAACGCGTAGCCAAGCTGTTGATGGCCGAACATCCGGGGTTGAACGTCATCATTAAGACCTCGTCGGATCCGGTGAGCCAGGCCAACGCACTTGAAGATCTGACCACAGAGGGTATGGATGCGCTTGTTATTCTTCCAATCGATCCAGATCCGTTGGTCAACGCGATCAAGGAGGTGAAGTCACACGGGACGTTCGTCACGCTCGTTGACCGGGCGCCTTCGGTCAACGATAATTCCGTGCGTGATTTCTATATTGCCGGCGATAATTACGGACTGGGTGCTGCCGCTGGGGAATACATCAAAACGCATACCCCGGATGCCAAGGTCGTCGTTATCCGCGGATTGCCTATTCCGATCGACCAGGAGCGACAGAACGGTTTTGATAACGCGATCAAAGGCAGCAACGTCAAGATACTTGAAAGGCAGTACGGCAATTGGAGTCGTGACGATGCCTTCAAAGTCATGCAGGATTATCTAACCAAATATAAGAATATCGACGTCGTCTGGTGCCAGGATGATGACATGGGCGTCGGCGTGTTGCAGGCGATTACGCAAGCAAACCGGACCGATATCAAGTATATCATTGGCGGCGCTGGATCGAAGCAGTTCATCAAGAAAGTGATGGATGGTGATAAGATGGTTCCGGTGGATATCCTTTATCCGGATACGATGGTCGCAACCGCCATGGAGATCACCGCAGCTCACCTCTATGACAAAGTGACCGTAGCCGGAACTTACAGCCTGGACGCCACTCTAGTGACCCCAGAAAATGCAAGTCAGTACTACTTTCCGGACTCGCCATTCTGATCTGAGCCAGAAATATGGCCCCCACGCGCGTGGGGGCCATTGGCAGATCCGACATATTTACCAGGCGGCCAATGCGTAAAAGTTTTTGCGCCGCTTTTTTTAAAAAAGCGGCTGCTTTCCTTTTTTAAATCGGATTAGGGAGGACATGCTCATGAAGACGATACGAGGCCCCGGAATTTATCTCGCCCAATTCGTCGGCGAGCGCGCCCCATTCGATACGCTGGACAATCTCGCACGCTGGGCCGCGGGACTTGGCTATGCCGGCATCCAGCTGCCGACCAGCGCGGGTCTATTCGACCTCGCGCTGGCCGCGGAGTTGCGGGCCTATTGCGACGAATTGCGGGATAGGCTCGCCGAGATCGGGGTCCAGATTACCGAACTCGCCACCCATATTGAGGGGCAGCTGGTCGCGGTTCATCCGGCCTATGACGCATTGTTCGACGGCTTTGCCCCCGAAGCCGTGCGCGGTAAGCCAGCCGCGCGGACCGATTGGGCGACTTCGCAGCTGAGGCTCGCGGCGCAGGCTTCGGCCAATCTCGGCCTTGCGGCACATGCAACCTTTTCCGGCGCGCTCGCCTGGCCTTTCATCTATCCATGGCCACAGCGTCCGGCGGGGCTGATCGACGAGGCCTTTGCCGAGCTCGGCCGGCGCTGGCATCCGATTCTGGATGCGTTTGACGCGGCCGGCGTCGATCTCGCCTTCGAGCTGCATCCGGGCGAGGATCTGCATGACGGCGTCACCTTCGAACGCTTTCTCGACACCGTCGGCGGGCATCGGCGTGCGAATATCCTCTACGACCCGTCGCATTTCGTGTTGCAGGCGCTCGACTACCTTGCCTTCATCGATATTTATCACGAGCGGATTAAAGCCTTTCACGTGAAGGACGCGGAATTGAACCCGACTGGACGCAGCGGCGTCTATGGCGGGTATCAGGACTGGGTGGAACGTCCTGGCCGGTTCCGTTCGCTTGGGGATGGCAGCGTGAAGTTCGGCGCGGTCTTCTCGAAAATGGCGCAATATGATTTCGCGGGCTGGGCAGTTCTGGAGTGGGAATGCGCCCTGAAGCACTCCGAGGATGGCGCGCGCGAAGGTGCCAGCTTCATACGCGATCATATCATTCGGGTGACCGAGCGCGCATTCGATGATTTCGCGCAGAGCGGCGTGGACGCCGCGGCCAATCGCCGGCTGCTCGGCTTTGAGCAAAGGACGGTATGATGATCCAGGCAAAGCGCATCCAGCTGGCATGATTGGCGGCGGCACGGGCGCGTTTATCGGTGAAGTGCACCGTATCGCGGCGCGCATGGACAATCGGTCCGAACTCGTCGCCGGCGTCTTCAATGCGGATCCAGCGCAGGGACGGACCTCCGCAGCTGCCATAGGCATCGACCCGGGCCATGTTCGCCGCTGAGGCACGACGTGATGATGGCGCCGAGGCGGGGGGCATCGTCACGCTGAAATCATCTGCACGGCCCGTGCAGTTGTCGTAATAGCTTCGGTCCGCAAGGCAAAGGGTTGGGGGAGGGACCATGCCGCAAAGGCTTGTCAGGTTCCACCGTGAAGCCTTATGGACTTTAGACGGCACAGGTATGACGAAGGTCATGAGCCATCACGGCTTCCTTACCCCGACTTAGCAAGGCCCTCGTCGCCGCCTCGGAGAGGCGTCCGGTCACGATCTCAAAGGCATTGTATATCTGTCTTAATGCGAGGGGGTTTCCCTTTTGCGATCCGAATAGAAAGCCGTGGCGGGCGCCGCGGCGGTAGTTTTGTATAAGCACGTCAACTGCCTTCCCCGGTCTCAGGATCAAAATCATCCTTATGGCATCGGCCGACAGGATCGCGGCCTCACCAAGGCGCAAGCCAAGGTGCGGCAACACGAGGAAAAGTAAGAAATTACGCCAACGTAGTGCCGGTGTCCGGAATGGGTTATCGGCATGATAGACTGCTAAGCCTGGGGGGCAAGGATGTGCGAGGATATCGTCAAGAAACATCCGGACGACACCCGTTGCGCGCTTATGTTGCGGAGGTCGGTAAGGAACCCTCCGAGTGCCGCTTCCAGCGCAGCAAAATCGTTCGCCCAGATGGTCGACCAATACCGAGGCGTTGGTCAGGCTCCATCCGGCGATGGCTTTGGGTATAGACGTCTGTCGGAGGCGGACAGATAGCACTTTAGCTATCTGAGCCATTGCATAGAAAACTGCTGTTTAGAGGGGAAAAAGCAAAAGCAATATGTTTGAAATGGCATTCTCTTTCCATAATATTGATTCTGCGCTTGGTGGATGCCCCCGTATTTCCCCGGAGAAAGCCACTTTAGCTTCAGTTTCTCAATGGAGAAGCCTTCTCCGCCCCGTCATCCAGCCAACGATCGCGCCGTCCGTCACCGCACCAGCGGCGATGAATTTCCCTCGATCCATTGGTTTGGCAGGATGAAATCGAGCCGTAAACCGAGGTTCGAGCCCCTCCCCCTGTCCGATTTTACCCCCCTAGCCTCAAAAAGCCTTGGAGGGGCCTATCTCCTTCAGACAGCAACTGCGTTTTAAGGGGCGCACGGATACATCGGACTCATTTACAAATGACCGTTTACATACACAATATATTTTTGTATTTTTTTAAAATCATATAGTTCCATGGAAATTATGATGTTAAAAATTCAGAAAATTATCCCGCCTACCCGTCAGATCGGCTACGCCCGCGTCTCCACGGACAGCCAGGACACGGACGCCCAGGTTGATGAATTACAGGATGCAGGCTGCGAAATCGTGGCAGAGGAACGTGCCTCAGGCACCGACCTGGACCGCCCTGTCCTCGCCCGCCTGCTGCGCGACATTCAACCCGGCGAAACACTCGTGGTCGTGCGGCTGGATCGCCTGGCGCGCTCGGTCAGCCATCTGCTCTCTGTCATCAAGCAGCTTGAGACCAGCGGCGCGCATTTCCGCAGCCTGCATGACCCCATCGACACCACGACGCCGCAGGGCATCTTCTCGGTGCAAGTGCTAGGCGCCGTGGCGCAGCTTGAACGGGCGTTGATTTCCGAGCGCACCAAAGCGGGCCTCGCCGCGGCGCGCAGCCGTGGGCGGATCGGCGGCAATCCCGGCCTGCGCGCGCGCGATCCCGAGGCCATCGCCAAGGCCCGCGCCAACCGCGACGCGGCCCATCTCGATGCCGTCCTCGCGGAATTGGACACCTGGTTGCCAACCGTCCGGCGGATGCGGCCGGACCATCCCTGGGGCGATGTCGTGCGGGTCCTGAATACAAATCATCACGCGGACTGGACCGTGGAGCGCCTGCGCCGTACCGTCCAACGGCTCGTGACCGAGGGCATACTCGAGAGCAGCCTGCTGGAGCGCGCTAGGCCGCAACAGGGGGATGACCGCCTGGTGCGCCTCATCGCCGGTATCGCCGCGGCCGCACCAGACCGCACGCTGCAACAGGTCGCGGCACAGCTTGAAGCCATGAACGAGCGGACCCCGCGCGGGGGTACCCGATGGCATCCCTCCTCGGTCAGACACTTGCTCGGTAAAGCGGAGAGCCTCGGCCTGTCGCGAAGCCATCTCTCCGGACCGCCCGAAGCTGCGAAATAGTTATCCTGCGATCTGGATCAGCACGCGCCGCGCGGATTGCGCGGGCGTGCCGGCGGGGGCCGGCGCGCTGGTAATCCCGACCGCGCGCGTGCGGATGCGGCTTGGCGCTACGCCATCCGCGGCCAGCGCATCGGCGACGACCTGGGCGCGGGTCTCCGACAAATATTCATTGGCAAGGCTGCTGCCCACGCTATCCGCCGCCCCGGTGACATAGACGGTGGCATTGGGCTGCGCATTGGCCGCTTTGGCGGTGTTGGCGATCATGGTGAGGGCGGATTCGTCGAGTGCCGCCGAGAAAGGCTGGAAAAAGATCGGTGTCGCAGGCGCGTCCACCGGATCCGCGCTCATCATGGCGGGTGAGCTACACCCGGAAAGTACGCCTAATAGGCTGATCCACATTATTTTTTTCATTTCGCCCCCGTCTTTCAGCGCCGTATGTCATTTCGGTATGCGATGCTTTGCTTTCAATACGCCTGCTCCCCGGACATGTCTAATTTCCCCATGAAGGCTTCCCAGGGCACGGGAGAATGTGGTCTAACCGGGTTTTAATGACATCCTCACGGCATCTGCTCGGAATCGAGGGGCTTAACCCCGTTTCCGTCACCTCATTGCTCGACCTCGCGGAGAGCTATGTTCTCTTAAACCGTTCCGGCAAGACCCAGCGCGACCTGTTGCGCGGGCGTACGCTGATCAATCTTTTCTTCGAAGATTCGACGCGAACCCGGACCAGCTTCGAGCTCGCCGGCAAAAGGCTCGGCGCCGACGTGATCAACATGTCGGTCTCGACCTCCTCGGTGACCAAGGGCGAGACGCTCTTGGACACGGCGGCAACCTTGAATGCGATGAATTGCGACCTGCTGGTGGTCCGCCATAACCGCTCCGGCGCGCCCGCTTTGCTTGCACAGAAGGTCGATGCGGCGGTGATCAACGCCGGCGACGGCACGCATGAGCACCCGACCCAGGCCTTGCTGGATGCACTGACCATCCGCCGCCACAAGGGCCGCCTCTCGGGCCTCACCATCGCCATCTCGGGCGACATCGCGCATTCGCGCGTCGCCCGAAGCAATATTCTGCTCCTCACCATGATGGGCAATTTCGTGCGCTTGATCGGGCCGCCCACGCTCATCCCCGCCGGGATCGAAGCCGCCGGGGTGAGCGTGTATCATGACATGGAGGAAGGCCTGGCCGGCGCGGATATCGTCATGGCGCTGCGCCTGCAGAAAGAACGCATGAATGGTGGCATGATCCCCAGCGCGCGCGAATTCTTCGCCTATTACGGGCTGGACCGGCGCAAGCTCGGCCTCGCCAAGCCGGATGCGCTCGTCATGCATCCTGGCCCGATGAACCGGGGCGTGGAAATCGATAGCGACATCGCCGATGATCCGTTGCGCTCGGTCATCAAGGAACAGGTGGAAATGGGCGTCGCCGTGCGCATGGCCGTGCTCGACACACTGGCGCGAGGCCATAACTGATGTTTTTATTCCGTAAAATCAAATTCTTGGACGAATCCGCACAGAACATCGTCGAGGGCGAGCTGCTGGTGAAGGACGGCGTCATCGCCGATTTCGGCCAAAATCTCGGCCGTCCGGATGGCAGCGAAATCATCGAAACGGAGGGTGCCGTGCTCTCCCCCGGCCTCGTGGACATCCGCGCCTCGCTCGGCGAGCCGGGGTTTGAGTACCGCGAGACCATCGCCAGCGCGGCGCAGGCCGCTGCCGCCGGTGGCATCACCACGATTGCCGTGCTGCCTGATTCCGACCCCGCGATCGACGATCCCGCTTTGGTGCGGCTGATCATCTCCCGGGGTGCCGAAACCGGCTCCGTCACCCTCCTGCCCTACGCCACCGCCACGCGCGGCGGGCATGGCGCGGAGCTGGCCGAATACGGGCTGCTGAAGGCCGCGGGCGCGATCGCCTTTACCGATGGCGCCAAAACCATCGCTTCCTCTCGGCTGATGCGCCGTGCGCTCAGCTATGCCAGCGGCTTTGGCATGCGCATCGTGCAGCATGCCGAGGATGTGGAGCTCGCCGCGGGCGGTGCCGCAACCGAAGGCGCGCGGGCAACCTGGATGGGCCTGCCCGGCATTCCCGCCGCTGCCGAGGCCATCTGCGTGGCGCGCGATATCCGGCTCGCCGAACTCACCGGCGGCGCCGTGCATTTTGCCCATGTCACCACGGCGGAATCCCTCGCCCTCATCCGCCAGGCCAAGGACAAGGGGACCAAAATCACCTGCGATACCGCCCCGCCTTATTTCGATCTGAACGAGACCGCCATCGGCGATTTCCGCACCTACGCCAAGCTCTCTCCGCCGCTGCGCAGCGAGGAAGACCGCCTGGCCGTTCTGGCCGCCTTGCAGGACGGCACGATCGACGCCATCGCCTCGGATCACCAGCCGCGTGATGCCGATGACAAACGCCTGCCCTTCGCCGAAGCATCGCCCGGGGGGGCAGGCCTTACCACGCTGCTCGGCGTCACGCTGGCGCAGGTCCAGTCCGGCCATCTCACGCTGGCGCAGGCGCTCAGCCTGCTCACGGCCCGTCCGGCCGCATGGCTTGGCATCGAGGCTGGCGTGCTGCGCCGTGGGGCACCGGCCGATCTCTGCCTGTTCCACCCCGAGCCCTCCTGGCAGGTGACCGCCGGCAAGCTGCCCGGCAAAGGGCAAAACACGCCGTTCGACGGACGCGCGCTGGAGGGCGTGGTGCTCGGCACCTGGAAAGCCGGCAAACGGGTCTTCGCATGACGCTGTTCCTGATCTGCGTCTTCGCCTATCTGGTCGGTGCGATTCCCTTCGGGCTGATCCTCACTCGCGCCGCCGGGCTGGGCGATATCCGCAATATCGGGTCCGGCAATATCGGCGCCACCAACGTGCTGCGCACGGGGCGCAAGGGGCTGGCGGCGGCAACCCTGCTGCTCGATGGTTTTAAGGGCACGCTGGTCGTCCTTTGGGTGCATGCCTACGGCCATGGCGGTGTGTTCGCGGCCTCCCTCCTGGTATTCTTGGGCCATCTCTACCCGGTTTGGCTCGGTTTCAAGGGCGGCAAAGGGGTTGCGACAGGGCTTGGCGTGCTGTTCGGCTTGTGCTGGCAGGTTGGCGCCATCGCCTGCGCCGCATGGCTCCTGGCGGCGCTGGTCCTGCGCTGGTCGTCGGTTGCCGCGCTGACCGCCTTCGTCATCGCCCCGATCGCCGCCTGGCATTTCAGCTCACCGGCAACGGCGGTCCTCGCTTTGCTGATCGCCGCCCTCGTGTTCTGGCGCCACCGCGCCAATATCACGCGGCTCTGCGCCGGTACCGAGCCGCGCATCGGCAAAAAAGCATAAGGTGCAACGCCCGGCATGAACGAGACGATCGACCGCCTGCGGCTGATCCGATCCGAAAGTGTCGGCCCGATTACCTATCGGCGCCTAATGGCGCGCTTCGACACGGTGGCGCAAGCGCTCGCAGCCTTGCCGGAACTGGCCAAAGCCGGCGGGCGCAGCACACCCCCAAAAATCCCGTCACGCGCCGAGGCGGAGCGGGAATTCGAGGCGCTGCATCGTCTGGGCGGGCGTTTCGTGTTTTTGGGCGATGCTGGATACCCGCGCTTTTTGGCGCAACTGTCCGACGCGCCCCCGGCCCTCGCCGTGCTGGGCGATGTCGGCCTTCTCGCGACCCCTTCGGTCGGCATCGTCGGTGCGCGCAACGCCTCGGCGAACGGCATGCGTTTTGCCGAGAGCATCGCCGCCGAGCTGGCCACCCGGCTCACCGTAGTCTCGGGCCTGGCGCGCGGGATCGATGCCGCTGCCCATATCGGCGCGCTGCGCGGCGGCCGCACCATCGCGGTCATCGCCGGCGGGCTGGACATGCCCTACCCGCCGGAAAACGCCGGGCTGCAGGCGCAGATCGCCGAACATGGCGCGGTGGTCGCGGAAGCGCCGCTCGGCACCGCGCCGCAAGGACGGCATTTTCCCAAGCGCAACCGCATCATCGCCGGGCTGGTCCTCGGCCTCGTGATCATCGAGGCTGCGCAGCGCTCCGGCTCCCTGCTCACCGCCCGTTTGGCCAACGAGGCCGGGCGGGAGATTTTCGGCGTGCCCGGCTCGCCGCTCGACCCGCGCTCGAGCGGCGCCAACGACCTGATCCGCCAGGGCGCGCATCTCACCGAATCCGCCGCCGATGTGTTCGCCAATCTGCCCGATCACCCTGCCCGCCCAGGTCTGGTACGGGACCCGATGTTCCAACCTGGCCTGGCCGGATTCGCAGAAGCCGGGGCTACCTTCGAAGACCAGCGGCAGGATGCGGCGCAGCTTGCGCGCGGCAGGCGCGAAATCCCTGGCATGATCGGTGCCGATCCCGCCGGTGTTGACGAGATCGCCCGGCGCTGCCAGTTGTCGAATGCTGCCGTGAGGGCGGTTCTGCTCGAGCTTGAACTCGCCGGATTGGTGGAAACTTTGCCCGGCAACCGGGTGGTGCGCATAACAAACCCATGATTGGATCGGTTTTTGACTGATATCGTCGTCGTCGAGTCGCCGTCCAAGGCCAAGACTATCAACAAATACTTGGGCGACTCCTTCAAGGTGCTTGCTTCTTTCGGCCATGTCCGCGACCTGCCGCCCAAGGACGGCTCGGTTCGCCCGGATGATGATTTCGCCATGTCCTGGGAGGCCGACGAGCGCGGCACCAAGCATATGGGCGATATCGCCCGGGCCCTGAAAGGTGCGAAAACACTCTATCTCGCAACCGACCCGGATCGCGAGGGCGAGGCGATTTCCTGGCATGTGCGGGCCATGCTGGAGGATAAAAACGCGCTGAAGGGCATCAACGTCCTGCGCGTGACCTTCAACGAAATCACCAAATCCGCCGTGAAAGCCGCCATGGCAGCGCCGCGCGCGCTGGACCAGCCGCTGATCGAGGCCTATCTTGCCCGCCGCGCGTTGGACTATCTGGTGGGCTTCACCCTCTCGCCCGTTTTGTGGCGCAAGCTGCCGGGCAGCCGCTCGGCCGGGCGCGTGCAATCGGTCTCGCTCCGCCTGATCTGCGAGCGCGAAGCCGAGATCGAGGTTTTTAAGGCCCGCGA
This sequence comes from uncultured Pseudomonadota bacterium, assembly GCA_963737355.1. Taxonomy (GTDB): domain Bacteria; phylum Pseudomonadota; class Alphaproteobacteria; order Acetobacterales; family Acetobacteraceae; genus Acidocella. The sequence goes on along the minus strand of CAVTSC010000003.1, from coordinate 314,263 downwards.
ATACTGGACGATCGAGGCCGGCATGGTCACGCCGACCGGCGCGCCCTTCCCCGCCCGCCTCACGCATTACGCCGGCAAAAAACTCGAACAATTCGACCTCAACGACGAAGCCAAGGCGCTCGCGGCGAAGGCCGCCGTGCAGGCCGGCACGTTTACGGTCGCGCAGGTCGAGAAAAAACGCACCAAGCGCAATCCGCCGCCGCCCTTCATCACCTCGACCCTGCAGCAGGAAGCCAGCCGCAAGCTGGGTTTCTCCTCGCAGCAGACGATGCGCCTGGCGCAGCAGCTCTATGAGGGCGTGGAAATCGGCGGCGATACGGTCGGCCTGATCACCTATATGCGAACCGATGGCGTGCAGCTCGCCAAAGAGGCGGTCACCGCCATTCGCGGGCAGATCAAGGCCGATTTCGGGCCGGATTACGTGCCCGTCGCCCCGCGCGAATATATCTCGAAAGCCAAGAACGCGCAGGAAGCGCATGAGGCGATCCGCCCGACGGATATCTCGCTCAAGCCCGAGCGCGTGGCCCGGATGCTCAGCAGCGAACAGGCGCGGCTCTATGAGCTGATCTATAAACGCGCCATGGCCTGCCAGATGCAGGCCGCCGAGCTGGACCAGACCAGCGTGGACATGACCGACGGCAAGGGCCAGACCCTGCGCGCCACTGGCTCCGTGCTGGCTTTCGACGGGTTCCTGAAACTCTATCGCGAAGACCTGGACGATGCCTCGGCGGAAGACGAGGATGCGCGCATCCTGCCGCCGATCGGCAAGGGCGACCCGCTGAAGACCGGCAAGGTGGATGCGACGCAGCATTTCACCCAACCGCCGCCGCGCTATTCCGAAGCCTCGCTGGTGAAAAAGATGGAAGAGCTCGGCATCGGCCGGCCCTCCACCTATGCCTCCATCCTCACCGTGCTGCGCGACCGCAATTATGTGCGGCTGGAAGCACGGCGCTTCATCCCCGAGGATCGCGGCCGCCTGGTCACGGCGTTCCTGACCAGCTTCTTCGCGCGCTATGTCGATACCGGCTTCACCGCCTCGCTCGAGGAGCAGCTCGACGAGATCGCCGAGGGCAACGGCGAAATGGCGGGACGTGCTGCGCGCTTTCTGGACCGATTTCTCCGAGGCCGTGGCGCAGACCAAGGAGCTTAAAATCTCCGACGTGATCGACGCGCTGGATGCCGATCTCGGGCCGCATTTCTTCCCCAGCCGCGAGGATGGCTCCGATCCCGCGCTCCTGCCCCGCCTGCGGCAACGGCCGGATCGGGCTGAAGCTCGGCCGCTATGGCAGTTTCATCGGCTGCTCGAACTACCCGACCTGCCAGTACACCCGCAAACTCGCCATCGATGGCGGCGAGAACCCGGATGATACGCTGAAGGACGGCATGCGCGTGCTCGGCCAAAATCCCGAAACCGGCGAGGAAATCACCCTCAAGCGCGGGCCTTACGGGCTGTATGTGCAGCAGGGCGAGCCGGACCCGGCGGATAAAAAAGCCAAGCCGAAGCGCGCCTCGCTCACCAAGGGCATGGACCCGGAAGCGCTGACGCTGGAAGACGCGCTCGGCCTGCTCTCGCTGCCCCGTCTGATCGGGCTGCACCCGGAAACCGGCCAGAAGATCGAGGCCGGGCGTTGGCCGCTTCGGGCCCTATGTCAAAATGGGCGCGATCTTCGCCTCGCTCGACCGCGATGACGACGTGCTGCATGTCGGGCTCAACCGGGCGATGGACTTGATCGGCAAGAAGCAGGATTCGATCCGCAGCCTGGGCGACCACCCGAAGGACGCCGCCCCCGTCGTGGCGCGCAAAGGCCGGTTCGGTCCCTATGCGCAATGGGGGAATGTGGTCGCCAACCTGCCGCGCGGCACGGAGCTCAGCGAGTTCACCCTCGACCAGGCGGTGGCGCTGCTGGCCGAGAAGGGCAAAGTGATCGTCACGAAGGGCAAAAAAGGTGCGGCCGCCAAAAAAGCCGCGGCCAAGCCCAAGGCCGCGAAAGAGACAGCGCCGAAGCCGAAGGCCGCCGCGCGCCCGAAAGCCAAGCCCGCAGCCAAAGCCGCCGCCAAACCGAAAGCAAAGGCAAAGACGAAAGCCGTCGCCTGATTTTTTGGAGTAAAAGTTTTTTGGTTCTTTTTTCTCAAAAAAGAACCGCTTCCCTTCCTTAAAAATGCTGCCAGCCCGGTTTTTGGAACGCCATCATCGGCGCCGCTGTCCTCCAGCACCCGCACCCCCGCGCCCGCGCTGAAACACGCCGATTTGCGTGACTTGCAGATCGCCGCAGGCGGCCTTCAGCGCTTCCCGGCTTGGCCGGGCGGCACGGCCAGCAGCAGTTCGTAATCATCGCCATCCGTCAGGCGGGATTCCAACACTGCTGGGCCGAAAGCCGCCGCCTGCGGCGAGGTTGGCACCAGCCCGGCGTGGATCACAGCACCGAGCCCAGCCCCTTTGCACATATGCCCCAGGTCCTGCACCAGCCCGTCCGAGACATCGATGGCCGCCGAGACGATCCCGGCCAGGGCCAGGCCCATGCGCGGTTCCGGCAGCATCGAGCGCGCCGCGAGAAAGCCGGTACGGATCCTGCAACTTGCCGAAACGCGCCTGCAAGCCGAGTGCCGCATCGCCGATCGTGCCCGGTGACCCAGATTTCGTCTCCGGCTTTGGCGCCGTTGCGGCTGAGCGCGGCACCCGGCGCCACATGGCCGATCAGCGTGGCGCTCAGCGAGATTTTGCCCCGGCTGGAGGATGAATCGCCCCCGAAAAGCTTGATGCCGTAAAGTCTTCTGGTCCTCGTTCCAGCCCCTGGGCGAACCCCGCCAGCCAGTCCTCGGTCACATCCGCGCGTCAGCGCGGTGGTCAAAAGATAGCCCAACGCGCGTTGCACCCATGGCGGCGAGGTCCGAGAGATTGCGGCGCAGCAGTTTGCGCGCGATCAGCTCCGGGCGCATCGCCGGGCAGGAAATGCACGTCCTCCAGCATCTGGTCGACGGTCAGCACCAGCTCCCGGCCCGGCGGCGGGGCGAGCACCGCCGCGTCGTCCGATCAGGCCGAGGCCTTCATCTCCCGCCAGCGGTGCAAAGTACTTGGCGATGCGGGAGAATTCGTCGCCATCAAACCGGTTGGAATTCGGCCGGGCGGAGCAGATGCGCCAGCCGGTCCAGCACGCCATTGGCCATTCGCGGCTCATCGCCGGCGAAAAACCCGTGCGCGACGTCGAGATATTCGTTGATCACGACTTTCGCGGGCGGGCCGTCGCGTCATCCAGAGTTCGGCGGCGCCGGCGCGCATCACGGCGCGCAAAACCGGGTCGATACGCGCCAGCGGCCAGCTCTCCGGCAGGGCCGCGACCAGCATGCCGTCGATCGTGTCCTGCTGCTGCGTCGCCGTGCGCACGATGCTGGCGAAGAGCGGCACATGCGCTTCGGCGCAGCTTGCCCTCGTTCATATCGCCGCGCCCGGCGTATCGCCGATGCGGTGGCGGACGAACTGGTCGATCACCGTTTCCGGGCTTTGGCCCGCCCTGCTCGGCCTGATAGAGCGCCTGCACGGCGGCGACGCGCGCGAGGGTTCTGGGACGGCCGCTCATGCCGCGAACTGACGCGCGATGGCGATCTGCTTCAGGCAGGCAATCGCGGCTTCCGCGCCCTTGTTCGATCCGGTCTCATGGCTGCGCGCAACGGCCTGGGCCAGCGTGTCCACGGTCAGCACGGCAGTCCCAAGGCAGATCGCCTGATCCACCGCCAGTTGCATCAGGCCAGACATGGCGGAGCTGCAGATGAACTCGTAATGGTCGGTCTCGCCGCGCACGACGCAGCCGAGCGCGATATAGCCGTCGAATTTCTGGCCGCCTTTAAGCGCGATTGCGATGCGCCTGCGGCAGTTCGATACGCGCCGGAGACCTCGACGAGCGTCACCTCGGCATTCAGCCTGCGCCAAAATATCCCGCGCCGCCGCCAGCATGCCATTCACCACATGCTGGTAATAGGGCGCGCTGACGATCAGGATTTTGGGTGCCGGCCCGGCAAGTTTCGGGGCAATCGGGGCCGGCGCGTCAGCGGTGCTCATTTTTACTTCAATTCCTTCGATGGCGCGTTGCTCGACGACATTGAGGCCATAACCCTCCAGGCCAATGATTGTACGCTTGTGGTTGGAAAGCAGGATCATGTCCTTGACGCCAAGATCGATCAGGATCTGCGCGCCGATACCGTAATCGCGCAACGCGGGTTCCGCGCGCTTGCCGGCGATCAGGTCGCGGATCCGCTCGGAGACGGCGGTGGGGCGGTTCTCGCGGATCAGCACGACGACGCCGCGGCCGGCTTCGCTCACCTGCTCCATGCGCGCCGTGCAGGCTGTCCAGATGCTCGCCGCCCAGCAGGTCGCTCACGGTATCGACCGCGTGCATGCGCACCAGCACCGGCTCCGGCCCGCTGATATCGCCCTTAACGAAGGCCAGATGCTCGACGCGATCGACCTGGCTCTCATAGGCCACCATGCGCCAGATGCCGCCGGCAAGGCCGGGAACCTTGCCCTGCTCGACGCGCTTGACCAGCCGCTCGGTACGGCGGCGATGGGCGATCAGGTCCGCGATGGTGCCGAGCTTGATGTTATGGCGCTGGGCGAAGGCGACCAGATCCGGCAGGCGGGCCATGGTGCCGTCATCGTTCATGATCTCGCAGATCACGCCGGCGGGGGTGAGCCCGGCCAGGCGGGCGATGTCCACCGCAGCCTCGGTATGGCCGGCGCGCACCAGCGTGCCGCCATCGCGCGCCATCAGCGGGAATACATGGCCGGGGGTGACGATATCCTCACGCCCGAGCTCCGGATTGATCGCAACCGCGATGGTCCGCGCGCGGTCGGCGGCGGAAATGCCGGTGGTGACCCCCTCGCGCGCCTCGATCGAAACCGTGAAGGCGGTCTCATGCCGGGAGCCGTTGGCCTGGCTCATCAGCGGCAGGCCGAGGCGCTCGCAGCGGTTCTTCGTCATGGCGAGGCAGATCAGCCCGCGCGCATGCTTGGCCATGAAGTTGATCGCATCCGGGGTTGCGAACTGCGCCGGGATCACGAGGTCGCCCTCGTTCTCGCGGTCCTCGTCATCGACCAGGATGAAGATCCGCCCTGCCCGCGCTTCCTCGATAATTTCGGCGGCCGAGGAGATGTAATCGTGCAGGCCAGCCGTCTTCAATGTCGTCTTCAAACCGTCCATCAGACGTGTCCCTTCATGGCCGGCGCCTGAAAGCGCCCGGCACGGCTAGATATTACGCTTAAATGTCTATGCATGCTGAAAACTCAATTGCCGCGCGACATAGCGCGCCAGCATATCGATTTCGATATTGACCTGCTCGCCCACCGCCAGCGCCGAAATTGGTGTGCGTCGGCGGTGTGCGGAATGATGTTGACGCCAAATTTCTGCCCCTCGACCTCATTGACCGTGAGGGACACGCCATTGATGGCGATGCTGCCTTTCGGTGCGACGAAGGGGCCAAGTGGCGGGCAGTCGAAAACGCCAGCGGGTGGAGCCGTTTTCCGGCGTTGCGGACAGCACCGTGGCGAGCCCGTCGACATGGCCGGAGACGAGATGGCCGCCCAGCTCGTCGCCCAGGCGCAGCGAGGCTTCCAGGTTGATTTTGCTCCCCGGCTTCCAGGCGCCGAGCGTGGTGAGCGACAGCGTCTCGGCCGAGACCTCGACGGCGAAAAAATCCGCGCCGTGCGCAATCACGGTCAGGCAGCAGCCGGAACAGGCGATCGAGGCGCCGAGCTTGATCGTTTGCGGCCTGCCAATCCTCGTTGGCCGGAATTTCGATGGTAAAGCGCGCATCCTTACCATCGCCGATCGGCTGCACCTCGCGGACCGTGCCGACGCCCGTGATCAAACCCGTGAACATAATCTTAGGCCTTTCGATAGGTGGTGAGCATGTCGTCGCCGAAACGCTCCTGCGCCATCAGGGTGAAACGCGGCATGGCGGCAAGCTTGGTCACGCCAAAGCCCTGGGCGGCGGGCCAGCCATCGCCGCCGATAATCCCGGGCGCATGGAACCAGGCCAGCCGGTCCACCAGATTTGCGCGCAGCAGCCCGGCGGCAAGGGTGCCGCCGCCTTCCGAGAGAATGCGCGTGAGCCCGGCTTTCGCGAGCTTGCTTCGCGCCCGCCGCAAGATCGACCCCAGCCGGTGAGGCCGGCAATTCGATCAGCCGCACGCCGGCGGCTTCCAAGGCCTTTCTTGCGCAGCGGATCGGCGCCGTCGCGGTGCAAAATCCAGAGCGGGTGCTGGGCGGCGCTGCGCACCAGCTTGCTCATCAGCGGCGTGCGCAGATGGCTGTCGACGACGATGCGGACCAGCGGCGCGGAGCGGAAACCGTGGATCCGGCAGGTCAGTTCCGGATCGTCCGCGATCACGGTGCCCGACGCCGACCATGCACGGCATCATGCCGGCCGCGCATGGCATGGGCGGCGCGGCGGGAGGATTCGCCGGTAATCCATTGCGATTCGCCGGCTGGAGGTGGCGATTTTGCCGTCCAGCGACGAGGCAAGTTTCAGCCGGATCAGCGGCCGTGTGCTTCGTCATCACCATGGCGAAGCCGCTGATCACCGCAAGGCATTCTTTTTGAAGGATATTTTCAACAACCTCGATCCCGCGCTTCGCGCAGCGCGCGGAATGCCGCCGCCATTGACCTTGGGGTTCGGGTCGGTCGCGCCGATCACCACGCGGCTTAATCCCGGCCTCGATCAGCGCGTTGGCGCAAGGCGGCGAATACTTTATCCGTATGCGCGCAGGGCTCCAGCGTGACATAGGCCGTGGCCCCGCGTGCGGCAGTCACCGGCCATGCGCAGCGCCGCAATCTCGGCATGCGGCCGCCCGCCGGTCGCGGTGTTGCCGCGGCCAACCATATGTTCCGCCGGCCACGATGACGCAGCCGACGGAGGGGTTGGGCGCGGTCTCCCCCAGCCCGCGCCGGGCCAAAGCAAGGGCGGCGCGCATATAGGCTTCGTCACGCATCAGCTCGTACTCACTCGATATTACCGGGGGCGTTTCGGCAGCTCGCCCATATGGTCCAGAAATGCCTCGAAATCCTTCGCCTCGCGGAAATCCCGATAGACCGAGGCGAAGCGGACATAGGCCACCGCGTCGACTTCCTTCAGCGTCTCCATCACCAGCTCGCCGATCTCCTGGCTTTTCACCTCGGTCTCGCCGCTGGCCTCCAGCTGGCGGACGATGCCGTTGACGATGCGCTCGATCCGCTCCTCATCGACCGGGCGCTTGTTCAGCGCGACGCGCACGGAGCGGGCGAGCTTGTCGCGGTCGAAGGCGACGCGGCGCTGGTCGGCCTTCACCACCACGAGCTCGCGCAACTGCACGCGCTCGATGGTGGTGAAACGCTGGCTGCAACCGGCGCAGAAACGCCGCCGGCGGATCGCGCTGCCATCTTCCGTGGGCCGGCTGTCCTTGACCTGGGTGTCAAGCTCCCCACAGAACGGGCACCGCATGTCGCTTCTCCCCTTCGCCGCCGTTACCGGTAGATCGGGAAGCGGGCGCAGAGCGCCTTCGCGCGCGCGCCGACCTGCTGCTCGACCAGGGCGTTGGTGCCGTCATTGGACTTGCTCAGCCCGTCGAGCACTTCACCGATCATCAGCCCGACCTCGCGGAACTCCGCGACGCCGAAACCGCGCGTCGTCGCGGCGGGCGAGCCCAGGCGAATGCCTGAGGTGATGAACGGCTTTTCCGGATCGAACGGGATGGCGTTCTTGTTCGCGGTGATATGCGCGCGCTCCAGGCTCGCCTCGGCGGCCTTGCCGGTGACGTGCTTCGGGCGGAGATCGACCAGGAGCAGATGCGAATCCGTGCCGCCGGTGACGATGGCGAGGCCCTGTTCGACCAGGGTCTCGGCCAGCGCCTTGGCGTTGGCGACACGGCCTTCTGGTAGGTCGTGAAATCCGGCCGCAGCGCCTCGCCGAAGGCGACGGCCTTGGCGGCGATGACATGCATCAGCGGGCCGCCTTGCAGGCCCGGGAAAATCGCCGAGTTGATCTTCTTGGCGATCTCCTCGTGGTTGGTCAGCACCAGGCCGCCACGCGGGCCGCGCAGGGTTTTATGCGTGGTGGAGGTCACGACATGGGCGTGCGGCAGCGGCGACGGGATACAGCCCGGCCGCGACCAGCCCGGCGAAATGCGCCATATCGACCATGAAATAACGCGCCGACCGACATCGGCGATGGCGCGGATTCGCGGAAAATCGATGAAGCGCGGATAGGCCGAGCCGCCGGCGATGATCAGCTTCGGCTTATGCTGCATGCGCCAGGCGCTGCGAGCTCGTCATAATCCAGCAGTCCGTCTTCCCGGCGCACGCCATACTGCACGGCGTTGAACCATTTGCCGGACATGTTGGGGGCTGCGCCATGGGTGAGATGCCCGCCGGCGGCGAGCGACATGCCGAGGATGGTATCCCCGGCATTCAGCAGCGCCAGAAACACCGACTGGTTGGCCTGGCTGCCGGAATTGGCCTGCACATTGGCATAAGCCGGCGGAGAACAATTTCTTCACGCGCTCGATGGCCAGGGTCTCGGCGAGATCCGCCGGGCCGCAACCGCCATAATAGCGTTTGCCGGGATAGCCTTCGGCATATTTATTGGTCAGCACGGAGCCCTGCGCCTGCCATCACCGCCGCGGAGACGATATTTTCGGAGGCGATCAGCTCGATGCCGTCCTGCTCGCGCACCAGTTCCTGGCGGAGGATGCCGGCGATTTCGGGGTCGGTATCGGCCAGCGGCGCGTTGAAAAAACGGTCGAGGCTGGGCGCGAAATTCTGATCGTTCATGCTGAGGCTTCCGTGTTCGGGGGATTGAGCTTGGCAAGACGGCGATCGTGCCGGCCGCCTTCATAAGGGGTGGAGAGGAACGCGCCGAGAATATCCAGCGCCACTTCCTCGCCGATAATGCGGGCGCCGAGGGCGAGCACATTGGCGTCGTTATGGGCGCGGGTCAGTCGCGCCGTGGTGACATCATGCACCAGGCCGCAGCGGATGGCCGGATGGCGGTTGGCGGCGATGCTCATGCCGATGCCGGTGCCGCAGACCAGGATGCCGAGATCCGCCTGGCCTGTCGCTCACCGCGCCGCACACGGCCTGGGCGAAATCCGGGATAATCCACGCTGGCAGGGCCATCCGTGCCGAAATCCAGCACCTGGTGGCCGCCTTCGATCAATACGGCAGCGAGCCGGTTTTTAAGGGTCACACCGCCGTGGTCCGCGCCGACGGCTACGATCAAAGAACGAGTCATGGAACGGCTTTACCATGCCGCCGTGCGAGATGAAACAATTGCCCGCAAGCGCTCTCGCGGGAGGCAGGGTGGCGGAAAACGCTTATTCTGCTCCGCTTTGCGCCGCGCGGTCCCAGTTTTGCGCGGCCAGCCTGGCGGCGGCGGCCTGCGTGGGGGTGAGCGGCGGAAAAAGCGATGCCAGCGCGTCCGCAGCCTGCTGATTTCCGCGCTCCCGCGCCAGCAAAAACCACATCGCGGCGGTCAGATTGTTTTGCGCGACACCCGCCCCCCAAACATAACAAAGCCCGAGATTAAGCTGCCCGGATGCGAGTCCCTGTGCTGCCGCAGCCGCGAACCATTTATGCGCCTGCGCCACATCCCGCACGCCGCCTTGGCCGGTAAAGTACAAATACCCCAGGCTGTTCTCGGCATTGGGCTCGCCTTGCGCGGCAGCCCGGCCAAACCATAAGGCGGCGGCGGCCTCATCCTGCGGGATTCCGCTCCCCGCCTCATAGGCCGCCCCCAGATCGTTCTCAGCGCTGGCCAGACCTTGCGCTGCGGCACGTTGGTACCAGTGCACGGCCAGCGCATCGTTGCGCGGCACGCCCCTGCCCTGCTGGTATAATCGCGCCAGCGCGTTCTGCGCGTCGGCCAGCCCGGCATCGGCCGCACTCTGGAACCATGCCACCGCCTTCACATCGTCCCGCGCGACGCCATGGCCGGTTTGATACGCGAAAGCGAGGTTATCTTCCGCTTCAGGCAACCCCGCTTTCGCGGCGGCGAGGTACCACCGGAACGCCAGGGCATCGTTTTTCGGAAGGCTCGTCTCGTTGTGGAGGAGATTGCTGTCCGCCAGAGTCGCGAGATCGAATCCTGCGACGGCATCACCGGATTTGGCGCGTTGCTGCAGCAACGCAAACGCGGTCTTGTCGGTCATCGCGGCGCTGTAGAGCTGCGCGGTCGGGATGGCCGGCAGTGCGACCGCCGGGTGTCGGATCAGGCGAGATCCCCCAACCGCCAGCCCCGCCGCGCAAACGGCCAGGCCGAGGAAGGCGAGCCCAATACGAAGGCCGTTACGGCGCCGACGCGCAGCCTGCCGCGCCCCCCGGGCCTGCGCTCGAACCTGCGCAAAGAGCTCGGCGATGCGCACCGCGTCCAACGCCAAGGCGGCCCGTAACGATGCCGGCGTGGCGCCCGCGGGCAGATGCAACGGTATCTGCGCGAATGCCTGCGTGAAAATCGCGCGCAGCGTCTCCTCAGCCGACAGCATCTCAGGCGCCGAGCTGTTCACCGGCCGGATCACATCGCCTTCTGGCATTTTGCCCGTCCTTTCTGCCTCACGCATATCCCTTGGCGCTTCTTTTGTTGCAATACCGTTCAAGTTAATATTAACTAAACGCAACGTTGGAGCGGATGGATGGGCTTGCAGAATTTGTGCGTGGCGTGCGTTGCGGCGTTTCTAGGGACAATCCAAGCGACTTCCATCGCCAATGCCCAGCCTCTCCAAGCAGCGGACAATTCGCCAATGTCGGTTGCCCAGAATGTCTATGATGGCGGCACGAATTTCAGCCAGGACAGCATCCTGCCGACGAGCCAGCCGCTATATGCCCCCGAAAACGCTGAATTGGCGCGTCACCAGGAAATCCTGGCGGCGGAGACCAATCTTAATCTCAGCGGCGCCTTCATGCACACGCAATACCATGAGAATGCGCAACCCGGCTCGGGCGATGATGAAAATGGCTGGACGGGCGGGTTCGGCGTTGGCGCGAGCGTGCTGCTGCCCCGCCTGCTGGTCTTTCCGAACGACGATCTCTATGCCGCGCTGTCCTACGATTTTTCAGCGGGAAATCTCACCTATGGCGGGCATTATCTGTTCAGCGGCCTGCCGTTGCAGGCGACGGACAATGCCGTTTTCAACCGGCTCGAAGGACGGCTTGGCATCGGCATTCCGCTGATCGGCGGGAGCGAGCTGATCCCCTTCATCGCCGCCGGCTACCAATCCTGGAACCGGAACATCAACAATCCGGCCCAAATCGGCACGGATGAATTCTACAATACCGGGCTGCTGGGCGGCGGGCTGAAATGGGACGCGCCGCTAACACCCCGCCTCGTATTCTCGGCATCGGCGGAAGCGCTCGCGCTGATTGCCGGGAACGTTGCGTTCAACAACACCCATATCAGCCACGGTCTTGGCGGCTCGGCCGAAGAACGCGTTACCCTCGGCCTGGATTACGCCGTCCAAGGGCCGTTTCACGTGTTCGGCAATGTTGATTGGGAACATTTCAACTATGCCGGCTACAAACCGACCAACAGCACGTATTTCGCGCCGTGCGATTGCGCATTTTACGAGCCGCTCAGCACCACCACGCAATTCGGGATGAATTTAGGCGTCGCCTATAGCTTCTAGGATCGTTCCCGCGCTCTAGGCAGGCGGCAGCGACTGGAAAAAAGCCGGGACGCGCTGGTGTGCGGCGATGCGGGCAGCAGGGTTTTCGGCGCGCTGGCATGCGCCGGCAGAAACAGCACGGCCTGGAGTTTGATACCCCCCGCCTCAGGGATGGTGACGTGAACCTGTGCCAGCGCCACGCCCGGGAACAGCAGAAACAGCAGCTTCAGCGTGCGGCGCAGAACGGTCAGAACAGCCCGCCCAAGCCGCCAAGGACGCCGAAGGCGCAGGTAATCGCGCAAACGCCGATCACCACAACCTTGTACTTGCCCTTCAACCGATGCGCTTCCGGTAAAGCGACAATCGAAAGCCGGACGAGGAAGCCCAGCACCAGCGGGAGCAGCAGTGCGTTCATCACCTGCACGCCGACATTCAGCGTGATGAGGTTCGGCGCCACGCCGACCAGCGTGGCGCCACCGATCACGCAAATTGTGTACACCGCATAAAACCACTTGGCCTGCAGCGGACTATGTTCCAGCGAGCGCTTATATCCCGCGACCTCGCCCAGCCCCCAGGCCAAGGCCAGCGAAGCGACGATGGCGGCGACCATGCCCGCCCCCAGCACGCCGAGGCCAAAGACCAGCCGGCCGACCTGCGGCCCGAGATATGGCGTCATCGCCTGGCTCATCTGACCGACCGTGGAAAGGCTGGCCTGCGGCGCATGCGGGCGGATAGCCGCGGCCGCCGCGATAAGCACGGCTGCCATCACGAGCTGGGTGATGATCGCGCCGATCGCCGTGTCCCATTTCGCAGCCGCATAATGGTCCGCGCCAAGCCGCTTATCGGCGATGGCAGATTGCTGATAAAAAATCATCCAGGGCATGATGACCGCCCCGATATTGGCGGCGACCAGATATTCATAGTCGGCCGACAGCACCGGAATATGGAGCGACTGGTGCATCATGGCATGCAAATCCGGCTTCGCGGCCACAGCGACGAAGAAGAATGCGAATTCAAACAACCCAATGACGATGGCGGCCCGCTCCACCCGCCGATAGGAGCCCGTCAGCACCACGGCCAGCAAAGCGACAACCGCCAGCGGCAGCGAGACGTCATGCGGCACGCCATATAAATCGCCGATGCCCGCAACGCCGGAAAACTCGGTGAGCAGCGCGCCGATCGTCGCGACGCACAAACCGGCGGCAGAAAGCCACGCCCAGCCGGGGCCGAAGGACTCGCGGATCAGCTCGCCATGGCCGCGCCCGGTGAAAATGCCGAGCCGCACGGTGAGTTCCTGCACGATATACAGCACCGGCACGAGAATAAGCTGCACCAGGAGCAGCTTGTAACCCCATTGTACGCCGCTTTGCCCGGCGGTGATGATGGAGCCGACATCGGTATCCGCCAGCATCACGACAAGGCCCGGGCCGAACACCGCCATAAAAGGCAGCCTGCTCAACAGGCCACGAAGACTGGCCGCCGGCTGCGTCGCGGTTTTGGATGTTTTAGTCGTCGTCGGCATGGGCGTTCTAACTCCGTCACGATTCCCGCAATACAAACGCCCTCGGACAATCGTCGCCGTATCTGCCCGCCGAAGCCTTGCAATTGAGAATTATTCTTAATTGCAAGGACACTAGCTAACCGGGACGAATGGGACCTGTCAAACATTTCCATGCGTCCAGCGCATCGCAGGCGCAAACCAACGGGCGGCATCTTCTCATCTCGTAATTCCCGGAAAAGCGTCTAACTTCGGGGGTATGATAAATCGCACTTTCCCCGCCACTCGCCTGCGCCGCAACCGATATGACGATGCCACGCGTCGTCTGGTCGCGGAGCATAAACTCTCCGTCGATGACCTGATCTGGCCGATTTTTGTCCGTGAAGGCTCCGGCGCGCCGGAGGAGGTGTCCTCCATGCCCGGCGTCTCCCGGGTCGGACTCGACGGCCTGGCCAAACATGTGGAGGAGGCCGCGCGTTTGCGCATTCCAGCCATCGCCCTGTTCCCCGCCACCCCGCGCGAGCACAAGGATGCCGAGGGCACCGAGGCGCTGAACCCCAACAATTTGATGTGCCGCGCCGCCCGTCTCCTGAAGGCTGAATTCCCACAGATCGCCCTGGTCGGCGATGTCGCCCTCGACCCCTATACCGATCACGGCCATGACGGCGTATTGCGCGATGGCTATGTCGCCAATGATGAGAGCGTCGCCATCCTCACGGCCCAGGCCATCAACCAGGCGCAAGCGGGTATCGACATCATCGCCCCGTCCGACATGATGGATGGGCGGATTTCCACGATCCGCACGAAGCTGGACGAGGCCGGGCTGATCCACACCCGCATCATGAGCTATGCTGCCAAATACGCCTCGGCGTTTTACGGGCCGTTCCGCGACGCCATCGGTTCCGGCGGCGCGCTGAAGGGGGACAAAAAGACCTATCAGATGAACCCCGGCAATGCCGAAGAGGCGCTGCACGAGGTCGCGATGGATCTGGCCGAAGGTGCCGACATGGTCATGGTCAAGCCCGGAATGCCCTATCTGGATATCATCCGGCGCGTGAAGGACCGCTTTGAGGTGCCGGTTTTCGCATATCAGGTATCCGGCGAGTACGCGATGATCATGGCCGCCGTGCAGAATGGCTGGCTCGATCATGACCGGGCGATGCTGGAGAGCCTGCTCGGCTTCAAGCGCGCCGGTTGCTCCGGCATCCTCACCTATTTCGCGGTCGCCGCCGCCAAGGCCCTTGAAGCACAAAAATAAAATAAGGAAGCATAAAAATGACAATCTGGTCGATTGCCGACATCCCCTCCCTGACGGGCAAGCTTTTCATCGTCACGGGGGCGAATAGCGGCATCGGCTACGACACGGCGCTGGCCTTGGCGAAAGCCGGGGCCAATGTGGTCGTCGCCTGCCGCAGCGAGGCCAAGGGCATGGTTGCGGCGGCGCAAATCCAGGCGGCGGTCCCGGGCGCGTTGGTCGCTTTCGAGCCGCTTGACCTCGCCAGCCTCGCCTCGGTGCGGGCGTTCGCGGCGCGCATCGCGGCCGAACATGGTGCGTTGGACGGGCTGATCAACAATGCCGGCATCATGGCGCTGCCCACGCGCCAGGTCACGGAAGACGGCTTTGAGATGCAGCTTGGCGTGAATTTTCTGGGCCATTTCGCGTTGACGGCTCTGCTCCTGCCCTTGCTGTGCAAGGCGGCTGCACCGCGCGTCGTGCAGCTCTCCTCCATCGCGCATCGCAAGGGGCGGATCGATTTGCAGGATCTGCAAGCTGCGCACGGCTACAAGCCCTGGAAAGTTTATGAGCAATCCAAACTGGCGATGCTGATGTTTGCCATGGAGTTGCAGCGCCGCAGTGATGCGGGCGGCTGGGGGCTTCTCTCCGTCACGGCGCATCCTGGCATCGCCCGGACCGAGCTTGTCGCCAATGGCCCGGGCGCCAATAGCGCCATGGCGTTTTTGCTGAAACTGGGCAAGGAGTTCGTCACGCAATCCTCGGCGGATGGCGCGCTGCCGACCCTGCTCGCCGCGACCTCGCCGAATGTCACCCCGGGTGGTTATTACGGGCCGACCGGTTTCATGGAATTCCGCGGGCCGGCAGGTGTTGCGAAAGCCGAGCTCAAAGCCCGCGACCTTACCGTGGCGAAAGCCCTTTGGGACGCCGCCGAAACCCTGACCGGAGTGCGCTTCACACCCGCCCGGTGAGCGCGGCGCGCAGCACGGCCAGCCGGTCGCCTACGCCGCGCGGGCCCGGAACGACCGCGCGCCCCAGGTCGCGCCGCGCGTAAACAGCGGGCAAGGCGGCGGCCAAGGCGACTCGCGGCGGCTTGCCCGCGCCGAGCAGCATCCGGGCATGCGCAATGAGCGCGTCTTGCGACGTGCCATCCACCGGCAACAAAGAGCGTCCCTGCGCCCTTAAAAAGGGTGCGGCGCGCAGCATTCCCGCAATGCCGTAAGCAGTGCCGAGATCCTCGACCACTTGCGAATCCGCGCCTAAGAATTTCCCTGCGATTCGGGCGAGTTTGCCGGCGGTGTCGCGGGCATGGCTGAAAAACGCGGCGGCATCGGGAATTTCCGGCTCAGCTTCCATCTCACGCGCCGTGATCAACCCGGCCAGATCCGCCGGATCGAACAGCCCAGCATCCAAGGCCGCGCGCAGCGGCGTCGCGATCTCATGCTTCTTCGCCTGCCCCTCCACCACCTCCCGCCACCAGTTGAGGCGGATCAGGGCCAGCAGAGGCTCTGAGGCCACTTCCCGCGCCCTCGCGAGCTCATGGTTGAAGAGATAGAGCAGCGCCAGACCCTCCCGCCGTTGCGCGGGAGCAAACAACGTACAAAAGAAACGGTCCGGGTCTGCCCGGCGGAGGTGTAGAAAAAGGTCGCTTGACGGAGCCATGTACAGTCCATAGCTAATCAACGCGACGAAACAAATCCTTCAAGGAGAGCCCCATGGCGTTCGAACTCCCTACCCTTCCCTATGCCACCACCGCCTTGGCGGGCGTTGGTATGTGCGAAGAAACCCTGGAACTGCATCACGGCAAGCACCACCAAGCCTATGTCACGGCGCTGAACGGCTTCGTTGAAAAGAATGCCGATCTGCAAGGCAAATCGCTCGAAGAGATCATTGCCTTCTCGTACAACAAGCCCGATCTGGCCCCGGTCTTCAACAATGCCGGCCAGCATTGGAACCACAACATCTTCTGGCAAAATCTGAGCCCGAAGGGCGGCGCCATTCCGGGCAAGCTGGAAGCCAAGCTGACCGCTGATTTCGGTTCCGTGCAGGCGTTCAAGGATGCCTTCAAGGCCGCCGGCATTGGCCAGTTCGGCTCCGGCTGGGCCTGGCTCGTGCTCGGCCAGGACGGCAAGCTGAAAGTGACGAAGACCCCGAACGGCTCCAACCCCTACGCCACCGGCGAAGGCAAAGTGCTGCTCGGCCTCGATGTGTGGGAGCACAGCTACTATCTCGACTTCCGCAATCGCCGTCCGGACTACATCACGAACTACCTCGACAAAATCGCGAACTACGAATTCGCGGAAGCCGCCCTCGCCGCCGCCTAAGCGCGACGCGACATAGGGTTAAAAAAACGAACACGGCGGCCTGGGGATTACCCATGGCCGCCGTTTTTGTAAGCGAAGTTAAGGACTTCTTTTTGTGAACAAAAAGAAGCAAAAAAACTTGGCTAATACCAACGGCGGCAGTTTTTGACTCGTGTGGGATTCCCAATATCCGCATGATGTGATTCGCTTCTCTCTGTTCGATTCGGGGGGTGGCATGGCCGTTTCAATTACGCGGATGGAGTTGGATGCCTCGGGACTGCGCCGTGCTGCGGCGCAGTCCCGAGATTCGGATGCATCACGCCGGATGCTGGCTTTAGCTCTGGTTCTGGAAGGCCGACCGCGTACGGAAGCGGCGGTTTTATGCGGCATGGATCGCCAGACGCTGCGCGACTGGGTGCATCGATACAATGATCTTGGCGTGGCCGGGCTATCGAGCCGCATACCACCTGGCCCGAAGCCCCGGCTCACCTCCGAACAGGAAGCGGAAGTTGCACGGCTGGTGCAAGATGGGCCGAGTTTGTCTGAGCACGGCGTGGTGCGCTGGCGGCGCATTGATCTGTCGCATCTGATTAAAACGCGCTTTGGCATTCATCTGGCTGAACGCAGTGTCGGTGACTTGCTGCGCCGTCTGGGCTTTCGCCGGCTATCGGCCCGGCCACGCCACACCGGTCATGATGCTGCAGCCCAGGAGGCGCACAAAAAAACTTCCCCGATCTGGTCGCCGCCGCAATCCCGCAACACGCCCGGGGCAAACCAATCGAACTCTGGTGGCAAGACGAAGCGCGGGTCGGCCAGCAAGGAACGCTGACCCGGCTTTGGGCAAAGCGGGGCAGCCGTCCGTCAGCGCCACGCGATTGCCGTTATAAATGGGCCTACATCTTCGGTGCCGTATGTCCGGCCCGTGGCACCGGCGCTGCTTTGGTGTTGCCCTACGTCAACGCCGCAGCAATGAACATGCATCTGGCCGAGATCAGCAAGTGCGTGACGCCAGGCGCCCATGCCGTCATAACACTTGACGGGGCCGGTTGGCATCAGGCCGGTGACAAACTCAAACTTCCTGACAATATCAGCCTACTTCCATTGCCACCCTATGCACCAGAACTGAACCCGCAAGAAAACATATGGCAGTTCCTCCGACAAAATTATCTGGCAAACAGAGTATTCGAAACTCAGGAGGCAATCGTCGAAGCCTGCTGCAGCGCTTGGAACAGCCTGGTGGCGCAGCCAGATAAGATAACCTCAATCGCAACACGTAGCTGGGCAAAACAGGTCAATGCTTAACGCCGTTGGTATAACTTGGAGCGTGCCGGTTCCACCGCCACTCTCCTAAAGCTGCTTGCGGTACTGCAAAAACCCCGATTTTTCCGCGATCTTATCATAGAGCGCCATCGCCTGCGTATTGCTCTCCTGCGTCATCCAATACACCCGTGACGCACCCGCCTGCCGCGCTCTGTCATACACCGCTTCGATCAACGCGCGCCCGACACCCTTGCCGCGCATATCCGGCGCCGCGAACAGATCCTCGAGATAGCACACGTCCCCGGTCATCCAGGTGTTGCGATGGAAAATGTAGTGCGCCAAGCCAACTAACTTGCCGTTATGCTCCGCGACAAGCGCGTGCACCGGCTCGGCGGCATCGAAAAAGCGCGACCACGTCATCTGCGTGGTCGCCGCCGGCAGTGTCACCTTGTAAAAGGTCAGATAGCCTTGCCACAACGCATCCCATTGCGGCCGGTCCGAGGGCTGGATATCGCGGATATCCAGCGCCATCGGACCATTCGTCATGCGATGCGCGCCAATGCGGCATCCAGGCGTGAAATTTCGTTGGAGAAACTCCGCCGCCGCTCCTCATGCTCCTCGAGGATCGCTTCCGGTGCACGCTTCACGAAATCCTCGTTGGCGAGCTTCTGCTCAACCTTCTGCAGCTCGGCGGAAGCCTTGCCCCGGGCGGCGGCAAGCCGGGCGCGCTCGGCATCGAGGTCGATGATCCCGGCCAAGGGCAGCACGATCGTCGCCTCGCCGATCACCGCCTGCGCGGAGCCCCTCGGCACGTCGCCCGGCAATGCGCCGATCTCGCTGGCGCGTGCCATGCGCGAGATCGCCTCCGGCCAACGCGCCACGCGCGCCAGCGTCTCAGGGGCGGCATCCTTCAGCCAGACCGGGCTTTTCATCGATGGCGGTACGTTCATCTCGGAGCGCACGGTGCGGATCTGCGAGATCAGCTCGACCACCCAGGCCACTTCCGCCCGCGCGGCCTCGGCCTCATGCACGGCAACCGGCTCCGGCCAGGCGGCGCGGATCAGCGAACCCGCAGGTCCATAGCGGAAATGATCCCACAGCTCCTCGGTCACGAAGGGGGTGAGCGGATGCATCAACCGCAGCAAAACCCCGAGCGTATAGGCGGCGACATCGCGAATTTCGGCGGCGTCCTCACCGGCAAAACCGGGCTTGGCGAATTCCAGGAACCAGTCGCAGAAATCTCCCCAGGCGAAGCGGTAGCAGACCTGCGCGTAATCATCCGGCCGGTACGCATCGAGGGCCGCCGTCGCATCCCGGATCGCGGTATTCGCCGCGTCCAGAATCCAGCGCGAGAGCGGCAGCTTCGCACTCTCGGGCCGGAAATCCGGGTTCGGGACGCAGCCATTCATTTCGCAGAACCGCGCCGCGTTCCAGATCTTGGTGATAAAACTCCGGTTTGCCTCGACGATCTTCGCGCCCAATTTCGCATCGCGCCCCGGCCCCGCGGCCGCCGCCACCGAATAACGCAGCGCATCCGTGCCATAAGCCTCGATCAGGCTCAGCGGGTCGATGACATTGCCCTTGGACTTGGACATTTTCTGCCCGCGCTCATCACGCACCAGCCCATGGATATAGATCGTGCGGAACGGCACGTCGCCCATGAAATGCATGCCCATCATGATCATCCGGGCTACCCAGAAGAAGATGATGTCGAACCCGGTCACCAGCGTGTCGGTCGGGTAGTATTTCTGCAATTCCGGGGTCTGTTCCGGCCAGCCGAGTGTTGAGAACGGCCAAAGGGCGGAGGAGAACCACGTGTCCAGCACGTCCTCATCCTGCGTGAGTTGCACCCCGGCCCCGGCCTTGGCCTGCGCCTCAGCCTCATTCCGGGCGACATACACCGCGCCATCCGGCCCGTACCAGGCCGGAATGCGATGCCCCCACCAGAGCTGGCGGGAGATGCACCAGGGCTGAATATCGCGCATCCAGGCGAAGAACGTGTTCTCCCATTGCTGCGGCACGAATTTGATCTGGCCGCTTTCCACCGCCTCGATCGCCGGCTTGGCCAGCACGCCGGCATTGCAATACCATTGCACGGTGAGTAACGGCTCGATCGGCTGGTCGGAGCGGTCGCCATGCGGCACGGCATGGGTATGCGGCTCGATCTTTTCGAGAATTTCCAGCCGCTCCAGCTCGGCCACAATCGCCTTGCGCGCGACGAAACGGTCCTGGCCTTCGAGCGAGCGCACGAATTCCGGCATCTCGCCCAGTTCGCCAAGCGTGATGCGCCCCTGCCGGTCGAGGATGGAGGGCATCGGCAGATTATGCCGCTTGCCGACCTCGAAATCGTTGAAATCATGCGCCGGCGTGATTTTCACCGCACCCGTACCTTTTTCCGGGTCGGCATAGTCGTCGGCGATAATGGGAATGCGCCGTTCGGTCAGCGGCAGGGTAACATGCCGGCCGATCATATGCTTGTAGTGCTCATTCTCCGGATGCACGGCAACGGCGGTATCACCCAGCATGGTCTCCGGCCTGGTCGTGGCGACCGTGATCGTCTCGCCGCCTTCCACCGGATAGCGGATATACCAAAGCAAGCCCTTCTTCTCCTTGGACTCGACTTCGAGATCCGAGATCGCGGTCTGCAGGACGGAATCCCAGTTCACCAGGCGCTTGTCCTGATAGATCAGCCCTTCCTCATGCAGCCGCACGAACACTTCGCGCACCGCGACCGAGAGCCCGTCATCCATGGTGAAGCGCTCGCGCGCCCAATCCGGCGAGGCGCCAAGGCGGCGGAGCTGCTGCGTGATCGCGCCGCCGGATTCCGCCTTCCATTGCCAGACGCGCGATAAAAACGTCTCGCGGCCGAGAGCCTTGCGCGAGGTTTTCTCCTTATCGAGCAGCCGTTCCACGACCATCTGCGTGGCGATCCCGGCATGGTCGGTGCCCGGCTGCCACAGCACGTCCCTGCCCTGCATGCGCCGGTAGCGCACCAGCATGTCCTGCAACGTCATGGTGAGCGCATGGCCCACATGCAGGCTGCCGGTCACGTTCGGCGGCGGGATCATGATGGTATAGGGGGCCGCATTGCTTTCCGGCCGCGCCGCGAACGCGCCGGATTGCTCCCAAATGCCGATAAATCCGGTCCTCGCATGAGGCCGGGGCGAAAGTTTTATCAAGGGTCGTCAAGGCTAGTCCTTCAGGCTTGGGTACGGTCGATCACACGTTCAATTTCGGCACGAACAATGCGCTCCACCAGAGCTCGGCAGATGCGTATCCAGCCAGGCTTTCAGCACCGGCTTAATTTCTTCTCGGACGATGTCCTCAATCGTGAGGCCGCCGCGGCTTACCGACACCGCGCGCTCCTGGCTGATGCTGTGCACCAGCGCGCCCACGCTATTGGCGATGTCGTTGCGGGTCGCTTCGCTCACGAGGCTCTCGGGCGGCTGAACTTGGTCGTCCATGTCTTTTTCCTTCTCCAGCAGCAGCGCCATTGCGACGCGTTCGGGTTCCGGCGCCACCGGTTCATCGATCAATTCCTCTGGCCCCCAGCCGGGTCCGGCGGCCAAATGCACCGGCGCATCCTCGGGCATAAAAACCGCCTCATGCGTTGCGATCAGCGCTGTCTCGGCGGGCAGTTCGGTGGCGCTTGAAATATCCGCCGGTGCGGCGATCATCGAGACATCGAGGACCAGCAATTCGTCATCCGCCTCATCCCCACCGGAGAAGCTGCCTTCATCCTCTTTCAGGATGCGGCGAATCGACGCGAGAATTTCTTCCATCGACGGTTCGGCGGCGCTGCCGGGACCGGAACTGTTCGAAATATCGTTGCTGTCGCTCATCGTCTCATTTCTTTCAGGGGGCGGGCGGGCTGGACTGCCCATCCGCAATCACCGCGGGTGCGGCGACATTCAGCATCGTCCCGTCCGGCGCCATCGCCGGCCGCTGCTGTTCGCCGCTTCACCCGTGCCGAAACCAGCATATTCCACGGATTTATAGTATTTCAGATCGTCATATTGTTGCACCGGCAGCCCCAGATCCGTCGCCGTGAGGCGGCCGATCGCCGATGCCACCGTATAGGAATTATTCACCAATGTGGCGATATTTTCCACCTGTTGCACCTGGGATTCCAACAATAATTGTTGGGCATTCAAAACATCGAGCGTGGTGCGCGTGCCCACCAGCTCCTCGCGCTCCGTTCCATCCAGCGCGATGGCGTTGGCCTTGATCTCGGCATTGGTGCTGACGATGGCGGCGCGGGTGGAAACCAGGCCGACCCAGGCTTGCGTGGCCTGCGCATAGGCGGTGCGCTGGGCATTCATGATCGCGGCAAAGCCCTGCTTGCGCCTGGGCGCGGGCCTGCCGGATGGCCGCGTATTCCGACCCGCCCTGGTAGAGCGGCACGGTGAGCTGGCCGAGCACCTGCCCGCCGGTAAGGCTCGTGTCCGGGCCGGAGGGGTTCACCTCGTTATAGGCCGCTGCCTGCATGCTGAGCTGCGGCATCAGATTCGCGAAAGCGGCATCGATCGCGTCCTTGTTCGCCGCATAGGTAAATTCGGCGGCGATCACGTTCGGGTTGTTCGCGGTCGCGGCAGCGCGGCGGCCTCCTTGGAGTCAACCGGCAGTGCCAGCGGCTGCGGCGGCGCCAGATGATCGCCCGGATAATCGCCGACCAATTCGCGGAAATTCTCTTTCGCGATCTGCAGATTGCCATAGGCGACCTCAACCTGCTCCTTCGCCTGGGCAAGCGAGGCCTGCGCCTGCGCCACCGAGGTCTCGGTGATTTCGCCGACATTGAACTGGTCGTTGGTGGCCTCCAACTGCTGCTGCGAGCACCGCCTGGTTGCTCTGGTCCAGCGCCAGCACCTGCTGATCGGTGATCACCGTGACATAGGCGCTGACCACGTTGAGGAACACGGTCTGCTCGGTGGCGAGCAACTGGGCGCGCGCCGCGTAGACCGAATTTTTCGCCTGGCGCGTCCCCGGCGATGACCTTGCCCCCGCTATAGATCGGCTGGGTCACTTCGATCTGGCTCAGCGCCTCGTTCCGCGCTCTCCGGGAGCGTGATGTGCTGGAGTGCCGGCAACCCGGTCAGCGCGTTAAACCCCGTGGTCTGCTCGGTCTCGCTCCCCGTGATCCGCCCCGCCGAATTCGGTAAACGCAACAGTCGGACGCCAGCCGGAGAGCGCGGTCGGCACGCCCTCGTCGGTTGCGCGCAAACTTGCACGCTGCTGCTGCAGCGTTGCATTGTTTTCATAGGCTTCAACGAGCGCCTGTGTCAGCGTCTCCGGCGGGGCCGCGCGCGCAGCGCCCGGCACGATAGCCAAACCGGCGCTGAAAGCGATACCCACGAGGAGCGTGGATCGCGTAGACCAAATTCCTTTTAGCATCAGAAGCTAAAGCTCGGCTGGCGGCGAAATTCCGGCAGGATGCGGGCCGTGCAGTCGAATATTCTTGTCACCGCGAAGCTTTTGCCGGCCGGCTCCGCAACCACGGCGCGTCCCAACCCCGCCGGCTCCGCGCCGTCGGCCAGAATTGTCACCACACGCCCGCCAGGCGTTAGCTGCGCGATGAGCGTCTCGGGGATCGCCGGCACAGCGCCCTCGATGACGATCACGTCATACGGGCCGCTGGCGGGCCAGCCGGCGGCCAACTTGCCGCTCACGGACGAAACATTGGGCGTATATTGTGCGAGCGCGCCCGTATTCAGCCGGGCTTCCGATTCCAGGGCCACGACATGCGCGCCGCCCTTAGCCAGTACCGCGGCGAGGTAGCCGCTGCCGGCCCCCACGACCAGCACATGCTGCGGATTATTGGACAATGCGATTTGCGCAAGGCGTGCCGTGACCATGGGCGAAAGCAGGAAACGCCCCTCGCCCAGGCTGATATCGGCGTCGCCATAAGCGATGCTTCCCGCGGGCGCGAAGGCCTCGCGCGGTAGCGTCCGCATCGCGGCGATGACCCTGCTGTCATTCACCTGATTCGGCGTGATTTGGCTATTGACCATGTTCTCACGCGCGGCATTGGCGGGGGGCTGGGTTGCCATCAAAAACCTTCTATCTATTCGGGTTGCTGTCCCTTTATAGCGGTCGCGCGACGAATAACTCAACTGCGCTGGGCTGCACCAAATATTTGAGCCTTGACCGGCGCGGCCTAGCCGAGGATATACAGCGCCACGCCCCGTTGGTCCGGTGGCAGAGTGGTGATGTAGCGGACTGCAAATCCGCGTATGCCGGTTCGATTCCGGCCCGGACCTCCAATTTTTCGCGGTGCGATACACCAACGCAGCACATCTTCCCGGCGCGCGGCAGGCCCCAGGCTTTTGCGTTTCATGGATCTTCAAACGATTCTCTCCCGTTCCGCGGCGACGAAAACGTCATTATTTTAGACGCGCCGAAAAAAATTTTGACACACTCCGTAACGATTTAAATGGACGCCGACACCCGCTCCACCACGCCCGACCAGTCATAGGCCCGCTCCTGCCGGAACAGCCGCATCTTGGGGTACCAGGGCGTGTCCTCGCGCCCGAGCAGCCAGCGCCAATCCGGCGCGTGCGGAAGCACGAGCGCGGTCGGAACCCCGATCGCCCCCGCGATATGCGCCACCGATGTGTCGATGGTCACGAGCCGCTCGATATGGCGTAAAATCGCCATCGTATCGCCGAAATCCGCAATCTCCGGGCCAAGATTGATCAGCGGCGCACGGCCATAATAGCCCCCCACCTGGGCGATCTGCTCGCCCTTCTGCACGGTCACAATCGCAAGATCGTCGCGCGCGAAGAGCGGCGCGAATTGTTCGAGCTTCATGGTCCGCTTGCGGTCGTTCTTATGGGTCGGCCTGCCCGCCCAAACCAGCGCGATTCGCCGTTTGTCCCGCGGCACCAGCCGGTCCAGCCTGTCGCCCCAGCGCGCCACAAGCGCCGGGTTGGGCGTCAGGTAGTCCGCCGCCGGCACATTATCGGTGCCGATGCCCGCCAATCGCGGCAGACCGGAGAGCGGAATATAGGCGGCATAATCCCCGGTATCCTCCCAGCGCGTGACGATTTTGCCGATGCCGGGAATCTGCCCCCAGCAGGCCGGTCAAATCCGTGCTGCAGGCCAGAATGGGATGCGGGCAGCGTGCGGCCGCCCAGGGAATCAGCCGGCCGAACTGGATGCAGTCGCCAAAGCCCTGATCGCCGATGATCAGCAATTTGCCCGGCGGCAGCGGGTTGCCATCCCATTGCGGCTTCTCTGTCTTGGGCAGCATGCCCTCCGCCTGCTTGAGCTTGAAGCGCCATTCATAGCTCTCCCAGCCCGCCGCCATGCGCCCGCCCAGCAGCAAGGCCTCCGCCTTCTCGAAATGCGCATCGGCGAAATCAGGCTCGAGTGCCAAAGCCTGGTCCGCGACGGTCACGGCTTCATCCAGTTCCAGCCGCTCGTAATGGATCAGGGCCAGATTGAAATAGGCCCGTGCTTCGCCCGGTGCCAGCGCCACAGCCCGGCGCCCGGCCCGCAACGCGTCATCGAGCCGGCCGGCGCTGCGATAGACCTCGCACAGATTTCGCGGATAGAGTGCCACCTCCGGCGCCAGCGCCTCAGATTTCTCCATCCGCGCGATCGCCTGCGCGATACGTCCATCGCGATAGGCGACAATCCCGGCGAGCTGCAGGATATGCGGATGCTCCGGCATCGCCGCCAACATGCGGTTGGCAAGATCATCGGCCTCGGCCAGCTTGTTCTGCTGCTCCAACGCCGAGAGCCGGGTCAGCGCGTCGCGGAGCCGAACCACCTGCGCGCCTGCCATCGCCCCGCTCATAACGCCGCCCGCGCGTAGCCAAGTTCCGAGATCCACGGGGCCAGTGTCTCCTGCACCTCGGCGAACAAATCCGGAATTACCGCGGCATATTCCTGATGCCGATAGCGCCCGCGCCCATGGATAGGCTCGCGCAGCGCGTAATGCGCCGGAACCGGCCCGCCATGACTGGCGGCATTCGCGCGCAGGATATCATCCGGCGGGATGCCGGCCGGATCCGCGCCGATAAATTCCACCACCCGGCGCAGCGTAGCCCCGGGCGCCCGCACCAGATCCTCATAGCGCAGCGGAAAATACCGCAGCGTGAGCTGGCCCCGGTAATGCCGGATCATGCGCATGCTCAACGCATAATGCCGCGCGGTCGCCGCCATGGAGACCCCGCAATTGGCCTCCAACGCGCGATCCTGGCTGAAATTGGAGAGCACGATATCCAGCGGGTGGCGCAGCACGTGGAGGATCGGCGCGTCTGGGAAGAGCAGATTGATCAAGCCGAGATGCCACGCATTGCTGGCGCTGCGATCGGTGATGTAGCGCAGCCCCGGCCGTGCCAGCCGCCCCCGCGCGGCCATATATTGCGCCCGCAGCCGGTCCGGCAGGTCCACCCCATCCGCGACTAGCAATTGGTCCAGCGCCTCGGGATAACCCGCCGTAGCCCCGACGAGCCGCGGCACGATTTCGGCAAAATCGGCCATCGGGGCCCTCTCGTCGCCGGGTGCGAAACCGGGCAAATGCGCCAGCATCTGTTCCAGCAGGGACGTGCCAGAGCGCGAAAATCCCAGCAGAAACACCGGCTGGCTGCCCGGCGCCTCCCCGGCGCGGGGCAAGGGCTGAACCCGGTCGCCGGTGAAATACGCCTTATAGGCCTCGAACCGGGCTTCGAACGGCCCGGGGACATAGGCCAGCCCGCCGCGTTCACGCATCATTTTTTTCGCGGCGGCGAAATGCGCCACGGCCTCCACCGGTTGGCCAAGCCGCGCCAAAGCCTGCCCACGCGCCGAGAATTCCGGCGCCAGCAGGCGATCCTGCGCATCGTGCAGCCGCGCCAGCACCGCTTCGGGCTTTCCCACCGCCAGATCCGTGAGCGCGCGCAGCAGGCGCAGGCTGCGGTCATCGGGCCAGCGCGCCAGCGCGTCATCGAGCAACCGCATGGCCTTCGCGGCATCGCCGCGCGCCAGCTCAACCTGCGCATAGCCGCCAAGGCCGCGCCGATTATCCGCCCGCAGCGCCAGAGCCTGTTCATAGAGTGCCGCCGCCTCGTCGAGCCGCCCCTGCAACTTCAAATTCCAGGCCGTATTGGCCAAAATCAGCCCGTCATCGCGCCCCAGCAGGGCCCATGCGCGCCGGTAATGCCATTCGCCGGCCTGCAGCCGCCCGGTCTCGGTCAGCACAACACCCATGACGTGCTGGGCGGTGGCATCCTTGGGCGTCGCCATGATCGCCGCCGCGGCGGGCGCCTCAGCATCCGCGTGGCGTCCCTGGGCCACGAGATATTGCGCGAGCTGCATATTGGCGCCGGCTCGCAGGGCGGCGGGCCCGGGCAGGTTTGCGAGCCGGCGCGCCAGCGCCTCGGCCGCCTTACCCCGCTTTTGCGCCTTACGGATTTCGAACAGCACGCGCAGCGCCAGGCGCTGGTTCGGCGCCAGCTCCAAAAGCTTGAGCGCAAGCGTCTCGGATTCGTCATATTTCTTTTCGTTGAATAATTTGACCGCCGCCTGGGCCAGCGGATCAAGCATCGCCACGGCCGCCGCCTTTGGCAGCGTCGTCGCATCGATTGCGCAACATTGTGCCGGCCGCAGACCACTCGCGCAGGCGCAAAGCACCGTATCCAGCTTCTCTCCCATCGCCATCCCATACAAAACGCATTTAGTTTCACTAACGTTCTTATTGCGCGCTTCGGCAGACCGGGCAACGCCCCTCATTGGAATAAATTCCTTGGTTCCACTGCGTTTTCCGCCAATGCAAGTCATTTGCAATGGTCCCGATCGCCTTGACGGAGGCGTGATCTCCCGTCACATGCACGCTTGAAAAGGAGTGTTACATGCGTCAATTCTCGGAGCTTTCAGAACGCGAAGTTCTCGCCCTCGCCATCGGCGCCGAAGAGGAAGACGGCCGTATCTACAACGACATTGCCGAGCGCCTGCGCGATGACTATCCGGCTTCCGCCAGTATTTTCACGGCGATGGCTGTCGAGGAAAACGAGCATCGCCATCGGCTGCTCGATCTCTATCGCGAGAAATTCGGCGACCATATTCCGCTGGTCCGCCGCCAGGATGTGCGCGGTTTCATTACACGCAAGCCGGTCTGGCAGTTGCCCAAGCCGAGCATCGACGACGTGCGCAAGCTGGCCGAGGGCATGGAGGTGGAAACCCAGCGCTTCTACCGTCTCGCCGCCTCCCGCTCCACGGATGTCTCGATCCGCAAATTGCTGGGCGACCTGGCCGAGGCTGAGCAGGAGCACGAGCAACGCGCGGATCAGCTGACCGCCACCAACCTGACCGACAATACCCGCTCGGCCGAGGACGCGCATGCCGAGCGCGCGTTCATGTTGCAATATATCCAGCCCAGCCTGGTCGGGTTGATGGATGGCTCGATCTCCACCCTGGCACCGATTTTCGCCGCGGCCCTCTCCACCGGCCATCCCTTTTCCGCCTTTATCGTGGGCGCTGCCGCCTCCATCGGCGCCGGCATTTCCATGGGCTTTGCCGAGGCCCTCTCCGATGACGGCAGCCTGACCGGCCGTGGCACGCCGTTCTATCGCGGCGGGATCACGGGGCTGATGACGATGCTGGGTGGGCTGGGCCACACTTTGCCCTTCCTCATCCCCAACCTGCATCTCGCTTTGATCGTGGCCATCTGCGTCGTGGTGGTGGAACTGGCGGCGATTTCCTGGATCCGCTGGCGGTTCATGGATACCTCGCCGATCCGCGCAACCCTTCAGGTCGCCCTTGGTGGCGCGCTGGTATTTGCCACGGGCGTCATAATCGGCAATGGTTGACGTATAGGGAACGTCCAACCAAGAGAGCAGAAAATGTCATTGCCGGAGGTCTTCAAGGGGCGGTTATCCGTCCCGGTTATTGGCGCGCCGATGTTCATCATCTCCACCCCCGAGCTGGTGATCGCCCAATGCACCAGCGGGATCGTCGGCGCCTTTCCCTCCCTCAACGCCCGCCCGGCGGAAGCATTGGAGACCTGGCTGCAGCATATCACCGAGGCGCTCGCCGCCTGGGATGCGGCGCATCCCGATCGCCCGGCCGCCCCCTACGCCGTGAACCTGATCGTGCACCGCTCAAATGCGCGGCTTCTGCACGATCTCGCGCTCTGCGTGAAATACCGTGTGCCGATTATCATCACCTCGCTCGGTGCGCGTACGGATGTGAACGATGCGATCCACGCCTATGGCGGCATCGTGCTGCACGATATCATCGACGATACTTTTGCCCGCAAGGCGGTTGAAAAGGGCACGGACGGGTTGATCGCGGTCGCCGCCGGGGCGGGCGGCCATGCCGGCACGCTTTCGCCTTTCGCGCTGGTGCAGGAAATCCGCGCATGGTTCGATGGCCCGCTGATCCTCTCCGGCGCCATCGCCACCGGGAGTGCCGTGCTGGCGGCCCAGGCCTGCGGCGCGGACCTTGCCTATATCGGCTCGGCCTTCATCGCGACGCGCGAGGCCAATGCGACGCCCGCTTATAAGCAGGCGATCGTCGAGGGCAATGCCGCGGATATCGTCTATTCCAGCCTCTTCACCGGCGTGCGCGGCAATTACCTGCGCCCCAGCATCATCGCCGCCGGGCTGGACCCGGATAATCTGGCCGAGGGCAATGTGAGCACCATGGATTTCCATGAAACTGCCGCCAAGGCCTGGAAGGATATCTGGGGCTCCGGCCAGGGCATCGGCACGGTGAAGGATATCGTGCCGGCCGCTGAACGCATCGCGCGGCTGGCCGGCGAATACACGGCGGCACGCGAGCGGCTTTTATCGGCCGCCCGCAACGCCTGATCAGCTATCGTTGCGCGGCAACCAGGGGATACGGGCTATATTGATCCCCTCATCGGCCAAAGCTTGGGCTTCATCCTGCGAACTCTCGCCGTAAATCCCGCGCGCCTTGGCCTCGCCATAATGGATCCGCCGCGCTTCATCGGCAAAATCATTGCCGACATAATCGCAATTCGTCTCCACCTCGGTGCGCAGCCTCTGCAGCGCGGCACGCACCGCATCCGGGATCACGCCGCCTGCGGCAGGCTGCATCGGCATGGGCTCAGCCGGCACAACATCGCCGCGTCCCTTGCGCGGAATGCCCGGCGCCATCAGCGCGCGCGTGATCTTCGTATCGGCGCAGACCGGGCAGACGATCAGCCCAAGCTCCGCCTGGCGCTCAAATCCCGCACTGTCCTTGAACCAACCGTCGAACTCATGTGCCGCATCGCAACGCAGCTGATAATGGATCATAGTTCCAATATTGCATCCAATTTGCCGGCCCGTTCCAGGGCCATCATGTCATCGCATCCGCCGATCAGTCTATCACCGACAAAGATCTGCGGCACGGAAGTTTTTCCGCCGGCGCGCGCACGCGCCTCGGCCCGCGCGGCAGAGCCGCCCGGCGCATCGATTTCCTGGAATTCCACGCCCTTTTTCCGCAACAGGCTGACGGCCCGCGTGCAATAGGGGCAGAAGGGTTGGGTGTATATTTCGATCTTCGGCATGAATCTGAATTAACCGAGGCAACCACTTATGCAAGTGGGGTTATGCAAATCTCGGGTCTGCCACGCGCGCGGCGGTGAGCACGTCAACGCGCCGCGCGCCCGCTTCCGACAAGGCCCGCGCACAGGCATTGGCGGTGGTGCCTGAGGTCATGACATCGTCGATCAACAAAATATGCTTCCCCGCCAGGGCAATTCCGGGGCGATTCCGGATGGCATCCCGCATCTCCGCCCGGCGTTCGCTCAAGCCCATGCGTGCCAGCGGCGCGGTCTCGCGAATGCGGACCAGCGCATCTGGTATGCAAGGCCGGGCGGCCATTTTGGCCAATTCGCGCGCCAGCAACGCCGCCTGGTTGTAGCGCCGCGCGCGCAGACGCCTGGCGTGCAACGGCACCGGCACCAGACAATCCGCCGCCGCCAGCATGGGCCCGCCCGGCCTGAGCATCAGCCGGGCAATGCCCCGCGCCGCCTCCGGACGGTCGGCATATTTGAACGGCAGGATGATCCGCTGCGTCGCCTCATCATAGCGCAACGCGGCGCGCGCCTCGGCAAAGGCGGGCTGCTCAGCCTCGCACGCGCCGCAAACGCCCCCTGCCCCGGCCGCCTGGTCAAACGGCAGCGGCACGCCGCATCGCGCGCATAAAGGGGCGGTGACGAAATTCACGCCTCGGAAACAGGTGAGGCAAAACTGCCCCTCTCCTTCCACCGGCGCATCGCAGGCAAGACAGCTCGGCGGCAGCATTGTATCCAGCACCTGCCGAACAAGGATTTTCACGTGGAACAGATTTTTGACCTTCGCGCCGTCCGCCAGCATCGCGACCGTGCGGCCGCATTGCACAGAAACCAGAACGTCGCACCGGTCCTGGCCGAACTTGCCGACCGCCTGCTCGACCGGCTGGGCGACATCACGCGGACGTTCACCACGGCGCTGGATTTCGGCGGGCGCGGCGCCATCGCCCCGGCGCTGATCCAGCGCGGCATACAGGTGGTCTCGGCGGATCTTTCCGCCCCCATGGCCGCCTTGGCCGGCGGCACGCCGCTCTGCATCGAGAGCGAGGATTTCGGCCTCGGCGATCAGCAATTCGACCTCGTGGTCGCGCATCTCTCGCTGCACTGGATCAACGATCTTCCCGGCGCGCTCATTCAGCTTCGCCGCGCGCTCAAGCCCGACGGCCTGTTCCTGGCAAGCATGCCCGTCCTCGGCACGCTGTCCGGATTGCGCCACAGCCTGCTGGAGGCCGAGGAGGCCTGCTCCGGCGGTGTCAGCCCGCGCGTCTCGCCGTTCCCCGATCTGCGGGACTGCGCGGGGCTGCTGCAACGTGCCGGATTCTCGCTCCCCGTCGCGGATGTCGAGGATATCGAATTTTTATACGCCAATCCGCTGGCGCTGCTGCACGAGCTGCGCGATGCCGGGGAGACCAATGCGGTGCTCGCCCGCAGCCGGAAATTCGCCCCGCGCGACCTGTTCCCCGCCGCCCTCGGCGCGCTCCCCACGCGCGACGGACGATATACGGTGCTGTTGCGCATGGCGATCATGACCGGCTGGGCGCCGTAACCGGACCGCTTCTCACAACAATCCGGCCTTGCGAAAACTCAGCCATTGGCCATTGCCGACAATGACATGATCATGCAGCACGATGGAGAGCGCATTCGCCGCGTATTTAATCTCCTTGGTCATGTCGATATCCTCCCGGCTTGGCGAGGGATCGCCGCTGGGATGGTTGTGGACCAGGATGATCGCGGTGGCGTGCAGGTCCAATGCGCGTTTCACCACCTCGCGCGGATAAACCGGCGTGTGGTTCACGGTTCCGGTACTTTGCGCCTCATCGGCCAATAACCGGTTGCGGTTGTCGAGGAAGAGCACGCGGAATTGCTCGATTTTCTCGCGCGCGAGCACGGCCTGCAGATACTCCATCAACCGGTCCCAGTTGCTGAGCACGGGCCGGTACAGCACTTCCGCTTTCGCCAGGCGCTGGGCGGAGGTCTGCACGATTTTCAGCGCCGCCACCCCGGCCTCGCCTAGCCCTTCAACCGTCAGCAACTCCGGCCCGGGTGCTGAAATCGCCGCCGCATAGGAGCCGAACCGCGCCAACAGCGCGCGTACGATCGGCTTGGTATCGCGCCGCGGCAGCGCCAGAAACAGGACCATCTCGATCAGCTCATGGTCTCCGACAGACTCAGCACCTCCGGCCAGGAACCGCGCGCGCAACCTGGCGCGATGCCCTTCCACGCCAAAAGCCGGTTTTGCCGGGCGAATTTCCGGCGACAGCGTGTGCAGCAGCGTGGCGTCTGCAAAACCTGAAGTTGAGGAAATTTTTTTCATGACACGCCAAGCGTGTCATGAATATTACAATAAATAAAGTATAAATTCGGTTCCGTATCAATATGGCGTAGCAGTTTTCAGACGCTCGCGGGGCTCGCAGTCTCCGGCCGGGCTGCGGCCTGTTTCTCGCCCGACAGCACCATATACACGGCCGGCACCACGAACAGGGTGAACATCGTGCCGATCGACAGCCCGCCGGCGATCACCATGCCCATATTGAACCGTGCCGCGGCCCCTGCGCCGGTCGCCAAGATCAGCGGGATCACGCCCAGCACCATTGCCGCCGTCGTCATCAGGATCGGCCGCAAACGGATATTGGCGGCATATTCAATCGCGGCGCGCTTCGGCTGCCCGGCAAGCCGTGCCTCGTTCGCCACTTCCACCATCAGAATACCGTGCTTGCTGACCAGGCCCATCAGCGTCACCAGCCCGACCTCGGTATAGATGTTCAGCGTCAGCCCGCCGAAGCCGAGATAGATGAAGATTAACGCACCGGCGATCGACATCGGCACCGAGACCAGAATGATCAGCGGGTCACGGAAGGAGTTGAACAACGCCGAGAGCGCCAGGAAAATGATAATCACCGCAAAGGCGAAGGTCAGGATAAACGCGCTGCTCTGCTGCACATATTGCCGCATCGCGCCGCCGTAATCGATATTGTCATCCGGCGTCAGCGTGGTCGCGGCCAATTGCCGCAACGTATCCATCGCCTCCGCCTGGCTGACCCCCGGAGCGGCAACACCTTGAATGGTGGCGGAGTTCTGCTGCTGGAAATGATTGATCGATTCCGGGATCACGCTGGTCGAAATCGTCGCGATCGAAGAGAGCGGCACGTTGATGCCGTTGACTGATGTCACATAGTAATTGTTCAGATCCGCGACATTGAGGCGCGCGGTGCGCTCGACCTGCGGAATGACCTTGTAGGAACGCCCATCCAGGCTGAAATAATTGACATACCCGCCGCCCAACGCCTCGGCCAGCGCCGCGCCGACATCGGCCATGTTCAGCCCGAGTTCCGAGGCTTTCGCACGGTCGATCGTGATATTCGCCTGCGGCTGATCGAGCTTCAGGTCGCTTTGCAGAAAGATAAACTTGCCGCTCTTCAGCGCCGCCCCCAGCAAGGCCTGGCTGACCGGATAGAGCTGCGCGAAATTATCGGTGGATTTGATGACGAAATCGACGGGCAGCCCCGACGAGCCCGGCAGTGGTGGCAATTGGAAGGCTGCAACCTGCTGCCCCGCATCGTTGGCACTGGCTTCCTGCTGCATGACGGTTTGCAGCGTGTTGGCGGAGCGGCTGCGCTGGTCCCAGGGCTTGAGCACGCCGCCCATGATCTCCGTCCCCGGAACGTCGATCTGGAACGTATGCGCCACTTCCGGAATCTTCAGCAGGATGGCGTTCATATGCGTGTCCCACATCGCACGCTGCGTCATGGTCGCATTCGGGGCCGAGGTGGCGGAGAGAATCACAGCCCCCTGGTCCTCTTGCGGCGCCAGCTCGCTCTTGGCCCCTAATGCGAGGAAAGCGATGCTGGAGAGAATGATCGCCGCGAAGACAAGCGTAACCGGCACGGTATTCAGGCTGCTGTTCAGCATCCTTGTATACGTCCGGTGCACTTCGTCGAAGCGATGATCGATGAAGTTAACGAGCTTGCCTTCCCAGTTCGGATGCCGCGCGATCGATCGGCTTGAGGAAGCGCGAGCTCAGCATCGGCGTCAGTGTCAGCGCGATAATGGCGGAGATCGTTACCGCGCCGGCCAAAGTGAAGGCAAATTCGGTGAACAACGCGCCGGTCAAGCCGGATTGAAACCCGATCGGCACGTAGACCGCGATCAGCACGACCGTCATGGCGATGATCGGGCCCGCCAAGCTCGCCCGCGGCCAGCCTTGCCGCCTCGAACGGGGTGAATCGCCGTCATCGAGATGCCGATTGACGTTTTCCACGACGATGATCGCATCATCCACCACCAGCCCGATGGCGAGCACCAAAGCGAGCAAGGTGAGCAGGTTGATGGAGAAGCCGAAGGCCAGCATCATCGCAAAGGCGCCGATGAGCGAGAGCGGAATCGCCACGACCGGGATCAGCACCGAGCGCGGTGAGCCCAGGAAGGCAAACACCACGAAAGTAACGATCACCAAGGCCTGCAACAGCGAGACCAGCACGTCATGGATCGAGGCGTTCACGAATTCGGTCGAATCATACACGATCGTCCCGG
Source organism: uncultured Pseudomonadota bacterium (assembly GCA_963737355.1). Lineage (GTDB taxonomy): Bacteria > Pseudomonadota > Alphaproteobacteria > Acetobacterales > Acetobacteraceae > Acidocella. The sequence continues at coordinate 279,313 of CAVTSC010000003.1, read as the reverse complement.
TCAGGCCGGTCGGCAGATTGGCCTGGATCTGCGGGAAGACCTTGCGCACGCCTTTGATCACATTGAGCAGATTGGCATTCGGCGCGACCTGGATGCCGATATAAACCCCCTGCTTGTTGTCGAAGGTGACATGCTGGTCGTAATCATCCGCGCCGAGGGAAACGGTCGCCACATCCTTCAGCCGGATGATCGCGCCATTCTGCTGCTTCAGGATCAAATTCCCGAACGCCACAGGATCATGCAGCCCGGTGCTGGCCGTCAGCGAGATCTGTGTCATCTGCCCTTTGGTATTTCCCAAAGGTGCGATGAAATCGTTATTGCCCAAAGCGGCGTACACATCGGAGGCGGTCAGGCCGTAAGCCGCCAGCTTCTGCGGATTCAACCAGACGCGCATGGCAAAATTCTGCCCGCCCAAAATCTCCGCGGTCTGCACCCCGTCCACCGCCTGCAATTGCGGCTGTACGACGCGCGTCACGTAATCGGTGATCTGATTGGGCATCAGCACCGTGCTGCGGAAAGCGATATACATCGCATCGAGCGTCTGGCCGACCTGTAATGTCAGCACCGGCTGCTGCACGCCCGTGGGGAACTGGCTGAGCACCGAATTCACCTTGGCGCTGATCTCCGTCAGGGCGGCATCCGGATCATGATTGAGCACCAGATTGATCGTGATCGTGCTCGTGCTCGTCTGGCTCGACGAGGTCATGTAGTCGATGCCGTTCACCTGGGCGACGGCGTTCTCGATCGGCGTGGTGACAAACCCCGCAACGACATCCGGCGAGGCGCCGGGATAGGTCGTGGTGATCGTGATCGTCGCGTTCTCGGTCTCGGGATATTCCTGCACCGGCAGCGACCCCACCGCACGCAGACCGAGCACGAGGATCATGACGCTCACCGCAATGGCGAGCACAGGCCGGGCGATGAACAGATCGGTGAAACGTTTCATCGACTTATTCGTTCGGGGGGTTGGGGTTGGGATTGTTCGGCGGCTGCACGGAATTGTTCACGGCAATCGGCGTGCCGTTGCGCAGCTTGAGCTGCCCGGCCGTCACCACCTGGTCACCCGGCTGCACCCCACTCAGGATCGCGACCTGATCCCCGCGCGTATCGCCGAGGGTCACGAAAACCTGCTGCGCCACCAGCGCGTCCTTGCCCGCCTTATCCTTCTGCGGCACGGCCAGGAACACGGTGTCGCCATACGGGTTGTAGGTGATCGCCGTCTGCGGCAGCGTCACGACCTCTTGCGGTGCCGCGACATCGATTTTCACGGTTGCGAACATCCCCGGCCGCAGCATCAGTTTATCGTTGGGCAATGTCGCGCGCACCTGCACGCTGCGGGTCGTGCTGTCGACCACCGCATTGATCGCGGAAATTTTTGCCGGAAAATTCTGGCCGGGAAAGGCATCGATCGCAAGATTCGACGTTCTGGCCGACCGCGAGCTGGCTGAGCGCCTGCTGCGGCAGGTAGAAATCGACATAAAGCGGGTTGAGCTGCTGCAGGGTCACGATCTGCGTGCCGGCGGTGAGATATTGCCCGACATCGACCTGCCTTATGCCAAGCCTTCCTGCGAACGGCGCGCGGATCTATTTCTCCGCCATCAGCGCCTCCTGCGCCTGCACCTGCGCCTGTGCGGCCGCAAGATTGGCGCGGTCGCGTATCGACCTGCGCCTGCGCAATCGCATCGGCCTGGAACTGCTTTACGTCACGGGTATAGGTGATCTGATCGAGTGCTGCCTGCGCCTGCAACTGCGCCAGCACGGCCGGATCGTTATTCGGCCGCAGCGTCACCAGCAACGCGCCGGCCGGCACATCGGCGCCGGATTCAAAATGAATGCTATCCACAATACCGCTAATCTCCGCCGAAAGATTGGCGCCATTCACGGCAACGATGCTGCCGACCGAACTCAATGCCGGCTGCCACAGCGTCTCCTCGGCGCGCACCGTCGCGACCGTTTGCGTCTGGTTGGCGAAGCCTGCCAGGAATTTGCCGATCATGTAGTTCTTGAACGTGCCAAAGCCGAACACGGCGCCGAACAGAATGCCGACGCCGATCAGCATGACAATCATTCGAATTGTCGTGGTCCGTGCCGTACTCATGATCCCTCGATCCTCATGGAATAATGCCGCAGCAAGGCGCTGAAACATCCGCACGGTGCCACCAGCCGCCGCCGAGCGCCTGATAGAGTGCCGCCGTATCGGCCAGGCGGGTGGCACTCGCCCTCACCTGCGCGATCGCGGCATTGCGATACGTGGTTTGCGCCGTCAGCACCGCGGTAAAAGGCTGCCCGCCGAGGCGATATTCATCCTCCGTCACGGTCAGGCTGCTCGCTGCGGCATCCTCGGCCGCTTGCGTCGCGTTCAACGTCACCGCATCGTATTGCAGCGCGGCCAGCACGTCCGCGACGTTCTGGAAGGCGGTGATGACCGTGTTCTGATACTGCGCACCGGCAGCCTGCAAGGCCGCCAGGGCCGCCTTGCGTCTGGCAGCCAGCGTGCCGCCCTCGAAAATCGGCTGCGTCGCGCCGGCCACCAGGCTCCATAACAGGGTCTGCGGCGTGAACAACGCGCCCGTGCTCAACGCCTCATGGCCGATACCCGCGCTGAGCGAAATATTCGGCAGCATATTGGCATCCGCGACCCCGACATTGGCCGAAGCCTCATGCAGTTGCGCCGCCGCCGCTGCGATATCCGGGCGCTGCGCGACAATCGCCGAGGGCAGGCTGACGGGCAGCGTCTCCGGCAGATGCAGCGTGGCGAGCGTGAAATCCGCCTGGTGAAAATTGCCCGGAAACACGCCGACATAAGCGGCAAGCTGGTTGCGCGCCTGCGCCAGCGATAATTCCAACGGCGGGAGGATCGCTTCCGAAGACGCCAGGGTCGCCTGCTCGTTCAGCACATTGGCCTGCGGCACGCCGCCCAGGCTGACCTGTGCCTGCAGGATCGTCAATTGCTTCTGCTCCGCCGCGATCACCGCGCGCGTCGCATCGATCTGCGCATTCAACGAGGCTTCGTTCACCGCCGTGGTCACGATATTGGCGGTCAGCGTGACATAGGCTGCTTCAAGCTCGTACCGCTGATACTCCGCCTGCGCCGCCAAGCTCTCCACCTGCCGCCGGACCCCACCGAACACATCCGGCGCGTAGGAAACGCTGAGCGAGGCATTGTAGAGCGTAAAGGGCGGGATCGCGACATTGTTCCCGGAAGGCACGCCGGCAGAAGCCAGCTCGGCGGCGGAGACCTGCTCGCGCTCGGTTTGCAGCCCTGCCGAAACACTGGGGAAAAATGCCCCCTGCCCCGCGCGCATCGTCTCCTCCGCCTCGCGCAGCGTCGCCTGGGCTGCCTGCAAAGTCGGGCTATGCGCCAGCGCCGCATCGATCAGCGCGTTCAGCTCGGGGCTGTGAAACAGCGTCCACCAATCGCCTGAAATATCGCCTGCGGTCACAAACACCTGCGTCTGGCCGGCCGCCTGGGTCGCATACGGCAGCGGATCGGGCGTCAGCGCAACATCGGGCGCCTTAGGGGAGTGAAAATTCGGCCCCACCGCGCATGCCGACAGCGCGCCCGCGAAGAGCAAGGGATACGCCCGGTTGAGGAAACCCGTTGGTTTCATATCGATTCAGCTACCGGGCTTTGCCGCGCCCGTCAAGCAGAAGAATACAGGATGTTTTTTTATCTTCGGAAACTTGAAAGTTTCCTAAGATTGCATATGTTGCCGACATGGTGGGTAATTCGATCGTCGCAAAGCCACGCGCCAGGAGCACTGACAAGGCCGCAAACCGGGTCGAGTCGGGCACACCCGCGCGCATGCTGGCGCTGATCGAAGCGGCGGAAAATATCTTCCTGGCCAAGGGCTACCACGCCGCAACCATGAGCGATGTGGCGGCTGCAGCCGGCATGTCGAAAAAAACCGTCTACACCATGATCAAATCGAAGTCGGAACTGTTTAACGCGCTGCTCGCGCATCATCAATCGCTGCTGAATTTTCCTCCCCCCGAGCCGGGTTGGACGGTGCATGAGATTTTAACATCCCACCTGCTCTGCCTCGGACACTTTCTGCTTTCGCCGAAGCAAGCCGCCATTCTGCGCCTGATCATGGCGGAATACACCCATAGCCCGGACCTTGGCCGCATCTTCCTGCGCAATCGCGTGCAGAAGGCCAAGTCCAAGCTGGAAAATTGCCTCTTCGATATCGCACAAAAATATGGCTACGAAGACGCCGACACGAAAGAAATGGCCGCGATGCTCTTCGGCATGGCCATCGGCGAGTTCCATCTCAGCGTGCTGATCGGCTACCGCAATGTCCCATCGAAGCAGATGCTGGAAAAACGCATCCGCCAGGCAGTCGATATTTTTCTGGCAGGCGTCTGCAGCGACAGGCAAGCCTGCCCGAACCCGGTGCGGCCTTAGCCGCCGGTGACCGACATATGCCGTGCAATCGCCGGGCGGGATTGGCGGCCGATGACAAAATCATGCCCCTTTGGCTTGCGTGAAATCGCCTCGGCGATGGCCGCATCCAACTGCGCATCGGTCGTGTCGGCACGCAGCGGCGCCCGCAAATCCGCGGCGTCATCCTGCCCCAGGCACATATAGAGCGTCCCCGTGCAGGTCAGGCGAACACGGTTGCAGCCCTCGCAGAAATTATGCGTCAGCGGGGTAATCAGCCCGAGCCTCCTTCCGGTCTCGGCGATATCGAAATAGCGCGCCGGCCCCCCGGTCACATAATTGGATTCATGCAAGGTCCAGCGTTCGGCGAGCCGGGTGCGGACGAGCGAGAACGGCAGGTAATTCTCGCTCCGGTCGGCGCCGATATCGCCCATCGGCATGGTCTCGATCAGGCAGAGATCAAAGCCCTGAGCGCCGCACCATTCGATCATGGAATCGAACTCGTCCTCATTCACGCCCTTCAGCGCGACGGCATTGATTTTTACCGCAAGCCCCGCGGCTTTCGCGGCGGCCAGGCCTTCGAGCACCGTGGGCAGCTTGCCCCAGCGCGTGATGGCGGTGAATTTCTCCGCATCCAGCGTGTCCATGCTGACATTGATGCGCTTCACCCCGGCGCGGGCCAGGTCTTCCGCATGCTTGGCAAGCTGGCTGCCATTGGTCGTGAGGGTCAACTCTTCCAGCCCGGCGCCCAGGCGTTCACCCAGCCGCTCGATCAGCCACATCACATTGCGCCGTACCAGCGGCTCACCGCCGGTTAGCCGTAATTTGCTCACCCCCTGGCGAATGAAGGCGCCGCACAGCCGCTCCAGCTCTTCCAGCGTCAGCAGGTCGGCCTTGGGCATAAACACCATGTCCTCGGCCATGCAATAGGTGCAGCGGAAATCGCAGCGGTCTGTCACCGAAACGCGAAGATACGTAGATGGCGCGGCCAAAGGGATCGATCATGTGGCGTATTTCGGACCTAATTCGGTCCGGTTGCAAGTCAGGGGACAGCAACCCTGTCCAGCGCCACGTATCGCAGTATCCACCACCACTTTTCCCGGCATTCTCGAACGTCACGGTCACCCGGTTGCCGATCGCGCTCTGCACCTGGCCCAAGCCCCCATTCCGGCTTGCGCGGGTGGCGTACATAAACTCGCCCGGCTCGAATTCAGATCTCATAGCCGCATTTCCTTCATAGCGCCGCCATATGCGCCGGCACCGGCGCTTCGGCGGTTAGCATCCGGCGCCAGCGGGAGCAAAATCCGCCGCGCCAGCAAGTGCAATGCCCCGCTGCCGCCGCCATAAACGTTATCGCCGATAATCGGATGCCCGAGCGACGCGGCATGCGCGCGAATCTGGTGCGTGCGCCCGGTCCGCGGGCGGAATTCCAGCCATGCCATGCGATTCGCCTGCCCCATCAGCGCCATTCCGTCACCGCCGGCGGTGCCGCTTTATCCGGCGCCATCTTCCAGGCTCGCCCCTGGCTCACTTTGCCCAAGGCCAGATCGATCACGCCGCTCTGCTGCGCCGGCACGCCGCGCACCACGGCCCAATATGTTTTCTTCGGCCGGCCCCCGGCAAAACATTCCTGCGCCGCCAGCAAGGCGGTTTTTTTGAGCGCGATCACGAGGCAGCCAGCAGTATCCTGGTCCAGCCGGTGCGCCAGCCAGGGGCCGTTCTTGCACCCGCCGCCAAGCGGGAAAAAAATCCTCCACGCTGGCCCGCCGGCCCGGCCAGGATGCACGGGCAGCCCGCCGGCTTGTCGATCACCAGAAAACGTCTATCCTGGAAGATCGCGTGCGGCATGCCGGGCGCAATGGCAGCGGTCTCGCCCGCGGAGACGCTCGGGCACGCTCAGCCCCAGCCGGCAGGGAATATCCCACACCTCCTGGACCCGCCGGGTCTCGCGAAACCCGGCCGCCAGATAATTCGGCAGCGCGCGCGGATGGTCCGCCGAGCAGGTGTTCAGCGTCATCCCGCGCAGTCCGACGGCGCCCAGGAACACGCTATCCACCGCCGCATCGAGCAGGATTTTGCCCAGCCCCTTGGCCGATAAACGTCCGGCACCAGGCCAAAATAGTTCAGGTTCACATCCGGCCAGTGCCCGGCATCGGTCTCGAAAAATCCCGCGACCTTGCCGTCCACCCGCAGCACATGGATGGCAACCGGCCCGGCTCGCCAGATGCCGGGCCAGCAGCGCATCCGGCATCACCCGCCGCAGCCACCACAGCCACGGGCCGCCGACCTCGTTATATAATGCGCGATACTGCGCCACGCCCAGTCTTTCCGGCCCGCAATTCCGCACCTGGGCGGCAAGACCGCGCGCGGCCGTGCCGGGCGCCGGTTCATGCGCAAAAACACCACCGTCACGACCGCCCGGTCGAATGCTTCTCCAGGGGCCGGGCGGGCGTAATCAAGCATGGCGCAACGCCTTGCGCGAGAAGCGGCTGCTCCCGCGAAAAAGGCCGTAAAGCGCGTTCGCGCTAGTCATCGAGGAAGCTGCGGAGCTTGCGGCTGCGCGAGGGGTGCTTCAGCTTGCGCAGCGCCTTCGCCTCGATCTGCCGGATACGTTCGCGCGTCACGTTGAACTGCTGGCCGACCTCTTCCAGCGTATGGTCCGTGTTCATGCCGATGCCAAAGCGCATGCGCAGCACGCGCTCCTCGCGCGGGGTCAGCGAGGAGAGCACGCGCGTTGCCGCCTCGCGCAAATTCGCCTGCACGGCGGCGTCCAGCGGAATAATCGCGCCCTTATCCTCGATGAAATCGCCGAGATGCGAATCTTCCTCATCGCCAATCGGCGTTTCGAGCGAAATCGGCTCTTTCGCGATTTTCAGCACCTTGCGCACTTTCTCGAGCGGCATGCCGAGCTTCTCGGCCAGCTCCTCGGGCGTCGGCTCGCGGCCGATCTCGTGCAGCATCTGGCGCGAAGTGCGCACCAGCTTGTTGATCGTCTCGATCATATGCACGGGAATACGGATGGTGCGCGCCTGATCGGCGATCGAGCGCGTGATCGCCTGGCGGATCCACCAGGTCGCATAGGTGCTGAACTTATAGCCCCGGCGATATTCGAATTTATCGACCGCCTTCATCAGGCCGATATTGCCCTCCTGGATGAGATCCAGGAATTGCAGGCCGCGATTGGTGTATTTTTTGGCAATCGAGATCACCAGACGCAGATTGGCCTCGATCATCTCCTTCTTGGCGCGCGTGGAATCGCGCTCACCGCGCGAGACGGTGGTATAGACGCGGCGGAATTCCTCAATCGGCAGCCCGCCTTCGGTGGCCACCTTGCCGATCTGCGCGCGCAATTCCGCGACCTGCGGGACCGAATTTCTTGCCGAACTCCTTCCACCCCTTGCCCGGCAAGGCTGGATGTCGTTCATCCAGTTCGGGTCCATCTCGCGGCCCCGGTAATGCAGCAGGAACTCGTCGCGCGTGACTTTGGCGCCCTCGGCGAGGCGCAGGATCTGCCCTTCCAGCCCGTTCAGCCGCTGGTTCAGCACTTTAAGCTGCGCCACCAGCTCCTCGATGCGGTTATTATGCAGCCGCACCTGCTCGACCTTGGCAACCAGCTCGTCGCGCAGCTTTTCATACACTTTCTCGGAGCGCGAATTGACATCGCCGCCGGCGGTCAGGTTATCCAGGCGCTTTTGCTGGATTTTCGCCAGCTTCTCGTAGAGCTTCTCGATTTCCTCGAAATACGTGAAAATCTCCGGCTTGAGCTTCTCCTCGAGCGCGGCCAACGACATCCCGGCACCCTCGCCGTCCTCGTCGTCCTCCATCTCCTCGGTCGCGGCAAAACCTTCTGCCGGCACCGGCTCGTTGCCGGCCTGCATGGCTTCGAGGTCGATCACGTCGCGCAGCAGCACCCGGCCATTATTCAGCGCGTCATGCCAGGCGATGATGGCGCGGAAGGTCAGCGGGCTCTCGCACAAGCCCCGGATCATCATGTCCCGCCCGGCCTCGATCCGCTTGGCGATCGCGATCTCGCCCTCGCGGGAGAGCAACTCGACGGTGCCCATCTCGCGCAGATACATGCGCACCGGGTCATCCGTGCGGCTGACTGAGCTCTCGGAAATATTACCGGCCGGGGAATCGTCGTCGTCGGCCGCCTCTTCCTTGGGCGTAGATGCGTCTCTCGGCGTCTTCGCCCTCCTCGCTCTCCACCACCTGGATGCCCATCTCCGAGAGCATCGCCATGATGTCCTCGATCTGCTCGGAAGAGTTCTGCTCAGCCGGCAGCACCGCGTTCAGCTCATCGAACGTGATGTAGCCGCGCTCCTTACCCTTCGCGATCAGCCGTTTTACGGAGGCCGATTGGGTGTCGAGCACATTGGCGTCCGCTTCGACTTCGGGCGTTGGGGTCTCATTGGTCGTGGCGACGGGCTTGGTTGCCATGGTCAGGCGGTACTCCGGAATATCGGTATGTCTTATTTTACTAATCGTTAGATAGGCAACAAGCTTGCCTAATATTAGTTAAAAATCTCAGGAATCTGGTCCGCCATATTCGCCGGACATGGCTTGGCGCAAGAGCTCGTTATACTTGATGAGCCTGCTCCAGGCGCCAGTATCGTCCTGGTGGGCCTTCCAGAAGCGCTCCTGCTCGTCGCGCTGGGCGCGCAACATATCTATGCTGAAATCCATCAGTATGTACCAACTCCACCAGGTTTCCGCGACTTGGGCGAGGCTTGCATCGGGGTCTGGACGATAATCCTCCGCGGCGACCGCCTCAATCAGCCTTGCCTCTTCGGAAAGCCCAAGTTGGCTCAAGTGGGTGAACAGGCTTTCCGTGTCAAGGCTTTTTGCATCGCAAGTGAAACTGCTGAGGGCCTCGCGTATCCGGGCTTCGGTTGGGGGCAATTTCACCCGGGCAAAGGCTTCCTCCACATCCGGGATTAATGCCGGATGCGCCAGCAGCGCCGCGAGCATCAGCTTGGCGCGCCGCAACTGCGCCCCGGCGCTATCGGGCGGGGCCGCATTACGGGTGAAGACGGCCGGCTTTTGCGCCTTGCCATTTTTGCCCCGTCGTTCGGAGAAAAACCGCTCCAGCAGCATCGCGCGGTATTCCCCGGCGAGGTTTTTGTCCGGAATCCGGCCCGCAACCTCGATCAGCCGCTGCCGGAACCCCGCGCGTGCCTCCGGCGTCGTATGCACGCCCCCTTCCGCCAGCATGTCGTAGAGTGCCGCGGAAATCGGTTTCGCCCCTTCCAGCCTGGCGGCAAAGGCTTTCGCCCCGTCGCGGCGGATCAGGCTGTCCGGATCATCCTTCTCGGGCAGGCTGAGGAATTTTAAGGACCGGTCGGGGGCGAGTGCGGCCAAGGCCAGATCCACGGTCTTCAGCGCCGCGCGGCGGCCGGCGCCATCCGCGTCGAAGCAGATCACCGGCTCGGGCGAAAGCCGCCAGATCTCCGCCAGATGCTCCTCCGTCAACGCCGTGCCGAGCGGCGCCACAGCCCCGCCAAACCCCGCCTGCGCCAGCGCGATCACGTCCATATACCCTTCCACGACGATGAGCGGCGCGCCCTTACGCACCGCATCGCGCGCGGAATGCAGCCCGTAGAGCGAGCGGCGCTTGGAAAACACCGCCGTTTCCGGCCCGTTGACATATTTCGGCTGGCCCTCCCCCATGATCCGCCCGCCGAAGCTGATCTTGGCGCCGCGCCGGTCGGTGATGGGGAACATCACGCGAGAGAAGAACATGTCCACCGGCCCGCGTTCGCCATGCTTCATCAGCCCGGCTTCCACCAACTGTTCCGGCCGGATGCCCTGGCCCCGCAAAGCCGTCGCCAACGCGCTCCTGCCCTCGCCCGACCAGCCCAGCCCGAACCGCTTGATGGTCTCATCGCTGAGACCGCGCCCGCGCAGATAATTGAGGGCGGCCCGCCCCTCGGCCGCAAACAGCCATTGCTGGTAGAGCCGCCCCGCCGCCTCCAGCACGTCGGAAATCCCGGCCCGCCGCTGTTCCGCCTGCGCCGCCTGCGGGCTCGCTTTGGGCACTTCGAGCCCGGCCTCCTGCGCCAGGGACTCCACCGCCTCCATGAACCCCGCACCCGAGGACTTCATCACGAAGCTGATCACATCGCCATGCTCGCCGCAGCCAAAGCAGTGGAAATGGTCGTCATACACATAGAAAGACGGCGTCTTCTCACCATGGAACGGGCAGCAGCCTTTATTCTCGCGGCCGGAGCGCGCGAGTTTGACCGTCTTGCTGATTACCGCGGCGATCGGCGTGCGCGCCCGCAGCTCGTCGAGAAAATTCGGCGGCAGCGCCATGTTAAGCGAGCGCTGCCTTCACCGCGGCGGAAGCCGTGCCCATGTCGAGCGCCGCGCCATGCTTGGCCTTCAGCGTGCCGATCACCTTGCCCATCTCCTTGGCGCTGGTCGCACCGGTCTCCGCGATCGCCGCCGCAATCGCCGCGTTCAATGCGTCACCGGAAAGGGTGTTCGGCAAAAATTCTTCAATAACAGCGATTTCTGCCTCTTCCTTCTGCAGCCAACTCCTCGCGCCCGCCCTGGCGGTACAACGTCACCGAATCCCGGCGGGACTTGATCATGGAACGCAGCATCGCAAAAATTTCATCATCCGGCACCGCGGTGCCCCCTTTCGGACGCGCCGCGATATCCGTATCCTTCAACTTCGCCTGGATCATCCGCAGCGTGGAGGTGCGGTCCGCGTCGCGCGCCAGCATCGCGGTCTTCACGGCGGTGATAATGTCTTCACGCAAACTCATTTTTCGGGCCTCTCTGGAAAAAATTTCCGGCGTTCACAAAGCGCATTGAAGCCGGATAAAAAATCCGGTAGCAGATGTCCATGTCCATTTCCATTGCAGAGCTCATCGACCGGCTGGGCGGCGCAGACGCCGCCGCTACTTTAACAGGCGTCACGACCGAAGCCATCCGAAAATGGCGCAGTGCCGGCGCCATTCCCTCCCGTCACTGGCCGGCGATCATCGCCGCCACGGGCCTGTCCATGGACGACCTACCCGGAAGCGCGTTGGAAAGCGATACCCCCTTTGGCGCCACCGCCGCTTTGGTGCTGGCCGATGGCAGCGTCTTCTGGGGGCGCGGCTTCGGCGCATTCGGCGTCAGCAAGCCTTCCGAGCTCTGCTTCTGCACTGGCATGACCGGCTATCAGGAAACCCTGACCGACCCTTCCTTCGCCGGCCAGATCATCACCTTCACCTTCCCGCATATCGGCAATGTCGGCGCCAATGAGGAAGACGTGGAGGCCGTGAACATTTACGCACGCGGCTTGGTGGTGAAGGAAGATATTACCGCGCCATCCAACTACCGGGCGAGTTCGGATCTCGATTCCTGGCTCAAACGCATGAACGTCCCCGGCATTTCGGGCATTGATACCCGCGCGCTCACCTTGCGCATCCGCGATCTCGGCGCGCCGAGCGCGGTGCTCGCCTTCCCCGCCGACGGCAAGTTCGACATCCAGGCTTTGGCCGCCACCGCCGCCGCCTGGACCGGGCTGGACGGGCTCGACCTCGCCGCCGAGGTCTCCTGCACGCAGAGCTACGAATGGAACGGCGGCACCTGGTCCTGGGCGCATGGCTTCGCCCAGCCCGAGACGAGCCGCACGGTCGTTGCCGTCGATTACGGCGCCAAGCGCAACATCCTGCGCAGCCTCGCCTCCGCCGGCTGCCGCGTCGTCGTCGTCCCGGCCCAGGCCTCGGCCGAGGATATTTTGCGCCATAAGCCGGACGGCGTCTTCCTTTCCAACGGTCCTGGCGATCCGGCCGCGACGGCGAAATACGCCGTGCCCGCCATTCAGGGCGTGATGGAGGCCGGCGTGCCGATTTTCGGCATCTGCCTTGGCCATCAGCTCCTCGCCCATGCGCTGGGTGCGAAAACCTACAAGCTGGATCGCGGCCATCGCGGCGCCAACCAGCCGGTGCAGGATCTGGCCACTGGCAAAGTGGAAATCACCTCGCAAAATCACGGTTTCGCGGTCGATGCGAAGAGCCTGCCCGAAGGCGTGGAAGTCACCCATGTCAGCCTGTTCGACGGCTCGAACGAGGGCATCGCCTGCAAGGCCAAGCGCGTCTTCTCGGTGCAATACCACCCCGAGGCGAGCCCCGGCCCCAGCGATTCCGGCCACCTCTTCGGCCGCTTCGTCGACCTGATGGCAGCCACCTAACTTTTTCACCTTCGCCTAAATTAATGGGGGTCCGGGGCCTCAGGCCCCGGCGGGTGCGGGCAGAGCCCGTCTTCCACTTTCAAGGATCATTCCACCATGCCCAAACGCACCGACATCAAATCCATCATGATCATCGGCGCCGGCCCGATCGTCATTGGCCAGGCCTGCGAGTTTGACTATTCCGGCGCGCAGGCCTGCAAGGCGCTGCGCGAGGAAGGCTACCGTGTCATCCTGGTCAATTCCAATCCCGCGACGATCATGACCGATCCCTCGCTCGCGGATGCGACCTATATCGAGCCGATCACGCCGGAGATGGTCGAGAAAATCATCCTGCGCGAGAAGCCGGATGCGCTGCTGCCGACGATGGGCGGCCAGACCGCGCTGAACACGGCGATGTCGCTCGCCAAATCCGGCGCGCTGGAGCGCCTCGGCGTGGAACTCATCGGCGCGAAGGCGGAAGTCATCGACCGCGCCGAGGACCGCCTTAAATTCCGTGACGCGATGGCCGAGATCGGCATTGCCGGCCCGAAATCCGCGATCGCGCATAACCGCGAGGAAGCCGCCGCGGCGCTGGACTTCGTCGGCCTGCCCGCCGTCATCCGCCCCTCCTTCACTCTGGGGGGCACCGGCGGCGGTATTGCCTATAACCGCGAGGAATTCTTCGAGATCGTGCTCTCGGGTCTCGATGCCTCCCCCACCGACGAGGTCCTCGTCGAGGAATCCGTGCTCGGCTGGAAGGAATACGAGATGGAAGTGGTCCGCGATTCCGCGGATAACTGCATCATCGTCTGCGCCATCGAGAATATCGACCCGATGGGCGTGCATACCGGCGATTCCGTCACCGTCGCACCCGCCCTCACGCTGACGGACCGCGAATACCAGATCATGCGCGACGCTTCGATCGCCTGCCTGCGCCGCATCGGCGTGGATACCGGCGGCTCGAACGTGCAGTTCGGCATCAATCCGGAAGATGGCCGCATGGTCGTCATCGAGATGAACCCGCGCGTCTCGCGCTCCTCGGCTCTGGCCTCAAAAGCGACCGGTTTCCCGATCGCCAAAATCGCCGCCAAGCTCGCCGTCGGCTACACGCTCGACGAGCTGAAGAACGACATCACCAAGGCGACCCCGGCCAGTTTCGAGCCGGTGATCGACTATGTCGTCATCAAGATCCCGCGCTTCACCTTCGAGAAATTCCCCGGCACCCCGGCTTTGCTCTCCACCTCGATGAAATCCGTCGGCGAGGCCATGGCCATCGGCCGCAACTTCGCCGAAGCGCTGCAAAAAGGCCTGCGCTCGCTGGAGACCGGCCTCTCCGGCCTCGATGAAATCGAAGCCCCAGGCGATGGCACGGCGGATGCCTTCCGCGCCGCCCTCTCCACCCCGCGCCCGGACCGCCTGCTCATCGCCGCCCAGGCGTTGCGCGCCGGCGTCAGCATCGAGGACATTTTCGCCGCCTGCAAATACGACCCCTGGTATCTGCGCCAGATGCAGGAGATCATCGCCGCCGAAAACGAGGTCCGCAAGCACGGCCTGCCGCGCGATGCCTTCTCCTTCCGCCGCCTGAAATCCTTGGGCTTCGCGGATAAGCGCCTGGCCGAGCTCATCGGGCAGAAAGAATCCGTCGTCACCGCCGCGCGGCTAAAACTCGGCGTCACGCCCGTGTACAAGCGTATCGACACCTCGGGCGGCGAGTTCGCCTCCCAGGCCGCCTATATGTACGGCACGTATGAAGGCGGCTACGGCCAGCCGCTCTGCGAAGTCCAACCCGACCGAGCGCCAAAAGATCATCATCCTCGGCGGCGGCCCGAACCGGATCGGCCAGGGCATCGAGTTCGACTATTGCTGCGTCCATGCCGCCTACGCGCTGCGCGAGGCCGGCTACGAGACCATCATGGTCAACTGCAACCCGGAAACCGTCTCCACCGATTACGACACCTCGGATCGCCTGTATTTCGAGCCGCTTTTCGGTGAGGACGTCATCTCGCTGATCCGCACGGAACAGCAGAAGGGCACCCTGCTCGGCTGCATCGTGCAATATGGCGGGCAGACGCCGCTGAAACTTTCCCACGCGCTGGAGGAAGCCGGCATCCCCATCCTCGGCACCTCCGCCGATGCGATCGACATCGCCGAGGACCGTGAGCGCTTCCAGGCGCTGCTGCAAAAACTCGGGCTGCGCCAGCCGGAAAACGGCATCGCCCGCTCCATCGAGCAGGCAGAGGCGATCGCGGATCGCATCGGCTATCCCATCATCATCCGCCCCTCTTACGTGCTGGGCGGGCGCGCCATGGAGATCGTTTATGACCGCGCCGGCCTGTCGCGCTACATGCGCGAAGCCGTGCGCGTCTCGGGCGAGAACCCGGTGCTGATCGACCGCTACCTGAACGAAGCCTCGGAAGTGGACGTGGACTGCATCTGCGACGGCGAGACGGTCTATGTCGCGGGCGTCATGGAGCATATCGAGGAAGCGGGCATCCATTCCGGGGATTCCGCCTGCTCCATTCCGCCTTACTCGCTCTCACCCGCCATCGTCGCCGAGCTGCGCGCCGAGACAGTCGCCATGGCCAAGGCCATCGGCGTGGTCGGGCTGATGAACGTGCAATACGCCATCCAGAACGACCTGATCTACGTGCTTGAGGTCAATCCCCGCGCCTCGCGCACCGTGCCGTTCGTCGCCAAGGCCACCGGCGTACCGGTCGCCAAAATCGGCGCGCGGGTGATGGCGGGCGAAAAACTCGCCTCGTTCAAGCTCGATGATTCCGTGGCGCTGCGCCATGTCGCGGTGAAGGAAGCGGTCTTCCCCTTCGCCCGCTTCCCCAATGTCGACACGCTGCTCGGGCCGGAGATGAAATCCACCGGCGAGGTCATGGGCCTGGACACCAATTTCGCCCGCGCCTTCGCCAAGGCGCAGCTTGGCGCCGGCATTTCGCTCCCGCTCTCGGGCACGGCGTTTCTGTCGGTTAAGGAATCGGACAAAGCCGCCATCGTACCAGTGGCGCGCCGCTTGGCGGAACTCGGCTTCTCCATCATGGCAACCTCGGGTACCGCGAAGCACATCGCCGCGGCCGGCATTGCCGTGAAGCGCGTGAACAAGGTGCTGGAAGGCCGCCCGCATTGCGTGGACGCCATCCGCTCCGGCGAAATCCAGCTCGTCATCAACACCGCCCATGGCGCGCAATCGGTCACGGATAGTTTCGACATCCGCCGCTCGGCCTTGACGCATGGCGTGCCTAATTTCACCACCATCGCCGCGGCACGCGCCACGGCGCACGCCATTTCTGCCCTTATTTCGGGCAGTCTTGAAGTCGCGCCGCTTCAGTCCTACTTTCCACAGTCGTTCTAAGCCGACGCTGGCGCTCCCGGCGCGGTTAAATTTGTGTCTTTTTCAACCCTAACCCCATCGGGCGCGCGCGCCTGAGGAGATGAAGTGCAGAAATTCCCTATGACCGCCGCCGGCCTGGCTACCCTTGAAGAAGAGCTGCGCTTTCTGAAAGGTCAGGAACGTTCCGCCATTATCCGTGCCATCGCGGAAGCGCGTAGCCATGGCGATTTGTCGGAAAACGCCGAATACCACGCCGCGCGCGAGCGACAATCCTTTGTCGAAGGCCGTATCGCGGAGCTGGAAGAAATCACTTCCGCCGCGGAAGTGATTGATCCTGCAACTCTTTCTGGTGACACCGTCATGTTCGGCGCCAGTGTGTTGATTGTCGATGAGGATACCGAGAAGGAGTTCACCTACCAGATCGTCGGCACGCATGAAGCCGATGTGAAGCAGGCGCGCCTGTCGATCACCTCACCGCTTGCCAAAGCATTGATCGCCAAGCGCGTGGGCGACACGGTGGCCGTGCCCGCCCCCGGCGGCGATCGTTCCTACGAAATCCTCAAGATCACTTACGGCTGATGCTCAGCCTCGGGGATGTCCAGGACGCCGCGAAGCGGATCGAAGGGGCGGTCCTGCGCTCCCCCTTTCTGCGCTCGGACGGGCTGTCGCGCCTGACCGGCGCAGAAATCTACCTCAAATACGACCATCTTCAGGCAACCGGCGCGTTTAAGGAGCGCGGCGCCGCCAATCGTATCGCGCTGCTGAGCCCTGAGGAGCGCAAGGCCGGTGTCGTCGCCATGTCCGCCGGCAACCATGCCCAGGCCGTCGCGCGCCACGCCCAGCTTGCCGGCATCAAGGCCACCATCGTCATGCCGCGGCACACCCCGGCCACCAAGGTCACCCGCACCGCCTCCTGGGGCGCGAATGTGGTGCTGCATGGCGAGACCCTGGCCGAAGCCGCCGCCCATGCGCATATGCTCGAAGCCCGCGACGGGCTGCTCTTCCTGCATCCCTATGACGACCAGGCGGTGATGGCGGGCCAAGGCACCATGGCGCTGGAAATGTTCGCCGACGTGCCGGATCTGGACGCGCTGGCCATCGCCACTGGCGGTGGCGGCCTGCTCGCCGGCTGCGCTACCGTGGCCCGCGCCTTGCGTCCGCAAGCGGAAGTCTTCGGCGTCGAGGTGGCAAACTACTCCGCCTTCGCGCAAGCTTTGGCCGGGCAGGATATCCAGGTCGGCGGGCCAACCGTGGCCGAAGGCATCGCGGTCCGCGATATCGGCCAGAACCCGCTCGACGTGCTGCGCGCCCTGAATGTGGAAGTGCTCGTGGTCTCCGAGCACGATATCGAACGCGCGATTGCCATGCTGGTCGAAAACGCCAAGCAGGTCGCCGAAGGTGCCGGGGCCGCGGGCCTTGCCGCCGTGCTCGCGCATCCCGAACGCTTCCGCGGGAAAAAGGTCGGCATCGCTTTATGCGGTGCGAATATCGACTCCCGCATCCTCGCCAACACGCTGATGCGCACCCTGCTCCGGGACGGCCGCATCATGCGCGTGGTGCTGGAAATGCCGGACCGCCCGGGCATGCTGGCCGAAGTCGCCACGCGCATCGGCGCGCTCGGCGGCAACATCATCGAAGTCTCGCATCACCGCCTCTTCTCCAGCCCCTCGGTGCAGGACGCGCAGCTCGAGGTGATGATCGAAGCCCGTGATGCCGGCCATGGCGCTGCGATCGAGGCCTCGCTCGCGGAAGTTTTTGTGCTCCGGCGGCTGTAACGCAAGCACCTGAAAACGGATCCTGGCGCCGTCTGAAAGTTTCAGGCAGGCGGCGCGCCTTCCTTAAAAGCCTGTTTCAGTTGGCCGCGAAACTCCGGCGTATCCTGATGCCCATGCACCGCGACCGCATGCTGCACGGCGACTTCCATCAACTCTTTCTCCGTATCGGCGGCAATCGTCACCGTGCATTTGGTGTCGCTCGGGAATTGCCGGCAATCGACATATTTGCGTGCCATAATCAACGTCCTTTCGTTTAAACCGTGACGATACGCGGCTATGATGGCCGCTTCGCGTAATTGCTGGCGCCAAACCAGTCCACGACAATCACGGGTTCATCGCCGACCACCCAGGCATCATGCCCCTTGGGCAGAGAGGTGATATCCCCCGGGCCCGCGATGAATTCGGTGCCGTCATCCATGCGGATCGCAAGCTTTCCAGCCACGTGATATTGAAAATGCGGCGCTTCGCAACTCGCCGTATGAACAATCGGCTTCACGTCGTTCGACCAGCGCCAACCGGGATTTAAGGTCATGCGGCCGACCTCCGCACCGCCGACATTGATGACTTCCACCCGGCCATGGGGGAAATCGCGAATCTGGTCCGGATGCTTAAATGATTTATGCTCGGTCTTCTGGTTGGAATCATGCATGGCATTGTCCCTCCTCGCCTGGAGCGCGCTGGAAGTGTCAAAGCTCCCATGCTTCAGCCTGCTCGGACCCGACCCGCGCAACGAGGCCTTGGCGGCCTCACCGATTTTTTGTTCGCATCTCTACCGCGCATTCGCCACGGTAATCGCAACAGCTTCCATGATTAATTCAACGCAAAGCCCCGCGGGAATGTTCAAATCAGCGATCGAACCCCGTATCTTTACGCCCCGGCATCCAGGCGCGCAAGCATTATGCGGCGGCCGATGCGGCCACCGCATGTTCAGAACCGCTTCAAGCCGCCTTGCGCAACCGTGCCGCAAATACTTTCCGCAGTTTCGCCACTTTCGGTGCGACCACTGCCTGGCAATATCCGCACTCCGGGTTGCGGGCGAAATACTGGTCGTGCTCCGGCTCGGCCCGGTAGAATACCGGCGCGGGCGAAACCTCGGTCACGATTTTCGCGCCCCAAACGCCGGATTCCTCGAATTCCGCAATGATTTTCCGCGCCGATTCTTCCTGCGCCGCATTCAGATGGAAAATCACCGAGCGATATTGCGTGCCGATATCGCCACCCTGGCGATTGAGCGTCGTCGGGTCGTGAATCGTGAAAAACACGCGCAGCAAATCCTCATATGAGATCACCGCGGGATCGAATTTCACCTCCACCACCTCGGCATGCCCGGTCGTGCTGGTGCAGACCTGCTTATAGGTCGGATTCTCGACATGGCCGCCGGCATAGCCGGATTGCACCGCCGTGACTCCTTGCAGCTCGGAGAACGACGCCTCCATGCACCAGAAGCATCCGCCGCCCAAAATCGCCGTTTCCATCATTTAATTCCCTTCTTCACGCCACCCAGCGCGCATAATTGCTCCCAATGCTCCGCACTCACCGGCGCCACTGAAAGCCGGGAGAGCCGCACCAAAGCCAGGTCCCTAAACCTGGGATCGCCCTTGATGGTTGCAAGCGAAATCGGCTTTGGCACCGGCCCCACGGCCTGCATATCCACGCAGACCCAGTCGCCGCTCTCAGCGGAGGGATCGGGATAAGCCTCCCGCGCCACGCGCACGATGCCGACAATCTCCTTGCCGATATTCGAATGATAGAAAAACGCCAGATCGCCCAGCTTCATGGCTTTCAGGTTATTTTTAGCGCTATGGTTGCGCACGCCCGTCCAGGGCTCCATCCCGTTGGCCACCTGCTGATCCCATGAGAACGCATCGGGTTCTGATTTTACAAGCCAATAATTTGTCATACGTGTTAGTCTATCCTGAATTTTCGCGCTGCTTCAAATCCGACGTCATATCGCATATGAGTCCCCTATGAATGACAACGTCCTGATAGGCAGTCGTGTCGGAAAAGCCGGCAATTGGTTCCATCGTTATGCGAATCCAGGGCGTTTTCTCCGGCTGGTGCGCCCCGTGCTGCCCTGGGCTGGCGGCGATTTCCATCCTCCTCACGCCGTCGGCATCGTCTGGGGCTATGCCTTCGCCCCGGCGGATTGGCAGCAGGGGGATGCCGTCGCGGATCATGTATGTGCATGTGCCGGCCGCCTGGGTGTCCATGGCGGGCTATGCGGCGCTGGCGGTGTGTTCGTTTTTCTCGATCATCTGGCGCCATCCGCTGGCGGATCTCGGCGGCCGAGGAAATCGGCCCCGTCGGTGCGGGCTTTACCTTTGTCTGCCTCGTCTCCGGCTCGCTTTGGGGCCGGCCCGAATGGGGCGCCTATTGGGTCTGGGATGCGCGGCTGACCTCCGTGCTGGTGCTTTTTCTTCCTCTATCTCGGCCATATCGCGCTGATCCGCGCATTCGATAACCCGGCGCATGGCCATCGCGCCGCCGCCATCCTCGCTTTGGTCGGCGCCATCAACCTGCCGATCATCGTGTTCTCCGTGCAATGGTGGAACACGCTGCACCAGGGCAATACCATCTCCTTCACCGGCGGTTCGAAAATCTACATCACCATGCTCTACCCGCTGCTGATCTGCACGCTCGGTTTCTATCTTTGCTTCCTCACCTTGGTCTGCGCCCGCCTCTGTGCCGCCATCATGGAGCGCCGTACCCGCAGCCTGCTTCTCCTGGCCGCGGAGCGCGGCTCATGAACCTCACCCCTTTCATCGATGGCAGCTACGGCGTCACCACCGCCTTCCTGCTCGCCATCGGCCTCCTCACCTATCGCGCGCTACAGACGCGCGGCCAAGCGCCTGCGCGCGGTTGAAACCAGCGAGGGAACCCGCTGATGCGCAGCCGCAAAAAGCGCCGCCTCTATGTCGTGCTCGTCTGCGGCATTTGTCTGAGTGCGGCCACCGGCCTGTCCCTTGCGGCATTCTCCTCCACCCTCACCTATTTCTTTTCGCCGGCGACCGTCCTTGCCAAAAATCCGGCGCCGGGCATGAGCTTCCGCTTAGGCGGCATCGTTCAAGCCGGAACGGTCGACCACCACGATCACCGCCGGCACGCCGGTGACCTCCTTCCGCGTCACTGACGGCCAGGCCTCCATTCCCGTCACCTTCACCGGCGTCCTTCCGGACCTCTTCCGTGAAGGCCAGGGCGTGGTCGCCATTGGCTCCATGGACGCCACCGGCACCTTCGCCGCCGACGAGATCCTGGCCAAGCACGGCGCCGACTACATGCCCAAGGATGTCGAGGAAGCGCTGCAGAAATCCGGCAAATGGAACCCCAAATACGGCCCGCCCCCGGCCGCGGATACCTGGAATACCATGCAAGTGAAGAACACCAACTCATGATCCCCGAACTCGGACATTTCGCGCTCGCCCTGGCTGTCGCCTTTGCTTTTGCTCAGGGCGTCGATCGGCATTTTCGCGCCCGGCCTGCGCGATCCGCGCGCCATGCGCGCAGCCCCCGCTCTGGCTCTGAGCCATTTCCTGGCGATCGGGCCGCCTTCCTCTGCCTGGTCTATGCGGGCGTGGTCTCCGATTTCACGGTCGAGAACGTCGCGGATTTCTCCTCCTCCGCGGTGCCGCTCTTGTACCGGATCACCGGCACCTGGGGGAATCATGACGGCTCGATGCTGCTGTGGTGCGTCGCGCTGTCGCTCTGCGGCGCGACGGTCGCCGCTTTTCGGCCATAACCTGCCCGTCAGCCTGCGCGCCCGCGTGCTGGGCGTGCTGGGGCTGATCTCGGGCGGGTTCCTGCTTTTCACGCTCGATGTATCGGACCCGTTCACCCGGCTCTGGCCGCCGCCGCTCGATGGTGCCGGCGTCAACCCGATCCTGCAGGATCCCGGCCTCGCCTTCCACCCGCCGATGCTCTACGCGGGCTATGTCGGCTTCTCCGTCGCCTTCGCCTTCGCCATCGCCGCCCTCATCGAAGGCCGGATCGATGCTGCCTGGGGCCGCTGGGTGCGCCCGTGGGCGCTGGTTTCCTGGTGCTTTCTCACCGCCGGCATCGCGCTTGGCAGCTGGTGGTCCTATTACACGCTGGGCTGGGGCGGCTACTGGTTCTGGGACCCGGTGGAAAACGCCGCTTTGCTGCCCTGGCTCACCGGCACGGCGCTGCTGCATTGCGCGATCGTCGTGGAAAAGCGCGAGGCGCTGAAAGCCTGGACCGTGCTGCTCGCCATCGCGACCTTCTCGCTCAGCCTGTCCGGGCACCTTCCTGGTGCGCTCGGGCGTGCTCAACTCCGTGCATTCCTTCGCCGCGGCGCCGGATCAGGGCCTGTTCATCCTGGCGCTGCTCGGCATTACCATCGGCGGCTCGCTGCTGCTGTTTGCCGTCCGGGCGCCGGTGCTGGCCGCGACCGGCATCTATGCGCCGCTCAGCCGCGAGAGCGCGCTGGTGCTCAACAACATCTTCCTCTGCTCGATCGCGGCGGTGGTGTTCGTCGGCACGCTCTACCCGCCTTTCGCCAATCTGCTGTTCGGCATCCAGCTTTCCGTCGGCGCGCCGTTCTTTAACCAGACGGTCCTGCCGCTCACCGCGCCCATCATTGTGGCGATGGCGGTCGGCCCGCTGCTGCCCTGGAAGCGCGCCGCCATCGGCCCCGCTTTGCAGCGCCTGGGGCTCTCGGCCGCCGTCGCTCTCATCGTGTTCCTGGCTGTTGCGGCCAACCGGCATATCATCGCGGCTTTGGGCCTGGCCGGCGGCATCTGGGTCGTGCTCGCGGCCCTGCACGGATCTGGCCGACCCGCCTGCGCCTCTTCCGCGTGCCGCTCGGCACCTCGCTGGCGCAGTTCGTCACCCTGCCGCGTGCCGCGATCGGCGCCGTCCTCGGCCATATCGGCTTCGGCGTCACCGTGCTCGGCATTGCCGGCATGACGCTGGCGACCCAGAAAGTCGTTGTCCTCACCCCCGGCGCTTCCACCGAGCTCGGCGGCTATACCTGGACGTTGAACGACATCCACGACGCCCCCGGCCCGAATTTCTCGCAGCGCGTCGCCGATCTTTCCATCAGCGAAAACGGCAAGGTTTTCCTCAATCTGCACCCCTCGCGCCGGATTTTCACCGCGCAGCAGATCGACGACCAACATCGCCGCCATCCACACCAACGGCTTCCAGGACATCTACGCCGTGTTCGCCGACGAGCCCGCGGGCACCCACGGCGCGGAACTGCGCCTGAACCGGCATCCGCTGGCCCCGGAAATCTGGCTCGGCGGGCTGATCATGGCCCTCGGCGGCGGCGTTTCGCTCTCGGACCGGCGCCTGCGCGTCGGCGCGCCGTCGCGGAAAAAGAAACCCGCCGAAGTGGTGGCTTAACGCAATGTCCCCGCTCCGCCGCCGCCTGTTGTTCGGAATTCCGCTTGCCGTCGTCGCCGCAGGTGGCACCGGGTTCTACGCCATTCTGCGCCGCATGCAGAACGACGATTACGACCCGCATGCTCTGCCCTCGCCGCTCATCGGCAAACGCCTGCCGGCCTTCTCGCTTCCCGGCCTGAATAACGGCCCGGGCTTCGCCAATACCGACCTCCTGGCGCCCCCCGCGCCCGATGCTGGTGAACTGGTTCGCCTCCTGGTGCATCCCCTGCCTGGAGGAAGCGCAGATGCTCGACCATCTCGCCAAAACCGGCCTGCAGATCTGGGGCATCACCTATCAGGACCAGCCGGCGAACACTGCAAAATTCCTGGCCACCAACGGCAACCCCTACGCGCGGATCGCCGTCGACCTGTCCGGTCTCACCGCCATCAACTGGGGCGTCTACGGCGTGCCGGAAACCTATTTCATCGACAAAAACGGCATCGTGCGCTGGCGCTATGCCGGCGCGCTGACCGATGACGTGGTCGCCCGCACGCTGAACCCGCTATTGCGGCAATATTCATGAAATTCCTGCTCGTCCTGCTCACCCTCCTCCCCGTCTTCGCCTTCGCTCAGGATCAGGAGATGGTCATGCGCGATGGCGTGACGCTCACCCAGGCGCAGGAAACCCGCGCCGAGGCGATCGGCGACCAGCTCCGCTGCCTGGTCTGCCAGAATGAGAGCATCGAGGGCTCGTCCGCCACGCTGGCTCAGCAATTGCGCATCATCATCCGCCAGCATGTCGTCGCCGGGGATTCCAGCAAAAGCATCATGGAGTTCATGGTCCAGCGCTACGGCATCTTCGTGCTGCTGAAACCGCCTTTCATGCCGCTTACCTGGGCGCTTTATGCCTCGCCCTTCCTCGCTTTGATCCTGGGCTTCCTGATCTTCTGGGCGGCTCGCAAAACCCGCACGCCGCCTCCGGCCCCCCTAACCGATGCCGACCGCGCCCGGCTGAATGATCTGCTGAAATGATTTTTCTGATGATGCTCGGCCTCGCCATCGTGCTGATGGCGCCGCTGCTCGTGGCTATGCTTCGTCTCCAAACGGGCGACGCGCAACCGGCGCGAGGCCGCCCTCGCGCTGCACCGCGCCCAGCTCGACGAACTGGCGCGCGACCTGACCGATGGCCGAATCGAAGCCCAGCAATATGATGGCGCGAAGCTTGAGATCGAGCGCCGCCTGCTCGCCGCCGACGGCTTTACCGAGCAGCCTTTGAACGGCAATGCCCGCTTCCTGCTGATCGCGACCCTCACCGCCGTGCCGATCCTCGCCTTCGCGCTCTATCTGCCGGGCAATACGGCGAATGTTCCGTCCGAGCCGCACGCGCAATGGCTCGCCCAGCAGGAGGCCGTCAACGCCAGGCTCTCGGCCGTTATCGGGCAATCCGCCAGCGCCTGGCCGGCGAGGACCCGAATTCCGCCGATGCCAGCCAGGGCGAGGCCTATCTCGCCGAAGCGCTCTCCGAGCAGGCCGGCACCATCACGCCCGAGGCGCTTGGGCTGTTCAAGCAATCCCTCGCCCACGCCCCCGCGAACGCCTCCTGGGCGCTGCTGGACCAGCAGCGTATCGCGCAGGCGCAATTGGGTTGCACAATAAGACATCTGAGACCGAGATAAACCGCATGGAAAAGCCCGAAACCAAGCCCGAAACCCGCCACCCGCGCCAAAACCCGAGCCGGCAAAACTCCCGCCCGAAATCGGTGGCCCGAAAGGCCCGGAGCCCACGCGCTATGGCGATTGGGAAAAGAACGGCCGCTGCACGGATTTCTAACCGGCGACCGAATTCGCCGCCCATCGCCGCCACCGGATAGCGCGCTGCCACGCTCACCAGCACGCCTTGAGACCACCATGGCCAGCGCGCCGATGATGAACAGCAGCGCATAGCTGCCGGTGAGATGAAACAGGTTGGAAAAGCCGGCGGCGGTTAGCGCCTGCGCCACCGCATAGGCCATGGTGGCAACGCCCCAATCGGCGGCAAGCCGGTGCGCCGGCACCAGCCCCGCGATCGCGCCCGCCGCCAGCATCACCGCCCCCAATCCCACGGCGCCAACGCCGATCGCGGAAATATCCAGCGCGACCGTACTGGCATTGACCAGCGGCAGAGCCACGGCGAGCGCCATCACCACATAACCGGCGGCCAGCGTCGGCAAAAACCCGAATCGGTCCGCGACCCGCCCCAGAATAACCGGCCCCAACGCCGCCGCGACTCCAAGCCAGGCCATCACCCCCGCCCCCGCAGCCACGCCGCGATGCAGCCCGATCGCCACGAAGCTCGATAGAAACAGCATATGCGGCACGAATCCGAGCGCGGTCAGCGGCATAAGCCATCACCAGCAACAGCACCGGCCGGTCTGATCCCGGCTGCGCGCCTGCGATTTCGGCGCGGTGCTGATCACGGAAGCCGGCATGATGAATCGCCACCAGCCAGAGTCGCCGCAATGCAAAGCAGCCCGAGCCCCAGCCAGGTGAACACCAGCCCATGGCGCAGCAGCACCGGCAGCAGTACCGAGCTCAGCGTAATTCCAGAGCCCATGCCAGCAAAGGTGATGCCGCTGACACGGCCTTTCTGGCTTGGCGGCGCGCGGCCCACGACGGCGGCGGCCATCAGCACCATCAGCACACCGCCCGTAACGCCCGAGAGCAGTCGCCAGAATCCGAACCAGAGCACGCCGAAATTCAAGCCCGAGGCGAGGAGCGAGAGCGCGGTCGCCGCCATCAACGCCACGACCACGGGCTTTGCCTGCAACGCTGCCGCGCCAGCCGCGCATCAAGCGCCGCGCCGAAGAAATATCCTAGAAGATTGACCGCCCCCAGCCAGAAAGCCGCGGTCGCTGAATACCATTGCGCGCCGACCAAAGCCGGCACCAATGGTCCGTAGCCGAACCGGGCAACCCCGAGCCCGACCAGCATTGCGAGCAGCCCGCTGATCGCAGCCCGGTAAATGGGGAAGTCCCGCGTATCATTCATGCGGTTACAGCCATAGCGCTGCTACCCGTAGGTTGGTATAGACCGCTCCTGTTAAAAATTCTGAAGGTATCAAAATGGCCCGCCGCCGGCAGCTCTATGAAGGCAAAGCAAAAATCCTGTTCGAAGGTCCGGAACCCGGCACCCTTGTTCAGTATTTCAAGGATGACGCGACCGCGTTCAACGCCCAGAAGAAGGGCACCATCACCGGCAAAGGTGTGCTGAACAATCGTATCAGCGAGTTCCTGATGCTGAAGCTGGCGGAAATAAACATTCCGACCCACTTCATCCGCCGCCTGAACATGCGCGAACAGCTCATCAAGGAAGTTGAGATCATCCCGATCGAAGTCGTGGTGCGCAACATCGCCGCCGGCAGCCTGTCGCAGCGCCTCGGCATCCCCGAGGGCACCCGCCTGCCGCGCTCGATCGTCGAATATTACTATAAGAACGACCAGCTCAACGACCCGATGGTCGCCGAGGAGCACATCACCGCGTTCGGCTGGGCAACTCCGGCGGACATGGACGACATCGTGCATCTCACGCTGCGCATCAACGACTTCCTCACCGGCCTGTTCCTCGGCGTCGGCATCACCCTGGTCGATTTCAAGGTCGAGTTCGGCCGCCTGTACGAGAACGAGGACATGCGAATCGTCCTGGCCGATGAGATCAGCCCGGATAATTGCCGCCTGTGGGATGCCAAGACCAACGAGAAGATGGACAAGGACCGCTTCCGCCGCGATCTCGGCAAGATCGAGGAAGCCTATCAGGAAGTCGCCCGCCGCCTCGGGATTCTGCCCGAAGCCGGCACCCGCGACATGAAGGGCCCGGAGATGATGCAATGAAGGCCATCGTCACCGTCATGCTGAAGGACGGCGTGCTGGACCCGCAAGGCAAAGCCATCGGCCACGCGCTGAACAGCCTCGGCTTTCCCCAGGTGGGCGATGTCCGCGCCGGCAAGATCATCGAGCTGGATCTTGCCGAGACCGACGCGGCCGCAGCCAAGAAAGCCGCCGAGGAAATGGCGCAAAAACTCCTCGCCAATACGGTGATCGAGAGCTTCAAAGTCGAGATCGCCGGCTAAGGCCGGCTCTCTAATTCCCCCGCCCGCAAGCCAGGAGCCATACAATGCGAGCAGGCATACTTCTCTTCCCCGGCATCAACCGGGAGCGCGACATGGTGATCGCCGTGCGCCAGAGCTTTGGCGCCGAGCCAAAAATCATCTGGCATAAGGAGACCGACCTCTCCGGCATCGACCTCGTGATCATCCCCGGCGGTTTTTCCTTCGGCGATTACCTGCGCTGCGGCGCCATGGCCGCGCAAAGCCCGGTGATGCGCGCCGTGAAGGAGCATGCCGCGCGCGGCGGCTACGTGCTCGGCGTGTGCAACGGCTTCCAGATCCTCACCGAGGCCGGGCTGCTGCCGGGCGCGTTGCTGCGCAATGCAAGCCTGCGCTTCCTCTCGATGGACACGCAGCTCAAAGTCGAGCGCAACGACACGGCCTTCACCGCGAAATACGCCAAGGGTGAAATCTTCCGCTCTCCGATGGCGCATGGCGACGGCAACTACACCGCCGACCCCGCGACGTTGGACCGGCTGGAGGGCGAAGGCCTGGTTGCCTTCCGCTACGCCGATGGCAACCGCAACGGCTCGGCGCGCGACATTGCCGGTATCTACTCGCCCAATTTGCGCGTCCTTGGCCTGATGCCGCATCCCGAAGACCTGGTGGACCCGCTGATGGGCGGCACCGACGGTAAACCCCTGTTCGATTCACTGGCTGCAGCATGAAAACCGTAGACGCGACCCTCGCAAAATCCTTCGGCCTGAACGCCGAGGAATACGCCAAAGTCCTGGAAATCATGGGCCGCACGCCCAGCTTCACCGAGCTTGGCATCTTCTCCGTCATGTGGTCGGAGCATTGCTCCTACAAATCCTCCCGCGTCTGGCTGAAGGAACTCCCGACGAAGGCCCCCTGGGTCATCCACGGCCCGGGCGAGAATGCCGGCGTCATCGATATCGGCGAGGGCATGGCCGCGATTTTCAAAATGGAATTGCATAACCATCCGAGCTTCATCGAGCCCTATCAGGGTGCGGCCACCGGCGTCGGCGGCATCCTGCGCGACGTCTTCACCATGGGGGCGCGCCCCATCGCCAACCTCAATGCGCTGCGCTTCGGCAATCCGGAACTCCCCGTCACCAAACGCGTGGTCGATGGCGTGGTGCGCGGCATTGGCGGCTACGGCAATTGCGTCGGCGTGCCGACCGTCGGCGGCGAGGTGAATTTCCACCCCGCCTATAACGGCAACCCGCTGGTCAACGCGATGACCGTCGGCATCGCCGCCCAGGACAAAATCTTCCTCTCCGCCGCGGCGGGCATCGGCAACCCGGTCGTCTATGTCGGCTCGAAAACCGGGCGCGACGGCATCCATGGCGCGACCATGGCCAGCACCGAATTCGACGCGAACTCGGCGGAAAAACGCCCCACCGTGCAGGTCGGCGATCCGTTCACCGAGAAGCTGCTGATCGAAGCCTGCCTGGAGCTGATGCAGACGGACGCCATCGTCGCGATCCAGGACATGGGGGCCGCCGGCCTCACCTCCTCCTCTGTCGAGATGGCGGGCAAAGGCGGTGTCGGCATCGAGCTGACCCTCGATGCGGTCCCGCAGCGCGAAACCGGCATGACCGCCTATGAGATGATGCTCTCGGAGAGCCAGGAGCGCATGCTGCTGGTCCTGAAACCCGAACGCGCCGAGATGGCCCGCGCCATCATCGAGAAATGGGATCTCGACTACGCCATCATCGGCAAGATCACCGATACCGGCCGCATCGTCATCACGCATAAAGGCAATGTCGAGGCCGATATTCCGCTGGCCCCGCTCTCGGACGCAGCCCCGCTTTATCGCCGCCCCTACACGGAAGCCGCAAAACCCGAACCCCTTGGCAACGTCACCTCGCCGATCGGCCTGGACGCGGCATTGCTGAAGCTCGTCGGCTCGCCGGATCTCTGCTCGCGCCGCTGGATCTTCGACCAATACGACTCCACCGTCGGCGGCCAGACCGTCAAGCGCCCGGCCGCGGCCGATGCCGCCATCGTGCGGCTGGAAGGCACCAACCGCGCGCTTGCCATCACCACGGATTGCACGCCGCGTTATTGCGCGGCCGATGCCGAGGCCGGCGGCGCCCAAGCGGTCGTGGAAGCCTGGCGCAACATCACGGCCACCGGCGCACTGCCGCTGGCGGTGACCGACAATATGAATTTCGGCAATCCCGAGAAGCCGGAAATCATGGGTCAGTTCGTCTCCGCCATCAAAGGCATGGCAGCGGCCTGCACCGCGCTCGACTTCCCCGTCGTCTCCGGCAACGTCTCGCTCTATAACGAGACCGAGGGCAAAGGCATCCTGCCCACGCCCGCGATCGGCGCCGTCGGCGTCATCGAGGACGCGGCCAAGGCCACCGGCCTCGCCCTGAGCCCGGATCTCGACCTGATCCTGGTCGGCGAAACCAAAGGCGAGCTCGGCTGCTCGCTCTGGCTGCGTGAAATCCTGGGCCAGGAAGCCGGCGCACCGCCTGCCATCAACCTCGCCGCGGAACGCAAGAACGGCGATTTCGTGCGTGGCCAAATCCTGAGCGGCGCGGTTGCCGCCTGCCACGACATCTCCGATGGCGGCCTGCTGGTCGCGATTGCGGAAATGGCCCTGGCCGGCGATACCGGTGCGACCCTCACGGCGCATGCCTCCTCCCATGCCTTCTGGTTCGGCGAGGACCAGGCCCGCTACGTGCTGGCGGTCAAGGACGGCAACGCCCTCCTCGCTGCCGCCAAGGCTGCGGGCGTCCACGCCGAACATATCGGCCGTGCGAATGACGTTAAGGATTTGACACTCTCCGATACCGTTGCCATATCTCTGACACAGTTGCGCGATGCCCATGAGGGGTTCTTCCCCGCATGGTTCGCCTGAAGGACGCTCACCATGGCCATGCCAGCCAGCGAAATCGAAGCCCTGATCAAAGCCGCATTCCCGGATGCGCAAATCACCATCGAGGATTTGGCTGGGGATAACGACCATTTCGCCGCTACCGTCGTGTCGGAGGCGTTTCGCGGCATCCCGCGCGTTCGCCAGCATCAGATGGTCTATGCCGCCCTTCAGGGCCGCATGGGCGGCGAACTCCACGCATTGGCTTTGCAAACCGCAGCCCCTGAATAAGGAAATTTTACCCACATGGATAACCCCGTTTTCGTCGAAATTCAGGCTCAGATCGACTCTTCCCCCGTGATGCTCTTCATGAAGGGGACCCCGATGTTCCCGCAATGCGGCTTCTCGGCGCGCGTGATCCAGATCCTCAAGCATACCGGCGTGCCGTTCAAAACCGTCAACGTGCTGGAAAACCCGGAAATCCGCGACGGCATCAAGACGTTCAGCAACTGGCCGACCATTCCCCAGCTTTACGTCAAGGGCGAATTCATCGGCGGCTGCGACATCGTGACCGAAATGTACCAGAGCGGCGAACTGCAAACCCTGCTGACGGAAAAAGGCATCACGCAGGACGCGGCCTGAGCCAAAACGCCAAGCCAAGGGGCTCCGCCCCTTGGCTTTCCTGCTTTTGCCCTCCCGTGAAGGCAAAGGCTCTTCAACGCGCTATGTTCAGGCGTGATGCGCTACGTCTTCGTCACGGATGAACTGCCCAGGCCCGGTGCTGCCGGGCATCTGGCGCTGAACCATGCCATCATTTCCTGGCTGCAAAGCCTGGGGCACGACGTTACCGTCCTGTTGACCGGCGCACGTCTGACCCTTCCCATCGAACATTATGCAGCCTTCCCGGTGGCCGGCCCGCATATTCGGGGCAAAAAGGGCGTGGTGATCGCCCGTTCGCCAGGCGCCATAATCCGAATCCTGACGCGCCGCGCGCTGCATACCCTTCCCGTCGCCTTCGTCGCCCGCATCCGCAGCGCGCACCACAATGCGGACACGGTCCTGGGCACGTTCAGCACCAAGGCGGATTTGCGCTGGTGCGCCGACTACATCGTCCGCACCCGGCCAGATGCCGTCCTGATCGACACGATCTTTCGCGCCGGCCTGCTGGCCGAGCCCGAACTTGCCGGCATCAACAGCGTGATCATCGCGCATGACGTTTTCCATCGCCGCCATCTGGCGCTCACCACGGCCGGCTACCGGGTGCAGCCCGAACGGCTGACGCGCGAGGATGAGGCAAGCGCACTCAGCGCCGCGCGGCACATCGCGGCCATTCAGCCGGCGGAAGCCAAATTGCTGGAAGCGTTATGCCCGGCACAAAATATCTTCGTCACCGCCATGCCTGCGATCCCCGCCCCGCCGCCGCCGGGCCAGCTCCGGCTTACCAATCGGCTGGTCTTCGTCGGCAGCGCCGCCTTGCCGAATCTCGACGGCCTGCGCTGGTTTTTCGAGGCCGTCTGGCCGCAGGTCCAGCGCCAGGGCGTTACGCTGGACCTGGTCGGCGATTGCGGCACGTCCTTCGCGCGCCTGCCCCCCGGCGTTGCGCGTCTCGGCCGGCTGGAAAATCTAAGCCCCGCTCTGCATCGCTCGGCGCTGGCAATCGCGCCGATCCGCGTCGGCTCCGGCCTTAAAATCAAACTGCTCGACTACGCCCGCCACGGGCTCTTCACCATCGCCACCCCATCCAGCCTGGAAGGCTTCGCCCCAGATCCCAACGCCCCCTTTATTGCGGCCAAGACGCCGGAGGCCTTCGCCGCCGCCATCCTGCAGCGACTGGCCGCTCCTCCGGCGAGCGATACAGCACTGGCCTATGTCCTGCGACATTACGGCATCGCCGCCAGTTTCGCCGATCTCGGGCAGGCGGTCTTTTCGAAAACCGTCACACAACGTTAACAGATCCTTAACAGCAAATTTCGATCACATCGCTTAACAGGCGCTCCAAGACAGGTGACAAATTTGTCATCCCAGGGTTACGTGAATACAGGAGCGGTTAGCGTTGAAGTTAAAAAAGCCATCCTACATCTTCCGCAAATATCCGCGGCACCGGGCGACGTGGCGCGGCCTGTTACTCGGCCTGGCCTGCGGCGTTGCCGTCATTCCCCAGGCGGTCCCCAGGACGATCCATGATGTCGCAGGTGTTTCCTGCATCAAACCCCATTTCCGTACCGCCTTTCCCGGCTCAAACAACGCGTTAACGCAGCGCACGCGCCGCATCGAACGGGCTCATCAAAGCGGCTTTATTGAAGAGACCCATCGAACGCTCTTCAAAAACTTTGCCTAAATTTCTGCAAATAACATTTTCCAGTCGTTAAGTTTCACTGATGCAGTCTCCGGCGCATGACCCGCGCCGCTCGCCATGCCCCATTCCAGAATCCCGCCTGACCCGGACCCAAAGGCCGCGTTCGCGATGCCGTTGGAGCACGCCGCCCCGGTCTCTTCCCGCACGTTGCGTGCGCGTATGACGCGGCGCGAATTGACCGAGCGGCGGCGCATCATCCGGCATTTGCGCCAAGCGCTCAGCGCCGGCGATTTCGTGCTGCGCCACCAGCCTTTGGTGTCACTGGCCACGGGGCGTATCCGCGGGGCCGAAGCGCTGATTCGCCTGCAGCACAGCCGCCGCGGCCTCATCACGCCCAACCATTTCATGCCGGTCGCCGAGCGGTCGGACATCGTCAACGATATTGGCGGCTGGACACTGCATCAGGCCTGCGCCGATGCCGTCACTTGGCCCGCCGGCCTGACCGTCGGCGTTCTGCTCTCGCTACACCATCTGCAAAGCAGCCAATTCATCCGCCATGTGCTGGAGGCGCTGAATCGCTCCACCCTGGCGCCGGAACGCCTGGAACTCGAATTCACCGACGCCATGCTGATCGACGACAACGATATCACCGCCTTCACCCTGAAAGCCCTGCGCGGCATCGGCGTGCGCATGGCGCTGAATAATTTCGGGCGCAGCTACGGAAGCTTGAACGTGCTCAAGCGCCTGCCGCTCACCACGCTGCGCCTGGACCGCTCGATGCTCCAGAATCTCGGCCAGGACGCAGCCGATACCGCCATTATCCATGCCGTGATCGAGGCAGGCCACGCGCTCGGTTCCACCATCCTCGCCGAGGGCATCGAGACCGAGCAGCAATTCGACCTCCTGCGGCAACTCGACTGCGATGAAGGCCAGGGCAATTATTTCAGTCAACCGGTCGCCGCCGCAGAGATTTCCGCCATAGCGACCCTGCGCTGATCTTCCGCCGATCCGCGATCACCGCCTTCCTATCCGGCGCGGCTTTGGGCATAAGATTGCGCCATGACTTCTGACCCCGCCGAACAAGCCATCCTGCAAACCCTCGCCGCGCGCGGCCCGGACAAATCGATCTGCCCGACCGACGCGGCCCGCGTGCTCGCCGGCAATCCTGCGGGCGATAAATGGCGCGGCAGCCTCTCGCCCATTCGCCTCGCGGCCCAGCGCCTGGCCAAAGCCGGACAGATCGAAATCCTGCGCAAAGGCAAGCCCATCGCGCCCGAGACCGCCCATGGCGTCATCCGGCTGCGCCTGACCAAACCGGAATAACATGGTCCCCCCTTGCCATCGCGCCGCGCGCTTCTCCCCGCCTGGCCTTGGCAAACCCCATCCCGGCCCAAATCCTGGGCGCGGCCCTGCAACCAATGGAAGCTGAATAATGCGTCAATCGATGACCAGTCTGCTCACGGGCCTGCGCGAGGGCTGGGGCCTCGTAAAACCCTATTTCTCTTCCGAGGAACGTTGGCCCGCCATCGGCCTGCTCGCTGCGATCATCCTGCTCAACCTCGTCCTCACCGAGTTGAACGTCGCCTTCACCTATTGGCAGCGCGACCTCTACAATGCCTTGCAGAACAAGCAGTTCGGCGCCTTCATCCACCTGCTTTTCTCCATCAAAACCATGCCGGTCTTCCCCTATATCGAGCTTGGATATGCAGAGTACCTGGCGGTTTTCATCCTTGTCGCGGTCTACGCGCTCTACCTCAACCAGATGCTGCAAATCCGCTGGCGGCAATGGCTGACCCGCGATTTCACCGAACGCTGGCTGGCCGACCGCGCCTATTACAATATCAGCCTGGCCAAATCCGGCACTGCGGGGATCGACAACCCCGATCAGCGAATTTCCCAGGACCTCGCAGCCTTCACCTCCAGCTCGCTCTCCCTCGGCCTGGACCTGATCTCGAACATCGTGACGCTCATCAGCTTCGTGGCGGTCCTCTTCGTCATCTCAGGCTCGATCAAGATTTTTGGCATTACCAATCCCCGGCTACATGCTCTGGCTGGCCATCATCTATTCCGTCATCGGCACCTGGATCACGCATCGCCTCGGCCGCAAGCTCATTACGCTGAACTACAATCAGCAACGGGTGGAGGCGGATTTCCGTTACAGCCTGATCCGCGTGCGCGATAACCCCGAAGCCATCGCGCTCTCCGGCGGCGAGGCGGATGAACTCATCTCCCTGCGCGAACGCTTCGCCCATGTGCGCGAGAACTGGTGGGCCATCATGCGCCGGACGAAACTCCTGGGTTTCTTCACCAACGGATACAGCACGCTCTCCAGCATCTTCCCGCATCGCCGCGGCCGCCCCGCGTTACTTCGCAGGCGCCATCCAACTCGGCGACCTGGTCCAGATCGGCACCGTTTTCGGCAATGTCCAAGGCCCGCTCTCCTGGATCGTCGGCTCTTATGCGGATCTCGTCGCCCTGCGCGCCACCGTCTCTCGTCTTCATGGCTTCAAAGAAGCCGTCACCGCGGCCCGCCTGGCCTCCGCCGCCGGTCCGCAACTCCAGCAACAGGGCGACGCGCTGACGCTGAACAACCTCACCCTCAGCCTGCCCGATGGCCGCAAACTGCTCGATCAGGCCAGCCTGTCCTTGCCGCCCGGCCAGCCCATCCTGCTCACCGGCGCCTCCGGTGCCGGCAAATCCACCGTCTTCCGCGGCGTTGGCCGGCATCTGGCCCTTCGGCGAGGGGCAAGTCGCGCGCCCGAACGGCACCGCACTCTTCCTGCCGCAGCGCCCCTATTTCCCGCTTGGCACCCTCAAGCGCGCCATCACCTATCCCCGCGTTGAAGCCGATGTCCCGGATGCGGCCATCATCGAGGCCCTGACCGCCGTAGGGCTGGAAAACCTCATCCCCCGCCTCAGCGAAAACGAAAATTGGGGCCAGATCCTCTCCGGCGGCGAACAGCAACGCCTCGCCCTCACCCGCGCCCTTATCGCCAAACCGGACTGGCTCTTCCTCGACGAAGCCACCTCCGCCCTCGATGCGCCCCTCACCGCCACCGTCCAGGCCGCGCTCAAGGAAAAACTCCCAAACACCACCATCGTCTCCATCTCCCACCGTGACATGGCCACCCCCGGCGACCGCCATCTGGCCCTCGCCGGCGGGGCGCTGGTGACGGTGTGAAGTAAGGTCAAGGGGCTCTGCCCCGTCGCGCCGGAGGCGCGCCATTTTGTTTGATAAGAGGCGGCCCTCCGGGCCGACGACCCCCGCCAAAGGCTCGCCTTTGGAATCCAGAACTAAGGGTTTTGATCGGGGGGCGCCTCAGGTGGCATTACGAGCACGGGCACCCCCCGATCAAAACCCTTAAATCGCGGATCGAAGGGCGCGGCCCTTCGCGGGGTTCCAAGGGGCAGAGCCCCTTGGCCTTACTTCAAGCCCTCGCCAACCGTCCCTGCCGAGCCGCGATGCGGTGGCGGATGGCGTCCAGTTGGAGGCTTCGAGGCAGAGCGGCGCACAGCTCTCGGTTTCTCTGCGTCGCTGCATCCAGGCCGGATGGGGGAGGATATGCCCTTGTGCCGCATTATCGAACACGCCGCGATGCCCGGTATCGAGATAGCTTTCCGCCGGCGTGCCTTCGGCAAAAATAATATCATGCCGGGCGAGTTCGAGATGGTAATAGGTCACCCGCCCCAACGCATGGTCCTGGCGGATGCTGGTCCAATTCAGCAACTCCTTGGCGGGCACCAAAACGCCATCGAGGAACAGGCCATGATCCGGAGAGACCACCAACGGCCGCGCCGGCACGTTTTCGCCGAGTGCGCCGGGCGCGATCACAACCGGCCGCACGGTCGCGGGCCGGGGATGTGCGGCGATATCGACCTCGCGCTGCCCGATCCAGACGATCGGCTGCTCCTCCCCCGCATAGGTGATCAGCACGTCCCCGACGCTTAGCGCCTCCACGGCGATTTCCCCCCGCACGGTGAGGATACGGGTCCCGGCCGCGAAACAGGGATTCACGGTCGCATTCATCCCGGTAATGACGGCATCGACGAACGGAACATTGCTGTTCGGGTTGCTGCGGTCCTCAAAGGCGATATCCAGCGTCACGCCGTCAGCCGCCGCCGCCGTGCCGAAGAGTGCGGCGCCAATATCCGCGATAACTTCCTGCTGCGCGGCATCGAGCGTAAAATGCGTACCGGGCGTTAAGTCGATGCTGCCATCGGGGAGGATCAGCATCTGGTTGCCGTTCTGTGCGGCCGCCTGGATATCATCGACGAGATTGATATAATCCGCATTCGCCGTGCCGCCGACCAACAATTCCGCGAACAGATCCCGCACCACCTGGATGCTGACCT
Organism: uncultured Pseudomonadota bacterium; assembly: GCA_963737355.1. Lineage (GTDB taxonomy): Bacteria > Pseudomonadota > Alphaproteobacteria > Acetobacterales > Acetobacteraceae > Acidocella. The sequence goes on along the minus strand of CAVTSC010000003.1, from coordinate 242,726 downwards.
GATCGCCCCCCACCCCTTCGCTCACCGGCTCGAAATTCAGGATACTGCCGCCGATATTCGCGCCATAGCCTGAAACCGTCCCGGAACTGTACAGGGTGGTGACGTTAAACGCGCTCCCCTGCCCGTTATCGGTCAGGATCAGCACGCCATTCGCCGTGCCGCCATTGTTCAAAAATTCGATATTCTGGCCATTCGTCAGCGGCGCCGAGAGCGTGTAGGCGCTATACGTCCCGCTCGATGTAATCGTGACATTCGCCATTCGAATTCCTGCCGTTTTGGATCAGTATCGAACGGCCTGCGCCCCGACACAATCAAAAAATGTATCGACGCCAGAACTACACCACCTGAGGGTACAGAAAATTAAAGAATGAACCCGCCGCCGAGAATTCTCGACCCGTCATAAAACACCGCGGCCTGGCCAGGTGCGGCCAAAGCCGGCTCGTCCAGATGCACGATCGCGCCAGTCCCATCTGGTGTGATCAGTGCCGGGTGCGGTACGTCCCGCGCGCGCAATTTCGCCCCGGCCCGCACGCCAACGGTTGGCGGCGTGATCAGCCAGTTCACATCCCGCAGCCGCACGACATGGCTCGCCGCCTTGCGCGGCCCAATCGACAATCCGCCGCGTCCCGGGCTCGATCCGCTTCACCACCTGCGCCTCGCCCGCCAAGCTGCGCCGCATTGCCCAGCCGCTTGGCCTGGCCCACGGTGTAGCGCGCGATGCCCTGATGCTGCGCCAGCACCGCACCTTCCTCCGTCACGATCTCGCCAGGCGCGAGCGCATCCGGGCGGAATTTCTCTACGATATCGGCATAGGTCCCGGTCGGCACGAAGCAGATATCCTGGCTGTCCGCCTTCTCCGCCACCACCAGCCCCATCTCGGCCGCAATCGCGCGCACTTCGGTCTTGGAGTGCACATCGCCCAGCGGGAAGCGGCAATATTCAAGCTGTTCCTGCGTCGTTGCAAACAGGAACCAGCTCTGGTCGCGGCTTTCATCCACCGCCTTGTGCAGCTCGGCGCCGTCCTTGCCCTCGATCCGCCGCACATAATGCCCGGTCGCCAGCGCCTCGGCGCCAAGATCGCGCGCCATGCCAAGCAGATCGCCGAATTTCAGGTGCTGGTTGCAGGCGATGCACGGCACCGGCGTCTGCCCTTCGGCATAGCTGTCGGCAAAGGCCGACATCACGCTGTCCTTGAAGCGCTGCTCGGAATCGATCACGTAATGCGCAATCCCCAGCGTATCGGCGACACGCTTGGCATCCAGGATATCCGCACCGGCGCAGCACGCCCCTTTGCGCCCCACAGCCACGCCATGGTCATAGAGCTGCAGCGTCACGCCGATCACCTCATGCCCGGCGCGCGCCATCAGCCCGGCCACGACCGAGCTATCCACGCCACCGGACATGGCAACAACGATTCTCATTATCCGGCCGCATTCCGGGTGGCACTCGGCAGCTTCACGACCAGCCCGTCCAGCGCTTCGGAGATCACGATCTGGCAGCCCAGGCGCGACGTCTTCTCCAGCCCGAAGGCGAGGTCCAGCATGTCCTCTTCGTCCTCGCTGGCCTTGGCGAGCTTACCCGCCCAAGCCGGATCGACGATCACATGGCAGGTCGAGCAGGCGAGCGAACCCTCGCAAGCACCCTCGATATCCACGCCATGCTTATGCGCCACCTCGAGCACGGAGAGGCCGACAGGCGCGTCCACTTCCCGAGGAACCCCATTACGCTCGATAAAAGTCATTTTCGGCATCGTAAAACCCTTGATTATCCCGCGCGTGCTTAAGCGCAACGGGGCCGGCCACGCAAGGCACGCTCGGCCATCGCACTTATACGCCGCGCAGAAAGGCCGGGACCACCTCCGCCGTTACATTCCACGGCAGCGACACCCGGATCGCCTGCCCCGCCAGCGCGCCCGCCCCCATCGCCTCCAGCACATGGCTCGCCGCAAGCTTGCCGGAAGAACACGCCGACCCGGCGGAGACCGCGATTTTCGCCATATCCAGCGCGATCAACTGCGTATCCGCCCGCACGCCAGGCAGCGCCAGACACGGCGTATTCGGCAAACGCGGCGCCGCGGCACCGATGACGCACCGCGCCCAGCCCAGCACAAAATGCTTCAATTTCATCGCGATAGACAGGCAATTCGCACGGCATCGTAAGCCCCGCCCAACGCCGCCGCCAATCCCGGCGATCGCGGGCAGCGCCGGCGTGCCGCCACGCCTGCCCTGCTCCTGCCCGCCACCGTGCAGCAACGGCGCCACCGCGCGGCCACGGCTCACGACCAGCGCCCCCGCGCCCATCGGCCCGCCGAATTTATGCCCGGAGATCGCAAAGCTCGCCGCCCCCAGCGCGAGCCAGTCCCGGTTGCAGCGCCCAGCCGCCTGCACGGCATCGACATGCAGCAACGCGCCATGCCGCGTTACAAATCGCGCCCGGAGCCGCGATGTCATGCAGCACGCCGGTCTCGTTATTCGCCGCCATCAGGCAGACCAGCGCCCCGGGATGCGCCGCCAGCAATGCCTCCAGCGCCGGTAGATCCACCGTGCCATCCGCCAGCACCGGCACCACCGCGGCATCGGGAGCGGCCGCGCGCACGGCGTCATGCTCGGTGGCCCCGACCAGAACCGGCCGTCCGGCCGCCAGCGCATGCACCGCCAGCGCATTCGCCTCGGTCGCCCCGGAGCAGAAAATCACATCCGCCGGCCTGGCGGCGAAAAACCGCGCCACCGCCTCGCGCGCTTCCTCCAGCACGCGCCGCGCCGCGCGTCCCGGCCTGATGGATCGAGGACGGATTGCCCAGCCCCATCGCCGCCAAAGCGGCATCGCGCGCCTCGGGCCGCAAGGGCTCGGTCGCATTGGCATCCAAATAAATCATGGCCTAAATGACGTAGTCGTCGTGCGGCATCCTGGCGAGCCTATTTTCGATATCCGTCAGCTCACGGCGCAGCAGGCCAGCTCCTGCAGCAACGGGTCCAGACACGGCTCGGCCGGCGTGCCATAGGCATCAAACCCCGCGGATTTGCGCCCGCGCTGCAACGCCCGGGCGGGAATCGCCCACCATCGTCACCCCGGCCGGCACCGCCGCCAGCACCACCGCATTCGAGCCAATGCGCGCGCCATCGCCCACCGTGATCGCCCCCAGCACTTTGGCGCCGGCGCCGATAATCACGTTATTGCCGATCGTCGGATGGCGCTTGCCATGGTCGGAGCTGGTGCCGCCCAGGGTTACCTGATGGTAAATATACACATCATCGCCGATCTCGGCGGTCTCGCCGATCACCACCCCGAGCCCATGGTCGATGATCAGCCGCCGCCCCAATTTCGCGCCAGGGTGAATTTCAATTCCCGGTCAGGAACCGCCCGATATGTGAGATGAACCGGCCCAGCGTAGTACATCCGCCGGCGCCAGAAATACCCGGATACAGCGTGGATCGCCACCGCGTGCAATCCGGGATAGCAAAGGAAAACCTCGAGATTCGACCGCGCCGCAGGGTCGCGCTCCCGGTAGGCGCGAACCGTCTCCGCTAAAAACATAAGGGCCATGCGACATTTCCGTGGATATGCAGACCAGAAGCAGTCTATATTAACAGACCAAAGGGGAAACCCTATGGTAAACCATCCGTCATGTGTCCCCTCAGTCCCAGAGGATCAATTAAGTGTCCGGACCAGCTTCGGTCAACTTTTGGATGGCTCCATATTGCGGCCGTCGCTATGTCAGGAAATACTGCGTAGCGAAGACTAGGACTACCACGGTAATCATGAAAGACGAGTTACAGAATGCCTGAAGTCATGTTTGCAGGGCCTGAAGGCCGTCTCGAAGGACGCTACCACCATGCCAAGGAGCGCGGCGCGCCGCTTGCGCTGGTTCTGCACCCGCACCCGCTGCATGGCGGCACCATGAATAACCGTATCACCTATTCCATGTATCAGGTTTTCCAGCGCCTGGGCTTCTCCGTCATGCGCTTCAATTTCCGCGGCGTCGGCCGCAGCCAGAGCAAGTTCGATGGCGGCATGGGCGAAATCAACGACGCCGCGGCGGCGCTGGACTGGATGCAGTCGCTCAATCCCGGCCATGGCGGCCTGTGGATCTCCGGCTACTCCTTCGGCGCCTTTGTCGGCATGCAGTTGCTGATGCGCCGTCCGGAAGTCTCCGGCTGGGTCTCCGTCGCCCCGCCGGCGGCGCATTACGATTTCGGCTTCCTCGCCCCCTGCCCCTGCGGCGGCCTGATGATCCATGGCGATGCCGATGAGATGGTGCCGGAACTTTCCGTGCGCAAACTGGTGGACAAGCTCAACCTGCAAAAAGGCGTCGCGATCGACTATCGCGTGTTCGAAGGCGCCGACCATGTCTTCGCCAACCATGCCGATAAAGTGACCGAAGCCGTCGAGAGCTATGTGAGCCAGTCCCTGGCCCGCAAGCAAATGGCCCTCGCCGCCGACTAAGCGACGTGATTAAGCACTCAGCAATCGAGCCGCCTAAGGAGCGCCTAAAATGCTCCTTGGCCGAGACAAAAAACGGCCAGGAGGATCTCCTTGGCCGCTCATTTGCTCGCCGAGCGTCAATGCAAAAGCGACCTTTCAGTTTAGAAAACACCAGAGAAAATCTTCCAAGATCGAGGCAAAATTCGCAAAACAATCTCTATTGTATTTGTAGGAATTAATGGATATTATTCCTGAGAGACCGGAATTGACCGGCACGAGCATCAGGAATATTTCTCATGACCGCCGCCCTCTCCCGCCGCCAAGCGCTTGCCCTTACCGCCATCGCCGCCGGCGCTGCCGCGGGCTTTAGCGGCGGCAGGGCACGGGCCGCCGCCAACAGCCTGCTGAACGTCTCCTACGATCCCACGGCCCAGCTCTATGCCGATTACGACAAGCTGTTCAGCGCCTATTGGCAGCAAAAGACCGGCACCACGCCCACCTTGCATTATTCCCATGGCGGCTCTGGCGCCCAGGCCCGTGCGGTCATCGAGGGGTTGCAGGCGGATGTCGTCACCCTGGCGCTCTCCTACGATATCGACGCGATCGCCAAGCGCGGCCTGATCGCGTCCAACTGGCAAAGCCGCCTGCCTGATAACGCCACGCCCTATACCAGCACCATCGTCTTCCTCGTGCGCGCCGGGCAACCCGAAAGGCATCAAGGACTGGGCCGATCTCGTCAAACCTGGCGTCCAGATCATCGCGCCGAACCCGAAAACCTCCGGCGGCGCACGCTGGAACGTGCTGGCCGCCTGGGCCTATGCGCTGAAGGCCCATAACGGCAGCACCGATGCCGCCCGCGCCTACCTGAAGGCCTTCTTCGCCAATGTCCCGGTGCTCGACGCGGGCGCACATGGCTCCACCCTCACCTTCACGCAGCGCGGCATCGGCGATGTGCTGGTCGGCTGGGAGTCGGACGCCTATCTCTCCATCCAGCAGGCCGGCCCGGGTTCCTTCGAGGTCGTGGTCCCCTCGATCTCCATCCTCTGCGAGCCGCCGGTTTCGGTCGTCGATAAAAACGTCGACCGCCACGGCACGCGCGAACTTGCCACCGCCTATCTCGAATATCTCTATTCCCCTGCCGCCCAGGACCTCATCGGCCGCGATTTCTACCGCCCGCGCGATCCGGCGGCGCAAGCCAAATACGCGCATCAATTTCCCAGCCTCGACCTCGTCACGGTGCGCGATCCCGCGTTCGGCGGCTGGAGCAAGGCGCAGCCGGAATTTTTCAGTGATGGCGGGATCTTCGATCAGGTATACGGCAAGGGCACCTGAGTTCCGGAGTTCCCATGACTTCCCCTGTGGCCGGTTCAACTGCAACCGGCCGCCGCCTCACCTGGCGGCAGCCGAGCATCTTGCCGGGTTTTGCCCCCAGTCTGACCATTACGTTGGTTTGGCTGTTCGTCATTGTGCTCGGTCCGCTGGGCGTCATGCTTTGGTTCACCGCCGGGCTGGGCTGGAGCGGCTTTTTAAGCATCATCACCCGGCCGCGCGTGCTGGGAGATCTGCGTGTCAGCGTCTCCACCGCATTGCTCGCCAGCCTTGTCAATGCCGCTTTCGGCCTCTTGGTCGCCTGGGTGCTCACGCGCTACCGCTTCCCCTTCCGCCGCCTGGCGGACGCGCTGGTCGACCTGCCTTTCGCCTTGCCCACGGCGGTCGCCGGCATCGCGCTCTCCACGCTCTACGCCCCGCATGGCTGGATCGGCCGCCTGCTCGCCCCGTTCGGCATCCAGATCGCCTTTTCTCCGTCGGGCATCGTCGTCGCGATGATGTTTGTCTCGCTGCCCTTCATCGTGCGCACGGTGCAACCCGTGATCGAGGATCTGGAGGTCGAGCAGGAAGAAGCCGCGATGCTGATGGGCGCCACACCGTTTCAAATCTTCATGCGCATCAGCCTGCCAGCCATCCTGCCCTCGCTCCTCACCGGCTTTGCGATCGCCTTCGCGCGCTGCCTTGGCGAATACGGCTCCATCATCTTCATCGCTGGCAACAAGCCGATGATCTCGGAAATCGTCCCTCTCCTCATCGTCGCCCAGCTCGACCAGTTCGACTATCAGGGGGCCACCGCCATCGGCACGCTTGATGCTGGGGGTTTCCTTTGTGCTCCTGCTGACCATCAACCTTCTGCAAGCTTGGGTGAGGCGCCGCCATGGTGGTTAGAAACATCCTCATCGCCATCGCGCTGCTATTCATGACCATCTTTCTGGCGCTGCCCTTGGTCGCGGTGTTCGCACAGGCGCTCTCCGCCGGCATCGCGGCCTATTTCAGCGCGCTCACCGACCCCAATGTCGCCACCGCCATCTGGCTGACCCTCCTGATTGCCGCCATCGTCGTCCCGGCCAATCTCGTCTTCGGCGTCTGCGCCAGTTGGTGCCTCGCGCGTTTCGATTTTGTCGGCCGCAACCTGTTGGTCACGCTGATCGACCTGCCCTTCTCGATCTCGCCCGTCATCGCGGGTCTGCTGGAAGTGCTGCTCTTCGGCCTCAACGGGCTCTTCGGCACCTGGCTTTCAGACCATAACATTCAGATCATCTTTGCTTTGCCGGGGATGATCCTCGCCACCGCCTTCGTTACCTTCCCCTTCGTGGCGCGCGAAATCATCCCGCTCGCCCAGGAACAGGGCAATGACGAAGAAGAAGCCGCCGTCACCCTCGGCGCCAATGGCCTGCAAATCTTCTTCCGCGTCTCATTGCCCAAACTCCGCTGGGGCCTGTTCTACGGCGTGCTGCTCTGCAACGCCCGCGCCATGGGTGAATTCGGCGCCGTCTCCGTCGTCTCCGGCAAGGTATTCGGCCAAACCGATACGCTGTCGCTCGCCGTTGAATCCCTTTATGAAAGTTATGAAATCCAAGCGGCTTTCGCGGTCGCCTCGCTTCTCGCCATGCTGGCTTTGGTGACCCTGGTGCTGAAAGCCGCCCTGGAATGGTGGCACCGCGACGAGATCCACGCCGTTAGCCGTAAGAAAGCTGCCTGAACATGTCGACCGAAATCACCATCTCCCATGTCTCCCGCGCCTTCGGCGGCCATACGGTGCTGGATGACATCGCCCTCACCGTCAAACCCGGCGAGTTGCTCGCTTTGCTCGGCCCCTCGGGCTCGGGAAAAACCACCCTGCTCCGCCTCATCGCCGGGCTCGACCAGCCCGACCGCGGCAACATCATCATCGGCGAGCTCGACGCCACTGCGCACAAACCGAAAGAGCGTGGCGTCGGCTTCGTGTTCCAGCATTACGCGCTGTTCCGCCACATGACGGTGTTCGAGAACATCGCCTTTGCTCTGCGCATCCGCAAAACGCCAAAGGCGCAAGTCAAAGCGCGCGTCGAGGAACTTCTCCATCTCATCCAGTTGGAAACCCTGGCCGGCCGCTATCCCGCGCAACTCTCTGGCGGCCAGCGCCAGCGCGTCGCGCTGGCCCGGGCGCTGGCCAGCCAGCCCCGCGTTCTGCTGCTCGACGAACCCTTTGGCGCGCTGGATGCCGTGGTCCGCCGCGACCTGCGCCGCTGGTTGCGCCAACTGCACGAGGCGCAAAAAATCACCACCATCTTCGTTACCCACGACCAAGAGGAAGCCTTCGACCTCGCCGACCGCGTCGTCATCATGAATGGCGGCAAGATCTGCCAGGAGGGCATGCCGATCGACATCTATCAAAGCCCCGCGAATGTCTTCGTCCATGAGTTTCTGGGCGAGAGCAACCGCGTCCCATGCACCGTCATCGGGGGCAGCGTCCAGGCCGATGCCGGTTTTCCGCTTGGCGAGGCCGCGGCACCGGATGGCCCGGCGGCAGCCTATATCCGCCCGCACCATGTGGTGCCCTTGGCGCGCCATAATGGCGCCTGGAGGATCAGCCGCATTTCCGCCACCGGCGCGCATGCGCGCGTCGCCGTCACCCGCAACGGCGCCATGCTTGAAGCCAGCATGACCGCCGACGAACTCCTGGCTTCCGGCCTCTCCACCGGCGCGCCAATCGAGATCCTCTTCACCGGCGGCACCATTTTCACTGCCGGCAGCGGCCCCATCAAACTCGACGCCTTGAAGCCGGCGGTCGTGCAGCTCCGAAAATAAAAAGAGCTGCGCGCCCTGCTTTCTCAGCCGACGAGCTGATCCAGTTCAGCATCTGAACGTGGCGGAATCGACGCGGATTTCAGCAACAGCGCTGCAATTTTATCTTTCGTCATAGGCTTCGCAAAAAGATAACCTTGCGCAAATTTGCATCCAAGCTCTCGCAGGATGTTGAGCTGATGTTCGGTTTCAACACCTTCAGCGACGACCGTGATGCCCAAGCTATCGGCAAGCGCCAGCACCAGCCCGACGATCTTTCCGCCATCGGCGGAAGAATCCAGATTAGAAATGAAAGATCGATCGATTTTCAAGATATCGATCGGGAACCGATGAAGATAGCTCAGCGAGGAATATCCGGTACCAAAATCATCAATTGCCAGCAGGAAGCCAATCGATTTCAGGCGCTTCAGCGTTACCAACGCTTTTTCCGGATCCGCCATGGCCGAACGCTCGGTGATTTCGATCGTAACCCGTCCCGGATTTATTTCCGAAATCCGAACGAATTCCTCCAACATTTCGGGAAGTTCCGCCTGGCCGAACTGAAATGCCGATAGGTTGATGCTCATATTGAACGGCGCATGACCATAGCATGCGCTCTGCAGATTCCGTAACGTATCGCAGGCTTCACGAAACACCCAATTACCGAGCGGAATGATGAGCCCCGTCTCCTCGGCAATATGGATAAACGTATCGGGATAGATCAGCCCCGCCGGTTCGCGCCAGCGGATCAACGCCTCCAGCCCGGTAATGCCACCATTCCGCGTGGCGACAATCGGCTGGAAGTGAAGTTCAAACTCCTGCTTGACGATTGCATCGCGCAGACGATTTTCGATGTGCAGGCGCGTTTCGACCTGCGCGCGCATGGACGGAATAAAGCTCACGGCCTGGGCTTTGCCCGCCCCCTTCGCGCGATACATGGCAATATCCGCATCGCGTAGGATGGCTTCGGTGTTGTCATAGCCGGACAGGGAAGAAACGATGCCGATGCTGGCGCTGATAACAACATTTTCCGAGCCGAGGTTAAAGGGCTTGCATAGGGCACTATGCAGTCGCGTTGCGAAGGAATTCGCAGAGCCGCTGCCCAAATTCTCTGTCAGCAGCACGGTGAATTCGTCACCGGAGAGGCGTGCAATCATGTCGGCCGAACGGGACATTCCTGAAGATACCGTCTCAGGCTCCAAAACCGCACCAGGATTCCGCTTCCGGACCAACGCATTCAGCCGGCTCGCGACTTCTTTCAGCAGCTCATTACCCGCCAGATGTCCAAGACTGTCATTAACAATTTTGAAACGATCCAGGTCTATGAACAAGACGGCGCAATCTTGCTTCGGGTCCTCCCGATGCGCGGAAAGCGCGCTTTCCAATCTCTGCAGGAATAGTTTTCGGTTTGGCAAACCGGTCAGAGAGTCATGCGTCGCTTCGTGCTGTGCAACCTCTTTGGCATAGGAAAGTTCCTGTGCCAGCCTTTCTTGTTCTTCGAGGGTCTTGCGAAGCTCATGTGCGGTCCGCTCGACCTTTTTAATCAAATCATCTTTGGTTCGCACCGTTTGCTCAAGCAGACGAGCCTGCGCCGTCATCAGCTGATTGACCTCGAGCAGCCCAAAGAAGTTATCGTATCTAACTAACAACGGCTCAAAACATAATTCATGCGACCGGGACATTGCTGCCTTCAAGGCCGTGGCAATCGCTGTCTCGGCGGGCAGAACGAGCGGGCTCGTATCCATCATTTTCTTTAATTCGCTGAGCGGTCTCTTGATGAAGACCTCCCGGCCAAATGGCTGGCTGATCGCCGCCATGAAATTCTTACGCGAAAAAACGCCGACAACCTGGCCATTTGCCGTCACGATCGTCGCCGGCAACGTCGGATCAGCCAGAAAACATTGTTCGACGTCGGCCGTCCTGATATTCAGTTCGACAGCGGTATTCCAGAGCTGCAATTCCCCGATCGTATCCGCTTCTTCGTTCGACATGATATCTGTGATAACGTCCATGACAAATTTGTTAGCTATGAAATTCCAGGCGCGTCAAGGCATCTCGGATGCGCCGCCTTAGGTAATTCCGCCAAAAGGAACGGAATTTTTCCTCTATCATGCGCCGATGGAGCGAGCTATTTGTTACGGCAACCACAAGATGTATTTCCTCCGGCGATCACCCGCGACGTCATCAAAATTTCACAGGCGCGGCGCGTCCATCGGCCGCCGTACCTGAACAGTCCCTCTCACTAGCAAGATCCTGCCTGCCATCCGCGTAAGCAGCAGCGCGTTGCTCACCACGCTGACGCTGGAGAACGCCATCGCCACCCCGGCGATCATCGGGCTCAAAAGCCCAAATGCCGCCAGCGGAATGCCGATCACGTTATAGGCGAAGGCCCAGAACAGGCCCTGGCGGATCTTCGCATAGGTCCGGCGGGAAATCTCGAGCGAACCCGCCACCAGTGCCGGATCGCCACGCATCAGCGTGATGCCCGCGGCGGCCATGGCGACATCCGTGCCGGTGGACATGGCGATGCCGATATCCGCTGCCGCCAAAGCCGGCGCATCGTTCATCCCGTCGCCGACCATGGCGACGATCCGCCCGCCTTGCCTGCAGCCGCGCGATCGCCGCGACCTTATCCTCCGGCAACAATTCGGAGAGGATCTCATCGACGCCCGAGCAAGCGCCCGCGATCGCCCGCGCTGCCGGCATTATCCCCGGTCAGCATAACCGTGCGCAGCCCCGCCGCGCGCAGCGCCGCGATGGCAGCCGCCGCACCCGGCTTCACGTCATCGCCGAACGCGATCAGCCCCAGCACCTGCGCTGGGCTGTGGCTAACATCGAGCAGCCAGGACACCGTGCGCCCCTCTCGCTTCCAGCGCCGCCGCGCGCGCGGCCAGCAGGCCCGGTTCTGCCCCCGCCCCTCGAGCAGCCGCCGACTGCCAAGCTGCAGCGCGCGCCCTTGCACATCGCCCGCCATGCCGCGCCCAGGCAGTGCGCGCAGATCGCTTCGCCGGCAGCGCGGCGATCCCGGCCTCGGCGGCATGGCGCAGCACCGCACGCGCCAAGGGATGCTCACTGCCCGCCTGCATCGCCGCCGCGAGCCGCAGCACCTTTTCCGCCGTCTGGCCGGGTGCCGGTTCCAGCGCGACGAGCCTTCGGCTTGCCCTCTGTCAGCGTGCCGGTTTTATCGAACGCCACCACCTGCACACGATGCGCCGTCGCCAGCGCGTCGACATCCTTGAACAGGATGCCGCCGCGCGCCGCAGCCCCGGTGCCGACCATGATCGCCGTCGGCGTTGCGAGACCCAGCGCGCAGGGGCAGGCGATCACCAGCACCGCGACGGCATTCAGAATGGCCGTCGCGACATTGCCGGTCGCGAACCACCAGCCCAGCGCGGTGACCGCCGCGATGCCCAGCACCACCGGCACGAAAATGCCAGAAACCTGGTCCACCAAACGCTGGATCGGCGCCTTGCTTGCCTGCGCGCTCTCCACCAGCCGCACGATCCGCGCCAGCATCGTCTCAGCACCAATAGCGGTCGTCTCCACCAGCAGCAGCCCATCGAAGTTCACCGCCCCGCCGGTGACGCGATCGCCCACGGCCTTCGCGATCGCCCGGCTCTCCCCGGTCAGCAGCGATTCATCAACCGCACTAAGCCCCTGCCGGACGATCCCATCCACCGGCATGCGCTCGCCCGGGCGCACCACAACGAGATCGCCATGGCGGATTTCCCCGATCGCCACTTCTCGCTCCGTTCCATCCGCCTCGCGCAACCGTGCCTGTTCCGGCCGCAAGGCCATCAGCGCGCGAATTGCCGTCCCGGTCTGCCGCTTGGCCCGCGCCTCCAAAAATTTGCCGAACAGTACGAGAGTTATCACAACGGCGGATGCCTCGAAATACAGAGGCGGCGCCATCGCGCTGCCACGCAACCAGGCGGCGGCGAGCAAATAGGCGCTGAGCCCATAGGCGGCAGAGGTGCCGAGCGCGACCAGCAGATCCATCGTCCCGGCCCCGGCGCGCAGCGACTTCCATCCGGCCCGATAGAACCGCGCGCCGAGCCAGAACTGCACCGGGGTCGCCAGCATGAATTCAACCCAGCCGGGCAGCATCACCAAACCGCCGGACAGCATGGGAACGACCAGCGGCGCGCTCAGCATTGCGGCGATCACCACATAGCGCAGGTCGCGCCGGGCGGCATTCGCCCGTGCTTCATCCACCACCGCATCCTGGCCGCCTTCATGCAACGGCTTTGCGCCATATCCGGCGGCGATAATCGCCGCGACAAGCCGGTCCTGCCCGCCCTCGAGCAACGTCACCCGCGCGCGTTCCGTCGCCAGATTGACCTCCGCCGTCACCACCCCTGGCACACGCAGCAAGGCGCGTTCCACGCGGCCCACGCAGGCAGCACAGGTCATCCCGTCAATCCCAAAATCCAGCACCTCGCCAGCGGTCTTCGGCATCACCTCACTCCTTCGCCCTCAAGCCAAGGCGCAGGGTAAGGCTTCCTATCATAGGAAGGTCAAGGCAATGTCCAGATGCAAGGCCGCGTTCAGCACATAGGCGCCAAACAAGGGCCTATCTCCAGACATCCCTTGACCTTACCACAGTGGGAACCCCGATCTACGCGCCACCATTGCCGCAAATAGGAGCCTTCGACATGCTGAAATTCAAAGTGACGCACATGACCTGCGGCCATTGCGTGCGGGCCGTCACCCAGGCCGTGCACAGCGTCGCGCCGCAAGCGCAGGTCGAGATCAACCTTGAGACCGGGGAAGTCGGCATCACCGGCGCCACCCATACGGGCGCCATGATCGCGGCGATTACCGAGGAAGGCTACACCGTCGAGCACCTGGCAGCTTGAACGCCCTTTTGGAAAACCGGCATCCCGCGAGGTTTGCCGGTTTCAGCTACGTCGTTTAACGATGCGCCGCCCGTATCGCGAGACCGCCATTGCGGCGCACCGCGACGATCTCGGCGATGATCGATAGGGCAATCTCCTCAGCATTCACCGCGCCGATATTCAACCCAACCGGCCCACGGATACGCTGCAAATTCACTGCATCATGGCCCAGCGCGCCCAGCCGTTCCAGCCGCGCCGCATGGCTTTTCCGCGACCCCAGCGCACCGATGTAAAACGCGTCAGACCGCAGCGCCTGATCCAGCGCCGGATCATCCAGCTTCGGATCATGCGTGAGTGCGACCAGGGCGGTTCGCACATCCGGGCGGAGCGTCTCAAGCGCGCGATCCGGCCATTCATGGCGAATATCCGTCTCCGGAAACCGCAGCGCATTGGCAAAACGCTGGCGCGGGTCGATCAACACGACGGAGAATCCCATCATCTTGGCCAGCGGCACCAAAGTCTGGGCAATATGCACGGCACCGATGACGAACAGCCTCGGCGACGGGTTGCGCGCCTCGATAAACCAGGCTTCGCCGTCAATCGCCTGCGTGCCGCTCTGGTCGGCGGCCAAAGCGGCCGCCCCCGCATCGTTCAGCGAAGCGGGTGCTGCCGCATCGGGGAGCAAAAACTCCGCGCCATCACTTAGCCTCTTGGCGAACGCAACGGGGCGGCGCGAAGCGGCGGCGTCCTGCAGCGCGGCGATCATCGATAATTTCATGTCAGCGGCTCCACGAAGACTTTCAACTTGCCGCCACAAGCCAGGCCGACTTCCCAGGCCCGCGCATCCGTCACGCCAAAATCCAGCAAGGCTGGCGCGCCGGACTGCAAGGCATGCAAAGCGGCTTCAGCAACCTCGCCTTCGATACATCCGCCGCTCACCGATCCGGCGATTTTGCCCGACACCGTCACCGCCATCCGGCTGCCGGCGCGGCGCGGCGCGCTGCCCCAGGTCTCCGTTACCGTGGCCAGCGCGACCTGTTCGCCCGCGTGGTGCCACGCGGCCGCGATCCCCAAAACATCTTCCGGATCCATCATCGCTCGTTCATCCATTGCGTCGTCCTCCAGGTTCAGAGCCGGCCGAGGCTGGCCAGCGTCAGGACAACGCCAACCCCCACGCCAGCCACCAGCCACGCGCAACGATCGATCAGCGGAATATGCCCGGCTTTGGCAACCGGCAGGGCAGCAGACGCCATCGCCGCCTGCATCACCACACCCGTCTCCGCCACCGGCACCGCACCGCCCGTAATCGCCGTGCCGAAACTTCCGAAAAACTGCTCGGCCAAATTCGATGCCACGCCCTTGATCAACCGGCTGCCGACACTCGCCAGCTTGCCGCCTATATCCACCTCGGCATCATAGCGCAGAATCGTCGCCTCACCGTCCGGCACCAGCAGCACCTTGGCGCTGCCCTTGGCGAACCCCGCCGGCCCGCCTTGGCCCCGCCCCGACAAGGTATAGCCGTTCGGCGGATCGAGGTCCGATAATTCGACCTTGCCTTTGAACGTCGCAGAGACCGGGCCGATCTTGGTGGTAATGGTTGCGGTGAACTCATTCGCCCCGGTCTGTTCGAGCGATTTACAGCCCGGCAGGCTGCCGCGCAGCATCTCCGGATCGTTGAGTGCATCCCACACAAGCTGCTGCGGCGCGGGAATCCGGTATTCGCCGTTGATATTCATGGCTTCGTGAACTCAGATACCGGCGTAGAGACGAAACAGCGCTTGCGTGCCGTTATCCTCATGGCCCGAAGCGGCCAGCCGGTCATAGAGCGCCTTGGCTTGGGTGAGGCCCGGCAATGCGAGGCCCATGCGCTCCGCCTCGGCGAGCGCGATGCTCATATCCTTGATGAAATGCCGCACATAAAAGCCGGGCGCAAAATCGCCATCGAGCATTTTCGGCCCGAGATTGGAGAGCGCGAAGCTCGCCGCGGCCCCCGCGCCGATGGATTTCAACACCACGCGCGGATCGAGCCCCGCTTGCTTGGCGTAAGAGAGGCTCTCGCACACTGCCATCATGTTCGAGGCAATGGTGATCTGGTTCGCCATCTTGGTATGCTGCCCTGCCCCGGCCTCACCCTGGCGCACGACATTCTCGCCCATCAAGGCGAGCAGCGGGCGGACATGTTCCACCGCCGCCGCATCCCCGCCGATCATGATCGAGAGCTTGGCGTTGCGCGCGCCGACATCCCCGCCGGAAACCGGTGCATCGAGCACGGCAACGCCTTTGGCGGCGCCCACCTCGGCAATGCGCTGCGCCAGAGAAGGGCTCGACGTCGTCATGTCGATCAGCACCGTGCCGGGCTTGGCCTGCTCAACCAGCCCGCCGGGTGCGAGATAGATCGCCTCAACGTCACTGGGAAAGCCAACCATGGTGATGACGACATCGCACACCGCCGCAATTTCGCCCGGCGTGTCATGCCAAACCGCGCCGCGCGCCAGCAAATTCTCCGCCTTGGCCCGGCTGCGATTATACACGTGCAGCGCAAAGCCCCCCGCCAGGATATGCCCGGCCATGCTCTGACCCATAATCCCGAGCCCGATGAACCCGACTGTCTTGATCTCCGGAAAATTCGCCATGTGTCTCTGTTTCCTTGAAGCTTAGATTTGGCCGCGTAGCAGGCCGCGAAGATAAGGGGGGGTCAAAGGCTGGCGCTCGGCGGTGACGCCGAATGCCGCCAGCGCATCGTTGACGGCATTGGTCACGGCGCCGATCGCGCCCATGACGCCACCTTCCGCCATGCCTTTAATCCCGGCCGGGGTGCGCCGGTTGGGCGTATGCATCGGCAGGATCTCGAAATTCGGCAGCTCGCAGGCCGTGGCGACGAGATAATCCGCGAGCGTGCTGCTCAGATTCTGCCCGGTCTCGTCGTAATAGACATGCTCGAACAGCGAGCCACTCAACCCCATGGCGATCGCGCCCTGCTGCTGCCCATGCACGACAACCGGGTTCAGCACCGTGCCGCAATCCTCGGCCACCACATAACGCAGAATGGTGACCCGGCCGGTCTGCGGGTCCAGTTCCACCTCGCAGGCATGCGACGAGTTGGAATAGGTCATCGGCGGCGGATCATAGGCCAGCGAGAAATCCAGCCCCGGCTCAACCCCAGGCGGGAGCGCCATCGGGTCCAGATAGGCCAACCGCGCCACATCCGAGAGCCCAATGCCGCTATCGGTCCATGCGCCATCGATCAACCGCGCCACGCGCCCTTCGCTCAACCGCAGATCTCCCGCATTGTTCAGCTTCAGCATATGGGCGGCGATCCGCAGCACATGGCCCTGCGCCTTCTGCGCACATAAAAAGAGCGCACCACCCCCGGCGGTCGCCCCGCGCGCGCCACGGCTGCCCATGCCGTAAGGCGCTACATCCGTATTCCCGAGCTCGATGCGCACATTGGCGGTATCAACCCCCAGCCCCTCGGCCACCGCCTGCGGGAGCGAGGATTCGTAGCCCTGCCCGGTCCCCATAAGCCCCACCGAGGCGCGCACAGCACCCGTCGGCTCAATCCGCACCCAGGCGGCTTCATGGCCGGAGCCCGCAATCCCCGCCGCCTTATAGAAGCGCGAACCATAAGTCGTCGGCTCGACCACGGTGCAGAGGCCAAGCCCCAGATACCGCCCTTCCGCACGCGCCGCCGCCTGCCGTTTGCGCAATTCCTCATAGTCAATGGCCTCGGCAACCGCCTCCAGCGTCTGCAACGGGGTAATATCCTCCAGCACTTCGCCGGTTGCCATCGTATAGGGCAGATCCCCCGGCTGCAGCGCGTTGATGCGGCGCACGGCAAGCGGGTCGAGCCCCAATTGCCGCGCGATGGCATCCAAGGTCCCATCCATCACCCAGCTCGCGATCGCCATGGGGGCGCGCATTGGCCCGACACCGCATTTATTGGTCAGCGCCACGCGGACATCATAGCTGTAATCGGCGATGCGATACGGGCCGGTGAGGATCAGCGCGATCACCCGCGCGATATAATTGCCCGGAAAAAAGCAATACGCGCCGAAATCCTCGGTCAGCGACAGCTCAAGCCCGAGAATCCGCCCATCCGCAGCAACGGCGGTCCGGGTCCGACAACGCGCCTCGCGCGCATGGCAGGCCGCCTGGAGATTTTCCGCCCGGTCCTCCCGCCAGCGCACCGGGCGCTTGAGGTGACGCGCCAAGGCCGCGATCGTCAGCTCCTCGCGATAAAGCGCGATCTTTTGGCCGAACCCGCCGCCGATATCCGGGCACAAAACAGTGATCTGCGATTCCGGATGACCAAGCCGCCTGGCAAGCTGCGTGCGCAGGGGATGCGGCACCTGCGTGCCGGTATGAAAGGTCAGGTGCTGGCGCCCCTCGTCCCAAACCGCGATACAGCCGCGCGTCTCGATCGGCATATGGGTCTGCCGGTGCTGCGAGAATGTCGCCTCGACAATCGCATGCGCCGCCTGCATCCGCGCGGCCACGTCGCCGCTGGCAAAATTTTGCTCGGACAACAGATTGCTTGGCAGGTGCTCATCAACCAGCGGCGCATTCTCGGCCAGTGCCGCATCCATATCGGCGACGGCGCCGAGCACGTCATACTCGACCTCAACCAATTCGGCGGCATCTTCCGCAACATAGCGGTCGGTCGCGACGATGCAGGCCACGAGGTCGCCCTGGAACCGCACCTTGTCGACGGGGAACGGTGCCAGCTTCGTCGGCCGCAACCCTTCAATCGGCGGCGCCACCTCCAACGTCGTCGCCCATTGCGCCACGTCGCGCCCGGTGACGATTGTCACTACGCCAGGAACGGCAGAAGCCGCCGCTATGTCGATCGAGACAATCCGCGCATGCGCGTGCGGCGAGCGCACAAAGGTCACATGCAAGGCATCCGGGATCACGATATCGTCGATATAGCGCCCGGAACCGGTCAGGAAACGGTGATCCTCACGGCGCGGCAGCTTGCGGCCGATCTGGGTAAAACCCTCCGGTGCGGCCCTCATGCCTGGCGCTCCCGCATCATGGCGGCGGCCTTTTTCACCGCGCTCACGATGTTCTGATAGCCCGTGCAGCGGCAAATATTGCCCGAGAGCACATCGCGGATCTCCGCCTCGCTGGGGTCCGGATTCTCCCGCAGATACGCCTCAAACGTCATGATGATACCCGGCGTGCAGAACCCGCATTGCAACCCGTGCTCCTCATGCAAGGCCTGTTGCAGCGGGCTGTATTTGCCATCAACCGCCACCGCCTCGATCGTCGTGATCTCATGCCCCTCCATCTGGACCGCGAAGGTCAGGCAGGCGCGCGCCGGCCGGTCGTCGATCAGCACGGTACAGGCGCCGCACACCCCATGCTCGCAGCCGACATGCGTGCCAGTCAGGCGCAGATCATCGCGCAGCACATCCGAGAGCAGACGGCGCGGCGGCACGGAGATTTCTCGGTCAACACCGTTGACCGAGAGCGTGATGAGCGTGTGATCAGACATGATGATTCCCCGCGCGGGCGGCGGCAGCCTCAAGCGCGCGCGCCGTTAATGTGGCAGCCAGTTCCCGCCGATATTCTGCCGGCACGCGCTGATCGTCTTCCGGCGCAATCGCCGCACCGACAGCCTCGGCAAGTTCACCGCGCCAGCCTGCATCCGGCGCGTGGCCGCAGAACCGGGCTGCCAATGCCTCCAGGGAGACCGGCGTAACGCCGACGCCCCCCAGTGCCAGCTCAAGGCTTTGCACCGTCCCGGCATCGGAGAGGCGCATCGTGGTGGCGACGGAAACAATGGCGAAATCGCCATGACGCTGCGTGAAAATCTCCAACCCCCAGCCACAGCCCGCCCCCAGCACGGGGAAACGCACGGCGGTGATCATCTCCCCCGGTTGCAAGGCCGTGACGAGGCTTGAGACAAAAAACTCCCGCGCGTTGACCATGCGGCTACCGCTGGCGCTCCCAATCTGGATCTCGGCATTGAGCAATGTCGCGATCAACGGCAGTTGCGCGGCCGGGTCGGCATGGGACAGGCTGCCGCCCAACGTGCCGCGCTGGCGGATCGCATAATGCCCGATGGTCGCGGCGGCCGCCGCAAGGATCGGGCAGGCCTCCGCCACCTCGCGGTCCGTCGCCACGCGATGATGCCGTGTCAGGCAGCCGATCTCGATCCCACCCGGCTGCGGCCGCACGAAATCGAGCTCCAGGAGGTCGTTCAGATCGATCAAATGCTCCGGCCGGGCAATCCGCATGTTCAGCATCGGGCCGAGGCTCTGGCCGCCGCCAAGCAGCTTCGCAGTCTCCCCAAGCTGGCCCATGAGGGCGAACACGTCGGCAACCGTATGCGGTCGGTGATAGGTGAAGGAAGCCGGCTTCACGGGGGCAAAAATCCAATCGAGATTAAAGGTCGCAGCCCTCCCTAGCGCCATAGCGCGCATGAGACAAACGCGCAGGGCAAGCCGGGCTGCCGGGGCTAAACCAGCGGCCTCCCGGCCAGGGACTCCAGAACACGCAATGGCGCCAATTCCGGCCGCTCCATCGCCTCGACGGGAATGTGAAATGTCTGTTCCAGAGCGCACCGCCCCGCTGTGGCCGCATGCAGGACGGCATCGCTAAAACACAGCCAGGTCGTCCCAGGCGGGAAGCTTATCTCCGTCGCCGGCGCATGGGACTGGTAGAATGTGTCCATTTTTCCGGCGTCGTGGAGGCCGAGCATGAGGAAATCATAAGCCGCGCGGCGGCCTTTGGTTAACCCGAACTGGGCCATGACCCAGCTCTGCCCGGGAATGCCGGCACGCACTCTGGGCAGGAATTTCGCGGCAAAATCCGTGAATGGCTCGCCCAGGCGCCAGATACGCGGCGTACTGTCCGGCGCGACATTGGTAAACACCCTGAGGATGCGCCGGCCCCGCATCGGGCGCGTCGGAAAGGCGTCAACATGTAGCCGTTTATCGTCCTTGCGCGGCGCTGCGGCACGGCCGGAAATCTCGGCGGGACGGAAACTCGTCCGTGCACGCTCCAGCGCCGGCGCATAGCGCGGGAACAGGCCCCGCACCAGCGTCTCGGCCTGGCCGCCAAACCGGTCGAGCATGACCGATAGCTGCGTCATTTCCTCCCCAGCCAGCTTTGTTCCGTGGACAGCGCCGAGGGCCGGATCGAAACTAATATTCTTGCGCGTGTTGTCCGAGACGCCGTCGGACAACCACCTGCGTTCCGGCTCCTTCAAGGTGAAGGGCAGCTTGGAAAACACGATCACGCATCCGGCTTCCAGTGCGCTCAATGCCTTCGCTTGGATATCCGGCGCAAACGGGCCATCCCATTTCTCGACCGCTAGCTGCAGTGCGACCTCTTCGTCCATGCCAACCTCCTCTTACGTGGTGTGCGGCATTAACTCGCCTCGCGATGTCATCATTTTTTGATCTGTTATGCAAAAAAAACGACGAGATCAGACCTCATTTCCAGTCGGATATGCCCCCACCCGGCCGGCGTCGTGCGCGAGCATATCAGAACCACTGCTATTCGGCTTCGATATTATCACAGTCTTGATTATGCGCTTTGACCGCCTGGCGGATGCGATCGTGTCGGGCCATCCGGGTCACGATTTCCGCTTCGCAGCCGACCTCCTTCGGCTGATAAAAACGCGGCCGGTTGTCCGCAATCCGCTCGGGCATGAATTCCTGACCGCTGAAACCGTCCGGAAAATCATGGTCGTAGCGATAGCCTTTTTTGTATCCGGCCTGTTTCATCTGCTCGGTCGGGGCATTGATGATCGATCGCGGCGGCTGCAGTCCCGGATTCTCCGCGAGAAACCGCGCGACATGCGCCTTCACCAGATGCGTCGCATTGGATTTCGGCGAGGTTGCAATGCGGATCGCGGCCGCCATGAGCAAATCAACCCCTTCCGGCTCGCCGACGCGCTCAAAGCTCTCGGCACAGGCATGCACATAGGTCAGCACTGTGGGGTCGGCCAATCCCACCTCCTCGGTCGCCATGATGATAAGCCTGCGAAAAATATTCCGTGGCGGCTCGCCGCCCTGGTGCAGCATGCCGACATAAAGTGCCGCCGCATCCGGGTCGCTCCCGCGAATGCTCTTCTGCATGGCGGAGAGCAAGGCATAATGATGATCGCCGGCGCGATCATGCCTTCGCGGCATCGCCTCGGATATCCGCAGAACCGCGGCAGCATCCATGTCTTCACCCGGATACGCGATCGCATGCTCCTCGATCAGCGTGAGCAGCGCCCTGCCATCGCCGACCGAATGGCTGAGCAGCAGCTCGCACGCCTGCGCGCCGATCTGAATACCCAGATGCGCCGCGGCCCGTTGAACGAGCGCCAGCAAGGACTCCCGTGTCAGCAATTTCAGCTCATATGCCGTTAGTCTAGATAACAGCGGCGGGATGATCGAAAACCCGATATTCGCGGTGGTCGCGCCAATCAGCACGATGCTGCCATCTTCCGTGCAGGGCAACAGATTACGCTGCTGGCTTTTCGACCATTCCCCGATCTCATCCACGAAGACGAGCGTCTGACGCCCCGTGCCGGCCAGCCGCTCCCGCGCCTCGGTCACAATTTTCGCCAGTGCGGCGGCCCCGTCATCGATCGCGGAAAGCGCCTTCACCGTCATGCCGCTGACCGTGGCGATCACCCGCGCCAGGCTCGTCTTGCCGCAGCCCGGCGGGCCGTAGAGCAAGGACGACGTCACGCGCTTGGCCAGAATTTTCCGGGCAAACGGGGCGTTCGGATCCGTGAGATGCTCCTGGCCGACAATATCTTCGAGTCTTGTCGGCCGCAGCAGATGCGCAAGCGGTGCCGGCGCCGTTCGCGCAAAAAGCGTGTCTTGTGTCAATGTCGCGTCCTGGGCCAAAGGTCTTTTTGCACCAGAGCTGACCTGACACAGCACATGCCAAATCGCAATCTTGACACCGCCACGCCACAGCCCAGAACGCGGCTGCGGCGTGGCGGGGCAACCTCAGTGGCTGTCGCGCGCTTCGCCGCGTGTCTCAAGGATATTGAGAAACAGCGTCGCCGGCTCCAGGCAAGCGCCGGTGCCCAACTGGCCCACCTGGGAACGATAAATCTCCTCCCAAGGGGTCATGTTGTGTAATTTCGGCGGCGTCCAGGCCGCGCGGCGCTCGGCCAGCTCCCCATCGCTGAGCAGCACGTCGACCTTGTTGGTATTGAGGTCGATGCGGATGCGATCGCCGGTGCGCAGCAAGGCAAGCCCGCCACCCACCGCCGCTTCCGGCGAGACATTGAGGATCGAGGGACTGCCCGACGTGCCCGATTGCCGCCCATCGCCCATGGTCGGCAGCGCATTGATGCCGCGCTTCAAAAGTGCCGCCGGGGGCTGCATGTTCACCACCTCCGCACTGCCCGGATAGCCGACGGGGCCGCAATTGCGAATGATGAGGATCGAACTATCCTCAACCCCGAGATCCGGATTCTCGATGCGCGCGTGATAATCCTCCGGCCCCTCGAAGATGATCGCCTTGCCCTCATAGACATTCGGCCGGGCCGGGTCGGAGAGGAAGCGTTGGCGGAACTCCTCGTCGATCACGGCAACCTTCATCACCGCGCTCTCGAACAAATTGCCGGACATCACGACATAGCCGGCATTTTCCTTCATCGGCGTGGCGTAATGCCGGATCACATCGCCATCCGCCGTCGCCGCATTCTCCAGGTTCTCGGCCAGGCTCTTACCCGACACCGTCATCGCCCCGCCATTCAGCCTGCCGGCGGCGAGCAGTTCCCGCATGATCGCCGGAACACCACCCGCGCGATGGAAACTCTCCGAGAGGAACCGCCCCGCCGGCTGCACATCGGCGAGCAAAGGCGTGTTCGCGCCAAGCCGCTGCCAGTCATCCAGCGTATGATCCACCCCCATATGCCGGGCAATCGCGATCATATGAACCGGGCAGTTGGACGAGGCACCGATCGCGGCGGCCACCACCGTCGCATTCTCGAAGGCCGCTTTCGTCATGATGTCCGAGGGGCGCAGATTTTCCGCGACCATCTCCACAATGCGCCGGCCGGTGGCGTAAGCCATCTGCCCGCGCTCGCGATACGGTGCCGGGATCATGGCGCAGCCCGGCAGGCTCATCCCCAACGCCTCGGCCAGCGAATTCATCGAGCTCGCCGTGCCCATGGTATTACAATGCCCGACGGACGGCGCGGAGGAGACCACCATGTCCATGAACTCGTCATAGGCAATATGCCCCTCCGCCAGCAGCTTGCGCGCCTCCCAGATCACCGTGCCGGAACCCGCGAGCTTGCCCTTGAACCAGCCATCCAGCATCGGCCCGCCGGAGAGCACAATGGCCGGGATGTTCACCGTGGCCGCACCCATGAGGCAGGCGGGGGTCGTCTTATCGCAGCCGGTGGTCAGCACCACGCCGTCGATCGGATAGCCATGCAACACTTCCACCAGGCCGAGATAAGCGAGATTCCGGTCCAGCCCCGCGGTCGGACGCTTGCCGGTCTCCTGAATGGGATGCATCGGAAATTCGAGCGGAATGCCCCCCGCATCCCGGATGCCGTCCCGCACGCGATGCGCGAGGTCGATGTGATGCCGGTTGCAAGGGGTGAGATCGGAGCCCGTCTGCGCGATCCCGATGATCGGCTTGCCCGATTGCAGCTCCTCGCGCGTGAGCCCGTAATTGAGGTAGCGCTCGATATAGAGCGACGTCATGCCCGGATTTTCCGGATTATCAAACCAGCGGCGGCTCCGCAGGCGTCCATCGGTGCCGGATTTATGATCTTTTTGAGTCATGGGTACATTCCTTGTAGTTTCTGCCCTTGTAAACGTAGTCGCCCGCAGGCGTGGCTGTTGGCGGCACGATAGCGATATTTCGTTCGCGCATCGTCGATAACGTCGACGGCGATGGCCCAAATGCTGATGATCCTGCGCCTCTCCTCCCCCGGAAAGTCTCTCTTAAAACCACCTCTAAAATAACCCGCTTCCGGCATCAATGGCAGCCCCCCTGCCCTGCCCGCACGCCATGGCGCCGCCGGACCGGAGACAACCGCCAGCCCGAATCCCGCTTTGGCCGGTAGTTTTACCGCGCTCGCATCACGGCAAACTTTTGTTGACGCGCGACAACGCAACATTCCATAGTCTCATTCATCAGAGACGCTGGAACAGACCGGCGCGATCGAGGGCATCACATCTCGAAATTAGGGCAGGAGTATCAAAAATGGATCTAGAGACACGCACCATCAAGCGCGTAACGTGGCGGCTTATGCCGTTTTTAATGCTATGCTATTTTGTTGCCTATCTGGACCGGGTGAATGTCGGCTTCGCCGCACTCAGCATGAACAAAGACCTCGGCTTCACCGCAACCGTCTTCGGTTTCGGCGCCGGCATTTTCTTCATCGCCTATTTCTTTTTCGAAGTGCCCTCCAACCTGGCGTTGAACCGCTTCGGCGCACGCAAATGGATCGCGCGCATCATGTTCAGTTGGGGCATCGTCGCGGGGGCCGAGGCCTTCATTCCGCAAATCGCACAACTGACCGGATTGAGCCCGGCAACCGTGTTCGTGAGCTTGCGCGTGCTCCTCGGCGTCGCCGAGGCGGGCTTCTTCCCCGGCATCATCTTCTTCCTGACCATCTGGTTCCCCGCCCTCTACCGCGCACGGATGATCGGCATGTTCATGGCGGCCATTCCCCTTTCCACCGTCGTGGGCGGGCCGATCTCGGGCTTCCTGCTCTATTTGCATGGCTTCGGCCTCGCCAATTGGCAGTGGCTCTATCTGATCGAGGCCATCCCGGCCTTGCTGCTGTCCTTCGCGGTCCTGGCCTACCTCACGGACCGTCCCGATCAGGCGCATTGGCTGCGCGACGATGAACGCGCCTGGCTCGTGCAACGCCATGCGATCGAAACGCGAATTCGTGAAAAGGCGCGCAAGTTCACCGCGCTGCAGGCAATCACCAATACCCGCGTCATCCTGCTGGCCTTTATCTACTTTGGCATCAACGCGGCGGTTTACGGCCTCGGCTTCTTTCTCCCACAGATCGTGCATAATTTCGGGCTCAGCTTCGGGCTGACCGGCCTCGTGA
Source organism: uncultured Pseudomonadota bacterium (assembly GCA_963737355.1). Lineage (GTDB taxonomy): Bacteria > Pseudomonadota > Alphaproteobacteria > Acetobacterales > Acetobacteraceae > Acidocella. The sequence goes on along the minus strand of CAVTSC010000003.1, from coordinate 217,325 downwards.
CGACCTTGCCCTATATCGCCGGCGTTATCGGCATGGTCTTCTGGAGCCGCCATTCCGACCAAACCCGCGAACGGCGCGAACATGTCGGCCTGGCGCTGCTCATCGCCGGGCTGTGCATTGCCGGAACCACGGTGGTCGGCAACCCGGTTGGCGAGATGCTCCTGTTAACGATCGCGGGCTTCGGGATGTTCGGCGCGCAGCCCTGCTTCTGGGCCCTCCCCGCCACCTTCCTCACTGGCCCGGCCGCGGCCGCGGGCATCGCCGCGGTCAATTCATTGGGAAACCTCTCCGGCTTCTTCGGCCCCTACGTGATGGGACGCGTCAAGGATGCAACCGGAAGCTACACAATCGCCCTTCTCGCCATTGGCGTTACGCTCGGCTTTGCCATGCTTGTGGCGCTTTCGCTGCAACATGACCAAAGCCTGGAAAACCCGGCACTGCATCAGGAGGAGAGCGACAACGTCATTACCATCGGCATCGCCCCCCGTGAAATCGCCTGACACCAACCTCGCCTGGGCTTCGCTAGTGAAACGGAGGCCATCCCGGCCTCCGTTTTTTCTTTTGGCGAACAATGCATTTAATGCAAATCATATCTGCCAAAACGTCTCCCAATAAATACGAGCACCATCATTTCGGAGGAATTATCCGTGAACGCGGCAGAGATGCGAATATTCGACCGGAAATTGCATGCCGCCGAAGCCAAGCTGACGGGAGGATTATCGCCATCCGCCCTGATGGGCGCCTATCTGGATTGGGCAACGCATCTGGCAAATCAGCCCGGGCGGCGAGCATTCCTCTTCCAACAAGCCTGCCGGGACGGCGTGACGCTATGGCAATATATGCTCGGCATCACCGGCAACGACATCATCTCACCCGAATCGGGGGACCATCGCTTCGATTATGCCGGCTGGAATAATTTTCCATTTTGGCTCCTCGAGCAGAGTTTTTTACACGTCGAACGTTGGTGGGAACAGGCAACCCACGGCGTCAACGGCGTGTCGCGCAGCCATGAGCGCATGGTCTCCTTCATGGCAAGACAGTTTTTGGACATGCTCTCGCCATCGAACATCCCTTTTCTAAACCCTGAAGTTCTCTCCGTGACCAAAGAAACCTGCGGCCAAAACCTACGCCTTGGCCTGAAACATTTTATCGATGACCTCAACATTCTAACGCAAGGCAATTCCTCCCCCTTGCCGCTGCAACCCGGTTTGAATGTGGCCGTCACACCCGGTCAGGTCATTTTCAGAAACGAGCTGATGGAACTCATCCAATATGCGCCAACCACCGACCAGGTCCGGCCTGAGCCGATCCTGATCGTTCCGGCATGGATCATGAAATATTACATTCTCGACCTCTCGCCGGGAAATTCCCTGATCCGTTACCTGGTGGCCCAAGGATATACCGTATTCTGCATTTCCTGGCTGAACCCCAGCGCGCGCCAGCGCGAGGTCCATCTGGAAGACTACCGGGTAAAAGGCGTCCTGGCTGCGATCACTTCCGTCCTCGCGATTACTGGTGCTACAAAACTCCATGCGGTGGGCTATTGCCTCGGCGGCACATTGCTCACGATCGCGGCGGCCGCGATGGCCCGCGACCATGACGACCGGCTGGCCATCCTGACATTGCTCGCCGCACAGACCGATTTCAGCGAAGCCGGTGAGTTGCAGCTTTTTATCAACGAAGCGCAGCTCGCCTTCCTCGACGATCTCATGTGGAGCCAAGGCTATCTGGACAGCGCGCAAATGGCCGGCGCCTTTACAATGCTGCGCTCGACGAACTTGATCTGGTCGCGGCTGGTCCAGCGCTACTATCTGGGCATCGATGAGCATCCCACCGATCTGATGTCCTGGAATCAGGACACGACACGCATGCCCTATCGGATGCATTCAGAATATCTCTGGCATCTGTTCCAGAATAACCACCTTGCCGAAGGACGATTTCCCGCCGGCGGCAAGCCCGTTTCCGTCAACGACATCGACCTGCCATTTTTTGTCCTGGGCACGGAAACAGACCATATCGCGCCCTGGCGATCTGTGCATAAGCTGCATTTGCTCAATTCCGGCGCCATTACCTTCGTCCTGTGCTCCGGCGGGCATAATGCCGGCATCGTCAGCGAGCCGGGGCATCCAAACCGGCATTTTAAAATTTTGGAACGCAAGGCCCACGGCAAATACCGCGCCCCGGATGACTGGCTGGAAGCCGCATTGCCCGTTGCAGGGTCCTGGTGGCCAGCCTGGATCGAATGGCTGAACGCACACTCTTCCCCGCCAGTACCACCCCCCAAAATGGGCGACGAAGCTGCCGGCTATGAGCCACTTTGCGCCGCGCCAGGGACATATGTCCTGCAACGATAAGCGCAAAAAACGAAAACAATGTCAGCCTACAGCAATTCCATTACGAACATAGGTTTCTCAGTTTCGTGCGACTCTTCAGGCGAATACGCCGCGCCGTGGACAAAGCGATGACGCCATCACGTTCGAATTGTGATAACGTCCTCGATACGGTTTCGATGGTCAGCCCCAAATAATCCGCGATGTCCTGGCGTGTCATCACTAAATCGAGCATGTCGTCGAGCGGCCGGGTTGTGGGCATTTCCAACAAAAACGCCGCCAATTTCTGAGACGCTGAACCGCGTCCGAGCAACAAGGCATGCGCTCGCGTACGCTCCAAGCAACGTATCGCATAGGAATATAATTTGAGCGCGGTGCCCTCATCCCGTGCCGCCATCTCTTCCAGGCCGCGCCGGCGATACGCGATCACGGAGCAGTCCGAGACCGCCTCCGCCGAGAGCCCATGCACCCAGCGCGTCTCAAAACCGAACAGCTCCCCGGCCTGGTAGAACGCATCGATTTGGCGACGGCCATCGCTCAAAAATTTGCAACTTCGCACAACACCGCTCACCACTTTGTAATAAAAATCTGCATCATCGCCCTCGGAAAAAATCTCGCTATCCGCCGAATAACGCAGCACCAGCGCGCCTGGCACGATAGGGTCAGCTTCGGTGCTATTCAGCCGGGACGTCATCGCTCGCGGCTGCCAAGCGGCCGCGGCTTGGTTTGCGGCGGGTGCCGGATCGACAAAGGCGGCAAATGATGAGGACATCACGGGCTCCTGTCATGAACGTGACCATTCTCTTTGTGTTATGGCGAGAACCAGATACGCGATATCCGGTTTTATCCTAAGGATTTCTACGTAGTGGACGCAACACCCGTCGGCATCTTGCACGCAGGAAATCTTACGGTGATTTAAGGATCGGCACCAGCCAGTATCGAAACCATCTCGGTACGGACAAAATCTATCAAATTTTTTATCCGCCCCGCGGCAGCAAATCCCTGATACAGTAAGGAATAAATTTTATATTATCCGGCATTACGAAGACCGGGCGTCCCTTGTCAAATCGTCGCTTGCATCATTGCCGAAAAGCCGCTTAGTTTTACCAAAATGGTCAGCACGATGATCAAACCCTCCGAGACATAAACGCACCAATTGTCTCTGTTATTTTGACACTGATGAGATATTTCACGTCTGTGGCAATATCTTAGAATAGTGCACATTAAGTCGCATGTCACCGAACATCTGAGTTTTGCACTTGGAATTGCAGGAGGACAATATGACGATAATAAAACGATCTGCGGCTGAATTTATCGGAACATTCTGGTTGACGTTTGGCGGCTGCGGCAGCGCGGTATTGGCCGCGGCGTTCCCCAGCCTCGGCATCGGCTTCGCGGGCGTCGCGCTTGCCTTCGGCCTAACCGTTTTAACCATGTGCTATGCGGTCGGCCCCATCTCCGGCGGGCACTTCAACCCCGCGGTGACCATCGGCCTCTGGGCGGGTAGGCGCATCCCCGGCAGCGATATCCTCCCCTATATCGTGGCCCAGGTGGCGGGCGCCATCGTGGCGGCGGCGGTGCTGTACATCATCGCAACCGGCGCGCCTGATTTCCAACTGGGTCGCTTTGCCGCCAATGGCTATGGTGCCCTCAGCCCCGGGCATTACAATTTATTATCCTGCCTGGTCATGGAAGTCGTTGCGACGTTCTTCTTTCTGCTGGTCATCATGGGATCGACGGCGCCAAGCTCGCCCGGTGGCTTCGCCCCCATTTCGATCGGCTTTGCCTTAACGCTCATTCACCTGATCTCAATTCCCGTCACCAACACCTCGGTTAATCCCGCGCGCAGCACCGGCCCGGCCCTTTTCGCGGGCGGCGAATATATCGGGCAGCTCTGGCTGTTCTGGCTCGCACCCATTTGCGGCGGCATCCTCGGCGGCGTAGCCGCGCGGTTGCTGGGCGAGGAACGCGCATCGCACGACAAGCCGGAACTGGCCGCAAGCCCGATCATCCGGGTCAGGCCCTATGACGGCGGGATATAAGATCCGCCAATATCGCCGACCTGCCCCTACGGGCAGGTCAAGCGGTGGTTAGCTGGTCGAGCCGCACGAAGCGCGTGCCCGCCGCATGCAAGGCGGCGAGCCCGGCGGCAATACCGGCACCGCTCTCACGGTGCGGCTGGTTGATATGCCCTTCGATCACATCGCCATTGCGCGCCGCCATGATATTCGCGGCAACGCGCGAAGCCGGCAGCGAGGCACCTTCGTCGGAATTGAGCGAATAGCCCGCAATGCGAAACCCGAGCGCCTCGATCGCGGGGATCGCTTCGGGGCTATAAATACCGGCAGCAGCGCGATACCAGCGCGGCCGCGACCCGCTCGCCTGCATAATGGCCGCAGCGCCATTCAGCACCTCGGCGCGGATCGCCGGCATCGTCCCGGCCGGCGCAATGCCGTAGAGCGGAAGATCGCCCAGCACCGGCGGCAGATGCTGCGCGCCATGATTCTCAAGGGTAAAAATATCAGGTCTGGCTTTAAGAAACGCAAAGGCCTCGGGATTCCAGCGCATCCAGATCGCGGTGACGAAAATCGTCGCCGGAATGCCCCGTTCCACGAGCACATCCGCAATCCGCCGGTCGAACCGCCCGGGACAGGCATCGAGCGTCACGGCAACCGTGCGTGTGCCCGTATCCGTACCGGTCAGCCGCAGATCCGGCTCCAACAGCCCTGCCGCCCGGGCCTGGCCGCGCGCGCCGCGCCAAAGCGGCAGCGTCAAGGCGCCGCCGCAAAAAGCCCGCCGCGAAAGCGGGACGCAAAAATCGCACATCAGGAAATGCCCGCTTTAGCGCAAAGACGGGAACGGAACGGCCATCGCCGTGCTGAATGCCGGGCGGCACAGTTCGGCCACCCAAATGCTCTGTCCAGAAAGCCGGATTTGTCTCATGCAGCGGGTAGAGTCCAGCTTAAGCAAATTGGCAAGCCTCAACCCCCCGCGCTTCTACCCCGCTTGGCGTATCGGCGGCGTTTTCTGCGCCAATCCCGTCGTCAGCGCCGTCAGTCCGGCCAGGCCGCCGAGTTGCATCGTGTCCACGGCGGAGCTCGGCACGATGACGATCGTGGAGTTCTGCTTCAACCCCTCATAGAGCATGTTCATGGCCCGCAGATGCAAGGCCACGGGATCCTCCGTATAGCTCCTCGCCGCTTCGGCAAATTTCTCAGCCACCTGCCGTTCGGAATCGCCCAGGATCACGCGGGCCTGCCGCTCCCGCTCCGCCTGCGCCTGCATGGACATCGCATCCTCCAACGCGGCCGGAATATGAACATCCTTCACCTCCACGGAGATGACATGGATGCCCCACGGCTCCGTGCGCAAATCGATGATGGCTTGCAATGCGGCGCTGATTTTATCGCGCCCCTCCAGCATATCCGAGAGGATCGTCTTGCCGATCACATCGCGCAACGCCGTTTGCGCCGCCCAGCTAATGGCGCTGTAATAATCCGCCACGTCGATCGCCGCCCTTTGCGGATCGACCACCTTCCAAAACAACACCGCATCCACATCAACGGGAACGGTATCCTTCGTGAGCGTCTTTTCCGCCTTGAAGGCCGTGGTGATCACCCGTGTATCAATCCAATAGGGCACCGTCTCGAGTATCGGGATCACGAGGAACAAGCCCGGCCCCTCCAGGGAGCGGAAGCGCCCCAGCCGCAAGACAACCACTTTTTCCCACTGATTGGCGATTTTGACGGCATAGGAAGCAGCAATCGCAAGCACAAAGGCGCCAGCGGCAATCACCAAGCTCCCGCCCAAAGCAAAACCGCTATAGACGCTATAAGCAATGGCCAGTCCGGCGCCGAAGATCACGATGAAAATCAACGCCGGTAACGCACTGACGCTTCTCATTTGAGCCTCACACGCCACGCCTCAGAGCGAGGCGATAATCTCCCGATAGGCCGCTTCTGGGAACGCCTTCAGCGTCTTCGTCCGGACATTGCCCAGCCGCCCCAACAGCAGGGTAAACCGCGCCGCAACAGCATCGTCCGGCGCCTCATAGGTGAAGATCAGGTCATATTCGCCCATCGTCATATAAACGCTGTGGAAACGCCCACCCATGCTCTCCAATTCACGGCGCGCGGTATCGAGCCGCTTCGGCGAGGCCGTCACATCGCGTGCACCTTGATCGGTCCAGTTCACCAGCGCGACATAGGTCGTCATCGGTTCCCTCCTCTCTTTGGGCGGTCTCCCGCCGCCAGCAGGATAGTCCATCGTACCGATCCGGTCCATTTGTTTCGAATTTCATCGGTCTTGCCGGAGGGCAAGAGGCTTCGCACGGCCCGATGGACGTTCTATATGCCCCACGTACAACAGGCTGAATACCTGTCCTATTTAAACCACGTGCCTCACGCCAAACAAAGGAATTGCATCATGACAAATCATCTCGCATTAACTGCCGGCCGCGTCGCGGTCGTCACCGGCGCGGCGAGTGGGATCGGTCTTGCCGCTTCCCGTCGTTTCGCCGCCATGGGCCTGAAAGTCGTCCTCGCGGACCTCGCTTCGGACATTCTCGACCAGGCTGCAAAGGAAGTCATCGCGGCATCGCCTGAGGGCCAGTCCGCGGTATTGGTCGTGCCCACCGATGTCAGCGACCTGGCCCAAGTCCAAGCTTTGGCCGACGCCGCCTATGCCGCGTTCGGCGAGGTCAGCATTCTGATGAACAATGCCGCCATCGGTACCGGTGGCGGCGCCTATGAGCATATCGAGCGCTGGCGCCGGCTGCTGGAGGTGAACCTCTTTGGCGTCATCAACGGCACGCAGGTTTTCACCCCGCGCATGCTGGCGCAGAAGACCGCCTGCGCGATCATCAATACCGGCTCCAAGCAAGGCATCACCTGCCCGCCCGGCAACACCGCCTATAATGTCAGCAAAGCCGGCGTGAAGGTCCTGACCGAGGCGCTCGCCCACAGCCTGCGCAACGAGGAAGGTGCCCACATCACCGCGCATCTGCTGATCCCGGGCTCGACCTACACGCGCATGACCCAGGCCTCGCTGCAAAAGGATCCCTCCGGCGCCTGGACGGCGGATCAGGTGATCGACATGATGATCGAAGGGATGAATGCGGGCGATTTCTACATTCTCTGCCCGGATAACGAAGTAACCCGCGAAGTCGATAACCGCCGGATCCTCTGGGCCGCCCAGGACATCACGAAGAACCGCCCGCCCCTCTCCCGCTGGCATGCGGACTACAAGGCGGCCTTCAGCCAGTTCCTGCTGGCCGATGACGTGAACGCTTAAGCCTAACCTCTCCGATTGGCTTGGTTCCGACGAACCAAGCCAATTTTGCTATCGCCGCCAAACCCCTAAAATGTTGCTGATGTGCAATTATTAGATTGCGCGGACAGGGTTGATAAAAATTCCGCCCAAAACGCCCGTCTTTGCCCGTTTCGGCACCGGCCGATCCCGTTTCACCCGTAGCCGCCGGCCCCTGCCCGCACATAAAACCCAAAAGCGGCAGAAAATTCTTGTTCGCTTTGGCACGCGCATGTGCACTATGAAAGAACGCTGAAAACACATGCGATAATAAAGAATGGGGAGGCCGAACATGGCGACGCCCACTGCCCCGTCCCGGGGGTGGAAGGTTCCGAAGGTTCCTGCACTTGTCTGGCGCATCCTGAGCTTTGTGGTCGCGGCCATCATTCTCTATCTCTGCTTCACCCATTGGAACCGCTGGCAGGGCGAGGCCCGGTACCAGACGACGGACGACGCCTATCTGCAAACCGACCTCACCCCACTCAGCGCCCAGGTCGCAGGCTATGTCCGCGCGGTCCCCGTGCAGGATTACGCGCCAGTCCGCGCCGGGCAGCTCATCGTTGAAATTGTCGACGACAATTACCGCGCCAATGTCGCCGAAGCCGCCGCCAACGTCGCCGCCGCCGCCGCACAGATCGCCCAGGTCCAGGCGCAACGCCCCCTTCTGGAAGCCAATCTCCGGGCCGCACGGGCGGTCATGGCCTCTACAGCCGCGACCCTGGCGCAAAATGGCCGCGACGTGCTGCGCCAGCACACGCTGCTGAACACCGGTTCCTCCTCGGTCGAGGCGCTGGAGCGGGTGGACACCACCCGCGCCCAGCTCACCGCGCAGCTCGACCAGAACAGCGCCCAGGCGGAGGCGGTTTCCCGCCAGATCGACCTGCTGGCCGCCCAGGAAACCCATGCCCGCGCCACCTTGGCCGCGGAGGAAGCAGCCCTGCAACTGGCCAAAATCAATCTCGGCTATACCCGCATCCTCGCCCCAACGGACGGGTTCATCGGGCTCCGGCAGGTGCTGCCGGGGCAATATCTCGCGCCGGGGAGCCAGGTCACCACGCTCGCCGCCTTGCCGCATATCTGGGTCATCGCCAATTACAAGGAAACCCAGCTTACGCATGTGGTGATCGGCGACCGCGCTTCGATCACGGTCGATACCTTCTCCGGCCACACGCTGCACGGCCATGTCGTGGCCATCGCCCCCGCCTCCGGGGCGCAATTCGCGCTCCTGCCGCCCGACAACGCCACCGGCAATTTCACCAAAATCGTGCAGCGCATCGCGGTCAAAATCGCCATCGACGATCCCGACGGGCTAGGCGGCCAGCTTCGTTCCGGCATGTCGGCCATCCCCACGATCGACACGGCGACCAAAACCGGGCAGCCCCCATGACGGAGCAAACCCCACCCCCCGCGCCGCTCGCCGAGCAGGCCATCCCCTGGCTCGGCCTGACCGCCGTGCTGCTCGGAACCTTCATCTCGACCCTCACCGGCCGGCTCTCCACCTTCGGCCTGACGGATGTCCGCGGCGCCATCCATGCCGGTTTCGATGAAGGCGCCTGGATCACCACCACCTTCACCGTCGCCCAGATGCTGGTCACCCCCGTCGCCGTCTGGGTCGGCAGTATCTACGGCCCACGGCGCATCCTGATCCTGGCCGCGCTCGAATTCGCCCTCGTCTCATTCGCCATCCCATTTTCACAAAACCTGCCCACCATGCTGGTGCTGCAATTTTTTGGCGGGCTCGGCTCGGGCTGCTTCATTCCCCTCACGCTGAGCTTCATCCTGCGCAACATGCCGCCCCGCCTCTGGGCCTATGGCGTCGCACTCTACGCGCTCAACCTGGAACTCTCCCTCAACATCTCCGCCTCGCTCGAAGGCTGGTATGTCGATAACCTCTCCTGGCACTGGATTTTCTGGCAGAACGTCCCGCTGGCGCTGGGCATGGCGGGCTGCCTGTATTGGGGCGTGCGCCCGCTTCCGCCACCGGCGCGCATCAACAAAGATGTCTACGGCCTTCTCTCATGCGGGGTCGGGCTGGCGTTGATCTACGCGGCACTCGACCAAGGCAACCGGCTGGACTGGCTGAATTCCGGCATGGTCTGGGGCCTGGGCCTTGCCGGGGTCACGATGCTCGCCGCCTTTGTCATCCACGAGGTGACCGCCCCCAATCCCTGGCTGGATTATCACGTCGCCATTGCCCGCCCGCTGCCCTATTTGCTGCTCATGATCGCGCTGCTGCGCCTGACCATCCTGTCGACGGCCTATCTCATCCCCTATTACCTCGGCGGCGTGCGCGGCTTCCGCGCGCTGCAGGTTGGCGATACCCTGATCTGGATCGCCGCCCCGCAGCTCATCATCTGCCCGCTCGCGGCGCTCATGCTGCGCCGCTCCGATCCTCGGATCATCGCCTCGGTCGGCCTATGCCTGGTCGGGCTGGCCTGCATGACCGTGGCCTATGGACTAACCCCATCCTGGGGGTCGGACCAGTTTCTACCCTCCCAACTCATGCAGGCGGTCGGCCAGAGCTTCGCCCTCTCCGGCATCGTGTTCACTGGCGTGCTCAACCTGCGGCCGCAGGACGCCCTATCCTTCGGGGCGATGCTCCAGATCGCCCGGCTCTTCGGCGGCGAGGTCGGACAGGCCTTTATCACGACCATCGCGCGCATCCGCGAGCAGCGCGCCTCCAATCTGATCGGCCAGCATCTGCCGGTGGGCGATGCCGATGTCCAACACCGGCTGATGATCTATGGGCGGATCATCAGCCGCGCCGGTCACCCGAGCTCCGGCGCCCCCGCGCTCCTCGCCAATGTGGTGCGGACCATGGCCACCACCCAGGCCACGATCGACAGCTTCGTCGCGGTGGCAGCCTGCGCGCTTTGCGGGCTCATCATCCTCTTGCTGGTCCTGCCGGAGCCGCCCCGCACCCCGGCCTCCCACATCCCGCTCTTCCAGCGAAAGCAAGCGCCATGAGCCCGGCCCGGCACAGCGCATGCCTTGCCCCTGCTTTCTTGCTCACCGCCTGCACGCTCGGCCCGAATTACACCGCACCCATCCCGCCCCAAGGCTCCCAGGCCCCCTTCATCTCCGCCAGCCCCGATGCCACATCCGCAACGCAGGTTCCCGATGCCTGGTGGCAGCTCTACGACGACCCGGTCCTCAACGGGCTCATCGCCCAGGCGTTTACGGCGAATGCGGACCTTAAAACCGCCGAGGCGAACCTCGCCGCCTCCCGCGCGGTCTATGAGGGGGTCCATTCCACCCTCTACCCGCAAACCACGGTCGTGGCGGCAGGCGTCTACGGGCGCGATCTCACCTATGACGAAATCCTGGAACTCACCGGCCGCAAGCCACAAACCACCTGGCTGTTCGACTCCCTGCTCGACGTCTCCTACGAACTCGATCTCTTCGGCCATGTGCGCCGCTCGGTGGAGGCCGCGCGGGATACCGCCGAAGCGCAGGAAGCCCAGCGCGACGCCGTTCGCATCACCATCGCCGCCGAGACCGCCCGCGCCTACGGGCAGATCTGCACCCTGGGCGAGCAGATCGCCGTCGCGCAAAAATCGCTGGACCTCGTCACCCAGGAACGCGACATCGAGCAACAGCGCCGCGATGCCGGAGCCGGCTCGGATTATGACGTCGTCCGCGCGCAAGTTCTGGTCGCCGAGGTCAGCGCCACCCTGCCGCCGCTGCAGGGGCAACGCCGCGCGGCTTTGTTCGAACTCACCGCCTTGCTCGGCCAGACGCCATCCTACGCCCCCGTCACGGTCGAGAATTGCATCACCCCGCCACATCTGAACAACCTGATGCCGGTCGGCGACGGTGCCGCCTTGCTGCGCCGTCGCCCGGATATCCGCGGCGCGGATCGCAAGCTCGCCGCCTCCCTGGCCGAAATCGGCGTCGCCACCGCCGATCTCTACCCCCGCATCACGCTCAGCGGCTTTTACGGAGGGGCGAGCAATCAAATCAACATGCTCGGCTCCAATAACGGCCTGGGATGGGGCGTCGGCCCGGCCATCAGTTGGACCTTTCCGAACATGGCCGGGCCGCTGGCCCGCCTCGCTGAGGCCAATGCCGGCGCCGCCGCCTCGCTCTCGAATTTCAATTCCGTGGTCCTGCAGGCGCTGAAAGAAACCGAGCAGGCTTTGGCGATCTACCACGCGGAGCTCGACCATCACGCAGCGCTGGCTACGGCCCAAGCGGAAGCACAACGCGCCTTCGGTCTGGCGCGGGACGAATTCAATGCCGGCACGATCAGCAATCTGGACCTGCTGACCTCCGAACAGACCCTGGTGGACGCTGACGCCGCAATCGCCGCCTCCGATGCCGCTTTGGTCCAGGACCAGATCGCCGTCTTCAAGGCGCTGGGCGGCGGCTGGCAACGGCCGCCAACCGTCACTTTGCCTTAAATTCAGCAGAAACATTAAAATGTAACCTGGGGAGGATGATAAAGCCTCTTGTCAAAAGTGTAGCCTGAGCTACATTTCAGCTGTCTAAAGTAGGACTAGCATGAGCAACTTTGCCAACGTAGCGAAAGCCACCCTTACCGATCAGACGACAATGGGTATCCGGGAGGTCCTCGCGGGCAGACGGCGCGGTCTGCGCTCTGCCCTTCTCTTTGCCGGCCCGGCGGTGATCGTCTCGATCGCCTATATGGACCCCGGCAATTACGCGACCAACATCCAGGCCGGTGCTGCCTTCGGCTACAGCCTGCTCTGGGTCGTGCTGATGGCGAGCCTGATCGCCATGCTGTTCCAGGCACTTTCCGCCAAGCTCGGCATCGTCACGGGCTATAATCTGGCGGAAATGTGCCGCGCGCAATTTCCCCGCCCGGTCGTATACGGCATGTGGGGTGTCAGCGAGATTGCCGCGATGGCGACCGATCTGGCAGAGTTCCTCGGCGGGGCGATCGGCCTTTCGCTGTTGTTCAAAATCCCGCTGCTCGCCGGTATGATCGTCACCGCCTGCGTCACCTACGCGATCCTGCTCTTCGACCGCCGCGGGTTCCGCCCCATCGAGCTCATCATCGGGGCCCTCGTCAGCGTGGTCGGCCTCTGCTTTCTCATCGAGATGTTCATCGCCCCGGTCGCCTGGGGCCAGGCCGGGCTACACAGCGTGGTCCCGTCCCTGCCGAACGCCGCGGCTTTGACGGTCTCCGTCGGCATCATCGGCGCCACGATCATGCCCCATGCGGTCTACCTGCACTCTGCCCTTACCCAGGCGCGTGCCCCCGGCCGCAACATCGCCGAGCGCCGGTCGCTGCTGCGCTTCTCGAACCGGGAATGCATCATCGCCCTTGCCGCCGCCGGCGCCGTCAACATGGCCATGGTTATGATGGCCTCCGCCGCCTTTCACGCGGGCCACCCGGATGTTTCGGAAATCCAGACCGCCTACCACACCCTCACGCCGCTCCTTGGCGCCGGGGCTGCGGTGGTCTTCCTCATTTCCCTCATGGCCTCCGGCATTTCGAGTTCGGCCGTCGGCACCATGGCCGGACAGGTGATCATGCAGGGCTTTGTCGGCTTCCGCATCCCGGTCCTGGTGCGCCGCCTGGTCACGATGATCCCGGCTTTCCTGGTCATCGGCTACGGGGTCAACGCGACCAGCGCGCTGGTGATCAGTCAGGTGGTCCTGTCTTTCGCTTTGCCCATCCCGATGATCGCGCTCGTGCTGTTCACCCGCCGCCGCGACCTGATGGGCGAGTTCGCCAATAGCGCGCTCACCAACATCTCCGCGATCGGCGGCACCGTGATCATTCTCGGCCTCAACGCCATTCTGCTGCTGCAAATCTTCGGCGTCTCCATCCCGGGGCTCTCCAGTTAAGACGCCCCCGAGGCTTCACCAGCGGTGGGCGATTCACGTTTTGTGACCGTCAGAATAGGATTCCAACTTCGAGCGCGCTCTGCAGGACATTCGCGCCATTGCCGGTCCTGCCATACGCCGGATACCCGGTCCCCTCACCCCGGTTAAACAACTGCACGTCCCCCACCGAGAGCCGGGAGAAGAGATTTTTATATTGCCATGTGGGCGTCAGCTCCACACCGACCCCCTCGGCGCGCGGCGCGATATACCAATTGCTCTGGCCGCCGATACTGTCAAAATACTCCGCCATGGCGCCGATCGAGTAAAGCGAGTTTCCGAACGTATAATCCCCAAACACCGCGGCGCTGAAATTACCCGTGTATTTCTCGATCCCCAACTCAGGATCCGCTTTGGCATAAACATATTGCACCTCAGGCACGAGGCTCACATTGCCGCGCACATAGGCGTCATAAGCGCCGAACGTTTGGGAGTTGACGAAATACGCCTCCGCCGCAACCGGCATCTGGAAATAAGTCGTTGCGTTCAGGCCCGTTCTTCCGAGATTCCCGCCGTAATACAAATTCAGGCTATCGGTGGAAGTGACATTATAGGCGATGGATGCCTGGAGGAAGTTGAACACACGCGTATCCCAGCCATCGCCATACGCAACGCTCAGCGAAAGCGCCCCATGCGTATAGGTGCCCGATACCCCAAGGTTGTTCTGATTGGAAATCTCCCATAGAGACGATGAAAAGATATTCGCGTTCTGCCAATCGAGTCCGCCCTCATATCCTTCAAGCGAATTGATCTGGCCAATCGAAATCGTCACCGGCGAGTTTGCCGGTGCGAGGGTCACATAGCCCAGATAGAGCGGGCTGGCGCGATAGACCTTGAGACTCGCTTTCGGAAAAGCAATGCCCAACGTCGGCAGCCCATCCACAGGACCGATATCCAATATGAACTGGAACACGCCGGAGCCTTTTTGCAGGCCGATAATCGCGTTGCTGACATTGAACCCGGTAGCGCTATCCCCCACGGCGCTCGCTCCGGGCAAGCCTTTTTCCGACGTGCCGGTCTGGCCGTAGAAATAGCCATCCATGCCGCCGGAGATGGTCAGCGCCCCGAGCGGGCCGCCGTCAATCGAAATACCGGCTGGGCTGTTCAGCGCCGACGCCGATTTTAGAACGAAAACCTGGGTTCCGACGATGATCGAAAAGCCCAACAAAATCTGGCGGCGTAAAATCTATCCAAGTCCCGAATCGTGTATGACGCACAACATGTAGCCTAGGCTACAATTTTGGCAATGCATAATTCGAGATAGCCAATTATTTAATTCCGCTCAGCGCGCCTGAACCCGTCGCAGCAGCATGTGCCGTGTCGCCCGTTGCACCGTCTCAACCGCCGCGCGCCGGTAATCCGATAGCGCCCCGGCGGGCGTGCTGATCGTCATCGTCGCATTGGCTTCGAACAACAAAACTGCTTTATCCTCGCGCAGCGCAAAATCAACGCCGGCAAAGTCGAGTCCCAGCATGCGACGCAAAGCTTCCAGCGCCGCCATCGCCCCCTCGCCCAGCACCCCGGCCATATCCTCCAGGAAACGCCGCTCCTCCTCGCGGTGCATCGCATTATCAGCCATTGCCGCGGTATAATAATGGACTTTCCAATCGCGCGAGATCGCGAGATGCCATGGATAGATTTTTCCCTCGATGAACATCACGCGATATTTCCGCGCCATGCCATCCGCCCCGCGCGCATCCAAATATTCGAGGACAAACAACGCCTCACCCGGCAGCCTGGACATCCGCTCGCCCAAAACCTCGCTCGATTCCACGAGAACAAAATGCTGCCCCGTATGCAATCCCGGCGTGCGCAACAGCAACGGAAACCGCAAATGCTCGGCCGCCAGAATATCCGCCCGCTGCATCAGGCGAATCTCGGGCGCGATCATCCCTTCAATCCCGGCGCAGCGCCGCGATAATTCCGCCCGTCCGGTGGCACGCACACACGCGGGATGGTTGATCACCGGCGCTGGACTGCGCTCGATCATGGCTTGCGCTTTATCCAGCGCAACGGCGCATAAATCCGCATCGCCAATGGCGTTCACCACCAGCCGATGCGGCGGTAGAGGCTGCGACATATCGTAATACTCGGCATGGATGATCGTCACCGCCAGAATGCGGTCATCCATCCAAGGCCGCAGCCGCACATTCCCGCCCCGGGCCGCCACCAGGAGCAACACATCCTCGCCCGGGCCCATCCCCCGATACTGCCTCGCCATCACGGCATGCCCGCCAAATCCTCGCTCCCAATGCAAAGCGGCCGCTGCCGCCTCGCCCAAATGGCTAAGCACCCTGGCCAGGCCCTGATGCGCCTGCGCACAATCCGCATCCCGCCCCAGCGCCGCCTGATAATGCAGCCGCGCAACCGGCAGATCCCCATCCTCCAGCGACATATTGCCCAAGGTGACCAGCGCGGTCAGATCACCCGGATGGCAATGCGCCGCCTGCATAAACGCCGTCCGCGCGGCATCCCGGTGGCCATTGGTTAGCGCGATAAGCCCGAGTTCGATCAACGCGGCAAGATTTGTCGCATCGAGTCCCAATAGCGCGAGGTAAATTCGTATCGCCGCCGCGTCATCGCCCCGCGCCGTGCAGTCCCGCGCTTGCGCCAGCCTTTGCTCCAAATCGCGCTGCTCCACGCCGATCGTCGCCAATTTACGTTCTATCTCACTTTATAACGCAGCCGGTTGAAGGGATCGGGTAAACAAGATGCTCCAGCCTTAGCGCAGCGCCCGGTTGAGAGGAACCCTGCACCATGATCCCCATCGTCATCGACCCATGGATCGCCGCCGGCGTCGTCGTCGCCACCGCGGCAACGGATGGCGTCTACGTCCTATTCACCGCCGCGGTCTCAGCCCGCAAACGCCTCCCCGCCGCGACCTGGAGCAGCGTCTGGTATCTCCTCTCCTCCTTCGCGGTCATCAGCTATACCAGCCATTGGTTCTATGTAGGCTTCGCAGCTTTCGGCTCATGGATCGGCGCCTACGCCTCCATGTCCCTGCTCCACCGCCCCCTGCGCGCCCCCGCCCCGCCTAACGGGCCGACACCCTAAAATACATGTCGGCATCCCTGACCCACCATCGACGCCACGCGCCACCTTGCGCTAGACGAGCGTATGACTTCCAGCACGGCACCTCAAACCAGCCCGCATCCCAGCATGGGCTTCAAGCAATTCGTCGCGATGGTCGCGGCATTGATGGCCACCAACGCCCTGGCGATCGATTCAATGCTCCCCGCTCTGGGCAAAATAGGCGCTTCGCTGGGGCTGTCCATGGCCAATGAACGGCAATGGGTGGTGACCGCCTATCTACTGGGCTTCGGCGCGGCGCAGATCGTCTACGGCACACTCGCGGACCGTTATGGCCGCAAACGGGTCGTTCTGGTGGCGCTGAGCGTCTACATCGCCGCCAGCCTCGCCGCCGCCGGGGCGCGCTCCTTCGAGTGGATGATGCTGGCCCGGGTCATCCAGGGCCTCGGCGCCGCCGGCACCCGCGTGCTGGCCGTCTCCATCGTCCGGGACTGCTACGAGGGTCGGCAAATGGCGCGGGTGATGTCGCTGTCCTTCCTGATCTTCCTCGGCGTCCCAATCCTGGCCCCTTCCATCGGCCAATTAATCATGCTTGCAGTACCCTGGCCCGGGATCTTTGTCGCCCTCGGCCTCTACGCCACGCTGATTCTGCTCTGGATCAACCGGAAATTACCCGAAACCCTGCACCCGGAGGATCGCCGGCCGATCGAGGTCTCTGGCATTCTCAGTGCCGCGCGGATCACCCTGACTAATCGCCTTTCGGTTGGCTACACGGTCGCCACCACCCTGGTGCTCGGCGGCTTGTTCGGCTTCGTCAACTCCGCACAACAAATCTTCACCGGCGTCTTCCACGAAGCCCGTTTCTTCACACTGATTTTTGCCCTGATCGCCGGCTCCATCGCGGTGGCTTCGCTCGTGAATGCGCGGCTGGTCAACCGGCTCGGCTCCCGCAGAATCTCGCACACCGCCTTGCTCGGCTTTATCGGGATTGCCGCCCTCCACGCCTATGTCGCCATCAGCGGCTTTGAGACGATCTGGAGTTTTACGCTCCTGCAGGGCATGATGATGTTCTGCTTCGGCTTGATGGCCGGCAATTTCAACGCGATGGCCATGGAGCCGCTCGGCCACATCGCCGGTTCCGCCGCCTCGCTCCAAGGCTTCTTTTCCACCGTGATCGGCGCATTGATCGGTTTTTTCATCGGCCAAAGCTTTAACGGCACCGTCGTGCCGCTCACGCTGGGCTTTGCGGTGTGCAGCCTGATCGCGCTAGGTGCGGTGTTTCTGGCCGAAGGCGGCCAGCTTTTCCGCGCGCATCAGATCGCCGTGCAAGGCTAACGCCCAACGCCTTGCTGCATCACCGCGCCTGCGCTCACGCAGGCATGAGTTCGTGTTCCTCTTTGCGCAGGAATTCTTGCACCCGATCGCCGGCCATCGCCTTGCCGAAATAATAGCCCTGCCCATATTCGCACCCTTTGGACGCCAAAAACGGCAGCACCTCGGGGTTCTCGATGCCTTCCGCCACGGTCGGCAGGTTCAAATTATGGGTCAGCCCCAGGATCGCATCGACGATCTTCTCGCTATCCATATTCTTTTGCATCGCCTGCACGAATGAGCGGTCAATCTTGATCTTATCGAATTTCAATTCCCGCAAATGGTACAGGCTTGAATAGCCGGTCCCGAAATCATCGAGACAGATGGTGACCCCGAATTTCTGGAGCGTCGTCAGAATGACCTTTGCGGTGTCAATATTACTGACCAGGGCGTTCTCGGTGATCTCGACTTCAAGCCGCGCCGGATGCACCCCCTCCTGCTCCAGGATCTCCAATATTCGCTCCGGCAAGGCCGCATCCTGCAATTCGGAGGGTGAAAAATTGACCGACAGGCGGATATCCTCCGGCCATTGCCGGGCATCTCGGCACGCTTGGCGCAGAATCGAGACCGTCATATCGGTCATCAAGCCAAGCTGCTCGACGATCGGGATGAAAACATCCGGCGGAATAAAACCCCGTTCGGGATGATTCCAGCGGGCGAGCGCCTCAAATCCCCGAATGCGTTGCTCCCCGATATCCACCAATGGCTGATAATAGGGCCGGATCTGTTCTTCCGCGACCGCCTTGGTGAGATCTCTTTCGATCGCCTCCTGCGCGCGCATTTCATCGTCCATGCTCTGCTCGAAGAAGCGGAAAGTGCTCCCGCCGCTCTGCTTTGCCCGGTACATCGCGATATCCGCGGCCCGCAACAGGCTACCGATATCCGTGGCATTGGCGCGGCAAAAGGCAATCCCGATACTCGCGCCGATTTCGAACCTGTTGTCGTAGGCGAGGATGGGCTGCCGGATCGCGCCAACCAACCTGCCCGCCAGGCGCTTCGCCGCCTCTAGATGCTCCGGCAGCTCCGCATCGCCCTCGGCGATAATCGCGAACTCGTCGCCGCCCAGCCGCGCTGCCATGTCGTTTTTGCGCAACGACGTCTCAAGCCGCCGCGCGACATCGCATAACACCGTATCGCCGATCTGGTGGCCATGCAGGTCGTTGATCTTCTTGAACCCGTCGAGATCAATGAGCAGCAGTGAATAGGTCGCCATGCCGCTCTGCGCGCGGTTGAGCGCGGTCTGCAGGTCGGTGGAAAAAACCCGGCGGTTCGGTAATCCGGTCAGGGCATCGTGGCGCGCCAGCATGCGCGCCTGTTCCTCGGCCAGGCGTGTCTCCTCATGCGCCTTCTCCAATTCCAGCGCATATTCCTCCGCCATTCGCGTCTTCTCGTGCGCCTGCTCCAAGGCCAGCGCATGTTGCTCGGCAAGCCGCGCTTTTTCGTGAGCCTGCTCCAGCGCGTTCTCGATGAGCTGGGTGGACATTTTCTGGAGGGTAACGTTTC
The DNA here is from genome assembly GCA_963737355.1 of uncultured Pseudomonadota bacterium. Classification (GTDB taxonomy): domain Bacteria; phylum Pseudomonadota; class Alphaproteobacteria; order Acetobacterales; family Acetobacteraceae; genus Acidocella. Next base: position 197,931 of record CAVTSC010000003.1, on the reverse strand, counting down.
TTAGGTTCACAATGGTGCCGCCTATGACCAGGTCGGCGGATTGATTGTTAAGCGTAATTTCGAACCATTCCTGCGGGTCCTCCTTGGCGCCCCGGATTTCCTCCCGCACCGGCTTCCCCGGATGGGCCAACGCCGCTTCCATTAGCCGAACGCCCTGGACGCGGGCATCTGGGGCGAAGAACGACAGAAAATCCGTTCCGACGCCGAGCTCTTTACCATGGCTCGCATGCCATTCAGCCGAGGAGCTCAGATAATTCACGATCCATCTGCTATCGACAATGGCAATCAGCTCAGCGGCATTTCGCAACAGCGCATCGATGCGCCGCTCACTCTCACCCGCGACAAAATTCGCCCAGGCAAACCGCCTGATACGCCGATCGGTGAGGCCGGCGAGTGTTAGCCATCTAAACCGCGCAAAACCCTTGATACCATTGCTCCGTTCGGCCCGCTTCTGGGATCCAAATACCGCCAGAATGACAAGCGCAACAAACAGCATGACCAAAGCCGCGTCATGGGAACGAAAAATCTGAGCCAGGAGCATTGAGTTCGACCTTTTAGCGTAGCTCCTTTCATTATAGCATACTAATGATCTGCTGGAAGTCGCCCTAACGGCCCCCGATGTGCATGTTAGGCGGGCGTCCGTGGTGGCGGCCGGGCTTATGCCCGAAACGGCCAGGGGCAAAATTTCCCCGAGCGCCGCCGCTTTGCCCTCGCCAAGGGGCAAGGTCAGGGGCGGCACCAGCTTGTCCTTGTCACGCCCCCTCTCACACCTGCACTCACTCAGCGCATAACTGCGCCCAGTTAAAGCCAGATCAGTCCGGCGCATTCAACGTCTGCAAGAGGCTGCGGAGATTTTGCGCCTGCACATGAATCGCCCCGCCCAGCGGACTGTCAATGTCGGCAATCAGAAAAAACGCAATGGAAATAACGATCGGTAAAACGAAGAGCATTACCTTTTTGCTTTCGGTGCGATGCATGCCATAGCCAACCAACACATTGCAGACGACAGCTATGATCGCCATGAAAATCCACGCGGATACCGGTATCCTGTTCCACCAGGCGGCTTGGGTATATCCTTGCGAATTCAGGACGTCGTTCATCCCCGAAACCACGAGGGCGCGTATAGGCGTTGGCTGCTGCATCGCTGGGGCCTGCACGCGGACCACAAATTCGTCTCCAGCCGAACCGTAGCCGCATCAATCCGCCGGCGTTTATCCAAATCGCGTGTTTCATAGAACAACACACGCTGATCCAAATAACTCCTGAGCAGAGCTTTGACATTGGTCGCATCGGCTGCAGGCAGCAAGTCCGCACGGAGATACTCCGTGCCAATCGCGTTGGCTTCCGCCTCTTCATAATTTTTCCGTTGATCGTAACGGCTGACGGCCATTGAAAAGGTAAAGCCGATGATCAGGCTCAGCAGCGTCAACGTCGCGGCCATGATCAGGTTGAAATCTTCGCGTGTTGCCTCCTCTTGGCTCCGGCGCCTCTTGCGAAAAAAAATCGCCAACCCACGCCGAAAAATACAGTATCACCAGTGAGAGCATCAAAGCCAGGAAGGGGGCGTTCATTATAACGGCCATTCTTTCTCCCTAAATTTTCCCGAAGCCTGCGTTCCTCAAACCTCCAGGGCTTTTCCGCCTTTGAATGTTTCCGTTAGCGATATGCCTCCAATCCCAACCATAGCGGCAAGCCCAAACCGCCTCGCCACAGCCAATCTAACACGAAAAATAAATTGTCTATCAAAAGGCCCAAAAGCACCTCTTTCGGCCGGAACCAAAAGCTTTCAAATTATTTCAAAAAATGCCGCAGACCACGCTTCATTTTGTCATCCGAAAGATAAAATTGCAAACCAAGAGTCACGTGCAACTAAAAAACAAACGCCCCCTTCATCGCGCCATTCGCAACGGCCGGCCCGTTGCGTGCCCGCCCCCACCAGCGTCGCCCCCGGAACGCGCACACGCCGCCCTCGCCCGACCCTTGCCATGACCGGATGAAATCGGCAGTTTGCTGGGGGTATGAGGGTCAGCGACGCGTTGTTGGCGCTTTATAATCTTTTATCCGATGGGAAAGGTCGTTTTATGAACTGCAAATCACTTGCGATGCTGGGCATTCTCACCGGCCTCGGCATAGCGGCCGCCTCGGCGCCGGCTCGTGCCGATGAGCTGCAGGATATCAAGGCCAAGGGCGTGCTCGTCGTCGGCGTCAAAGCCGATTATGTGCCCTTCGGCTATTTGAGCCCGACCGGCCAGAATGTCGGGTTGGAAGTCGACCTCGCGCGCAACGTCGCCCAGCGCCTGGGCGTCAAAGTGCAATTCGTCCCGGTCGTGGGGTCCAACCGCATCCAGTTCCTCGAACAAGGCAAGATCGACCTGCTGATCGCCACGATGAACGACACGCCCGAACGCGAAAAGGTCGTCGACATCGTCCACCCGGATTATTACGCCTCCGGCTATAACATCATGGCGCCGGATACCGTCAAAATCACCGCCTGGAGCCAATTGCAGGGCGTCCCGGTCTGCGCCATCCAGGGCTCCTTCTATAATAAGGAAGTCGCGGAAAAATACGGCGCCTCACTGGTCGCCTTCACCGGCGTCGCCGAGGCGCTCACCGCCCTGCAACAAGGCCGCTGCAACGCCTTCGTCTATGATGACACCGCCATCGAAGGCAAGCTGCAGGACCCGGCCTGGAAGGGCTACGATATGCCGCTGGCGTCCCAGGATGCCGTGCCCTGGGGGCTTGCGGTGCGCCAGGGCGAACCCGCTTTTGCCGATTTCATGTCGAAAACCATTATCGACTGGGCAAAAACCGGCTACATCCTCTCCCTGGAGACCAAATACAACCTGAAACCCTCGGAATTTGCCGCGCAAATGCATGAGAAGTACAAATAGCCCCTGCCGATGAACCTGATTGCCGCGTGGTTTTCGCACCTCAACGATGCCACCGGCATCAATTTCTCGGTTTTCTACGACCCGTTCGACCGTGCCCGCTTCATCCAAGGTTTTTGGGTCACGCTGGAACTCTGCATCGTGACCATCCTGGGTTCCATCCTGGTCGGCATATTGGGGGCCTGGGCGCAGGGCGCGCGCTCGGTTTGGCTGCGCCGCCTGGTGGAGGCCTATATCCAGCTCTTCCGCAATACGCCGCCTTTGGTGCAGATGTATTTCTTCTATTTCGGCCTCAGCGCCCTGCTGCCGACTGTGAAGAACAGCATCGGCATTGCCCATCCGCTGATCGGCGGCTTCATCTGGGCCAGCCTCTCCCTCATTTTGTTCGCCGGCTCCTTCAATGTCGAGATCTTCCGCTCCGGCATCGAGGCGATCCCCACCGCCACCATCGAGGCCGCGGAATCCTTGGGCTTCACCCGGCTGCAAACCTATCGCGGCATCGTCCTGCCGCTTGGTCTGCGCGTCTGCCTGCCGGCGCTCACCAATAACCTGGTCAACCTCATCAAAACCACGACCCTGGCATACGCCATCGCGGTGCCGGAACTGCTCTACGTCACCAACCAGATCTGGTCGGACGATGAGAATGTCCCGGAGATGATGATCTTGCTCTTTATCATCTATATTGCGTTGGTCGGCGTGCTGGTATTCGGCATGCACATCTGGGAGCGGCTGCTCCGCCGGCCGGGGCTCGGTACATGAGCAAGCCGATGCGCAAGCCAATGGACGTCATGCTGCCTGTGCCTGAAATGCTGCAGCGCCGCAGCCTGCGCGCTTTGCCGCCGCTGCGGCTCTCCGCCTGGCACGGCCTCGTCCTCACCTTCATCTGGCTGCTCACGTCCTTCGCGGCGGATGCGGCGGGCGCCACCCCGCCCTCTTCCGGCATCTTCGCCACCCTCCTGCGTTGGACGCCCCTGCTGCTGCACGGCTTTGCGCTGAACATCCTGATCAGCGTCCTCTCAATGGCCATCGGCACCGTGCTCGGCGCTTTTCTCGGCCTCGGGCTCATCTCCCCCATCCGCCCCATCCGCGCCGGCGCCTGGGTCATCACGCAGTTCTTCCGCAACGCCCCCTGGCTGGTGCTGCTGTTTTTCATGATCTTCCTGCTGCCCTTCCACATGCGCATCGGCCCTCTGGCCTTTACGCTGCCGGACTGGTTGAAAGCCGTCATCGGCCTTGGCCTGCCGGTCATGGCCAATGTCGCGGAAATCGTTCGCGGCGGCATCCGCTCCATCCCCCCCGGCCAGTGGGAAGCCGCCGAATCCCTCGGCTTCAGCCGCCACCAGCAGATCTGGCAGATTATCCTGCCGCAAAGCATCCGGCGCATGATCCCGCCTTGGATGAACCTCTATGCCATCCTCGCGACCTCCACCACGCTTGCCTCGGTGGTCGGCGTGAACGAGGTCGTCACCCTCGCCGGCCAGGTCCTGGCCGCGGAGGGCAACCGCCCCAGCCTGCTCGCCCCGCTCTACGGCTACGTGCTGCTGATGTTTTTCATTTACACTTATCCGGTCGCCTGGGTGACGCAACGCCTGGAACGCCGCTACCAGGTACGTAACTGACATGCCCGCCCTCCTCACGATCGAGAACCTGCATAAGCGCTTCGGCGATGTCGAAGTCATCAAAGGTGTCAGCCTCAGCGTCGGCAAAGGCGAGGTCGCCTGCATCATCGGCCCGTCGGGCTCCGGCAAATCCACCCTGATCCGCTGCGTCAACGCGCTGGTTCCCTTCGAACAGGGTTCGATCAAGGTCCTCGACATCGAAGTGAACGCCCCCAAGCTCGACAAGCTGCGCCTTCGCAAGCATGTCGGCATGGTCTTCCAGCAATATAACCTCTTCCCGCACCGCACCGCCTTGCAGAACATCATGATGGCGCCCGTGCAGGTGCTCCGACGCCCGCCCCGCGAAGTTGAGGCGGAAGCCTATGCCTTGCTCAAAAAAGTTCGGCTGGAAGCCAAGGCCCACGCCTATCCCGGCGAGCTTTCCGGCGGCCAGCAGCAGCGCGTCGCCATTGCCCGCTCGCTCGCCATGAAGCCAGACCTCATGCTGTTCGACGAGGTGACCGCCGCTCTCGACCCCGAAACCGTCGGCGAGGTGCTCGTCACCATCCGCCAGCTCGCCGAGGAAGGCATGACCTGCGTCCTCGTCACCCATGAAATGGGCTTCGCCCGGGAGGTGGCCAGCGAAGTCTACTTCACCGATCGCGGCGTCATCGTCGAGCACGCACCCCCGGCAACCTTCTTCGCCAACCCGCAAGACCCTCGTACCAAAGCATTTCTCAGCCAGATCCTGTAGATCGGGAGCCGCTTCTCGCATTCCCTCTCGCCTCCGCCGTGACGATCCGCTATCATTACGCCCGGGCGGAGAAAAACAATGACCGGAAGTCTCGTGAGCGAACAGCAACCCGTCGTGTTCGTCGTCGACGACGACGCCTCAGTGCGTGATGCCGTGGAAGACCTGCTTCGCTCCGTCGGGCTGGGGGTCCGCACGTTCGGCTCAACGCAGGAATTTCTCCAGAGCAAACGCCCCGACAGCCCGGGCTGCCTGGTGCTCGACGTCCGAATGCCCGGCCAAAGCGGCTTGGAATTTCAGCGTACCCTGACCTCCACCGGCATCCAGCTCCCGATCATCTTCATCAGCGGCCATGGCGATATCCCGATGTCGGTCCGGGCCATGAAATCCGGCGCCATCGAATTCCTGACGAAGCCCTTGCACGAGCAGGAGCTGCTCGATGCCATCCAGGTCGGGATCGAGCAGGATCGCGCCCGCCGCCAGGAGGCGAAGGCCGTCACGGAATTGCAGGCACGGGTTAACTCGTTGACCCTGCGGGAGCGCGAGGTTCTGGCATTCGTCGTCACCGGGCAACTGAACAAGCAGATCGCCGCCCAACTCGACCTCAGCGAAGCCACGGTAAAGGTCCATCGCAGCCAGATCATGCACAAAATGCAGGCCAGATCTTTGGTCGATCTGGTGCGAATGGTCTCCACAAATGGGGTTTCGCTCAAAAAATCGCAGGCGACCTGACGCTCAGCGTCAGCCGCAAGGGCCGCATTCAGCGCCGCCGGCCCGCCTTGGCGTAGGCCTGCAGCCCTGCGAGCCCCGCCTTTTCCAGCGCAACGGCGTAGGCAACCTAAACCAAAGTAGTATAGGCCCCCTCCACGCATTGAACCTCCTTTAAATATACGTGCAGCAAACCTCACAAAGGTGGGCGTGAATTCTCCTCCTGCATAATGGTTTTACGCCGTCAGCGCGGTGTAAGCCTGCATCATTGGGAAGGGGGTAATAATGCCAGAACATCCCGTAATATCCTTGGTCGATGACGACAAATCCGTCCGCGAGGCGACGGTCGATCTGATCAAATCCGCGGGCTTTGCCGTAGAGGCGTTCGCCTGCGCCGAAGATTTTCTGGCATCCGGCCACCAGCATCACACCGCCTGCCTGATTTCGGACATGCGGATGCCTGGAATGTCGGGGCTCGACCTTCTCAACCACCTGATTACGGCCGGCACCCCTATTCCGACCATTATCGTTACCGCCTTCCCGACCGACCGGGATTCCAGCCGCGCCGTACGCATCGGCGCCGTCGGCTACCTGACCAAGCCTTTCGCTGAGAACGACCTGCTCTCCCTCATTCATTCTGCCCTTAAAACGCCAAAAACCCAGGATATGGATTGAAATCGATGATGACGTTTCGGCCCATGTGTCAACGGATCTATCCAACATGCTTTTGGGACACGAGATGCCTCCTGGAAGCCCTGTTAGAGCCCACCGCGCTTGCTCCGAATGCCCGTCGTCACGCATTTCTCGTTGGCCTTGCCGCGCCGCACATGGCGCAGATGCCGGGGGTAGAATCATGACCGCACAAATTATCGATCTTGGCGCATGGCGCCGGAAACATCGCGCACCGCAAACAAACGCCATGCGTATTCCCTTCCTCTTGCCCACATGGCCCTGGGGCTGGTTGCAGCCGGTGCTGGTTGAAGTGGAAGTCGCCATTTCAACAAATAACACGACGCCGGCCCGCGGCGTCGTGCGCCAAAATACCGCGCTGCATCCGGAGCGCCTCATAGGCGTGCCGCCATCGAGCGGGAGATCAACGCGATGATCTACGAGGCATATCAAACCTATGCCGATGCCATGCTGCCGATGCGCAGCCTGGCGGCGGCGGCCGGCTGGTTCTTGGAAGGCGCACGCCCCTGGTTCGGCGATCAAGTGGCCTTGCGTGGCGTGGCGGCGAGTTGCGACATGCTCGCCCATGCCGGCATCAACCACGACCATCCTGCCTTCGGCATCTCCCACGTCCTGGTCGACGGGCGCGAGGTTGCGGTGAGCGAAGAAGTCACCGATATAAAACCCTTCTGCCGCCTGCTGCATTTTAAGAAAGCCATCGCAGCAGCACAGCCCCGCCTGCTCGTCGTGGCGCCGATGTCCGGCCATTTCGCCACCTTGCTGCGCGGCACGGTCCGCACCTTACTCCCGGATCACGATGTCTGGATCACGGATTGGGAAAATGCGCGCAATGTTTCGTTGGTGCATGGCCGCTTCGAGCTTGCCGATTCCATCGACTACATCGCCAGCTTCCTCCGCGTCCTGGGGCCGGGCGTCCACGTCCTTGCCGTGTGCCAGCCCTCCGTGCCCGTTCTCGCTTCCGTGTCGATGATGAGCGAAGCGGGCGACCCGGCCCAGCCGGCCAGCATGACGCTGATCGGCGGCCCGATCGATACGCGCATCAACCCGACGCGCGTCAACGAGCTGGCGACATCCCGGCCGCTCGACTGGTTCGAGCAAAACGTCATCGGCACCGTGCCGCTGCGCTATTCCGGCGCATTGCGCCGTGTCTATCCGGGCTTCCTGCAAATCGCCGGCTTCATGTCGATGAATCTCGACCGCCACGTCAATGCGCATGCCAAAATGTTTGATAACCTAACCCAGGGCGACGATGAAAGCGCGCAGGCGACACGGGCATTCTACGACGAATATCTCTCCGTCATGGATCTCCCGGCGGAATTCTATCTGCAAACCGTCCGTGAAATATTCCAGGAACATTCCCTGCCCAAGGGACAGCTCCAAGCCCAGGGGCGCGTGATTGATCTCTCCGCGATTGAGCGGACGGCATTGCTGACCATCGAAGGCGAGAACGACGATATTTGCGGCGTCGGCCAAACAGATGCCGCGCATGCGCTGTGCTCCCGCCTGCCCGCCGCCAAACATGGCCGCCATGTCCAGCCCGGCGTCGGCCATTACGGGCTGTTCAACGGACGCCGCTGGACCAATGAAATCTACCCTATCGTCAAAGATCATATTTTGCGTAACGAAATGCCGATCACCTGGCCTGCGGCGATCGTCGCAGCTTGATTGAATAACTGGCTTAACCCGTAACAAAAGGATCTTTTCATGAACATCAAAACACATGACGGCACATCGAACTTTGCTCCGGGAACCGCTTTTGGCATCCATCACATCTCGGCCGCGCAGCTCGGGAATTTAGGAATGGATGAAATCGCCTTCGTGAAGCGGGTCATGACCGAAAACGGTCCGGCTTTCGCCATTTACGCGGCGGACGGCACCCCCATGGCAATCGCCTCCAACGCCCAGCTCGCGGCCGCCGTCATTATCCAAAACGACATGTTGCCGCGCATGGTGCATTAGCTCCGCATCCAGATACGATTCAGGCCCAAGCCACGGGCCACCCTTCGCGGCCATAGGGGCGATCTCTAGAAGAGATCTTCACCATCTGCACGGACAGATTGAAAATTGCCGGGCCGGCCGACCGGACTTACTTTGAGTGCCGATTTTGCGTTTGGCGAAAATCAGACGCCAAATTCATCTGCCGGAATATGCGTGCGCATCATGATAGCCTATAATTTTGCCGCGCAATAAATGATCCGGGAAGAACCAAAGCGTGGCACTCAGAAAAACGGCAGCGTCGATGGACGTGAACGCCATCCGCACAGCCTATGCAGCTTGGGCGGGCCGGTACGACCGCTGGTTCGGCCCTCTTTTGCATCATGCGCGCATGGCGGCCATCGCCGCCGTGAATTCGGCGCCTGGCAAGGAAGTTTTGGAAGTCGGCGTCGGTACTGGCCTCGCGCTGCCGCTTTATAACGCGGCCAAACGGATCACGTGTATCGACCTTTCATCCGAAATGCTGCTGAAGGCGCGCAACCGCACGCGCTCCCTGCATCTTGAAAACGTCGTTTCACTTTTGGAAATGGACGCGCAGGAAACGGCTTTTAAAAACGATGCATTCGACATCGCGGTCGCCATGTTTGTCGCCTCCGTCGTGCCTTCCCCGCAGGCCCTGCTTGGTGAATTGCGCCGCATCGTCAAACCCGGCGGCACCATCCTTTTCGTCAACCATTTCGCGCAGGAACATGGCATCCGCTGCTGGTTCGAACACGCCTTCGCCCCCGCATCCGCCAGGCTCGGCTGGCATTCTGACTTTCACTTAGCACAGCTCTTTGGCCATTCCGACCTCGCGGCGGCCACCGTCTCGCCGCTAAAACCCTTCGGACTCTTTCAATTGGTAAAACTCGAAAACTGAGCTTTATACTTATATATGATACGAAGGATCGATTTCATAAAACAGGCCAAAAAACCGTGAAAGAGGCTAAAACATCCCCGAATAACCTATTCCTTCCAGTGGACGCCGAGCTTGATCATGTTAAGGTATTGTGCATCAAGCGGAGGGAATACGGAAATGAGGTTTCTGATCGAAGCTGGCAAACGGAAAAGCCCTAAGAGCTGGCTGGTGAAGTTGGAAGCGACAGAAGTGCTTTCCATCGCCCGTGAATTACGTTCGCAGGGCGTCCCAGACATTCACATTTACGATGCCGAGAATTTTACCGGTATTACGGAAACCGAGCTGGAACATCTGCTCCAAGCCAAGGATCACCGGCACTAATCCCGCAGAACCGGGCCATTCCCCCCCGTTTTGTTGCCGCCCCGGTAAATAGGGCAGACAAGCAGCGCCTTTTCGGTCTATGCTACATCAAAACAAAGGCAAAGGGGAGAATCCATGACAGAAAACACAAGCACCGGCACGGAGAAACGACAGCTGCGTCTCGGCATGGTGGGCGGCGGGCTGGAAGGCTTTATCGGCGAGGCACATCGCATCGCGGCGCGGATCGACGACCAGTTCGAGCTCGTCGCCGCCGCCCTCTCCGCCAACCCCAAGCGCGCCCGCGCCTCCGGCATCGCACTCGGCCTCGCCCCCGACCGGATTTATGACTCTTATACGGAAATGCTGGAGCGCGAGGTCGCCCGGCCGGATCGTATCGATGCCGTCGCCATCGTCACGCCGAATCACCTGCATTTCCCCGTGGCGCGGCGCGCGCTGGAACTCGGCTTCCACGTGATCTGCGATAAGCCAATGACCATCAACCGCGCGGAAGCCGAAACGCTGGTCGCATTGCAGGCCAAAACCGGTCTCGTCTTCTGCCTCACGCACAACTATTCCGGCTACCCGATGGTGCGCCAAGCGCGCGCCATGATCGAAACCGGAGCCCTCGGCCCCTTGCGCGTCGTCCAGGTGGAATATCCGCAGCAATGGCTGACCGAGCCGGTCGAATCGAAACAGGCGGAATGGCGCGACGACCCCGCCCGCAACGGCCCCGGCGGCTGCCTCGGCGATATCGGGACCCATGCGTTCCAACTCGCCCGCTATGTCACCGGCCTGCAGCCCCATTCCTTGCTGGCCGAACTCTCAACCTTCGTCCCCGGCCGTCACATGGACGACAATGCCTGCATCTTGCTGCGCTTCGCCGGCGGCGCGCGCGGCATGCTTTGGGCGAGCCAAGTCGCCCCCGGCCATGAAAACGGCCTGCGATTAAGGGTTTATGGCGAAAAAGCCGGCCTGGAATGGGCGCAGGAAACGCCGAACACCCTCATTTTCTCGCCCTTCGGCGCACCCAAGCAAATTCTCACCCGCAACGGCGCCGGCACGGCGGACGCGGCCCGCCGCATCACCCGCATCCCCGCCGGACATCCCGAAGGCTATGTCGAAGCCTTCTCCACCTTATACGGCGAAGCCGCCCGCGCCATCCGTACCTACCAATCCGGGGAAGCGCCCGACAGCCAAGTGCACTACCCCACGGCAACGGACGGGCTGGAAGGACTCCGTTTCATCGAAGCCGCCATCGCCTCCTCCGCGGCCAACAGCGCCTGGACCGAGATCTGAAACCAGCACTCTATAATACCCCCTATGCAGATAGGGGGTATCTTTAACTCGCCAAAATCTCGCGCACTTTGCCATCCGCCAATGCCTGTGCCAGCGAGGTTCCATCCAACTCATTGGCAATCGCATCGCGCACGCGGCGCATGACCTTCCTGATCTCGCAGGCCTGCTCGTCCTTACAGTCATCGCAGCGGCGGTAATAATTCACGCTGACACAAGAGAGCGGCGCCAGCGGTCCATCCATAATCCGCACCACCTGGCCGAAGGTGATCAGATCCGCGGGCTTTGCCAACGCATATCCCCCACCCCGCCCGCGCCGGCTGCGCACCAATCCATTGCGATTGAGCTCCAGCAGAATCGCCTCCAGGAATTTCTTCGGCAAATTCTCGCGCTCGGCGATATCGCTCACCAGCAGCAATTCCTCGCTGTTCTCGCGCGCCAGCACCAACAGGGCCTGCAAGGCGTACTTACATTTCTGAGATAGCATATCTTTCTTCCTTACCGCGCACGGACATAATTTCCCTCTATAGCATGCATTGTCCATAGGAAATATGCCGCACAAAACTCACGCGCGGTTTATGCCTATTCGTAAAATAGAATAATCGCCGCCCTCGCCGCGACGCGGCCGCGTATGCCAAAACGCGGGTGCGGCGCATCCAAACGCCGCGCCGCACCCGCCATCTGAGCTACGGAATAATCTTCAGCGCGCGCAATTTGGCGAACAGCTCATAAAAGCTGTCATCGGATGCCTGATAGTCGAGGAAGCCGAACTTACGGCTCTTGCCCATATCGGTGACTGCCTCAATCGGCCGCCCCAAATCCGCATCCGTATGCCAGGCGGAGGCAAGCCGGCCAAGGTCGGGTTCGACCAAGCCATGCTTGCGCGCAATCTCGGCCCAGATCGGCCCGGCATCGGCCAATTGCTGCTCCAACGGCGTGCCTTCGCCTGGAAACGGCGCCGCCTCAAGCCCAAACCACTTGGCGATGCGCTCCCACATCCAGCTCCAACGGAAGACATCGCCATTCACGATGTTGAAAGCCTGGTCGCGCGCCGCGGGCGTCGTCGCGGCCCATTCGAGCTGCCGCGCCAGCAACCGCGAATCCGTCACATCGGTCAGCCCGTTCCACTGCACCGCGGAGCCCGGAAACAAAAACGGCCGCCCGGTCTCCCGGCAGATCGTGGCATAGGTCGCGAGGGTCACACCCATATTCATCGCATTGCCGAGCGCATAGCCGATAATCGTATGCGGCCGGTGCACGCTCCAGCCAAACCCATGACGCGCGGCGGCGGCGAAAACCTCATCCTCCTGCGCATAATAGAAATTCTCGACATCAAGCCGCGCCTGCGTCTCCCGGAACGGCGTCGCCGGCCGCGCACCTTTACCGTAGGATTCAAACGGCCCCAGATAATGCTTCAACCCGGTGACCAGCGCCACATGCTGCACCGCCCCGCCTTCAGTCACCACATCCAACAAATTCCGCACCATGGCGGCATTAACGCCGATATTCTCCGCTTCGCTCGCCTGGCGCATCCAGGTCGTGATGAAGACATGGCTGGGCTTCAAATGCCCGAGCGCCGCGCGCAACCCATCCGGCTCCAGCAAATCGGCGGCAATCGGACGAACCCCGTCAATATCCGCCGGCGGCCGGCGCGCCAGCCCGCTGACCTGCCAATCCCGCGCCACGAGATGCCGCGCCAGCGCATTGCCGACGATCCCGCTCACCCCAACCACCAATGCCGATCGTGTCATATTCCGCCTCACATTTTGATGCTGCCGTTCGTTAAGCGCACAATCCCGACGGCGCTACCCCTCGGCCAGGCTCAGCCCCACCGCCTCCGCCACTTTGATCCCATCGACACCGGCGGACAGAATCCCGCCCGCATACCCGGCACCCTCGCCCGCGGGGTAAAGCCCCTTCGTGTTCAAGCTCTGGCAATCGCGCCCGCGCGTCATCCGCACCGGCGAGGAAGTCCGCGTCTCCACCCCGGTCAGCACCGCATCCGGCCGCGCAAACCCCCTGATCTGCCGCTCAAAGGCCGGCAACGCCTCGCGGATCGCCGTAATCGCATAATCGGGCAAACACGAGGCCAAATCCGTCAGCGTCACCCCTGGCCGGTAGGATGGCAGCACCTCGCCAAACGCCTTCGATGCCCGCCCGGCGAGGAAATCCCCCACCAATTGCCCAGGTGCGGCATAGCTGCTCCCCCCCGCGACAAACGCCGCCGACTCCCACCGGCGCTGAAATTCCACCCCGGCCAGAATCCCGCCCGGATAATCCTCCGGCGTGATCCCCACCACGATCCCGGCATTGGCATTGCGCTCATTGCGGGAATATTGGCTCATCCCGTTCGTCACCACGCGCCCCGGCTCGCTGGTCGCGGCCACCACCGTACCGCCCGGGCACATGCAAAAACTGTACACCGAGCGCCCATTGCCCGCATGATGCACCAGCTTGTAATCCGCCGCGCCCAAAATCGGATTGCCCGCAAAACTCCCAAACCGGTGCCGGTCGATCATCGATTGCGGATGCTCGATCCGAAACCCGATGGAAAACGGCTTGGGCTCCATGAACACGCCGCGCCGGTGCAGCATCTCGAACGTATCGCGCGCGCTATGCCCCACGGCCAGTACCACATGATCCGTCTCGATCCGCTCTCCCAATTCCAGCACCACGCCGCGCACCTGAGCATCCTCGATCTCGATATCCGCGACCTTGCAGCCGAACCGGTATTCCCCGCCCAGCGCCTCGATGCTCTGCCGCATCGATTCCACCATGCTCACCAGCCGGAACGTGCCGATATGCGGCTTGGCAACATAGAGGATCTCCTCCGGCGCCCCCGCTTTGACGAACTCCGTCAGCACCTTCCGCCCGAGATGCCGCGGATCCTTGATCTGCGAATAGAGTTTGCCGTCGGAAAACGTACCCGCCCCGCCCTCGCCGAACTGCACATTGGATTCCGGGTTCAACACGCTGCGCCGCCACAGCCCCCAGGTATCCTTGGTGCGCTGGCGCACGACCTTGCCGCGCTCCAGAATAATCGGTGCAAAGCCCATCTGCGCCAACACGAGTGCCGCGAAAATCCCGCAAGGCCCGGTACCGATCACCACCGGCCGCTTCGCCGGCACAGCCTTAGCGTGCGCGACAAATTTATACCCCACATCCGGCACCGGCTCGCCCTTGGCCACCGGGGCCGCCAGCTCGGCATCGATTGTATAAACCAGCGTAATATCGCTCTTCTTGCGCGCATCATAAGCGCGGCGGAACACCGTATAGCCGCGCAAATCGGCATCAGCCACGCCAAAGGCGGCGCAAATCGCCGCCCGCAACATCGCCTCGTCATGCGCCAATGGCAGCCGCAGCTCCGTCAGCCGCCTCATCTCAAAACTCATTACGCCTCGTCGCTACTTGTGGTTGATTTTTTGCGTCAAAAATCGGAAGCTGCCTTATAGAGACTCTGCGAGGGGATGCCACCATGCCGACGTCGCCACCGCTCATCATCGATATGCGTTGCCTGCAAGACCCGGCCTTCGCCCAGCGCGGCATCGGCCATCACGCGCGCTGCATCGCCACCAGCGCCCCTTCGCCCTTCATCGCCCTGACCGATCCGCAACTTCCCCCCTTGCCGAAAAATTTGGCCGCGCGCGCGGCCAAAATCCTCTCGCATCCCTATGTCGGAAATATCCAGCCCGGAACCATCTTCCTCAATCCCTCGCCGATGGGCCCGGACCAGAATTTCATCGCACCGCTCCTGCTTGACCCGGTGATCACTCAAATCGCCTGTATTTACGACTTCATCCCCTTCGACCATCCGCAAACCTATCTTACCCAACCGATCCATCGGCTCGACTATTTCTCCGCCATGGCCCTGCTCCGGCGCTATCAATTCTTCCTGCCGATTTCCGAGAATACCGAGTCCCGCCTGCACGCGCTCTACGGAGATGTGCCTTGCCACGTCACCGGCGTCGCCCTGCCGCCCTGGATACAGGATCTCACGCCCAAAACCCCGCGCCACATCCTCATGGTCGGTGGGGATGATACGAGGAAAAACCCCGAAACCCTGGCCCACGCCCATGCCGGGAGCAACATCCTGCGTGACACCCCGCTGGTCATTGCTGGCCAATATTCGCAGGAAACGCAGCGCCGCCTGCAATCCATCACACGGGTAGAGATGCCCGGCCGCATCCCGGATGCCGCCATGCGGGACCTCTACGCCAACGCGCTCTGCCTGGTCGCCCCCTCGCGCGCCGAGGGCTTTTCGCTCCCGGTCATCGAGGCCATGGCCGCCGCAACTCCCGCGATCGTCTCGGACATCCCCGCGCATCGCGCTTTGGTGCCGGAAGCCGCCGCACGCTTCGCGCCGGACGACATTCCCCACCTCACGCAGCTCCTGGAGGAACTCCTGATCCACCCGGCGCGGCGCAACGCCGCCATCGCCGCCCAGGCAAAAACCTGGCGCCGCTTCACGCCAGACGCCATCGGCGCGAATATCTGGCAGGCCATCGACGATTTTTCCGCCGCAACGCCGCGGCCGCCTTCTCTCAAAAACGCATTTTTGCCAAGCCCCGCTTTCTTACCGGCGCAACACAACGGGCGCGCACTCGCTAACCTTGCTGAGATGTACCGCTAGCGAGTCGCAGCCCTGCATACGGCGCTGGCCGATCCCCGCACGAAGGACGAGACGTTCGGCACGGTCGACGGCGCGTTGAATTACGCGGCGGCCTAGCTGGCATCCTAGCCTTGGCCGCAACCGACAAAATCCAACTCGCCGTGGCGAGGATGGTTCGGTGTCTGTTCTGTGCGGCAAATCAAGTTGGTTGCGAAGTCTGGCGTCCCGGGCGCGAGAAAAGTAACAACTGGAGCGCATTGAAATCATTGAACTAATATCCCGGGATCATCATCTGCCGCGGGCTTCCGCCTTACTCCGCCTGCGCGGACGGCACGAGGCGGCAAGGCGCAGGGGCGCGAAGCTCTGCGCTAGCCGGCAGCTGATCGCAGCGGCCAAAGTACCCATTGAAGAGGGGTCTTACGCCCCCGCCGGCACGCTCGGCTTCGCCGCCGCTGCGGTTCCCACCGAAGCTACCATGATTGCCCCAATCGCCGCGACCTGCACCACCGTCAGATGCTCGTGCAGAAATACCAGGCCGGCGATTGCTCCGATCGCCGGTTCCACGCTCGTCACCGTGCCGTAGACCTGCGACGGCATCCCCACCAGCGCCACCATCTCCAAGGTAAAGGGAATGGCGCAGGAGAAGACGGCCACCACCAAAGCGCTCAACAGGATCGCCGGCGCAAACAGCGCCGGGCCCGCATGAAATATCCCGACTGGCACGGCAATCAGCGCCCCAATCGCCGTCCCCATCGCCGGTACCGCCGCGCCATGCGCAGCCCCGGTCTTCTGGCCGAACACACTATACGCTGCCCATCCCGCCCCCGCCGCCAGCGCATAAAGCACGCCGGTCAAATCAGCCTTATGCGCGCCGCCCGCCAGCGGGAGCAAAAACAAAATCCCGGTGAAAGCCAACGCAATCCACAAGAAATCAAGTGCCCGCCTTGAGGCGAACACCGCCACCATCAACGGCCCGGTAAATTCCAGCGCCACCGCCAGCCCCAGCGGAATGCTCCGCAGCGCCATGTAAAAGGTCAGGTTCATCAGGCCGAGTGACACGCCATAGCCCAGCAAGGCCGGCACTGCCCGCGGCGAAACCCTGGTCCGCCAAGGCCGCAAAACGACGCCGAGAATCATCGCCCCAAGCCCCAGGCGCAACGCCGTCGCCCCCTGCGCGCCCACCGCCGGAAACAACCCTTCCGCAAACGTCGCCCCATACTGCACGGACACCATGGCCAACAGCAGCGCCAGAAACGGCCAAACCCGCGCCATGACCGCCCGCTGCCCGGAAGTCATCAATGTCGCCACAAAACACCTCATCCCCAATCGGGTAGCTTTGTCCCACGGGACAAAAATGTCAGCAATGCCGTCCGTTAAGACGATTTGATCTGGCTTGTCAGGGATAACCCCCGCCCGCCGTGATAGGCCAGGGAGCGTAAGGCGCACGAACTGAACCAGCGCGCCGTAAAGCAAGCCCGGGATTCCTCACGTTCCGCGGCCGAGCGTGCCTTTGGCGTGACGCTCAAATGGTAGCGGGGCCCGACGAGACGACACAGAAATGTGTCTGTGAACCCCACAACGCATATCCCAGGGCGTCGTCAAACGGCATTGCCGAAAGGCGCATGAAGTTGATGCTCCCGGGGGCTGGAGAACCCAGAAACTCGTTGCCTCCAGCACACAACCTAAGAGGTGAGTGTCTATCCAACAGTTCAATCAGTGGCTATTAGGCGTCGCAGTTAGATAGCGCGATCGGTGAACTCTCGCAAAGGCTCGACCATGAAAAATGTACCAATCATTGGAAAATTCACGTCAATACTAGCAGTGTTTGGCTGTTTTGCCCTTTTCACGTCATTTTACTCAGCAGGTGAAATGGGTACGATTAGAGACGGTTACAATCACACCATCAACGCGCCTGCCGTTGGCGCCACTAACGTTACCCGGGCCAATCGAGTCATTGAAGACGCCCGTGCCAAAATAACGCAACTTATGTTCGACACCGACCCTGTCGACCGGCAAGTAATGCTGGCAGATATTTCTAACGATAAAGCTGAATTTACGAGCGTTTTGGATGAAGCAGCGCGCGTTAACACTGTGCATGCTTCTGATATCCAGGCCCTTGAATCCCAGGGCCTGACGCTACTTGATTCCGACTGCGCCGACTCAATAGAGCTTGCAGAAAACGCAACGTCGGCAGCCGGATCCGTGGCCGCGCAGACGGAATTCCTAAAATCCTGCGCACCAGGCTTTAATGTTCTAGTTCCAGATCTGCTGTCAGAGTCGATCAATTTTAGAAAATTTACTCACATTGATGAGATTTCGGCGTCGAACAGGGTCAGCAGCACCATTCAAATGTCATTTGTCTTCACGCTGGGCGGATTTGCTCTAGTGATGCTGGGTGGTTTCTTCGCGATCCGCGCCTGGATCGTCACGCCGGTGCAAGGGCTGCAGGGGGTAATGGGCCGGCTTTCCGGTGGCGATCTGCACGCCAGGGTCATCGGTACAGACCGTAAGGACGAAATCGGCGGGATGGCGCGCACGGTGCAGGTGTTCAAGGATGCCGGTATCGAGAAGCAGCGCCTGGAGGCCGAAACCGTAGCCCAGCGCGCGGCTGTTGAGGAAGAGCGTCAGCGCGTGGAAGCCGAGCGCGCGGCGGCGGCGAAACAGCAGGAATTCGTCGTGCATGCCATCGCCACGGGGCTGGAAAAACTCTCCGCCGGCGATCTGCTGTTCCGCCTGACCACCCCATTTAGCGAGGATTACGAGAAACTGCGCGCAGACTTCAATGCGGCGATGGAAAAGCTGCAGGAGACGATGCAGTCCATCGCGGCCAACACGCAAGGCGTGCGTGCGGGTGCTGAGGAGATCACCCAGGCTTCGGATGATCTGTCGCGGCGCACCGAGCAGCAGGCGGCGAGCCTGGAAGAGACGGCGGCGGCGCTCGATCAAATCACCGCGACGGTGCGGCGCACCGCCGAAGTGGCGAATGAGGCGCGCGATCTGGTCTCGACCTCGAAGGTCGATGCCGAGCGCTCCGGCGATGTCGTGCGCCAGACGGTGGGCGCGATGGACGGGATCGAATCCTCGTCCAAGCAGATCGCCAACATTATCGGCGTGATCGACGAGATTGCTTTTCAGACCAATCTGCTGGCGCTGAACGCGGGAGTGGAAGCGGCGCGCGCCGGCGATGCCGGGCGTGGTTTTGCCGTGGTCGCAACCGAGGTGCGCGCGTTGGCGCAGCGCTCGGCCGATGCCGCGAAGGAGATCAAGGCGCTGATCTCGAGCTCCGGCCAGCAGGTGGCGACCGGCGTAAAGCTGGTCAGCGAGACCGGCCAGGCGCTGGGCCGGATCGTCACCCAGGTGAGCCAGATTAACGGGCTGGTAGCGGAGCTTGCGGCTTCGGCCAAGGAGCAGTCGACCGGGCTGGGCGAGGTGAATGCCGCGGTCAACCAGATGGACCAGGTGACGCAGCAGAACGCCGCGATGGTCGAGGAAGCCACCGCGGCGAGCCACAGCCTCTCCGAAGAGGCGCAGGAGCTCGCCCATCTGATCGGGCAGTTCCGCATCGGCGAGAGCGCCGCGGCCCCGGTACTCAAGCGGGCTGCGCCCAAGACCCCGCCGAAGTCACGCGTCATGACCACTTCCGCAAGCAAGGTCGTCGCGCTGCCGGGCCAGGATAAGGCACCGCGCCCAGCGCTCGCCAATGCGTCGTTGAAAAAGTCCTGATTGCGGCGCGGTTCGTTTGGTGATTCTCTCGTTTCTGTCTTCAACGAACGGGAGATGGCGCGATGATGGGGCGGCAGGACGAACCTGCGCAGCTTTTTTATAAGTTCAGCCTCGATCGGCACGTCCTTGCCGGCCACCTGCTCCGCCAAATTGATGCGGTGCCGGACTTGAGCACGATCCGGCGGACGTTGGCCCCGTATTATGCCGCGGGCGGCCGTCCTTCCATCGATCCGGAGCTGATGATCCGCATGCTGCTCGTCGGCTATGCCTTTGCCATCCGCTCCGAACGCCGGTTGTGCGAGGAGGTGCATCTCAACCTGGCCTATCGCTGGTTTTGCCGCCTTGGCTTGGATGGCGACGTACCGGACCACTCGACCTTCTCCAAGAACCGCTACGGCCGCTTCCGTGAAAGTGATCTGTTCCGCCAGCTCTTTGAGGAGGTCGTTTGCCTGTGCCTGCAGGCGGGCCTGGTCGGTGGCGAAGGCTTCGCCATAGACGCCAGTGTGATCGAGGCGGATGCCAGCCTCCGGCGCAAGGCTGAGGGCAAGCTCACGGCCTGGCCGGAAGCGGAGGACGTCTCCCGGCCGGTGCGCGAATATCTGGATGCGCTGGATCAGGCCGCCGCGGCGGAGGCAAAGCCGGCAACGAACGCTGACGACGATATGCCACCTGGTAATCCACCTTCCGTGCCGCCAGTAACCTCGCTCACTGATCCCGCCGCGGCCTGGACCAGCAAAGGGCGCTCAAAACTCTGCTTTGCGTACGGCACGAATTATCTGATCGACAACAAACTGGCGATCATCGTTGACGTCGAAGCCACGCCGGCACGCTGGCGGGCTGAAGTGGCCGCCACCAAGACAATGCTCGAGAGAACCAAAGAGTGCTTTGGTCTTCAACCGCGGCGACTGGCGGCTGATACCGCTTATGGATCGGGGCTCATGATTGGTTGGTTGATGCACAGAGGCATCGAGCCGCATGTGCCGATCTTGGATCGAGAGCGGCAGACTAACGGCTTCTTCACTCGGGCTGATTTCAAATTCGATGACCAAACCAACACATTTACCTGTCCAGGCGAAAAAACTTTAGAAAGCAACGGTTTTGTTCGCGATGACGGAACAGTACCCTACCGGGCGAGCACGAAGGATTGCCGTAAATGTTCACTAAAACCCAGTTGCACCGTCAGCCCCAAAAGGACCCTCACGCGGAATATCTTCGAAAACGAGCGCGAGCATGTAAAGGCGTTAAAAGGAACTGAGGGTTATGAACGCTCGGCCCGCGAACGAAAACAAGCGCAATCTCGGCCTACGACGGCTGAGGTTGCGCGGCCTGACCGGCGCTAAGGATGAATTCCTGCTCGCAGCAACCGTTCAAAACCTCAAAAAACTCGTCCGCCTGTGCGCAAACAGCCCGCCGAAACCAACACAATGCGCCGCCTAACAACCGAGCGTTCCACCGATCAGCCCGCTGGCAAATAGCCGGTGGGTCCTCGGGGGGTACACCAGACAATCACCCCGAAAATCAGCGCCAAAAACTACCCGTTTTTCAACGGCATCCTTGAAATTTGGACCAAGCAAATCAATGCACATCCGCATTTTGGTGGCGGCCAAGAAGTGCGGATCAGGCGCAAGGAACAGAGCTTTAACCGGGGCCAAAATCCCTGAGCAGATCCGGCGCGTGATGGGGGCTTCCTGGCAACGCTGCCGGGTGCACTGGATGCGCAACGCACTGGCCTACGTGCCGAAAGCGCAGCAGAGCATGGCGGCCGCCGCGTTGCGCCAGGCGTTCATCCAACCCGATCGGACCAGCGCCAGCCAGACGCTCCGCCATGTCGCCGATCAGCTCCGGAGCAAATGGCCAAAACTCGCCGTCTTCATCGACGACAGCGAAACCGACGTGCTGGCCCACATGGATTTTCCGGCCCAGCACCGGACCAAGATCCACAGCACCAACCCGCTGGAACGCCTGAATAAGGAGGTCAAACGCCGCGCCGATGTCGTGGGAATCTTTCCCAATGAGGGATCGATTATCCGCCTGATCGGCGCCGTGCTGTTGGAAGCCAATGACGAATGGCAGACGCAAAACCGCTACATGCAGACCGAAGCCATGGCCGAGTTCGCGCCAACTTTGCTCGATGCCAAAAACGTCGAAATTACCACCGCCGCCGCATGATCAATGGCCCGCTCTTTTACACACCAATTTCCACCACGTTGACGGACGCTATCGATCGAGATGGTCGAGGCGGGGCTGATGGAGGTCGACGACCCCGCTTTGGCGGACCGCCTGAAGACCCTGAAAGCCAAACGCGCCAGCCTGCAAAGTCAGATCGGCACCGCCTCGGCCACGGAACCGGCGCACAGGCAGCGCCTGACGGAGGCCAAGCTCAACAAACTCTCGGTTGCCATCCGCGGCGCCTTCCGTGACCAACCGCCGGAGATGCGCAAAGCCTATCTCAAGTTGTTCGTAGACAACGTCATCATCAGCAAGGAAGAAATCCGCATCAGCGGCCCCAAAGGCGTGCTGGCTAAAGCGGCGATGAACGACCTCCCGAACACACCGGGAGAAGTTATTACTTTTGTTCGAGAATGGTGTCCGCGGCGGGATTCGAACCCACGACCCCAGGATTCATACCACTTCGGCTTTAGCCGCCGCCCACCGGGCGTTCGTGGTCTGGACTGTCCCTTCACCATAGGCCGAAGCCCTTAGGTGCCACCCATCCAGTCTCTACACCTTCCCTACCTTTCGGCTAGGGCTTGGCTCGGGATCGGCAAGGTGCAAGCGCACCGTAGCGTTCCCCGACTTTGAGCGGTTCCGCCGCACCGTTTCCATGTGCGACGCCCAATTAAAACAACCAGGAATCCTGTGCTCTATCCTGCTGAGCTACGCGGACGCGTTAGAAAGGTTTGTAGCTGGGTCGGTCCTTGGTGCCAATAGCCCGCAAGGCCGTCTTTTTTTGGTAAGCCTGACACGCCGTCCAATAGCAGCAAGCCATTGAAAAACAAGCTCAATACATACATGGTATGAGTTGGTAGGGTCTAAATATCGTTCTATCTTGCTGAGCTACGGAGACTTCACCAATTTGTCACAATCCTGCGGGACGATCGTCCCGCGCCCCCTGTTACCCTACCCTTTCGGCTTAACCAAAGCCCGTAGCTCCTCTCGCCCGCCGAAAATACCCCAACGCATGCCGTTTGCCGCACCTATTCCGAGCCAAGTGAACCTCTTACACTAACGTTGTGTTTACGATCATATATTTACAACTTATGCTTGTGTGGATATTACCTTACGTGTAATTTAACATCGCGACATAAAGGATAACACAACAATGCTGAACTACGCACAAAATATCGTATCCATGCTTACCGGTGACAAACGCGCCGTCACCGCCATTGAATACGCGTTAATCGCGGCACTCATCGCTGTTGTGATCATCGGCGCCCTCTCCGCTCTGGGCGGCAACATCTCGTCGGTCTTCGGTAACGTCGCCTCGGAACTCTGAGCTCCGAACCGGGCCTCGCGTCGCGCCATCCAGCCCAAACCATCACCGGCGGCGAGACCGCCGGCTTAGGCCGGCGGTTTCGGTTCATATAACCGGCACGCTGCCATCCGCATTCAGCCGGTAGCCCCCGCCCTCGGTCAGCAACAGGCGCGACACCGCCGGGTCCGGCTCGATTTTCTGGCGCAGCCGGTACACATGCGTCTCCAGCGTATGCGTCGTCACCGCCGCATTATACCCCCAAACCTCGTTCAGCAGCACCTGGCGCGCCACCGGCTTGCCGGCCGCGCGGTACAAGAATTTCAGGATCGCCGTCTCCTTATCGGTCAGGCGGATCCGCTGGTTGCGCACCGGCTCCACGAGCTGCTTGGCGGAAGGCCGGAACGTATACGGCCCAATCGTAAACACCGCATCTTCTGAATTCTCGAAACTGCGCAACTGCGCCCGCAGCCGCGCCAGCAATTCATTCAGCCGGAACGGCTTGGCGACATAATCATTGGCCCCCGCATCCAGCCCGCGCACAATATCGTTCTCGTCGGCCGAGCCGGTCAGCATGATAATCGGGGTCTTCATGCCCTGCCGACGCAATTTTTTACAAAAATCCCGGCCATCGCCGTCCGGCAGGAGCACATCCAGCAACAAAGCGTCGAAGCGCGAGCCGGTTTTGTTCAATTCTTGCTCCGCCTCCCCCAAGCTACCGGCCTCCGTAGGGTCGAACTCTCCATCCTGAACAAGCTGCTCAATCAGGGCCGTTCGCAAGGCGGTATCGTCATCCACCACAAGAATGGGGTGCGGGCTTGCCATCGCTGTCTCCTCTTTTGCCTTTGAATATAGGGTTATTTCCCCCCTGTGTCAGCAGCACTGGCCATCGCGCGGCCGGAGGCTTATTTAACGATCGATGACAACTGGGTTGAACACCGCCGAAGCCTCGCTCGGCACTCCCCGCACCCGCGCGGTGCATCGGGCCATCGCCGAGGCAAGGCGTGGCGTGCCAGTGGTGTTGGCGGCCCGCCGGCCCCTGCTCATCGCACCTGCGGAAACCGTCGGCGCGGAAGGGCTGCGCGTGATCGATCTGCTCTCCAGCGGCCAGGCGATGCTGCTGCTCGCCCCTTCGCGCGCCGCCGCGGTGGTGAAACAGCCTCTAAACCCCGCCAGCCCGGTCATCGCCTTAAAACTGGCCCGGCCGCTGATCGACGCCGCGACGCTGAAACGTGCCGCCGACCCGACGATGGAGCAAATCCTACCGAAATTCGAAATTGTCGAAGCGCCGGAAGCCGCCCAGGCCGCCCTTGCGCTGGGCAAACTGGCGCGCCTGCTCCCGCCATGGTCGTGGCTCCGGTCAAGCCCGGCTGGGCCAGCCTTCCCGCGGGCGCGGATCTGCTCTCCGTCCCGGCCGCGGATTTGCTGGCCTACCCGCTGGAGCTCGCCGCCTCGCTCACCAAGGTGGCGGAGGTCGCCGTGCCGCTGGATGCCGCGCGCGACGCCAGGCTGGTCGCCTTCCGCGCGCTGGACCAGGGCATCGAGCATATGGCGATCCTGGTCGGCGACCCGCTGGCCCAGCCCGCGCCCCTGGTGCGCGTGCATTCCGAATGCTTTACCGGCGACCTGCTGGGCAGCCTGCGCTGCGATTGCGGCCCGCAACTGCAAGGCGCCATCGCGCGCATGGCCGA
This sequence comes from uncultured Pseudomonadota bacterium, assembly GCA_963737355.1. Lineage (GTDB taxonomy): Bacteria > Pseudomonadota > Alphaproteobacteria > Acetobacterales > Acetobacteraceae > Acidocella. The sequence continues at coordinate 173,315 of CAVTSC010000003.1, read as the reverse complement.
ACGAGGGCGCCGGCGCGGTGCTCTATCTCAGCCAGGAGGGCCGCGGCATCGGCCTGATCAACAAGCTGCGCGCCTACACCCTGCAGGATGCCGGGCTGGACACGCTGGACGCCAACCAGGCTTTGGGCTGGCAGGCGGATGAGCGCAATTTCCACATCGCCTCGGCCATGCTGCATGCGCTCGGCATCTCGCGGATCCGGCTGCTAACCAACAACCCGGACAAGGTCGCCGCGCTCGAAGCCTGCGGTATCGAAATCGTCGAGCGCGTCCCCCATGAATTCGCCCCGAACGGCGTGAACGACAGCTACCTCGCCACTAAGGCGCAACGCTTCGGGCATCTCCTTGGTTGAGTTCCTCTACCGTGACGGGCTGCTGACGGGCGCCAACCTCAGCCTTCGCGCCGTCTGCGGCCGCGCCGGGGTGACGACGCACAAGCATGAGGGCGATGGCGCGACACCCAGCGGCACGCTGCCCCTCCTTAGCGTCCTGTACCGCGCGGACCGCCTCGCCCCACCGCGCTGCGCCGTCCCGCTCGATCCCATCGGCCGCTGCGATGGCTGGTGCGACGATCCCTCCGATCCCGCCTATAACCAGAAAGTACACCTGCCCTACCCCGCCAGCCATGAGGAATTATGGCGCGATGACGGGGTGTACGACATCATCGGCGTGCTCGACTGGAACATCTCCCCCGTGCTGCCCGGGCGCGGCTCGGCGATCTTCCTGCATGTCGCCACACCGGATTTCAGCCCAACCGCCGGCTGCATCGCGCTGGAACGGCGCGACCTGCTGGCCTGCCTGGAAGCCGGCCTGACCGCGATCACAGTGGACCCGAACTCACTGCGCTGATGTCAGCGCGATCGTGGCGCTGATATTGGCCTGAACCGTCACCTTATCGGGGGCGGCCTGCGGCGGCGCCATGGCGCTCATCAGCATCGCTTTCGGCGCCACCAGCATGGGCGCGTTCACATTCACATCCAAAGTTTTGATGCCGCCCACCCGCATGTTCAGCCGGGCGGCGATCATCGCCGCCTGCGCCTGGATCTGGCCGATCCCATCCGCAATGGCCGCCTGCCCCGCACGCGCCTGCCCGGCCCGCGACAAATGCCCGTCCAGTGTATTCAGCAGCAACCCGTTCTGCTGCAACTGGCCGAGCAAGGACGTGAACCTATCAGGCGGCACGCCGCCCGGTGCCGGCATCACCAGGGCCAAAATCTGGCTCGCCTGGAATTGCGCCGGCGTCGCGGCATTTTCAGCCGCGGTCTTGAACACCTGATAGCCGTTGGTGGTCGCGACAATGCCAGGCACCGCCCGCGCCATGCCCAGCGCCTTGGTCATCGCGGCATTCACCGCCGCCTGTGCAGCCTCGGCCTGTGGCGCTGTTTCCTGCACCTGCAAGGACGCCACCATCTCATCCGGAATCGCATCCGCCTGTCCCACCGCCGAGAGATTGAGCACGGTCTGCGCCCGCGCCACCAGGGCACCTGCACATGTAAACCCGCTCAGGGCCCCCGCCAGCACCGCCCCCCGGATCACCCGGCCATAAGCCGTCCTTTGCACCGCCATGGCCCCGCCCCTTTCCGAACGCATCGTCACGCCTTCACCCTTGCCATCTGCGGATCGATCAGCGGCGCCAAATGCACCTGGGCCGGCACCCGCACGGTCGCCACTTCCAGCTCATAGCTGCCGGATTTGATAAAATTCGCGTCAACGCCATAAGGATTTCGAATATACCCCATGCCGACCGGCTTACCGACGCTATGCCCGAACCCGCCGGAAGACAGCCAGCCGACACGGATATTATTCCGGTAAATCGTCTCGCGCCCGAGCAGAATGATCTCCGGATCCTCCACGGTAAACCCGCACAGCATCTTCTTCAGCTTCTTGCCACGCTGCGCCTCCAGCGCCTCGCGCCCCAGAAACGGAATGGCCTTCCTGAGGTTAACAAAAGCCCCAAGCCCTGCCTCCAACGGCGTATGATCCGGCCCGATATCCGCCCCCCAGGCGCGATAGAATTTCTCCAGCCGTAGCGTCTCGATCGCGCGATACCCCGCATTGGCCAGCCCGAAAGCCGGCCCCGCAACGGTCAGCGCATCGAACACGGTGAGCGCGAAATCCGCAGGAATATGCAGCTCCCAGCCCAGCTCCCCCACATAGGTCACGCGCAAGGCCAAAACCGGCGCCCCGGCCACGGAGATCTCCCGGACCGTCCCAAAGGCAAACGCCGCATTGGAGAGATCCTCCGCCGTCAGGCTCTGCAACAACGCCCGCGCCTTCGGCCCCATCAAGGCCAGCGTGGCATAGGCGGAGGTCACATCCAGCAGATGCGCATCCATCCCCGCGCCGATATTCCGCGTGATCCAATCCGCGTCATGCGTCGCAAAACCGGTGCCCGTCGTGATATAGAATTTCTGCGCCCCCAGCCGCGCCACGGTCAAATCCGCCTCAATCCCCCCGCGCACATTCAGCAACTGCGTATAGGTCAGCTTGCCCACCGGCCCAGAGACGTCATTGGCGCAAATCCACGAGAGTGCCGCCTCCGCATCGCGGCCGACGACCATGAACTTGGCAAACGAGCTCTGGTCGAACAGCGAGACATTGCGCCGCGTATTGTGATGCTCCCGCGCCACCGCCGCGAACCAGTTCGGCCGCTGATAGGTATAGCGGTCCACCGGCTTCTCGCCCGGTGCGGCAAACCAATTCGGCCGCTCCCAGCCCATTTTCTCGCCAAAACACGCACCCGCAACGCGCAGCCGCGGATACAGCGCCGAGCGCCGCAACGGCCGCGCGGCGGCATATTCCTCCGAGGGCCAGGCCATCGCGTAATGCTTGGCATAGGCCTCCAGCGTGCGCGCCCGCACCCAGCCGATATCGCGGTGCGCGGGGCCAAAGCGGCGAATATCCACCGGCCAGAGATCCATCGAGGGCTCGCCGCCCGCCACCCATTCCGCCAGCATCTTTCCCGCCCCGCCGCCCGAGGCGATGCCGAACGCATTGAACCCCGCCCCAACAAACAAACCCGCGCAACTCCGGCGCCTCGCCCAGAATGAAATTGCCATCCGGCGTAAAACTCTCCGGCCCGTTGATCAGCATCTTCACCCCAGCACTTCGCAGCGCCGGCACCCGCCCGATGGCGAGTTCCATCAGCGGCTCGAAATGCGCCCAGTTGGACGTCAGCAGCTCATAGCTGAACCCTTCCGGAATCCCGGCCTCCGCCCACGGGATCGGATTGCCCTCATACCCGCCCATAACCAACCCGCCGACCTCCTCCTTGTAATAGGTCAGCCGGTCCGGGTCGCGCAGCGTCGGCAGGTCTTTCGGCATACCCGCAATCGGCTCGGTCACCATGTATTGATGCTCAACCGAAACCAGCGGCACATTCACACCGATGCCGGCGCATAGCGCCCGCGTCCATTGCCCGGCGCACACAATCACCGCCTCGGCGGCAATCCGCCCCTGCGCCGTCACAACCCCGGTGGCGCGGCGTCCGCCGCCTTCCGGGGTCACCTCGATCCCCGTCACCTTTACGTCTTCATAAATTTTCGCCCCATGCATGCGCGCGCCTTTGGCGAGTGAGCGCGTGATATCGGACGGATTGGCCTGCCCGTCGGTCGGCAGAAACGCCGCCCCCACGACATCCCCCACCTCCATCAGCGGCCATAAAACCTGCGCCTCCCGGGCGGAGAGCAGATGCATCTCCAGCCCGAAGGCACGCGCCGTGCTCGCCTGGCGCCGCACCTCCGTCCAGCGCTCCGCCGTGCAGGCCAGCCGCAGCCCGCCATGCATCTTCCATCCCGTCGCAAGCCCGGTCTCGGCCTCCAGATTTCGATAAAGTTTCACTGATTCGCCAAGGAGTTGCGTAATATTGGCCGAGCTCCGAGCTGTCCCACCAATCCCGCGGCATGAAACGTACTGCCAGAAGTCAGCTTCTTGCGCTCGAGCAGCGTCACCTCCCAGCCCAATTTCGCCAAATGATAGGCGGTCGCACAGCCGATAATGCCACCACCGATAATCACCGCGCGCGATTGGGTCGGGAACGTCATGATCCCATGTTGGGCCATTCCCGGACGGCCGCACAAGCAAAAACCTTACGCCCGCTTTATGCGCTGGGGCGCCGATCCGTCTCGCGGCTTTATCTGCATGCGCGCAGAACCACGTAAGCTTGAGGGAGAGCTGGACTCATGGGTGACGTTATCAGTGATTTCCGCCAGGAGGCGACAGCACAGACAGCCCCCTTCCCCCGACGCAACCTTGCGCTGGATAAGCTGCCGGCAGCATAAGAGTGCATGGAATTATTCGTTCAACCCGCCAAAATTCGCAGCGCCCTGGCCTCCCACGCAAGGCATCTTCCTGCACGCCATGATCGCGGGCCAGCGCGCGATGCCGGCTGAAACACGCCCCGACCCCGATGCCTTGCTGGCCAGCATGCAGCGCGGAGAGCGCGGGCATTTAAAGATCTTCCTCGGCGCCGCGCCAGGCGTCGGTAAAACCTGGGAGATGCTGGTCGCCGCCAACGCGAAACGCGAAGACGGGGTGGATGTCGTCGCCGGGCTGATCGAGACGCATGGCCGCGAGGGCACGTCCAAGCAAATCGAGAGCCTGGAAATCCTACCCCGCATCAAAATCCCCTATCGCGGACAAACGCTCGAGGAGTTCGACCTCGATGCGGCCTTAAAACGCCACCCTAAGCTTTTGCTGGTCGACGAGCTCGCCCACACCAATGCGCAGGGCATGCGCCACGCCAAACGCTGGCAGGATGTGCAGGAGATTCTCGAAGCCGGCATCGATGTCTGGACGACCGTGAACGTCCAGCATCTGGAGAGCCTGAACGACCCGGTCGCGCGCATCACCGGGGTGCGAGTCGCGGAAACCATTCCCGATACTGTGCTCGACATGGCGGACGAAATCGAGCTCATCGACCTGCCCCCCGCCGAACTGCGCACCCGCCTGACCGAGGGGCGCATCTATCGCCCGGATGTCGCGGGCCGCGCCCTTAACGGGTTTTTCCGCGAGGGCAATCTCGGCGCGCTGCGTGAAATGGCGCTGCGCCGCGTCGCGCAACGGGTCGACAAGGACGTTACCAGCTATATGCGCTCGCGCGCCATCGCGGGCCCCTGGCCGGCCACCGAGCGTGTCCTGGCCTTGATCGGCGCCGATGCCTCCGCCGAGAACGTGGTCCGTCACGCTGCCCGCCTGGCCGATGCCTTGCGCGCCCCGATGGTGGCGTTTCATGTCGAACGCACCGAGGATAACGGCCAGGTCCAGGCCGCGCTGGACCTCATGGTCCAGCTCGGCGGCACGGTCACGACGGTCAGCGCGCCGGACACCATTGTCGCGGTGCTCGATTACGCCGCGGCGCAAAACGTCACCCATATCGTCGTGGGCCGGGATGGCCGGCGCGTCCGGCGCCGGTGGCCCGGCCGGCGCAGCTTCGGTGAAATGCTGACCCGCCACGCCACCGCCTTCACCCTGCATTTCGTCCCCCTCCCCGCCGCCCCCGTCTCCCGCAAGACGCTGACGCCCAAGGGCCTTGCCTGGGGCGCCTATACCACCGCCGCGGTCATTCTGGGCGCCGTCACCCTAATCGGCATCGCCGCGCAAAAATACATCCCCCAGGAAGCGATGGGGCTGATTTTCACCGGCGTGATCGCCGCCATGGCCAGCCGGCACGGCCGCAGCGTCGGCCTCGCCACCGCGATCGTGAGCTTCCTGATCTGGAACTTCTTCTTTCTGGCGCCGATCTACACGCTCTCGGTCGATGACCCACGGGATATCGTCGCCCTCATCGTGTTCCTGCTCGTCGGCATCGTCACCGGGACCCTGGCCGGCAAGGTGCGCGTCGAAGCCGAGGCCGCGACGGCCCGCATCGAGGCGCTGCGCCGCATCTCCCTGTTCGGCCAGCGCTTCTCCCGCGCCGCCACGTTGAGCGATCTGCTGCAAACCACCGCCGAGGAAGCCGCCGCGATGACCACGGCCGGCATCGTGCTGATGTCCGGCAAAAACGGGCTGGAACCCTCCGCCGCTGTACCTTCCGGCACCACGCTGGACGATGCCGCCCTTGCCGCCGCCGAATGGTCCTCCCATCACGACATCGAAACGGGCATCGGCACCGGCACGCTACCCTCGGTCCCATGGCGCTTCCTGCCGCTGCACGCCAATGGCAAGGTCATCGGCGTGCTAGGTGCTAGGCCAAAACTCCCGCCGCTGCCGCCGCTCGTGCAAACCCTGAACACGCTGGCGGACCAGGCGGCCATGGCCCTGGACCGTGTCAGCCTCACCATGCAAACAGCACAGACCGTCGCCAAGGAAGACAACCAGAAACTCCGCACCGCCTTGCTCTCCTCGCTCAGCCACGATCTGCGCACGCCGCTCACCGCGATCCGCGGTGCCGCGGAAACCCTGGCCAGCGCCGGCGCGTCGCTGGACAAGGCAACGCAAGCGGACCTGCTCGCCAGCATCGCGCAGGACACCGAGCGGATGACCAAATTCCTCGCGAACATCATGGAGATGGCCCGCGTGGAGACCGGCGAGATCTCGGCCAAGCGCGAGCGGCTGCATTTGGCGGACGTGCTGGAAGCCGCCATCGCCCGCGTCGCCGGCGCCACCTATGCCGGCGTCAACATCGCGCCATCGGCCGCCTATGTCATGGCGGATCACACCTTGTTGGAGCAGGTTATCGTCAATGTACTGGATAACGCCGTGAAATACGCGCCGGAGGGCAGCCGGCTCTCGATCTCCGCCGCGCGCCAGGACACCAAAGTGGTCCTCAGCGTGGCGGATGAAGGGGTCGGCATTCCGGCCGACGAGCTGAATGCGGTGTTCGACAGCTTCTTCCGCGCCACGCGGGGCGATCGTGTCGCCCCCGGCACCGGCCTTGGCCTCGCGATCGCCAAGGCTTTTACTGAATCGATGGGCGGCACCATCCGCGCGCAAAGTCCCCGCCTGGATTTGCCCGCCGACGGTCTGCCCGGAACCATCATCACCATAGAGTTGCCCGCCGCATGAACATCTCCCTAGGCCGCATCCTGGTCGTCGACGACGAGCCCCAGATCCACCGCTTCCTCGGCCCCGCGCTGAACGCCTCCAACTACGAAACCCTGCGCGCCGAACGCGGCGACGAAGCCCTGCGCCTGGCCGCCTCCCGCGCGCCGGACGCCATCCTGCTCGACCTCGGCCTGCCGGATATGGACGGGCACGAAGTGCTGGCAAAATTGCGCGAATTCACCGACGTGCCGATCATCATCCTCTCCGCCCGTGACCGCGAGGCGGAAAAAATCGCCGCCCTGGATGCCGGCGCGGATGACTATATCGAAAAGCCCTTCGGCCTCGGCGAGTTGCTGGCACGCATCCGCACCGCCCTGCGCCACCGCCTGCGCCAGGACAATGCGGAAAAACCGCTGACCATCGACGGGCTCGTGATCGATCCGGTCTCGCACCGGGTCACGCTAGACGACGAGGTGCTGCCCTTGACCAAGCGCGAGCACGCGCTGCTGCTGCTGCTCGCGCGCAACCGCGGCCGCGTACTAACGCACCGTCAGATTCTCACGGCAATTTGGGGCCCCGCCCATACCGAGGACGTCGCCTATCTGCGCGTCTATATCGGCCAGCTCCGCCGCAAGCTCGGCGAGGTTTTTGCCGCGCTCATCGTCACCGAACCTGGCATCGGGTACCGGCTGCAGGATGCGGAGGTTTGAAGTAAGTAGCCGCTTTTTTGAAAGGCTCTAGACCAGTAATTTCTTAAGTTCGGCAAGGATCGTATCAGGATCCTTGCCCCACCTCCACTCGCATTCCTTGAGGTGAAGTTCGAAGTTTATTTTGACGCCGTTGAAGCGCGCCAGACGCCTTTTGGTGTAGGACCAAAAGCTCTCGATGCCATTGATGTGGACCGGGCCGTCGGTGAACGGGTTGCCTTCCTTGCGGTACTTTTTGATGCGGAAATGCTTGTCGTAGCCGACATCAACCAGCCCATCATAGCTTTGCCAGCCATCAGTCATGACGCTGCTCTCAGGGCTGACTTTTCCCCGAATAATATCTTGTAAAGTTTTGGCTTTTACATCCGGGACAATTTCCGTGAAGACGGCCCCGCCGCGCTCGAAAATACCGAATACAGGCTGTTTTCGTGTACCGCGCCCGCGCTTGCGTGGACCTGGTATGCCGCGTTGGCGCTCAGGGCCAAAATAGCTCTCATCGCATTCGATAACACCAACCAAGGCGGCGATTTGCCGGCTCTGGTGAGCGTGGATTGCTGCTCTAAACAGCCCATAGTAACGGTTGACCGTCTTGCGATCGAGACTGAGCAACCGGGCGGTTTGGGTGGCCGTGAGGTCCACCGCAAACGCCCACATGATTTTTCTCTGCCTATAGGCTGATAACCCGTTCTTTTTGTTGAGCATTAGACCATAATACCTCAGTATTCATGGTCTAGAGCCTTTTGAAAAAAGCGGCGCAAAAAACTTCTTCTCCTTAAGTCTGCGCCAAAAACATCTCGGCGCGCAGCAGGTCATGCTCGGTGGTGATTTTAAAATTATCCTCCGAGCCCAGCACCATTTCCACCGCTAAGCCCGGCATGCTCGGCCACCATCGCGTCATCGGTGAGCTCCACGCCGACCAGCCCCGCCGCCGCCCGGTGCGCCGCCAGAATATCCGAGTAGCGGAAGCCCTGCGGCGTCTGCGCGCGGTAGAGGTTTTGCCGGTCGATCGTGCCCGTCACCATCCCCTCGGCGCAGCGCTTGAGCGTATCGGCGAGCGGCACGCCGGCAATCGCCCCGGGGCTGCGGCGCAGCGCCGCCAGCACGGCGGAAATCGTCTCCGACGCCACGAAAGGCCGTACCGCGTCATGGATCAGCACATTGGCGGGGGCGAGATCGGCAATCCCCTCCAGCCCCAGCCGCACGCTCTCCTGGCGCGTCGCCCCGCCGAACAGCGCCGGGCGGAGCGAGAGCCCCTCAGTCGCCGCGTCATACAGCGCCTGATCCGAGGGGTGGATCAGCACCTGCACGGCCGCGATTTCAGGATGCGCCAGATAGAGCTGAATCGTGTGGCGCAGGATCGGCATCCCCGCCAATTCGCGGTATTGCTTCGGGATCGGCCCGCCCAGCCTGTGGCCGCGCCCGGCCGCCACAATCAATCCGACATTCATCTCATCGCCTTTCACCGCGCCAATCTTGGCGCGGTGAAAGCACATCCCCTGGCCCTCGATCAATCAGCGGCGGGAAAAAACCGGTTTTCCGGACGCGGCAGGCCGAGATGCTCGCGCAATGTCGTGCCCTCATATTCGCGCCGGAACAGCCCGCGCCGCTGCAATTCGGGCACCACCTGGTCAACAAACTCCTCCAGCCCGGCCGGGACCGTATGAAACATCACGTTGAACCCATCCGCCGCACCGGTCGTGAACCATTCCTCCATCTGATCCGCAATATCCGTCGCCGTGCCGACAAAACTATTGCCACCATAACTCCCCGCCCGCTGCGCCAATTGCCGCACTGTCAGATTCTCCCGCCGCGCCATGTCGAGCACCCGCTCGCGTGCGGATTTGCTTGCATTGCTTTCCGGAATTTCCGGCAACGGCGCATCCAGCTCAAAATTCGAGGCATCCACGCCAAGCGCCACGGAGAGCGAGGCCAGCCCGCTATCGGGATGCACGAGGCTGTCCACGAGCTGCTTCTTCGCAACCGCTTCCTCCCGTGTCGCCCCCACAACCACCAGCGCGCCGGGCAGGATTTTCAGATGCTCCGGGTTACGGCCGAGCTTAACCATCCGTCCCTTCACATCGGCATAAAATTCGCGCGCCGCATCAATCGGCCCGCCGGCGCCAAACACCATCTCCGCGGTCTCCGCCGCCAACTGCCGCCCGGCATCCGAAGCCCCCGCCTGCACGATCACCGGCCAGCCCTGCACCGGCCGCGCCACGTTCAGCGGCCCGCGCACCTTGAAGAACTCGCCGACATGGTTGAGCACATGCATTTTCTCCGGATCGAAGAACACCCCGGATTCCTGGTCGCGGATAAACGTATCATCGGCGAAACTATCCCAAAGCCCGGTCACCACATCATAGAACTCCCGCGCGCGGCGATAGCGCTCGGCATGGTCCAAATGCTCATCCAGCCCAAAATTCAGCGCCGATTCCGGATTGCCGGTCGTCACGACATTCCACCCCGCCCGGCCATTGCTGAGCCCATCCAACGCCGCGAAGCGCCGCGCGACATGAAAGGGCTGGTCATAGCTGGTCGAACCCGTCGCGATCAGCCCGATGCGCTCCGTCACCGTGGCCAAAGCCGGCAGCAACGTCGCCGGATCAAACGAACTCACCGTCGCGCTGCGCTTGAGCGCCTGGATCGGCATGTTCAGCACGGCCAGATGATCGGCCATGAAAAACGCATCGAACTTGCCGCGCTCCAATGTCTGCGCAAAATGTTTCAATGCCGGAAAATTAAAATTCGCATCGGTCTGCGCGCCGGGATACCGCCACCAGGCGGTATGGATGGATACCGGTCGCATAAACGCACCGAGATGCAGTTGGCGGGGCTTCGTCATACGGTCTCTCCAGTTGAATAACCGAACGATAGCGTGGGGCTTCGTCCGCCGTTATCCAAGGGGCGGACACACAACCTTGCAGGAGAAAGTCATGCCGTCAAAGCTCTATGGACATCGCGGTGCCCGCGCCGAGCGTCCGGAAAACACGCTCGAAGGCTTTCGCCACGCGAAATCCCTGGGACTGCAAGGCATCGAGACCGACATCGCCATGACCCGCGATTTCATCCCCGTCCTGCACCATGATGCGGCATTGCCCGACGGACGGCTCATCAAATCCCTGAATTTCAATGAGTTGCCAAAACATATTCCCTCCCTGGACGAGGCGCTGCACGCGGTACCGGACATCTACTGGCTCCTGGAAATCAAAACCTATCCCCCCGCCCCCGACGACACCCATCCCCCTTCCGTGATGGTCGAACACATCCTGCCCCGCCTTGCCGCCATCGATCCCGCCCGCCTGCGCATCCTCGCCTTCGATTGGTCCGTGCTGCGCGAGATCGCCCGCCGCGCGCCGGCGCTGCGCCGCATCTGCCTGACCACGCCTGATACCGCCGCCGCGCGCGACCTCTGGTGGGGGCCAGGTTTGGGGGCGCTGAGCATCCCCGAAGCCGTCGCCGCCACCGGTGCCGCGGGCTGGGCCGCTTTTCACGCCGCGCTGGAGGAAGCGCATGTCATCGCCGCGCGCGATGCAGGGCTGGAAATCTTCGCCTGGACGGTCAACGCCCTCGCGGATTTTCAGCGCCTGCGCCCGCTTTGCGGCGGCATTATCGGCATCATCACCGACAATCCCTCATCCTTTCTCCACGGCTTCATCCGGTAGAAATGCAACTTTGCAGCACGTATATCTAACATTCCGCAATCTTATGTTGCAAATGTTGCGTCCGTTGGTTAACCCCGCGCAATGTTAGCGTGTGCCATAAATCTGATAACCAGACAAACCCATCTGAGTATGCGTCTGCGCGTGCATCAACAGATGCATATGCAAATGCACCCGCAAGGAAGAGGCCAGTGTTAAGAACAACACCGATCTCCCTTGGCCATGTGATAAACGCCCGGCGCAAGTACCTGACCTACCGGCTGGTCGCCATCCTGGCGGTGGACGTCTGCTATGCGCCACTGATCGGTATGCCGATCATGGCCCTGATTACCGCGCTCTATGTCAGCGTTCAGCTTATTGAAGTCCGGTGTTTCTCCGGCGAAAAACCCTGGCTTTCCATCCATTCGCGCTTGCACCGGGGCATTGCGCTGAGCATCATCGCGCTCACCGCAGTGCTGTTCGGTTTCCCCAGCCTGATCCTGTCCTATCGCTGGGGAAATGCCGGCGCTACGAGTGCGGCCTATCTGCTCTGTTGCGCGCTCCTCTCCGGCGTCGTCTCCACCATCGGTTGCCGCGCCGCCTTTAAAGCCTCGGTCCTGCCGACTTTTTTCTATGCCTACATGCTGCAGGTCAACGCGCTCCTGCGGAGCAATGCGCCCTCGCTCTGGGTCTCGTTCGGCTTTTTCAGCGCCGGAATATTGCTCACCGCCAATGTCTGGGTCCTCTGGTTAAGGTCGAGCCGGAGCCAAGCCGGCGAGCTGCGCGCCGTGCGGCGCTACATCGCGCAACGCGACTTCAACGAGCAACGCCTGTTGCGCGTGGCCGAGCGGGATTCCTTGACCGGCCTGCCAAACCGCGACGTGCTCTACACGCGCCTGGCCGAGATGATCCAGGTGCAACATGCCGGCACCCTGATGATGATCGATCTCGACGGCTTTAAATATGTCAACGACACGTTGGGCCATTCCGCCGGCGATACGGTGCTGCGCGACATCGCCGAGCGCATCCGCCTGGCCTCCCGCGGCTATACCTCGGCCCGGCTCGGCGGCGATGAGTTCGCCCTGCTCATTCCCGGCATCGCTGACAGCGCGGAAGCCGTGGCCATCGCCACGGCGATGATCGGCGAGGTCTCGCGACCGGTGACCCTCGATGGTCAGCAGATCAATATCGGCGCCAGCATCGGCATCGCGATCTACCCCATGCAGGGCAACGATCCGGAGCTGCTTTTCGCCAATGCGGATCTGGCCCTCTACCAGGCCAAGGCGGAGGGCCGGCATTGCGCCCGGCTCTACTACCCGGAGCTGCGCGCGCTGGCGGAAGGCAAGGTCCGGCGCGATACGGAACTGTGCCAGGCGCTCGAGCGCGGCGAGTTCGAGATGTTCTACCAGCCGCAACTGCGCCTGAGCGACGGCACCCTTGCCGGCGCCGAGGCCTTGCTGCGCTGGCGCCACCCCGAACGCGGCATCCTGGTCCCCTTGGAATTCCTGGCGGCCCTGGAGGGCGGTCTGCTTTCGGCCCGTGTCGGCGCCTGGGTGATCGAGACCGCCTGCCGCCAGGCGGCCGAATGGCGGGCGCAGGGGGCGCCTAATTTCCGCATCGGCGTCAATGTGTTCGGCGCGCAGTTCCGCTCCGGCAATCTGGTCGAATGGGTGATACAGGCCTGCGCCACGGCCGGCCTGCCGCCGGAAGCCCTGGAGATCGAAATCACCGAGAACATCATCCTGCGCCACGAGGACGAGATCATCGCCCCGCTGCGGGAGCTGCGCGCGCGCGGCGTCGGCGTCGCCTTCGACGATTACGGCACTGGCTTTGCCTCGCTCAGCATGCTGACGCGCTTTCCCGTCTCTCGCCTGAAAATCGACCGCAGCTTCACCAACGCGATCTGCGAGCGCCCCACCGAAGCGGCGATCATCCGTACGGTCATCGGCCTCGCCCGTGCCCTGGACCTGCAGGTCACGGCCGAGGGCATCGAGACCCTGGGCCAGGCCGAAGCCCTGACGCGCGAGCAATGCGACGAGGGGCAAGGCTATTTCTTCGGCAAGCCGATGAGTGCCGCGGATTTCGCCCGCTGCTTCGGCCTCGGCCCGCATTACGCCCAGCCCCCGCTGATCCGGGCGAGCTGACCCATACTATTTGAATCCCGCGCCGCCATGGTACAGAAATGCCTTGCCCCGGCGATCCGGGCGACGCATTTCAAGGACCTGGCGGAATGACTGACATCGCGACTTCCTCCGGCGCACCGCACATGCAAAGCCATGTGTTTCTCGGCACCGCCCACGCGCAGAACGAGCGCCGCACCTGGATCGTCATCTGGATCTGCACGGCGATGATGCTCCTGGAGATCGCGGGCGGCATCTGGTTCGGCTCAATCGCGCTGGTCGCCGACGGGCTGCATATGAGCACCCATGCCGGCGCCTTGCTGCTGGCCGCCCTTGCCTACACCTTCGCCCGCCGCCACGCCGAGGACCCGCGCTTCTCCTTCGGCACCGGCAAGATGGGCGACCTCGCGGGCTTTACCAGCGCCATCATCCTGGCGATGATCTCGCTGCTCATCGGCTTCGAGGCAATCCGCCGCCTGTTCTCCCCCGTGCCGATCCATTTCGCCGAAGCCATCCCGATCGGCTGCCTCGGCCTCCTCATCAACCTGGTGAGCGCCTGGCTGCTCGGCGGTGGCCACGACCACGCTCACGCTCATGCCCACGCCTTCGCGCACGGCCACGGGCATGACGACGATCACCATGATCACGATCACCATGATCAAGATGATCACGATGATCATAATCATGACGATCACGGCCATCACCACCACCCGCATGCCGGCCGCGACAACAACATGCGCGCCGCCGTCATCCATGTCATGGCCGATGCCACCGTCTCCGTGCTCGTCATCGCTGGCCTTCTGCTCGCCCGCAGCTTCGGCTGGCTCTGGATGGACCCGCTCGCCGGCATCATCGGCGCGCTGGTCATCGCAAGCTGGGCCCTCGGCTTGCTCCGGGACACCGGCGCCATCCTGCTGGACATGACGCCCGACCGCAAAATGGCCGACACCATGCGCCAGACCATCGAGGCCGAGGGCGACATGCTGGCGGATTTCCATCTCTGGCGCCTAGGCCCGGGCCATCTCGGCGCCATCGTCTCCGTGGGCACGCGCCAGGGCCACAGCGCGGCCTATTACCGCGACCGCCTGCAACGCTTCCGCAACCTCTCGCATATCACGGTCGAGGTTCATCACGTCTGAACGTGGAACGCACAAGAAAGTAAGCAAGCGGTTCTTTCTTGAAAGAAAGAACCAAAGAACTTGGGGCTGTCCCAGATAACTATTGAGAGTGGAGCTTCACCCAGCGCTTTAGGTCTTTCAAGAGGGCTGCCGGCGTTCCGTTGTTGAACCTCCACTCGCACTCTTTGAGGAAGAGGAAAAAGTTCGCTTTAGGGATGCCGTTGTATCGCCTCAGATGCCTCTTTGCCTGGTTCCAGAAGTTCTCGATGCCGTTGATATGGTTATGCCCATCTCCGACAAACTCCTGTCTATGGTTGATGCGGAAATGGTGGAATTCGGAGACGTCCAGGGCGTTATAAGCTGCATACGAATCTGTATAAACCACTGAATCTGGTACAATTTTCTCACGAATGATGCTCATGAGCGTGGTTTGTTGGACGTTCGGGATCATGACCGTACAGACGCGTCCCCCGCGCTTCAGCAGCCCGAAAACTGGGACTTTGCCGGCGGCTCCCCGGCCGTGCTTGCCCTTCCGATGGCCGCCGAAATAACTCTCATCGACCTCGACGCGGCCCGCGATGGGCGACGCTTTTTCCATCTCAACAGCAATGATTTGGCGCAGGCGATGATAAAAATATGCCGCCGATTTGCGGTTGATCCCCAGCAAATCGGCGGCCGTCCGTGCCGTCACGCCTGCGACGAAAAATTCAGCCAGCCGATCCTGGTATTTTTCCCTTATACGACAATGCCTTAGGTCCATTTTTCGTAATACCGGCAAAACCTGGGGCATTGGCTGCGTCAGGCTGGCTTCTGTCGACGTCGGATGAGGTTTGGCAATGGCGGGATGATGGGCTGACCAGGGACGCCGAGACGGCTTCCGAGATAGTCCCAGAATGCCACGCCGAGTTTGGCGCAGGTCTTGGCCAGTCCGAGGAAGGCGTCGCGGCAGTCACGTCCGAGATCGCTGCGGGTTCCAGCGCTGATTTTGCGCCTTGTTACCTGGCATCGGATGTCGTTCTCGGAGCCATTGGTATGCAGTGGGATTTCAGGCCGTTGCAGGACCCTCAGCAGCTCGTCCTTGTTGGCATAAAGTCTTGCCAGCAGGCGATCCAGGGTGACGAAGTCGGTGCGTCGGCGGAAGATGCGATCAAAGCGCAGCCGCAACCCCAGACGGCGTTTGGCCGTGGGTGCCAGGCGATAGTCCTTCAGATCGGCATAGAAGCGCCAGATCAATCCACGGACACGCTGTTGGGCGGCGCGGTGCCGGTCGGTGAAGGTATCGAGCTTGTGGACCAGCCGTTCCGCATGCACCCAACACAACGCGTGCAAGCCGATGTTGAACTGGCCGGCATCGTCGCTCAGCACGACCGTATCGCGCAGGAATTCATGCGCGTAAATGCTGCCCCAAATCGCGCCTTCGGTGGCGATGCTCACCGGATCGGGCGTGACGCGCCTCAGGGCGGTGAAGCCCAACCGTTCGAGCTTCGCCGACCAGGCAGCCTGATCGAGGAAGATCGTCTCCGGTTGTGCGGCCAGTCGGGCGATCAGGGGCGCGGACAACCCCCGTTCGCGCATGTAATCGTACGCCGCTGCGTTGAGCACATAATCGGTATGGCCGGCCCGCAGCAGGTCGAGAAAGTTCAGCCGGCTCTTCGATGAGCGGGTGCCAAACCAGGTGAAATTCTCGTTGCCGATCTGTGTACAAAAGCCGTTCTTGGCCTGGTGGCGGGCGCCGGTATCATCGGTCGAGACCCAACGCGACCCTTGTAGACCGGCGCGAAGAACATCGCGTGCTTCGTCGAGGAAATGGTCCTGCTGATCGGTCAGGCATTGCTGAACCTCGCGTTCAGAGATCGACAGACCGAACCCATGCAGCAGCGTCACCAAACGGGACAGCGTCGTCTGGCCCTGGTGATAAAGCATCAAAATGAAACGCCGAACCTCGGGCCCAAAATGACCATTGGTCCCTGTCGGCAGAGATGCGATGATCGTCTGACCATCCGGCGTCACCCAACGCTCCCGGCGATAGCGGATCGCGTGCACCGACAGCACAAGGTCCTGGATCAAATAGCTTACATAACCTTTAAACCGCGAGCCAGCCGGAACCGCGGCACTCAGAATTCGGTCTTCAACGCTTACGCGCGGTCTGATCTTGCCGCGCCCAGGCCGCATCTGCTGTTGATCGCGCTTTGCCGGTTCGGTGCCTTTGTCCATGCCGCTCGGTTTGATAGCCGGAGGGCCTTTCAGCCCTTTCAGCCGGGCGATCTCCAGGCGTAATTCAGAAATTGTCCGATCCTGTTCGGTGAGTTTTACAAACAACTTGAGCACCAGCTCCCGAAGCTGGGTCGAAGACAGGTAGTCAAGATTGTCCGGAGCGCTCACACATAGCTTGAATTGGAACTACTCGCGTCGGCGCAAGCAAAAAAAAGCGACCGCGCCCCAGATTTTGCCGGTATTACCATTTTTCTATCCTAGATCCGTTCAGGATCTGGGACAGCCCCAAGAACTTTTGGTTATAGAGGCGGCGGGGGCTGCCAAGCCCCCGCCCTAAAAATCAAGGCTTTACGAAGGCCGCGCTGATCGTCAGCGTGACATCATCGCCGATCACCGGAAGATAGGTCTTCTGGTTGAAATCACTGCGCTTGAGCACCGTGCTCGCATTGAAACCCACGGTATATTGATGCGTGACAAAATCCACACCCGAGGCGTTGAACGTCACGTGCAGCGTCTCCGGCCGCGTCACCCCGTGGAAGCTCAGCTCCCCCGTCACAATTGCGGTGTCCCGCCCCGTGCGGGTCACTTTCGTCGACTTGAATTCGATCGTCGGATATTTCGTCGTATCGAACCAGGCCGGGCTGTTCAGCTCGTCATCCAGCTTCGCGCTGATCGTCGTGATCGTGTTGGCGGGAATAACGATATCCAGCGCGCTGGCGCCGACATTTTTCGGATCCAGCGTGAGCGAGCCGGAAACATTGTTGAAATTCCCATACCAAGTGGTGAACCCCAGATGCGAAACCGCAAACTGCACCTCAGTATGGGTGGGCTCGACGCTATAGGTGCCAGCCTGCACCTGCGCCGGGTTATGATTGAGCGGCGCTGCCTGCGCCTGTGCCAGCGCGGGGGCGGCGAGCAACGCCGCCCCCAGCACCAACGTTTTCAGACCATGTCGTGTCGCACGGTCCATGAAATCAGGCGGCCAAAGCGGCGATCTGCGCCTCTGCGGCGGCGATCGAAGCGGGTTTCAGAGCCGGCACGGCCACGCTCTCGGCGCGGATGAAGGTCACATCGGTCACCCCGATAAACCCGAGGGCGGCCTTCAGCAGGCTCTCCTGATGGTCGAGGAACGCCAGCGGCGAGCCTTCCGAATACACGCCACCGCGCGTCGAGGCGACAATCACCTTCTTGCCCGCCGGCACCAGCCCGACCGGCACGCCTGCCTCGCTGTATTTGAACGTCTTGCCACGCACCAGAACGCGGTCGATCCACGCCTTGAGCTGCGTCGGGATGGTGAAATTATACATTGGCGCGCCGATCACGATCACATCCGCGGCCAGAAGCTGGTCAACAAACGGGGCGGCGGCCTCAATATCCGCGATCACGGCAGGGTCGGTCGGGGCGTGGCCGAACATGGCGCCGATATGCGCCGGCGAGAGATGCCCGGGCGCCTGCGCCGCGAGGTCGAGATAAACCACCTCCAGCTCCGGACGCAGAGCCTTCTGGCGTTCCACAATCGCGGCCGTCAGGCCACGGGACACGGAATTTTCGCCCAAAACGCTGGAATCGATGTGCAGGATCGTCATGATGTGAAACCTTTTTACAAAAATAAGCGGACCCGCCCGCCCATCGGTTCGGCGGCGCAAATCCAACGAACGAGCTTATAAAGACCCATGTTGTGTCTGAAAACCCTATATATTAAGATACATACCATCTGAACGACAGATAGGCCTTCAAATGCTGGACGGTGTTTCCCTCGACCAATTGCGCATGTTCATCGCCGCCGCGGAAGAAGGCAGTTTCTCCGCCGCCGGCAGGCGCCTGCACCGCGCGCAATCCGTCATCAGCCAGACCATCGCCAATCTCGAGGACCAGATCGGCGTCACCTTGTTCGAGCGTGCCAGGCGCTACCCCGTCCTCACGGAAGCCGGCCGCCTCCTGCTGGCCGACGCCCGCGCCGTCACCGCCAGCCTGACCGCGATGAAGGCGCGCGCCCAAGGCATGGCCGCCGGCATCGAGCCGGAACTCTCGGTCGCCATCGACGTGATGTTCCCCATGACGGTGCTCACCAAAGCCGCCGCCGCCTTCAGCGAGCGCTTTCCCGCCACGCCGCTGCGGCTCTATGTCGAGGCCCTGGGCGGGGTCGCGAAAGCCGTGACGGACGGCCAGTGCCGCCTGGGCGTCATCGGCCCGCTGCCCGCCAACGTCCCTGAACTGGTCTCCGAGCGCCTGCTTGCCGTCGGCATGCTCTTCGTCGCGGCGCCCTCGCACCCGCTGGCGCGCATCAAAGGTCCGGTGCCCGAGCAGGAACTCGGCCGCCACGTCCAGCTCGTCCTGACCGACCGCACGGACCTCTCCGCGGGCCAGGAATTCAGCGTACTCTCGCCGCGCAACTGGCGCCTGGCCGATCTCGGCGCCAAGCACGCCTTCCTGCTGGCCGGTCTCGGCTGGGGCGGCATGCCACGCCCGATGATCGAGCGCGACCTGCGCGAGGGCACGCTAAAGGAGATCACCGTGCAGGACGCCGCCGCCGGCGATGTCTTGCCCATGTCCGCCACCTATCGCAGCGACACGCCCCCCGGCCCCGCCGGCCGCTGGTTCGTAGAACAACTAAAATTCTTCGCCGCCGGCCTATAGCCGGGCGCTATGCGCGCCCCGGCCCAGAAAAAAGTTTTTTTGCTTCTTTTTGTTCACAAAAAGAAGACCTCTTCCCTTCAAAAACCCCTCACCTTCGCCTTGCAAAACCGCTCCCAGGCTTCGCTCAGCCCCGGATGATCCACCGCCGCCCCCCTTGCGCACCAGCCCAGTACCATCCCCACCGCCCGGCTGGCCGCCACATCCTCCCCGCATCGCAACCGCGCCGCCATTCCCTGCGCCGCGATCAGGTCATTGAAAAACCCCAGCTCATCCTGCAGGTTCGCGCTGAGCTTGCCGTATTTCCCCAACTCCAGCAGCCCGCCGAACAGATCCGCGACATAGCGCAGCTTTTTCAAATCCTTCCGCAATTCATGCCGATCATGCGCCGACAGGCTGGCAAAATGCCGCCCCTTGCGCAGCAATTTATGATGCAGCCGCGCCAGGGTCGCCGCGGCAAATTCCTGCGCCGGCATGCTCAACCTCGGCAAGGCATCATCGGAGAGCGTATCGCGCCAGCCATGCCGCGCCAAAAACGCCTGTAATGTCAGCACAAAGCGCGTCGTTTCCGCACTGGCCAGCAATTTTTCAACCGCCGCATATCCGGCATCGCGATATTGCGCCGCCTCCTCCAGCACAAACGCAAATCCCGGCTCCTGCGTGAATGCGCAAACCGGCCCCTCTTGCACCAGCGTCATGAACACATCCCAATCACGCGCCTCGCCCATCGCATTGGCGATCTCCCGCGCCTGGGCCCGGAACGCGGCGAACGCGGCATTGGGAAACGCACGGTCGAACACCAGCAGCACCGAGCGCAACCGCCGCATCGCCACGCGCATCTGATGCACGGCCCGCCCCCGGTCTCCTTCCGCAAAAGCCGGGAAGTTGCCGACAAACTGCCCGAGGCACCCCTGCATCACCGCGCCAATCGCGGCATCGATCGTCGGTGCGCCGCTCAACACCGCGGCGGCCCGGCGCACCGGCGGCGGCGAACCGGCGCGCAGCAATGCGCCGCGCTCGGCCTTGCTCAACCCGCCGATCCGCACCGCGAACGCCTCCGCGAAGGCGATCCCAACCGCATAGAGCGCCCCCGGATCGCCGGATTTCAGCTCCATCTCCACTTCGCGGACCGGCTCGCGCTGCTCCCCCGCCTCGATCACGCCGCTATCGAAGGCAATTTCAATTTCGCTCGTCCCATGCCGCAGCCGATACGCGATGCGCTTCACCTCCGTCGCCGATACCGGCGCCAAAGCACGGCCCGCGCTCAATTCCGCGATCATCCGCGCGACATCCGCGCCAAGCAATGCCGGATCGGGCTCCGCCGTCACACACGGTGCCTCCCTTTCGCCCCGCTCGAACACCCCGCCGCCAAACTCGCCATGCCACTTGCACGCCACCACCCGGCGCCGCCCTTCGGCGCGCGTACGCAGCACGACGCCATGGCGCATCAGATCGCCTTCCGGCGTATCGAAATAAATCGCCTTCAACCGCTGGGTGCGCGGCGCGCTGGTCTCCAATACCGCCCAGCGCTGCGCCGCGCTGAAATCCGCCTCGGCCAGCAGGAATTTCAACTCAACCTCCCGGCCCGCGGGACCCGACTGCATCTCAGCCAATACCACCCCCATCGCCGTTCGGCCGGGCTACACCCTTCCGGAATATACTGTGCAAACCATCACGATCCAGAACGCAATGCGAAAACCACCGGCGTTGCGGCAAATTAATCCGGCAACACAACCGTCCCATCTTCCTTGCGCGCCAACTTCATCTGCGCAACCACCGCCGCCATGGTCAACGCGCCATAGACATGGGGAAAAAGCTGCCCATTGCGCGAGGGCTCCCACCGCACACTATCCCCCAAAACCGCCAGATCCACCGCCGCGATCACCAGCCCAGCCTGCCCGGCAAAATGCCGGTCCACCGTTTCCGTCACCTGCGATGAAGTGGAGAGATGAATATACCCATCCGCCAGATCAACCGGCGCGCCTTTAAACACCCCTGCCGCCAGTTCCTCCGCCTGCCTGGTGGTCAACACCTTGTATGCGATCGTCTCTTTCGTCTGCATCTGCCTCTCCTCCAACATGCGGCTCCAGCTTTTTTGTTGAGGGCGATTCACGTTTTAGTTCTGCGCAAGATGCGCGAACCTAAAACGATCGCGCTCTAATGTCCTCCCCGGCACACCGCGTCAAAACGCTGCCCCCGCGCCCTTAAGCCCCTGCCTGCATTCGAAATATCCCTCGCGCCGCAGCCGCCTTGCGGCTATCCTGCGTGCAAAGCCAATGCCAGCACGGCATGGGCAGGAGAAAACATCATGTCCCGCTGGTCCCTTGCCGCCCTATTCTGCCTGTGCCTGCCCAGCCTTGCCGCCGCCCAGCAAATCGGCAACGGCGTCAATTCCGGCCTCAACGGAAATTCCGGCTCCATGTTCGGCCCCAATATCAACATGGTCAACGGCACCAACGCCAACGGCACGCCGCGCCAAATGTCGCCCGGCGCCTCCATGACCAACGGGGCGGGCAACAGCACCATGACGCCCGGCATCACCGGCGGCAACGCCCCCATCACCAGCCCCTTCGCGCCGCCCAAGGCCATCACGGTCCCGACGCTGAACGGCCACACCACCATCCAAGGACAATAAAGCCTATGCAACGCGAAGACCTCACCGCCTGGGCCCTGGCAAATGGCTGGCAAATCATCGCCGGCGCGCCCAGCCTGACCAAACCCTCCTCACCCAAGGAGGCCATCGTCCGCCTGGTCTTCAAGGCCACGGTGGTCGCGCTGGAAGTTAAAAAACCCGCCGGCAAATGGGAGAAAATCTCCAGCCTCGCCTATGGCCAGATCGACCTCGACCCCGAAACGGATTGGCCGCGCGGCCTGGGCTTCGAGAAAATCCCGAGTTTCTCCATGCTGATGCGCGACAACAAAGACCGTCAGGTCTTCGCGAAATTCACCTGACCCCTCACAAAAAAGGGCCCGCGCAAACGGGCCCTTTTCGCTCAAAACCGCTCCGGCTCAGGCGGCTTCGTAACCCACCACGCCTTTGATCTCCAAAAACTCCTCCAAGCCCCACTCGCCCCATTCGCGGCCATTGCCGGACTGCTTATATCCCGCCGAACGGCGCGTTGATATCGCCCGGCGGGTAATTGATATAAACATTGCCGGAACGCATTTTCCGCGCCATCTGCTGCGCCCGCTTGCGATCGGCCGGACTGCACGTAGGATGCCAGGCCATAAACAGTGTTATTCGCCTCGGCGACCACCTCGGCTTCGGAGTTATACGTCAAAATCGAAATCACCGGCCCAAAAATCTCTTCCTTTGCAATGCGCATCTCGGGCGTCACATTGGCGAACACCGTCGGGCGCACATAATAGCCGCGGTTCAACCCTTCCGGCCGCCCGGTCCCGCCGGTCACCAGCGTCGCGCCCTCATCGATCCCGGCCTGAATCAGCCCCTGGATCTTGTTATACTGCACTTCCGAGACCACCGGCCCCATCTGCACGCCGGGCTCCGTCGGCGCGCCGACCTTGATGGATTCCGCCGCCCGCTTGGCAATCTCGATCGCCGCCTCATTCGCCGATTCCGGCACGAACATGCGCGTCGGCGCATTGCAGGACTGCCCGCTATTCTGGAAGCAATCCGTCACCCCCTTGGCCACCGCATGGTCGAAATCGACGTCATCGAGCAGAATATTGGCGGATTTCCCGCCCAGCTCCTGATGCACGCGCTTGATCGTATCCGCCGCCGCCTTGGCGATCAGCACGCCGGCGCGCGACGAGCCGGTAAACGAGATCATATCGATATCCGGATGGCTGGAAAGTGCGGTGCCAACGCCCGGACCATCGCCATTCACGAGGTTGAACACGCCCGGCGGCACGCCCGCCTCATGCATCACCTCGGCAAAAATAATCGCATCCATCGGCGCGATTTCGGAGGGTTTCAGCACCATCGTGCAGCCCGGCCGCGATCGCCGGACAAACCTTGCAGGTAATCTGGTTGATCGGCCAGTTCCACGGCGTGATCATGCCCACCACGCCGATCGGCTCCTTGGCGATCAAGGTCGTGCCTTGCATATACTCGAACTCGAAATCTTCTCAGCACCGCGATCATCTGCGTGATATGCCGCAACGCCAATCGCCGCCTGCGCCTGCTGCGCCAAGGTGGTCGGCGCGCCCATCTCCTTGCGTGATCGCCGCGGCCACGTCGTTATACCGCGCCTTGATACGCCACCAGGATCCGCTTCAGCAGTGTCAATCCGCTCCTCGCTTGCTGGTCTGGCTGAAGGTCTCGAACGCCTTGCGCGCCGCGGCCACCGCCTTATCCACATCGGCCCTACCGCCAAGCGAAATCTTCGCATAAGCCTCTTCCGTCGACGGATCGATCACATCGAACGGGTGCGGCACCACGGGATCAACCCATTCGCCGTTAATATAAAATTGCATTTCATGTGACATGATTGGAGCTCCTGAATACCGGATTACACTTTTTACGACTAAAGCTAGCCCCGGCAGGTTGGCGCAACGCGCGCCCTCCCACAGCCGGGGCTTTGCCTTAGAAGTTGGAAGCAGTGTCCGGATAATCCGCACCCAAAGTCGTCGCCTCCCATTCAGCGAACTCTCTCGCCTTGCGGCCAGGTCTTCCCGCGCCAGTGCCAGCGCCGGCGCGCCCAGCAGCAGATGCCGCGGCGTATTCGGTGCATCCACCGCATCGATGATCGCCTGCGCCGCGCGCACCGGGTCGCCCTGCTGCTTGCCGTCGCGCGCAAAGGTCTGCTCGCGGCGCAACCCGCGCCGTCGGCGCGTAATCCTCGATCACGGTCTTCGGACTGGCTGATCGAACGCCCCGCGAAATCCGTCCGGAACGGCCCCGGCTCGACCAGCAGCACCTTGATGCCCAAGCGGCGCCAGCTCGACGGCCAGCGAGCCCGAAAGCCCTTCCACCGCGAATTTCGTCGCATGGTAATAGCCGGTGGCGGCAAAGCTCACCAACCCGCCGATCGAGGACAAATTCACGATCGCACCCTGCCTGCGTGCCCGCATCCCCGGCAGCACCGCCTTCGTCATCGCGACCAGCCCGAACACATTCGTATCGAACATCGCGCGCACCGGCGCATCCTCGCCTTCCTCGATCGCCGCGAGATAGCCGTACCCGGCATTGTTCACCAGCACGTCGATCTGCCCGAACCGCGCCTGCGCCGCCTTTACCGCAGCCGCAATGGTCGTCTTCCTTCGTGACATCCACTGCCAAGGCCAGCGCCTGGTCCTCCCGCCCGGCCACCAGCCCGGCGAGTTTCCTAACATCGCGCGCCGTCGCCACCACGCGGTAGCCCTGCGTCCAGCAACAACCGCACCAGCTCAAACCCGAAACCGGTCGAGCATCCCGTAATGAACCAAACCGGCTTATTCGCATTTGTCATGTCATCTGTCATCCTTTCTGTTCGTCCCCCATATGGGGCGCCCACCGGGCCGTTTACATGGGTCGCCACGCGTCACATTTACAGCCGGCCCCAATCTCGCCATACTGATCAGCGCCCGAGCAATCCCAAGATATGCTCGACCCACCATACCCATCCAGCAAGCGAGGTCACGCCATGTTTCGCAGCATCAACCCGGCCACCGGCGAGCAAATCGCCACCTATCCGGAACTCTCCGCGCAGAGGAACTCGACACCAAGCTGAACAAAGCCGTCAGCGCCTTCCACGCCTGGCGCCTAACCCGGCTCGAGACACGCACCAACCTGCTCAGCCGCATCGCGGATGCCTATACGACCAACAAGGACCGGCTGGCCCGCATGGCAACGCAAGGAGATGGGCAAAACCTACGCCTCCGCCGTCGCCGAGGTCGAAAAATGCATCGCCGCCTTCCGCCATTACGCCCAGCACGGCCCGGCCATGCTCGCCCCCGTCCATCAGAAACTGTCGAGCGGCACCGCCGAAATCCGCTGGCTGCCCCAAGGCCCCGTGCTCGCGATCATGCCCTGGAACTTCCCCTACTGGCAGGCGGTGCGCTTCCTCGCCCCCACGATCATGGCGGGCAATATCGGCCTGCTGAAACATGCCAGCATCGTCCAGGGCTGCGCGCGGAACTGATGGAGGAAATGGTGCTCACCGCCGGCGGCCCGGACGGGCTGTTCCAGAACCTCGCAATCAAATCCAGCGCCGTCGCCGGCATCATCGCCGATGACCGCGTCGTCGCCGTCACCCTCACGGGCAGCGAGGGTGCGGGCATCGCGGTTGCCGAACAGGCCGGGCCGCAATCTGAAAAAAGTCGTCCTGGAACTCGGCGGCTCCGACCCCTTCATCGTCATGCCCTCCGCCGATCTCGACAAAGCCGTCACCCAGGCGGTCAAGGCACGCATCCAGAATACCGGCCAATCCTGCATCTGCGCCAAGCGCATGATCGTCCACGCCGATATCTACGACACCTTCCTCGAAAAATTCTCCACCGCCATGGCGCATGTCAAAGCCGGCGATCCGATGGACGCGAAAACCGATATGGGCCCGCTCTCCAGCGCCGAGCAGCGCGATACGGTGCTGCAACAGCTCGACGAAGCAAAAAACCTCGGCGCCACGCTCCATTCCGGCGGCGAAGCCCCTCGACCGGGCCCCGGCGCCTATATCTCCGCCGGCATCCTCACGAATGTCCCGCTCGAGAGCAAACTCATGCATGAGGAAATTTTCGGCCCCATCGCCATGGTCTTCCGCGGCGAAGGACATCGACGATGCCATCCGCCTCGCCAACGCCATCCCCTTCGGCCTCGGCTCCTCGGTCTGGACCAACGATCCCGCCGAGCAGGAGCATTTCATCCGCGATATCGCAGCCGGCATGACCGCGATCAACCAGATGCTCGCCTCCGCCCCGGAAGCGCCCTTCGGCGGCATCAAACGCTCCGGCCATGGCCGCGAACTCGGCCCCTACGGCCTGCACGAATTCATGAACCTGAAGACCGTGATGCGGGCGTAACCCACGCAGTTGACGTATACTGGAACTATGGCATGTAAGCGCTAAGCCAAAAGACCGCCGGAGGAGAAATGGACAACATCGCCCGACCCGGCGCCGTTTTCGTGCAGCACGCGCCATGATAACGCCGCCCATGCCGCATGCCACCTTATCGCTTCGCCCATACCCGGCCTTTTCCCTTGGGAAAACACCTATCCGCCCGTCCTTATCTGGGACCTCTCCGCCGCCGGGCGGCACAGTTGCCGGACCTGCTGGACAGCGCCGCCGCCACCCATGGCGACGCGCTGTTCCTGGATTACCGCGACGCCCGCATCACCTTCACCCAGTTCCGCACCCAGGTGGAAGATCTCGCCGCCGGCCTGCTCCGCCTCGGCCTACTGCCAGGCGATAAAATCGCCCTCTATCTGCCCAACACCCCCTACCACCCCTTCGCCTTTTTCGCCGCCCTGAAAGCGGGCTTCACCGTCGTGCATCTCTCCCCGCTCGATGCCGAGCGCGAGCTGATCCACAAGCTGCACGATAGCGGTGCCACCACCCTCATCACCACCAACCTGCCGCCGATGTTTCCGCTGGCCCAAAAACTTCTGGGCGCAAGGCCACATCACCCGCCTCATCGTCGGCGACGATGCCGCCTTCGGCCCTCGCTTGGCCCTGAACCGATCCCGGAGGACCGCCCCGGCCTCATCAACCTCGCCGACCTGCTGACCGCGCCCACGCCCCAAATCCTGGCCGCAATCGAGCCCGGACGCACTCGCCGTCCTGCAATATACCGGCGGCACCACCGGCCTGCCGAAAGCCGCGATCCACACCCACGCCAATCTGCGCGCCGCGGTCGCCATCTACCACCAGTTCTACACCACGCAGAGCGACCGCCCGAACGCGCCAGGAGCGCGTCATCGCCGTCCTGCCCTTCTTCCACATTTACGGCCTCGTCGTCCTGCTGCTCTGGCAGCTGCAACGCGGCGCCACCCTGCTCCTGCACCTGCGTTTCGATGCCGCAAGCCGTGCTGCACGACATCGAGGTCAAACGCGCCACCTATTTCCCCGGCGTGCCCACCATGTGGATCGCGCTCGACGCGCTCCCGGACATCGCTGACCACGGGATTTCTCCTCGCTGCGCCAGATCTCCTCTGGCGGCGCGCCGCTGCCGCAGGAGTCGCCGCAGCGCTTTCAAAGCCATGACGGGCCTGCGCATCGGCGGCGGCTGGGGCATGACCGAAACCGCCGCCGCCGGCGCCTCGCACCTCATGCAGGGCCGCTTCGACCGCAATTCCGTCGGTGTTCCGCTCCCCGGCGTGCAAATCCACATCGTCGCCCTCGACGATCCCGACCAAACTCCTCGGCCCCAACGAGACCGGCGAAATCGCCATAACCGGCCCCAAATCTTTTCAAAGGCTACTGGCAAAACCCCGAGGAAACGCAACGCGCCTTCACCGCATCCGGCTTCTTCCTGACCGGCGATATCGGCATGCTCGACGATCACGGCCTGCTGCACCTCATCGACCGCAAGAAGGACATGATCATCTGCAGCGGCTTCAACGTCTACCCCACCACGATCGAGGCCGCGATCTACGAACATGATTCGGTCGAGGAATGCATCGTCATCGGCGTGCCCGGATGCCTATCGCGGCCAGTCCGCCAAAGCCTATATCAAACTGCGCAACGGCGCCGCCCCCTTCACGCTGGAACAACTGCACGAATTCCTGAGACCCCGCATCGGGCGCTATGAGATGCCAAGCGCCCTGGAATTCCGCGACACCCTGCCCAAAACCCCGGTCGGGAAACTCTCCAAAATCACCCTCGCCGCCGAAGCGTAGACGCGTAGGGCGGAAAGCAAAGCGCCTTCCGCCTCGCGCTACCCCGCGAAATCGAAACAAATAAGTCAAAGCCCAAACAGTCAAGAAAAAAAATATTCCCTATCGACACAAAACGGAATGGCGCTCCGCCAAAAGAATATATACCGTAACGTGAAGGGTTATTCATAACCACGACGTATCCAAGCACATTTTCATAATGTTTCGGCTTGCAACAAATCTCCCCGTGTAGGATGCAACAATAAAGATAAATCTGGAGGCATAAGATGCGGACGGCACTGATTACCGGAATCACCGGCCAGGACGGCGCCTATCTCTCGCAGTTTCTATTGGACAAAGGCTACCACGTCGTCGGCCTGCTGCGCCGTTCGGCCTCGTCTGATGTCATCGGGGAACGCCTGCGCTGGCTCGGCGTGCTGGACCGGATCGAGCTCGTGGACGGCGACCTGACCGACCTGTCGAGCCTGATCCGGTTGTTCTCGGACTATAAGCCCGACGAGGTCTATAATCTCGCCGCGCAAAGCTTCGTGGCTACCTCCTGGCAGCAGCCGCTGCTCACCGGCCAGGTCACCGGCATGGGGGCGGTGAACATGCTGGAGGCACTGCGCATCGGCCATCCCACCGCCCGCTTCTACCAAGCCTCCTCCTCGGAAATGTTCGGCAAAATCCAAGCCGCCAAGCAATCCGAGACCACGCCTTTCTATCCCCGCTCGCCCTATGCCGCGGCCAAGCTTTATGCGCATTGGATGACCGTGAACTACCGGGAGAGCTTCGGCATGCACGCCTCCTCGGGCATTCTGTTCAACCATGAGAGCCCGCTGCGCGGCATCGAATTCGTCACCAGGCGCATTACCGACGGTGTCGCCCGCATCAAGCTCGGCCTGGCGAAGGAACCCTGCCCCTCGGCAATCTGGACGCCAAGCGCGACTGGGGCCATGCGCGCGACTATGTGCAGGCGATGTGGCATGATGCTGCAGCAGGACGCGGCGGACGATTATGTCATCGCAACCGGCATCACCGCAAGCGTCCGGGAGTTCTGCGAGCTTGCCTTCGCGCATGCCGGGCTGCGCGCGGAAGATTACGTCCAGGTCGATCCCAGCCCGCTTCCGCCCCGCCGAAGTCGATGTGCTGCACGGCGATGCCAGCAAGGCGGAGCAGAAATTCGGCTGGCGCGCGAAGGTCACCCTCGCCGAGCTCGCGGCAGAGATGGTCGATGCCGACATCCAAGCGGCACAGCCGTGCCCGCTAAGACGATTTTGGTCACGGGCGCCGGCGGTTTCGTCGGCAGCCATCTCCTGCCCGCCTTGCGCGCCGCCTTTCCCGAGCGCGCGCATCATCGGCACCGGGCAGCACAACCACATGCCGGGCTGATCGCGCTGGACATCACCCAGCGGGACGCGGTCGCGCCAGGTCATCGCGGCGGAACAACCGGATCTCTGCTTCCATCTCGCGGGCGTCTCCGCCATCGGCGCCGCTTCGGCCGACCCGGACCGTGCCTGGGCAGTTAACCTGCACGGCACGCTGAACCTCGCGGACGCCATCCAGGCCCACGCCCCGCATTGCCGGCTGGTCTTCATCTCCAGCGCCGAATGCTACGGCGCCAGCTTCAAATCCGGCCAAAAACTCGACGAGATCAGCGCCGCTCGCGCCCATGAACCTCTACGCCGCCACCAAGGCCGCCGCCGAGCTTGCACTGGGTGCGCGCATCGGCCAGGGCCTGCGGCTGCTTGCGGCTGCGGCCCGTTCAACCATACCGGCCCCGGCCAGAGCGAGGATTTCGTGGTCCCCGCTTTCGCGCATCAGATCGCGCGGATCGAGGCCGGGCAGGCGCCGCCGGAAATCTCCGTCGGCGCGCTGGAATCCGGAACGGGATTTTCTTGATGTCCGCGATGTCTGCGCCGCCTATGTGCAATGCGCGGCGCAGGATGGCGGACCTGCCCCCGGACCATGCGATCCTCAACATCGCCAGCGGCCATGCCGTCAAAATCGGCACCATCCTGGACATGCTGCTCACCCGCGCCACATGCCGCATCACCATCCGCCAGGACCCAGCCCGCCTGCGCCCGGTCGAGATTCCGACCGCCCTCGGCGATGCCAGTCAGGCGATGCGCCTGCTGCACTGGCAGCCGCAAATCCCCTTGAGCGAAACGCTCGACCGGGTGTTGGCCGAGGCAAGGCAGAAAATCCAAGCCGTATAGGTCAATCCTCCGGCCTGAGCCGCATGATTTCATGGATCCTGGCGGCCACCGCCGGCGTCAACGGCTCAATCGGCCCGCCGCCCGTCACCTGCCACAACGCCGAGGCGGCACGCCGTGCCATCACCAGCGCGTTGCGCCTTGCATGCATTTGCGGTGCTTGGCCGGCAATCTCAGCCAAGGCCCGGGCATAATCCTCCGGGCGATGCGCCCGTTCCAGCAAGGCGCGCCCCCGCAAGCCGGCCTGCCGGAACCGCTCTGGTTCCTCGCAGAGCGCCTGCAGACAGGCTCGCAGCCCTTCCACCTCATCGCCCACGGCCACCCGAAACACCGCATCGGCGGCGAGCGTGCCATACCAGCTCACATCGCTGACCACCGAGGGCAGGCAATTCGCCCAGATCCGCAACTGGCTGGCCGAGGCCTCGCCCATGGTCGGGTTGCGCAAATTGATCGCAAGATCCGCCCTCTGCAACGCCGCATCCAGCACCGCATCGCTGACAAACCCGTGCTCCACCACGCTATCCTGCAATCCCAGCGCCACGATCATGCCGCGGATCACCTCCGGCGCTTCCAGCACGCCATAAATATCCAGCACATAACGGGCGCGCTCCGGCATCCCGGCCAAGGCCTGCAGCACCTGCGGCAGGCAGCGATTCCGGCCGATAAAGCCGAACACGATGAGGCGGACCGGCTGGCCCTCGCCAAACCGGCGCGCCGCGCAACCCGGTACCGGCGGCATTTTCTGGCAAAGGCAGAGCGGCACGTGAAACAGCGGCACGGCGGCGGTTTTGGCCAGCGCCGCCATCTCCACGGCATTATGCACCACCGCGCCCAAAGCCGGGCGCAAAGCTGCCTGCGTCATGGGCTCCAGCGCGGCCAGTTGCGCAACAGGCAGCTTGCCCGCCAGAAACGACTCAACCTCGTCCTCCAGCCCCGCCTCGGCCATTTCCTGCTTGTAGTAATGCCGATCCTCGTATGTGCCGCCGAGATAGGCGGCGAACATATCCGGCAGCCGCACATCATGGAGAATATGAATCCCCGGCATGCGGCGCGCCATATCGAAAATGGCGCGGTGATACCGTGCCTCATTCCCGATATTATAAAAATTCACATCGGCCCAGTTGAATACGTGAATTGGCGGTGCCGCCGGGTCAAAGCGGCGGATCTCATATCCTTCCTCAAGCCCATCGCGCCACGTCTCCTGCGCGGTCCAGGCCCGCACCTCCGCGAGCTTTGCCAATTCGGGCAGCACGGTTGCGGCCATATTGGCGATTTCCGTCCGCAGATCCGGCAAAGGCGTGAAAAAATTGAGTTTCATGCCAGCAGCGTCTCCACCACTTTTTTCCAGCTCAGCCCCAGCGCGTCATATTGCCCCAGCGCCGCCTTGCCCCATTTGCGCGCCTTACCCCGGTCCTGCCACAGCCCATCCATCGCCTCGGCCAAAGCCGCCGCCTCGGGCGCGCAAACCACCCCCGTCTCTCCGTTCGTCACAAAATCCAGCTTACCCCCGGAATCCGTGCAGGCGATCACCGGCTTGGCGGACAGCATCGCCGCCAACGCCACATCGCCATGCGCCGCATCCGCCGCGGGCGCGACCACACCGAGGCAACTGCCATACAGAAGCCGCATCTCCACCGCACCGACATCGCCCAGAAACACCACCCGCCCCGGCCCCAGCACCTCCGCCCTCCGGCGCATCTCCGCGCCATAGGCCGCCTCTTCCGGGCCGCCGGCAAACACCATTTTCACCGCCCCTCGCGTCAGGCCCAGCGCCTCGAGCAGCAGCGCCGAGCGTTTGGACGCCGCCAGGCGCTCCGGCACGAAGAAAAAATCCCCCGCCTCCCGCCACGCATAATCCGCCGCCTGCGGCAGCGGGCGATAGAGCGGCGCGCCCGCCACGCCATAAGTAGCCCGGAGCCGCTCCGCAACATGCAGCGACTGCGTGAATATTTTCCGTACCCGCCCGAACAGCGCGCGCTCCGCCTGTTCCACAAGACCCACCGCCTCCGCACCCTCCCCCAGCATCGGCTGCACCACACCATTGCGCTCGGGAAAATGTCGTATCCACAGCACCTTGTTCGGATGCGGCATGAACCAGGCGGGAAAATCCAACGCGATCACCCGGTCGATCCGCACGCCGCAGCTCTCCGTGATATCCACGAGCTGGCAGGCCAGCATCTGGTCCGCCATCGCCTCCGGCGCATAACCGCCAAACGGCATCGAGACGATCTCCGTCTCGACCCCCGCCTCGCGCAACGCAGCACAGAGCCCCTCGGCGCGGCCCTCCTCGCCGCGATGCGCAAACGGTAGCTGAGCCGCCAGAACGCCCACACGCATCCTTTTGTTCCCTAAGCGAGCAAGCGCGTCACGACGCTTGCCCAGTTAAACCCCCGCGCCTGGTAGCTCTCATACCCGGCATGCCCGAGCCGCGCGGCATAGGCACGGTCGCGCCATAGCGCATCCAAAGCCTCGGCAATGGCGCCTGCTTCCGGCGCCACCACCAGCCCGGTCTGCCCGTGCCCGACAAATTCCAGCGGCCCGCCGGAATCCGTGCACGTCACCACCGCCTTGTGCGACAGCATGGCCTCCAGCGTCACATAGCCATAATCCTCATCGATCGGCACGAACGCGACGGCCGCGCACCCGGCATATAGCGCGCGCTTGGCTGCCTCCGGCACCGCGCCCAGCCATTCCACCCGGCCGCGCAAATGCCCCTCGGCGCAAAGCCTGTGCAGTTGCGCTTCATAATCCGGCGCATCGGCGCCCCCAACAAACACCGCCCGCACCGGCTGCTTTGTCAGCCTCAGCGCCTGCAAAATCAAAATCTGCCGTTTCGCGGCGTTCATCCGGCTCGGCACCAGAATATAATCCCCATATTCGCCGGGATAAAACTGCTCGGCCCCCGGCGGCGGATGCGCCAGCGGCGTGCTGGCAATACCGTTAAAGCGAAGCAGCCGGTCGCTGACCGTCCGCGACAGCGTATAGATCGCCGCAAATTCCGGTATCGCCTGCCCATCCGCGGCCTGAATGGCAGCTCTGACAGCCTGCCCCTCCCCGGTATGGATTAGATCGCCCAACGGCGAGTCCCACGCATCATAAGCGGTCCGATGCTGATGCAGCAGCCACAGCACCTTGTTTGGATGCGGGATCAGATAAGCGGGAAATTTCAACGCGATCATCCGGTCCACCCGCGTGCCGCACACCTCCTCCAATTTC
The DNA here is from genome assembly GCA_963737355.1 of uncultured Pseudomonadota bacterium. Taxonomy (GTDB): domain Bacteria; phylum Pseudomonadota; class Alphaproteobacteria; order Acetobacterales; family Acetobacteraceae; genus Acidocella. Next base: position 139,724 of record CAVTSC010000003.1, on the reverse strand, counting down.
AGCAACTGGCAGGCCAGCATATGGTCGAGGATCTTCTCCGGCGGATACCATTTGAACGGCACAGAAACAATTTCCGCCTCATGCCCCGCCTCGCGCAATGCCAACGCCAGATTTTCCGCCAGCATTTCTGCCCCGCCACGAACAAACGGAACCTGCGTGGTCGTGATCATCACCCGCATGCATCAGGCCTTGTACGCGATCAACGCATAATCCATCGGGCCATGCAGCAATGCATCCAACTGCGCGCCAAGCTGCGCATCCGTCGCGGCGAAACGCTCCCCCATCGGATGCAGTGGCTGGATCCGCGCCTCCCTAAAACCCCGCGCCTCTGCGATCATCTGCACCATCTCTCCCGGCAAGGGGTTGCGATGCGTCGGGTCGAGATAAAAATACCGGCTTCCCACCTGCAAATTTTCCGGGTTCGGCGTCTCGAACAAAATCACCCCGCCCGGCGCCAAAACACGCCACGCCTCATCGAACAGCGCCACCATCGCGCGGAACGGCAAATGCTCGATGATATGAAACCCCGTCACCGCACCCAGCGATTGATCCGCCAACCGCGCCAGCTCCGCCACGGCATCGCCCTGGATGCAATCGAGCCCCAGCGCCTGGCAGGCCTCCACCATCGCGCCGTTCAAATCGATCCCGCGCGCCGCCAACCCGTGTTCGCGCAGCAATTCCAGCCATTCCCCTCGCCCGGCCCCAACATCGACAATCGGCCGCGTTGCACTGCCCGCCCCCGCCTCGGTCATGACCGGAACATGCACAAGCTGGCGCGTCTTCACGAGCTCCCGCGAGCCGCGAAACTTATTCTCAAACGCGACATAAAGCGGGTCGAGCAGAGGGTCCCCCACATCGCTCGCCTGCGCCACCTGGCCAATCGTGCCTTGTCGCGAGGCCTCGAGCAGTAGGTTTTGACGAAATTCCTCCAGCGCATCCTGCCGCACGGCCAATGCTTGAAGCGGCTCGGACCAGGGCGCGGCAGATAGCTGCTTCACCGCCCGATCCAGCGCCAGCAGCAGCTTTTTCTGGCGGTTGCACGCCGCCGTCAGTGCTTCGATCTGGTCGCCGTAGACTTCCTCCAGCACCGCCATCCGGTCGCGCAGCGCCAATACCTCCCGCGCCGGGCGACGCGCGAAGCGCGCCCGCAACGCCTTCAGCCGCCGCCCGAGCAGGGGAAGCGCATAAAGCCGCCGCAACCGGCTTGGCCGCGGCACGCCGATCAACACGCTCTGATACGCCTCGCCCTCTGGGCTGGCGCGCACCGCCTTGATCATCTCCAGCCTGTCCGCCCCGGCCGCCAGCGCCTCCAGCAGCGCTGTCATCGCCTCCGGATCGGCCTTGCGGCCCAGCACCGCACGAAAAACCGCATTGACAAAAGCCGGCCCATCCAGCCGCAGCAATCCGGGCACATAGGCCACGCCAGGTGCCGCGCCGAGTTTCACGTCATTCGGCGAAGCATATAAGGGCACGGAACGGCTCAGGCGCGCGACCTCAGACAGCATTTCCGCATTGATTTCATCAACCCTTGAGACTTGGACTTTATCGTATTTATTCAAGCCACCACCTTAATTCATGTTCGCCAAAAAATCATTCAAACGGTGTCTCGGTCCGCAATCAGTCTCCCGATTTTCCCTGGCCGTGGAAGTAAATATTCCGACATCTCTGCGTCACCTCTAACCGCACATCTACGCATCGCGCGCGTCTTTCGCAGACATCTCTCCGCCCGGCCGGATAATCGCCAGCGCAATATACCGGTCGCTTCAACTAGCCGATGCTACAATCCACCCACGGTATTTGCAACGGATCCGCATCGAAATCCCGCATCCTGAATCCCGCGGCCAAAAACGATCCCTGGACAATGCGGCACGCGCTGGGCTTGAAATCTTCCACACACCGAAGTTAGAACAAAACACGAACATTTTGGATTTGGACTTTTCCTGCAACGCGGCTGCTCTTGAGACCCGCCTCCGCGCGGGTGTAGAAATAACCGCCGCACGGCCAAACGGCGCAATCGCACAACAACAACTTCATCAAAGGAAATCCGGCATGTCCCAGCGCAAAACGGCTTTCGTCCTCATCGAATATCAGAACGATTTCACCACCGAAGGCGGCGCCCTGCACGAGGCCGTGAAACCCGTCATGCAGAGCACCGGCATGCTCGGCAACACCGTCGCGGCGGTCAAACGCGCGCGCGAACTCGGCGCGCTCATCCTCCACACGCCCATCGCCTTCACGCCCGATTACCACGAACTCAGCCCAACCCCCTACGGCATCCTCAAAGGTGTCGTCGACAGCAAGGCCTTTCAAAAGGGAAGCTGGGGGGCTGAGATCGTCGACGTGCTGCAACCCGAACCACAAGACATCGTGATCGAAGGCAAACGCGGCCTCGATGCTTTCGCCACCACCAATCTCGACTTCATCCTGCGCGCCCGCGGCATCACCACCGTCGCACTTGGCGGCTTCCTCACCAATTGCTGCGTGGAATCCACCATGCGCACCGCCTACGAAAAAGGCTTTGACGTCGTCACCCTCACCGACTGCACCGCCACCGTCAGCCAGGAAGAACAAACCCTGGCCACACAAAAGAACTTTCCGATGTTCTCCCGCCCGATGCCCTACGAAACTTTTCTCTCCGAACTCGCCGGCGAAAAAACCGCAACCAACGAATCCCACGCCTATAACCGCTAAATTGACATGGGATGGGTCCACCCCGCGCGCCCCATCCCATTGGTTCCCAATCTAAAAGATCTGACTTCAACGAATGTCGCTGATCGCTTACTTTTACAAGTAAGCTCGCCAATTGATCCCACGGGATCCTAACGTCCCCGTTATCTCCGTTAGGAATGTAAGAAATAACATGAACCCTTCCGCAGGATCAGGAATACTTAAGTACTCCACTTCTAAATCCTTTTTGAGTAGTAATCCGTGATTGCGAACCAGGAGCCCCTTCGAGAGATCAAGAACGAGATCAGGGCGCGTAATCTCCTCCATAGCACCGAGTACGATTTCTAAAGCAGCCAGTGACGTTCCTGCATACGTAATAACTACGCTAAAAATTCTAGTGGAAGGCCACAAATGACTGACGCCAAAGCTGCTGCTCCCCCAGACTACGGGCTTTAAAGCGCGAACGCTTCTGATGCCGTCACCTACGCTCTTGAGTACTGGCCCGCTGAGCGAACTCTTAACCTCGATAGTCGCGACCACGCCATCCGCATAAACAAGATCTATACCACTAGCGAACGGAAGACGAGGAACACTTTTCAATACAAGTATGATATCCTGTTGAGTCGATCTTGCGTCACTCGAATCAAATATCTGACCAGAGACGACGGTTACCAAAGCCGGAAGGTGCCCCTCGAGAAAGTCACGAATGGTTTGTTCTCGTATTGAGCCCAGCGAAGCACCATGAGTGAGAGCCGCGGATGAATCGAATTGTGCGCTGAGGACCTTTAATGCATTCTCACAATACGCCCGTAGAACTGTTCCCACCTAACCTCCCTTGCAGTGGCAGCTTCAGAACAACCCGCCTCTACCCCTTCCTCCGAAACCGCATCGGATCGATATCCGGAATTATCACCCCCGCCGGCCCGGGATCCTCGCCCTTCACCATCGCCGTCACCAGCGCGCCCGCGGCCGGCGAGGTCTGGATGCCATAGCCGCCCTGCCCAACGCACCAGAAGAACCCCGGCACCGTATCCTCCCAGCCAAAGGCTAGGCTGCGGTCCGGCGTAAACGTCCGCAATCCGGCCCAGTATGCTCCACCCGCCGCACCGGAATATCCAACGCCTGCTGCATCCGGTCGATGCCGATCGCCACATCCAGCTCATCGGGCTGCACGTCATGGGGGGGCATCGGCGTCTCATCGCAGGGGGTGACCATCAGCTTGCTCCGCGCCTCGGTGCGGATATACCAATCATGCGCGGCGGACTGCACCATCGGCCAATGCTCCACCTGATACGGCCCGGGATCGATAATCGCCGCGGTGCGCCGGCACGGCACCAGCCCGATCGGCGCCAGCCCGGCAATTTGCGCCACCTCATCCCCCCAGGCCCCGGCGGCATTGATCACAATCGGCGCGGAAATCACCGTTCCGCCGGAGGTCTCCACCTCCCACACACCGCTCTTGCGCTCAATCCGCCCGGCCCGGCTGCGCAGCAGCAGCACGCCCCCCGCCTGGCGCGCCCGGCGCAGATAAAACTGGTGCAGCCCCGCCACATCCATGTCGAACCCATCCAGCTCGACCGCCGCGCGCACGGCATAGCCATCGATCAGCGCCGGCACCTGCGCCTTCGCCTCGGCGAGCGAAATCTCCGCGATCCCCAAATTCTGCCCGATCAGCGCATCCAGCGCCACGGTCTGGTCCGCCGGCGCCAGATAGATAATCTTGCGCCCCACCGCCAACCGTTCGGTCCCGATATCCGCAGGCGGGCGCATGAAAAAATCCCGGCTGAGCCCGGTGAGCACGCGCACATCCGGCGGCCCGTAATTGCGGATCCAGATCGCCGCCGAGCGCCCGGTGGTATGATACCCCGCCTGCTCCTCGGCCTCCACCACCGCCACACGATGCGTCGCCCCCAACCCGGCCGCCGCCGCAGCGCCGACAATCCCGGCGCCGATCACAATGATGTCGAAATTCTCGCTCATGGGAAGAAAAATTCCTGCAAACTGGCGATAACTTCCTGTGGCTTATCGGCATGCAGCCAATGGCTCGCCCCTTCCACCGATTGGGTCACCGCATTCGGAAACAATTGCGCGATCACCGCCTTGGCCGATGGCCGCACATAATCCAACTCCGCCCCACGCAAAAACAAAGCCGGCCCCGTATAAGGCTCTGCCCAGCTCCTTCCACGCCAGCAAATCCCGCATCGCCGCCCCGATCTCCTCCAGCCCCACGCGCCAGCGCGGCGCCTCGCCCAGGATCAGATTGTTCAGCAAAAACGCCCGCATCGGCGCCGCCGTCACCACCCCCGCCAAGGCCGCATCCGCGGCACTGCGCGTCAGCCCCGGGGTCAGCTCAATCGCCTGCATGGCGCGGACATAATCGTCATAATCATGCGTATAGCGTCACCGGCGCGATATCCAGCACCGCCAGCCGCTCGACCAGCTCCGGCCGCGTCAACGCCAGCGCCATCGCGGTCTTGCCGCCCAGCGAATGCCCCGCCACCCGCGCCCGTTCCACGCCCAGCGCGGCACAGGTCTCCGCCACATCCTCGGCCATCGTCGCGAAATCCATCGCCGCGCCATGCGGGCTATCGCCATGGTTGCGCAGATCCATCGCGATCACGCGCGCCTGGCGCCCAAGCCCACGCGCCAAAACGCCCAGATTTTTCGCCGCCCCGAACAAGCCGTGCAGCAGAACCAGCGGCGGACCTTCGCCATTCGTCAGAGTATTTAAAATCATCTCCGCCACCATCGCCGCTCCCCCAAAAAATCTCAAGCGCCAAAACAAAATTCGGCTATGTAACGACCATGGCGCTATCCCTGGTTGTCCTCCTGCATCTCTGTTTGCTGGGAGCTAACGCTGCGCTTTCCGCGCGCCTGCTGCGTGCTATGGCTCCTGGCGCTGGAAACCTCGCCCGATAGCTGGCTCGACCCCCTATACCGGCGCGCATGAGGAAATCATCGGCATCCTGAAAGCCTATGGTCTCTTCCTCGCCGCAAGCCTGGGCCTGCGCGCCGGCGCAAAATGGGACCGCTACAATCCCAGCCTCGCCTTCGTGGCCATGTTCCTCGCCGGGCTGATGCACGGGCTCTATCCCGGGCTCAGCTTGCTCTCCAGCCTGCGCTCGCTCATCGGCTCGGCCGCCCCCTTCCTGTTCGGCTTCACCCGAATACCGCAAAATTTCGCGCAAACCGTGCGCCGCGCCACGCTCTGGGGCCCGCTCTTCGCCACCGCCTTCGGAGCCGCATTGGCTTTTGCCGGGCTCGGCCATTTCTACGTGTTCGAACAAGGCGCGCTGCGCCTCGGCGGCTCCGGCGAACCCGCCTTTCTTCGCCGGCTTCGCGCTCATCGGCGTCTATGCCGGCCTCGCCGAACTTCAGCCGCCGTCCAAACCGCGGCGACGCCGCCTTGCTCGCCGCCAACCTCACCCTCATCCTGCTCACCGGCGCACGCGCGCCGCTTGCCTTGGCGCTGCTCCTCACGCTCGCTTTGCTGGTCATCCAACGCCGCCTGATGCTGCTCGCCGCCTGTGGTGCCGCCGCCGCCCTTGCCGTCCTGTTCCTCCACGACCTCGCCTTTGTCCGCGTCATCGACCTCGCCCAACTCGGCGAAGCCGGCAGCCTCTCGCATCGCGATCTCGTCTGGCCCTATTTTGCGGCCGCGATCACCACCTCGCCCTTCGTCGGCTGGGGTGTTGGCGCCGGCAAAATTATCCTCCCACTCACCTCCGCGCTCAGCGCCCTCATCGGCACCAACGCGGCGCATAACGAATATTTGCGCATCGGCGCGGAAGGCGGCATTTTCGGCCTCGTTCTGCTCATCGGCCTCATCCTCCTCTGGGTCCTGCGTGGCACCGCCTTCCTGCCGCGCGACCAGCGTTGGATCATACGCCTGGCCTGCCTCGGCTTCTCCCTGCATTCGGCAACCGACAATACTTTAATTGCAACAACCAGCAGCGTCTTCTTCATTTGGATGAATACTGTCTTCGCAACCGCGCCGGAAGCGTCTAAACCGGCCGCATGATCACGCGCCGCACCGCCCTTTCACTCCTTCCCTTCGCCCTCGCCGTCCGCCCCGCTTTGGCCGACGGCAACCCGCCTTTGGCGATCGTCATGAACTCGGCCGGCGCCTCCTGCAGCATCATCAACATGGACACCCGGCAGGTCATCGCCACGCAGCCCTGCTACCGCGAACCCAGCCACTGGGCCCTCTCGCCGGACCGCACCAAGCTCTATGTCGCGGATGCCAGCGGCAACGCATTGTTCATGTTCGATCCCCTCACCGGCAACCCGCTCGGCCATATGCGCTGCCCGGACCCGTATCAGATCGGCTTTACGCCCGATAACAAATACTTCGTCATCAACTCACTCCGCCTCGACCTCGTCGAGATCTATGACGGTGCCACCATGCGCCTCGTCAAACGCTTCTCGCCCGGCCGCATGCCGAGCCATCTGGATTTCTCGCCCGACTCCCGCTGGAGCTTCAACTCCATGCAGGACTCCAACACCCTGGTCTCCTTCGACCTGACCAACATGACGATCCGCTGGACCTCGCATGTCGGCGCCACCCCCGCCGGCGTGCTCTGGCATAACGGCAAAGTCCTGTGCGCCGTCATGGGCGAGAACGGCTTCGTCGAGGTCGACCCCATCACCGGCAAGGTTTTGCGCCATATCCGCACCGGCGAGGGCGCGCATAACATCTTCCTTTCGGACGACCGCACCGCGCTCTACGTCTCCAACCGTATCGGCGGCTCGCTCACGCTGCTCGACCCCATTACGCTGGAAGTGAAGCGCAACTACGTCCTCCCCGGCGGACCGGACGACATGGGCATCGCGCCGGACGGCAAACTCTGGGTCGCCATGCGCTTCCATGAGACCATCGCCGTCGTGGACCCGGTGACCGGGGACTATGAGTCCATCCCGGTCGGCCGCTCGCCGCACGGGCTTTTCCTCAACACCGAAATGACGAAACGCCGGCTGACCGCGGAGATGCTGTAAGATCGCCCATGCAACCCGTATAAAACCCGTTCCTGCGCGCTCGCCAACCCCGCGCAGCTCGCGTAAATACAGGCGCGGCAGGCGCTCCCTTCACGCAGATTGAAGGTGGCGCGCCGACTTAGCTAAAAGGACGATTTTATGGACCAGCTCGACCGGTTTTTCAGCATCATCGCCGGATATCTCGACCAGTACCTCATCCTGCCCATCCTCTATCACTGCGGCTGGATGGCCTGGGAGGAGCTTTCCTTCGACTGGGCGCTCGTCTGCGTCTACGGCCTGTTCGCCGTCCTCGTCACCTATGCCGTCTGCTGGCCGCTGGAAGCGCTGCTGCCCGTGGAACGCTGGGAGAGCAAAAAGACCGTCTTCATCGATGCCGTCTACACCGTCGTCTCGCGCGTCGGGGTGATCCCGGTCTTCAGCTTCCTGCTGTTCTACCAACTGCAAACCTATTTCAGCGCCGCGGTGGTCGATGCCGGCTACATCCCGCCGGATTTGGAGATGATCTTCCCCGTCCTGTTCGGCCATCCGGTCGTCACCTTCTTCATCTACGCGCTGATCCTGGATTTCGCCGATTACTGGCGCCACCGCTTCTCCCATACCTACCGCGCCTGGTACGCGCTGCACGCCTTGCACCACGCCCAGCGCCAGATGAGCTTCTGGTCGGACGACCGCAACCATATCTTCGATGAGTTGATCTCCTTCCTCTGGTTCTTCGCCATCGGCCTCGCCATCGGCATCCCGCCGCTGCAATTCCCGCGTGCTGATGCTCTGCCTGCGCTTCGTGGAGAGCATGAGCCACGCCAACATCAAGCTGCATTTCGGCCCGTTCGAATATCTGCTGGTCTCGCCGCGCTTCCACCGCCGCCACCACGCGACCAAAGCGGCCGGCCACCATTCCTGCAATTACGCCGCGGTCTTCCCGATCTGGGACATCCTCTTCCGCAGCGCGGATTTCTCCGATGTGTGGCTGCCAACGGGCGATCCAAAGGCCGCCGAAGTCATGCATACCGGCAGCTATTTCCAGCAACAATACTGGGGCGCCAAAACCTTCTTCAAAGCCCTGCTTGGCAGACGCCGGGCAACTCAATAAAGGTCGGCCATGGAACACAAAGTTAAGAAAGTCGTCCTCGCTTATTCCGGCGGGCTCGACACCTCCGTCATCCTCCGCTGGCTGCAGAACACCTATGCCTGCGAGGTCGTCACCTTCACCGCCGATCTCGGCCAGGGCGAGGAGCTGGAACCCGCCCGCAAAAAGGCGGAGATGTTCGGCATCAAGCAGATCTTCATCGAGGATCTGCGCGAGACCTTCGTGAAGGATTTCGTCTTCCCGATGTTCCGCGCCAACGCGCTCTACGAGGGCCAGTACCTGCTCGGCACCTCGATCGCGCGCCCGCTCATCGCGCAGCGCCAGATCGAAATCGCCGAGATGGTCGGCGCGGACGCCGTCGCCCATGGCGCGACCGGCAAGGGCAACGACCAGGTGCGCTTCGAGCTCGGCTATTACGCGCTGAACCCGAACATCCGCGTCATCGCCCCCTGGCGCGAATGGGAGCTCACCTCGCGCACCCGCCTGCTGGAATATGCCGAAGCCAACCAGATCCCCATCACCAAGGACAAGCGCGGCGAAGCCCCCTTCTCGGTCGACGCCAACCTGCTGCACTCCTCCTCCGAGGGTAAGCTTCTGGAAGACCCGGCGCAGGAGCCCGAAGAAATCGTCTACCAGCGCACCATCTCGCCGCTCGACGCACCGGATGTCGCCACCGAAATCACCATCGACTTCCTGCAAGGCGATGCGGTCGGCATCAATGGCGAGGCGCTCTCCCCCGCCACGATCCTCACCCGCCTGAACGAATACGGCAAAGCCAACGGCATCGGCCGGCTCGACCTCGTGGAAAACCGCTTCGTCGGCATGAAATCCCGCGGCGTCTACGAGACCCCGGGCGGCACCATCCTGCTCGCCGCCCATCGCGCCATGGAGTCCATCACGCTCGACCGCGAGGCCGGGCACCTGAAGGACAGCATCATGCCGCGCTATGCGGAGCTGATCTATAACGGCTTCTGGTTCTCGCCCGAGCGCCGCATGCTGCAAGCCCTTATCGACACCTCCCAGGCCTCCGTCACCGGCACGGTGCGGCTGAAACTCTACAAGGGCAATGTCATCGTCACCGGCCGGGAGAGCCCGCATTCGCTCTACTCCACCCGCATGGTCACCTTCGAGGACGATGCCGGCGCCTATAACCAGCAGGACGCGGCCGGCTTCATCAAGCTGAATTCGCTCCGCCTGCGCCTAGGTGCCGCCATCGGCCGCCGCGGCGGCGCGCTGTAGCGCAAGCAACAAGCGGGTGGGGCACCCAATCGCCCCACCCGTCATTGCGAGCGAAGCACCGTCATTGCGAGCGAAGCGCGGCAATCCAGCCGCGCCCCAAGCACCCCAGCGCCAATTGACGTAAAAAAGCGACAAACTTCCCGCCCACGATCCGAATATAAGCCTTTTCACCCCCGGGAACAAAAAACGAACAAATCGTTAATTTTCCCGTTGCTATTTTGTTCTCCCCATGCCAGCCTGCGACCTGAAAAGCGCTCTGGCTCTTCGTAGGAATCACGTTATGGTTGTATCGACTTCAGGACAAAAACGCCGTTTGACGTCTGTCGAGTCGACCTCGAACGGCGCAGAGGCCACCACAAACAGGAAGCCGGATATGGAAAAGAACAAGGCGCTGGACGCCGCCATGGCACAAATCGAACGGGCCTTCGGCAAGGGCTCCATCATGCGCATGGGGGCCAAAGGCACGGGCGAAGCGATCGAGGTCATCTCCTCGGGCTCGCTGGGACTGGACCTGGCATTGGGCATTGGCGGCATGCCGCGCGGCCGCGTCATTGAAATCTACGGCCCGGAGAGCTCCGGCAAAACCACGCTGGCGCTGCACGCCATCGCGGAAGCACAGAAAAAAGGCGGCGTCTGCGCCTTTATCGACGCGGAACACGCGCTCGACCCCATCTACGCCCGCAAGCTTGGCGTCGATGTTGATAACCTCCTCATCTCCCAGCCCGATACCGGCGAACAAGGGCTGGAAATCGCCGACACGCTGGTCCGCTCCGGCTCGATCGACGTCCTGGTCATCGATTCCGTCGCCGCCCTCGTCCCGCGCGCCGAGCTCGAAGGCGAAATGGGCGACTCCCATGTCGGCCTGCACGCGCGGCTGATGAGCCAGGCACTGCGCAAAATCACCGGCTCGGTGGCGCGCAGCAACACGATGCTGATCTTCCTCAACCAGATCCGCCTGAAGATCGGCGTCATGTTCGGCAACCCGGAGACCACCACCGGCGGCAACGCGCTGAAATTCTACGCCTCGATTCGCATGGAAATCCGCCGCACCGGCTCGATCAAGGACCGCGAGGAAGTCACCGGCAATCACACCCGCGTGAAGGTCGTGAAAAACAAACTCGCCCCGCCCTTCCGCCAGGTCGAGTTCGACATCATGTTCGGCGAGGGCATCAGCAAAATGGGCGAGCTGGTCGATCTCGGCGTAAAAGCCGGCGTGGTCGAAAAATCCGGCGCCTGGTTCAGCTATGACAGCACCCGCATCGGCCAGGGCCGTGAAAACGCCAAGCAATTCCTCAAAGAAAACCCGAAAATGGCGGAAGCCATCGAAAAGCGCATCCGCGAGCAATCCGCCACCATCGCCGAAGCCCTCATGGTCGCCGACACCGGCGAGAATGAAAGCGAAAGCGACGCTGCCGAGTAACCCCTCGGGAAGGCCAAGGGCATCCCTTGGCCTTCCCCCGTATCCCCCGCTTCTCGGGCGGCCCTCTACTTGAAATAGAAGAAATAATTGCAAACAACCAGTCCGTGCATCTATGCAACGACGGTTGAATCTGCTTGACCCTGTTCCCAGCCAGATCGGTCGTGAATAATGACCAAAGCAGGGATAGGATAGGCGTTGTTCGCGAAATTAACTTGGACCCGCGAACGCCTCTGGGCCTCCTACGGCATTGCACTCCTTGCCTGCCTCGCCGGGCTGCTTGCCCGCTTCGAGATCGGCCATCATCTCTCCGGTGCGCCGTTTCTCACCTTCATTCCCTGCATCCTTATCGCTACCCTGACGGGCGGCGCCGGTCCCGGCCTGCTCGTCACCGCCATTTCGGCGGTCCTTGGCTGCCACTTCTTCGTCCCGGCTACCGGCATCGTCTCGCTCTGGCCGGATCGCCGGACCGTTCTCATCGCCTTTTTCACGATTTCCGCCACCATCGTCATGACGATCAACGCGGCCGTCACGAGCACCACCCGGCTGACCCGCGCCATGCAACTCCTGCGCGCAGCCAACGACACGCTGGAATCGCGTATCGCCGAACGCACAGCCGAGCTCAACGCCGCCGAAGCCACCTTGCGCCAGGCCCAGAAAATGGAGGCCGTCGGCCAGCTCACCGGCGGCATCGCGCATGACTTCAACAACCTGCTCATCGGCATCACCGGCAGCCTGGAACTCCTGCAGGGGCGGCTTGCCCAGGGCCGGCTGGACGAACTGCCGCGCTACATCACCGCGGCCCAGGATTCCGCCTCCCGCGCCACCTCGCTCACCCAGCGCCTGCTCGCCTTCTCCCGGCACCAGGCGCTGACCCCGCTCGCAACCGACATCAATGCTTTGGTCGCCGGCATGACCGATCTGATCGGCCGCAGCATCGACCCCGGCATCGCGCTCCAGGTCGAGGCCGTGCCCGACCTCTGGACCTGCCTGGTCGATCCCAACCAGCTCGAACACGCGCTGCTCAACCTCTGCATCAACGCCTCGGACGCCATGCCAGCGGGCGGCCATCTCACCCTCGAGACCGGGAACCACACGCTGGATTCCGCACGCGGCAAAACGCTCGGCCTTCCCCCTGGTGACTATGCCCTCCTCACCGTGCGCGATACCGGTATCGGCATGCCGCCGGAGGTGATCGAGCGCGCCTTCGACCCGTTTTTCACCACCAAGCCCCCCGGCCAGGGCACCGGCCTCGGCCTCTCGATGACCTATGGCTTCGTCCGCCAATCCGGCGGCCAGGTCCGCATCCAATCCCCCCCCGGCCAAGGCACCTCGGTCACTTTGTATTTCCCGCGCCATGCCGGCCCCGCGCAAAGCCGCCTCGCGCAATCCCTCCCCCCACCGGCCCCGGCCGCCAGCCCCGCAGCCTCCGTCTTGATCGTCGATGACGAAGCCACCGTGCGCATGGTCATCACCAGCCTGCTGGAAGATACCGGCCACGCCGCCTTCGAGGCGCAAGACGGCCCATCCTGCCTCGCCATCCTGGAATCGGCGCAGCCGATCGACCTGCTGATCACCGATATCGGCCTGCCCGGCGGCCTCAACGGCGTACAGCTCGCCGAAGCGGCCCGCGCCCTACGCCCGGACCTAAAAGTCCTCTTCATCACCGGTTATGGCGGCGACAAAACCCTGCAGCGGGACCAGCTCCCCCCCAACACGCAGCTCCTCATCAAGCCTTTCGCCATGGCAACGCTCGACGCCCGCATCCAGGAATTGCTCTCCGCGCTAGAGCGCGATCGTTTTAGGTTCTCGCATCTTGCGCAGAACCAAAACGTGAATCGCCCTCAACCAAAAAGTTAGAGCATGATCGCACTTAAAGCGATCATGCTCTAAATCATATCAGCGCACCCGCGCCGTGCGCGAACGATACTTGGCGAAAACGCTTCCTGCCTGTAATCCCGTCCCCATGGTCACAAGCAACGATATTCGCGCCACCTTCCTCAATTACTTCGCCCGCAACGGCCACCAGGTCGTGCCCAGCGCCTCGCTCGTTCCCCGCAACGACCCGTCGCTGCTGTTCACCAATGCTGGCATGGTCCCGTTCAAGAACGTCTTCACCGGCCAGGAAAAGCGCCCCTATGTGCGCGCTGCCTCGAGCCAGAAATGCGTCCGCGCCGGCGGCAAGCATAACGACCTCGACAATGTCGGCTACACCGCCCGGCACCACACCTTCTTCGAGATGCTCGGCAATTTCTCCTTCGGCGATTACTTCAAGGAACAGGCGATCCTGCATGCCTGGACCCTGCTGACCAAGGATTTTGGCCTGCCCAAAGACAAGCTGCTCGTCACCGTCTACCATACGGACACGGAAGCCGCCGAACTCTGGCAAAAAATCGCCGGCCTGCCGGACGAGAAAATCATTCGCATCCCGACCGACGATAATTTCTGGAAAATGGGCGATACCGGCCCCTGCGGCCCCTGCTCGGAAATTTTCTACGATCACGGCGAGAGCATTCCCGGCGGCCCGCCCGGCAGCCCGGAGGAAGACGGCGACCGTTTCATCGAAATCTGGAACCTCGTCTTCATGCAATACGAGGAAGGCCCGCCCGGCACCCGCATCGCGCTGCCGCGCCCGAGCATCGATACCGGCATGGGCCTCGAGCGCTTCGCCGCCATCCTGCAAGGCAAGCACGACAATTACGACACTGACACGCTGCGCGCCCTCATCCTCGCCTCCTCCGAGGCGACGGGCCAGGACCCGGACGGAAAATTCCGCACCAGCCACCGCGTCGTCGCCGACCATCTGCGCAGCACCTCCTTCCTCATGGCCGATGGCGTGCTCCCCTCCAACGAGGGCCGCGGCTACGTGCTTCGCCGCATCATGCGCCGCGCCATGCGCCACGCCTACCTCATGGGCGCCACCGAGCCGCTGATGTACCGCCTCGTCCCGGCACTCACCCGCCAGATGGGCCAGGCCTATCCCGAGCTCACCGCCGCCGAGGCGCTGATCACCGAGACGCTGAAACTCGAGGAAAACCGCTTCCGCGCCATGCTGGAACGCGGCATGTCGCTCCTCAACGAAGAGTCCCGGAATCTTCCCGCCGGCGCGGCCCTGCCGGGCGCGGTCGCCTTCAAACTCTACGACACGTTCGGCTTCCCGCTCGATCTCACCCAGGATGCCTTGCGCGAGGAGCATAAATCCGTCGACGTCGCAGGCTTCGACGCCGCGATGGCCGAACAGCGCGCCCGCGCCCGCGCCGCCTGGGCCGGCTCCGGCGAGGCCGCGACGGAGACCGTCTGGTTCGAGCTCAAGGAAAAACTTGGCGCCACCGAATTCCTCGGCTACGCCACGGAATCCGCCGAAGCCACGCTGAAAGCCATCATCGTCGACGGCCAACCCACGGATGAAGCCATGCTCGGCCAATCCGTCGCGCTCATCCTCAACCAGACGCCCTTCTACGCGGAGAGCGGCGGTCAGGTCGGCGATACCGGCTTCCTCACCGGCCCGGACAATCTGCGCATCCGCATCACGGACACGCAGAAAAAGCTCGGCGACCTCTTCGTGCATCTCGGCACCGTGGAAGCCGGCACCGCCCGCCTGGGCGAACCGGTCCTTGCCACCGTCGAGCATTCCCGCCGCGGCGCCATCCGCGCGCACCACTCGGCCACGCATCTGCTGCACGAGGCCCTGCGCCGCGAGCTCGGGCCCCATGTCACCCAGAAGGGCTCGCTGAATGCGCCGGACCGCCTGCGCTTCGACATCTCCCAGCCCCGCCCGGTCACAGCCGAGGAACTCGCCACCGTCGAGCGCATCGTCAACGCCCGCATCCGCGAGAACACGGAAGTCACGACGCGCCTGATGACGCCGGATGAAGCGGTAAAACTCGGCGCCATGGCGCTGTTCGGCGAGAAATACGGCGATGAAGTCCGCGTCGTTTCCATGGGCACGCCGGATGATGAAAAATCCGCCTGGTCGATCGAGCTTTGCGGCGGCACGCATGTCGCCCGCACCGGCGATATCGGCCTCTTCCGCATCACCTCGGAAGGTGCAGTCTCCGCCGGCATCCGCCGTATCGAGGCCGTCGTCGGCGCGTCCGCGATCAGCGCGATCGAGGATTCCGCCCGCCTCCTGGCCGAGTCTGCCGCCGCGCTAAAAACCCCGGCCGCCGATCTGCCCGCCCGCATCGCCCAGCTGCAGGAGGAGAAAAAGCGCCTGGAGCGCCAGGTCTCCGAGCTGCAGAAAAAACTCGCCCTCGGCGGTGCCGCCAACACGGTGGAAGACATCTCCGGCATCAAATTCGCCGGCCGCCATGTCGGCGAGGTCGCACCGAAGGAGCTCAAGCCCATCGCCACCGCCATCTTGAAGGAGCTTGGCGCCGGCATCGTCGCCCTCGTCTCCACGCAGGACGGCAAAGCCGCGATCATCACCGCCGTCTCCGATGACCTCTCCGCCCAGCACAGCGCGGTCGACCTCGTGCGCGCCGCCGCGGCCGCGGTCGGCGGTGCCGGTGGTGGCGGCAGCAAAACCATGGCGCAGGCCGGCGGCCCGGACGGCGCTAATTGGGAAGCCGCCCTCACCGCTATCCGCACCGCACTCGCGGCATAAGCCAAGGGGAAGACTTCTTTTTGTGAACAAAAAGAAGCAAAAAAACTTTTCTAACTCAGGGCTGTGCCGCTCAAACGGCACAGCCCCAAAAAAACAAAAGTTTTTGCGCCGCTTTTTTCAAAAAGCGGCCACTTACTTCTGTCCCGCCGGGGAGCAACGCCCCCGGCGGCACGGAATGTTAGAACGACAGCGTCGTCGCCTGCGTCACCAGCGGCAGCGCGCGCACCTGGGCCAACACCGCATCCGGCGTATCGCCATCGATGGAGACGAGGCAGATCGCATCCTCGCCTTCCGCCGCGCGGCCGAGATGGAAGGTTGCGATATTCACGCCCGCATCCGCCAGCGCCATGCCGAACCGCCCGATAAAGCCGGGCTTATCCTTGTTCGTCACATAGAGCATATGCGGCGCGAAATCGGCCTCGACCTTGATGCCTTTAATCTCCACCAGCCGCGGCCGCCCGTTGCCGATCAACGTCCCCGCAACCGAGCGCGCCAACGTGTCCGTCATCACGGTGATCCGCACCAGGCTCTGATAATCGCCAACGCGGTCATGCACCGCCTCGGAAACCTCGATCCCATGGTCGCGCGCAAACACAGGCGCTGACACCATGTTAACGCCCTCCATCACCGGCCCGAGCAACCCGGCCAGTGCGGCGGCACTCAGCGGCTTGTGGTTCAACGGCGCGGCAGCGCCTTCATACTCGATCAGCACGCGCTTGATCACGCCGTCCTTGGCCTGGGTGAGCTGCCCGGCAAACCCGCCCAGCAAGCGCGACAGCTCCATATAAGGGCGCAACCGCGGCGCTTCTTCCGCACTCACGCTCGGCATGTTCAGCGCATTCGTCACCGAGCCGGTGAGTAAAAAGTCGCTGATCTGCTCAGCCACCTGCAGCGCCACATTCTCCTGCGCCTCGGTCGTCGCCGCGCCCAGATGCGGCGTGCAGATCACATTCTCCAGCTTGAAAAGCGGGCTCTCGGTCGCAGGCTCGGTCTCGAACACGTCGAGTGCTGCACCCGCCACATGGCCGGAGACCAGCGCCTCATACAAAGCCGCCTCATCGACCAACCCGCCGCGCGCGCAGTTCACAATCCGCACGCCCTTCTTGGTCTTCGCCAGCGCCTCGCGCGAGAGAATATTGCGCGTCGCATCGGTCAGCGGCGTATGCAGCGTGATGAAATCCGCCTTCGCGATCACCTGGTCCAGCTCGGCCTTCTCAACACCCAGCTGCACGGCGCGCGCCTCCGTCAGGTACGGATCATAGGCCAGCACCTTCATCTTCAGTCCCACCGCGCGGTCCGCGACGATCGAGCCAATATTCCCGCAGCCGATCAAGCCCAGCGTCTTCGCGGTCAGCTCCACACCCATGAAGCGGTTCTTCTCCCACTTGCCTTCCTTGGTGGAGGCCGTCGCCTCCGGCAATTGCCGGGCGAGCGCGAACATCATCGCCACCGCATGCTCGGCCGTGGTGATCGCATTGCCGAACGGCGTGTTCATCACGACCACACCGCGCGACGTGGCACTCTTCACATCCACATTGTCCACGCCAATCCCGGCGCGGCCGATCACTTTCAGGTTCGTCGCCGCATCCAGCACCTCGCGCGTCACCTTCGTCGCGGAGCGGATCGCAAGCCCGTCATATTCCCCGATCACGGCGCGCAATTCCGCCGGGGTCATCCCCACCTTCACGTCAACTTCAACGCCACGGACTTTAAAAATCGCAATCGCGGCGGGCGACAACTTATCGCTGATGAGTACTTTTACCATTGAGATTTCCTTCAGGAGAAAAACAAGTGAAGGGGAAGCGGTTCTTTTTTGAAAAAAAGAACCAAAAAACTTTTACTACTTCAGAGCCGGGATGCACGTGCGCCCCGGGCCCGAGTCAAAAAGTTTTTTTGCTTCTTTTTGTTCACAAAAAGAAGCGCTTCCCTAATGCCTAAAACTCAGCCGCCACGGTATCGATCGCATAATCGATCCAAGGCAGCAGTGCGACGATATCGGATGTCTCCACCGTCGCCCCGCCCCAAATCCTGAGGCCCGGCGGCGCATCGCGATACGCACCGGCATCCAGCGCCACTTTCTCTTTCTCAAGCAACGAAGCCACGGCCTTCGCCGCCTTGGCCTGTGCTTCCGCATCCAGCTTCACGAACCAGGGTGCGGCAATCGCGAGGCAGATCGACGTGCAGGAGCGCGTCTCCGCCACTTCCGCGAGGAACCGCACGCGCGGATTGCCCTCAACCCAATCTTCCATCGCCCGCAAATTCGCTTCCGACCGCGCGATCAGCCCCGCCAATCCGCCGACGCCTTCCGCCCAACGCAACCCGTCCAACGCATCCTCAACGCAGAGCATGGACGGCGTGTTGATCGTCTCGCCTTTGAAAATCCCTTCCGAAAGCTTGCCGCCGGAGGTCAAACGGAACACCTTCGGCAACGGCCAGGCCGGCTTGTAGCTCAGCAGCCGCTCCACCGCGCGCGGGGAGAGCGCCAGCATCCCATGCCCGCCCTCGCCACCCAGCACTTTCTGCCAGCTCCAGGTCACGACATCCAATTTCTGCCAGGGCAGTTCCATGGCGAACGCCGCCGAGGTGCAATCGGCAAAAACCAGCCCCTCGCGGTCATCCGGGATAAAATCCCCATTCGGGAAACGCACGCCCGAGGTCGTGCCATTCCAGGCCAGCACCACGTCATGCGAAAAATCGATTTCGGACACATCCGGCAGCTTGCCGTAATCCGCCCGCAACACGCGCGCATCCGGCAGCTTGAGCTGCTTGACCACATCCGTTGCCCAGGCATCGGAGAAACTCTCATGCGCCAGCACGTCCACCGGGCGCGCGCCCAGCATGGACCACAGCGCCATCTCGACCGCCCCGGTATCGGAACCCGGCACAATGCCCAGGCGCCAGCCTTCCGGCATGCCGAGAATTTTTGCGGAGAGCGTAATCACCTCGGCGAGCTTCGCCTTCGGCTCCTTGGCGCGATGGCTGCGGCCCAAAGCCGCCCCTTCCAAAGCCGCCAGGGAGAACCCCGGACGCTTGGCGCAAGGCCCAGATGAAAAATTTGGATTGTGCGGACGTACCACCGGCTTCGCGGCGGCAGAAAAATCTACCATAAAATGTCTCCCTTACAGAAGAAAAGCGCCCCATTGGGGGGGCGTGACCCAGCCCGCCCTCTAGCGTGATTCCAATCCCCCGGCAATAGTCACCCGGAACAACCCATGGCAAAGTCTCTCACATGACAGAACTCGACAATATCGACCGCGCCATCCTGCGCCTCATCGCCACCGACGCCTCGCTGTCGCTGAACGACATCGCCGACAAGGTCGGCCTCACGGCGACCCCGTGCTGGAAGCGCATCAAGCGCATGGAGGAAACCGGCATCATCCGCGCCCGCATCGCGGTACTCGACGCGGACAAGCTCGGCCTGCCCGTCTCCGTCTTCGTCTCGATCGAGACCGCGGACCATTCCGCCGAATGGCTGGACCGCTTCGCCCACACCATCGCCACCACGCCGGAAATCGTCGGCGCCTGGCGCATGAGTGGCGATGTCGATTACCTGCTTCACGTCATCGTCGCGGACATCGCGGCTTACGACTCCTTCTACCGCAAGCTCATCGCCGCGGTGCCCTTGCGCAACGTCTCATCGCGCTTCGCCATGGAGCGCATGAAGGACGGCGCCTTGCCGATCTGACCCCCCGCCCCCTGAACGCCTGCTTCGCAACACCGCGCGCGGCCCCCGAGGCCGCACGCTTAACCCCTGGGCTCGGGCGGCTTGCGGGCCACCTGCACATCCATCAGCCATTCCGGACCGTCCGCCTTCAATGGTCTCCGTGCTATACAGCGGCCCTCCGGCCCGCATATTGTATTTTGCCCGATCTCTCGCGCCGACAACGCGCCCGCCTCAGGGCTACAAAAGCGCGCTGCCGCCCGGATCCAAAATCCCGCGTTAGCTGATCCAGGGCTGCCCGGACCTTGCCTCGGCCGGGAAAAACGGCAGGGCCGCGCGATCATGTTGTTTCACCAAAGCCGCCTCAAGATCGTTCTCCGTCACACGGGCACCGGTTTTGACGTGACAAATATAAACATCCTGCACCCCGGCCAGGCGGAGCTGGCGCGCAACAATCAGCGCATCCTGTGCATTGAGTTGCGAAAGGCCGCCGCCCGCCCCTCTGGGCTTTCCCACGTCAACAAAAAATTTCATTTGCTGCTTCCCTTTAACGTTCCGCGCGCAGCATCTAAAATCCAAATTATACAAAACACAAGCAATCTCCGGCTGTTTTTGCCTGCGTCAAAATCCACCTATTCTCAATATTTAGCAGCCCCACGCGCGCCGCCTTGCATTGCCTTATAGATTTTCAGGTCAATACTGCAGTCATAAAAGCCCCCAGCAAAACCTGCCTAAAATTGATTACAGCTTCAAAACGACATTGACACAAACAGAAATATTAGCAAAATGTTTGTTTTACTAACATGACCTTAAGTTAATATCTTAAACGTAATGCTCCACGTGGACCATTCCACGAACTACCCCGGCACGCCCTTGCTCGTGGAATATTCAAAATGCAATGCCACATCCGGATACACGATCGGATGGATCGCATGCGCCGCCATCGCCGCTTCCGCGAAGCCCTGCAAAATCAGCTTCAGCTTGCCCGGATAGGTCACGATATCGCCCACGCCGAACACCCCCGGCACGGAGGTCTCCATCGTCGCCGGCGTCACCCGCACATGGTGGTGCTCAAGGTCAAACCCCCAATCGGCCAGCGGCCCCAGCTCCATCGCCAGGCCAAAGAACGGCAGCAGCACATCCGCGGCAATCCGCCGCGTCGCCCCGTCGAGGTCGGCCACCTCCACGGCCTCCAGCACGCCATCCGCGCCATGCAGCGCGTGCAACTGATACGGGATCACCATGTCGATCTCGCCCCGCACGGCGGCCGCATCCAACTGCGCCGCACTCTCAGGGGCGGCGCGGAATTTCGCGCGCCGATGCACCACATGAATGCTGGCGGCCACACCGTTGAGCGCCAGCGCCCAATCCACCGCCGAATCCCCGCCGCCCGCAATGACCACATGCTTATCGCGCAACGCCTCGCGGCGCTTCACATAATACTGCACGGCGCCACTCGCCTCGAACGCCTCCAGCCCCGCCAAAGGCGGCCGGTTCGGCCCGAACGCCCCAGCCCCCGCCGCCACGATCACCGCCTTGGCATGCACCACATCGCCCAGGCTCGTCGTCAGCACGAAAGCGCCCTTCTCTCCCGTCAACGCCTCCACCCGCCGGCCCAACAGCCGGGGTGCTGCAAACGGCGCGATCTGCTGCTCCAATTGCGCGATCAGCGCGGATGCCTCGATCCCCGGATGCCCCGGAATGTCGTAGATCGGCTTTTCCGGGTACAAAGCGGCGCATTGCCCGCCGACTTCCCCCAGCGCATCGATCAACACGCAGGACATTTTCAGCATCCCGCATTCAAACACCGAGAAAAGCCCCGCCGGCCCGGCCCCGATGATCGCCACATCCACATGCATATGTTCCATGCCCCCGGCTTTGCCGTAGCGCCCTTCCACAATCAAGCGCCTCGTTTAAAACACGCCAATGCAACTCTTCCTCCAAGACGAAGCCGCGACCGCTTCCCTGGCCGAATCCCTCGCGCAACGCGCGCGGCCGGGCGATGTCCTGCTGCTCACCGGCCCGCTCGGCGCCGGCAAAACCAGCTTCTCCCGCGCCTTCATCCGCGCCCTTCTGCGCGACCCGGCGCTCACCGTCCCCAGCCCCACCTTCACCCTGGTGCAGCAATACGAAACGCCGGACACCACCATTTGGCATTACGATTTGTGGCGCCTGGCGGATCATCACGCCTTGGAGGAGCTCGGCTGGGAAGAGGCGCAATCCGGCATCATCCTCGTCGAATGGCCGGACCGCCTCGGCCCCCTCACCCCGGAGCACGCGCTCCATCTCACCCTCTCACACGCAACTCCGGGACGTCAGGTAAACGTCGCCGGAGATAATAGGTGGTTCGATGCATCCTGATACAGCCGTCATCCTCAGTGCGGGCCTTGGAACGCGTATGCGTCCCCTCAGCCTCACCACGCCCAAACCCTTGCTGCCGCTGGCCGGAAGGCCGATTCTGGCCCATGTGCTGGAGCGTCTGACCGATGCCGGGGTCAAGCGCGTCGTCCTCAACGCGCATTACCTCGCCGACCAGTTGGTGGAATTCTGCGCCGCCTACCCGCAGGTGACTGTGGTGCGTGAGGACGAGCTCCAAGGCACCGGCGGCGCGCTGACCGCCATGGCGGCCAAGAACCTGCTGCCGGATGCGCCCTATTACGTCGTCAACGGCGACACCTATTGGCTGGACGGTCCGAGCGACACGCTAGGCCGCCTCGCCGCCGCCTATGATGCGGAGAAAATGGACGTCCTGCTTCTGCTGGCCCGCGCCGCCGGCGCCGTGGCGGAAACCGGGCGCGGCGACTTCCTCTGGCCGCGCGACGGCGCGCTGCAACGCCGTACCGAGCGCGATGTCGCGCCCTATCTCTTCGCAGGGGTGCAGATCGTCTCCCCCGCTCTGTTCGCCAATGCGCCTACCGGCCCGTTCAGCATGAACCCGCTCTGGGACAAGGCGCTCGCCGCCACCAGGCTGGGCGCCATCGTGCATGACGGGATCTGGTTTCACCTCTCAACGCCCGAGGATCTCGCCCGCGCCGAAGCGGTGCTGGAAGCCCGCGAAGTCGGCAATACCACTTGAAGCTCGGCGCCTTTCCCGCGGAAGCCTCCTTTCTCCCCGCCTTGGCCAAGCACTGGCTGGAGCAAGGCGGCGATCCGAGCGACGGCCTGCTTATCCTGCCCAGCCGACGCGCAGCACAAGGGCTGGCCGGCGCGTTCCTGGCGCAGAATGACGGCAAGGCCCTGCTCCTGCCGCGCATCATCGCCTTCGGCGCGATCGATGAAGCCGGGCTCACTTTGGCAGGCGCACTGGACCTGCCGCCCGCCATCGCCCCCATCCAGCGCCAGGCGATCCTGGCGCAACTGATCCTGCGACTGAACGGCAAAAACGGCGCGCCCAACAAGCTCCACG
Source organism: uncultured Pseudomonadota bacterium (assembly GCA_963737355.1). Classification (GTDB taxonomy): domain Bacteria; phylum Pseudomonadota; class Alphaproteobacteria; order Acetobacterales; family Acetobacteraceae; genus Acidocella. The sequence goes on along the minus strand of CAVTSC010000003.1, from coordinate 116,646 downwards.
CCGCCTGGGCGCTGGCGGCCGACCTCGCCACGCTGCTGGACGAAGCGGACTATGCCGAAATCGATCTCGGCGCGACCCTGCCCGGCGTCGTCGCGGCGGAACTCGCCAGCCACTGGCAGATGACGCTGGATTTCTTAAAAATCCTCACCTTGCATTGGCCGAACATCCTGGCCGAGCTCGGCAGCACCAACGCCGCCGCAAGGCAGGTGGCGTTGATCGACGCACAGACCAAAGCCTGGCGCGACGCCCCGCCGGCGCATCGCGTCTGGATGGTCGCCTCAAGCGGCAATCCCGGCATCTCCCGCCTCGCCCATACCGTCGCCGGGCTGGAACAGGGGCTCCTGCTGCTGCCAGGCTATGATTTCGCCTTGTCGGACGATGCCTGGGAGGCGCTGGATGACAGCCATGCCCAAGGCGGCATCGCCCGGCTGCTCACCGCCATCGGCGCAAGGCGCGATGAGGTACAGCCCCTGACCGCCCCATCCAGCCGCGTGCCCGACGGGCGCAGCGCGCTGATCTCCCGCGCCTTGCTGCCCGCCGCGGCCCTGGGCGACTGGCAAATGCCGGGCAATCTCGAAACCCCGGGCCTGACCAAACTTGAAGCGCAGGATGAGGCGCAGAACGCCACCGCCATTGCCATGATCCTGCGCGAAACGCTGGAAGTCCCTGGCCGCACCGCCGCCCTCATCACGCCCGATCGCGGCCTTGCCATGCGCGTTACCGCCGCCTTGAAGCGCTTTGGCATCACCGCCGATGACAGCGCCGGCGAGCCGCTCGCGCAAACCGCCCCCGCCGTGCTGCTGCGCCTGCTCTGCCGCGCCGCCATGGCGGAATTCGCCCCTCTGCCCTTGCTGGCATTGCTCAAGCACCCGCTCACCTCCGCCGGCCTGCCGCCGGATATTTGCCGCGAACATGCGCGCAAGCTCGAGCGCAATGCGTTGCGCGGCCCGCGCCCATCGCCCGGCTTCGATGGGGTCAAATTTCGCCTCGAACAAAGTGGACGGGGTGGCGCGGAAATTGGCTTTCTCGACCGTTTCGAGCTGCTGCTCCGTCCCTTGAGCCTGCCCGTCTCCGTCAACCCGGCAATCGCCTTGCGCGCGCTGCTCGAAGCCGCCGAGAACATCGCCGCCACTGCGGAGCAATCCGGTGCGGCACGGCTCTGGTCCGGCGAGGCGGGTGTCGCCCTCTCCGAATTGCTGCTCGAAGCGCTGACCGCGTTGGAAAGCCTGCCGGATATCTCGCCAAAGGATCTGAGCGATCTCCTGGATGAAATGCTCTCCGGCGCCGTGGTCCGCAAACCGCGCACCAAGGACGGGCATCCGCGCATCGCGATCTGGGGCGTGCAGGAAGCGGCATTGCAGAGCGTGGATGTCGCGGTGCTTGGCGGTCTGGTGGAAGGTGTGTGGCCGGCCCCCGCCGAACCTGGGCCGTGGCTCAGCCGCCCGATGCGCAAGGCCGCCGGCCTGCCGCCGGGCGAACAGGATATCGGCCAGGCGGCGCATGATTTTTTCTCCCTCGTCTCCTCCTGCACCGAGGTGATCCTCGCCGCCCCGGCGCGGCGCGAACGCGCGCCTGCGGTCCCGGCGCGCTGGCTGACACGGCTGGAAGCCATGCTCGCCGGCGGCGATGCGCCCTTGCGCCGTCACGACGCCGCCTCCTGGGCCTTGCAGCTCGACCTGCCCACAAGTCGCATCCCCCGGCCCAAGCCCCAGCCTTGCCCGCCGCAGGCGGCACGACCCACCACGCTCAGCATTTCCGACATCGCCACGCTGATGGCCGACCCCTATGCGATCTATGCCAATAAAATCCTGAAAATCCGCGAACTCGACCCGTTGGACGCGGAAAGCGATCCGCAATTCTTTGGCGAGATCGTGCATGCCGGGCTCGAGGAATTTTTCGCCGCACCTGAGAATTTCAAACACCGGGATGCCGCGAAACTGCTCGAAAACGCCATGCTGCGGGCGATGCGCGAGAAGCGCCCGCGCGCGGCCCTCGAACATTGGTGGGCAGCACGGCTGGCACGCATCGCGGTGTGGATTCTGGAAACCGAACTCGCCCGCCGCAGCGAACGCGGCGTCCCCGCCGCCATCGGGCTGGAACAATCCGCGAGCCTGATCATCTTAGGCAAATTCGAACTGAAGGGCCGCGCGGATCGCATCGAGCGCGGGGCCGATGGCGGGATCAGCATCATCGATTACAAAACCGGCTCGCCGCCCTCCGCCCAGGCCGTGAAAGACGGCACCGCGCCGCAATTGGCCTTGGAAGCGGTCATGGCGGAAGCCGGTGCCTTCGGTGCGGATTATACCGGAAAAGTCCTGGAACTTGCCTATCTAAAACTCTCCGGCCGTCATGCGGCGGGCGAGGAAAAAACGCTGTTCGGCAAAAAGCCGGAAATTCTGCGCGAAGTGCTGGACCGCGCGGCGAGCGCCGTGCCGGAATTGTTCGAGAAATTCTCTCGCGCCGACACGCCGTATCTTGCCGCGCCGCACCCGCAGCGTGCGACCTATGCGGATGTGTATGCCGGGATTTCCCGCCGCGCCGAATGGGCGGGGGATGATGAGGGGCAAGCCAATGACGGGGATTAACGCGGTCATCGACACCGCGAATGCCGAGCAGCGCGCCGCCTCCGACCCGCTTGTCTCCGCCTTCGTCGCGGCCTCAGCGGGCAGCGGCAAGACCAAGCTGCTGACCGACCGGCTCCTGCGCCTGATGCTGACCGGCACGGCGCCGGATAAAATCCTCTGCTTGACCTACACCAAGGCGGCGGCTGCGGAAATGACGATCCGCCTGAACCGCCGCCTCGGCGAATGGGTGGTGCTGGCGGAGGAGAAACTCGCCGCCGACCTGCGCGCGCTGGATGTGCCGGTGAGCCGTAAAACCCTCGGCCTGGCGCGCAAGCTTTTTGCCGACGTGCTGGACCTGCCGGGCGGCATGCGCATCTCCACGATCCACGCCTTCTGCCAATCGCTGCTGCGGCGCTTTCCGCTGGAGGCGGATTTGTCGCCGCATTTCGAGGTAGCGGATGACCAGCGCGAGGCGCTGCGCCTGCGCGAAGCACGCGAGACGGTGCTGGCAAATCCGGAGCAGCGCGATGCGATCTTCGCGCTCGCCGCCGAGACCGATGAGCAGAGTTTCGCGGCCCTGACGAAGGATTTCGTCAATGCCGCGCATGACACGCTGCAACGTTATCCGAGCCAAAAGATCGCCGCGATGCAGCGCAGCGCCTTGGGCGCGGAGGAAACATCGGCGGAGGCATTGCTGCTCGGCGCCGTGAGCTGGCCGCGCGAGGGGCAGCTGGCCTCCGCGCTGCGGCGGATCGCCGAGGCGGGAAATGCCAGCGGCAAGAGCTGGGCGCTCAAAGCCCTCGACTGGCTAGCCAAATATCCCGAGGACCGGGCGGCCTCCTGGGAAGACTGGGTTGAGACGCATTTCACCGAAAAAGGCAAAGGCCCCGCGCGCACGTTAAAAGGGTTTTTCGGCAAGCAATTGGCCGCCGAGGAAGACGAATTGCGCCGCGAGATTTTCCGCGAATGCACACGCATCTCGGCGGCGCAGGAGACCATCAAGGCGGCAAGGCTGGCGGAGCTGAATGCGCATCTGGCCGCCCTCATCTCCCCCATCCTCGGCCGCGAACGGGCGGATAAAATCCTCGCCGCGCATTTGAGCTACAGCGATCTGGTGAACCTGACGGGCAAATTATTAGAGGATCCAGGGGCTGCCTGGATTCTCTACAAGCTCGACGGCGGCATCGATCACCTGCTGCTCGACGAGGTGCAGGATACCGCGCCCCAGCAATGGGACATCGCGGATGCGATCGCCGAGGAATTTTTCGCCGGCGAGAATGCGCGCGAGGGGCAGCGGACGATTTTTGCCGTGGGCGATTCCAAGCAGTCGATCTTCTCCTTCCAGGGCGCGGATCTGCGGAGTTTCACGCATTATCGCGGCAAGTTCCGTGAGAAGGTGAAAGCCTCCGGCGCGCGTTGGCTGGATGGTCAGCTCTCCGTCTCCTTCCGCACCACCTCACCCGTGCTCGCACTGGTCGATACGGTGTTTGCCGCCGGGCCGGCGCGCAACGGCGTGTGTGCGCCGGGAGATGTGCTGCGCCATGGTGTGAGCCGAATCGGGTCAGGCGGGCGCGGTAACGCTTTGGCCGCTGACACAAACGGTGGAGCCCGCCCCGCTCCCGGAATGGGCGGTGCCGGATGCCTATGAGGGCGCGGAATCCGCAAAATCGATCCTGGCGCGCGACATTGCCGCCTATATCCGCGCGCGGATCGAGGGCGGTAAAATCCTCGCCAGCCGGAACCGGCCGGCAACGCCTGGGGATTTCCTGATCCTCGTGCGCCGGCGCGATGCGCTGATCGGCGCGATCACCAGCGCCTGCAAGGCTGCAGGCGTCGCGGTGGCCGGGCTGGATAGGATGGTGCTTACCGAGCAGCAGGCGGTGAGCGATTTGCTGGCGTTATGCGATGCGCTGCTGCTGCCGGAGGATGACCTCGCTTTCGGGCAATTCCTCGCCTCGCCCTTAGGGGGCTTGAGCGATGCGAGCCTGATGGCGCTGGCGCTGCACCGGCGCGGCAGCCTGGTTGCGGTGCTGTATTCGCGCGCCCATGAGCAGCCGGACTGGGCGGAGGCCAAAACCTATTTCGAGGCTCTGCGCGCCAAGGTGGATTATGAATCGCCCTTCGCGCTGTTGAGCGCCGCTTTGGGCACGCTGGGCGGGCGGGCCAGGATTTTGCAGCGCTTAGGCGCGGAAGCTGCCGAGCCGATCGATGAGTTGCTCACCGAGGCGCTGCAATTCACGCAGACCGAGCCCGGCGCGTTGCAGGTTTTCGTCCACGCGCTGCGGCAATCCGGTGCGTCGATCAAGCGCGAGACCGAGTCCGGCGGCGATGTCGTACGGATCATGACCGTGCATGGGGCGAAGGGATTGCAGGCGCCGATCGTGATCATGCCGGATACCACGACGGTGCCGGATACGAAGCAGAAGCTCTTCTGGCTGCCCGTCCCCGGCGAGGAGCCCGGCGTGCTGGTGCCGGTCTTCTGCCCGCGCGCGAGCCTGCGCTCCGAGGCCATTGCCCATGCCGCGACGGCGGAAGCCAATGCGCAGAGCGAGGAGTATAACCGGCTGCTCTATGTCGCCCTCACCCGCGCCGAGGATGAGCTGATCATCTGCGGCGCGGAGGGCAAAAAGGCGGTGCCGGAGGCAAGCTGGTATGGGCTCGTCCAGGCCGGGTTCGAGCGGCTGGACGCGGTGGAGGAGATCGAGGGCAGGCTGGTTTATGCCTGCGAGCAATCCGCGCCGCCGGACCGGGTCTCGCAGCGCAAGGCTGCGCATGTCGCGGCGCTGCCCGCCTGGGCGGGCGCCGCGCCGGACTGGGTGGCCGCCCCGCCGGAGATGGAGATGACGCGCCCCGAACGGCTGGCGCCGAGCCGCAGCGTGGGCGAGGAAAGCAAGCGCGCCACCGCGGCGAGCCCGTTGGGGCTGGACCTCGCCCAGGCGCGCGATGCCAGGGCGGCGGCCATGGCCAAGGGCCGCGCCGTGCACGCACTGTTGCAGCATCTACCGGACATCTCCCCGCCCCGGCGCCGGGAGGCCGCGATGCGCTTCCTCGAGGCGCAGACGGAGCTCGCCGTGCCCGCGGCGGCGATCTGCGATTCGGTGCTGTCGATTTTGGATGACCCCGCCTTGGCGGAATTATTCGCACCCGGCTCGCGCGCGGAAATTCCGCTGGCGGGCATTGTGGGGGATGTCGAAATCGGAGGGCTGGTAGACCGGCTGGCCGTGACTGAGCACCGCGTCGTGCTCGCGGATTACAAGACAGACCGTGCGCCGCCGGCACGGATAGAGGACGTGCCGGTCGGATATTTGCGGCAGTTGGCGGCTTACCGTGCGATTCTGCTGCAGATCTACCCGCAGCACAGCGTGGATTGCCTGCTGATCTGGACGGAGGCGGCGCTCGCGATGCCAATTCCCGCCGCATTGCTGACAAGCCCAGGCACCGGCTTGATCGAGGCGGGGTTCGCCGCCATGTTGGATGTAACAGTTAAGGAATTTGTCATGAGCAAAGCGGTAACCGACGAGACCTTTGGCGTGGACGTGCTGAAATCCAGCGCGCCGGTATTGGTGGATTTCTGGGCGGAATGGTGCGGCCCCTGCCGGGCGATTGCCCCCTCGCTCGAGGAACTTGGCGCCGAATACGCCGGCAAGCTTGAGATCGTGAAGGTGAATATCGACGAAAACCCGATGACCCCGACGCAGTTCGGCGTGCGCGGCATCCCGACATTGATCCTGTTCAAGGACGGCAAGCCGGCGGCAACGCAGGTGGGTGCGGCGCCGAAATCGGCGATCAAGGCCTGGATCGAGAAGAGCCTCTGAGCATGTCCGAGCAACCGGCCGAACGGCCGCCTGAAGGTCTTCCGATGATCCGGCAGATCGCCATGCCGGCGGATTCCAATGCCAATGGCGATATTTTTGGCGGCTGGCTCATGAGCCAGATGGATTTGGCGGCGAGCAATGTGGCGACGCGGGTATCGCATGGCCGCTGCGCGACCGTGTCCGTCGATGCCATGACCTTTTTGCGCCCGGTGAAAATCGGCGATGAGGTCAGCGTGTATTGCGAACTGCTCTCTACCGGCCGGACCTCCATGAAGATCCATGTGGAGGCCTGGCGGCGGGCGCGGATTACCGAGGAGGAATACCGCGTGACGAAGGCGGTGTTCACCTTCGTGGCGATCGACCTGGAGGGTAAGCCCCGCCCGATCAATCAGCCAGAAATACCGTAGCCTCGCTGGGCGCTGCGGAGGGCAGGCCGACACCCTGGATGTAGGCGAGAATGTCGGCATCCGGGGTGGCGCGCTCGTTATCACGCTCGATGAGATGATAATCCGGCGGGTAATAGGCCAGTACCACCGGGGCGTTACGGGGTAACGCGTTCCAGCAGCGCCGCATCGCCTCGGGCGGGATTAGCTCGTCATGCCCGCCATAGAGAAATAACGCGGGCTGGTGGAAGTTTTTACATTCCGCCTGCGCCTGGCCCATGAGGGCGACGAGGCCGGCGATATTATCCAGCCTCGGCGCGTGGATGGTCAGCGGATCCTCCCCGAAGGCGATCAGCGCCGCCATGTTGTCACTGGCCCTGATGTGAACGGATTGCCCCGTGAGGCGCTTGGCCGGCGCGACGCTGTTCGCCACCAGCAACACCGCGCGATAGGCCGGGTTGAGCGCCGCCCCGCCCCATACCGCCGGGGCTGAGAGGATATAGCCATCCACCGGCGGCGGATCGGCCGAGGCGCCGATCAGGATACCCAAAGCGCCGCCCATGCTCTCGCCCGCGATGAAGAGTTTTTGCGCCGGATATTGGCTGCGTAGTTGCACGGCCATGGCATGCGATTCGCTGACCAGCGTGGCCGTGCCAGGCCAGTAGCCGCGGTTTTTTGTCGCGCCGAAGCCAGAGAGATCCGGCGCGTAAATCGCAACGCCATGGGCGTTGAGGTAGGAGGCCAGCATCGCCCAGCCATCCCGGCTATCCGTATAGCCGTGCAGCGCCAGTACCACGGCGGTGGTGGGACCGTGCGCGGGATAGAGCCGGTAGGGCAGTGATGCGCCGTCCGGCAGGGTGAAAAAGCCGCTGGTGACGATGGGAAAACCCGGGGCGGAACGGGGCACGCCGAAGGGAATGGCCGCACAGCCACCGAGCCAGAGCGTCAGCAATAGCCAACCCAGCTTGGGCTTCCGAAAAATAGAAGCTATCATCGCCGCGAACCCCATTCAGCGAGGCTGTGATAGATGGACGGCATGACGAACAAAACCCCGACCGAAATTATTCATGTGAAATCCCATGCAGTCTCCTGCGACGGCGGCGACGGTGCCTACGGCCATCCCAAAGTCTACCTGCGGATCCAGGATACGCAAATCATGTGCCCGTATTGCTCCCGGCTCTTTATCATCGAACCCGGCGTGACGGAGACGGGTCATTGAGCTTGGACTTGGTCAAGGCCAAGGGGACGCTGTCCCCTTGGAACCCCTGCCAAAGGCAGAGCCTTTGGAATCCATTAGTTAGGGTTATGGGAGGCGGGGGGATTGAGGGCCTCTCGGCCCTCAATCCCCCCGCCTCCCATAACCCTGATTATTGCGGATCGAAGGGCGCTGCCCTTCGCGGGGATCCAAGGGGCAGCGCCCCTTGGTCTTACTTAGGTGCAGCCCAATGAAACTCGTGCTGGTCGACGGGTCCGGGTTCATTTTCCGGGCGTTTCATGCGATTCCGGATATGACGCGGCCGGATGGCGTGCATGTGAATGCCGTGTTCGGCTTCTGCAACATGATCACCCGGTTGATGAAGGACCATACGGGGACGCATCTGGCGGTGATTTTCGATGCCGGGCGGATGACGTTCCGCAATCGGATGTACGATGCGTACAAGGCGCATCGGCCGGAGCCGCCGGCGGAGTTGATTCCGCAATTCGCGCTGATCCGCGAGGCGACGAAGGCTTTTGGTTTGCCCTGCATCGAGCTTGAGGATTGGGAAGCGGACGATCTGATCGCCGCCTATGCCAAGGCCGCGAAGGAGGCCGGGGGCGAGGCGATTATCGTGTCATCCGACAAGGATTTGATGCAGTTGCTCGGGCCGAATGTGAGCATGCTGGACCCGATGAAGGCGACGCCGATCGGCCTTGCCGAGGTTGAGGCGAAGTTCGGCGTGACGCCGGACAAGGTGGTCGAGGTACAGGCGCTGATCGGGGATTTGGTCGATAACGTGCCGGGCGTGCCGGGCATCGGGCCGAAGGGTGCGGCGCAGTTGATCAACGAATACGGCACGTTGGAAGCGGTGCTGGCGGCGGCGCCCGGCATGAAGCCGAGCAAGCGCCGCGACATGCTGATCGAACATGCCGAGAAGGCGCGCATCTCCAAGCAGCTCGTGATGCTGCGCGATGACGCGCCGCTGCCCGAGCCGATCGAGGATCTGGTGCTGCGGCACTGGGACGATGCGGCACTCTCCGCCTTCCTGGACACCAACAATTTCAAAAGTATCAAGCACCGTCTTGCGTTGATCGATGTGCCCTCCGAAGCGGAAGAGGCACCCGTTGCGAGTGCGGCAGAGTTTGGCGGCTATGAGACGGTGACCTCGATGGCGGCGCTGAACGGGATCATCGAGGCCGCCAAGCGTGCCGGGCGGCTGGCACTGGATATGCAGACCGATGACCGGCAGTCGCTGCACGGCAATCTGGTGGGCATCGCGCTCGCCGTGGAGCCGGGGGCTGGGAAATATATTCCGCTGAAGCATAATCTGGGGCTGGAAGATCCCGCGCAACTCGATGAAGCTCAGGTATTGCAGGCGCTGGGCGGGATTTTCACGGATCCCTCCGTGCTGAAAATCTTCCACGATGCGAAGTATAACATCGAGGTGCTGGTGCGTGCGGGTGTTGCGAGCATCACGCCGATCGACGATACAATGCTGATCTCCTACGCGCAGGATGCCGGGAATTTCGCGCATGACGCGGCAACATTGGCGCAGAAACATCTTGGCCACAGCGTCAAGACATTCGATTCCGTGGCGGGCAGCGGGCGGAGCCGGTTGGCGTTCGCGAGCGTGCCGTTGGCCGGTGCGACCGCCTATGCGGCGGAGGCGGCGGATGTGACGCTGCGGCTTTGGCTGATGCTCAAGCCGATGCTGCGCGTGCATAAGTCGCTCGCTCTATATGAGCTGGTCGAGAAAAAGCTCATCCCCGTGCTGACGGAGATGGAGTTTTATGGCGTGATGGTGGACCGGGAGGACCTCTCGGCCATGTCCGTCGAGTTCGAAGGCCGCATGGCGGAGATCGAACGGGATATCCATCGCCTGGCCGGGCAGAATTTCAACATTGGCAGCCCGAAGCAGCTTGGCGAAATCCTGTTCGAGATGCTGAAACTCCCCGGCGGCAAGCGCGGCAAGAACGGCGCCTGGGGGACGGATTCCTCAGTGCTGGAAGGGCTGGCCGAACAAGGGATAGAGGTGGCGCAGCGCGTGATGGATTGGCGGCAGCTCGCGAAGCTGAAATCGACCTATGCCGATGCGCTGATCGGGCAGATCGACCCCAAGACCGGGCGCGTGCATACCAGTTTCTCGATGGCGGCGACGACGACGGGGCGGCTCTCCTCGACCGACCCGAATTTGCAGAACATCCCGATCCGCACCACCGAGGGGGCGCGCATCCGCAAGACGTTCATCGCCGCCCCGGGATGCAGCCTGATTTCGGCGGATTACAGCCAGATCGAGCTGCGGCTGCTCGCGCATGTCGCGGATATTCCAGCGCTGAAGGAGAGTTTTGCCAAGGGCGAGGATATTCACGCGCGCACGGCCTCCGAGGTTTTCGGCGTGCCGATGGAGGGGATGGATGCGGTCACGCGGCGGCGCGCGAAGGCGATCAATTTCGGAATCATCTACGGGATTTCCGCCTTCGGCCTGGCGCGGCAATTGGGCATCAGCGCCGGCGAGGCGAAGGTTTATATCGACGCGTATTTCAAGCGCTATCCGGAAATCCGCGCCTATATGGACAATACCAAGGAGCAGGCGCGGATTGATGGCTATGTGCTGAGCCCGTTCGGGCGGCGCTGCTGGGTGCCGCGGATCAAGGATAAGATCCCGGCATTGCGGGCCTATGCCGAGCGGCAGGCGATCAATGCGCCGCTGCAAGGCGGCGGAGCGGATATCATCAAGCGTGCGATGGTGCAGTTGCCGAAGGCGCTGGCGCAGGCTGGCTTGTCCGCAAGGCTGATTTTGCAGGTGCATGACGAATTGCTGTTCGAGGCGCCGGATGAACAGGCCGAGGCGACCGCGAAGCTGGCGCAGCAGGTGATGCAGAATGCCGCGAGCATTTCCGTACCGCTGATCGTGGAGACGGGGATCGGCAAGAACTGGGGCAAGGCGCACTAACGGCGCTAGAGCATGATCGCTTTAAGTGCGATCATGCTCTAGCTTTTTTTATTGAGGGCGATTCACGCTTTGGTTCCGCGCAAGATGCGCGAACCTAAAGCGATCGCACTCCAACGGAGCGAGAGATGAACGGACAAGCGATTCAAGCGGTGCTCGACCGCGCCGTGGCGGCGGGCGATGTGGCCGGCGCGGCGGCGGCGGTGATCGGGCCGGAGGGCGTGCGGTTCCAGGCGCTCGCCGGCACGACCGCTGCGGGCGGCAGCACGCTGGTGGATGAACACAGTGTGTTCTGGATCGCCTCGATGACCAAGCCCGTCACCTCGGTGGCCGCAATGCAGTTAGTGGAACAGGGCAAGCTCACACTGGATGCGCCAATCGGCGAGCTGCTGCCGGCTTTGGCCAATCCGCAAATCCTCGAAGACGGCAAACTACGCCCGGCGGCGAAAAAAATCACGTTGCGGCATTTGCTCACGCATACCGCCGGGTTCGCCTATTCTTTTACCCGCGCGGAATATGGCGACTATATTGCCACACATAACATCCCGCCTTCCGGCACGCTGGGCGCGTTGAACATGCCGCTGCTCTTCGAGCCGGGTGAGCGCTGGGAATATGGCATCAATACCGATTGGGTGGGACTGGCGGTGGAAGCGGCCTCCGGCGAGAAGCTGGATGCGTATTTCCGGAAGCATATTTTTGCCCCCCTTGGCATGACGGATACGGCGTTTCTGCCGAATGCGGAGCAGACCGCGCGCCGCGTTGCCATGCATCAGCGCCAGGAGGATGGCAGCCTCCTGGCGAGGTTGCCTGAGCCTTTGGCCGCGAAGGAATTTTTCTCCGGCGGTTCGGGGCTGTATTCCACCCTCGCCGACTATCCGAAATTCTTGCGCGCGCTGCTCAATGGCGGGGCTGGAATTTTGCGGCCGCAAACGCTGGACGAGATGTTCCGCAACCAGGTGGGCCCCATGCGCGCGGGGTATCTCACCTCCGCCAATCCGGCATTGCATACCGGGGCGGACACCACGCCGGGCGTTACCTGCGGCTGGGGGCTCGGCTTCATGATTTACCCTGAGGACAAGCCAGGCGGGCGGCATGCCGGCAGCGGCAGTTGGGCAGGCCTGGCAAATACGCATTTCTGGGTCGACCCTAAAGCCGGTCTCGCGGGCATGATCCTTACGCAAATCCTGCCCTTCTGTGACGAGAAGATAATGGGCCTCTGCAATCGCTTTGAAGCGGCCGTATATGCCGCGCCGGGGTAGCACGCTATAACGCGCCCGTGTAACATTCCGGGGAACCCAAAAAATGTCTGCTACCGTCGATACCGTCACCAAAACCAAGGTCACCGCGCTACCGGGTGACGGCATCGGGCCGGAGGTGATGCAGGCGACGATGCGAATATTGGCGGCGGCGAATGCGCCGATCGAATGGGAATTCGCCGAAGCCGGGGCTGAGGTTTTCAAAAAAGGACTGGTTACCGGCGTGCCACGCGAGACGCTGGACAGCATCGCCCGCAATGGCCTCGCCTTGAAAAGTCCCTTGGAGACGCCGGTGGGCTTTGGCGGCAAATCCGCCAATGTGACGCTGCGCAAGCATTTCGAACTGTACGCGAATATCCGCCCCGTGCGTGAGCTGCCGGGCGTGACAACCCCCTTTACCGGGCGCGGCATCGACATGGTGATCGTGCGCGAGAACGTGGAGGATGTGTATGCCGGCATCGAGCATATGCAGACCCCGACGGTTGCGCAATGCCTGAAGCTGATGACCGCGCCGGGCTGCGAGCGCATCATCCGCGCCGCCTTCGCGCTTGCAAAAGCCGAAGAGCGCAAGAAGGTGACGACCGCGACCAAGGCGAACATCATGAAGCTCACCGAGGGGCTCATGAAGCGGGTGTCCGAGAAGGTCGGGCTGGAATTTCCCCAGTTCAAGCAGGACCACATCATCATCGACAACTGCGCGCATCAGCTCGTGATCGCGCCGGAGCAGTTCGACGTGATCGTCACCTCCAACATGAATGGCGACATCATCTCCGACCTCGCGGCCGGGCTGGTCGGCGGGCTTGGCATCGCGCCCTCCTCCAACCTTGGCGACCATGCCGCGATGTTCGAGGCCGTGCATGGCTCGGCGCCGCAGATCGCCGGCAAGGGGCTCGCGAACCCGACGGCGCTGCTCTCCGCGGCGATCATGCTGCTGCGCCATATCAGCGCTTTCGACGTGGCTGAGCAGGTGGAGCAGGCGCTGTTCATCACGCTGGCCGAGGGCAAGAACCTGACCGGGGACCTCTCGCCGCGCGGGCATGGCGTCGGCACGGATGCATTCACCGACCAGGTGATCGCGAATTTGGGCCGCACCTCCAACCTGCCCTCGCGCAACTACCAGAAGATCGAGCTGCATGCCTGGCCGGAGCTGACCGCGCATACCGAGCCCGGCACGCGCGAGCTGGTGGGGATCGATGTGTTTCTCGAAAGCGGGCTGCGCGCCGAGGAGCTGGGTGCTGCGCTGGAGCGCATTGCCGAAGATAGCCCGTTCCGGCTGAACGGCATCTCCAATCGCGGCGTGCAGGTCTATCCCTCGACAGGCGGGCAGACCTTCCTCGTGGACCATTTCGCCTGCCGCTTCATGCTTAAGCACCCGATGACGCTGACCCAGTCCAGCGCCAATGGGCAGCCGGAGATCAGCTACCTGGTGCAGCGGATCGGCGCGCAATTCACCTGGATGCATATCGAAAAACTGCAGCGTTTCGACGGCAAGGATGCCTTCGAGCGCCCGCAGGGCGAAGGCTAAGGCATCGCCTGACAAAACTGCCGGGGAGCGCTGCTCCCCGGCATGCTAGGCCGCGCCCCCGCTGCGAGACCGATCACGGCCTCGGCCGATAGGGCACCCTGATCCCCTCCGGCTGAGCCTTTATCCCGCCACATCCTTCGGCTAAAGCCAAATAATGATAAAAACACTTCCCAATAGTTTGCGGTCCGGGCCGGATGAGCGGGGACGGTTTGGTGCGTTTGGTGGCCGGTTTGTCGCCGAGACGCTGATGCCGCTAATCCTGGAACTGGAAACCGCCTATGAGGCGGCGAAGGCCGACCCGGAATTTCAGTCCGAGCTGGATTATTACCTCAAGCATTATGTCGGGCGGCCGAGCGCCTTGTGGTTCGCCGAGCGGCTGACGAAGGAGCTTGGCGGCGCGAAAATCTATTTCAAGCGCGACGAGCTGAACCATACCGGCGCGCATAAGATCAACAACTGCCTGGGACAGATTCTGCTGGCCCGGCGGATGGGCCGCACGCGGATCATCGCGGAGACCGGCGCTGGGCAGCATGGTGTGGCGACCGCCACGGTTTGCGCGCTGTTCGGCCTGCCCTGCACCATTTACATGGGCGCCGTGGATGTCGAGCGGCAGAAGCCTAATGTGTTTCGCATGAAGCTGCTGGGGGCGGAGGTGGTGCCGGTGAGCTCCGGGGCCGGGACGCTGAAGGATGCAATGAACGATGCGATGCGCGACTGGGTCGCGAATGTGCGCGACACGTTCTACATCATCGGCACCGCGGCCGGGCCGCACCCCTACCCTGCCATGGTGCGCGATTTCCAATGCGTGATCGGCAATGAGGCCAAGGCGCAGTTGCAGGAGGCCGAGGGGCGGCTGCCGGATGTGGCGGTCGCGGCGATCGGCGGCGGCAGCAATGCGATCGGGCTGTTCCATCCGTTCCTGGACGATCCTTCCGTGCGGCTGATCGGCGTGGAGGCGGCGGGCCATGGGCTGGATTCCGGCGCGCATGCCGCGAGCCTGAGCCGTGGGCGCCCCGGCGTGCTGCATGGCAACCGGACCTATCTGCTGCAGGATGATGACGGGCAGATTTTGGAAGCGCATTCGATTTCCGCCGGGCTGGATTATCCCGGCATCGGGCCGGAGCATTCCTGGCTGCACGATATCGGGCGCGTGGAATATGCCGCAATCACCGACCGCGAGGCGCTGGAGGCGTTCCAGCTCTGCACGCGGACCGAGGGGATTATTCCGGCATTGGAACCCTCGCACGCGCTGGCCCAGGTCGCGAAGATCGCAGGCGCGATGGATAAGGAGCAGATTATTCTGATGAACCTGTGCGGACGCGGGGATAAGGATATTTTCACCGTGGCGCAGCATTTGGGGGTGGCGCTGTGAGCCGGATCGCGGGTGTTTTCGCCGCGCTGAAGGCAAGCAAGCGGGCCGCGCTGATCCCGTTTGTGGAAGCGTATGATCCGGACCGGGCGACGTCGCTGGCGCTGCTCAAGGGCATGGCGGCGAATGGCGCGGATATTATCGAGATCGGCGTGCCCTTCACCGACCCGATGGCCGATGGGCCGACGATCCAGGCCGCCGGGCGGCGTGCCTTGAGCGCCGGAGCGACCCTGGCCGGCGTGCTGGCGCTGGTGCGGGAATTCCGCGCCACGAATAACGCCACGCCTTTGGTGCTGATGGGGTATCTGAATCCGATTCTCTCTTATGGCGTGGCGCGGTTCTGCGCCGATGCCGCGAGTTGCGGCGTGGATGGGCTTATCGTCGTCGATCTGCCGACCGAGGAAGCGGATCTGCTGCTGCCCGATGCGGCGGCGCAGGGGCTGGATGTGATCCGGCTGATCGCGCCGACCACGACCGATGAACGCCTGCCGCGGGTGCTCGCGGGCTCCTCCGGCTTTGTCTATTATGTCAGCATCACCGGGATTACCGGCACGCGCACGGCCTCGGCCGAGGATCTGGCGCGGGATATCCCCCGCATCCGGCGCGCGACCGATCTGCCGATCGCCGTTGGGTTTGGCGTGCGCACGCCGGCCCAGGCGGCGGTGGTCGCACAGCATGCGGATGCGGCGATCGTCGCCTCCGTGCTGATCGAAAGACTGGTCGCAACGCAGGATGTCGCGACGGTGCTGGCGGATGTGGCGGCATTGGCCCAGGGCATTCGGGAAGTGGCGAACGCGGCCTAGCCCGAGGGCGTCGGCCATCGTCAAAGATGGAAAAGCGCCCTGCCCTCCTTGGGCAAGGCGCTTTTTATTTGCGTGGGTTTTTATTTGCGTGGGTTAGAATGAAAAAAGTTAGAGCATGATCGCACTTAAAGCGATCATGCTCTAAAAGCCGTTACCAGCTCCCTTGCGGATGGCCGTAACCTGCCTGTGGGCCGGGTCCCGGCCCAGGCGGGTGATTCTCGTGACCATAGCCGCCATAATAGCCGCCCGCGCCACCGCCGCCACCCTCGCCGCCGCCATAGCCGCTGCTGTAATGGCCGTTATCGTGGTCCCGGTACCAGACGCAGCCGGAGAGGCTGGTCGCCAGCAGCATCAAAGCCGCTGAGGATGCAAAAAATCTTTTCATTCAAAAGAGATGGGAGCGGTGGCTTCCGGCACCATCGCGGCAGCATAACCAGCAGATTAAACTTCGCGCAGCAGCCCCCAGGCGTTGAAATTGGGATTTTCGAAGCCGGGTTTGCCGTAGCGCAAGGGGGGGCCGGACTCGGTGAGGACCGCGCCGCCGGCGGCTTCCAGCACCGCCTGGGGGGCGGCGGTGTCCCATTCCATGGTGCGGCCAAGGCGCGGATAGAAATCCGCACTCCCCTCCGCCAGACGGAGGAATTTCAGCGCCGAGCCGATATTGCTCAGGGCCGCGACGCGGTGGCGGGCCAGCAAAGCGGCCAGCGCCGGGTCCGCCGCGTAATGGCGCGAGGCCATGACAGTCAGGCCTTCCTGTGGTGCGTGGCGGGCGGTGATTTCGCGCGTCTCGCCATGCTGGCGTTTGAAGGCGCCATGGCCGACCAACCCGTAATGCAACTCGTGCAAAGCGGGCGATGCGACGGCGCCGAGGATCGGCGCGCCATCGCGGATCAGGCCGATATTCACGGTGAATTCGAGCCGTCCGGCGGCGAATTCCCGCGTGCCGTCCAGCGGGTCGACCAGCCAGTATTCCGCGCCCAGCGCCGTGACGCGGCCGGCGGCGACCTCCTCCTCGGCGATCACGGGAATATGCGGCGTGGCGGCGCGCAAGCCCTTTGTGATGATGGCCTCCGCCTCGGTATCCGCGATGGTCACCGGCGTTGCGTCGGATTTTTCCGCAACCGCGAAGCCCGCCGCGCGCACCGTGAGAATTTTGGCGGCGGCATCCGATACCAGGCTGACCGCAAGGTCGAGGAGGGAGAGATCATCCATCGCGCGGGTGTAGCGGTGCGGCGGTCTCTGGCCAAGCGGGCGGGGAATGTTATGTTGCCGGCAGATTAATCTGAAGGGATTTGAGATGCTGGATATCGCGTTCGCAAAAGCCGTGCTGCCGAAAGCAGGCGTGCTGGTGGTGCCGTTGGCGGAAGGCGCTGCGCTCGCCGGGCTGGGAGCGGCATTGGACAAGGCCCTGGCCGGCGCGTTGACGCGCGCGATCGAGGCGGCGGAATTCACCGGCAAAAAAGGGCAGAAGGCGGATGTGCTGGCGCCCAAGGCCGGGATCAAGCGCGTGCTGCTGCTGGGTGCCGGCAAGACCGAGGCATTCGATGCGCATGCGGCCGAAAAGCTGGGCGGGGCGATGGCCGCTGCGGTGCTCAAGGAAACGGAAGTGACGGTGCTGGCCGAGGCGCTGGAGCCGGCGCTGGCCGCGCATGTCGGGTTCGGCGCGCGGCTGCGGGCCTACCGGTTCGACAAATACCGCACGACGCAGAAAGAGGATGAAAAACCGAAACTGGCCGAGCTGACGATTCTCGCCAGCGACGCCGTGAAGGCGAAAGCCGCCTATGCGCCGCTCGCCGCCGTGGCCGAGGGCGTGGAAGTCACCCGTAACCTCGTCACCGAGCCCGCGAATGTGCTCTACCCCGAGGAATTCGCCGACCGGATCGAGGAGTTGAAGAAGCTCGGCCTGAAGATCGAAATTTTCGACAAGAAGGATCTGGAGAAGCTCGGCTTCGGCTCGATGCTGAGCGTGGCCTGGGGCAGCGCGCGCGAGCCGCGCATGGTGGTGATGCAGTGGCTCGGCGCCTCGGGCGGCACGGCTGTTGACGGCAAGAAGGCGAAGAAGCCGAAGGACCCGATCGCGTTCATCGGCAAGGGGGTGACCTTCGATACCGGCGGCATTTCCATCAAGCCCGCGGCCGGCATGGAAGATATGAAATGGGACATGGCGGGCGCCGGCACTGTGGTGGGGCTGATGGCGGCCCTGGCCGGGCGCAAGGCGCGCGTGGATGCCGTGGGCCTGGTCGGGCTCGTGGAGAACATGCCCTCCGGCACGGCGCTGCGCCCGGGCGATGTGGTGAAGAGCTATTCCGGCCAGACGATTGAAGTGCTGAACACGGATGCGGAAGGCCGGCTCGTGCTGGCGGACGTGCTGTATTACGCGCAGGAGCGTTTCGCGCCGAAATTCATGGTGGACCTGGCGACCCTGACCGGTGCGATCATCGTTGGGCTCGGGCATGAATATGCCGGCATGTTCAGCAATGACGACGCGCTGGCGGAGAAGCTGTTCGCCGCCGGCAAGGCGACGGGCGAGGATGTGTGGCGCATGCCGCTGGCGCCGCTCGGCGAGCGCTACGATAACAACCTGAAATCCCCGATCGCGGATATGCAGAATATCGGCGGCGGGCGGGCTGGCGGCTCCATCACCGCGGCGCAGTTCCTGCAGCGTTTCGTGAACGGCAAGCCCTGGGCGCATCTGGACATCGCCGGCATGGCCTGGGCCTCCAAGGAAACCGCCGTGACGCCGAAAGGCGCCACCGGGTTTGGCGTGCGCCTGCTCGACCGGCTCGTGGCCGAGCATTACGAAGGCTGATTTTGCATCGGGGCGGCGTGTCGCGCCGCCCCGATGGTTTTTTTACAGCAGCGGCGCCAACGCGATCTGCCTGCCCTGCCCTGCAATGGCGCCGATTTTGCCCCCATCCGCCCCGGTGAGCATGACGAGGTCTCCCGGCGCCATGAGGTCCGCAGCCTCGGCAAAAAATCCTTGCGCGCCCGCCTGGGCGATGTTCTCGGCCCCCGCTTTGTAGTGCCACAGCGTGAAACCATTGGCGTAAGCGAGGACGGAGAGATTCCGGAGGGTAAAAGCCATAGAAAATCCTTCTTCTAATTGTAAGGTCAAAACATTGCGTACTTAACGTTGTATCCGCGTCCAGGTTTATATTCCTACGATTAGAACAAAACAAGAACAACTAACGCTTTTGCAATGAAATTTCGCAAGAAAGCGGGACAAAATTCCTATTTACGCTTCGAATTAGCGGATAGTTGTGTAACTTGCTGAAATTACGGGATTGGTGAGTTTTTTGATGCGGCATGACGATGTTTGGCGTGCAATCGATACTTTGGCGGCGGAAAATGGCCTCTCGCCCTCAGGACTCGCGCGCAAAGCGGGGCTGGATCCCACCAGTTTCAACATCTCCAAGCGCCAGGCCGAGGATGGCCGGCTGCGCTGGCCTTCGACGGAGAGCCTGGCGAAGATGTTGCAGGCGACGGGCGCGAAACTCGATGATTTCACCGCGCTCGTGATGGGCGCGCGGGCGGTGCAGGACAAGCGCCCCAAGGGACGCAATAAAATCCCGCTGATCGGCCTGGCGCAGGCGGGCAGCGAGGGGTTTTTCGACGATGGCGGCTATCCGGCGGGTGCCGGCTGGGACGAGGTCGAGCTGCCCTCCACCGGCGATGCCAATGCCTACGCGCTGTCGATTTCCGGCGATTCGATGGAACCAGCGTATCGGGAGGGGGATACGATCATCGTCTCTCCCGCGGCACCGGTGCGGGTGGGCGACCGAGTCGTGGCGCGGACCACGGAGGGTGCCGTGATGGCCAAGCTGCTGACCCGCAGAACGGCATCGCGCATCGAGCTTTCCAGCCTGAACCCGGCCTATCCGGAACTCCGCTTCGCCAGCGGGGAGATTTTGTGGATGTACCGGATTATCTGGGCCAGCCAGTAGCGAAGGCGGAGAAGCACCGGACGCCGGACTCCGTTATTCCCGCCCGTGTTGTCACGAATTGGCCGTGAAATCAGAACATACCAGGAACATAAATGAGGCACTGGAAGATAATGCACGCGTGCAGTTCCGCATGTGTTCTCTCATTTACACCAAACCGTAGCTTAGACATTACGAGAGGCAAAGCGCCTAAAGTGCTTTGATATCTATATATTTTAGGAGTGGATATGGTGGGCGCGACAGGGATTGAACCTGTGACCCCCACCATGTCAAGGTGGTGCTCTACCGCTGCGCTACGCGCCCATATCCATGGCGGTCTATTAGCGACGTTGAGTATCGGAGGCAAGTAGGGTGATGAAGATTGATGTGAAGCCGCGGCCCGGAGCGCGATGGCTCTCGCGGCGGATTTGGCGGCGGCGCGTGGTTTTTTGGGGCGGAGCGGTCGTGGTGGGCGCGATCAGCGTGGTGTTCGCCGCCGCGGCGAACTGGGCGCAGGCCGTGTTTTCTGACGCGAATCGGCATTTATGGGCCCTGCCGCTGCTCGTCACGCCGGCGGGATTCGTGTTTTGCGCCTGGGCGACTCGCACCCTATTCCCCGGCGCGCAGGGCAGCGGCATTCCGCAGGCCATGGCGGCGCGGCAATTGGCGAATCGCGCGGCACGGCAGCGGCTGCTCTCGCTCCGGCTGGTCGCGGGTAAAATCGGGCTGACCGTGGTGGGGCTGCTCTGCGGCGCGTCGCTGGGGCGCGAAGGGCCGACCGTGCAGGTGGGGGCCACCATCATGTTGCAGGTGGCGCGGCTGCGCGGGTTGCGCGACGAGCGGGGCTTGATCCTCGCCGGCTCGGCGGCGGGGATTGCGGCGGCCTTCAACGCGCCGCTGGCGGGGGTGGTGTTCGCGATCGAGGAGCTGAGCCGGTCGTTCGAGGCGCGGACAAACGGGCTGGTGCTCTATGCGGTGATCATCGCGGGCCTCGTCTCGCTCGGCCTGGTTGGGAACTACACCTATTTCGGCACGACCTCGGTCACGGCGACCACGCCGTTCGGCTGGGCGCTGGTGCTGGCCTGCGGTGTCGTCGGCGGGCTGGCGGGTGGGGCGTTCAGCCGGTTGCTGCTGGATGGCACAAGGCTTGCGAAGCAATGGCTTGCCGCGCAATCGGGACCGCGCCGGCTGCTATTGCCGCTTGCCTGCGGCGTGCTGGTGGCGGTGCTGGGGGTCGCAACCCATGGTGCGACGTTTGGCACCGGCTATGAACAGGCGCGCAGCGCGGTGGAGGGCCAGGCGCTGGGCTGGTATTTCTGGCCGGCAAAGTTCCTCGCGACATTGGCGACCGCGCTTTCGGGCCTGCCGGGTGGGATTTTTGCGCCGTCTTTGGCCGTGGGGGCCGGGCTTGGGGATTGGCTGGCGGCGCAAGGCGGGACGATGGCGAGCCTTGGGGCCGTTCTGGGCATGGCGGGGTATTTCGCCGGCGTCGTCCAGGCGCCGATGACGGCGTTTGTCATCATCCTGGAGATGACCGGGAACCACACCAATGTGATCCCGCTGATGCTGGCTTCCGTTTTGGGCTATGGCGCGTCCCGGCTGATTGCACCGGAAGCGCTCTATCATGGGCTCGCGAAGGGGTTCTTGGAGGACGCTGCGAAGCGGTAGGAAGGCTTCTTTTTGTGAACAAAAAGAAGCAAAAAAACTTTGTTCACCTGGGCCGGGGGCGCGTGAAACTCCCGGCTCTGAAGGGGCAGAAGTTTTTTGCGCCGCTTTTTTTCAAAAAAGCGGCTACTTCCCTTCAAGTTTTTGGCTGAAACCGCGGATCGCCCGTGCGCCACAGGATGAAGGCGATGATATCCGCCGTCTCCACATCCCGCTGCGCGCGGGTGGAGCCGATGCCGTGCCCGGCATCGGCCTCCACGCGCAGCAGGACCGGATTGCCGGAGGCGGTGGCCGCCTGGAGCCGTGCGGTCATTTTCGTCGGCTCCCAGGGGGCGACACGCGGGTCGTGCAAGCCGGTGGTGAGCAGGACGGAGGGGTATTTCACCCCGTCATGCACGTGCTGGTAGGCGTCCATCGCGTAGAGCCCGCGAAACCCTGGCTCGGTGGTGACGGAGCCGAATTCGGGGATGTTCGGCGGGCCGTTGGGCGAGAATTCGCTGCGCAGGGCGTCCGACACGCCAACCTCGGAGATGACCACGGCAGCGAGGTCCGGGCGCTCGGTCAGCAGCCTTCCGGCGGTGATGCCGCCCGCCGAGCCGCCGATGACGGCGAGGTGCTTATGCGAGGTCCAGCGATGGTCGATGAGGTATTGCGCGCAGTCGATCGTATCGCGCCAGGTGTTGTATTTTTTGAGTTTCTGGCCGGCGAGATGCCAATCCTCACCGCGCTCGCCGCCGCCGCGGACATGCGCGACCGCGAAGACGCCGCCGAGGTCGAGGAAGGGTAGCCAGCGGGCGAGAAATTCCGGGTCCAGCGTGATGCCGTAGGCGCCATAGGCTTCCAGGAGCAAGGGCGCTGTGCCGTTGCGCTTGGTATCCTTGCGATAGACGATGGAGAGCGGAATGCGGGTCCCATCCCGCGCCGGCGCGAAAACTTCCTCGGAGGTGTAGGGGGCGAGGTTGAGCGGCGGCAACGGCGCGATGTTGGTTTGCGTCACCGTGCCGTCGGGGGCGACATGGCAGACGACGGTCGGGCGCACCCAGCCTTCGAGCAGGAACCAGGCGCCGTCATGCAGGGTATCGGCGTAGAAAGAAGCCTGGTCGATTGCGCCGGCGAAGGGCAGGCTGATTTTTTGCACCGTGCCGTCCGGGGCGAGGCGGCGGATGCCGCTAAGGCCTGAATCGAGGTCCAGGATGTAGAGCGCATCGCGCGCACCGGCCAAAGCGCGAATGACGGAGGCGCTCTGGCGCACCACTTCCACCGCATGGGCGATGCCGGGATTGGCGGCGGTGGTTTTCAAAACGCGATAGTTCGAGGCGTTTTTATGGGAGAGGAGATAGATGTCCTCGCCCCGGACGACGATGCTGGTGACATCATCCTCGGGGTCGCAGATCTTGCTCCAAGCGGGAGGGCCGGCGATGGCGGCGGACAGGGGCGCTGCATAGGCCGCGATCTCGTTCTGCACGCCGGAGACGATGGCGCCGATGGCGATGCTGGAGCCGGGTGTGGCGATGACATTGGGAAAGGCGATATCCGCCACCGGCACCGCCGGGCTGAGGTTTTGCCCCAGCACCTTGATGTCGGCCGCCGGGTCCGTGCCGAGCTTGTGCAGCCAGCAGAGGCTTTTTTCCTCATAAGCCGTGCTGTCCGGCGGGACATCCTGCAAGCGGTTGTAGAACAAGCCGGTGCCGTCCGGCAGCCAGCTGGGGCTGGCATCGGCGGTGCGGTCGATCGATTCGGGCAGCAGCGCGCCGGTATCGGTGACGAGGATTTGTAGCGTGGATTGCTCCGACCCGCCGGACGAGACGCCGAAGACGACATGGCTGCCATCCGGCGAAGGTGCCCACCAGTCGAGCGAGGCATGCGTGCCGGGTTTGGCGTAGCTATCCGGCTCGATCAACTTGCGGTCCGCGCCCGCCAAAGCGTCGCGGACGAAGAGTTTTGAGGTATTAGCGCCGGCGGGACGGAGTTCGGAGAAGATTTTTGTGCCGCCCGTCTGCACGGCGATCACCGTGACGACCTCGCCGGTATTATGCGCTATGGCGGCGGCGAGCGCATCGCGGCCCGGGATTTTATCCAGGATGCCGGCGGCATAAGCGCCCTGGGCACGAACATAGGCCTGCCATTCCGCATCCTCCGATTCCATCCAGCGGTAGCGATCGATCACTTTGACGCCGAAATAGGTATCGGTAACCGGACGGATGGGGGCAACGGGAGGGCCGCTCATCGCAGCATCGCTCAGGCGCGGGAGGCTGAGGAGAGCGGCGGTGGAGGCGAGCAGCGTGCGGCGGGATAAAGCGGGCATTCTTGGCTTTCCGGTTGCCTGATGTGACCATCATCGCAACGTGTTCGCGCCCGTCAAGACGCCGGGCGCGCCTTAACTGCCCGTTAGCACGCTTTGCCTCACACCTCCTCGACCATTTCCACCCCGGCAATCGTTTTCATCGCCTGGGAGAGACGCGGCGAGACGTTGAAGCCGCCGGGCAAAACGACGTCCAGGCTGCGCTCCAGTCCGGTTTTCGGCACGAGCGTGACGCGGCCCCTGCCCTTGCCCTCGCGGTCGAGCAATGCGCGGATATGCGGTAGGGCCTCGGTGCGGTCCAGCCAGATGCGCAAGCTCGCCCCGGCCTTGGCGGCGGCATCGTCCAGCAAGGTGACGTCGGTGGCGGTGATGCGCAGCGATTCGCCGTCCATCTTGATATCCGCGGTGACTAACAAGGCGGTGCCCTCCACGAGGTATTCGCGCACGCGGCCGAGGACTTCGGAGAATAAAGTGACCTCGAAACTGCCTTGCTGGTCGGAGAGCGTCACCCAGGCCATGCGGCTACCGGTACGGGTGATGCGCTCCTTTTTGCCCCGCCACCGTGCCCGCGAGTTTGACACGCGTGCCACCGGCCTGGGCGCGGCCCTCGATACTGGCCGAGGCGCACGACGCCGAGGCGCTTCAGCGCCACGGCGTACATGTCCAACGGATGCGCGCTGATGTGAAAGCCGATGGCCTCGGCCTCGAAGGTCAGACGGTCGGTCTCCGGCCAGTCGCGAATCGCGGGCAGGCGCACGGGCTCCGGCGCGCCGCCGCCAAACAAGCCGATCTGGCCGGAATTGCGTTCCTCCGCCAGCGTCTGTGCGGTGCGCGATGATGGTCTCGGCGGCGGTGAAGGCTTGCGCGCGGCTCTCGACCAGGGAATCGAAGGCGCCGGCCTTGGCCAGGATTTCGATATGCGCGCGGGTCAGGCTTTTCGCGTCGATGCGGGCCGCAAAGTCCGTTAAATCCGCAAACGGCTTGTCACCGCGTGACTTCACCAGATCCGCCATGGCGGCAATGCCGACGCGCTTGATCGCCCCCAGCGCATAGCGGATGGCGAGCGTGCCATCCGATTGTTCCTCCGGGCAGAAATCAGCGCCGGATTTGTTCACATCCGGGGGTAATACCTGGATGCCCATGCGCATGGCATCCGCACGCAGGATCGCGAGTTTTTCCGTGTTGGCGATGCTGAGCGACATGCAGGCCGCGAGGAACGGAACGGGATGGTTGGCGCGCAGATAGGCGGTTTGGTAGGAGACCAGCGCATAGGCGGCGGCGTGCGATTTGTTGAAGCCGTAATCGGCGAATTTTGCCATGAGGTCGAACACCTCGTTGGCTTTCTCGATGGTATTGCCTTGGGCTACGGCGCCGTCGCAGAAGATTTTGCGCTGCGCATCCATCTCTGCGCGGATTTTTTTGCCCATCGCACGGCGCAGCAAATCAGCGCCGGCCAGGCTGTAGCCCGCCATCACCTGGGCGATCTGCATCACCTGCTCCTGGTACACGATGACGCCATAGGTCTCGGCCAGGATGTGATGGATGGAAGGATCGGGCGCGGTCCATTCCGCGCCACGCTTACGCGCGCAGTAATCCGGAATATTCGCCATCGGGCCCGGACGGTTCAGCGCCTGGATGGCGACGAGATCCTCGAAACGGTCCGGGCGCATTTGTTGCAACGCGCTGCGATAGCCCTGGGTTTCAAAGGTGAACACGCCGCCGGTATCGCCGCGCGCGATCATCTCATAGGTTTTTTTGTCATCCATCGGCACCGCGGCAAGATCGATGGTGATGCCTTGCATTTTCAGGAATTTTAACGCGCGGTCGAGAACCGTGAGCGTGGTCAGGCCGAGGAAGTCGAATTTCACGAGCCCGGCCTGCTCGACATATTTCATCGAGAATTGCGTGACCAGAAGATCCGAGCGCGGATCTTTATAGAGCGGCACGAGCTGGTCGAGCTTGCGGTCGCCGATCACCACGCCGGCGGCATGCGTGCTGGCATGGCGGTACAGGCCCTCGAGCTGCAAGGCGATTTCCATGAGCCGCGCGAGGCCTTCATCCGAGGCGGCGAGGTCGCGCAATTTCACCTCCCCGTCGATCGCTTGTTGCAACGTGACCGGCTTGGCGGGATTGTTGGGGATCAGCTCGGCGACCTTGTTGACCTGGCCATAGGGCAGGCCCAGCACGCGGCCGACATCGCGCACCGCCGCACGGGCCTGCAATTTACCGAAGGTGATGATCTGCGCCACGCGGTCCGCGCCGTATTCGCGTGTGACATAGGCGATCACCTCGTCGCGGCGTTCCTGGCAGAAATCGATATCGAAATCCGGCATGGAAACGCGCTCGGGGTTCAGAAAGCGCTCGAACAGCAACCCGTAGCGCAGCGGGTCAAGATCGGTGATCAGCAGCGCCCAGGCGACGACGGAGCCAGCGCCCGAGCCGCGGCCCGGTCCTACCGGGATTTTCTGATCCTTCGCCCATTGGATGAAATCCGACACGATGAGGAAGTAGCCGGGGAAGCCCATCTGGATGATGATGTTGAGCTCGAAGGCGAGGCGGTCGCGATAGACTTTGCGGTCTGCCTCGGCCACACCCAGCGCATCCAGCCGGCCTTCGAGCCCCTCCTCCGCCATGGCCTGCACCGTCTCGGCCTCGGTCGTGCCGGGGCGGACTTTCGGGCAGGTGGGCAGCAGCGGCTTGCGCGATTCGGCCATCACCGCGCAGGAGCGCGCGATGGCCAGCGTGTTGTCGCAGGCATCCGGTAGGTCCGCGAACAATACGCGCATGTCGGCGGCGGGCTTGAACCAATGCTCGCGCGTTACACGGCGGCGGTCCTGCTCGGCCAGCACCCGGCCCTCAGCGATGCAGAGCAGCGCGTCATGCGCCTCGTGCATCGAGGGCTTGGCGAAGAAGCACTCATTGGTCGCCACCAGCGGGATGCCGGCTTTATCGGCCAAGGTGATAAGCCCGGGTTCGATGGCCTGTTCGAGTTTTTCGCCGTGGCGTTGCAGTTCCATCGCGATGCGCCCGGAAAAGCCTTCTTGCAGGGCGGCGAGATAGGCTTGGGCATCGGCAAGCTGGCCCTCGGCGAGCAGGCGGCCGATTGGCCCGGCGGCGCCACCGGTGAGCAGGAACAGGCCCTCGGCATGCGAGAGCAGCGTCTGCATCGAGATTTGCGGTTTGGGCGCGGAATCGCTCAGCAGATAGCTGGCGGAAGAGAGTTTTTGCAGATTGGCGAAGCCAATGGGCGTTTGCGCCAGCAGCACCACCGGATCGGGCGCGAGGTTGAGGCCCTTGCGCTCCAGAGCGAGCTGGCAGCCGATGATCGGCTGCACCCCGGCATTCGTGCAGTATTGCGAGAATTCCAGCGCGCCGAAGAGGTTTGAGGTGTCCGTAATGGCAACCGCAGGCATGGAAAGCTCGCGCGCCAAGGCGGCGATTTTATCGGGTTTGATCGCGCCTTCCGAGAGGGAAAAGGCGGAATGGACGCGCAAATGGACAAAATCGGCGTGCGGCATGGAGACTCCAAAGGCGGTAGGCCAGACTCGGGCAAAACAGCCCTGCGATCAAGGGAGATTCAGCTTAAGCCCAGATCCTGCTCATAGCCGACGCTGACGAAATACAGCCCTTCCGACGGGGCGGTGGGGCCGGCGATGGCGCGGTTCCGGGCGGCGAGGATGTCGGCAATGCGCGATTCCGGCCAGGTGCCCTCCCCCACCATTTTCAGCGACCCGGCCATGTTGCGCACCTGATGGTGCAAAAAACTGCGGGCCTGGGCGCGCAGGATGATGTGCTCGCCCTCGCGCGCCACGCTGATCTGATCGAGCGTGCGCATCGGGGATTTCGCCTGGCAGGCGGAGGCGCGGAAGGCGGAGAAATCGTGATGGCCGAGCAAAGACTGGGCCGCGCGGTGCATCGCCTCGGCATCCAGATGCTGGCGCACATGCCAGACGCGGTTCAGCTCCAGCGCCGGGAAAGCCGGGCGGTTGGAGATGACATAGCGATAGCGGCGCCAGATGGCGGAGAAGCGCGCGTTCCAGTCTGAGGGTGCCGGGGCGGCGCGCAGCACCACCACCGGATGCGGCTTCATATGGTAGTTCAGCGCCTCGCGGATCCGGTGGGGGGAGAAATCCGGCAGGTCGATCTGTACGATCTGGCCCAAAGCATGCACGCCCGCATCGGTCCGACCGGAGGCGACGGCTTGGGGCATCTCGCCGCCGCAGATTTTGGCGGCCGCCTCCTCCACCACCTGCTGGATGGCAAGCCCGTGCTTCTGGCGCTGCCAGCCCATGAAGGAGGTGCCGTCATATTCGATTTCGAGCGCCCAAAGGGTCAATAGAAGCGCGCACCTTCGGCCAAGGTGAAGCCACGGAGGAAATCCGCCGTGCTCATGGCGGCCTTGCCCGCGCGTTGCAGGCGGATGGGGCGGATCGCGCCCTCGCCGCAGGCGATGGTGAGCCGGTCATCGAGGATTTCGCCCGGAATGCCCTCGCCCGCGACGACTTCCGCCGCGAGGAATTTAAGCACGACATCGCCCAGCAAGGCGAGCGAGCCCGGCCAGGGATGGTAGGCGCGGATCTGGCGTTCCAGCTCGGCGGCGGGTTTGCGGAAGTTCAGCCGCGCATCCTCGCGCGAGAGTTTGGGCGCATAGGTCGAGCGCGCAGAATCCTGTTTTTCCGGCGCGGGGGGACGCACCAGGGCTTGGCCGATCATCCGCGCGCCCATTTCCGCCAGCCGGTCGTGCAAATCGGCGGCGGTGTCGTGCCGGCCGATGGGCGTGGATTCCTTGAGCAGCATGTCGCCCGTGTCCAGCCCGGCATCCATCTGCATGATGGTGATGCCGGTCTCGGAATCCCCGGCCAGGATCGCCGCCTGGATGGGAGCCGCCCCGCGCCAGCGCGGCAGCAGGCTGGCATGGATGTTCAGGCAGCCACGCGCCGGGGCGGTAAGGAACGCCTCGGGCAAAATGAGGCCATAGGCGGCCACCACGGCGGCATCCAGGCCGAGGGAGCGAAAGAACGCCGCCTCCTCTTCGTTGTTCTTCAGGCGCTTAGGGGTGCGGACCGGCAGGCCCAATTCCAGGGCGGCCTGATGCACCGGGCATGGCGTCTCGCGCTGGCCGCGCCCGGCCGGTTTCGGCGGCTGGGCGTAGACGACGGCAATCTCATGCTCGGCGGCCAGGGCGCGAAGGGCGGCCACGGAGAATTCCGGGGAGCCCATGAAGGCGAGCTTCATCGTTTGGCTTTCTGCTCTTTCGCCAGTTTTCTTAGCACAATATTGCGCTTGAGAGCCGAGAGATAATCCACGAACAGCACGCCGTTGAGATGGTCGATCTCATGCTGCAGGCAGGCGGCAAGCAGATCCTTCGCCCTCGATTTCCTTTTTTGCACCATGCTCGTCCTGGTATTTCACCTTCACCCAGGCCGGGCGGGTGACCTCGGCATATTGTTCGGGCAGTGAGAGGCAGCCTTCCTCACGGGTCGCCATGGCCTCAGAGACCGCGACGATTTCCGGGTTGATGAGCACGATCGGGGCCGGGACTTTGTCCGGCGCGATGTCGATCACGACCAGGCGCAGCAATTCGCCGATCTGCGGCGCGGCAAGGCCGATGCCCGGGGCGGCATACATGGTGGCGAACATCTCGGGGATCGAGCTTCTGCACATGGTCATGGTCGGCCGCGGTGACGGGGCACGCAACCTTGCGCAGGACCGGGTCCGGGACGATCCGGATGGGCAGGAGGCGGGCGGTGCTATCTGTATCTGACATATCTGGGGGTTTAATGCCGCAGCCCCGCCGCCGCAACGCGGGACTTGCATCGGGCAGGGTTTATGACAACATTAGGTATCGGACGCCTTCGGGGTCCACAACCTGCTTCGCTCGAACTTGGGGGAGCCTAAGTCTATGAATACCCGCGTTTTTACCTCGCCGTTGTTTCTTGGGTTCGACCATCTGGAACAGATGATCGAACGCGCGGCGAAGAGTTCTTCGGACGGCTATCCGCCGTATAATATTGAACAGCTGAGCCCGATTTCACTGCGCATCACGCTAGCTGTCGCCGGTTTCACGATGGATGACCTGCAAATCACCCTGGAGGATAACCAGTTGGTGATTCGCGGGCGGCAGACGGATGACGGGCACGGGCGCGTTTTTCTGCATCGCGGGATCGCGGCGCGCCAGTTCCAACGGGCCTTCGTCATCGCCGAGGGGATCGAGGTGAAGGGCGCCTGGCTGGATAACGGCCTGCTGCATGTCGATCTCGTGCGGCCGGTACCACAACCGGTCGTAAAAAATATTCCTATCTCGAAGGGCCAGGTGAAAACTAATATAGCGCCGACTCGCATGGTGGATGGAGAATCGGAAAACGCTGGCGGCTGAAGCCAGGAAAACAGCCGCGATGATGACGTTAATCCACCAGCAAACTTACGATTTGCAAACTTACGGCCACTAGGTTCGAACGCACGTACTGTCCCACGCACCTGTCACACGTACTGTCACTCACGGCGCAGTTGACTAGGCTTCGTTAGACCTTGGCGTTGAAAAGACCTTGGCGTGAAAAGACCTGGCGTTGAAAGGATTTTTCTCATGAACATTAAATCGCATGACGGCACGACCAATTTTGTTCCGGGAACCGTACTCGACATTCATCACATCTCGGCCGCGCAATTCGCGACCCTGGGGCTGGAGGAAATCGCCTTCGTGAAACCCGTGATGACCGAGCACGGTGTCGCCTATGCCATTCACGCGGCGGATGGCACGCCGATGGCGATCGCCGCCAATGCTTTGCTTGCCGCCGCGGCGATCATTCAGAACGACATGGTGCCCAGCCTGGTGCATTGATGGCCTAAGGTCCGGGGGTAACGCCCCCGGACCTAAACTCGCCAAGTTTTTTTGCTTCTTTTTGTTCATAAAAAGAAGCCACTTCCTTCCCTTTCCTGTCCCCTGCGACGGCGCATGACATCCCACCCGATTCTCGGTATGTCTGGTCCATGACTGACACGCCGATTGACCTGATCCGTAATTTTTCCATCATCGCCCATATCGACCATGGCAAGTCCACGCTTGCCGACCGGTTGATCCAGCATTGCGGCGGCCTGACCGCGCGCGAGATGACCGAGCAGGTGCTCGACAACATGGATATCGAGAAGGAGCGCGGGATCACCATCAAGGCGCAGACCGTGCGGCTGGAATATCCGGCCAAGGACGGCAAGACCTATGTGCTGAACCTAATGGACACCCCCGGCCATGTGGACTTTGCCTATGAGGTGAGCCGCTCGCTCGCCGCCTGCGAGGGCTCGCTGCTCGTGGTCGATGCCAGCCAGGGCGTGGAGGCGCAGACGCTGGCGAATGTGTACCAGGCGATCGATGCGCATCACGAGATTGTGCCGGTGCTCAACAAGGTGGACCTGCCCGCCGCCGATGTGCCGCGCGTGAAGCAGCAAATTGAAGACGTTATCGGCATCGATTCCTCCGATGCCGTGGAGATTTCCGCGAAAACCGGGCTCAATATCGAAGGCGTGCTGGACGCGCTGGTGACCCGCTTGCCCGCCCCCAAGGGCGATGCCCAGGCGCCGCTCTCGGCCCTGCTGATCGATAGCTGGTACGACCAGTATCTCGGCGTGGTGACCCTCGTGCGCGTGAAGAACGGCGTATTGCGGCGCGGCCAGAAGATCCGCATGATGTCCACCGGCGCGGTGCATCCGGTCGAGCAGCTCGGCGTGTTCACGCCGAAAATGCGCGCCGTGGAGAGCCTCGGGCCGGGCGAGATGGGCTATATCACCGCCGCGATCAAAACCGTGCAGGATTGCAAGGTGGGCGACACCATCACCGATGATCGCAACCCGGTGACCGAGGCGCTGCCCGGGTTCAAGCCGTCGGTTCCGGTGGTGTGGTGCGGGCTTTATCCCGTCGATGCCGATGATTTCGAGAAACTGCGCGATTCGCTCGGCAAATTGCGGCTGAACGATGCGAGCTTCCATTACGAGGCGGAGACCTCGGCGGCATTGGGCTTCGGCTTCCGCTGCGGCTTCCTCGGCCTGCTGCATCTAGAGATCATCCAGGAGCGGCTCTCGCGCGAGTTCGACCTCAACCTGATCGCGACGGCACCTTCCGTGGTGTATAAAATCTTCCGCACCAATGGCGAGATGGAGCTGCTGCACAACCCATCGGACATGCCCGATGGCAGCATTATCGACCATATCGAGGAGCCGTGGATCCGCGCCACCATCATGGTGCCGGACGATTACCTGGGCGCCGTGCTGACGCTTTGCAACGAGCGGCGCGGCCAGCAGGCGGACCTGACCTATGTCGGCAACCGCGCCATGGCGGTCTACCGCCTGCCGCTGAACGAGGTCGTGTTCGATTTCTACGACCGGCTGAAATCCATCAGCCGCGGCTATGCGAGTTTCGACTACCAGATCGAGGATTATGCCGAGGCCGATCTCGTAAAGATCTCGATTCTCGTGAACCTCGAGCCGGTGGACGCGCTCTCCTTTATCGCACACCGCGCCGCCGCCGAATCGCGCGGGCGGGCGATCTGCGCCAAGCTGAAGGACCTTATACCGAAGCAATTGTTCAAGATTGCCATCCAGGCCGCCATCGGCAGCCGCGTGGTGGCACGCGAGACGATTTCGGCATTGTCCAAGGACGTGACGGCTAAATGCTATGGCGGCGATATTTCACGTAAGCGCAAGCTGCTCGAGAAGCAGAAAGAAGGCAAAAAGCGCATGCGCCAGTTCGGCAAGGTGGAAATCCCGCAAAGTGCCTTCCTCGCCGCGCTGAAGATGGACGCTTAAAAGCGGGGCCCCCTCCCCCGAAGCGCAAAAGTAAGGATGTTCTTTTTTGGAAAAAAAACAAAAAACTTTTGTGACTTTGGTCGGGCGCATGCCCTTGAGGTATTCGCCAGGTTTGGGTATGGAGGCCCCACGCAGGAGAGATGGCCGAGCGGCTTAAGGCGCACGCTTGGAAAGCGTGTGTGCGTGAAAGCGTACCCAGGGTTCGAATCCCTGTCTCTCCGCCACCCAGTCTAAGAAAAAGTCTCCGTCGCGCACCGGTTTCGGTTGTCGCCGAGACTATCGGGAGTTTTTCCCAGCAATCCGAATTCGATCCCGGCTTTTGCCTCGCAATTACCCGGTCTTTGGACGTATGGTATGGGCCCGTCTCCGTGCGTTTGCGGCGAGGTGAGGTTTCACCGAGCATCATTGGATGCGAGGAATTACACTTGCAGGTCGATGGACGAGCCTAGCCAACGGGTGGGAAGCCGAGTGTCTGGCGCTGGTCCGACCATAATGATGGGAGATTTCGGTCCATCAGATCATACAGGGTAAGACCCGCTGGCTGATGACCAGTAAGAATCGCCCCCTGGATGTCAGAAGCCAGAAAAGCCAAGCAAATCAGGCGACGCTGATAGGTGGAGGTTGGGACGGTCATGATGGTCGGGGCACCAGCATCGTCACGTCCCAGCAGCGCGTGGGCTTGGCGAAGGGCACGGATCAGGGTTGGATTCGGGGACGGCCCGCTGTTGTCGCCGGCGACAAGTTCAGTTCGTCCACGCTGCGTCGAGACCCGGAAAGGTAGCGTAAGCCGGAGCTTTGCCGGATCGCCATGGTCGGGCGTGATGGTTGCACTCGAGCTCAGCTTGGCCTCGACGGTGGACCACAGCCTGGCCGGCAGGCCGACCGTGAGATGATCGGCATGGACTTCGACCGATGAAATCAGGCCGAGACATGCGGCAGTTGGTTGTGGCTTGCCGGGGGGCGTGGGCAGCAATTTGACGAGACTGGTGGTTAGATAGGCTTCGATGGTGGTGGCTGTGACCCGCCGGGGCAACGAGTCCGCTGCGGGCTTTTTGCCGCCGCGATGAAGAGACGCGGACACATAATATCGGTAGAGCTTGCCGCCTCGGCCGTAAGCAAAGGTCGGGACCATGGGCTGTCCGTCGCCGTCAAAGATGCGGCCGACAAGCGGCGAATTGGCCTTCCTTCCGGCTTGGGCGCCAGGATCCTGGCGGCGGCGCGTCTGGGCGTCGAGCCTAGCTTGCGTTATCTCGAAGATCTCTTGGTCGATGATCGCTGGATGCAGGCCAGGATGCGATTGGCCGCGATGGGTGATCTTTCCCAAGTAGACCTGGTTGCGCAGCAGATGGAATAATGCCCCGCGGCCGAGATATGCAGCGCCCCGAAGATGTCCCCTGACCGTGACGTACCGCTTGGAACGAATCCCCTCCCCTCTCAGCCACTGCGCAAGTGCGTGTACGGAGCCCAGTTCACCATAGGCCGCAAAGATACGGCGGACGGTCTCGGCCTCGACGGGGTTCACTTTAAGCGTGTGAGAGCCAGAATCGGGCTGATCATACCCCAAAGGAAGGTTACCCCCCATCCACATCCCCTTGGCCTTCGATGCCGCGATCTTATCCCGGATGCGCTCGCCGGTGACCTCGCGTTCGAACTGGGCAAAGGAGAGCAGCACGTTCAGGGTCAATCGCCCCATGCTGGTCGTGGTGTTAAACGCCTGCGTCACTGAAACGAAACTCACCTGATGACGCTCAAACAACTCCACCATGCGGGCAAAGTCTGTCAGCGAGCGGGTTAGGCGGTCAATCTTGTAGACAACGATGACGTCGATCTTGTCGGCCTGGATATCGGTCAGCAGCAGCTGCACGGCCGGGCGGTCCATGCTAGCCCCCGAGAAGCCGCCATCGTTATAGCCGGTCGGGATGGCCTTCCAGCCCTCTGCCCTTTGACTGGCAATATAGGCTGCGCACGCCTCACGCTGAGCATCCAGGCTGTTGAAATCCTGCTCCAGCCCCTCCTCTGAGCTCTTACGCGTGTAGATGGCGCAGCGTTTGGTTTGGAGCTTAGGACCGGTCATCGGCCGGGCGGCTCCCGCAAACCAAAGAAACGTGGACCGTTCCAGCGTGTGCCGGTGGCAGCGCGCGCAACGGCAGACAGGCTGGCGTAGCGTTTTCCATTAAATCGGAAGCCGTCGGTCTCGACGATGGCTTCGATCTGCCGGCCTTCCCAGGTCCGACGGAGGATCGTTCCGATGCCGTGGGCACGCCGCTCTACTGCAATTGCGTCGCGGCGGGTGAGCAGACGCCTGGTGGCTGCCGAGAGCCCGCCCCACACCTCAGCCTGCAGGTGCCAAGCGAGCATCATACGTAACAGCTCAACCGAACGCAGCATCGGCGGCGAACCGAAGCGCGTTGGCCAGGCAGCACGCAGACCAGCAAGGCCCTGAATATCCAAGCCACGGACTTCGGCTGCCACGGCCTGCTGCCGATCGGCGGACAACACCCTCTGGCTCATGCCGGCACCGTGATCCGGTAGCGCCGGAGGCCATCGACCTTCTCTGACGTTACGGTAAAGCCCTTATGCTTCAGCGTCCCTGCCAAAGCTCCCCGCACGGAATGCGCTTGCCAGCCCGTTGCCGTGCAGAGCTCTGCGAGGCTCGTCCCCGCCGGACGCCGAAGGAGAACGACCAGTCGATCGAGCTGCGTTGTCCTCTTGGCGAGGCTGGAGCTCGGAAGTGCATCTTTGGCACTGACAGAGGCATCGGCACATGTCTCCTTGACCGCTGCAACCGCGCTGTTGGCTATGATGTCATAGGCGCCACCCGGAGCCGTCTCAGTCGCAATGCACGGGGCGCGTTTGCGGCCAACGACAGGCTTGGTGACGGGGCAGTTGATGGTCTGCTTTGATTTGGTCATGGATAGGTCCCTTCCGTGAACACGGCAGAACAATCTCCACCGTCACCAGGACAAGCCCGGGAGCCCGGGCTTGGAACTCACCAACGCTCTGTTCGGAAAGGAAGTCCAGGTAAAAGTGTACACTTGGCCTTGGCTGCAAACGACAAAACCTGCGCCGTGGCGCGGATGGTTCCCTGTCTGCTCTGTGTGGACAAATGAAGTTGGTTGCGGGGGCATGCAACCACTTATACCGAACACGGCTAGGACTCGAACTCACTACTGGACTTCAATCTTTTCGATATATTAGCGTTTTACCCGCCGCGCCGTACGGCATTGTACGGTATATATGATGCCGGACACTATAGAACGGTACGGGATGATCACAAGCTTGGTGAGTGTGGCGGCTGCTCAGATCCTTCCGCCCGCGCTGGTTGCGAGATCTGCACCGAGCGACCCGTTGGTCAGCCGACCTACCGGCACATCGGCCATCAATTGCGCATTGTCCTCGGCAGCAAACCAATCCTCCAACGCCAATGATGATGAGACAAAGATTTCGACGTCAAACTCCGATCGGGCATGCTCACCAAAATTTTACAAACCCCATAGCAAAAATTTGTAATATTGACTCCGTTGCAACGCTAACTACGGTAACAAGCGGATGGGCGCGCCACTTTGTTCAGGTTTTGAAATGGTTTGCCATTTGACGAAGTAGCCATCGCAAGCGGCGCCTCACCGGGGCTCGTCGGCGCGTATGGCCCAAAGCCGCGCCAACAGGACCGCCGGATCGTGATTCGCATGATAGGCATAGCCCGGTACCGATTTGAATGTCTCCACGGCATGCGGCATGTCGCCCGCCTGAAAATCAGAAAAACCTTGATCCAGCAGCACCTCCGGCGAGGCCGCATGGTCATCCACCTGTTGCACATCACCTGCCGCAACTGGCGGCGCTGTGGCAGCCTCCTTCGCGGCCAATATTCGCAGCCTTTGCGCGTGTCCCGCATCCGTCTGCGGTGTGAGGATCCCAGAGGCGAAACCATGGTCGATCACCGTCTTGGCCTCAACCGGTTTATTCGCCAGAAGCGCACGCTCCGCATAATCCTCATAATCGCCTGGCGCGGTCAGCGTACCGGTCGCGAAGCGGAGCCGATATACATCGAGTGTCAGCCGGTCCGGAAATTCCGGGGTAGCAACCAGGGTATCAATCGCCATCGCCCAATATTCTCGACTTTCGTAAGAATCCAGAAGAAGTTGCAGCGAATTCCAATACCCTTGCGAATCACCAGATTTTTCTGAACTGCTTGCCAGCAACTGCAATTCCGCCTCCGGCGGAGTCCGGCCAGCGGCTTGAGCGGCGTTCACCTCACGCCAGGCGGCATGCTCGGCGTCCGTGTAATCGCCGGTTTCGTAATAAGCCTGGGCCAGGAGCGCGCGCGTGGCAAAATCACTGCCATGGGAGGCGATATAACGATCGATCCAGATAATCACGTGTGGATAATCCCGCGCTTGGTCATAAAAGCCCGCAATTGCCTGGATCAACTGGATTTGCGCCGCTGCTGGCTCAAGGCCGGAGGCAAGCACGGCCTGATAGTCAAGCGCCGCCTGCGTGTAATCGCCGGCACCCGCAGCCGCCGCGCCGTGGACTTGCGCGATCATCAAGGATTCGTATGGCGTCAACCCGCGCACCGCGCTGGCCTGCTGAACTTTTCGCAATGCCCCTTGAAAATCCCGTTTCTGCAGGAGCACCTCGGCCTGTTGCAAAGGCCGGCCCACCGCCGCGGGAACCGTATCCGCCGCCGCGGTCTGAAGCATTACGCCGGTCAATAGCATCGCGCCAAGGACCAGGCTGAATTTTCTACGATGTACCATCAGTTTGCAAACTGCTCGTAGCCGATAATGCCGATTTTCTGCACACCCAGGCGCTGCGCAGTCGCCAAAACCTCCGCGACATATTTGTAATCGGTCAGTTTGTCCGGCCGCACATGCAGTTCCGGCTGATCCTGCGCCGCCGCAACGCCAGCAAGGTCCGCCTCCAGGGCCTGACGATCCGGCACCACCACGCCGTTCCATGAAATCGTGCCGTCGAAATCGATATCGACTTCTACCACCTGCGGCTGCACCAGAACCGGCGGCTGGTTCGCCTGCGGCAGGTTCAATTTCACCGCATGCGTCTGCATCGGGATCGTGATGATGAGCATGATCAGCAGCACCAGCATCACATCGATGAGCGGCGTGGTGTTGATGTCGATCATGACCTCCGGCTCACCAGCGCTGATCGTGGGACCGCTGCTCATTGCCATTTTTTGACTCCGCCCTTAGTTGCCGCCACCCGGTGGCGGCTGCATGATAAATCCTACTTTCTGGATGCCCGCACGCTGGCAGGCCAACAGCACTTCGCCGATGCTTTGGAACTGCGCATCCTGGTCGCCCCAGATATGCACTTCCGGCTGCGGCACCTCGCCGCTCACCGCATTCATCCTTGACTGCAGCGTAGCCAGATTTGGAAGTTTCTCCTGGTTCCAGTAAATACCATCATTTTTATCAACTGAGAGATTGATGTTTTGCGGCTTGGTCTGCGTCGGCTGGTTGGTCTCCCGCGGCAGTGATACCGGCACCGTATGGGTGACCACCGGCACGGTGATGAGGAAAATGATCAGCAGCACCAGCATCACATCGACCAGCGGCGTCGTGTTGATGGCGGAGAGCAGATCGTCCTCATCATCGGACGATACGGGACCGATTGACATCGCCATGAGTTTACGCCGTCCGCGCGACGGGCACCGGCCGCGACGGCGCGGCCGCTTGCGCCCCCGTATCCTGACGGCCCAGTGCCTTGCCGCTGACCAGTACCGAATGCACGTCGTTGGCAAAACCCCGTACTTTCTCGACCGCAAGCTTGTTGCGGCGGACCAGCCAGTTATAGCCCAATACCGCAGGCACCGCGGTGGCCAGGCCGAGCGCCGTCATGATCAGCGCCTCGCCCACCGGACCTGCGACTTTGTCGATCGAAGCCTGACCCGCAATGCCGATGGCGACCAGCGCATGGTAAATGCCCCACACGGTCCCGAACAGGCCGACAAACGGCGCTGTCGATCCCACCGTCGCCAGCACCGCCAGGCCGCCCTGCAGCCGGCTGACGCTCTGGTCCACCACGCGCTGGATGGAGAGTGTCACCCAGGTATTGAGATCGATCGTTTCGACCAACGACCCCTCATGATGTTCCAGCGCGCTGATACCCGTAGAGGCAACGGCGTAGAACGGCGTTTTCGGCTGCAATGCCGCAATCCCGTTAGAGACTGAACTGGCTTTCCAGAAAGTCTGGTTGGCGCGCTTGGCCTGCCGCAGCAACTGGTGTTGTTCCAGCAATTTTAGGATCAGAATGTACCAGGTGCTTGCTGACATGATGGCCAGCGCAATTAACGTCCCGCGGGCGATGAAATCGCCCTGCCCCCAAAGCGCGCCGAGCCCATATGGATTTGCGATTTGCTGCACCGGTGGCGGCGCATTTTGCAATGCCGGCGCCGCACTTGCGGAGTCTGGGCTCGCGGCTGGCACGGCTGGCGGCGCTGCCGGTTGGACAGCTTGCGCGGATACCGACCCGCCTGCTGAACTCGTATCCGCAAATGCCGCCGCTGGCGAGGCCGCAATCGCTGCCAGACCAAGCAGCAATGCCGCGCCAAAAATTGTTAGATGCTTCTTATTTTGCATGTTAAAAGCTCCAATTTCAATAAAGCCCGCGGGAATAAAAGTTTAGTTGAGCTGCCAGACGTAGCGGATGCTGGTCCAGGATTCCTGGGGATTGCCATCGGCGCCGATGGCAGGTTTGAACCGACATTGCGAAAGCGCGCGTATCGCCGCATCGTCGAGCGATGCATGGCCGCTCGAACTCTCGACTCTGCTGCTCAGCACATTACCATGGGTGTCTATCAGGAATTGCAGAACCGAAACGCCGGTCTGCTCCATATCCTCAGCTTCCTCAGGATATTGCGGCGGCGCGCAGGTTTGGTTCGGATCCAGCCCCGCCGCCGCGCGCGTGACTTGCGGCGGTGGCGTGGGCTGCGGCGGCGGTGGTGCCACCGGCCGAACATGCGTGACCGATGCGATCACCGGCACGGGTGGCGGCAGCGCGATCTGCACCTGAGGCAACGGGATGAAGACCGGCGGCGCCACCTGCAATTGCGGCGGTGGCGGCGGCGCCGGCGGTGGAGGTTGCGCCGCTTGAATGATCCTGGCTTCTAACGGCTGCCGCAACACCTGCACCGTCTGCTCACCAAGACCGCTCACCAGCGCGTAGATAATCCCGATATGCAGCAACGCCACGAAGGCGATGCCAGCAATCCGGCGCGATGAAAAATTCGGCTCAGCGTCGTCCAACACTATCCCCTATGATCCGAAATACGTTGCGATGGATTATTGTTACAGCAGAGACCTCTAAATGTCTACCCATCCAATAGTATTTAAAATAGTTGAATTAGTTACAAATCATCTGCCGCCTCGATTTCATTCCGTGCCAGCCGGATATAACTTCTTATAAATCGATCGTTTTAAAAATATTTGTTTTCTTCTTTATATCAAGGAACAGTTGGTTTTATGCTTAGGTCAGACTGCCCTTTTGTTAAGAATCGGACATCAGGGCAACGGCCTCGGAATGAGTGTCTGCAGGCACTAACAATATGTCTATTACATATATTGACTATCGTTTTTATAGTATTTAATAAAGAAAAAATTCGATGGCTCCCGTAAGTGGTGGTCTTCGTCTCTGAGGAACAACACAAGGAATTGCTCGATGCCTGCTGCAACGAAGGATTTACCTATCCCGAACCGACAGAACCGCAGGTCCATCGCATGAGCAGCCGTTCTGAATTTCTCTGGTATATCCCTAATCAAACCACATCTGGCCATCGCGGCGACGCCATCGTCGAAAACCACAACAGCCTGGAGGCGCTGACCAGCCAGGCGAAGGCGCTGGAGGAGCACGGGTGGAAGGGCGCACTCATCGGCACCGGCTGGGGCCGGCCTGATACCTTCACCGTCGCGGCCGCGCTCGCTGCGCGGACCACCACCTTCGAGCCGCTCATCGCGATCCGCCCGGGCTATTGGCGGCCGGCAAACTTCGCTTCCGCCGCCGCCACGCTGGACCATCTGACCGGCGGCCGTGTGCGAATTAACGTGGTGTCGGGCAAGGACAGCCTCGCTGCGTATGGCGACAGCGAGGGCGACCAGGCGCATCGCTATGCCCGCACCAAGGAATTCATGCGGTTGGTTCGCAGGCTATGGACTGAAGAGAACCTCACCTATGCGGGCGAGCATTTTTCGGTCACCGAATCCACCGTCTTGCCGCGCATCCAGGTCCGTGCCGACCGTCGGCACCCCAGGCTTTATTTTGGCGGAGCCTCGGAGGCGGCCGAGCAGGTCTCTGCCACCGAGGCCGACATCCAGCTTTTCTGGGGTGAGCCACTCGATGGCGTCCGGGAGCGGATCGCGCGGCTCAAAACGTTGAGCAGGGATCTGGACCGCGACCTCCCCCCGCTCGAATTCGGACTGCGGATCACCACGTTGGTCCGCGACACTACTGAGCAGGCCTGGGCAGACGCCGAGGCGAAGGTCGCAGAGATGGCCAGGAAAGATAGCGCCGGCTGGGACGAACACCGGCGGGCTGCCGCGGTGGGACAGCAGCGGCTGCTTGATCTGCACAAGCGCGGCGATGTCCTCGACGACAACCTCTATACTGCACCGGGTAAGTTCGGCGGCGGCGGCGCCGGCACCACATGGCTGGTCGGCTCAGCGGCGGATGTCGCCAGTTCGCTGCGCAAGTACCAGGATCTTGGCATCACGCATTTCGTGCTCTCCGATACGCCGTATTTGTCCGAGATCAAGCGGCAAGGCGATCAACTGCTGCCGCTGCTACGCTGCTGAGGTTTTGACCGTTGCTTCGGCGCATGCTCTGTCGAAGGCTGATCAGGAAAAGCTGGGGGTTGCGGGCAGGTAATTTCATCGTGGTTCCTAAATCAACAAAAGTTCTGGGCTATCCTGGATTATAAAAGGATCTAGGATAGCCCAAAAGTTTCTGTTTATTTCAGGATAAAGCCAAGTTGGCGCAGCGCGTCTCGCAGTACATCGCGGCCGTTGAGCGACTTAGCGTCGCGCACGCGTTGACCCGCCTGCGCGGTCCAGTCCTGTTCTGGCATTCCCTGCTCACGCTGAAATTCACGGAGGCGCGGGTTATAGGCAGCCACCGCGTCGCGCTGCACCTCGCTCCATTCGTATTGTTCACTGAACAACACCGCCCCCTGAGGCAGCCTTGGCTTCACCGATGCGGGAATTGCAGGGTCCGGCTTGCCGACGACCAGCCCGAAAAATGCAAATACGTGCGGCGGCAGATTTAACTCGACGGCCACTTCCGCCGGCTTGTTGCGGATGCCGCCAATATACACCGACCCCAGTCCCAGCGATTCCAACGCCACCACGGCATTCTGCGCAGCCAGCGTGGCATCCACCGCGCCCAGCAAAAAACTCTCCAAGTAATCCAGCGCCCCAGCATGCTCGCCGCGCTCCTCAGCCAGTTTGGTCAGCCGGTTCAGGTCGATTAGCCAGACCAGAAACAATGGCGCCTGCACGATATGGCACTGATTGCCTGCGAGTTCGGCCAGCCGTGCCTTGCGTGCCGGATCCGCCACGGCCACCACACTCCACACCTGCAGGTTGGAGGAGGACGCCGCCGATTGCGCCGCCGCCACCAGCGTCTCCACTGTGCCGTCCGGCAACGCATCGGGCAGATAGGTTCGGACCGAGCGATGCGAAAGCAGGAGGTCAAGCGTCTCATTCCATTTGCGAGGTACCGGCAGCTCGTCGTAATAACGTTTACGCAACAACGTGACCGCACTTTCCTCCGGGAAATCAGAATCCCCCACTGAAAAATCATTCATCTCGATCTTTGATCCTTCTGCAAAATATTAATCCCGTGGCAAAAGCTAGGCGATCGGCGCAGCCGAATTCTCGACGTCACCTAAGTCTATCGAAAGGGCCGCCGAGCGCCGAACACCAAGTAAGCCGAGCAGATTGTTCCGGATGTCGCGTTTAGTGCTTTCGTCTAAAAGCGGCCTGCCTGCCCCCCGGATCGCAATATCCGCCGCGATCCGGCCGGTCTCCAAGACCAGCACACGATCCGCCAGTTCGATCGCCTCATCGACATCATGCGTCACCAGCAATACCGCCGGCCGATAAACCCCGCAAAGCCGGCGCAGCAGATCGTGCATTCTGATGCGCGTCAATGCATCCAACGCGCCGAAAGGCTCATCCGCCAGCAGCAACTCCGGCTCACGTACGAGAGCACGCGCCAGGGCAACGCGTTGCTGCTCGCCGCCGGACAGCTCCCCCGGCCATGCGGTCTCGCGCCCGGCGAGCTCCACTTCGGCCAACGCATTACGCCCGGCCTCAAGGGCACTCGGTCCGCCAATGCCCAGGACGATATTATCGGCGACTCTCAACCACGGTAACAACCGCGCGTCCTGGAAAACCACCGAGACACGTTCTGGAATTTCAATCGTGCCGGAGCACGTCACCTCATGATCGATATCCGCCAAGGCCCGCAGCAAGGTGGATTTGCCCGAGCCGCTGCGCCCGAGAAGAGCCACAAACTCACCGCGTTGAATTTCAACATCCAGATTTTCCAGCACGGTCCGTTCACCAAACCGGCGTGTGAGGTTGCGGACCGTCACGGCAGCACCCCCGCTCATCGGGCGAAGGTCCGTTGCCAGGGCAGCAAAAACCTTGCGAGCAGGCGAATGCAAAGGAGCGAGATAAGACCCAAGACGGCATAGACCAGCAGACCAACAACGATCACATCGGTCTGGCCGTACGTGCCCGCCAGGCTGATCATGTAGCCGATGCCGCTCGTTGCATTGATCTGCTCGACCACGACCAAAGCAGTCCAGGAAGCGGCGACTGCTAGACGCAGGCCGAGCAGGAATCCGGCCAATGCGCCGGGCAGCACGACATAACGCATGAAGCTGAAATAATTGAGCCGCAAAACTTCGGCGAGTTCGACATAGCGTGCATCGATCGCGCGCAGCGCGAAGTGCAATTGCAGATAGATCGGGATGAACACACTGATGGCGATGATGG
Organism: uncultured Pseudomonadota bacterium; assembly: GCA_963737355.1. Lineage (GTDB taxonomy): Bacteria > Pseudomonadota > Alphaproteobacteria > Acetobacterales > Acetobacteraceae > Acidocella. The sequence continues at coordinate 73,091 of CAVTSC010000003.1, read as the reverse complement.
TGACTTTCATCGGCTCGCCGATACCGAGCCACATCACCAGGAGCGGGATGAGCGCCAGCACCGGTACGGCATTTTTGACTTGTACAATACCATCCAGCAGATATTCGCCGACCCGGCTCAAACCGGAAAATAACGCGGCAGCCACACCAAAAACAATGCCGAAACCCAGCCCTTCGAGAGCGCGGAGTGCCGAGGTTGCAAAATCGCTCTGCAGCGTGCCGTCGGCGATCAATCCCCGCCCAGTTTCATAGACGGTCCAGGGCGCGGGCAAGATGCGTGGATCAATGACATTACTGGCAGCGCCCGCCACCCAGGCGATGAGCAAAAGCCCCGGGCCGAGCAGCATGCCGAACGGCACAGGTTTACCCAGCGAGAATTTGCGCCGGCGCCAGCCCGGTTGGGGAGCCCCCCCGGACGTTTTGGCGACTTGCAGCGCCTGCGCGACGGTATAGCGACGGCTTCCGGCAGTCGATGAGCTACTCATGGCACGCCCCTATTTCTTGGCCTGCGCATAGGCCGTGGCACCCGCCGTCTCAAAACGGCGGTCAAACAATATGTTAGCATCAAAAGCCACTTCTTTTGAGACCGGGGCGAGCACATCAACCGACTGCTGCTCCCACGCGATGACATCGTTCCAGGATGCTGGAATGTCGGACGTGCCACTTTCCTGCACGAGATATTGCGCATCCGCCGGATCCAGTCCTTGGTTCTGGACGTAATATCCGGCTGCCCATTGCGTTGGATGCGTATCCACCCAGGCATTGGCCTGCGCCCAAATCGCGACATAAGCGCGGATCGCCGCCGCCTTGCCGGGGTCTTCAAGCGAGGCGGTTGGTACGTACAGGAATTCGGTATCATCCCGCAGACCGTGATCGATCGCGGTCGCACCATCACGCCCATATTCCAACAAATAACGCCGCGCGAAAATCGCGCCCAAAGGAGCAGCATCGACTTCGTGGCCTGCCAACGCGTTCACATAGACATTGGTGGTCGAGGATATGTTCACGAGTTGTACGTCGCTCACCGGGATGCCGGCCTGATGCAAGGCGCGCACCACGAGCGAGCCCTGTGCCTGGCCAGGCGCGAAAGCGATACGTTTGCCGCGTAGATCGGCAAGGCTGGTGATCTTGACGCCTGGTGCTACACCGATTTCGTAAAGCGGATGGGTAAGCGGATCCTTGCGCTGCCGGACGGCGATAATTTTGACGTTCAGCCCGGTCCATTGCGCCCAGATCGGCGGCACATCGCCGACTTCGCCGATGTCGAGCGCATGCGCGCGGAACGCCTGCAACGTGTGCGGACCGCCCTCGATATTTGCCCAGACGACCTTGAACGGCAGTTTGTTGATCAGCCCCGACAGGATGAGCGCCTGCTGGGTCTCCGGATCGCCGATCACGAGTGTCGTTCCCGGCGGAATTTGTTCTGGAACCGGTGCAGTCGGCGGCAGCGTCGCGGCATCGGCGGCCAGTGGCCGCAACAGCAGCAAGCCAAACGCAAACACGGCGAGCCATTTATTGTTAATTAGGTACATTTCTATCCCAATCCTTAACGCGGCGACCGCCGAACAGTGGCGGTGCTGCCCATCAAAACTAACTATAGTTGCCTTATAGAACTTATATGTTTTAAACTCAACTCATTAATCGGCCGACGGCTCCGTGCCGTTGATCAGACGATTTCAAACAACCGAGGCTCAATCATGACGGAAGAAAATCCACCGATGCCCCCCAAACGCCAGGGTAGGCGCGCCTTAGCCTCCAAAGCCGCAGCACTAGGGGCCGCCGCACTGGTCACCCCCATCTCGCGCGCCTACGCTGCGGTGCCACCATCCTCCAGCCTGCCACCCAACCTGCCGCCATGGACGACACTGCAGGGAGCGCCGGTTCTTGCGTCGCCATATGGCATTCCTTCACAGTTCGAGAAAAACGTCATTCGCCGCCCGCATAGCCGGGGTGCTTTTCCGCAAGCAGCTTCCAGCGTCACCCCACTGCAAGACCTACATGGCATCATCACACCTGCGGGCTTGCACTACGAACGTCACCATGCCGGCGTGCCCACGATCAATCCCGACCAGCACCGGCTCCTCGTCCATGGCCTCGTGGATCGCCCCTTTATTTTCACCATGAATGACCTGCTGCGCTTCCCCTCGATTACGCGCACCTATTTTCTCGAATGCTCTGGAAATACCCCGGGCTATGGCAAAAGCAATCCAAAAGCCACGGTGCAGGACACGCACGGTTTGATGAGCTGCTCGGAATGGACCGGCATCCCTCTATCCGCGGTTCTCGCAGAGGTGGGCGCGCAAAATAATGCCCGCTGGGTGCTGGCCGAGGGCGCGGACGCCTCCGCCATGACTCGCAGCATCCCGATTGCAAAGGCTTTTGACGACGCACTCCTGGCCTACGCGCAAAACGGCGAAAGGCTGCGGCCTGAGCAAGGCTATCCGCTGCGTCTGTTCCTGCCGGGATTCGAGGGTAATATGAGCGTGAAATGGCTCCGGCGCCTCAAGCTTGGCGATGCGCCCTTTGAGACCCGGGAGGAAACTTCCAGATATACCGAACTGACGCCCGATGGCCGCGCCCGCCAATTTAACTTTGTCATGGAAGCAAAATCCGTCATCACCTTTCCCTCCGGTGGACAAAAGCTTAGCGGCCTGGGCTTCTACGAAATTCGCGGCATCGCATGGTCTGGGCGCGGCCGGATCACGCAAGTCGAAGTTTCAGTCGATAACGGAGAGACATGGATGAATGCAAATTTGCAGGAACCGGTATTATCTAAATGCCTGACTCTTTTTACCCTACCTTGGCACTGGAATGGCCAACCCGCCATCTTGCAAAGCCGCGCCCGAGACGACACGGGTTATTGGCAACCCACCCATGCCGAGTTGATCGCGACACGCGGCACAAATTATGGATATCATTACAATGGCATTCATAGTTGGACCGTCGGGTCCGACGGGGCGGTTTCCAATGTCGCCTAATGCAAGACACGCCATTGGCGCCATCGCGATCACGCTGCTTGCATCCAGCGCGTGTGCACAACAAAATCGTCCCTACGACCTCGGACAAATTGCGCAGCCCGCACAAATCGCCGGATGGAATATCGACGTCAGCCCAGATGGCGCCGGCCTGCCTCCCGGCCAAGGCAGTGTTTCCCGAGGAAAAGTCATTTTTGACGCAAACTGCGCAGCCTGCCATGGTGAGCTAGGACAAGGCGGGTTAGCCGACCGCCTGGTCGGCGGGATCGGGACGCTGAATACTGCCAAACCGATTCGTACCGTCGGCAGCTTCTGGCCCTATGCTACAACCCTTTACGACTACGTGCACCGCGCCATGCCATTCAACGCGCCGCAATCCCTCACACCGGATGAGGTTTACGCCGTTTCCGCGTATATTCTATACCTCAACCACATCATCCCTCAGGACGCCGTGCTCAATAAAGCAACCCTGCCGAAGGTAAAGATGCCAAATCGGAATGGATTTTTTGCTGTCGCCCCCAGGCCAGAGACGCATCAAGAACACAACTAACCAGCGAAGAGGGGGCAAAAGCCCCCTCCCCTAATTTCCAATACTTTATCGCATCACACGGCAACTATTTTTGAGCATCCCTCAAGAGGGATGAAATCGCATCCCTGATATTATACGTTGATCTTAAGCAACGCATCTTCCGGATAGCGCGCGCCGTAGGTGCCGCCAGGTGGGAAGGCGCCTTCGAGCTCCTTAACAGTCACTTCGTCCAGCACGATATCATTTGCAGCCCAATTCTGCTCAAGATGCGCGATATGGCGTGTGCCCGGGATCGGCACAACGTCTTTGGACAGTACCCAGGCCAATGCCACTTGCGCGGAAGTAACGCCGAGCCGCGCAGCAACGGATTCGATTGTAGCGCGGCGGATTTTATTGGCGGCCACGGCATCGGGTTTAAAGCGTGGATGAATGGCGCGGCGGTCCTCCGCACCGCTGGATTCCTGACCGGCGAGAAAGCCACGGCCGAGCGGGCTATAAGCGACAAAGCCAATGCCAAGCTCACGCGCCGTGGGCAGCACATTGGCTTCCAGGTCGCGCGTCCAAAGCGAATATTCGGACTGCAATGCCGTGATCGGATGCACCGCATGGGCACGGCGCAGCGTCTTGGCGGAGACTTCGGAGAGACCTATGGCGCGGATTTTTCCGGCCTCGACCAACCGCCCCAAGGCGCCGACGACGTCCTCGATTGGATAGCGCGCATCAAAACGGTGTCAATAATATAAATCAATGACGTCGATCTTTAGCCGCGCCAAACTCGCATCGGCGGATTTTGCAACAACGCTGACATCGCCGTCCGGTAAACCGCCGCCACCAAACTTCGTCGCGATCACGAGACTATCTCGCTTACCCGCAAAAGCCCTACCGAGCAGCGATTCATTATGGGTTTTTCCGTATCCCTCAGCTGTGTCGAAGAAATTAATGCCCAGTTCGATCGCGCGATGCACCGTCGCGATCGAACCGGCATCCTCGGCCTTGCCATAGGTACTTGAAAGCCCCATGGCGCCGAAGCCTTGCCGGGCCGCCACATGGTGCCCTTTGGATGGGAGAACGGCTCCAAGCCTGAGCTTTTCGCGTGCTCCCCCATGCAGGCTACTCTAGGTATCAGATTAGAAATTGGCGCGGATGGTTGCGCCGACCGTCAGCGGATCGCCGAGCGTACCCGCAACGAAACCGTAGGAGGTCGTCCCGAGCGAGGTGAAGTACTTAACATTGAAAACGTTATTTGCCCAAAGCGACAAGTCGTATTTGTCGTTATTGAGCCTCAGGCCAACCCGGAGATTGGTAATGCCGTAGCCCTCCTGCCAAGTGTACTGGGAGTCATTCGCCGCGCCATAGAAACCGGACGTGTAAGAGTACTGCGCGATGCCGTAAGCCTGTTCCCGCTCATTAATATAATGCGAGTATTCGCCAGTGAAATTACCAATCCATTTTGGCGCGTAATCGAGCGGACGGCCGGTCTCACTGCACGCCGCCGCCGTGCCCGTGTACTCCGGCGGGCATTGGCCATCGGCATATGAGGTATAATACGCATCATCATACGACCCATTCGCCTGCAGCAACACGCCATCGATCGGCAGCCAGGTCAAATCGCCCTCAAATCCCTGCGTGCGAATACCCTTGATATTCGCGAGGTACTGTTTCGCGCCGCTGAGTGGGTAAATAATGGCCTGGTAGTTATAAATATTATCGTAGTAAAGATCCGCATCGACAAGCAGACTATGGTTAAACAGGGCCGTCTTCACCCCCGCCACCCAATCGTCATCAATTGTCGGGGCCACCTTCACCTCGGAAGGCGCCACCGCGGCGTCCAGGTTGAGACCGCCCGCCTGATAGCCGTTGGAGAAGTTTCCGTAAACCAGCGTATTTGGCGTGATCTTGTAGCTGAGGCCCGCCGTACCAGAGGTATTCACGCCGCGGAACTCCCCGTCGGTGTCGATAAGTGGCGTCAGCGACCCCGGAATCGAGCCCACCGCGTTCAGGTTGTTGTCATTCCCCTCCGCGGAATCATTGGTGATCGTGCCATTTACTGTGGAATTTGCCGTACCATAACGATTATCCTGAGTCACGCGCAGGCCAAGCGTGGCATCGAGCCGGTCGGTGGCATGCCACGTGCCCTGGCCAAACAATGCGCCGCTCTCCTCCGTGGTATTCACGATGTCATCATATTGCGACGCCGTGCTGATGGTATATGTGCTGGCCGGCGGCGGTGCCGTGCCGATGGCGAGGTTCTTTTTGATGTCATACAGATCGTTGTAATAGGTCGCTGCATCTGCGCCATACTGATTGAGGATATAATTGTCGTTCAAACGCTGATAAAACAGGAAGGCACCCACCTGCCAATCCAGCGGGCCGCCGGTGGGCGAGGTCAGGCGGAATTCCTGGCTCAGCTGCGTGTCCTTCGTCGTCGCCACGTTCACCTGGAGAATATCCAACGGCGTGTCGTCGCTATCTTGCACCGGATTGAAATTATAGGAGCGCAACGCGGAGATTGAGGTGAATGTCAGCCCATCGAACCGATAATCTACCTCCGCGGAAGTGCCGTAGGTCGAGTTGCGCTGGTTCTGCGCGGAGTTGATGCTTGTCGAATCCAAATTCTTCGTCGGCGACCAGTTCAGATGATCTGACTTCGCAACGTCCTCGAGTGCCTTGAGCTCATCAATTTCGGCCGGCGTGGAGGTTTCATCCGCCGAGATCACCGATGCATTGGCGCTATCGCGCTCCTGCCAGTAATCCGAGCGCAATATGATGGTAAGGTCCGGAGTCGGCGCTATCAGAAAATCCAGACGTCCGCCCAGATGGTTGAGACTGTTCAGCGAATCCTGGCTGCTGCCGGTGTTCTTTAATGTCCCGTTGCGGTCGGTATTATAGAGCGTTAAACGGACGGCAACCTTGTCGTTCACCGGTCCCGTAACGGTGGCACGCTCCTGCGCATAACCGTAATTTCCCCCCGACACCTCAACGGAGGCGCTGGGCTTGAAGCTCGGGAGTTCGGTCGTGATATTCAGTGCGCCTGCGATGGTATTCTGGCCCCACAGCGTACCCTGAGGGCCCCGCAGCACTTCGAGCTGATCAATATCGATCAGGTCCGCCAACGCCATACCGGGACGGCCGAGATAAACACCGTCAATGTACACGCCGACGCTGGTATCCAGACCGTCCGAGGCCGCGTTCACGCCGATGCCGCGGATGGCAATCGAGGAGTTCCGCGAGTTAGCAGCGTAGCTCACAAGATTCGGCGTGTTATGCTGCAGTTGTGCCAGCGTAAAAATGCCTCTCGTATCCAACTGCCGTCCGCTGAGCACCGACATGGCAATCGGCGTTTTTTGTACATCTTCCTTCCGATGCCGCGCCGTCACCACGACATCCTTCAGCGTCGTAGTCTGAGTTGCGCTCTTCGCCGGAGTCTTTGTTGACTGCGCGTGCGCCGCGGCCAACGGCGCAGCAAAAATCGCCGTGGTCAGTAGCAGCTTCGCCGTAAAAAACGCTCGCCACTCCCTATTCACCGGGAAATTTCGTATCTTAGCTTGTTGCATTTATCTTTCCCATCGCGCCGAAGCGCTTCCTGTTAAGCGTTTAATATTTCGGCTTCCGCCGCTTTCTTATGCTTGTTGCAGGCTCTACGCATTCGATGCATAACTTCCGCATCGATCACTGGCCTCAATCTTCGTCTGCAGTAGACATAGATAATTTCTTGCAAGGCAAACCTCCGCCAACCGCCTACAGGAACTCTGATGCAGAAAATCTTTCGGCGGAGCATAGTTGATCAAAAGACAAAAAATTACATGGCTTAATCATCGAAATCCGTACCAATGCCACGAATTGTGAGGAGGGCTGGCCGGCGCCGAATGGCATGGTCACCTGCAGGTTCGGTACGAAATATTCCAGGCCATTGACCTTGTGAACGCCATTGTTCGCGAGAAGCTTGGACGACACAGTGGTAATTGAAATGCCCATCTTCTGTACTTGCCGGGGGCGCCGCCGCGCCACCACCGCAATGGGCTGCAGGGCGATGGGGTCACATTGTTGCCGGTATCTGTCGCGTATACGGATGATGCCAGGGTGATGGTAAGCAGCAAAGCCCCTGAAAGGGACATAAGGAACGGTACTGGTCCGCCAATCGGCGCGGAAATCAAATTCATTTGCCTGGTCCTGTTAGGTGCACTTTATTACGATTAGTTAGTATTATTGCCATTCCATATTAATACCAATTAATAATATAGTACAAGTAGGGATATAAATTTATTTACCAGTTTATTGCGGCCTGTTGCTCAAATATCGCAACGAGCGTCATCCCGAACACTGAAAGCTAGCCGGCATTGGCGACCCTTGAACTATCCTCTCTTCGAAACGACCCGACTGATAGGCCACGCCGCTTTCCAGACTCATCGTATCGGCGGTGATTATCGCAATTTGCGGCTGATATTCAGGGAGGTGCGCGGCTTGCCAAGGAACAGATCCGACGGTCAGAAGCTGTGTGCGTCGCCTCGAGCCTTGCCTTCTGAGCCACGATTTCGAAGCAGCTATTGCGGCGCTGCCGTTTGTATAGGGACGTTCAGGCAGGAAGATATAACCGCGATATCATGGAATTCAATAGCTTCTCCGAGAGAAGGAGAGCTCAAGCAATTCAAGTTGCAAACCACAGCCAATAACTCTACTAAGCACATAGGAAATTATTTACGGCGATGGCGACGGAATATCGCATCGTAACCTTATAAGGACCGAAATGAGCCTCGCGGACATATCGAGCGGCACATTGGATGCCGCACTCGGCGAATATCTCGGCTGGATCGGCGATCCAGTCGCCACGTTGAAAAACGGCATCGCGGTGGATCCTGGCCCGGCAATACACTGGCTCTGCGGGCAAGATCACAAACTGCCAGATTGGCGTGTTTGCGGCCTATGTCTCGCCCAAGGGCCATGCATTCATCGACCGGGCGCTGTATCTGCCGAAGGCATGGACAGCCGACCCCGTTCGGATGACGGCCGCCCATGTGCCGGACACTGTCGCATTTGCGACCAAGCCTGCACTGGCTGCGATGATGATCGGCCGGGCGATCGACGCCGGGGTCCCCTTTGCCTGGGTCGCCGCCGACAGCGTCTATGGCGTGGGCGACGTGGAGAAAGCCCTACGTCGGGCCGGTCGCGGCTACGTGGTGGGGGTGAAGGCCAATCACTGGTTTGGCGCCTGGAACACAACGCCGCTGATTGCATGGCGGGCCAGTCAACTGTTGTGGCCGACGAGGAACAACGCACCGCGTTAGCCGAGTTGGCCAAGTCGAGGGAGCGCGGCGAAGCTGATCGTGCGCGTTGCATCCTGTTGACCTTGTCTGGTTGGTCGAGTCCGCGCCTGGCCGAGGCGTTTGGCGTACGAGAGGATACGGTGCGGCTGTGGCGCATGGAGTTCATGGCCAGTGGCGTTGAAGCATTGCGAACACGCGTGCCGCCTGGGCCTGCGCCAGTGAAGGCATTGCGTGTGCTGGAAGTCGCGGAAGAGGTCCTGTCAGCGGTGCTCATGTTTCTGTTGGACCGGCACATAGCCCCTTATGGGAATGCGAAATACGGGTTGGTAAATCCATTCGGGAAGTTGGCACGGGACTAAGCAAGGGTGAAGCGGAGCTTAATGCTGCAGCCAAAGCTATCGATGCCATGCAACATCTCGAAGGATGGAAAGTGGTCATAAATGATATTCGCAAAAGAGCACTAGAGTCAGCATTCGGCGTGGGCCGCAGGGCTATAGCGGATCCGTCGATCGCTTGAGTAGGTCGGGATCGGCCTTGTAGATTTCGATCAGGTTCTGCAGGGTCTCGATCCCAAAATCGGTGAATGCCATGACCCCTTCGTCACCCGCTCCATAGACCCAGATGAGGCCATCCTCCTGGTCCATTTCGTTGGCAACGTCTCCCAGCCAGTCCTCGTCTTCACCCAGCATCTTGGCGACGCGCGCGATTGTAAAGACGTGATGTTCTTTATTGGCCTGTGACATGATCAGGCCGCGACATCGGCAACCGCAGTTTCCGCCGGCTTCCAGTTCCAGGGCAACAATTCATCGAGGCGATGCTCTGGGTGAGCGGCAATCCGCGCCAGGACGTCCGCCAGCCAAGCTTGCGGGTCGACTCCGTTCATTTTGGCGCTGACGATGAGACTATACATGGCGGCGGCACGCTGACCCCCGCGGTCGGACCCACAGAACATCCATGATTTTCTGCCCAATGCTATGCCGCGCAACGCCCGCTCGGCGGCATTGTTCGATAAACAGACGCGGCCGTCATCCAGGAACAAAGTGAAGGCGTCCCAACGCTTGGTGATATAATCGATGGCCTTGGCAAGATCGTGGCCGCGGGCGAGTTTGGCGCGTTGCTCGCGCATATAGAGCTGAAGCTCCTCCACGAGTGGCTTGCTCAGCATCTGGCGCACAGCCCTGCGTTCATCAGGCATTTTACCGTTTATGGGCCGCTCGATCTCGAACAACGCGTCGATACGGCGCACGATTTCGATCGCGATGGGAGAGAGGGGGATCTCCTTTTTACCGGAAGCTTTTCGGCGCGCGTTCTCATCAAGATCGGCCATGGCGAAGAACGGACGCCTCGCATGAACCCAGCATGCTGCCTCCTGGATACGTCCGGGGCTGCGGGCCGGCGCATAGAGATGGCGATATCCATCAAAGGCGTCGGCCTGGAACAGCCCGCTATATCCAGCGAGATGGAACCGCGGATGTTCGCCCTTGCGATCGCGAGAATAATAAAACATCGCCGCCGGCGGAGACGTTCCACCGAATGGCCGATCGTCGCGGACATAAACCCAACATCGGGCGGTGTCGGTCTTGCCTTTGGCCAGAACCGGAACCGTCGTGTCATCGCCATGCAGGCGTTCTGCGGCCAGGACGTGGGACTCAAGGCGCCTGCTCAATGGTGCCAGCGCCGTGCAAGCCGACCCCACGGCATCGGCCATGGTGGAGAGGCTGATCGGCACACCTTCACGCGCATAGCGCTCCGCCTGGCGGTTGAGCGGCTGATGCTGACCGAATTTCTCGAACAGGATCATCGCCAGAAGGCTCGGCCCAGCCCACCCCCTGGCGATCACGTGGAAGGGGGCCGGCGCCTGGCTGATCTTCTCGCAATCCCGGCAGGTAAACTTCTCCCGCACGGTCTCGATCACCTTCCATTTACGGGGGATCGATTCCAGCGTCTTCGTGACGTCCTCGCCCATCTTGCGAAGCCGGTTGCCACCACAGCAATCACAAGCCGCCGGCGGATCGACGACGACACGTTCGCGGGGGAGATGTTCGGGAAAGGTGTTTCGCTCAGCACGCTGGCGGGTAAACCCCGCGACCGAAGTGACATTGCCGACCGCGAGTTCGGCGGCCAGCTCATCCTCGGTGGCGCTGGCTGCAAGTTCCTCGAACTCCAGCGCCATCTGCTCAATGAGCAAAGATGACCGCTCCGACCTGGGGCCGTAGATCTGCCGCTCAAGCTTGGCGATCCGCAGCTTTTGATGGGCAATCAAGGCCAAATCCTCTGACGCCTTGGCCCGTGCAACGGCGAGTTCCGCCCCCCGCACGTCACGTTCGGCGGCTACCTCCCGCATCCGGGCACGCTCGATCATGAGCGCCGCTTTCAGGGTATCTACGTCATCCGGCAGGGCTGCAAGATCGGCGTCCATGCCCGCGATAGAATCACAAATTCTGCCCGTTGGCATCTATAAAATTGCGCTACCAGATATTATCCGGCGCTCGTTGGGCGCCAAGTGTGACGCGGATTTCGCCAGTCGATTCCGTCGAGCGAAGGCGTCTAGCAGCGCGTCGGAGTGAGTTTTTAGGTGATTTCGTCTGCGCGGGCTAAAGTCGCGCTTCTGGAAGGCGCTCTCAACTTTTCCGCCGGTTTTGATCCCGTGGCTAACGAGAAGGGCAGCTCCGATTGGCCCACGCCGGCCATCAGCGGCGTCGATTGACGCTCGAATGGCGCGCTGGCTTCAGCGCGCCCCCTCCAGGACGAACATCCGTTTCACGTTCCAAGCCATGGTCACGAGGTTCCACTCGCTCCGGACGTTGTCGATTCTCGCAGCAAGAATTGCCGGAAGCCCATGACAGATTTGATGATGCCAAACACCGGTTCTGGAATTTGCTTGCGCAATGCATAAAGTTTCCGCCCCTGCGGCGTGTTCAGCCGGTGTGCCATGGCTTGCACCGGCGTTGGGTTCTGCGGTGGCATCGGCGCCTGGGCGAAACGTTCGCTTAACGGTGGGTGATGCGCCTGGCGGCCCATGGCGATCAGCGGATCAATTCCGGCCACCATGCACGCGGTCACGTTTGCCGCGCTGAAATAGCCAGTATCCGCCAACAATGTTTCCGCCTCACCCAAGGCGTCAGGCAGGGCGTCGATTTGCTTCAACATCGGTTCAATTTGCTGCTTGTCGTTGGGCGCCTGCACCACATCCACCGCCACCACCAGCAGGCTGTCCGCCGCCACCGCAGCCTGGGCGTTGTAGCACTGCTCGAAACCACCGCCGGCCACCGGCATGATCCGGGAGTTTTCGTCCGTCAGATTGATCTGATCCGTGGGCAGCGGCCCCTCGGCCGGAGGCGCGGGTGGATTACCGCCAGGCTTCTTGCCTGTCGCCTTGGTCTTGGCATCGCGTGCCGCCAGCTTCGCCTCGTATTCCGCCTGCTCGCGCGCATGCCGCTCCTTTGCCCGCGCCTCGATCGTGGCTTTGGCGCGGGCAATCGCCGCCAGACGCTCCTCGCGCCGCGCCAACTCTTCGGGGATCGACATCCCGTCCGGCACGTCCGCTTGATCCGCCGCCTCAGCTTTGGCCATCAACTCGGCCACTTCGGCCTGTAATTGGGCCTCGATCTTGCCCGCATGCTCATAGGACAGCGCGCTGTGGCGGCTGGCATTGGCGTGGATCTTGGTGCCATCCAGCGCCACCGTGCCCAGCTTCAGTACCCCCATCTCGCGCGCCACGCCCAGCACCTGCACGAACAGCCCTTCAATCTCCTTCAGAAAGCGCCGCCTGAACGCGGCGATCGTGTCGTGATCGGGATGGTCATTCGCCGCAATGAAGCGGAAAGCCACCAAATCATAGGTCGCCCGTTCCAGCTTGCGGCTCGAAAACACGCCAGTGGCATAGCCATAGATGATGATGCCCAGCAGAAGCTTCGGGTGGTAGGACGGCTCCCCAGATCCCCGGTAGCTGCCGGTCATCGCCCGCAAATCCAGACCCGCAATCACCTCCACGACGAACCGCGCCAGGTGCCGCTGTGGCAGCCACTCGTCCACCGAAGGCGGCAGCAGAAAATCGGTGTCGCGGTCAATCGGGCGGAAGTTGCTCATGCGGGACACGTCCAGGACCGGAGGTTAAAAAATCTGCTCCCGACCCTACCAGACGTATCAGTGCCGCGTTAAGTCCGACGGGCTCCTAGGAATATCCCCTCTAGTGAGGCTGACGAATCATTTTCGGAGGTGGTCCAGGTTCTGGATCCGCGGCACCCCCTCTATGGGCGATCCTTGCGCGTGATCCGTCGCTCGTCGCACAGAGGCGGCAACTTTCCACCATCCTATGAAGTTGAGCATCGATTCGGAACAAGTCTGTTGGTTCCGATCTCTGCTACAGAACCTCAAAAGCCGAATGCGAATCGTACCAAGTTGAGTATAGAGGCACTGAGTGATCTTCTATCAGCGGCCGAATGTCTCGAATGTGATGAGCGTGGATCCGAAAGATCTTTGGGCGACACTGCCACCGGCTCTAAAGCGCCAGATCATCGACGACGTCGCCGCGGTTCTGGCGGAGATGTCTCGTGAAGTCCGAACTGGTCAAACCGACGCACCTGGCGCGCAAAGCGGTGGTCTACATCCGGCAATCGACACCCCATCAGGTCGTGAGCAACCAGGAAAGCCTGCGGCTCCAATACGCGCTTCGCCAGCGCGCTCACGAACTCGGCTGGCATGAGGCGGATATAGACGTGATCGACGCGGATCTCGGCATGAGCGGGGCATCGGCTGCGCAGCGAAGCGGCTTTAAGGAACTTGTTGGCCGGGTTGGGCTTAGTGAAGTGGGGTTGATCCTCTCGATTGACGTAACGCGCTTGGCGCGCAACTGCTCAGATTGGTATCCGCTCTTGGATATATGCGGCTTGCGATGTTGCCTCATCGCCGATCGTGACGGGGTTTATGATCCTGGCAGCCCCAACGGCCGGCTGCTCCTGGGACTTAAGGGGACGATATCTGAACTTGAACTGCACACGATCCGCAGTCGTTTGACCGCCGGACTCCTCGCCAAGGCCGAACGCGGCGAGTTGGCACTCACCTTGCCGGTCGGCTTCATCCGCGATCCGAGCGGGGTGGTCACCAAGGACCCAGACATGGCCGTGCAGGAGCGCCTGGGGCTCGTGTTCCAAATGTTTCTAAAGTTCCGCACTGTGGCAAAGGTTATGCGTATGCTCAACGATCGCAGGCTTGACCTTCCACGCCGCGACCGGCATGGCGATTTGTACTGGACGCGGGCGACGATATCTTCGGTTGGGGTGATCCTGAAGAACCCCGCCTATGCCGGTGCATTCGTCTATGGCCGAACTCGCATGCGTGAGCTCGCTCGCGAAGGCGCATCACGGGCAAAGGCGCCACGAGCAATCGAGGAGTGGCGGATTATCGTGAAAGACCGATATCCCGCCTACGTGGACTGGCCGACTTACGAAATGATTCGTAATATCATAAAGGATAACCGGGCCGAATACATGCGTATCAAGACGAGAGGGGCTCCACGCGACGGCGATCTTCTGTTGCACGGCATCGCCTGGTGCGCGCGGTGCGGCCATAAGATGTACGTTCGCTACAAGGGCGGTGGGCAATATGTTTGCAACCATCTGCGTTCCAATGAGGGCTTGCCGGCCTGTCAGTATATTCGTGCCCCTCGCGTAGACGAGGTTGTGGCGGATGCCTTTTTGACAGCCCTAGCGCCTGCCGAACTTGATGCACTGTCTCAGGCACGCAGAGCCCAGCAGCAGGTTGATGGCGCGCTGCGAACCAGCACAGAACGACAGCTTGAACGATTGCGCTATGCAGCTGCGTTGGCCGAACGGCAGTTCAACCGTGTCGACCCTGATAATCGTCTCGTTGCCGCTGAGCTGGAACGTCGCTGGGAAGCGGTCTTAAGTGAGGTCCGCGCAGCCGAGGAGACGATTGCTCAGCAATCCTCACCCCAGACCATCGTTCAGATGGGGATGGGCAAGGGCCTCCAAGACAAGGTGATCAGCCTCGCCGGCCGCCTTCCCCAGATCTGGGCCGACGCGGCCACCACGGATGCTCAGCGCAAAGCGCTATTGCGCTGTCTCGTCGACAAGGTCGTGCTCGACCGAGGCGAGCGCGACGTCGCTCTAGCGAGAATTGTCTGGCGCGGTGGTGCCGTAACAAATCTTGAGGTGAAGCTGAAGGTCAACTCTGTTGCCAAGCTTACGCGCGGGATGGAAATGCGCGATCGCGTGCTCGATCTCGTCAACGAAGGCACGCACGATGACAAGATTGCAGCTGTCCTCACGGCTGAGGGCCATCGCTCTCCCAACTGCGAAACCGAGGTCCTCCCCACCACCGTGCAGCGGATCCGGCGTGGCGCCGGACTGAAGGCGGCCGAGCCACATCGCAGGTGGTTACACGAAGCCAGCCTGCTCAGCCCTCCAGAGCTGGCCGCCAGGCTAACACTACAGTTGCCTTTTTATTGAAGTTCTGAATCTATGGGCAACCATGGTTCAGGATATGATGAGTGGCGGCGGGTCTGTTGAAGATACCTTGGAGCTTTGGGCGTCTTCGCTGCGCGATGTGAAGGGGCGCCTACGGCCATTGTTCACGCAGGATCGTGTCGCGGCGTCGGCCGGCGTTTTTCCTGATGCGCTGCTTGGCAACGAGCCGCGCAAGACCGGATGGATGCGCGCCGAGGCCGCGGGTGATCCCGGTCCCTGGCGGCAACAAGCTTTGTTGGGGCGCGGTCGCTGGGATGCCGAGGCATTGCGCGATGTCGTGCGGGACTATGTGGTTGAGCATCTGGCCGCCGACGATGCGGTTCTCGTGATCGACGAGACCGGGTTCCTCAAACAGGGCCGCACGTCATGCGGCGTTGGCCGGCAATACACGGGTTCTGCCGGCAAGATCACGAACTGCCAGATTGGCGTGTTTGCGGCCTATGTCTCACACAAGGGCCATGCCTTCATCGACCGGGCACTGTATCTGCCGAAGGCATGGACAGTCGATCCCGTGCGGATGCAGGCTGCCCATGTGCCTGACACTGTCGCGTTTGCAACCAAGCCTGCGCTGGCTGCGATGATGATTGACCGGGCGATCGCCGCCGGAGTCCCCTTTGCCTGGGTCGCCGCCGATAGCGTTTATGGCGTGGGCGACGTGGAGAAAACCCTGCGTCGGGCCGGTCGTGGCTACGTGCTGGGGGTGCATGCCAATCACCGGTTTGGCGCCTGGAACACAACGCCGCTGATTGCAGGTGAAGCAAAGGATATCGCCAAGGACTTGCCTACGGAAGCATGGCAACGCCTGTCCGCGGGTCTCGGCACCAAGGGAGAGCGGTTCTACGACTGGGCCTATTGCCCGTTGGCCGATCTTGACGCCGCAGAGTTCGATGCCCCCATTGCGGGCCTGTGGACGCGCGGTCTGCTGATCCGACGCAGCGTCAGCGATGGTGAATGCGCCTATTTCACCACCTGGTGCCCGCATGGCACGTCGATCGACACTTTGGTCCGTGTGGAAGGAACCCGTTGGCGGATCGAGGAAGGTTTCGAGACTGCCAAAAACGAACTCGGGCTCGACCATAATGAAACCCGTTCCTGGCATGGTTGGCATCGCCATGTCTCGCTCGTCATGCTCGCCTACGCCATGATGGCGGCTGTCCGCTATCGTGCCAACACCATCACACCGAAAAAAACGAAGCCCAGGACAGGAAAGAACTCATCCGATGGTCCGTCCAGGAAATCCGGCGGCTCGCCCTGAAGCTCGCTCAGCGCCAACTGCCCGTCGCGCGCATCCTTAAATGGTCAATCTTCAGACGGGCTCATCAGGCCGCCGCCAGACACGCCCACCTTAAATCAAAAAGGCAACTGTAGTGCTAAATATTCCGGTGAACTGGCTCTACGTGCAAATCAGGCAAAAACGCCTCCTGATCGATAGGCAGTCGACAGGGGGTTACCTCTTCCGGGACACCCCTTCCGTCCTTGATTCAATAAGGAAGTTACGAAACCATACCATCGACCACATCGACCTCAGAATCTGTCAGCCTCATTAGGAGGGGCATCAACATGCATGATCGAAAAGGGTGGCCAGCTGACCCGGCGAGAGGCTTACCAGAGCGGTGCCGCTCTGTGGCCAGGAGAACCCGCCGCGCTCCAGCCGCTTGCTCAAAAGACACAGCCCGACGCCATCATGCCAAAGCAGTTTGACCAATCCGGCACGCCGGCCGCGGAACGCAAACACGGCACCACCAAAAGGGTCCTCAGCAAAACCGCGCTGCACCAGCATCGCCAACCCGTCCATGCCCTTGCGCATGTCGGTCCGCCCGCAGGCAAGATACACACAGACCCCGGAGCCCGGCGCGATCATGCGTTCTTCAACGCCGCCAGTACCCTTCCCAATGCCGCCTGATCAACATCCACGCCAACCCGCACGACCATGCCGTTCGGCAGTGCGATCTCGATCAGTTCGCCATGCATCGACGGGCCGCGGGGCTTCTGCCGACGCGATGGCGCGGCAGGGTGGCCCGACATTGGCAAAGGCACTTCTGACGCAGCCAAGGTCTGCGTCTGCGTAACCACCGCCTGAGCAAAGTTCAGAGTCGGCGCAAACAGATGACCCAGCTTTCCCTCCCTCAACTGCTGACGCCAAACGCTCAACTGCCCACTGCCGATCCCGTGCTGCCGGCAAATCGCCGACGGCTTCGCCCCAGGCGCCAAGCTGGCTAAAGCAATCTCGCGCTTCTCCTCAGGCCGCCAGTTCCGCCGCGCCCCGCGCGTGATAACCTCAACAGTTTGCTGCGGGGCGCTCGTAGGAGCCCTCGTACGAGTGCTTCTTAAAATGTCAGACCCGTTGGGCAAAATCTCGGCATCATCCATGACACCAAAATCCGATATCCCAACAAAAATTCACAGAGGGTCAGGGAAACAGCGCTTACGAGCCCGGGGCCTGCGTGAGGCGGCGGGGTGATGAGGACGGCCACCACCGCGGCTGGGGCGCCTGCGGCCGTTTTCGTCCGGTCCCGGGGACGCCGCACAGCCCTTCCGGTGGCTTAACGAGCCGACGGTAGCGGGACGTCTAAAAGGACGGGCCGATCTCCCCGTCGGCTTTCCCGTCTGCACCGTCTGGCTCGCTGGTGACGTGTCTAAGAATGGCCACGAGCGGCCATCACGGCCAAAATGATGATCGCGTCCAGCCGCAGGCCAAAATGTAGCCTCGGCGCTGTACAGCGCCAGCAATAGCACCACGCCGATGACAATCTTTGCGGCGACAGGCAGGTTTCCCGTCAGTACTGTGGCGGGGCTCGAAGCCGCGCTCATTTGGGCCATGCGACCCGCACGGAACATGCTGGGCGCTCGCAGTGATCGTCACACTAGCCCAGCTAATACTCCGTCAGCGACGCTTCCTCCGCTGCGCCGCCAGGCGCGTGGGGATCTAGCCAGAGACAAATATCTGATCCAGATGTTCCAGTCTCTAGCCACAGCGGCGATTCTGCATAGAGTGTGACGCGGTCGATCACGATCTGGACGGGCTCGACGACATCGTCAGCCGTGCCCCCCATCACCTCCAGAAGCCGATGACAGCCACCTTTTGCGATGCCAACTTCCGTCGGCACCAAAAAAATAACCGCGCGGAATGGGCCGCACCGTGCCACCGTCCAAGGATAGGGCGACGCCGGATCTCCCGGTGCGAAGAGGACGTCCGGATGCGCTGCCGCCGGGACATCCGCGTGGACCGCAAGCGCGCGATCCAGGCAGGCGAGCGCCGCCTCGGTGGTGGCGGCCGCGAACCGCGGATGCTCGGCAAGCAGCCGCGCGTGCACGATGGCCAGGAGTTACGGCACGGTCTACCCCTCGCAGGCCACCATGGCGTCGAGCCGAACGAGCAGGCCGTGCCCGTCGCTGCCCGTATCGGCGACCAAACCCGGACCTCCTCAAGCGCTCAACCGATCGGCTTTAACCCTGCGGCCTACAGCGAATGCTTACTCTGCCGACGCCAAAAAAAGGGCTGAGGCGAGGAATAGGCTCGCTGTCGAACCTATTGTCCTCCAGCACTTTTCTGGGTGCTCAGAAAGGGTGTCTTAAAGTGGATGTCCCACGTAAGCGCTAAGGCCCCGGAAGATTTCGAGCCTGATGTGTTGCCGGCCGACGCGTTATCAGTCCCCTGGTCGTGGGACTGGTGGTGCCCGCTCTATTGGCCCCGCGGCATCTGATAAAGGGTGAGCGGGCGGAGGCGGGCTCATGCCGGCGACGATGCTTGGCCTGCACTGTCATGGTGCGAGACGGTGTCCGCAGTGCTGACTACCTCTCGATTTGTGATACCAAAGGGAATGTGAACCGATGGGACGACCGCACTGGCAGATTGGAGGTGGCGGGATTGGTTATCAAAGAAAATGTGAGGCTTCAGTACCGCCAACACCTTAGCCTTCTCAATCCCTCCAAGGAAGAAGGCATCATTTACCATGACGCCCCAGTTCTTGAGGGTTTTGAGCGCTCGCTCGTGCGACGGAGCATTCCGCGCAGTCACGATGGATATCCGCATCCTATTTTCATAACCGGGGTTGTCTTTTTTGTGTTGCTCTTCGGCGTTTTGGATCTCCGCCATACGGACAAGGAGCTTTTGAAGCGGGCCGGGGGTGTGGGGCTGCATAACATTGAGCACTTCGTGTGCCTCGAACTCTTTGAGGCCGGACGATTGAAAGACCGCCTCTGATTCATCGCTTGCGAGCACGCCATCGAAGTCAAAGGCAATCCTCAGAACTGTGTCACCTTCATCATCCTGGACCTTTGACTCGAGCACCTGTCCCGCTGGATATGTAAAATGCAGAACTCAGTTCGTCCGTATCGTTAAGTATTGGCTCCCTTCCTTTTGCACCGTCCTGGCACTGCGACGCTACCGCCTCGTTTGATTGCGGCAGCTCGCTATACAACAGAATTTTTGCAAGACGTTTTCGCATTGCGGAATTTTTTACCCACGGCCTCGGCGCGCACGCCGAGCGCCGCAGTTATAGTGGGCGAGAACAGATGCAAAGGCTGCACATCATCAAATTCGATCCAGGCTTCATCCCCATTCATTGCGTCCTCCTTGCCCGGAAGCGATCGAGCAGTACCGCCAAAATGATGATTACCCCTGAAAGAATCTGAATGATGAACGAGTTTACACTGAGCAGGTTGAGCCCGTTCTGCAAAACCGTCAGAATAAGCACGCCGAAGAGCGTGCCGAATACACTCCCTCTTCCGCCGAAGAGGCTAGCACCGCCAAGGATGACCGCCGCGATTGCGTCCAGCTCCGTATTTTGCGCCGATGTCGGCAGCCCCGCTCCCAGGCGGCCGAGCAGGACGACACCGGCGAGGCCGCACAATAAGCCATTCAACACGAACGTCAGGAATATCGTGCTGGCCACGGGCACACCAGCGATGTGGGACGACGTCTGATTGCTGCCGACAGCATAGATGTGCCGACCGATAACCGTTCTGGAGAGAAGAAGCGCAACAAAAAGAAATACGACCAGTGCGACGATCACGGGCAGCGGGATGCCGCCGGCAACGCCAAAACCAAGGTAGCGCACCCCATTCGGCACGCCGGCGATTGGGTAGCCGCCGGTAAAGACAAAGGCGGCACCCCGAAGCACCGTCATCATGCCCAGCGTCACGATGAAGGAGTTTATCCCGCCCCAGGCGACGAGAACCCCTTTTAAGGCGCCGGTCGCAGCCCCGAGAGCCACCATTGCTATGACCGTCGGAATTGTACCTAGACCGAAATTTGTGGTGAGACTTGCGCCGACAACAGCGCAAAGCGCGATCGCCGAGCCGACGGAAAGGTCGATGTTCCCAGACAGAATGACAAGTGTCATGCCGCAGGCAACAACAGCGAGCACAGAGCCCTGCCTGCCAACGTTGAGAAGATTGCTGATGGTGAAGAAGTGCGGTACAAACAGAGTGAGCACAACGAAGATAATGACGAGCGCAATCAGCGCGGTCCCCCCGAATGCATCGCTTTTTTCAAGAATGAAGCGAGGGAAGGAAGCTCCTGTTTTGCCTTTCGCGACGACCGAGCTGCTCATGCGGCCACCGCAGTCATTGCTCGAAGCAAGGCTTCTCTCGTCATGTCGTCCTTCTCCATTTTTCCTACCGAAGCCCCGTCACGCATGACCACAACTCGATCCGCAAGTCCCAACACTTCAGTCAGATCGGATGAGACGATCAGGCAGGCGCCGCCTCGCGCGGCGTACTCGTCCAACAAGCGGTAAAATTCAGCGCGTGCGCCGACATCGATGCCGACGGTTGGCTCATCGATGAGCAGCAGCCGTGTAGAACGCGCCAGCCACCGGCCAAGGACGACCTTCTGCTGATTGCCGCCACTGAGCGAAACGACCTTGGTCGTCTCCGACGAGGTCTTTATGTGCAGTGACCGGATACTTTCCCGGGCCACGTTTCGTTCCCGGGTTATCGACAGGCACCCGAATCTCCCAAGCATGCCCTCATTGCCAAGGATAAGATTGGCCGACACCCCGAGATCAAGAACCAGTCCCTGCTGCTTTCGGTCCTCGGAAACAAAGCCCATGCCCGCGCGGATGGAATGGCGCGGCGAACGCGGCGAAAATGACTTGCCATCTAACAGTACGTGGCCGGAATCGATGCTATCTAGGCCAAAAACCGCCCTGAGCAATGCGGTGCGGCCCGAGCCGACAAGACCGGCGATGCACACAATCTCTCCACGGCACACGCGCAAATCGACCCCCTTCAGTTGGGTCGACTTCAGTCCGGCAACTTGCAGCACCACTTCGTTTGAAGGGAAGCGCGTCCTAGGGTAGCCGTCGTTGAGGGGCCGTCCGATCATGTGGCGCACGACCGTCTGAACGTCTTTCAGTCCCACCTCATGCGCTACCACCGCACCATCTCGCAGAACCGTGGTCTCGTCGCTGAGCGCGAGAGCGTCATCGAGGTCATGCGTGATATAGACGATTGCAATGCCTCTGGCTTTGAGTTGCCGGATCCGGGCGAAAAGGATGTCGCACTCCGGAGGGGTGAGGGACGTTGTAGGCTCGTCGAAAATAATGAATCGCACATCCCTCCCTATGGCTCGTCCGATCTCCAGGAGCTGCTGCGCAGCGGGACTCAGCTCTCTAACTAGCGTCGCCGGGTCAAGATCGAGCCCCACTGCCGCAAGCAATTCCCCGGCGCGCCGGTTCCAAAGTTTACGCCGAAAAGTTGACCATGAGGATCCCAGCCTGCCGAGGAACAAGTTTTCTGCAACGGTGAGGTCATTGACCAGGGTGCGGTGCTGATGCACGACGGCGATCCCGTGACGCTCAGCGTCAACGGGCGCGTGCAGGCGCTCTTCCCTCCCGTCGAAAAGTAGCTTGCCTGCGTCGGGCGCGTAAATACCATTGATGACTTTGACAAGTGTCGATTTGCCCGCCCCGTTCTCCCCCAGGAGAGCATGAACCCTACCGGGGAAGAACGAGAGGGAAACACCACGGAGCGCGACAACGCCGGGGAACGTCTTCGTGATCGAACGAAGTTCCAACAGTGGCACAGGGTTCGTCATGACTTGGTGATATTCGACTTATCGATCAGCACTACTGGCACCGGAATGAACTTGGGCACCTTCTCACCCTTCAAAACCGCCAACGCAGTTCGGGCGACGATCCGGCCTATTTCTACTGGATCCTGCGCAACCGTGGCTTTGAATGCCGAATTCCCTTTGGCGATATCGGCGAGGGCTTCGCTACTGGCGTCGAAGCCAACGATGCTGATCTTATCTTGCCGGCCTGCTTCGTTAACGGCCTGAAGCGCGCCGAGCGCCATTTCGTCGTTCACGGCAAAGATGCCGGTCACGTCGGGATAAGCCTGAAGCAGATCCTCCGTCACCGCCTGGGCTTTTTCTCGGTCTGAACCACCGCTTTGGCGAGCTACGACCTTAATGCCGGGAGCGATATTGGCAAGCTTGGCAATGAATCCATTTTCGCGGTCGACGACAGAGACGATGGTCGGGTTGTCGATCACCACTACCTCCCCTTTGCCGCCCAGAAGTTTCGCCATCTCCTGGGCGGCCAATTCACCTCCCTCGACATTGTTCGAGGCGATATGGGCGACCTGACCGACATCCTTGGTAACCGCGATGTCGACAGTGATCAGGGGTATGTGGGCCGCAGTGACCATCCTAGCTTCGGCTTCACTAGCCCTCGAGTTGATCGGCACCATGGTCACCAGATTAACGCCCTGGGCGGTGAAATCCTCGATTTCCGAAGTTTGCTCGGCAAGGTTGCCATTGGGATCTCTGAAATCGAAATTGATCTTATCGCCACCCTCCTCCTTCATTCCCTTTTCGATGTCCCGATAGAACTCGAAGCTTCGGCTATAGGTAGTAGCACCGATGGTGTATTTTGCGGCCAATGAGAGGCTAGGAATGGCCGAGATGACAAGCATGGTCGAGGCGAATGCCGTAGTGAGTTTGAAATTAAATTTCATTTCTCGTTGCCTTTCACTTGGCGGAAAAACACTGGTCGCTGGCTAGGTCGTTAAAAGGCTTCTTCTTGAATCCGAATCCATTGTGGGAGGCCCGCCAAAGCTACTCCTAACGTTCTCCCACGCGCCTGATGGCGCCCTTGACGAGCATTGCGATGTGCATGGAGAGGCTCGCGTACCCGCGTGACAGTCGCGGGCGTGATTTGGCTCGCCGCCCGGCGACACCCAAGCGTGACGAGCACCGCGCCCCGCGCCCACACAGTCGTCTAAAGGCTGTTCAGTTTTGAATCAAATACCGGCCTCCCTGTCGGCGTGTTGGCAGATCTTTCCGGAGGTTATTGAAACCCCAATTCAGGAAGAGGAGGGCGCGTAGCATGAGGCAGGTCAGCGATGATGCGAGAGCCGTAAACGATGCGACGGGAAGATTTGTCGATAAGCTGGGCAATTGTCTCCTCGACATAGGCCATGCCCTCGCCCTTTACCGTCTCCATCCACGCATGAAAATCATCGATTTCGATATCCTCGACGATTTGGACGAAAGGCTCTCCTTCATCAGCACCTAAAATCTCATAAACTTCGAAGCGGACCATGCCTTTCTGACCCGGGGTAATACGCTGATCTATCTCTTTCGACCAGCTTTTATACTGCTCAAGCGTCACGCCTTTCTTGAGGTTGTACATCACAAACATCTTATGCATGGCCTGGCTCCAGTTTTAGTGGATATGTGTAATCGTTTCCACGTTGGAGGACGATACAGAGGCTTTTTAAAATTTGTCAATCGGTAAATTTCGATCTCATACCGACCTCCGACAACGACGGCACGCGGCTCCAACGGCTTACTCGGTCCGCAAAAGCGTCCGTCATTCAAGGATAATATGCATATATATCAATATGTTGCTTGCGCATGACCTGTCGGCCCGCTAAAACCGCGCAACAAATGCTTTCTCGCTGGCGTCCCACGCGCTATGGTCTAGCCCGGTTTTGTTCTCGGCTTCTCGATCCAAACGGTGACGCCGACGCCGACAGATAGGTAATCGTTTTTATGAGGAAAGACAGTTTGGCTAGCATTAAGGACGTGAGTGCATTGGCGAATGTTTCTGTGGCGACCGTCTCCCGTGTCCTCAGCGGCAAAGGCTATGTCAGCGAAAGCGCCCGCACGGCAGTGCTACGCGCAGTTGAGGAATTGCACTATATTCCCAATGTAATGGCGCAAGGCCTCAAGACTAGACGGTCTGGATTGTTAGCCCTGCTGCTGCCTCAGATCGTCAGCACCTATTTCGTTTTGCTAGCGCGCGGCGTCGAGGACGTCGCGAACAAGCACGGCTACCACCTCATCATTTGTAACACTGACGAATCGTTGGAAAAGCAGACCTCTTATCTTGACCTACTGGTCAGCCGTGGCGTCGAAGGCGTGGTCGTCGCGTCGGTCAATCGCAGCCCCAAGTCTTTGCATAGATTGCTGCTGCAAAAAACGCCGGTCGTGCTCGTGGATCGCCTCGTTCACGATTTTCCTGCCGATATCGTGCGCGGCGACGGCTTCTCCGGCATGAAGACACTGACTGGCCACATGATCGGGTTGGGCCACCGCAGGATCGCACTTATTAACGGCAATCTGAACACCTCGCCTGCCATCGATCGCCTAGCCGGGTACAGAGCCGCACATCAAGAGGCGGGACTAGCAGTCGACGAAGCGCTGATTTCCTGCGGTAAATGGCTGCCCGAGGATGCAGAGGGCAGGCTCGCAGGTATGCTCGACGCCAAAATCCGCTTCACAGCCGCCCTCGGTGCCAATCACTTCATGTCAACCGGCATTTTGCGGACGTTGCGGGCCCGCGAGCTTGGTGTGCCCGCACAGATTGCCGTCGCCGGCTTCGATGAAATGGAACTCAATACCGATCTTGACCCGTTCCTGACGACCATGGCCCAGCCAGTGCATACGATGGGCACGTTTGCAATGAATATGCTGCTGGAGCGGATTACTGGCGCATATGCGGGGCCCAGTCGCGAAGTCGTGCTGGCACCCTGGCTCGTCGTTCGGCGGTCAAGCGGCGCCCCACTGAGCGGGGAAACGCTGATACCTTCCGTCGTACAGGCAAGATAATTGCTCTCAAGTTGGACGGGTCTGTCAGCGCTCGCGTCAAACGTCGTGGTGCCAGTTAAAGGCCGAGTTTGCTGCCCTTAAAAAATTTGCGACCGAACCGGCGATTGCACGTCAAGTTGCTGAATCGCTGGAAGGCCCAGCAAGCCACGTCGCCAGATTGGTCCAAAGCCGGCTATAACCTTCCCATCCGACGAAAGCCGGCGGCCCCCAGTGCGGTCCACAATCGGAGGAGAAGACTGCACTCCGTCCCTTTCCGACCTGACGCACGGCAATGAGCGGGTCAGGGCCGATCTGTGCAACGAGATGTGCATCAGGGCGCAAATATGCGCGGTTGTAGCCTAGGAATTGCGGCCAGTCAGTAAGTCCCGCCACTACGGGATGCTTGGCATCTATGACTTCCGGCGTGACGCCTTGCGGCTCCTCACGGCGATCGTCGGTGGCTAGCAACTCGACAGGCAATACATCCTCGACGGTGCTCCCCTTGTAGTTGCCTTTCGCCTGGATGCCTTGAAAGGTTAAATAGCCACCCACCATCAGTAACCCTCCCCCACTGCGGACGAAGTCCGCGATGAGCGACAGGCGGTTTGGCGATGGAACGGAACGAACCGCCGTGCGATCGGGCATAAGTAGTGTGTTCGCGCCGATGTCGCTGAGAATCACCACGTCATAGCGGTCGATCTCCTCTTGGCTAAAAGGAAACTGCTCCGCCGCGATATGGCTCGGCTGATAGGTGACTTCACAGCCACCAGCACGCAGTGCTGCGATCATCTCGGTGCCACCCTCATGGTACGACGACATCTCAAAGGAATCAAAACCCTTCACGTGAATGCTATGGGTCATCCAGGATTCACCGGCGAATAGGATCCTGATCGGGTGGGACATGTTGGCGCTCCTGTCATTTTCTGAGGAAGCGTTTCTGGGAACGAGACGCTTCGTATGGATTTGCCAATAGATATTCCACATCGGACCGATCTTGGATAGTCTTTAAGCCAGCGTCGCGGTGTTAATGCCGAAAGGTTTTGCATATTCCTAGAATATCTGACGGCCAATGAACCAACTTTCCCTACGTCAATCAACGACTCGACTACCCAACCTTTTGCGAGATCTGCGCCGTTTGTTTATTTTTTTACTTACCGTCCCTTAAGGATAGCCACGATTTTGCCTGGTACGTCACCTTGCGTCTTCAAGTTTTTTGTGAAACGATTAGATGAATAATTGATACCCGTCACACAAGCGATGCCGAACGTCGGAGCACCCCGAATGACGACCCTTACACCCGATCTCGTTCGTCTCTACGCAGACAGCGACGCACTGCGTCTTTCCGAATTAGTCCGGACAGGGGAAGTGTCTGCGACTGAACTTACCGATGTCGCGATCAGCGCAATCGAATCACTCAATCCGAAATTAAACGCGGTGGTGATCGAGACATTCGACCTTGCGCGCGAGATGGCGGCTTCGGAGTCGCTGGAAGGGCCGTTTGCCGGGGTGCCCTTTCTCCTGAAGGACATCGGTTCGATGTGGGAAGGCACGCGATTGACCGCGGGCATGGGCTACCGCAAAGATTTTGTTTGCAACTCCGACTCGGAAATGGTGCGGCGGATTAAGGCCGCGGGTTTCGTGCCGCTCGGTCGAACCAATGTTCCAGAAAACGGTTGGTGTATCGCAACGGAGCCGCGTTTTTATGGCCCAACCCTCAACCCCTGGAATCCGAATATTACGCCGGGGGGCTCCAGCGGAGGCGCGGCGGCGGCGGTATCGTCTCGGATGGTGCCGCTGGCCGAGGGTACCGATGGCGGCGGCTCAATCCGCGTTCCCGCCTCTTGCTGCGGCCTAGTTGGCCTTAAACCGTCGCGGGGGCGCATCACCTACGGTCCGATGGACGTCGATATTTGGTTCGGCAGCGTCTATTTCTTCGCAGTCACGCGTACAGTCCGCGATACCGCAGCGTATCTCGACGTGACTGCTGGTAACCTGCCCGGCGATCCCTACACGCTTCCCACGCCGACAGAGTCGTGGCTTTCCAGTCTTCAAAAACGGCCGAAGCGCCTCAGAATCGGCTATACCCTGACGACGCCTTGGGGGCCCGCTTTTGCACCGGAGGTTACACGCGCCATGCAGGATACTGCGGCGCTTTTCGAATCGCTTGGCCACACGCTCGTGCGATATGACATGAAGACCGATCTCGAGGGTGCCTGGTTCAACTACAATCAAATGAATGCGGTTCAGACGGCCCTTGATTTTGATGCGCTGGCGAAGATCGTAGGGCGCTCCGTAGAGGAGTTCTGATCTGGTTCCGTTCAATTGGTCTCAACTGCGGCGGGGACGTTTGCTATCCGCAACCGAACATGCGGCAAGCATTCATGTGATCCGCAAAGCTAATCAACAGATCCAAGCTGAGCTCCATCCCTTCGACGTCTTTCTCACACCAACGCTTACGCAACCACCTCGGCCGCTCGGGTACTGGGACATGAACGAAACGGACTTCGATGCATACAACGCAAAATGGACCGACGCCGCGTTCATGTTCGCATTCAACATCTCCGGCCTCCCAGCGCTATCTGTACCTGCTGCTTTGACTGACAATAACGCTCCGATTGGAGTTCAGCTTGTCGGCCGTTATGGTGACGAAGCGACAATTCTCCGTCTTGCGGCTCAAGTTGAGGAAGCGCGGCCCTGGATCAACCGTCGCCCTGACATTTGCATCGGGTGATTTTGGCTGAGGAACTTAGCAACGATCGCCCCCCGGAAATCCTCACCCTCGCCGGCATCGTGCGAGAAGCGATTGATGGACATCCACTGAGCGACCGGCGGTTCCCACCAACGATGAGACAAACAAACAGCCGAGATGCGCAGAGCAGCCTTCCGAAGCACAGGGCGCTTGCAATACCGTCATGGCGGCGACTCTGAGCTGCCCGCAACCGGGCGTTCAACTTTTTTACCCGACACCGAACGACCTCAACCGCTTCTCCGGGACGCTCATCCCAGCGGAAGTCACACAACTCAAGGAGAAATCTTATGGCAGCGCCTAAAGTACTTCCGACGAAGCCCGATGCCCTAGCCGAGCTTTTCGGGCGGCCCAAGCCTGTCATCGGTGTCATCCATTTGCGTGCGCTGCCTGGTGCGCCGCGTTACGACGGGTCCCCAGTACGCGAAATCTATGCCGCCGCTGTCGCGGACGCGCGCACCCTTGCCGAGGGCGGCGTCGATGGCATTATCCTCGAAAATGCGAGCGACCTGCCCTTCTCGCGCCCCGAGGATATCGGGCCGGAGACCGTCTCAGGCCTTACCGCTGCCTGTATGGAGGTGCGCGGCGCGGTCGATACGCCGATCGGCATCACCTGCGTCGCCAATGGCGTTATACCTGCCCTCGCGGTTGCCAAGGCGGTTGGCGCGCGTTGGGTCCGCGCCAATCAATGGGTCAATGCCTATGTCGCGAATGAGGGTTTTCTGAACGGGCCTGCGCCCCGCGCACTGCGCTACCGCGCCGCCATCGGCGCGCAGGATGTTCGCATCTTCGCCGATGTACATGTGAAGTTTGGTGCCCATGCGATCACCGCAGACCGCAGCGTCACCGAACAATCGACGGACGCCGAATGGTTCGATGCCGATGTATTAATCGCCACGGGCGCGCGGACGGGATCGCCGACTCAGGTGGATGAGGTCGAGCAGGTGCGCGCCGGCACCAATCTTCCTGTCATTGTCGGTTCCGGCCTCGATGCCGATCAGGTGCCGAGCCTCTTTACCGTTGCTGACGGCGCAATCGTCGGTCAATGGCTAAAACGAGATGGGGTTTGGTGGAATCCCGTCGATCCCGAGCGCGTCGCGCGCCTAATGACGGCTGTGGAGAAGTTGCGGCATTCGCCGTGACGTCCCTCTCCAGAGAATCCACACCGCGCTGCGCCAGAGTTTCGATACCACCACACTTGACAATCCCGCCGTCGCCGAGATGTTGGCGTGATCGCTCGCCTTAATACCCGGCCAGTATATCGCTCATCGGTGCCATTTTGCCCGTATCCGAGCCGATATTATCGATCGAGACACCGGCGATCGCCGCGCTTTTTGCGCTGATATCGAAGTGAATATTAAGGCTGGCCAGAAATCACCATCGTGTTCCCGCGCCCGAGAGCGAAAACCGACCGGAAACAAAGTACTTTGCGAACGGCCCGTGCGCGTCTCATGCACGAAGGGGAACCAGATGTCGCGGTGCTACCAAACAAATTTAAGCTCCGCACACCTCCCAGAGACACCATGCAAAAAGATTTTTAGGCTCTCAGGCCGGAAATCATTGCTTGAAGAAGACCCGGACCAACGTCAGCGTGTGATGCACTCTATCCTGGCGAGGACGTTTTCCAACCGCCGGTCACGGTCTGCGTCGTTCGGGCGTGTGGTGGCCAGGGCACCATACGCTTCGATGACATACGAGGCTGAGACAGTTCCCATCGCAGCGCATTCGAAGACCGGACAGCCTGCCACAAGCCCCGCTAAAAAGCCACCGCAATAGGCATCCCCCGCTCCCGTCGTGTCGACTACCTGCGCCGACACGGTGGGAACGCGATACAGTGTTCCCGTCTGAGCCTCGCACACAAGGGAACCCGCCGAGCCAAGCTTGGCCGCGATGTGACAGTGCTGCATGACCGCGTGTTCGATCAACCAGTCGCCCAGATCAGCGGGCTTCCAGATACGGTCGATCTCCGCTTCACTCGGAAGGAATGCTGTCAGGTGCCTCAGAAAACTAGTGTCATGATAAAGCCGCCGGTCGATAAAAGTATCGGACAGGAGATCCATCGTAACGACTGGACGCCCCGGAAACCGGCTAAGCCGAGCAGCGCTTGCAAATGATCCAGCGGGCCCATGAGGCGCGATGTGGAACCCTCGAGCGTTCTCATAACCCGTCGGTAACGGCGGCCGCCCCTCATCCAGCTCTTCGACAGACGACGAGGTAAGCTTTGGCAATTGCTGCTTGCTGTCATCGTTCTCGTGCAAAAGCCATAGCTGCAGACCGTTACCCTCTATTGGAGTGATACCCTCGACATCGAGGCCACGATCCGCAATCGATCGTCGAACGTAATCGATCGATGGCCGTCCGGCAACCGCGTGGATCCCAACTTTCGATCCCCAAATCTGCGCCCCGACTGCCGAATAGAGGGCACCTCCGCCCACGATGTCGAATTGACACGAACGGTTAGGCAGCACGATGTCATCGATCGTAAGCCAGCCAACCGTGACGAGGTCTGTCATGACGATCCTCCAAGCAAAGCTAACCGACGCCTGACGAAGACGGGACGAAGCGCGGACCAATAGACCAACGACTTTGCAAGGTCGACGACGTCGTCAAGATGTGCTCTCGGCTCCCCCAGATCGAAATGCCGGTTCAGGCCAGGAAACCCCAGCAGAAGAATATTCGGCGTCTTGAGCATCACGCTCACATCGTCGCTGCGCGAGGTATAAGCGTTGTTGGACTCTTGCACGCGGACGCCGACCTTCACCATGAGCGTCGCCGCATGTTGCGCCAGCATATAAAGATCTGGTGGCGTAACAGATCCGCGGGCAAGGCTTGAGAACTCCGCAAGCATTGCCCCCTCGCCCATTTTGCAGGAGTTGACGATACCCCCCCGTATGTCGGAATCCGTGTCGCCGCCCGCCTGTTGCACATCGGCGATGATGGCGAGATCGGGTGTCGGAAGAAGATTGACGATCCGCGTTCCACCGCGCCCGATCATTTGATTGCCCGCTCCCGGCGGCCCCTCCTCCTCATCCGGGAAGGCGAGAAGCGCCTCGACGCCGGCCTCAGCGAGCACAGGTGCGGCGACGGCCAGCGCCGCAACGCCGCCGGCGTTATCGACGTGGCCAATGAAATCACCGGCGTCTGACGTCTCTCGATAGCGGCTCGTGGGGACAATCCGGTCGCCGGGTCGAAGTGCGGGAGCACCGGCGCCTGGTCGAAAGAACGGCTTGCCCTCTGTCGTATCAAGCATGCCCTGGCTGACGACGCCGTAAGCATTGGTCGAAAAATCGTAGCGGTAGACTGATGCGGGGCGAACGCCCTGCTGAACCAAATGATAGCAGAAGGGCACCAGCGGATAGCGCTCCCCGTCGAACGGTTGCACGAGATAGCTGATCGTATCGAGATGGGCGAAATACCATAACGGCTTGGGCGATCCCCGCTGACCGGTCAGGATCGCGGCACTTCCGGTATTGCCGAAATTCGTGTCGAAAGAGAGCCGCTGGGTGAGGACTCCATCCGCCTCTAACAGGCCTCTGATCACCGGTCCACGGAGTGCGCTGGCAGCAGTCGACGGCGCGGGTATATCAGCGATCGCCGCCAAGTACTGCCTTACAC
Source organism: uncultured Pseudomonadota bacterium (assembly GCA_963737355.1). GTDB lineage: Bacteria > Pseudomonadota > Alphaproteobacteria > Acetobacterales > Acetobacteraceae > Acidocella. The sequence continues at coordinate 41,436 of CAVTSC010000003.1, read as the reverse complement.
GGTCGCGCGTAACATAGGCATCGACAGCGGGACGCAGCCCGTCGAAGACGCTTTCAATTCCGTCGAGATATTCTTGACCCACAGACATCGTTACCGTTCCGATCTGCTCATGATGAAAACGGCGATGATGATCAGGCCGCCTTTGAAAAGCTGCTGAACAAAAGGATCGACGCCTCTCAAGTTGAGAATGTTGGCGAGAATGCCGATGATAAGCGTGCCTATGAAAGTGCCAAGAACGGATCCCTTGCCACCGTAAAGCGAAGTGCCGCCAACTACCACGGCCGCAATAGCATCCAACTCATAGCCTTGCCCGGCAATCGGCGTGCCAATGCTAAGCTGTGACGCGTAGACCAGGCCAGCGAGTCCCGCAGTGAAGCCCGAGATAACGTATACCAGTGTCGTGTAGAACCGCACAGGTACACCCGAGAGTCTCTGCGGCCTCCTCGTTCGAACCGATGGCGTAGATTGAGCGGCCGAACGATGTCAGTTGCAGCACAGCACCACTCACGATCAGGACGGCAACGAGAATGTACACCGGAATAGGAACGCCAAGAAGATTACCGTTGCCCAGGTTGTAGAATGCCTCACTCAAGATCGGGACCGGCGTACCTCCCGTGTAGATAAAAGCGAGGCCGCGGACGAAGGAGAGGGTTCCGAGCGTCATGATGAAAGCCGGGATCCGAGCATAGGCGACGCCGAGGCCGTTGATCAGCCCTCCAAATCCTGCCGCTGCAAAGCCCAAGGGAATGGCGATCGCCATGCCATGTGGGTCTATGAAGCCTGCAAAGATCACGACCGCAATGCCGAGCGTCGACCCAACGGACAGATCGATACCGCGGGTCAAAATGACGAAGGTCATGCCGATCGCCAGAACCCCAACGATGGACACCTGGCGAAGCACATTTAGGACGTTCGAAAGCGTCAGGAACCGGTCGGAGAGGAAGGAGGCAGCTATGACAAGTAGTACGAGCGCCGCTAGGACACCAAGGCGTTGCCAACCGCGCGCAAGCCGGCCCACGTTATGACGGAAGTCGAACGGAACAGCTGGAGATTCAAGCAAGGGCGGCCGCTTTCATGATGGAGGTTTCGGTGGCATCCTTACGCGGCAAGGTTGCGGCAACCCGGCCCTGTCGCAGCACGACTACACGGTCCGACAGGCGAAGAATCTCCTCCATCTCCGACGAAATGAGGAGGATCGCCACACCATCTGCGACCAGTGTCTCTATGAAACGATAAATTTCCTGCTTCGCGCCGATATCGACGCCGCGCGTCGGCTCATCGAAAATGAGAATCCGCGGCTCGACAGCAAGTGCGCGGGCAATCAACACCTTCTGCTGATTGCCGCCGCTGAGCATCCGTATTTCAGTCTTAACATTCGCAAGACGCACGTCGAGACGGCGGATCATCCCGAGAACATAATTTAATTCCATCCCGAGACGCAGAAAGCCGAGCCAGTTGAATCGACGAAGATTGGAAATCGTCGCGTTCTCGCGGACCGGCCGATTAGGTAGAAGCCCCTGGGTCTTTCGATCTTCCGTCACATAGGCGATCTTCAGCCGTGCGGCGTCGCGCGGATTGCCGATCTTCACCGTCTGGCCAAAGACGCGGAGGGTTCCCGAGGTCGGGCGGTTGAGGCCTATGATTGCTTGCGCGACCTCGGATCGACCAGCCCCCACCAGACCCGCCAAACCGACCACTTCGCCCTCGCGCACGGCGAAGCTGACGTTCTCCACAAAAGGCGCACAGGAAAGGCCGACCACCTCCAGCGCGAATTGTCCTGTACTACGGTCATGCGGTGTATGCTGCGGAAAATCGCGGCCAATCATACGGTTCACGAGCCAATCTGAATCGATATCGGCCACGGCCGCGGCTCCGCTGCGCTGGCCGTCTCGCAAAACCGTCACGCGATCAGCCATGCGAAAGATCTCCTGGAGATGATGAGAGATGTAAACAATTCCCAGGCCCTTGGCGCGCAGCCGCTCGATAACGGCGAACAGGGTCTCGACCCGCCCCTCGTCGAGCACGGCAGTCGGCTCATCAAGGATCAACACTTTCGCGTCAGTCGAAATCGCCTTCGCAATTTCGACCATCTGTTGCATGGCAATAGAAAGTCGTCCGGCAAGGGTTCCCGGGTCGATCTTAATCTCGAGTTGCTCGAACAGAGCCATTGCTCGCTCGCGGATCTTCTTCTGATCGATGGTCCCCCAGGCCGTCCGCGGAAATCGTCCGAGGAAGATATTCTCTCCAACAGTCAAATCCGGCGCCAACGACAATTCCTGGTGAATCACCACGATGCCGCGGGCAAGAGCGTCCCTCGGAGATTTCAGACGGCAAGCGACACCTTCGACGAAAAACTCCCCAGAATTGGGCTGGTAGATGCCGCCCAGGGTCTTGATCAGCGTCGACTTTCCGGCCCCATTCTCACCGACGATAGCATGCACCTCACCGGCCATTACAGCGAGGTCGACTTTTGAGAGCACGACATTGCCAACGAACGACTTCGTTAGCCCGCGTACTTCGATAAGCGCCGGCCGATGCGGGACATTATCGGCCGACGACCTGAGGATCGATGATTCGAGCATGCGTGTTGATATTCCCTACTTCTGGCAGGGATCGGGCGTGGGCGCGAACGTTCCCCAACCGCGACCGATCCACTGATCGGCATTGGTTGCGACCACGACAGGCGAATCGGGCAACACAAGTTCCTGACCAGGTTCCGCATACGATTGCGCACCTGGAATAGCTTTGCCCATCAGTTTGTAGAGAGCGGCGCGCAAACCGATATCCGCAATGAAGGGCGAGTAGTTGCCATCCGCCCGAAAAGTGCCGGCCTTGACCGCCTTGAACCCGGCATTGGAACCATCAAACGTGTAGATGCGGATATGCTGACTGCAGCGACCGGCGCGCGCAATTGCTAACTCGGCGCCCCAGGATGATTCCTCCGCGTGCGAATAGACCGCGTCGATCTTCGGATAAGCGGTCAGAAAATCTTCCATGATCGGCACAGCGGGCTCCCGAATCCATTGGCCATCGCCACGGGCCAGCACCTTGATATCCGGGTATTTCGCTAGGACGTTCTCCATACCCTGGTCACGGTCATCGGCAGGTGACGAGCCTTTGAGGCCCGTGATCACGACGATGTTGCCTTTGCCGTGCAGATCGTCTGCCATTTTTTGGGCGACGCCTTCAGCCATGGTGACATTGCTTTGACCGATAAATAGCGTCTTCTGGGTCGGAATATCCCGATCCATCACGATGAGCGGCAGGCCTGCACTGATGACCGCACGCGCGGCCGGAACCAACGCCGCAGATTCCACCGGGCTCAGCAGAACCGCATCGACGCCACGGGATATCAGGTCATGAACATCATTGCTCTGCTTCGCCACATCGACGTTGCCGTCCAATACGACAAGCTTGACGTTCGGATGACGGCAGGCTTCCGCCTGCAACGCTGCTAACATTGCGATACGCCACGGATGATTGAAGGCAGTCTGGGAGAAGCCAATCGTAATATCACCAGTCTTGCCAGGAATGCTCACCGGCCCGGTCGGGAGCGGCAGGATCTTGGTGAAGGGCATGGTGTCATAGAACTTCAGCAGCTGACTGCAGGTCTCCTGCGTGATCGGCAGCTTGTCTTCAGCATGCGCTTCGGCAACGGGGAGAGCAAACAAAACGAGAAGGGCGACACTTAATAGTTTGAACAATACAGAATCCTCCTGACAAGCAGCATGGGTTACATCCTGGTATCGGTAGGCCCCCTACGAACGGGACGAGTTGTAGTCGTTATTATTATCACACAAATTGTCATATTTGTGTCTATCATAACATTCAGTAAGCAAATCGCGTGCCATCGTCAGTCGCTAAGCGCGCGACCGCGAGGCTCGCGAGGCTCGCGAGGGTCAGGCGCTCAGGTTGGCCTCGGCTAACAGGGCGACACCGGAACTCGTACCGATGCGCGTCGCACCGGTCGCAATCATCGCCAGTGCAATCTCCAGAGACCGGATGCCCCCCGACGCCTTCACGCCGACGGCGTTTCCTACCTCTGCGCGCATTAGCGCCACATCCTGAACCGTGGCTCCGCCAGTCGAGAACCCCGTCGACGTCTTAACGAAATCGGCTCCAGCTTCGACCGCGAGACGGCAGGAAATGCGCTTTTCTTCATCAGTAAGTAGGCAGCTTTCGATGATGACCTTCAGGATATTCCCTCGGCAGGCGCTGCGTACAGCCGCAATATCATTTCGAACCTGATCATAAAACTTGCCCTTGAGCGCCCCAATTGTGATCACCATGTCTATTTCTTGTGCGCCAGCGGCGATTGCCTCCGAGGTTTCGGCCGCCTTGATCTGCGATGACATCGCGCCAAAGGGAAAGCCGATGACCGAGCAGACCGCCACGTCCGAGCCCTTAAGAGCCTCGGACGCGAGAGGGACATAGATGGAGTTGACACAGACCGTTCTAAAGCCGTGGACCTTCGCCTCGTCGCAGAAGCGGTGCACCTGGGCCACCGTCGCATCGGGCTTGAGGATCGTATGGTCGATTACAGACGCTAATTTGGTGGCCATAGTAGGGGTGGTGTCGGGCACGAGACGCTTCTCCTGTCACGGAGCACTGCCAGGCGGCTCCAATGTTTGTAGTTTTGTGAAAAATGTCACATACGGTCGTGGTCGTCAAACCGTGGAAGGCTGAGTAATAGAAGGATGAACCGAAACGTGGCGCTCGAAACCAGCACGTCAGATGCCCGACGAGACATCCGCGTGTCGCGGCTCAGGTCTTTGGCTGAACAGGAGGGAAGCGTTCGGCTCGGCGATGCGGCACAGCTGCTGGGGGTGTCATCCATGACCTTGCGGCGCGACCTAGCTGACGGGACAAGCGGACTCGATCTCCTGGGAGGCTATGTCGTCGCGCGTAACCGGCAGACGACGGCCAAGCCTTATGTGCTACAATCGGAACAGGACATTCATATTCAGGCCAAGGCTGAGGCGGGGCGTCGTGCGGCCGCACTGGTCCAGTCAGGCGACACAATTTTCATCGATTGTGGTACGACAATGCCCCATCTCGTAGCCGGCCTGGACACCGATCTCGAAATTACCATTATCTGCTACGCGCTCAACATCGCGTCCGCGGTCTGCCGCATGCCGCGCGCTCAAATCGTGCTGTTAGGTGGGGTATTCCATCCACCTTCGGCTACCTTCTGCTCCGAGGAGGCAATCATGAGTTTTCAGCGCATCGGGATCAACAAGGCATTTTTATCCGCCGGCGGCCTGCATGATAAGCACGGCGCGACCTGCTCGAATTTTAATGAAGTGCCCGTCAAGCGTGCAGTACTCGATAGGGCCATTCGTGCCTTTCTCGTAATCGACAGCAGCAAGATAGGCCAAGTGAAGCCGGCGCATTTCGCGCCGGCTTCGGCGTTCAACGGTATCGTGACCGAACTATCCTAACGCTATAACGTGCTGGTAGTATCGTGTGTTCTGCGCAGTTACGACATGTGGGCACCTGACGTCATGGCCGCGCTTGAACCGCCTGGTGCAGCAGCGCGGTGCGCCGACCTATCTGTTTGCGGACAACGTCCTAGTACTACAGTTGCATATAATGGCGCTTGTAGTGGGCTTGTGCTGCGCTGATCTGGTGACGTTGTCGCCAGCCTGACCACGCCAGTACGAAGCTTCGACATACTGGCTGGCACAGCAGAAGTTTGGCGATCAGCGTGCGCATTTCCGGTACGCTGGGTAGCCGTAATCGGGTTGGGATCAGGCGGCGAGCGTCGGACTCGTTTTGTTCGCTTTGCCTTGGGCTGTGTGGCGCAGTTGAGCTTGCGGCCTTGCCAGAAAGGCGCCGGCTGTGAATTGGCGTCCAAGCGTGACCCCACCGATGATATTGGAAAAAGCTTTGATCTAGCTTGAAAATTTGGTGCTTAGCCGGGGGCCTGATCGGCGCCGATCTGGCCCCCTCTCCGATCGAAACTCGCTGCGAGATATCAAAGCCTTACCCCGCTTTGGGAAGGGGGCGTATTGCGCGCCGATTCACACCTCGGTGGCACACCGGGGTCGATCCGCACGCCGGCTCCTGGCCTTTGCGAACATAATCGCACAATCCTGGCGGAAGTGGGCTTCTCGGAACGGGATTTTGTCGAACTAATGGCGGCCGCGGTGGTGCATGGAGAATCAAGATGACCACAAGTGCCTACGATTGCCTCTGTCGTGTCATCGGCCCCGGGGACATTCCGAAAGCATCTGCGCCTTACAGCCAGCCCTGCGCATCAAAGGCTGCAAGATCAACGCCCGGGGGAGCATACCATCCTCCGGCGCCATATCGGGCTCCCAGCTTCTGCGCGAGCTCCTTGTTGCCGTAGGGAATCCGCAACGGCGTATTGGTCTGGGTATTCGGCTGCCCAGGCGTTGACGCTGCCACTTCGGCCGCAGAAGCCGATTTGGGGCCGGAGTGTCCCACGTGCTCATCGCCGACTTTCTTGGGCGCGTGCTCCTGGAGGAAGGCGCGGCAAATAGCCCCCGATTTCGTATAGCCCGGGGGCGGCTTGATACCTTTCTGACTCCCGATGCTGTCAGCAAAACGCTTCATGGCAGCGGTCGGCGGACGATCGGTAGCGGCCACGCCCCGGCGCGAAGCGAGTAAGGGGGGCTCCCCGCTTGGCATGGTAGTGTCCCTGGTCGTGGTGGACTTTTGGAATTCATAACGGTGTAGATATGGGTGGCCATCGGATCGGTGGGGTACGGTGGAGTTGCGAGACTTCAACCTGAACCTGGAGAACCCGATGACCGAGGAGAGATTACCGCTTGCCGAGCTTTTGGCGAAGGCCGGCGACGGCGATTTTCTACGGAGCGTGGCGGAGGCGGTGCTGCAGATGCTCATGGAAGCGGATGTCGAAGGTTTGATCGGGGCTGGCCGCTATGAGCGCCAGGGGGATCGCGCGACCTACCGCAATGGCTATCGCGAGCGGGCGCTGGATACCCGTCTGGGCAGCCTGCAATTACGGATCCCGAAGCTGCGGCAAGGCAGTTACTTCCCGCCCTTCCTGGAAGCGCGCCGGACTTCGGAGAAGGCACTGGTGGCGGTGATCCAGGAAGCCTGGATCGGCGGCGTCTCGACCCGGCGGGTGGACGATCTGGTACAGGCAATGGGGCTGTCGGGGATCAGCAAGAGCTCGGTCTCCAAGCTGTGCAAGGATATCGACGAGCGGGTGAACGCCTTCCTCGACCGTCCGCTGGCTGGCGACTGGCCGTATCTGTGGCTTGACGCGACCTATCTCAAACAGCGTGAGGGCGGACGCATCGTCTCGGTCGCGGCCATAATCGCTGTGGCGGTGAACACCGAGGGACGGCGTGAGATCGTCGGCCTGCACATTGGCCCGTCCGAGGCCGAAACCTTCTGGGCCAGTTTTCTCAAGAGCCTGGTGCGGCGCGGCTTGCGCGGCGTGAAGCTGGTGATCTCCGATGCGCATGAAGGGCTGAAGGCGGCGATCCGGCGCGTGATGGGGGCTTCCTGGCAACGCTGCCGGGTGCACTGGATGCGCAACGCACTGGCCTACGTGCCGAAAGCGCAGCAGAGCATGGCGGCCGCCGCGTTGCGCCAGGCGTTCATCCAACCCGATCGGACCAGCGCCAGCCAGACGCTCCGCCATGTCGCCGATCAGCTCCGGAGCAAATGGCCAAAACTCGCCGTCTTCATCGACGACAGCGAAACCGACGTGCTGGCCCACATGGATTTTCCGGCCCAGCACCGGACCAAGATCCACAGCACCAACCCGCTGGAACGCCTGAATAAGGAGGTCAAACGCCGCGCCGATGTCGTGGGAATCTTTCCCAATGAGGGATCGATTATCCGCCTGATCGGCGCCGTGCTGTTGGAAGCCAATGACGAATGGCAGACGCAAAACCGCTACATGCAGACCGAAGCCATGACCGATCAGCAGGACCATTTCCTCGACGAAGCGCGCGACGTTCTTCGCGCCGGTCTGCAAGGGTCGCGTTGGGTCTCGACCGATGATACCGGTGCCCGCCACCAGGCCAAGAACGGCTTTTGTACACAGATCGGCAACGAGAATTTCACCTGGTTTGGCACCCGCTCATCGAAGAGCCGGCTGAACTTTCTCGACCTGCTGCGGCCGGCCATACCGATTATGTGCTCAACGCAGCAGCGTACGATTACATGCGCGAACGGGGGTTGTCCGCGCTGTTGATTGCTGGTCCACGTCCTTTACCGGCACAAAGCGCATTGTTGGGCGCGTCACCGCCTCGCAGATCGCCTCAGCGTCCGCCGCATCATTCTTATTACGCTTGACGTACGCCTTCACGTAGGTCGGCGGCATCAACTTCACCTGGTGGCCGATCGCTGTCAGCTCGCGCGCCCAATGATGCGCGGTCGCGCAGGCTTCCATACCAACCAGGCAAGGTTCAATCGATTGAAAATAGGCCAGAACCTCGCCGCGTCTCAGGCGGCGACGGACCACAACTTTGCCCTCAGCGTCGACGCCGTGGACCTGAAACCAGTTCTTAGCGAGATCAAGGCCAATCGTGCTAATCTTCATGTGGGCGGCTCCTTTCATGTGGTGTTCACCAACGACCACTTTGGCACATCGATGCCGGGAGCGGGGGCCGTCCACCTCATCAAGACTTCTGCAAACTCCGCTTGCCCGTGGTCTTTCAGTGGGTTAGGCTTTGCATAAGATATGACCGAAACTGTGCCCCCTCCCCGTCTGATTGGCTATGCCCGCGTCAGCACCTATGGCCAGACCCTGGATGCTCAGCTTGAGCAGTTGAAAGCGGCCGGGTGCGCACGGATTTTCTGCGAAAAGGTGACCGGCGCACGAGCTGACCGGAAAGAGCTGTTGAAGATGCTCAAGAGCCTGACCGCAAGCGAAATGGTGGTAGTGACCCGCATCGATCGGTTGGCGCGTTCGACCTTCGACCTCTTCGCCATTGTGAAGCAGATCGCCGATGCCGGCGCGCGTTTCCGGTCACTGGCGGAACCATGGGCGGATACCGGAACCAGCACCGGCCGGCTCATGCTAGCCGTGCTGGGCGGCTTGGCCGACGTAGAGCGCGATCTGATTCGCACCCGCACTGCCGAAGGCCGGAGTCGGGCGACGGCGCGCGGGCAGCATATGGGCCGCCCCCCTGCTCTCACCCCGCAGCAGCAGGCTGAGGCCAGGCAACGCCGGGCCCAGGGCGCGACGTTGAAGGAGCTGGCGCGCAGCTATGATGTCAGCCCGGCGACGATTTCCAGGCTTTGAGCGCGACGTTACACACACTGCAGGGATAGCCATCGAGTGACCCTGGTTGGGCCACGCCGTGTTGCGCGCGGAACCAACCGCAAGGCATCTTTAGGCTCGCCAGAGGGCGTCAAATGAGACCCTTCCGCGCGCCCGGCGACGTGATGCCCGAGAAGCCTCCAAAGATGCCGCGCAAGCCTCCACCGGGTTGGCCGCGGCGGCGAAAGCCTATGTTGAACTGACCAAGAAAGGCCCCGGATCGCTCCGGGGCCTTTTTGCCATGCGGCCAAAATGAATTCGGCCAGAATCCGGCGATAAGAGCAAAATCCTCCGCGCTGACGAACAGTTCAGCCTCATCCCCTTTGATAGCAGTCACGTGATGAGCTAAAATTGCCAAGCGCTCAAGGCGTTGGAAGTTTTCTTCATACACGCCGACGTTCATTTTCTGTTGGTTACGCATGTCGATAGCATCGTGGCAAGCTTGATAAACTTTTGAGGCGTTCATTGCGGCGTAGCTCATTTATACGGTCCATTTTCTATCGTATGGGTAAGTTCACGCACTGCCCAAAATATTAGCGAGGGCAGGTTGGTAAATAATTATATTTCGATATCACGTCAAAATATCACGTGGCCCCAGCTTTTGTTGTCCGCATTCCTTCGAATCGCTTGAATTTCACCGGACGTTCGGATCAACAGGGCCAGCAATCCAATCGAAGCCACCGCATTTTGGATAAACCGCAACGTTGCGCGGTGGAGAGCCCACGCCCCCCCTGAAACTCCATTATATTTGGCCCCTGTGGCGCACAGGCAAGGCAAGAATAGATAACTGGAAACACGAACTAGCGGCGACGCGCGCCAGTGTAGCGGCCGGGCTGATCGGCTTCGCAGATCAGTATTTCGTCAACGAAATAGATCCGCATACTGCGCGGCGCAGAAAGGAAGAAGACGCCACGAGAGGGCGACGCAAGTTTGATCTGCATGTGCGGCTGAAACCTGCTCTGAATTCATGGTATCAGGCGCCGGAGATGGCGCGCCCCGGCAGAAGTATCGAGCCGTGCGCTCATCACAATCTTCTCCAATTAGATCTTCAGAACACGTTCACTTCGACCCTATGACATCCGCCTCAGTGTTGAACACTTTGAGAATCTTATCGACGTTCGTCTTATCGACGATGCTCGGTCCGGTCGAGACTGGACCGACCGGCGCGAGGCCGTATTTTACGTACTCAGCGGCAAACAGGACGCCATAGTAGCCATCGAGATATGGTTGCTCGTTGATTAGGAACGCCAGCTGACCGTTCTGGATTTCCTGCAGCGCGATCTTGGAAATCTCCATGGTTCCGACGTGTACCTTTCCCGTCAGATTAGCCGCCGAGAGCGCCGCCACTGCAGCAGTACCGACGGCGGCATTCTCGGTGAAAATTCCGTCCACGTCTTGGTGCGACTGCAGATATGCGCCAATATCGCTGGAGACTTTCGCCTGGTCGGAAGAGTCAGCAGTCGGCAATTCCAAATTACTGGTTTTGATTTGCAGGGACCTTGCTCGTGCGCTTAGCCCCGCGCAGATCGACTGTAGGTAAAGATTGCCCGGCACGTTGATGACGCAGAGGATATTCTTTGCGCCGAGCTTGGCGAGGCCGTCGGCGGCGATCTTGCCGACCTCAGGCCCCTGCTGGCCTACGAAGCCGAAAGCACCGTCGACGCGCCACTGATCCTGCCCCGACTGGTCGACATAGACGGGAATCCCCGCCGCCACAGCCTGCTTGATATACGGATCGACCACGCTCGGGAGGAAGTCGCTGACCACAATTGCGTCGGGATGCTGAGCGATTGCGACCTGCATCGTCTGCGCGGCCGATGCCTCGAAATCGCTGTTGTCAAGCGGAATGTAATTGAGCTTCACGCCGAGGGCACGGGCCGCGTCATGCGCGCCCTTGAAAACTGGTGGGAAAAAGGAGTCGTTGAGCGGCCCGGACACGAAGTCGATGGAGATCTGCTTCGCAGCCGCTTCAGCGGACAGTGGACCGGACGAGGTCATCACTAACCCAATGGCAAACGATCTGGCCAACCACACGAGGGGGCTAGGATGGCACATAGGAAAACGGTGCTTCAGAGTCATTGATTTCCTCCTGTCGGCAGGTCGCTTTCGTCGCGACCTATTTTCTTGTAACGTTTCGAATATAAAACATTTTAGACGCATGGACTTAAGCCGAGACAATTTGTATCCTTACTGCGACAAACTCGGCCCTATGTATCACGACCTCGCGAAGGAACAAGCCGATCTGCGCCCTTTGGCAAGACGCTGGTTGCCGCGATTGAAACGCAGCTCCGGAAAAAAACGGCTACCGGTCAAGTTGATGCACGCAAAGCATGACGTGATCGATGTCTGGCAGCCTTAGTCAAAGCCAAACGTGTGGTGATGGGCAACGAATCCTAAAGAAAATAGGCTATGTAAAGTTGCCCCGGTTTGATGGACACTTTTAGAGTATGTTTTGAGGTGTCCCGGAGCGCACACGGCGTGAACCGCTCCGAGCTTGGCCTCTCAGTTCAGCTTGAACGTCACCTTGAGCACGCCGTCGCGCTGGTTGGCAAAGGGGTCGTAGGCAGCGGCAATGTTGTCGAGCTTGCTGGGTATCAAGACTTCCAAGTCGAGACCTCCACACGCGCCTTCACCGTAACTGTCAAGGTTTAATGATCGACGTATGCACCATGTTACTTAATATTTCCATCCGAGCATCGTGCGCAGGGTCCGATAGCCGGGCATTACTGACGAAAGCAAAAGAAACGCCGGAGTCCGGATCCCCCCAACATTGCGATGATCCAGCACCGCCATGACCGAAGGTTGTTGGATGGGCAAGCGTGCCCAGCCCGGGTATCCACTCGGAGTTGCCGCGAACGTAAGGACCAAGTCCGCGATGCATCGGCAGGTCGCTGTAGAGATCCATGCGCTCACCTGTAAAGTTGCGTGTAACATACTCCAGCAACCGTTTCGAAAACAGGCGCTTTTCTCCAAGCGTACCACCGCCAACAAGCATCTGGTAGAAGTGGGCCATCGCCCGTGCCGTAGCGAATCCTCCCCCGCCCGGCACGCCCGCCAAACGAAACTCTGGCGTGTTCTCCGGCATCAGAGGCGTCATGCTACCGTCATCATTTCGCGAATACATAAATGCCGCCCTGTCTTGATCTGCGGCTCGCAGACCGACCTGCACCTCATCTTCGATGCCGAGCGGCGCCAATATGCGTTCGCGAATAACAGCGCGGAAATCTTGTCCCGTAACGCTTTCGATCAAAACGGCGGCTACCCAATGAGCTGACGCTCGATGATAATGTACCCGTGTCCCAGGCTGCCACTCGAGTTCGAAGTCGCATACGGCTCGATGCAATGCTTCATGATCTTCGAAATTCTCGAAAGTCACGGCAGCGGAGGGGAAACCTCCTTGATGTGTCAGAAGCTGGATGAGCGTAATCTCACCTTTCCGATTGCGCTCGAAACCGGGAATATGGTCAGCGATTCGGTCGCCGAAGCCGAGCGCGCCTTCCTGAACAAGCGACCAGATCGTCGCCGCGGTAATGACTTTCGTGTTCGAATAGAGGAGAAACAGGCTGTTTTCTTCGGCCGCCAGCCGCGGTTGGGTACGCGCCAAACCGAAGCATCGAGATAGCGCAAACTTTCCGTGTCGAGCGACAGCAACTTGCGCGCCCGGATAGCTGCCGGCTGCGACATGCTTCTCAATGACTTGGCAGAGACGCTCAAGCCCGTCAGGATCAAATCCGAGTGACGCTGGATCGACTACCTCAATAGAAAATGTCATTCAGGGCTACCTCTCACGCTATGTATTGGTTTTGCCGGTTGGATCTGAAGTGATGAGCTCGTTCCGCTGGAACGACTATGATGTTCGGCCTGCGCTCGGCGGCACCTTCCGAGGTGATGATCTGGATCATCTCTGCTGGTTTCATCCCTATATGCTTTTATAACAAATATTATCCAACGATGACTTCGTTTAATGCCCTTAGGGTGCTTTTGATGCTTTTAGAAGACTTTTCGATTTCGGAGTCAATCATATAACGAAACAAAAATGTTCTTTGTTCTGACCGCTTCAGGTCCGCTTGCTCAGAAAAGCGCGATCGGCCTCGGAAACGTGTTTGGCCTTTACCAAAGCTTCCAGACACATACACCCTATGCTCGCAAGATAGCCCCGACGCGCAAATGGTGTTAATCTGAGTAGATATAAATTATCTTGACTTAAGCCCGTACAAGTGAAATGTTTTATATCCGAAATATTAAAAGAAAATAGGTCGCGACGAAAGCGATCAGCTGACAGGAGGAAATCAATGACTCTGAAGCACCGTTTTCCTATGCGCCGTCCTAACCCGCCCGTGTGGCTGGCCAGATCGTTTGCCATTGGGTTAGTGATGGCCTCATCCGGCCCACTGTCCGCTGAAGCGGCTGCGAAGCAGATCTCCATCGACTTCGTGTCCGGGGGGCTCAACGACTCCTTTTTTCCGCCAGTTTACAAGGGCGCGCAGGACGCGGCCCGTGCCCTCGGCGTGAAGCTCAATTACATTGCGCTTGACGGCAGTGATTTCGAGGCATCGTCCGCGCAGACGATGCAAGTCGCAATCGCTCAGCATCCCGACGCAATTGTGGTCAGCGACTTCCTCCCGAGCGTGGTCGATCCGTATATCAAGCAGGCTGTGGCGGCGGGGATTCCCGTCTATGTCGACCAGTCGGGGCAGGATCAGTGGCGCGCCGACGGTGCTTTCGGCTTCGTGGGCCAGCAGGGGCCTGAGGTCGGCAAGGTCGCCGCCGACGGCCTCGCCAAGCTCGGCGCAAAGAATATCCTCTGCGTCATTAACAATCCCGGCAATCTCTACCTACAGGCGGTCTGCGCAGGGCTAAGCGAACGAGCAAAGTCCCTGAAAATCAAAACCAGTAATTTGGAATTGCCGGTTGCTGACGCTATCGACCAATCGAAAGTCTCCAGCGATATTGGCGCATATATGCAGTCGCACAAAGGCGTGGACGGAATTTTGACCGAGAATGCCGCCGTCGGTACTGCTGCAGTGGCGGCGCTCTCGGCGGCCAATCTGATTGGAAAGGTGCACGTCGGGACCATGGAGATTTCCAAGATCGCGCTGCAGGAAATCCAGAACGGTCAGTTGGCGTTCCTAATTAACGAGCAACCATATCTCGATGGCTACTATGGCGTCCTGTTTGCCGATGAGTACGTCAAATACGGACTCGCACCGGTCGGTCCAGTCTCAACTGGACCGAGCATCGTCGATAAGACGAACGTCGATAAGATTCTACAAGTGTTCAACACTGAGGCGGATGTCATAGGGTCGAAGTGAAACTATTCTGTTCCTTGAAGTGGAGAAGGTTGTGATGAGCGCACGGCTCGATACTTCTGCCATGCCCAAGCCGGCCCCTAGTGCTCGCGGTGGGTGGATCCGCGGGATTATCCTCCGACCCGAGGCGGGTGGAGCAATTTCAGCGATTGCCGTATTTGTATTCTTCGCCGTAATGGCTGGATCAAACGGATTCCTGACCTTGCTCGGGACAGCCAACTGGCTCGATACCGCCTCCGAGCTTGGCATCATCGCCATTCCAGTTGGTGTGCTGATGATGGCAGGTGAATTTGATCTTTCCGCCGGCTCTGTGGTTGGCGCAAGCTCGATGGTGTTTGCTATCATAAGCGGATACTATTCGCTTAGTCCCTGGATTGGCGTCGCGGTTGCCTTGCTGATCTGTGCGCTAATTGGCTTGATTAACGGGTTGCTCGTGATCACGACACGGCTACCGTCTTTCATTGTGACATTGTCGACGATGCTTATGGTGATGGGTGCCATTTTGGCGGTCTCCATCGTGTTGACCGGGTCGACCAACCTATCAGCGAGCGATGGTGGCTCAGCGGGCGTGGCCTTTGCATTCAAATGGCATCAGTTTCAGATTTCCATTTTGTTTTGGTTCGTGCTTCTGGTGTTCTCGAGCTACGTTATGCAGCGCACTGCATTTGGCAACTGGATCTATGCAACCGGAGGCGACGAAACGCGAGCCCGGCTCGCCGGCGTGCCCACTGCGCGGGTTAAGATCATTCTGTTCGTGTGCACGTCCCTCGGTGCGGCAATCACCGGCATCATTGAGACCATATCCTTCCAGAACGGCAATGTCACGCTGGGGTCGAGCTACGTGTTTACGGGTATCGCGGCCGCAGTGATCGGTGGCGTTCTGCTCGGTGGCGGCTACGGCTCTCCACTTGGCACGATGTTCGGCACGTTGACCTATGGGATCATCTCGCTGGGCGTGTTCTACCTCGGTTGGAACGCAGACCTCACCCAGCTATTCATCGGGCTCTTGCTATTGCTTGCCGTACTCGCGAACCAACGTCTGCGCCTGATGGCGATGGGGAGTGTCTGACATGCCAGAGGTACCTATCCTTGAGCTCAGGAACGTGAGCAAGCGCTTCACGGGCGTCACCGCGGTTGCCGACGTATCATTGACGATTTATCCAGGCCAAGTTCTCTGCCTGTTGGGCGAGAATGGTGCGGGCAAATCGACTGTGATTAAGCTAATAACAGGTGTCGAACGCCCGACCTCCGGCCAGATACTCATAGACGGGCGTGATGCCGACCTGGCGAGTCCTCGCCACGCTCGTGAGCGCGGTATCGCGACGGTATATCAGGAGGTATCAACGCTGCCCCTGCTCAGCGTCGCACGGAATTTCGTCCTTGCCGCGGAGCCCAGCAAGGGGCGGGGTCTTTTCCGGCGCATGGATTTACGGGAGGCCGAACGGCTTGCGCTAGAGAGCCTCCGATCACTCGGAATCAGCCGGGTACGCGACGGAAGCCAACTGGTGGGCACGCTTTCAGGTGGCGAACGTCAGGCGCTTGCGATTGGAAGGGCCGTACATTTCGGCGCGAGGCTGCTCGTGCTCGATGAGCCAACGGCGGCACTTGGCGTGCGGGAATCTGCTGTCGTGCTGCGCCTGATCAAGAAGGTCCGGGCCAGCGGCGTTGCCGTGCTGTTTATCACCCATAATGCCTATCATGCCTATTCAGCGGGCGATCAGTTTGTCGTGCTCCGACGCGGCGAGGCGCTCGCTTCCTTCGCCAAAGGCGACAGTTCTGTCGAAAAGCTCATCGAGCTCATGGCCGGCGGAGAGGAACTGAAGTCGCTGCTGGACGAGGAACTACCAAGCACAAGCTGATCGTCGAGCGGCAGGTCACCAACCATGTCGTCGCGGCGCGCACCGCATCCTCATAGAGATGCCGATCAGGTCGGGAACTCCCGTCTTGATCGCCTGCCCACGCCGCAGCAGACGCATCGCGTGCGTTCGATGAAAACCGGTCACTGCCACAAATTCATCGAGAATTCGTTTCTTCTCATCTCGCGAGGCATCCCGATATCGGCCGCTTGTCGCCTCCACCAATTCCTCTCGCGTCGCCATGCTCACATTCCTCATCACCAGACCCCGCAGATGAATTCCCTGGGGAACAAATTACATGAGGCAACAACTCAACAGCGGAGAACATTTCTGGCGAGGTAACGCGAAGAGACAGTTGCAGCGGCCCCGATTTGCGCTCCTTGATTGTCGCCGGTAACTATTTCGGCGGGGTCCAGATCGGCGCCGATCTGGCCCCCGCGATGCGCCATTTTATAAAACTAAATCAATGGATTGATGTGGATTTCATAAGGGGGACCGTTTCAGCGCCGCTTCACAGTCCGAATCATGCCAACTATTTTTGGAACATGGGCACAAAGAATAAACTTCAGAACAAAAAAGCGAGGCAACAAATTGGTTTAACGAGCGCGACGACCGAATGCGCTCGTGAGATGTGGGGCAGTTGGTCGCGGTGGATCGAGCGGCCGGCCGACTACGTCACAGACTGCCGGCGACGCTTTCGCAATTTCGAGACCGTCTGTGGGCTGCCACCAACCCGGCGCGCGATTTCACGGTCGGCGAGCATTCTTGTGTCCAAGTTGGACAAGAGGAGAATTATCTCCACTCTGCGCTCGCTCGCAGTGCGGAGAGACGCGACAGGGGCGTTTGGCACCTGTCCATTTTGTACGGCCGTCCGCTGTAGTTTCCAAAAGGTATGACCGAAAAAGCCCCCCTTCCCGGGCGCCCGACCAGGTTGGCGCTGCCAGCTCGCCGGGTAGACATGAGCGTGGAACGAATTTCAAGAGTTCTGAGACGGCCGGCGAGCTGGTCGCGCGGAGCTATCCTGTGGCCTTTTTTATTGAGGGCATAGTGTTGATTTTCACTGAGAACTGACCCGGGATCTTCATCGAGAATTGACCCGGATTGAAGATATGTCCACGCGTTGCGTGGGCCGGTCAAGTTGCTGTGGATTTGTCCTTTCTGGTTTTGGGTTTGGCGGCGCTGTCCTTGAAGCGGAAGCTGTCATTGCCGGTCTCGATGATATGGCAATGGTGGGTAAGGCGGTCGAGCAGGGCGGTGGTCATCTTGGCGCCACTGAGCTGGCCCCCGTAGTGAGGACCACTTCCGACTGGGATTAAGGTGGGGTCGGTGCCGTTCCATCTTTCATAAAAATTAAGCTGCTTGCTGCTGTTGTGGCTGTGGGTATGTGGGCAAGGCCACCGCACAGACAACGCCGATCACCCTCCTTCACGGCGCACATGATCACCTCATCCCTGTATCTGCGGTGTCGACGGCTGAAGACGTTCTGACGCAAGCTGGATTCAGCGTCACGAACACCGTTTTCGACGGGCTTGGACACGGTATTGACGACAGAAGCCTTACCGCCGGCGCGAAAGCGATCGCCAAAGCACTGGGCTCACGCGGCCAGGACGTACAATAGGACCATCGGTCGGGGGGCGTGCCCTCCGACCAGTCGGTTGGGAGCGTGCTCGCAGCGCCCGTTGTGGAGCTGCTGATGATTTCCGTAGGGTAGCGGCTCCCTTCGTACCGGTGCCGTCGGTGTACTCTGGGGGGTCGCCTGGCGCCTGCTGATGGCGGATCATCCGCGTGGGGACGCCGTCGCCGTCCTCGGCGACACCATGGCCAGCGGACCACCATCGTGGCCACGTCGCTCAAGGGGCCGGCGCAGACTCGGGCGAGCACGCCTTGAGGAAGCGTCCGGCGCCAGGAAAGGCATGGTCATGTCCGGCCTGGCTTGGTACACTGGCATTGGTTCGCTAGCCCTATGGCGACAACCAGCTTGCTGGCGGAGTCGGCAGATGAGCTTACTGTCTAGCTTTGGCACAAAGCGAGGTGGCCGTCTTCAGGTCTTGTGGGAAGACGGCGAGCGCGATTTCTGCAGAACCTGGCGTGAGGCGGATGACGGCGAGCGGAGCGCCGTGCTGGCCGTGGTGCCCAGCTCGGAGCATCCTAGCCCGAGTTGCCTCGATCGCCTGGCCCATGAATACGGCTTGAAGGACACGTTGGACGGGGCATGGGCAGCACAGCCCTTGGCGCTTGAGCGCGAACGCAGGGGCAGCATGCTCATGCTTGAGGATCCGGGCGGTGAACCGCTCGAGCTGCTGATCGGTGCCCCCATGACAGTGGACAGGTTCCTGCCCTTGGCCGTGGGCATCGTCGTGGCCGTCGGCAAGCTCCACGCGCGCGGCCTGGTGCACAAGGACCTGAAACCCTCGCATCTTCTGGTGAATTGCGCGGACGGACAGGTTCGGCTCACCGGGTTCGGCCTCGCCTCGCGTCTGCCGCGCGAGCGGCAGGTACCCGCACCGCCCGAATTCATCGCGGGCACGCTCGCCTACATGGCCCCCGAACAGACCGGGCGGATGAACCGCTCGATCAACTCCCGCAGCGACCTCTATGCCCTCGGTGTCGTGTTCTACCAGATGCTCACGGGTGCACTGCCGTTCAGCGCATCCAAGCCAATGGAGTGGGTGCACTGCCACATTGCCCGAAAGCCGGTGCCACCTAGCGAGCGGCTGGAGAAGATCCCGGCGCCGGTCTCGCAGATCATCATGAAGCTGCTCGCCAAGACCGCCGAGGAACGCTATCAGACAGCGGCAGGGGTTGAGCGCGACCTGCGGCATTGCCTGGCGGACTGGGAAGCCCAAGGCCGCGTCGATGACTTCCCGTTAGGCCAGCAAGACACGCCAGACCGGCTGTTCGTCCCCGAGAAGCTGTATGGCAGGGCGCGTGAGGTGGAGACCCTGCGTGCCGCCTTCGATCGCATCGTCGAGCGCGGCGTACCGGAATTGGTGCTGGTCTCCGGCTATTCCGGCAGCGGCAAGTCCGCCATCGTCCACGAACTGCACAAGGCGCTGGTGCCAACACGCGGGCTCTTCGCATCGGGCAAGTTCGACCAGTACAAGCGCGACATCCCCTATACGACGCTGGCGCAGGCGTTTCAGGGCCTGATTCGCCCCCTGCTGGGCTTAAGCGAGGCCGAGTTGGCCGGCTGGCGCGACGCTCTGCGCGAGGCTTTGGGCCCGAACGCCAAGCTCATGGTCGATCTGGTTCCCGAATTGAAGCTGATTACCGGCGAACCGCCGCCAGTCCCGGAGCTGCCGCCGCAGCAGGCACAAAGCCGCTTCCAGCTGGTGTTCCGGCGGTTTCTCGGCGTCTTCGCCCGGCCGGAGCATCCACTGGCTCTCTTCCTTGACGATTTGCAATGGCTCGACCCGGCGACGCTCGATCTGCTCGAGGATCTGCTTACCCAGCCGGAGGTGCAGCAGCTGCTGCTGATCGGCGCCTACCGCGACAACGAGGTCATGGCCGGTCATCCGCTGCTGCGCAAGCTCGAAACGATCCGCCAGGCTGATCTCCTGCAAGCACGGGCCCGCTTGGCGGAGATCCGCCTGGCGCCGCTAGCGCGTGCGGACATGCAGCAGTTGATCGTGGATGCTCTGCGCTGCGGGCCGGAGGAGGCCGCGCCGCTGGCGCAGCTGGTGCATGAGAAGACAGGGGGCAATCCGTTTTTCGCCATTCAGTTCCTACACGCGCTCGACGACGAGGGCTTGCTTGCGTTCGACCATGACACGGCGCGGTGGTGCTGGGAGCTCGATCGCCTTCACGCCAAGGGGTTCACCGACAATGTGGTAGACCTGATGGTGGGCAAGTTGACCCGCCTGCCCGTCGAGACCCAGGCCGCGTTGCAGCTTCTCGCCTGCCTCGGCAACGCTGCCGAGATCACGATGCTTGCCATCGTTCTCGGCAAATCGAACGAGGAGGTCCATGCGGATCTATGGGACGCTGTTCGTCTGGAATTGGTTGAACACGTGGAGAGCGCCTACAAGTTCATTCACGACCGTATCCACGAAGCCGCCTACTCCCTCATACCGGAACGGCTGCGCGCCGAGGCGCATTTGCGCATCGGCAGGCTGCTCACGGCGCATACCCCTGTAGAGAAACGCGAAGAGGCCATCTTCGAAATCGTCAATCAGCTCAACCGCGGCGCCGCCTTGATCACCGCGCGCGGCGAGCGTGAGCAGCTGGCCGAGCTCAATCTGCGCGCGGGCCAGCGCGCCAAGGCCGCGACCGCCTATGCCTCGGCGCTCACCTATCTCACCGCCGGTGCGGCCCTGTTACCGGAGGATTCCTGGGAGCGCCGGCACGCGCTTAGCTTCGCATTGGCGCTGCACCGCGGCGAATGCGAGTTTCTCACCGGCGCGCTGGCAGAGGCCGAGCAGCGCCTGGCGGCGCTGTCGACCCGCGCCACAGATACCGTCGAACGCGTCACGGTCGCGTGTCTGCGCTTGGATCTCTACACAACGCTCGATCAGAGCAGCCGCGCCATTGCCGTCGGCCTTGACTGCCTCCGGCATCAGGGCATCGACTGGTCGCCGCATCCGACGGAAGCGGAAGCGCGACGCGAATACGAGCGGGTCTGGTCGCAACTCGGGAGCCGCAGGATCGAAGCGCTGATCGATCTGCCGTTGATGCGCGATCCGGCATCCCTCGCGACCATGGATGTTCTAACCAAGCTCAAGCCGCCTGCCGTCTATACGGATATGAACCTGTTTGCCCTGGTCACATGCCACATGGTCAATCTCAGCCTCGAGCGCGGCAACTGCGACGCTTCCTGCGGCGCCTATGTCTGGCTGTCCACGGTTGCGGGCCCACGCTTCGGCGACTATCGCGCGACCGCCTATCGCTTCGGTGAGCTCGGCTATGACCTGGTGGAACAACGCGGACTCACGCGGTTTCAGGCCAGGACCTATATGGATTTTGGCATTGGCGTTGTGCCGTGGATAAGACATATCCGGGCTGGCCGTGTTCTGGTGCGCTGCGCATTCGAGGCGGCCAACAAGAACGGCGATCTCACTTACGCCACCTATTGCGGCAACCAAATGAACACCAACTTTCTCGCGGTGGGCGATCCGCTTGCCGAGGCTGAACGCGAAGCCGAACATGGCCTGGCGTTCGCGCAGAAGGCACGGATCGGATTGGTCATTGATCTTATTGCCGCCCAACTCGGGCTGATCCGCACGCTGCGTGGCTTGACGCCAACATTCGGCGCTTTCGACGATGCTCAGTTCGATGAGCGTGGAATCGAGCTCCGCTTTTCAGAAAACCCGGATTTGGCGCTTGCCGAATGCTGGTATTGGATCCGCAAGCTGCAGGCGCGCTTTTTTGCCGGCGACTACGCAGCGGCCATCGAGGCATCGTCCGCAGCGAGTTGGCTGTTATGGACATCGCCGTCCTCGTTCGAAACGGCTGAATATCATTTCTACAACGCGCTGGCGCAAGCCGCTGCCTACGATTGCGCCGCGGCCGGCGAGCGACAGCAGCACCTGGACACTGTCGCTGCGGGGCAAAAGCAACTCCAGCTCTGGGCGGCGAATTGCCCGGACAATTTCGAGAATCGTGTGGCGCTGGTCGGCGCCGAGATTGCTCGCATCGACGGCCGGGATGGTGACGCGATGCGCCTCTACGAACAGGCGATCCGCTCGGCCCGCGCCAACGGCTTTATCCACAATGAGGCGCTCGCCTACGAACTGGCCGCGCGCTTTTACGCGGCGCGTGGCTTAGAGACCAATTCCCAGGCCCACCTGCGCAACGCCCGGCACTGCTATCTCCGTTGGGGCGCCGACGGAAAGGTGCGGCAACTCGATCAGCTCTATCCAAACCTCAGCGAGGACGAGCGCGCACCGGGTCCGGCCGATACGATCGGGGCTCCGGTCGAGCACCTGGACCTTGCCACCGTGATGAAAGTGTCGCAGGCCGTGTCGGGCGAGATCGTCCTGGAAAAGCTGGTGGATACGCTCATGCACACCGCGATCGAGCAGGCGGGGGCAGAGCGCGGCCTGTTGATTCTTCCGCGCGGCGCGGAACAGCGGATCGAGGCGGAAGCCACGATCCGCGGCGACACCGTCGTCGTGCGGCTGTGCGACGAGGCCGTGATGGGGGCCCAGCTGCCGGTGTCGGTCCTCCATTACGTCCTGCGCACGCGGGAGGGCGTGATCCTCGATGATGCCGCAGCCGAAAACGACTTTTCTGCAGATCCCTACATCCGACAGCATGCCGCTCGCTCCATTCTCTGCCTGCCGTTGCTGAATCAGGCCAAGCTCATCGGCGTGCTCTATCTGGAAAACAACCTGGCACCCCGCGTCTTCGCGCCAGTCCGGATCTCGGTGCTGAAACTGCTGGCCTCGCAGGCTGCGGTCTCGCTGGAAAATACCCGGTTGTATCGCGATCTTGAGCAGCGCGAAGCGAAGATCCGGCGCCTCGTCGACGCCAACATCATCGGGATCTTTATCTGGGAATTCGAAGGCCGCATTCTCGAGGCGAATGACGCGTTTCTTCGTATGATCGCATACAACCGCGAGGATCTGGTCTCGGGCCGAATACGCTGGACCGAATTGACGCCACCGGAATGGCTTGAGCGCGACATCCAGAGGATGCCTGAGCACAGGATGAGCGGCCACTTGCCACCGTTCGAAAAGGAGTACTTCCGGAAAGACGGCGGCCGCGTGCCTGTGCTGATCGGCTTGGCGACGTTCGAAGAAGGTGGCAATGAGGGGGTCGCCTTCGTGCTCGATCTGACTGAGCGCAAGCGTGCCGAGGAAGACTTGCGTCGAAGCGAGGCCTCCCTCGCCCAGGCGCAGGAAATCAGCCGCACCGGCAGCTGGCGCTGGAATGTCGGCACCGGCGCGATCGCCTCGTCGGCAGAACTCCTTCACATCTGGGGTTTTGACGCTATGGCGCCGCCGCCGTCCTACACGACCTTCATGGCTCGGGTGCATCCTGAAGACCGCCCGGCGTTCGAGCAGGCTCTCAGCGACGCCGCGCGCGACAGGAGCGCATTCCAATGGGAGTATCGCATCACCCTGCCGCATGGCGAGGTCAAATACCTACAAAGTGTTGGCCAGCCCGACAGCATTGAGGGCCATGACCTCGAATTCGTTGGCACGGTGATGGACATGACCGAGCGCCGGCACGCCGAGGAGGCGCTGCGAAACGTCCAGGCGGACCTCGCCCGCGCGGCGCGGCTGACGACGATGGGCGAACTGCTTGCCTCCATTGCCCATGAGATCAATCAACCCCTCGCCGCCGTCGCAACCAGCGGCGGCGCCTGTCTGCGCTGGCTGAATCGGGACCAGCCTGATCTTGATGCGGCGCGGGATGCCGCCTCGCGCGTCGTGCGGGACGCGCACCGTGCCGGCGAGGTGATCCGCAGCCTTCGGGCGCTCACCAAGAAATCTGGGCCGCAACATACCAAGCTCGACATCCGCGACGTCATCGAAGAGGTGCTGGCGCTCACCCGCGGCGAATTGCAGCCGCACGGCATCGTGCTGCACACGCATCTGTCCGCCGGAAATCGGCCGGTATTGGGCGACAGGGTCCAGCTGCAGCAAGTGCTACTGAACCTGATCATCAACGGCATCCAAGCCATGGCAGCGGTCCCAGACCGCAGGCGGGAGCTGACCGTGTCCATCGCCCTTGCCGAGCCGGGCCGTGTGCAGATTGCGGTCGAGGATACCGGTCCGGGACTTGATCCAGCCATCGCGCAACGCATCTTTGAGCCTTTCTTCACCACCAAGCCCGATGGGTTGGGCATGGGACTTTCGATCTGCCGATCGATCATCGAAGCGCATGGCGGACAATTATGGGCGTCCCCGCGCGCACCGCACGGTACCGTCTTCCACTTTACCGTCCCCGTCGCGGGCGCGCTGTAACGCCGCGAAAGTCACGCGCGGGTTCCTGTCGGCGATGAGAACGTGAGAGCTGCTCCGCGGTCGCGGGTTTTAATTTTCGTTCCGTCACGAACTACGAATTTGGGGTTAGGCGTTCGACTCTCTTCGGGTGCGCCAACAAATTCAATCAGCTATATGATAAAAACGGGGCTCTCAAAGGCCCCGTTTCGCGTTTTAGGTATTCGAGCACGAGCCGCCATGATTGCGAGTGCATACACGGCCAGGCTCGCAGCGTGACCGCGTCAGGAATGCAGATACTGTGCGAGCAGCGAGAGGTCCGTCGCGCCAAGCCGGTCGCTCGCGGTCAAAGCTTGATGCCAGTATGGGTATAGCAGCGGCAACTTACTGGCGGCATTCAGCCGCTCCATGTCGGCATCGGTCAAATGCAGCTCTACCGCCTTCAGGTTCGTGCTGAGCTGTTCCTCGGTCGTCGCACCGATCACCACGGAAGCCACCGCCGGCCGTCGCAGCAACCAGGCCAAGGCGACCTCGGCGGCAGAGACGCTGTGCTCCTCGCCAATCTGCACCAGGAGGTCGATGATGTCGTACAGCCGGGCCTCGTCGCGGATCGGTGGCTCCTTCCAAGCGGCAAAATTGCGCCCGCCCTCGGGCTGACCTTGGCCGCGGCGATATTTTCCCGACAGCAGACCACCGGCCAGCGGGCTCCAGACCAGGACGCCGAGCCCTTGGTCGAGCGAGATCGGGATCAGTTCGTATTCGGCCTCGCGGGCCTCCAACGTATAGTGGATCTGCTGGCTGACGAAGCGGGCGCTCCCGGCACGATCGGCGGCGGCGAGCGCTTTCATCAGGTGCCAGCCGGAAAAATTCGACGCCCCGACATAGCGCACCTTGCCGGAAGCCACGAGCGATTCCAGCGCCGCCATGGTCTCCTCGACCGGCGTCACGCCATCCCACTCGTGGAGTTGATACAGGTCGACGTGATCGACCCCGAGCCGCTTCAGGCTTGCCTCGCAGGCACGGATCAGGTGGTGGCGCGACAGGCCGGCGTCATTCGGGCCGGGCCCCATCGGAAACCGCGCCTTGGTCGCCAGCAGCAAGCCATCGCGCTTGCCCCGGATCGCCTGCCCCACGAACTCTTCCGACGCCCCCACGGAATATATGTCCGAGGTGTCGAGCAGGTTGACCCCGGCGTCTAGCGCCATGTCGACCATGCGTTTGGCGCCGGTGGCGTCGGTGTTGCCGACGAACGAGAAACGCCCCTTGCCGCCGAATGTCATGGTGCCCAATGTCAGGGTTGAAACCTTCAAGCCTGATCGGCCGAGTTGGCGATATTCCATTATAATGCTCGCTTTCGTTATTGAGTTTGCAGGTGAGTACACTGCGGCCGGGTGGGAAGGCATGAGCCGCGCCCGCTCCCCCCGGCGCGCAAGCCAGAGGCCAGACCGTGTCAGGTCGTGGAAGGGTTCCAGCCTTTGTAGGACGCGATCGTGCTGCGCGTGACCAGCACCGATGGCATCAGGGTTAGCGTCGTTGCCGGCTTTTGGCCGTTCAGGAGCATAAGCCCAAGCTTCACGCCGTTCTGTCCCATGACGTAGGGAGCCTGCGTCGCCGAGGCCCAGATCTGCGACATTGCCGGATCCTGCAGCGCGCTCGCCATATCCGGCGAGCCGTCAATGCCGGTGATGATGAAGTTGGTCCGCCCCATTTGTTTGGCTGCCAAGGCCGTGCCGATCGCCTCCGGGTCATTGATGCAGAAGATGCCGTTGACGTTGTCAAATCTCGTCAGCAATGACTGCGCCACCGAGAAGCCTACATCACGTGAGCCTTTGCCATCCTGGTCCGAGGATAGGATTTTGATTCCGGGGTATTTGGACAGTACGCTTTCGCAACCTTTGACCCGGTCAATCACTGCCGAGATCTGGGGGCCATTCACGATAATGACATTGCCGCTTGGCCCCATCTCATCGACCATCGCCTGGCAAGACGTGGCGCCAGCTTGGACGTTGTCGGTCATCACCGTTGCGTCCACGCCGTCGGCTGCCGAGTCGACGGCGACGACCACGATGCCGGCGGCCTCGGCCTTCTTGATGGCCGGGGCGATCGCCTTGGCGTCGTCGGCGGAGATCAGAATCACGTCGACGCCGGAGGCGATGAAATCGTCGATGTCGTTGAACTCCTTGCCCAGGTCATA
Source organism: uncultured Pseudomonadota bacterium (assembly GCA_963737355.1). Lineage (GTDB taxonomy): Bacteria > Pseudomonadota > Alphaproteobacteria > Acetobacterales > Acetobacteraceae > Acidocella. The sequence goes on along the minus strand of CAVTSC010000003.1, from coordinate 14,923 downwards.
ATTGTAGGCAACAGTGGTCACCTTCGCGTTAGGGTTGATCTTCTTTGCTTCGTCGGCGACCCCCTTGGAGAGGGCGACAAAGTAAGGATTGCCCATCGAGGCGATCGAGAGTCCGATTGAAGTCAGTTCCTTGGCTGACGCGACGTTGATACCGAACATCATCGCCGCACCGGCGAGTAGTAGCTTCTTGATCATGATGGTCCGTTCTCCCCTCGGTCGTTTTTATGACCGCGCACGTTGCCGACCGGGTTGCAACGCGAACGTTTGCTTGACGAGTGGCTCGCTCAAGTACGCGCCGAGCCGCGCAGGCGGAAACGGTCGAGCGCCACGGCGCCGATGATGACCCCACCCTTGATGATGTATTGCCAGATGTCGCTCACACCGAGCAGAATAAGACCATTGGTCAAAACGGCGATGATGAGCGCCCCGATCAAGGTCCCCCAAATGCTGCCGATCCCGCCAACAAAGCTCGTACCGCCAAGGATCACAGCGGCGATCGCATCGAGCTCGTAGGATTGCCCGAGTTGCTGGCCGTTGGCGGCGTAGAGCCGCGCCGCCTGCATCACGCCGCCCAGTCCGGCGAGCAGGCCCGACGCGCCGTAGACGAACAGCAGCACGGCACCGACCTTGATCCCCGACAGCCGCGCCGCCACGCTGTTGCCGCCGACCGCGTAGATCCACATCCCGAGCACCGTGCGCCGCAGGATCAGCCAAGACAAGCAGATCACCACGAAGGCGATCACGATCAGCCACGGAATGGCGACCACCCCCGGTATGATGACCAGCGAGCTATTGCCGATGACGGCAAACGGCAGCGACGGGTTGAACACCGTGGTATCGTTACCGAGCAAACGCGCCAGACCTCGTACCGCAGTGAGCGTGCCGAGCGTTACGATGAACGGCGGAAGCCGCAGGAAGGCTATCATGCTGCCGTTGCACAGGCCGAGCACAAGCCCCATCAACATCCCGGCGGGGATGGCAAGATTGCCGAAGTCGAACGACGTCAGCAACGCCACCATGGCCGAGCTTGCCAGGATCGAGCCCACCGAAAGGTCGATGCCGCCGGTCAGGATGACAAGGGTCATGCCAGCCGCCAGAACAGAGTTGACGGAAGCCTGCTGCGCGACAATCGACAGATTCGGCCAGGTGAGGAAGCGGCCCTGGCCCGTAAAATAGATGCCACCCAGCTGCACCAGGCCACCGAGGATCAGAAAATCGGCAACATGCCGACCGCGCGAAAGATGCCGCGCAGGCCTGCCCGTCGCGCACTGACGGTTTTCTGCGCCGTTACGATACTGCTCATCTGGCTTGATCCTCGCTATGCTGCCGCGGCAAGCTGGACCCCGGTGGCCAGCGCCAGAATGTTTTCCTCGGTGATCGCGACACCCGTAGCGCCTCCGACCTCGCCCACGGTCTCGCCTTCGCGCATCACCACCACGCGGTCGCTGATGCCCACGATTTCCGGAAGTTCGGAACTGATCACCAGCACGGCGATGCCGCCGCGCGCGAGCTCATCGATAATGCGATAAATTTCCGCCTTCGCGCCGATATCCACGCCGCGGGTCGGTTCATCGAGAATCAGCACTTTCGGCGCGGTCTCGAGCAGCCGCGACAGCAGCACCTTCTGCTGATTGCCACCTGAGAGCGCGCCGACCTCGATCTGCGGGCCGACGACGCGGATCGCCATGGCATTGATCGCTGCCATCGTGCGCCGCCAAGCACGCCCAAAGTTGAGCCACCCGAGCACGGAATCGCGGCCGAACACGCCGAGGTTAATGTTCTCGTTCACTGTCAGATCGAGAAACAGGCCTTGGGCCTTCCGGTCCTCCGTGAGATAGGCGATGCCTTCGGCGATGGCTTGTGCCGGGTGCGTGAACGCCACCGGGCGACCCGCCAGATGGACTGAGCCGGTGGTTCGATGCTCGGCGCCATAGATCATTCTTGCCACTTCGGTGCGCCCGGCGCCGATCAGGCCGGCGAAACCCAGCACTTCGCCGACCGAGAGGACGAAGCTGCAATCCTTCACGCGATGGCTGTCGGACAGGTGACTCACTTCAAGAACAGGTTGCGCCTCGGCGTGAGCAAAGACGTGCGCTTTCTTGTAGAAGCTCGACAGGTCGCGCCCGACCATCATGCGCACCAGGGCGTCAGGTTCGATCTCGCCCGGTTCCAGTGTCCCGACATAGCGACCGTCGCGCAATACGCTGACCCGGTCGGCGAGTTCGTAGACTTCGGCCATTCGGTGGCTGATGTAAATGATCGCCAGCCCCTCGTGCCGCAACCGGCGCACGATGTCGAACAGCGCGACCGTCTCACGCGCCGACAGTGCGGTGGTGGGCTCGTCCATGATCAGAATACGGCTGCGAGCGTTAATCGCCCTTGCAATTTCCACCATTTGGCACTCGGCGATGGACAGGTCGGAAACGATCGCCGTCGGGCCGAAATGCGCGCCGAGGCTGGTCAGAATCTCGGCGCAGCCAGCGATCATCGCGCGGCGGTCTATCACCGGGCCGCGATGCAGCTCGCATCCCAGGTAGATGTTCTCAGCGACCGTAAGATTGGGCGCCAACGCCAGTTCCTGGTAGATGATTGCGATACCGAGCGCCTTGGCCTCGACCGGGTCCTGAATCATCACTTCCCGCCCATTAATGCGAAACTCGCCGCCGGGGTCCGCCGCGAAGGCGCCGGCCAAAATCTTCATCAGGGTGGATTTGCCTGCGCCGTTCTCGCCCATGAGCGCATGCACCTCGCCGGGGAAGATGGTGAGCTGCACCCCAGTTAGCGCGCGCACAGCACCGAAGGTCTTCGAGATGTCTCTCATCTCGAGGATCGGCTGCCCGCAATTCGTTATGCCAATGTCAGTCTGCATCACGAATTTCCGGCAAACGGCCGAGTTGCAACGGCGCGGTTATCGGGCAGTAGGATGGAGGCCGAAAATCGAGGTCTGACTGCAGGAGCAGCATAGTGGATTTTCCCCATAAGATTTTTTTATTCTTGATGGTTGGGAGTCCTCAGAGACCGGCTAGCACTACTTCGGCATATTTTCGTTAGCTTTTTGTCGGCTTTTGTTTGTGTGAGGCGTCTCTTGGAGACGTCTCACAGTGCGGGCATCGTCGAGGCGGAGGCAGTGCGAAGAGATTTAGGAGGCGGCAAGAGAGAACCGGCCGCGCAACAGTGCTGCCACCGCCCGGCCCAGCCCAATCTGTGCCTCAGCTGACAGATGCAGTCCGTCTGGACCATCCGTGGTGATGACCGTGCCGGCATCAAGGAACAATGCGCCGGCCGCCTTGGCTACTGCAGCGTAGGCGGCCGGGAGGGCCCTAGACTTCTCATGGCCGCCATTAAACTCGTCGGCGAAGAAGGACATCTTACCCAGCGGCGGCGGGCAGATCAGCAGCACCTCAGGACTTGAATACGGCGTACCGATGCCGCCATCAATCCGCTGCACGATATCCACGAGCCGCCCGGCACCCAGTGCAATACGGAGCGGCGAGCGGGCGAAATGTGCCTTCAGGTCATTCGTTCCAAGCATGATCACGACAAGATCGAGCGGCAAGTGGCTCGCTAGGCAGGCCGGCAAATAAGCCGCTCCGTCCACCCCGGCACCGGCGATCAGCGGCTGCATCGGGTCGGGCGTATCGGTTGTGCGGGCATTCAGCCCCTCCTCGATCACCTCGCAATGCGGCCCCAATTCGGCGCCCAGCACACGCGGCCAGCGGCTATCGGCTGGATGGCGGGGAGCGGGCGGCCGCAGCGTAGGACCGCAGCCCCAGGTATTGCTATCACCGAAGCATAGGATGCGGTACATGACCCCCCTTTTTTTATTGTTGTCTATTCGTAACATAAACCGCACCCCACGTCGATAGTGCTCGGTGCTGATCCGGCCCCCTATTTACGGATATCGGAATACATAGTGCAACGAAAACAGGTAGGTGGTCCACGACAAAATCGGAGCCCGTAGCTGACTGCAGCGGGTTGAAGCCCGGAGCTGAAAGAACAGCACATCAGCGATGCCTTCATGAGTAAGGCCGTCGGATCTCGATCCGCCCCGCTATAAAAAAGGAGAAGAATGATCAGGAAGAGGCGTTGGCGCCTGCACCGAATTTGAGTCAGAGCCCCAAAGGGACCCGCGCTGCTGGCTATGGTGCCATAGGCGCCACCCGGAGCCGTCTCAGTCGCAATGCTCGGGGCGCGTTTGCGGCCAATGACAGGCTTGGTGACGGGGTAGCTGAGGGTCCGCTCCCTTTTTTGCATTGACTGCCACTATGGTGCTGCCAATCGAGAAATCCCGGATGGGTCGGCGGCGCGGCCAATAATCTGGCATCATCATGCGCAAAGGCGCGTTACGCGGGAGCGCCCAGAACAAATCGTTTTTCCTTCAGCAAGAAATTCGGACGATCCGCATGATCGTAATATTTAACTTTTCAAAGATCCATTCTGTACTTTCTCAAGAAGAACGCATTGCACGCCGGAAACAAACGGCCTAATTAAGCGCCAAAACTTCGCTTTCATACCTAAAAATCTACAAAATATTTGAAAAACCTAAAGCTATCCCATGAGCGATCAAATCCCTTGCCTTACGGCCCTTGGGTGGCGCGACCAGGCCTCCAAGTATTTACCGTAGAAAAGATTTTCCGATTTAAACCGAAACCTTAAAGGCGATTTGGATATGCGTCACGCGGCGCGACTTGAGCGTTGCAACGCGCTGTACGTTCCGGCCGCCGTCATTCGATCTCGGCGATCAACTCGATCTCGACGGTACAATCATGTGGCAAACTGCCCATGCCAACCGCCGAACGCGCATGCTGGCCGCGGTCGGCAAACACGGCGACGAGCAGGTCCGAGCAGCCATTGATGACTTTTGCCTGTTCACGAAATCCAGGCGTCGCATTGACCATGCCGAACACTTTCACGATGCGCGTCACGCGGTCGAGATCGCCGGCCGCCTGTTGCAGCACGGCGATGAGCTGCAATCCGACATGGCGCGCATGGCTTTGAGCTTCCTCGGTGGTTAGGTCTCGTCCCACGGTGCCGTTGAAATATCCCCCCTCCGGGCGCCGCGGCGTCTGGCCAGAGAGGAAGACCAGATTGCCGGTCCGCACAAAGGGCACATAGGTTGCGATCGGCTGTGGCAACGCAGGCAGAGTCAGCCCCAACGCCCGCAGCCGCGCCGCGACAACGCCCTGCGCCCCTGCAGACGACATTTTATCCGTGTGGGTCACTGCACCTTCCCCCGCGCCGCGATCGTGAACATTGCCTCGACGCGGCCGGCGCGCATGGCCGGGATTCGGTCGAAGAGATTGGTTACCACACAAGCGTGGTTCGGCACGATCGTTACCCTTTCCCCCACAATCGGCCCCTGCGTGCCGGGTGGGATGTGACAATGGCCGTGCTCCTCACTCAGTGCGACGATGCCGATCTCCGGATATTCGACGATATGACCGAAGCCGGTGAGCCCCTGCGTATCGGAGGAGAGCGTCTTCGATCCGGCATCGATGATGCAACGATCTGCTGCGGGTCGTGAGATGACGGTCGCGATAATCCGGAGCGCGCAATCATCCAGCGTCCCATGCCCGCGCGCGACCTGCGCACGATCCGAATAGATATAGGTGCCGGGACGGTATTCCGTAATCAAACGCTGCTCATGGGCATGAAACAAATCCGGTGTTCCCCCTGAGCTGATCGCCGCCACCTCGACGCCCGCACGGCGACATGCCTCGCGCGCCGCCTCGAGCCAGGCGGCAACTTCGCCCACACGGTGCTTGGGCGGATACGTCATGAGGCCACGAAATGCGAGTCCGGGCAAGGAGGCCGCCCGCACGGCGAGCGCCGCGGCCGCTTCCGGCGTCGCGGCGCCGCAGCGCTGAGCGCCGGTATCGCACTCGATCATCACGGGCAGGCGCTGGGCTTCGCTCGAGAAGGTGCCCGACAGGCCGGAGAGAACAGCCTCACTGTCAGCCACCACTTGACAATCAACGCGGCGCGCAAGGCTGCGCAGCCGCTCCAGCTTGATGCGCCCAACGATGTTATAGCTGATCAGAATGTCGGTAATCCCGGCATCAGTCATGATTTCTGCCTCGCCGATTTTTTGACAGGTGATTCCCTGCGCCCCCGCGCTCACCTGCAAATGCGCGAGTTCCGGCAGCTTATGCGTCTTGATGTGCGGACGCAGCGCGATGCCGTGCGTATTTGCGTAAGCCTGCGCGCGGTGAACATTCCGTTCGACCAGATCGAGGTCGATCACCGGTGTCGGCGTATCCAAATCATTCACGTGCATGGCAACCTGTCCTAGTGTCTCAAGGGAAAACTGGCGCGACAAGCGCGCGCCGGCAAGTATGGCAGTTAACGGGATCGGCGTGTGCTAAGCAACGACCGGCGCCCATGAAGACGATCACGCCGCGCCGTGTTCCGCCAAGGCGACACCACCGAACCGGACCCCCTGCCGGTTAATGAACAGCGCCATGGCGAGCGCGCCGGCCAAAGCGATCACGGCCGCCACGACAAAGGCGCCGTCGAATCCACCAAAATACTGCACCGTGAAGCCTGTGACCGCGGGGCCGATCATGCCCGATATATTGCTGAGCAGATGCACGAAGCCGCCGACGCCGCCGACCCTTGCCGCCGGTACGAGCTCGGGCACTGTCGCCCAGCAAGCCTGGGCCCCGGCGGTCATGAGCATGATGATGATGGTAATCAGGCTAACCGCCATCACCGCGCCGCTCGAGACACTGAGGGCCAACAAGGCCACAACGCCCAACGTCAGCGGCACCGTCGTCGAGAGTTTGCGTGCGAACAACGGGTCGCGCAGGCGTCGGTAGAGGTAATCGGAAAGGGTGCCGCCCCCCAAATAGCCAATGATGCCGCACGCCCACGGAATGGCCGCGACGAAGACCATCGTCTTCACCGGCATGTGCAAGCTGTGCGTCAGGTAGGTCGGCAGCCAGGATAACAGAATGTAAAACGGATAATTCATGGCAAACAGCCCGAGCCCCAGGGCAAGAATGGCCGGCTGCCCGAGATAGGCGCGCAGCGGCAGCGCCTCCGCCGCAGGCTGTCCGCTGGCCAAGGTGTCGCCGACGATGGCGACGGCGTCCCCACGCGGCTGATCCGTCATCAGCAGGCGCCAGGCGACCACCCAGAGCACACCGGCCACACCGGTAATGACGAATGCGAGCCGCCATCCTACGGAGATCATCAGCAACCCGACAACCGGCGCCGCGAGCGCGCTCCCAACCGACTGGCCGGAGAACACGACGCCGACCGTCCGGGATGTTTCCCGGCGCGGGAACCAGTTCGCGATTGTTTTGTTGGCCGTCGAATTCATCGGCCCCTCGGCAAATCCAAAGAGCGTGCGCACGACCAGCAACTGCGTGAACCCGGCGACGGCGCCGGTCAAGGCGGACAGGATCGACCAGGCCAAAGCCGCCCAGATATAAACCTTTTTGGGGCCATACCGATCGGCGAGATGCCCGCCGACAAAGGCGAAAAGCGAATAGCCGACGAAAAATGTACTGAAGATGAGACCAAGTTCGGACGGCGAGAGGCCCAAATCTGTCCTCACAAAGGGCGCGGCGACGCCGAGCGCTGCACGATCCATGTAATTGACGGCACCCACGGAAAACAAAAGACCCGCGATAACAAATCTATAATTTTTGGAATGCACGCTGCCCGTCCTTTTGGTCAAAAATGCGAAGCCAAATTTTCAGTTTTCTGGTTTCAAGGACGCAACGACAAGCTGCATCCCGGCCAGCGGCACGGATCAGAACAACAAACCGCTTATTTAGGTCGCTGACAGACTAACTTCACGTCATATCAGATGACCATCATCAAAAACACCGTCAAAATACTGGAATACACGATTGTATGAAACGCGATTGCACGCAACATAATATTTTATAACTTCAAAAGATATTTTTTTTGAATTGACCTGGGAGCCGCGCGCCATCCTCCCCCTCCTCCGCGGCAGATCGTTTGCCAGAGAGCCGCCTAAAAATCGCGACAGCGCCATTTTTTGTGCATCCGGTCTTGCGTTTTACAAAGCATAGGTGTGCTATCGCGCGCGAGGGCCATCGGTCGGTCGCGCACAAGGTGATTGCGGAGGCAGTCCTCATGCGGCCTCAGGAATTCGCGGAGAAATCGGTGTAGGACCTCGCTCCAAACTTTAGTTGGCAATTGAACATTTTTTATTGCGTCCTGCGACTAATCCGGTTATTCGATTTTGTATTCGATATTTTCGGGTGGTGGACGATGATTCAGACGATCTTTCGTTTCGATACACTAGGTACGTTGACATGATCGCTGATCTCGTTCTGCGCGGCGGCCGCGTTATCGATCCATCGCAAGGGCTCGACGCCGTGACGGATGTCGCTTTTCGGGACGGTAAAGTACTCGCAATCGGCAGCGGGCTTAAAGGCCTCGATAGCCGCGACGTTTCTGGCCGTATCGTCACCCCAGGCCTGATTGATCTGCACACGCATGTGTACTGGGGGGGCACGTCGCTCGGCGTCGATGCCGACCGTTACGCGCGCGGCACCGCGGTCTCGACCTGCGTCGATACCGGTTCGGCTGGTCCGGGAAATTTCGCAGGTTTCCGCAAGCATGTGATCGAGCAGAGCCATGTACGCATCCTCTCTTTCCTGCATGTTTCTTTCGCCGGCATCTTCGCCTTTGCAAACCGTGTGATGCTGGGCGAGAGCACGGATATGCGGCTGATGGCGGCGCAGGAAGCGTTACAGGTTGCAGAGGCCAACCGCGATGTCATCATCGGCATCAAGGTGCGTGTCGGCCGCGTCGCCAGCGGTCCTAGCGGCATCACGCCGCTGGATGTGGCGCTGCTGGTCGCGGATCAGGCCGGCCTGCCGGTGATGGTGCATATCGACGAACCGCCGCCGACCTTTGAGGAAGTGGTCGCCAAGCTGCGTCCCGGGGATATCCTAACGCATTGTTACCGCCCCTTCCCCAACGCGCCGGTCAATGGCGCCGGGAAGATCCGCGCGGGTATACGCGCGGCGCGGGAGCGTGGCGTGTTGTTTGATATCGGCCACGGCAAGGGCGCCTTTGCGTGGAAGACCGCGCGCGTGGCAATGGCGGAGGGCTTCCCGCCGGACACGATCTCATCCGACGTGCATACGCTTTGCGTAAATGGTCCCGCTTTCGACCAGGTAACGACCATGTCGAAATTTCTTTGCCTCGGCATGTCGCTTTCGGACATCATCGCGGCCTCCACCGTAAACGCGGCGCGCGCTATCCGTCGGCCGGAGCTCGGGTCACTCAAACCCGGCAGCATCGGCGATGCAAGTATCCTCAGTATCGAGGATGGCAAATTTCCTCTGGTCGACGTCGTGGGCGAAGTTGTGGAGAGCCGTCAGCGTTTCGTGAGCCGGGGGCTCGTCATTGGCGGTGCCTGGTGGGATGAAGCTGCCGAGCCGGCGATCGCCGCGCGCGAAACCATTCACACCTAGCATGACGGCGCTAACCCTCGTGGATGCGGGAGCGCGAACGGGGACGCGACAGCCCGGCATGCGGCTCGCAGAAGCGGAGACCCCGGCGCGGCTTTCCTGATGGACGATCCGCTCTCCAATCTGGACGCGTCACTTCGCGTGCGCATGCATATGGAAATGCGCCGGCTGCAACGCGCGCTCAGTGTCACGGCTTGGGACGGCGAGTACGAGGCACAGCTCGGCATCCCGCGATTGGCGACATGGTCGGAATCACCTTCGTGGCCAACCGCGTCCGTCTGGCTCGATCCTGAAACCGAGGCGAGATTGTAAGCATCATGCAGCCGAAAACAATATTGAGCCCTGAAGAAGGGTGTGCGCTTGACGCATTGATGGACACGTTGCTGCCCGGCGGGAACGGGTTTCCCGCGGCAACGGCGACCGGCATGGGCGCGCTGCTCGCGGCGCGTTTGGCTGCCGAGGATCCCGGCGCGGTCGCGCAGCTCGTCGCGTTGACCAATACCGGAGCGGGGCTGCCTGTCGATGCCGCTGGCTGGCGCGAGGTAACGCACCGCATCGAGGTGCTCAGCCCTAAACGGTTCGACGCGTTCCGCAAACAAGTCTACCTCGCCTATTATGAGCAGGCTTTGGTGATCGAAGCGATCCGTGCGCTGGGGGTTCAATACAACGGCACGCCTCTGCCCGAAGGATATCCCGACGCGCGCTTCGAGCCGGATCGGGATATGCCATCGCATAGACGCGGCAAATGGATTCCAACCAATGAGGTGAAGCGCGTCGATCTGAGCGGGCTCGACCTGGGAGACATGCTATGACGAAGCCCGATCATGTGGATGTGGTTGTCATCGGCGCGGGTGCGAGCGGCGTCATCAACAGCCTCACGCTCGCCGAGGCTGGGCTGAAAGTAGTCTGCCTCGATCAGGGCGGCTGGACGCAGCCCACACAGCACCCCCATTTCAGCCAGGATTTCCAGCACCAGCGCCATAATAAATGGAGCCCGGAGCCCGCGATCCGTCGCGGCGCTGACGATTATCCGGTGGAGGGCAGCCAGTCTCACGCCTTTATGTGGAACGGCGTCGGCGGTTCCACCAACATCTTCGCCGCGCTCTGGCCGCGCTTCCGGCCTTCGGATTTTCGTAAGGGCACCGAACATGGCCTCGCGCCGGATTGGCCGATCACCTACGAGGATCTCGCACCATTTTACGACGCAGCAGACCGCATGATCGGCGTGAGCGGCCTGGCCGGCGATCCCGGCATGCCGCCGGCTGCGCCCTACCCGTGCGGGCCCCTGCCGCTGCGCGAGAGTGGGCGGGCCATCGCCAAAGGCTTCGACAAGCTGGACTGGCATTGGTGGCCCATGCCGGCGGGCGTGCTCTCGGAAGCGCGCGACGGCCGCGCCGCGTGCAACGGCTGTGGCAACTGCGCCTCCGGCTGCCCGCGCGGATCGATGGCGAAAATGTCGATCACGCTCTGGCCGCGCGCGCTGGCCGCCGGCGTGGATCTTCGGGCGCATGCGCGCGTTGAGCGGATCGAGACCGGCCCGGACGGCCGTGCTTCGGGCGTGGTCTATATCGACCGCATGATCGGCGCTCGCGTGATGCAGACGGCGGATGTCGTGATTATCGCGGGCAACGGCGTCGGCAGCCCGCGCCTCCTCCTGCTTTCCCAGAGTGGGCGCCATCCCAACGGCTTGTCCAACGCGAACGACGTGGTCGGCCGCTACCTCCTGCATCATACGCTGGTCGCCGCCGAAATCTGGGTCGATGAAAAGATCGATAGCCATATGGGAAATTCGGGTGCCGTGATCAGCAGCCAGTTCGCGGAGACGGACATCTCACGCGGCTTTGTCAACGGCTTCAATTTCAACGTCGTTCGCACAGGCCCGGCGGGTGCAGCGGCGATCGGCGCGCTCAGCCGGCGCGCCGCGCCCTGGGGCGAGGCACACCACCGCTGGTTCGCCCGCCACTTCGGCCATAGTGTTGGCGCCTACGCGATCGGCGACGACCTGCCGCGCGCGGCGAACCGGATCACGCTTTCAACAACGGAATGCGACCAGGACGGGCTGGCAGCGGCGAAGCTGCATTATACGCCGTGTGCGAATGATATTCGTATGATGCATTACAGCATGGAGCGGCTTCGTGACCTCGCCCGGGCGGTCAACGCGTTCGACGTGGCCGTCACGGATTATTACGAGGACGGCGTATATCGTACGCCTGCCTGGCACCTGCTCGGAACCTGCCGAATGGGCAACGATCCGGCGATGTCCGTCACCAATAAGTACCATCAGTGCTGGGAAGTGCCGAACGTCTATGTCTGTGACGCGAGCAGCTTCGTCACTGGCGGCGTCGTCAATCCGACCAGTACCGTCACAGCGCTCGCGTTGCGTTGCGCAACGAACCTCGCGAAGAATTTTCAGCACCTGCGCCGTGCAACCACGACGGCCAAGGAATACGCTTGAGCATCCACACACACTGATTTTTCAATCCGAAAGCTGTGCGTGCTGCGCGCATGGTCCATCACCTGGAGGTCGCATGCCCGATACGGTCACGATGCCCGTCTACGACAATTTTATCGGTGGCGTTTGGACCCCCGAGGCCGACCGCATGCCAGCGATCAACCCCGCGACAGGCGAGACCCTCGGCGCGCTGCCGCGCAGCAGCCGCACGACGGCGGACAAGGCCGTGCAGGCGGCACGCGCCGCGCAGGCTGCCTGGGCCGCGCGCCCGGTCTGGGAGCGTTCGGCCATGTGCGTCGCCATTGCAACCGAGATCGACCAGCGCTGCGGCGATATCGCGCGGGTCCTCAGCCAGGAGCAGGGCAAGCCGCTCGCCGAAGCAACCGGGGAAGTCCGCAAGGCAGCCGACGGGTTCCGCCTCGCCGCCGAACTCGTGAAGCACATGCGCGGCGAGGTGATCCCCGCGCAGGATCCGCATAAGCTCGTGCTGACGCTCCGCCAGCCACGCGGCGTCTATGCGGTCATCACGCCATGGAATTTCCCGGTGAACATCCCGGTCGAGTATCTTGCCCCCGGCATCGCCACCGGGAACGCCATCGTCTGGGTGCCAGCACCGAGCACGTCAATTTGCGCCGTAGCACTCATGCAGGCCATCGAAGCCGCCGGCCTGCCGGCCGGCGTGGTCAACCTCGTGATGGGCGAAGGGGCGACCGTCGGCGATGAGATCGTCGCCCACCCGGACACCAACGGTATCGGCTTCACCGGCAGCGCCGCGACCGGCAAGCGCATTGCCGAACGCGGCGCCGGCAAACCGATGCTGCTTGAGCTCGGCGGCAACGGCCCGGTCCTTGTGTTTGCCGACGCCGATCTCGACAAGGCGGCAACCGCCGCCGCGAATGGCGCCTTCATCAATGCGGGCCAGATCTGTGCCGCGACCGGCCGCCTACTCGTGCAACGCGATGTCGCGGAGGCCTTCGCGGCGCGTCTCGTCGAAAAGGCAAAGGCGATTGTGCTCGGTGATCCGCTGAACCCGGGCACCACCATGGGGCCGCTCAACAATGCGAACGTCGCGACGAAAGTGCGGGCACATGTGGACGATGCCCTCGCCTCTGGCGCGACGGTGCTTGCCGGCGGCCGCGCGCGGCCTGATCTCGGCAGCGACCTGTTCTTTGAGCCGACCATCCTCACGGGCGTGACGCGTTCCATGCGGGTGAACCGCGAAGAAACATTCGGGCCGGTGCTGCCCATCATCACCTTCGAGACCGATGCCGAGGCGCTCGACCTGGCGCTCGACAGCGAATACGGTCTCAGTGTCGGTGTATTCACAGCCGATCTGGAGCGCGGCATACGCTTTGCCGAGGCAATTCCGGCCGGGATTGTTAACATCAACGCAGGCAGTACGTATTGGGAGCTGCATCTGCCCTTTGGCGGCGGCACCGGCACCCGGAGCGGCGTAGGCCGCCTCGGCGGCAAGCTCACGCTCGAGGCCATGACCGAGATCAAGATGATCACCATTCACCGCGGTTGACGCGCCTTGGATCACATCTCCGGCCAATGATGCGCCCAGGGCTGCGCCGCCTCCAGCACTGAGGCCACGCGCAGCACCCCAGCGTCGTCGAACCGTCGGCCGACGATCTGCAGCCCCACAGGCAACCCATCTGGCGTAAAGCCACATGGAATGGAGGCGGCAGGGTTGCCTGAGAAGTTGAACGGATAGGAGAACTCGGCCCAGGCCAGCCAATCCCAGCGATGCGTCGGCCAGCCTTCCGGCATGAGGCGCCCGGCGGGAAACGCGGCGGTCGACGCGGCGGGGGTGACAAGGAAATCCCAATCCTCGAAGAAGGCGCCTATGGCCTGGATATACGCGAGTTTACGCTCGCGCATGATCTGCAGATCGGCGATGGACATGCCGTTGCTGGCTTCGATGCAGGCAACGAGCCCCGGCTCCATGGCTTCGCGCCAGTGCGGCAGCAGGCGGCTGTACTGGGCGTATTGAGACGGCCAAAAGAAACGTATCAGCTCAGCCCCCTCCGGTCCCCAGCCCGGCTTCACCTCCTCTACGGCGGCACCGAGATTCGGCAGCCCTTCAACCGCCTCCCGCACGAGGACGCCGACCTCGGGATCGACGCGGGCGTGGCCGAGATCGGCAGAAAAAGCGATACGAAGCCCCGAGAGATCTCCGCCCCACGCGGCCGTGTAGTCCGCCGGCGGCGCCTCCAGGCTCAAATAATCCTCCGGATGCGGCCCTGCCATGCTGCGAAGCATGAGCGCCGCATCGGCGACAGTACGGGTCAGTGTCCCCTGATGGACCACATTGTCGGAGTTGCTGCTTGGGACAATCGGCACACGGCCGAAACTCGGCTTCATGCCGAACACGCCGCAGAAATGGGCCGGCATGCGGATCGAACCCGCACCATCGCTGCCGTGGTGCAGCGGCCCGCAACCGGCGGCGCAGGCAGCCCCTGCGCCCGCCGAGGAGGCCCCCGCATTGAACCCGTGCCGCCACGGGTTGTGGGTAACGCCCGTAAGGGGACTGTGGCTGACGCCCTTCCAACCGAGTTCCGACGTGGTGGTTCGGCCCACGACGATTGCCCCAGCCGCGACGAGCCGCTCAACGAGCGGCGCCGTGCGCTCAGGCACGCGCCCCTCCGTGGTGCGCGACCCGCCGCGCATCGCGATGCCGGCCATCGGCGTTAGGTCCTTAATCGTAACAGGCACGCCATGCAGCGGCCCCAGAGGCTCACCCGCGACCGCCTTCGCCTCGGCAATCCGCGCCGAAGCCCGCGCGGATTCGGCAAGGATCGTGGTGAAGGCATTGATGCTGGGCTCCACCGCCTCGATGCGCGCGAGAACCGCATCCATGATTTCGACCGGAGAAACTGTACGCGACCGCACTAACGCAGCCAGCTCGGTCGCGGGAAGGCGAGCGAGGTCCGTTTGGGTCATGCGAAAGCCTCTCTTTCTTGGATCAGTTGCAGGGCGGAAACGTGGGCTAGATCGTGTTCGCACACCA
>CAVTSC010000002.1:0-388971 GCA_963737355.1 uncultured Pseudomonadota bacterium | reverse complement strand
AGTTGACCCCCAGCAATTTGACTGACCCCCAGGAAAGCGCAAAATCACGGAAAGCGTGACTTTCAGCTTTTGGATGTGGAATGGAATTGCAATGACCAGTCAATCATCCCTTACCCCACCGATTCCCGCTCCTCTCCTTACTAGCTCGGGGGACGCTCCTTCTGGGGACGCAAAGTCAAAGAGGCCGATCAGGACCAGGTCACGGGTGACGCTGGCAGACCGGACGAAGCTGACCGACTCGGCCATCACGAAAGCCATCAATGCCTACAACGGCGGCGGTGCCCGTGCTGAGCTCGTTGACCCATCGACAAAGGGGCTCCGGATCCGCCCGCTGAAGGACGGCAAGGCTGTCTGGTCGGTCCAGCTCCGCGACCAAACCGGCGAACTGGTCCGGTACAATCTTGGTGAATATCCGACGATCGGCATTGCAGCGGCCAGACGCTTCGCTGAAGCCACAAGGTACCGGGTCCGCGAAAAAGGCGAGGACCCCAATAAGATCCGCCAGGAGAAGCGGGAGGCTGCAAAGAACCCCCCTCCCCCGCCGGTCACCCTACGGCAGGTGATCGTTGAGCATTATGGCAAGACCGATATCGCCAAGGCCAAGAGCGGGTGGGAGGATTACGAGAAGCGAATCAAGCTGGTCTTTGGCCACCTATATGAGCGGCCTGCCAAAAACGTTACCCGGGTCGATCTTCAGCTCGCGGCTGACAATTGGAAGTCAGGCGGAACCGCCAGCGCCGCAGTCCGGTATATCCGGCCAGTCTTGAAATGGGCCGGAAAGCGCGATCTGGTAGCCATGGATACGGCCATGCTCGATCAGCCGAGGCCGGTGGCCAAGGGCGAAAGGTTTCTGTCAGACGATGAGTTGGCGAAGCTATTGCCCGTCCTGAAGACCTTCAAGAGCCGCAAAAAGCCCAGCAAACACGCCGCCGCCCTCAGGTTCAAGCTTTTAACTGCCACCCGATTGGATGAGACCTGCGGCGCCAAATGGGGCGAGATCAAAGATGGAGAATGGACCATCCCTAAGCGAAAACAAGTTCAGGAGATGGAGCGGGAGAAGGAGAAGGACATCAAGCGCAACCTCAAAAGCAAAACGCAGCATATCATCCCCCTCTCCACCCAGGCTCAGGCGCTGTTGGCTGAAATTCGTCCAGCAAACCCAAAGCCGGACGATTTCATCTTTGCCAACCGTAAAGGCAATCCGGTTGGTCAATGGGATCGAGTTACCAAACAAATTCAGGACAAGGCTGGCGTATTTCATTGGACCCGGCATGATCTTCGTCGAACCGCGGCAACTATCATGGGCAAAAGGGGTATCGCGCCATTCATTGTCGAAGCCGCACTGAAATCATAAGGATATCCATTCCGGCCTAGCCGGAATTTATAATAAATCAAGATACACAAGTGAAGTCGGCGGCGCATTTCAGATTCTGGCCGACTGGCTTGACCACATTGTCCAGCTGAAAGAAGCGCAAGGAGAAGGTTGAAGAGCCCGTCAATTGATCACTTATTTGACAAAAATAATTGAAACATATTTTGAAAAATATTTGAAGAAAATATTCAATTAGAATTCGAATTTTACCCTGAACTCGCCTAGAAACTCTACAATACGATTAAAATTGACTCCAACCAGTCATGGCGATTAATGCTGGATGATGTCCAGTCGCGCACCTAAGCTTTCGCCAGAGCTCACATCATCTGATGAAGCAATTCGCATGATGAGAATGGCAGAGGTCTTGGCCATGACTGGCTTCCGGTCGCGTAGGTACATATATACGCTCGTGCGAAACGGTGAACTTCCGAAGTCCGTCAAATTGCGCCGGGGCGGACGCGCGGTTGGTTGGCCAGCGACAGCAGTGTACGAGTTCATAAAGCGCATGCATGTCGATCCGCTGACAAATGGTCGCGGCTGAAGGCGCGGGATATGATCAGCTACAGCAGGACTAAAAATGACAACGCTCGGGCCAACGAGGTAATTCGGCTTGGCGCCAACAACAGAAAAATTTAAACAATTCTTCAAAAATATTTTAAATAATTGCCGCATTAATTATTCACGTTTTTTGAAATTCTCTTGTAGAATTTGTCGAGATCAAAAACAGAAATTTCATGACTTTTGCATTCTGGATTGGCCCATGATTTCGCAAGGCACCACACAGTCATGATTCCGTAAGTCGCCTGCTTCCTCTCCGGCACCCCACTCGGAAAAACGGACGCGGATTTTGGGCAAGGGCTTCGACAGCGACCCCACGCGGACACCGGATCGCTCGGTCTCGAAAGCGGCCATCGCGTCCCGCCGTGCTCTTCCTCGGGCTGGCAGTGGTGCGATGCTGGACGGAAATCTCGACGCCCGGGAGATCGCGGTGGTCGCGGATACCCCGGAAATGAGACACAAAATGGTTCGATAGTGAGACAGTTTCCTCCTGCACTGCTGGATGGCGAACCATTAGGTTCGCCATATCTCTCATGATTATCGATTTACCCCCGCACTGAGACATGACCCTGTGCGGATAAAGATTTTTATCCGCACAGTTCGGATTGTCTCACCCCAGAGTGAAGACCAAGCCGGCTGGATCTCCCCTAAAAACCACACTGCTTGCTCTGCTGCCTGCCTGTGGCGTCAGAGCCACAGCCGTCGCCCGGTCGCAAAAACACCAACTAGTCTTGTTTTTGATATATACACAGCGTGTGTATCATTTTTTGGTATACAGCGACCTCGTTCCCGACTACTAGTCTAACTGGTTGAGAGGATGGGAGGTTGCCTATGGTGGAACTCTTCTTCACTGACTGTGCCACCATGGCCGGGAGGCGAACCATGGATGGCGTGACGGACGTTGGCGGTCCGCTCCAGTGCCCTGCGTCAGCTGTGAAAGCG
Organism: uncultured Pseudomonadota bacterium; assembly: GCA_963737355.1. Classification (GTDB taxonomy): domain Bacteria; phylum Pseudomonadota; class Alphaproteobacteria; order Acetobacterales; family Acetobacteraceae; genus Acidocella. The sequence goes on along the minus strand of CAVTSC010000002.1, from coordinate 386,099 downwards.
CTACGTGACGAGGTTGTTCCAGACAAAATGCCGTTCGTCCTTGCCGACGACGGCCAGTATCATCGCGCAATCAACCGGTTCCTCCGTGACCTCCCCTCCGATGGCTGTCCATCCGCCAACACATGGAAGGCGTACGCCCGTGACATCGTTACATTCGCTCGGTTCTTGGCGGAGAAATGTGGTGGGAAGGACATCCTTGAAACGGTAGCCGACGACATAAAACTCTATAACCGAACCCGCCTCCTCGGTAATCAGAACGCAATCAACCGGGCGTCATGGAACCGTGCGATTACCGCCCTCGACAAGTTTTTTAACTGGGCTCTAGATCGCGGTTTGCTGCGGTCCCTCCCGTTCACGTACCGGTATGCCACGGCCCCAGTACCAGGCAGGGCGTTCTGTGTCAGGCGCAACACTGCGCACATGAGCGTGCCGCCGAACGAGGCCGTCAAGTGCATCAGCCTTCAGGACTTTGTGGCATTTCGCAACATCGGTCTGTTGGGCCAGTTGCCCGATGGCTCGCCGGATCCTGACTTTCGCGGGCGGAACCCTTTGCGGAATGCCGGCTTCGCCGAGGGCGCGGTCACCGCTAACTTCCGCCTGGAAGAGTGGGCGTCCATCCTGCGCGCGGAGATACCAAACAGCGACGCACCGCTGGGGCCGGCCATCCGGAGCTATAAGCTGGAGCTGGCCCCGCCGACCACCAAGCGAAACAGGGGACGACCTATCTGGATCCCAAAACGCGTACTGCAGGACAGGATCTGGCACTACATCCAGGAGGAGCGCGAGAATGCGACCATCAAAGCTGCTGGCGCAGGACGTTACCTACGCGTCCAACAGCCGTTGGCCGTAACGGCGTGGCGCTCAAGGAGCTGCACGCTCACAGGAGAAGACGGTAAGCCTGAGCAGAGATTCTACCGGGAGCTGAGCCCCAGCGACCGCCGGAGGATGCTAAGGACCTGACGCAAAATAACCAAATCAAGGATTGTCGTGTCATGATGCGTCGGAGTTGTTTGGAAGTCCGTTATCGTGGCTGCTCAGGCAAAGGGCTGGACAGGTTAGCCATGATCTGATTCGGTGGCCCGATGACTTTGGGCCAATGTTGATGATCGACACGGATGCGATCAAGGCGCGCTTTGAGAGGCTGGTGCCCTATCTTGACGAGCGGGCACGGCGGCTGTTTGCCGCGAATGAAGCGCTAACGGCAGGCTGGGGCGGTGTCACGGCGGTGTCGCAAGCGACGGGGGTTGCGCGCAGCACAATCGTGCGTGGTCTTGCGGAGTTGCGAAGCGACAATGCCCCACTGACGGGCCGTATTCGCCGGCCTGGCGGCGGCAGCAAGGCGAAGATCGAGACTGAGCCCGGACTGCTGGATGCACTGGAGGAACTGGTCCAATCGGCGATCCGTGGCGATCCCGAGGCAACCCTGCGGTGGGTCAGCCGGAGCCAGCGCCGCCTCGTCCGCGGACTTGCTGAGCGCGGTTTCACTGCCAGCCAGAAATTAGTCGGCCGGTTGCTACGACGGCTTGGCTTCAGCCTTCAGGGCAACAAGAAGACGCGCGAGGGTGCCTCACATCCTGACCGCGATCGGCAATTTGAAAACATCAACGACAAGATCAAACGGTTCCAGAGCACCGGCCAGCCCGCTATTTCGGTTGATACAAAGAAGAAGGAGTTGGTCGGCGACTTCAAGAATGGCGGCCGTGAGCTACGGCCCAAAGGCGACCCCGAGCCGGTGCGCGTCCACGACTTCAAGATACCCGAACTGGGCAAGGTTGCGCCTTACGGCATCTACGACATCACAGCGAACGCGGGCTGGGTTAATGTTGGTATCGATCACGATACTGCTGCCTTCGCAGTCGAGAGCATCCGGCGCTGGTGGCAGGCTCTGGGCAAAATCCGCTATCTCAGCGCGACCAGCCTCCTGATCACGGCCGATTGCGGTGGCAGTAATGGCGCTCGCGTTCGCTTATGGAAGCGCGAGCTTCAGACTTTCGCCAATGAAACCGGTCTCGCCATCACGGTCGCCCATCACCCGCCCGGCACCAGCAAGTGGAACCGTATCGAACATCGGCTCTTCGCCTTCATCACACAAAACTGGCGCGGCAAGCCGCTGATCAGTCGCGAGGTCATTGTCCAACTGATCGGAGCGACGACGACTGGCAAAGGCCTTGATGTGCAATGCTGCCTCGACGAAAATCAGTATCCCAAAGCCATCAAGGTCTCGGATGCCGAAATGGCCACCATCAATCTCGCCTGTGACGATTTTCACGGCGAATGGAACTACACGATCTCACCACAACCAAGAGCTCAAGATGATCGATGACCCTGAGAAGACCGCTCTCTTTATTTCAAGGCTCAAGGAGCTGTTACCGATCAATGCAGGCATCGCTAAAGATCTACAGCGCAACCTTGCAGCAAAATCGCCCGAAATACCAATTCCAGAAAAATGCCAAGTGGTCGATGTGCTGCATCTCGGCGACGAGGGCGGCGTTGCCTGTTGCCTCGACATTGGTGGCTCGGACACGGCGGCTGTCCATATCGTCTCCATCACCCACCTCCTATTCGATCGTCGCTCTCCGCTGTTCCGCGACATCGACACGTACCAACGCCGTCGCATAAAAAAACTGAAGAAGCAGCGCGGCCGTAGCTGCTGACGCCAGACATTGCGGCGCCTCGATCCAAATCCCTGCTACCTACCGGTCAGATGAAGCATTTGTTCCGCGTCAGCCCCTAACGTCGAGCCCGAAAGGCTTTACCGAACCTGGGCTGTTGTGGCTGGCGGAGAATGGCATGCCCCCCGCCCTGAACATGTTCGAAGCTGTCTTTGCGCGTGCATGCGAACGACTGAAGAAGTTCGATTTCGATCTCTGGATCACACCGCACACGCTGCGCCACACCTACGCGGTATACATGCTGAACCAGCTCATCAGGCACACCCTCGACACGGACGTCGGCATCGGCCGCGAGAAACAGCGCCTGAGCGACAACACCTACCGTCGGGTTATCGCCGACCCGCTTCGAACGCTCCAGAAGCTCCTTGGTCACGCGAGCATCACCAGCACCTACAAGTATTTGACGTATCTCGAGGAAGCCGAGGAACTCGTCGACCAGGCCATTGGCAGCTGGGGAGACCTGGTGGGCAGTCCTGACCTTAATCTCATCGAGGCGAGCGCATGAACATCGGTCCGGAGCCCCCTCTTGGCAACCCGCGGATCTCACGCGTTCGACGCCGAGTCCAATTCGATGACGTCGCCCCAGCACCTTCGGAGACCGAACGCAACGCCCTGTTCCTCAGCCGAAGGTTCGTCGCCCACTTCGACGGAGGGCGATCCTACGATGTGATTCTCGACAAACTGCCGATCGTAGCCATCGCTGTCGACGCCACGCGCGTGCTCTGGGCAGAATGCCAATTCGGCGGCCACTACAAATCCCCGGGCAATGTTGAGGACACGGTGCAGGCTCTGCGCCGTTTTGCGGACTTCCTGAATCAGGGCGAGCAGCGCGCGCGGATTCGTGGTCTGAAGTCCCTCACCGTCGCCGATCTCGACGGATTCGAGGCATTCCTGCGGGACCAATACGGTGCCGACAACTACCTGCCCTACAAGCGCATGGCGGCGCTGCGGTTGTTTCTGGAGCTCGCCGATCGTCACTGCCTCGTCAACCCGGCCCTTGCACCAAGACTTGCCTATGTCAGCACTGGCGGTGTCGGCAGCAGGTGGGGTCAGCCAAAACCACGAGAACCCTACAGCCCGTACATTGCCAAGCAACTGCGCGACGCTAGCCTCAAGGACATCGAGGCAGCGGTCGAGCGTATTACCGTGACTGGCCCTCAGCTCGCCGCCCGGGGAAATGATCCTAATGAATACGGTTGGAAAGCGGAGGCCAACGTGATGTGGGCCATCATGCGCGGTGGCCTCCTCCCTTTGAGCGCCATGCCGAACAACATCCGGGTGACCGTCACTGGCCTGACCAACCATGGGCAGCGGCACACCTTCGTCGACCTGATACGGTTCGCCTACCCAGACAACTACGATGTGCTTTCGTTCGTCACATATCTGGCGCTCGAAACCGGTTTGCCCACGGAAAGTATCCTCGAGCTCCGGGTCGATTGCCTAAAGAACGAAGCGCGCGGCTATGTCGACATCGAGTACGTAAAACGCAGGCGCGGCACCGACACGCCCACCACCAAGCGCGTCCGTGCGGACGGGCCAACGAGCCCTGGAGCAGTCGTCAAAATATACTTGAGATTGTCACGCTTAACTCGGCAACTGGTTGGTGCTCAGACAGCCCAATGGCTGTTCATCGGCTATGGGCGTAAAGACATCAAAGGTGGCGTCCTTCGGCGCCTCACCGAAATTAAGACCTCCTTGATTCCATTCTGCGAGCGACATCAGATCATTGGCGACGATGGTCAACGGATTGTGCGTTTCAGCCCCGCCCGCCTACGCAAAACGCATAAAGCCCAGCGATACCTCAGGGTTAACGGTCACCTTGCAGACTCAGCCGACGACAACACGAAGCCCGTTGCCGCAAATCATTATGCGAAGGTCGAGGCCCTAAGGCCCTTGCACGAGGCTGCGGTCGCAGCAGGATTACAAGAGGCGCTCGACGCGGCGCTCACCCCGATCATCGTTGACGCGGAGAGTGAACGGCGGCTTGATTGCGACCCGGCTTCCACTGCAGCTATTCATCGGCATCACGCCTGCTCAGGCCGAGGCGACAACCAGTGGCTCCAACGCGGTTTGGCTCGCAAGCTGCCTCGACCACGACCACTCTCCGCATGGCGACGGCGGCACCTGCCGGAGCCCGGTTTGGGGATGTCTGCGAATGCAAGAACGCCGTCATCACGGCGTCCAAGCTTCCCGCAATTCTGGCGCTTCTGAACCACATTTTGGAGCGGCGACGACAAATGAACCTGTCGGCATGGGCTGAACGTTACGGTCGCGCGCATAGCATCATCACCAAACAAATCCTGCCACGATTTCCGGGCAAGGACGTGGCGATGGCGAAAGCCATTGCCGAGACCGAAGACGATCTTCTCTGGCTTCCTGCCGAACTAACCATGAGCCTCTGAGCCCACGATGTCAGTCGCCCTCCAACGTGCCCATGCCGCCCTCCCTTCGCGAACGTGGTCCGATGGCGATCCAGTTGTCCCGACCAGCTATCGGGGCCGCGGGGATTTGCCATGCCCTCGATTCGGCGACGACGTCTGGAACTTGCGGGCAATGGTATACCGGAGCAACGCGCTCGACGCTGCATGCATCCTGGACTTCACCCGTTTCACGGACCCGGTGCGGCGCCTCACGGCGAAGGAAATCGCCATGCAGCGTTTCAACCGCCCCATGGCACCGCTGAAGATGCAGAGCCGGCCAAGGACGCTGACGGTCGACACCGTCAGCCATGGCCTAAATTCCTTGGGCTTCCTGTACGAGTGGATGGACAAGGACGGCATCGCACGTCTCCAGGATCTCACTCAGGACGACCTGAACAGATTTCTCCGTTACACGACCGAAGTGACCGAGCAGAAGCCCAAGGCACTCGCCCAAACCCTCCAAATTGCGGTGTGGCTGTACGAGGCTCGCGACGTGCTAACTGAGGACTGGGTCGGCATCCCCCCGTGGGGGCGGAAATCCCTGTCGCGTATCGTCGGGGCGACCCATGTCAGGGAGAACAGAACCCCCCGCATTCCGGAGCGCACCATGGGGCCCCTGCTGCGCTGGAGCCTGCTTTACGTCGACGTGTTCGCTCCCGACATCCTGGCTGCCTATCATGAGTACAATCACTACCTCGACCTAAAGAAGGGCAAGATCCGTGTAGAACCGCCAGCAGATATTCGGGCCGCGCTGGGGGACTGGCTCGCCGAGTTGCGTCGCCAGGGGCGCGGCGTTCCCGCTCGGCCGCACCCCAACAACGGGCCGAACCTAACGTACATCCGCAACCAAATCGGCTGGCGCAATAAAACTGCACTTGTTCAGCACATGGACCTCATCGAGATCGCCGTTCGCGAGCTCGGACTGGAGCGCAATGGGCGCACAAAGATCTCCAAGCCTCTTAATCTCGACATCACCTGGCGCGACGGCTTTGAACTCGGCGAGGACGTGCTGCGAGAATGCCGTCGCCTGATGGCCGCTTGCTACGTCATCTGCGCCTATTTGTCCGGCATGCGTGACAGCGAGATTCAGGCACTGAAGCGCGGTTGTTACCAGCCGCTGCTGGACATAGACGGCGACGTCATCCGGCACCGGCTCGAAAGCACGGAATACAAGGGGAGGACCTCCGCCGGCATCGACCGCAAGTGGGTCGTCATCGAGCCCGTGGCCAACGCCATCCGTGTCTTGGAGGCGTTGACGGAGCGGGCGCGCACCGCCATGCGTACCGATCACCTGTTCATCGTCATGCAGAAATCAAAGGCAGTCACTCCGACGCTGAAGAGGATGCCAAATGCCTATATCTATAACTTCATCCGGTTTGTGAACGAGACGTTGCAGCCGCGCCTTGCCGCGCTTGGTATCCCGCCGATTACCATCGACGACAACTGCGGTTTTGGACGTGTCAGCACACGCATGTTCCGACGCACCGTTGCGTGGCACATCGCCAACCAGCCGTTCGGCGTCGTCGCGGGGATGATCCAGTATGGCCATCTCTCCGAGGTCATGTTCGAGGGCTACGCAGGCCATAGCGAGAGTGGTTTCCGCGGGGAGGTGGAGGTCGAGCGCGCCATGGCGCGGCAGGCGGACATCTTGGCCGTGTATGAGGACGCCAAGCGCGGCATCCTGCCCTCTGGGCCGATGGCCGATGAGCTGGTGGGTGAGTTCGAATATATCCAGAAAGAACTCGAGGACTTCCCCGGTAAGATCGTCGACGAGCGGCGCCGCGAGAAGATGCTAGAACACCTGCGCGTCCGTTTGTTCCCCGGACTGATCGCCGACTGCTTCTTCGAGGCCAAGGACGCCCGTTGCCTTCGGCATGTGGCCGAGCAGGACCGTGTCGAACCGATCAACGGCGTCTGCGACCCACACTGCCCACACGCCTGTTGGACGCAGCGGCACATGGCGGTGTGGAAGAATGCGCTGGCCGATGTGAAACGTCTCGGCAAGCGCAATCGGATCTCGACGATCCAGCGCGATATCCTGAAGACGAAAGCCGCCAGTTACCAAGCAACCATCGATCAGATCGCAAAGGCGTCGCATGGCGATTAGACCGGCCGCCGCCGAAGCTCTGCGGGTCGCGATGACGCGCCTTTGGGCAGGCACTCCGCAGCATTGCGACGGCAAACTGACCTGGAACAATGTTTGCCGCGAAGCCGGCGTTGCGCGGGCGACCGCGGCCCGCGCCGGCGACTTGATCGCCGAGTGGAAGAACGCATTGGCGGAGCCAGCCTGCAGCGGAAGCGTCCCGACCCATTTGGAAAAAATGCGCGAGCGCAGGGACCGGCGCGAGGCAAAGGTCAGGACCGCATCCGAGATCCTGGACGAATTACGCGATACCATCCACATCCTGGCGAATCACATTCAGGCCCTCTCGCTGGCCCTGGAACGGAAGGAGGCACAGGTGGCACGGTTGCAGGGGGAACTCGCGCGCCCGCGGTCGCACCACGTGGTCAGCCTTAGGAAGTAGCGTGGCCAGTGGAGCCGTTGCCGCGCGCCCTACTCTTTTCGTGCCCACTGCCATTATTAGGCTGTATGATCTTCCTGACCTCTTCCGGCACCAGAACGACGCGCGCGAGCAAAACTGCGGCCAGACGTTCCACCGTGCTGCGGTTTTCAGTGATGAGCTTCTTCGTTTCTGTATAAGCGTCGTCCAGCCGCTTGCGCACCGCCGACTCAGTGCCCCCTCGGTTTGCCAAGACCCTTTCGAAGCTGTCCAGAGTAGAGAGATAGCGCCAGATCAGGCCGCTACTGCCCAAGCCAAAGCTGACTTCCGCCGCCATGGCTAACCGTGTCGCTTTGGCAAGATCGCTATCAGGTGAACCACCAGCCCCGGCTGATGGTTTGCCACAGATAACTTCCTCGGCGGCACGCCCCGCCAGAAACATGATGAGCATGTCGTTGATCCCCGCTTCCGTTAGGGCCGACTGGTTTTTCGGAGCCATCAACATAGCCCGGGCGCCAAACCCATTCGCCCCCATGCTGACCGTGGTCGGCGAATCAGGGTATTGCAGCGTGAACACGACCGCATGCCCCGCCTCATGGACGGCCACCCGTCGTAAAAACGGCTCATCCGCATCGGGCACCGCGCCGACGATCTCCTGAAAGACGTCGTCAAATACAACCGCACGCCTCTCCAAGCGCGCCCGGCGCCGTGCCCCACGCGCCCATTTCACAACATCCGCGCCCGTTTTCCCGTGTGACAAGGCGGCAATGCGCGACAGATCGGCCGGCTGCACCACGTCCCCCAGATGGTATCTGTAAATACCCGCAAGGGCGGCAACATCAGGCGGCCCGATCTCGAACTCCCGGTCAAGCCGGCCGGCGCGTCTGATGGCCGGATCAATGTTTTCCGGGAAATTGGTTGCGCCGATGACGATCAGCCCCTCCCGGCCCGTCGCCCCATCGAGCAGTTCGAGGAGAGTGTTGATGATGCTGCGCCACCATTCAGGGTAATTGCTGCTCTGGTCGCGGCTGCTCACGCTATCCAGTTCATCAATAAACAGCAGCGCCGGCGTCTTCTTGCATGCCTGCTGAAACACTGAACGGATAGCTTTCGTAACGTCTCCCAGGTGCCCGCGCCCCTGCGCTTGCCACTCCGAATAGCTCGTCGGGAAAAACGGAATGCCACAATAGTTGGCGATGGCCCGCGCGACAGCCGTCTTGCCGGTGCCTGGCGGACCGCACAACAATGCGCCTGGGTCACAATCGTCCCAGGCCAGTCGGCCAGCCCGGTATTCGTTGAGATCAACGGCCAGGGACTTTGCCCAGGTCACCACGGCGGGCATGCCGTGCAGGTCATCGAGGGTCAGCGTGCGGACCGGCTTCTTCCGTTCAGCTCGCGTCAGCCGCGCCAAACGCTGAGCGTAATCCCCCGCGGTCTGTCCCCGCCGCATCGCCAAGCGCAACATCTCCGGCTTGAGATCCTCAAACCTCATGTCTGACAAGGCATCGGCAACGTCGTTCCCTGTCGCCTCGCCCAGAAATGTCGTGAACCATGCGGCATCCATGGGCGGCAGAACCAGGCGATGGTCCGCGGTTTTAAGGATAGTGCCGGGGATCATCGCGTTGGCGTCGTGCGTCACGATGATGACGGCCTTCCCGGCCAGGAAATCCGCCGCGACCTCCGTCGCGAGCCGATCGAATGGTTTGTCATCCTGGGGTTCCGTACACTTATACACGTGGACCAGACCGTCGTTGCCGCGGACCCGTCCCATGCTGTTTTGCCGGTCTGCCGGCTGTCGCGCCAGCAACACGACTGGGGCCGCTTCCGCTGTGGGATCTACCCATTCAGACGTGAAGACCTCAATTACAACCAGATCGTTCTTGCCGATTTTGACGTTCTGGTCGCGGACAAGCTGCCGAAGCAAGCTACCTGCGGCCAATTCGGCCCGGTCCTGCGGCGGCTCTGACACAGAGCCAGAATGTTTTGCCCACTCATCGAGGCCGTCTAGCGCGTCATCAAAATCATCAGAGTTGGCCGCAGTTTGCGGATCTTGATCAGATTGGGCGGTCATGATGCCCCCTCCCGCGGCCCGAGGCACGAATGGAAAAGGTTTCTCTCCGCCTCGATGGTCTCGTCGGGAGCCCGCGGCTCTTCCATTAACAGCAACAGCGGTGGCTTGGAAATACGGGCGCCACCGTTGCAGAAGGCATCAATCGCGGTTGGCTGACGAATTCGGTGGAGCGGGGAGGCAGCTGGGCTGCCTATCCTCCGGGGAACATGACCTTGCATTGTTCATCTCGCTTTTGTGATTTCCTAAGCCGCGGTTGCCTACCGCGCCCTGAAGCCGGTCGCTTTGGTGCCGGTTACGATGCGAACGGGAGAAAGAAGGGAAAGGAGATCTGGGAGGACATTTATGGCTCCTGTTTTCTATTGTTGGGCAAAATGCATAACCTATGGCATAATGCGAACACCAAAGCGCAATGTCAAGCTGAAAGATAAACGTTTGTCTAAAAGCACAATATCCGCCGCCCAGTGCCGGGGGGCGCGGAGCATGATTAGCTGGAGCCAGGCGCAACTCGCCGAAGCGGCCAAGGTCTCCAGGATGACCCTCGTTGATTTTGAGCGGGAGGCACGCAATCCGCACCCCAATAACCTCGCCGCCATCCGCACCGCGCTAGAGGCGGCGGGCGTACTTTTTATCGACGAAAACGGCGAAGGGCCTGGGGTTAGGCTGAGGAAAATAGGAGCCTCACGGCCCGGCAACTCCTCTCTACAACGCAACGATTAGCCCTTAGCCTCCGCAAAAAGTCCGGACGCGGGCTTGAACGGTAATGTAGAGGTCGGGACTTATACGGATAGGATCCACGCTTATGTGCCTTCAAGTTCGACCGATGCTGGAATAGCCGGAGCAGGCCGAGACTGATCAGGCCCGCTTCCCGGTGGCTTTGCTTGCAGGCTGAGGCGCCCGGTTGCCAACCTGCTGGCGGTATTGCGGGCCAGCCAATGGCTCACACGAAAATGTGCAACGACACTAAATCAGGCGTGGTTCCTCTTCGCGTCCGAGGCGCACGACGTCCACACGAAGGGACCCAGCTGGCAGCGGCCCCAACAACTCCGGCTCGGGCAGGCTGAGGTCCAGCCAAGCCCGCCATTTCTCGGGCGGCAGCACGACGATCTGGCGGTTGTGGACCGGTGCCACGTCCGCGCTCGGCGCCGCCGTCAGCATGGCAAACGCATCCGGCTGGTTGCCTTCCCCCGCCCTCCAGATGCCGGCAATCGCCATTGCATCGGCGTGGTTGAGCGCGAACCGGTACTTCGTCTTTGGGTACCTGGTGCCCCTGAACTCATAGAACGCGGAGGCGATGACCAGGCAGCGATCGCTTTTGGCGAAATGCCGGCCCTCCGAGCGAAAATTGAATAGAGGACCACCACGCGGGTTTGTTGGAGGCATGCCAAAGCGCATTGGCGCCAGTTCGAGCAACGGGTCAGATTGGCGTGCTATGGGCGCCATGTCACCGATCCGGACATCAGACGCCTGCGGCAAGTCCAGGTCGCTTTGGCGCTCGCCTACGGAGATGCCCGCTGCCCTCATCGCCGCGCGGTACTGCGCCCAGGTGACGTTCTGCTCGTAGTCGTTGCACATGACATGATAGAATTGGACGGCGTCGGGCCAGAAAAAAGACCCCGACTGTGGTCTGATCTCTTCGTCAGGGCGATCGAGCAGCTCAAATTCGATACATATTCACGGGCCAGCAGCTGGGCGCCGAGGGTTCCGTGTCCTCGGCGCATTCTCGAAGGGCCTGCACCTGAGTGTCGCTCCGGTTCCGGCATTGCCAGGAGCCGACCGGAAGACGCAATATTGGGGGCACTCCATGATCAAGCGGCATTGGGGCCGGAGGGTTGCCTGTCTGCTAGAGTGAGTGCCGGCAATTATCGGTCATTGAGCAGCTCTGGCTCATCAGCCAGACACTCTCCTGCGCCGTCTCGGCGCCCTTGAGTCCACCCGGCACCTCGCGGACCTCGGCGCGCTCCAGGCGGTACGTGGCACCGTAATGCCCGCGAACTTCTGCTTCCGTCACCGAAAAGGGCGGCCCCGGCCGACGTGTCTGGTCATATTCAAACGTCACCAGCAGTTGCGGGGCGGCGCCACTCAATTCGATCAGATGGGCAGCGTAGCGCTGCCGCAGCGGCGCTGACAAGGCAACGAGAGCCGCGCGGTCATAGGTGGCGTCGACCGCGGACAGCATATCCTGATCGAGATCGAAAATGTCACCGACAAATAGTGTGATGCCCTCGGCCGAGAAACGCTCCAGCTGCCCGGTCTGAGAGACCGCCGGTGTAAGCCCTCGTTCTGCGAAGAACTGCTCCACTGCCAGCCGGCTCAGCTCCACGCCGGCAACCGTGAAGCCCTGAGCGCGAAGCCAGTGCATGTCCTGGCTTTTGCCGCAGAGTGGCACGAAGATCCGCCCGCCTGCCGGGACGCCCAGGGTCGCGAAATGGGCCACCAGCAGCGCGTTCGGCACCCCCTCGTGGAAGCCGATCTGGTTGTTTTGCCACCGCGCGAGCCCGAAATCCTGATCCATCTTTTCATACCATCGCCGGATTGTGCCGGGCCGATATAGCGCCAGAAGTGATCATACGTAAGATTTTGTGTTCCCTACCTGAAGCGCCGCCGCCGAAAACGGCTGTGGAATGAAGGCAATAGCGGGCCTATAGCCTGACTGACGGGTCTCTGACGGTCGCCTCGGTGAAGCGGACATTGGTGTCCGACACTTTGGCAGGAGTCAGCTGCGCAAGCCGGTGGCGGCTCTTTTCACCAAGGCGGTCATAGATCGTGAGCGCGGCTCATCCCAAAAGCAGTCGTACGATGCGTGAACCGATTTGAACTAGCGAACTGTCTCAAAATCTGATACGCTATCGCCATAATGTGTCCGACACTGAGCTAAGAGTTATTGGTAGTAAGGGGCGGTAATCATGGCTGGCGAACAACTCGATCGAGGCCAAGTGTTCGATCAATACAATGAACGTTGGCCCGAAGCCGATGATCGACTGCTAACACCGGGTCGAGACACTGACCTCGCGGCGAGCGCTCCCGAACGGAATTTCCGTTTGTTGCGCGGTTACAAAAGAGCAGGTGACATTCTGATTCAGCAGGCGCTCTCCGATCGATCGGATTGCAGGAATTTGGTGTTTCCCGCCTTATTCAATTATCGCCATTATATCGAGCTAGCGCTCAAAGCAGTTATTGAGGAGCATGGATCATTTGCAGGCGTGACGCTTGGCTCAAGGGATCATCGTCTTCCAGATTTGTGGCGGCTCTTTATCCAAATTGCGGTAAAGTTTCACAATGATCCAGCCGACAAAGCGGCCGTTGGCGTAGGACTATGCATCGACGAGCTTGCAAAGATCGACGCAAACTCTACAATGTTTCGATATGCAAAAACTCTCCGGGGCGAGGTTCCAATCCTGCCAAATGGACTTGATCTTGTTCGCTTACATGATGTCATGAACAAGATTCAGAATTTTTTCGAATGCGCTGACCTAGACTTTTGGGAAAAGGCAGAACGCGCCGCAGAACAGGCGCGCGACTATGGTTGGTAGCCCGATCAGCAATACATCGCCTATCGCCCATACGCTCGGTCGGGAAGTTATCCTCATCACCCAGAGCGAGCATGATATCCCGTTCGACCTGCGCCATCTCCGCTACATCCGCTATTTGAACAACGGCCAAGGCCGAGCGGCTTTGGTCGCCGCCCTTCAGGGGCGCGCGCAAACGATCCTCGGTCACTGACCAGGGCTCTGCCCGTGACCGGCGTGACCGCTGGTGCTAGCGACGGAGGGTGCCGAACCGTGACCGCAAGGCGCCCTCCAAACTTTGCCGACCTTCATTGTTGTTAAGGTATGGCTGATACCGATGATGCTGCAGATCGAAGGGAATATCCCCGGCCGACTGCGTAATCGGGACCACGTGCTTGCCGAGGGTATGGGCAATTCCCGCTTCATAGAACACGTTCGGATTGCGGCCCGTGAAATCGCACACCACGATGTGTGCCTTGAAGATCAACGCGAAGACATCTTGGATCACCGCGGAGTGCTGCCAGATGTCCTTGGCGCGCAGTGTGCGATAGCCTGCCGCAGATGCCGCCCGGGCGATGGTTTCGAACACGATCTCGAAATCAGGCGCGAATGGGGTCATCACCGCAATCAGATCGGACTCCACGCCTCCGTCCGGCACCTCGAAGACGCTTGGCATGAACACAATGGTCCGCGAGTGGCCGCCGCTGGTCGAAATCAGTTCTCCATCGTCGCCATAATGGTCGCGAATAAAGTCGGCGATGATCTGGAGATTGCGCGGATCGCGCTGCACCAGAGAAAAGAGCACACCGTGCGCGTTGCCCGAATAGTCCGGGTCGCCGAAGCTCAGGCTGCGGAGGAGGCGATCATGGCCGGTAATGACGTCCATCGCGCCGGTGTGAGCTCCTAGTGTCTGCCAGTCGCCCGCGTTGAAATTCGCGACGGCGATCCGCGCTAGCCGAATGAGGTACTGTCGATCTTGGTCACTCATGGGAAGACTTATCACGCGAGCTTTCCTTGGCAGCAATGGAATGAGGGGCACGCCATCATACCGCCGATGCCCGCCGTGGCATGTCGCGCGGCAAGATTCGCTGGTGATAGGTCTCGGAAACGAAGTCGATGAACGCGACGGCCGCGCCGACGGCAAGCCGGGCGTGTCGCGGCTCCAGACCGCGATGCTTGCCGTCGCGGCCGTGACCAGAACCGTAAAGGCTCCGGATCTCGGCGAGATACTGCGTGATCGTCGTCAGATTCCGGAGCAGCAGGCGGATCGTTTCGGCGCCCTTGGCCTCATCCGAAATCCCCTCGGGTACCAGCTTCAGTTCCTTGGTGAGCAGCTTGGTCAACTCGGGGAGGGTCGCATTCTTGGCGAATGTGACCTGCTGGCGTGTGAGGATCGATTTACAACAGGTTTCGACCAAGTCCTTGGCCGTGCCGATCGCCAGCGCCGGGTCGGCATCGACCGCAACTTCGAGGCGCTCGATCTCCTTCTGCATCCAGCCAGCATCGAGTGCATCGGCGACCGTTCGCGCGCGCGATACAGATCGGCCGCCCGCGAGCCCCGCCTGGCGAGCGACGAAGCGCGGCCGCCCCGCGATGCGTTCCTCCTCCACCAGCTCCCACCCGTCCTGCCGGAGTTGGTCGTTATATTGCGCCACCAGCCTGATCGCTTCGTCCTTGTCGGGGCGAACGACTGGATGAACGGTTTCGCACAGAAAGCGCAGGAAGACCTCGTCAGCGCCGCTATGAAGTCCAAAACGCGTGTCGTCGTAGATCCAGTCGTCGCCCCAGTCGAAATTATTGACGCGGTGCTGGTAGATGTCGCCGGCTGCATCCTTGTATCGCGGGTCATAGGATTGAAGCGCCTGCAGATCGTAGATGCGGGCGAGAAAGTCGACGTCGTCGAGCTTGCCGGACCACGCGACGTTGTCGATCCGCAGCCCATCAATGATGTTGAGCCGGGTTTGCCGTCGGACACGGGCGTTGGGGCGCTCCGGCGCGCCGGACTCCGCTAGGCGCGGTACGATCTTGACGGTGTACCAATCCTCAGTGAACGGCTCGAGCACGGCCTTCAGCCGCTGGGTGATCTGCTCTTCCACGCTATACTTAGCGGCCCCAAGCAGCGCGAAATCGACCGGATCGACTGCCAGATAGACTGTCCACTGCTCGGTGCCGCCGTTCCAGTTGTCGAATCCCGTACGCTCGATTCTGGGTGTTGCCAAGCGCAACAGATCGGCGGCCTGATGCATCCGCTCGGCAGTAAGCAGCTCCTCGACCGTTGCTAGGTAACGGGCGAGTTGCTCAACCAAATCTTGCACCCTACAGTCACTCCTTGCCTCGCCGATTATGATCGCGTTTCACGATAGAGAACAAGCCCCGTCTCTAGAGAGCGACAGGACGAGATCCGGTGCTGTG
Source organism: uncultured Pseudomonadota bacterium (assembly GCA_963737355.1). GTDB lineage: Bacteria > Pseudomonadota > Alphaproteobacteria > Acetobacterales > Acetobacteraceae > Acidocella. The sequence goes on along the minus strand of CAVTSC010000002.1, from coordinate 370,517 downwards.
AATGACCGTTATCGTCATCGTCGGCTCGGAAGCCGCCATTCTGCTTTCGGCCCGCTCTCGCCATATGCCGCCGTTCTGCTTCGCGCCCTTCCCCGCCGTTCCCGGGCTCGGATACATACCCTGAAACCGGTCATTCCCGTCTGATAGGAATTTTCGAAATTCAAGCAGACCGTTCTGCAAAATTTATGCACTTCATGCTGTTCCTGGATCGGAAACCAAGAGCCGCAGGCGGCGAATAAGCCATGGCATGGTCAGACCCTGGACAAAGATCGAAAACGCGACCACGGCAAAGGCGACCGTAATGATTTCCCCGCGTTCAGTGACGTTCGCTGGCAACGCGAGAGCGAGGGCAAGCGCTAATGCGCCGCACAAACCGCCCCAGACGAGGGCGTGCTGATACTGGCTATCGATCCGCAACTTGCTACGGGTGAAAAGGGCGCAAATCGGGTAAACCGCGTGCGCACGCCCGGCCAGCACGAGCACGATGGCGGCAGCGGCAGCGGCAGCCCCGGCAACAAAGGTCAGGTGCTGGTGCGCCTCTTGATTGCCGATCAGGACGAATACAACCGAATTTGCGAGGAAGGCGGCGTATTCCAAGAAAGCCATCACATGCCCCCGGCCGCTTTCCGAGATTGACCGCATCATGCCGAAATTGCCGACTAGACCCATGTCCGCGGAGTGATCGGCGGCCCGCCCTCATCATGTACAGTGTCGAGGGTTGTGTCGAATGGCCGGCACAGAGCCTCATACATGGAGAGCGGACCTGATGGACAATATCACGTTTGTTGGCTTGGATGTGGCCGGCGTGTGAGAAATTTGAACTAGAGCCGTCGCAACCGGTCCTAGGCGTTAAGGTTCCCCTACACGATGGAATAGCGTCGCCACGCGCTCGATGGTCAGCCCCTGCACAATAATCGTGAATACCACTACGCCATAGGAAACGGCGAGCAGCGCGGGGCGCACGTGATCATCCGTAAGCCCCAATGCCAGAGCAACCGAGATACCACCGCGCAGCCCGCCCCATGTCAGCACAACCAGCGAACGGCCGCGATCACAATTGCGCAACTGGATCGGTAACGTCGCGATGAAGACGCTCATGGCTCGCACCATAATCGAGAGCGGTATGGCGATCAGGACCGCCGCGACATGGGACAAGCGAAAGGCCAAGGCCAAAATCTCGAAACCGATCAGCAGAAACAGCAGCATGTTAACAATCTTCCGGTACAAAACCAGGGATCTACCGCGGCATGGACAGGCGATATTTAACGGGGGCGACTAAGGTCATATGTAAGCGAAGAACAAGAAGATCGCCAAGGAAGGGATGAAATGTCCGAGCACACCACGCCCGCACCGCCCTCCACCGACACCAAACGGACCTCAGTCGCCACCGCACTGACGCCCCCGGCAACAGCCGCTGCGGAAACGCCGCAGGATCCGCCACGGTTGGGCCTCCTGCCTCTGGCGCTTCTGGCGCTTGTCGTCGGGTTAATTACCGGAATCGGCGCCGTCGTCTTTCGTGGCCTGATCGGGTTGATCCACAACCTTCTATTCCTCGGAAGCCCGTCATTTGTCTACAATGCGAGCCTGTTCACCCCGGCCGATCCTTTCGGTCCATTCATCATTCTGGTGCCGGTGATCGGCGGCCTCGGGGTGACATGGATCGGGTCGAATTTCGCCCCCGAGGCCAAGGGCCACGGCGTGCCGGAGGTCATGGACGCGGTTTATTACAACCGGGGCGTCATTCGGCCCGTGGTGGCAGTGGTGAAGTCCATTGCCTCGGCTTTAGCCATCGGCAGCGGGGCCGCGGTCGGCCGCGAAGGGCCGATCATTCAGATCGGCTCGGCATTTGGTTCGACACTGGGTCAGGTCATCCGCATGCCGACCGGACAACGCATCACCCTGGTCGCCGCTGGCGCCGGTGCGGGCATCGCCGCGACACCCATTGGCGGTGTGTTGTTCGCAACCGAGCTGATGCTACCGGAGGTGAGCGTCGACACATTTCTCCCGGTCGCTGTTGCCACCGGCACGGCCACTTTCATCGGTCGCATCTTCTTCGGCTCAGAGCCGGCCTTCAGCGTGCCCGCCAATCTCGCAGCACTTCCGAACGCGCCGAGCGGCGTGGTAACTTTGGCCCTCTACGCGCTGCTCGGCGCTACTGTCGGCGTCGCCGCCGCCGGTTTCGTGCGGACATTGCATTGGTTCGAAGACGGCTTTGATCTGATCGAAGGCCGATATCTGCGCCACGGCCTTGGCATGCTCTTAGTTGGCATCGCGATGTACGCATTCTGGCTGGCGAAAAGGCATTATTTCATCGAAGGCGTGGGCTACGCAACGATCCAGGCGACCTTGCAGGGTGCGTTCACGAGTGCCGGCTTCCTGCTGCTGCTGGCCATTGCCAAGCTGCTTGCAACCTCGATCAGCCTAGGATCCGGCTCGTCCGGCGGCGTATTCTCACCCTCGCTCTTCATGGGCGCAACCCTGGGTGCGGCCTTCGCCACCCTGGTGACGGGGCTGTTCCCCAGCGCGCCCGTGAGCCTACCTGCCTTCGCCATGGTTGGGATGGGCGCGATGGTCGGCGGCGGGACCGGTGCGGCCATGACGGCGGTGACGATGATCTTCGAGATGACGAGAGACTATAACATCGTGCTGCCGATGATTCTCGCGGTCGCCCTGGCGTTCGGCGTACGGCGGCTTTTCTCTCGCGAGAACATCTATACGATGAAGCTCTTCCGCCGCGGCCACCCAATCCCAAAAGCACTGCATGCCAATATGTTCCTCGTGCTGAGCTCGACTTTCCGCAATTCAAGCAGCCATTGATAGAGTCTGGAAGAGTCGTTTTAGCAAATTGGCTGATATTGTGATGGTGTCGGTGGTTTGTCGTGACATGGATAAATTCGGCAGCGCCCATAGCACGCGACGGACCGCGGCGATGGCATCACTGAATGTCGGCTCCTTTTTGCAGTACCAGGCCGCGACGTTTGGCCGCACGGCGTTCGTGGTGGTACGTGCCAGCTCATCGGCCCAAACCGTGATCAGGGAGAACAACCCGAGCAACGCCGGGGTGGTGCGCAGGATCGCTAAATCCGACCACTGGCGCTGGGTCTCCACGCCCAGATGCGCGCGTACTTCCTGGAAGGTGGTTTCCACCCGCCAGCGTGAGACGAACCAGCCCAGGATGGTGGCGGGCGCTGCATCGAGGTCGGTGCTGAGAAAGGCGGATGGTCCGTGCTCACCGGATGGATCGCGAACCAGCACCCAGCGGATCGGCACGGGCGGGACGCCGGCATGGTACCAGAGCGCGGTGCCGGTGGCGACCATCAGCGTGCGCTGCTGGGCGTTGTACCATTGAGAGACAACCTCGGTGCTCCAGACCGTCGTCTTGCTTTTCAGCACGGCACTTAGCTTTGGCAGGGCACACCCCTTCTGTGCGGGGCGGCCGCGCTGTCCCCGCCGGCGTTTCGGCGCTGGCTTGAACAGGTTGGCATCCAGCCGCAACCGGGTGATCATGCAGACATGGCCGCGCACGGCGGCAAGCAGATCCAGCGCCGCAAAGCCGCTATCGGCAACGCAGATGAGGCGGCGTTTCGGCAACCAGCGTTTGGCTTGCAGAATGGCCTGACGCGCCCAGGTGGTCAGCGTCTTGTGGCGCTTGCCATGGCTGTCGCTCCATCGCGCGGACGGCGCTAGGATCGTCAGGAACGGCAGCGCCCATGTCCGGCCGGCCCATGGTATCGGCACGGCCACCATCAGAGAGAGCCAGCGCAGACCGCTGGTTTTGACAAAATGCCCCTTCGAGGATCGAACCGGGTCACGATAAATGCCGCGGGCCTTGATCTGCGCGCCCCAGCGGCGTTCGATGGTATCATCGATGCCGATCACCACCTCACCATCGGGCAGCAGCCGGTCGATGATATACAGCAGTAGCCGCCGTGAGACGGCGCGCGCATCCCAGCGCGCGCGGCTCAGAACCTCGTGATAGCGCCGGAAGTGATGGTCATCGGCCAACCCCATGACGCGCAGCACCTGGGTTACGGTGCGCTTGCCCGGGGCCAACACAGCACCTGCCACCAGCACCAGAACGCGGTTCCAGACCGGGGCGGTGAAGCAAGGGCGAAACACCGCCAGCCAAGCGGCCAGGATGGGGGGAACCAGATGCGGGACGGGCGCGCTGGAGGCGCCGGAGGGATGCGATGCCATCCCAGTTGTAGAATCGAAGTGGCACCCGCGCCGCAAGAGGTTCCCTGGCCTTACCCCCGCGACATCGGCCAGCCGGACAATTTATCATGCGCGGTATGACCGATCTGATCATTCAGCGTATCGAGGCGTTCAATTGCCGCCGTGGCCGGCTGCTGGCCGAACGGCGCAACCGAGGCTACACGCTCTACCGCGCCAGCTCCGGCACGCCCGTGGCACGGCTTCGACAGACCGGTCAGGACGATCGCGTCGAGGTCCTTTATTGGTCGTTATGGAAGGAACGCTGGACCAGCGCCGGGCCGTTCGGACGAACCGTCCTACCTCTCGACGATGCACTGCGGTTCATTGCCTCTGAGGACATCTTCTGGGCAGTCCCATAGCCGCGGGCAAAGCCAAAATGCGGAAAGTCGAGCTGAGCGTTTGCGATGTAATGGAGCGCGATGTGCTCGTGCTCGACGAATCCACCTTGTTCATCGCCTTTCTCGGCATGGCCGCATCACAAGGCGGACTGCGTCACGTCGTCGTCACCCGTGCTGGAAAAATCATCGGTGGTCTCAGGGTTAATGTCAGCATCAGGCGCGCAGTGGGGGGCTCCGACGAGATCCGGCTCGGTGATCTCGTCAGCCGGAATTTCATCATCGTCGCTGAAGAGGACGCGGCCTTCGACGTCATCAAGGCGCTCACCCAGGCCCGCGCGGCAATGGCGATTGTCGTCGCCCGCACAGCAGAAGATGAACCCGACAAGGTTGTCGGCGTCATCACCAAAGAACATATTGCAGATACCGTGTCGCGGAGCGTGCAACTCTACCCAGGATAGAATGAGCGCTGCGCCCGTTGTCCAGTCGAAAATGCGTAAATTTCGCGCCGTATGCCGGTCTCAGCAGATCGACGCATAGAGGCCGAGAGGAGGTTGAAACGATGTCCGTTCCTTTTCCCTCATGCGTATTCCCGGCGACGCTCGACGAGCACGGCCCGAAGGAGGACCCGTCTATCCTCCTCACCGGAATGGTGGCGATCGGCAATGCCACAGCTCTTGTCATCGCAATCCGGATCAGCCTGACACTGCGCCGTACGCCCGATTACCGCCAAGACGTGCCCGCCGAAATGTATGGCGTGAACAATATCGATACCGGGTTAGAAACGTTTCTTGAGAATGCTGATGATCTTACCGCCGAGTTTAGCGACTTACTGGGAGAGCATGTGCCGAGCATCGTCCAGCTCGAACCCGGAGCATACATGCTGTGGATTTTGCCGCTGGCACCCGATCGTGGCTCCGCCTTCGATTGGGCTCGTTCTCCGAAACAGCCCTACGACAAATGACAAAGTGCGATGCACTGCCACCAGGTTCATTTAACTCAACTCGCATGGGTTAAACACCCAAGCGCTTCGCGATCTGGTGTATCCCGTACAGAACCCCCACCGTGGCCACCAGCGCGGCAAAGCGGTGTTCGGCTAACAACATTTCCCAGCTCGCGGTGCGGGCCTCTTTGTCGAACGTCCCATGGGCACCATAATGACCGGGCACGGGCTCAAAAAGATTTGAAGGCGCGTCCAATGATTTCTCAGTCGCCATCTGTTGTCCGGTATAGCCGCTCTTGGCGAGGTAACGGTCTGCAAAATTCGGCGCAATGCGATTTGCCATGATCGCCATGACGGTTGAAAATCCAACCCATACCATCTGAGTCAAAGCGGGGCCAGCACAGCCAGTCGATGGAGCCGTCTTTACACACCAAAGCAGCAGTTTGGCCATCGCCAATCAAGGCATAGTCTTCTAACGGCGACGACATCAAAATTCCCCGAACCTGTTACGAAGCAGCTCCATCGAATTTAGGTATTAGCTTTCTATTGGCGACAACCTAATCAGAAGTCTCTCATATTTTTCATCCGATGCTTAGCTGGGCAGGAATGTTCAGATCATTCTGGCGTACGGAACCCCAAACGGGTAGGCTCATCTCCCCAATACAACCAGGTATGCATTATGCCCTTTGGCTTACTCCTTCTTAATTCGTCAAAGCCTTTGAGGCCCTTTTTTATCGAAGGAAAAAGTCTAAGTGACATTTAACGAATGAGGACGTCATGCCGACTTTGGACCTGCCGATCAGGAAAATTAATGCACGAGCCTTTGTGATTCCAACGGATCGACCGGAGTTGGACGGAACATTGTCGTGGGACAAAACGACTTTAATTATCGTAGACATAACGGCAGGAAATATTGAAGGTATCGGCTATACGTACGCCGACGCCGTTATCGCACCTCTCATAAACAATACATTCCGTGAGGTCATTATGGCTTCAGATGCGGCCAATATCGGAGCTATCAACGAGGCATTATGGGTCTCAATCCGAAATCTCGGCCGCAGAGGCATCGCGGCTTGTGCAATTTCTGCCCTGGACCTCGCTCTATGGGATATAAAAGCGAAATCGTTGAACGCAAATCTCGCTGTTCTTCTGGGATGCCGCCGGCAACAGGTCGAGATCTATGGGAGCGGCGGATTTACCAGCTATGACGACGCGACACTGACAGAGCAGCTGTCCGACTGGGTTGACAAGGATGGATGCGCCGCGGTCAAAATGAAAATCGGCTCGGACCGATCGCGCGATCCTGAGCGCATCCGGTGCGCCAGACAAGCGGTGGGCGAAGCAGCTCTCTTCGTCGATGCCAACGGGGCCTATACCCCCCGTGAGGCTATCTGCATGCTACCGATGCTTTCGGAACACGGGGTGCGTTGGTTCGAGGAACCGGTATCCTCCGATGACCAAGCGGGCCTCGCCTTCGTACGCAAAAACGCCTCACCTTCCCTCGATATCGCTGCGGGTGAGTATAGCTACGTCCTTGATGATGTGCGGCTGTTGCTACAAACCGAGGCTGTCGACGTGCAGCAATGCGACGTTACGCGATGCGGTGGGATTACCGGCTTTTTGCAGGCTGCTTCGCTATGCCACGCGTTCCACGTGCCACTTTCCTGCCATTGTGCGCCGAGCGCCCATATGAACGTCGCTTGTTCTGCACCAGGGCTCCGGCACTTGGAGTGGTTTCACGACCACGTGCGCATCGAACAAATGCTGTTCGACGGCGCGCCCCGTGCCCAAAACGGCGTGATTCACCCTGATTTTTCTCGGCCAGGGCATGGATTTAGTTTCAAAGGTAAGGACGCTGAAAAATATGAGATCTAAGACCGTGGCACTTTCGAGGGATCGCACAAGCGCCGCTGTAAAGGCGGCGCAACGGCTGAACCGAAGTTCCGGTATTCTCGCGGGATCCGTTCTATTCGATAGCGCCGTCGAGCATTACCGCGGTGGTTTTTACAATCCTGCAATGGTGACGCCCATCGCCACGTCCCTCATCGCATTGCTGGCGAGCCTGCACGGCCATAGCGACAGCATGCAGGCGCGTCATCGCCTGCGCGATACCGTGTTCTGCCTCTGCGCCTTAACGGGCCTCATTGGTACCGGGTTCCATCTTTACAATGTCACCAAAAAGCCCGGCGGCTTTTCCTGGCAAAACCTCTTCTACTCTGGCCCGCTGGGCGCCCCCACGGCGATCGGCTTGTCCGGCCTCTTCGGCCTGCTGGCGGAGCGCGTGCGGGACACGCCGCCGACGCAAGACCCGACATTGCTTGGTCGGCCCGCCGGGCGGATGGTCGGCTTCGCCACGGCGCTGAGCCTGCTTGGCACAACGGGGGAGGCCGGGCTCCTTCATTTCCGCGGCGCCTTTCACAATCCAGCGATGTATCTCCCGGTCACGGTGCCACCGGCGGCGGCCGCGCTCATCACCAACGCGGCCCTCGGGCCGTCCCGCCATAACCGCCCCTTCACGCGGTTCTGGCTTGGGCTGACATCGCTGATGGGCATGGCTGGTGTGGGTTTTCACATATTCGGCGTCTCGCGCGCCATGGGCGGCTGGCGCAACTGGCGGCAGAACATGGTGGACGGGCCACCAATTCCTGCGCCGCCCAGCTTCATTGGCCTGGCACTCGCCGGCCTTGCGGCACTCGCTTTGATGCGCGCGTACCCGGATGACTGATCACCGCTCAGGAGCAGAATAATGGCGCAGAACGTTTCGGATTTTATATGGAAGCGCCTTTCGGAATGGGGCTTGCACCGAGTCTTCGGTTATCCTGGCGATGGTGTCGGCGGGCTCGACATCGCCCTCGAACAGGCGAAGGAGTACATGAAATATGTGCAGGTTCGGCATGAGGAGATGGCGGCCTTCATGGCTTCCGCCCACGCCAAATTCACCGGCCAAGTCGGGCTGTGCTATGCCACTTCTGGCCCAGGCGCCATCCATCTGCTGAACGGTCTATATGACGCGAAGCTGGACCACACGCCGGTCGTGGCGCTTATCGGCCAGCAGGCCCGCACGTCGCTCGGCGCGCATTACCAGCAGGAAGTCGACCTGCAGAATCTGTTCAAGGACGTGGCTTCGGAATTCGTCAACATGGCGAGCGTTCCGAGCCAGGTGCGTCACCTCATCGACCGGGCCGTGCGGATCGCCCATACCAAGCGCACGGTTACCTGCGTCATTCTACCAAATGACCTGCAATTGCTGCCTTATGAAGATCCGCCGATGGCGCATGGGTCAACCCATACCGGCACTGGCTATGCAGGCCCTGCGAAAACGCCGGATGATGGCACGCTGCGGCAAGCAGCCAACGTACTGAACGCGGGCAAAAAAGTAGCCATGCTCGTGGGCGCCGGCGCACTTGCGGCCACGGATGAAGTGCTCGCCGTCGCCAACCGGCTGAATGCCGGTATCGCCAAGGCGCTGCTCGGCAAAGCGGCGGTGCCCGATGATCTGCCTTTCGTCACCGGCTCCATTGGCTTGCTCGGCACCAAGCCAAGCTGGGACATGATGAAGAATTGTGACACGCTGTTTGTTATCGGCTCAGCCTTTCCCTATTCGGAGTTCCTACCGAAACCCGGTTCCGCACGCGGCGTGCAGGTCGATATCGACGGCAGTAACCTAAGCCTGCGCTACCCCATGGAAGTAAACATGGTCGGCGACAGCGCCACGACGCTCAGCGCATTGCTGCCGCTGCTAGGTCAGAAAAATGGCACATCCTGGCGTCGTGAAATTGAAACCAACGTCGCAGAATGGTGGAAAGTGCTGGAAGCACGGGCCATGCAATCCGCAAACCCGATTAATCCGCAGCGTGTGTTCTGGGAACTCTCCCCGCTGCTGCCGGAAAACACGATCATGACGGGGGATTCCGGCTCGGTCGCCAACTGGTACGCGCGTGACATAAAAATGCGGCGGGGCATGAAGGGCTCGCTCTCCGGCGGCCTCGCCTCACTCGGCGCCGGCACGCCCTATGCGGTGGCGGCGAAATTCGCGTTTCCCGCGCGGCAGGTCATCGCCTTCATGGGGGACGGCGCCATGCAAATGAATGGCTTAAACGTGATGATCACGGTTTCAAAATATTGGAAAGAATGGGTGACCCCAAATTTCATCGTGATGGTGCTGAATAACCGTGACCTCAACCAGGTGACATGGGAGGAGCGCGTGCAGATCGGCGCCGGCAAAACGGAATCCACCCAGGCGATTCCGGACATGCCCTACCATAAATACGCCGAGTTACTTGGCCTGAAGGGGATTTTCTGCGATCATCCGGACCGCATCAAGGCAGCATGGGAAGAAGCCTTGAACGCCGACCGGCCGGTCATCCTGGAATTCTATACCGACCCCAACGTCCCGCCGCTCCCCCCGCACATCACGCTGAAGGATGCGCGCAACTTTATGTCCAGCCTGCCGAGCGAGCCGGAACTCGCGAGCGTGATCATGAACAGCACAAAGGAAATGCTCGCTTCGATTTTACCGTACCGCCACAAGGAATAACCCATGACGGAGCATCGCTTTCCCGGTTACGACGTGCTCGCCAAGCGCAACGGCATGTCTTGGAACGAAGTCACTCGCCGGGTGATCGACGAGCGGCTGGCGGTGGCGCGCGAACCGAAGTTCTTCAGCCTCGAAGAGTGGCGCACCCTTCAGGCATTATGCGCGCGCATCCTCCCGCAGCCGAAGGACAGGCCGCCAGTACCACTCGCGGCCTGTATCGACCAGAAAATGCGCACCTATGGCGAGCGCGGCACACGCATCGCGCCGATGCCCTGGGACGGCGCGGCCTGGAAGATCGCACTGCATGCGCTGGAGGCCGAAGCACAAGACGGCTACGGTAGACCATTCCATGAGCTGCAAGCGGGGAATGCGGATGCGCTGCTGCACCGCATGCAAAAGGGTAAACTAAAAAACCCCGCCTGGGGCAACGTTAGGCCAGAATTGTTCTTCTCAAAACTCATCCTCACCGACATCCCGGCTGCCTATTACGCCCATCCCACGGCCTGGAGCGAAATAGGCTTCGGCGGGCCCGCTAGTCCGCGCGGCTATGTCCGCATGGAGGCCAATCGCCGCGACCCTTGGGAAGCGGCGGAAGCAAAATCCGGACAAACCGAACCGGCGCGGCTTGCAAACCGCCATGTTCGATAACGCGCCACGAACCCCCCGCGCGAAAGCCGGCCGCGCGCCGGACATCTTCAAGCCCGGTGGCTGGGTACCGATGCGCGAATACCGCCAAGACGAGGACGTGGATTTCGCCATCGTCGGCACTGGAGCCGGCGGCGGTACGCTTGCTGCCCGGCTGGCAGAACTCGGCTTCTCCGTCATCGCCTTCGATGCGGGGCCGTATTTTCGTCCGCTCGAGGATTTTGCCTCCGACGAGACCGAACAGAACAAGCTCTACTGGCTGGACAGACGGGTCATGGCCGGCGAAAGCCCGATACAAATGGGCGGCAAGAATAGCGGCAAGGCGGTAGGCGGCAGCATGGTGCATTTCGCCATGGTGTCGCTCCGCTTTCGCCCCGACTGGTTCAAGAGCCACAGCGCCTTGGGATATGGCGCGGACTGGCCGCTGGATTGGCGGGAGATGTGGCACTACTACACCGAGGCCGAACGCGCCCTCAGCATTTCTGGTCCCGTCACCTATCCCTGGGGGCCGAAGCGGCCGCGTTATCCTTACCGCGCCCATCAGGTCAACGCCGCCGGGATGCTATTAGCCAAAGGCTGCGAGGCGCTGGGCTACAAATGGACGGAGACCCCGCTCGCCACTGTCTCGGCCCCGCGCGGGAAGTCCCCCCCGTGTGTCTATCGCGGGTTCTGCCGTTTCGGATGCTCGACCAACGCCAAGCAAAGCACACTGACTGTATGGTTGCCGCGCGCCTTGGCCTCCGGTGCGGAAATCCGCGACCTTGCGATGGTGGGCCGCATCGAGGTTAACGGTGCCGGCCGCGCGACTGGGGTGCATTATCATCGCGAGGATGAATGGCATTTTCAGCGCGCCCGCAATGTCGTGGTCGCCGGATACGCAGTGGAAACGCCGCGGCTCCTGTTGAATTCCGCGACCGACCGCTATCCGAACGGCCTCGCAAACAGCTCCGGCCTCGTCGGGAAATATTTTATGACGCAGAGCAATCAAGCGGTCTTCGGCCGCATGGATGAGGAAGTGCGCTGGTACAAGGGGCCGCCCTCGCTCACCATCACCGAACACTGGAATTACCAGGACAGGAAAGACCATCAAGGCGGCTATTGCTGGATGGCCCAGGGACCGCTGCCTATCGAATGGGCGTTTATCCAGACCGGCGCGCGCGGCCTGTGGGGGGAGGCGCTGCGGCAGAACATGATGCATTACAATCATCAAGTTGGGTTAAAGATGGTGGGTGAAACCATGCCGGACGCGCGCAACACGGTGACGCTCGCCGATGAAGTGGACCAATACGGCCTACGCATCCCACGGATCACCTTTTCCTGGGGCGAGAACGACAAGCTTCTTATCCACCACGCGCTGCAGCAGATGACGATGAGCCTTGAAGTCATCGGTGCCAGGGAGATTTTTCAGCAGGACGACGACACGAACCATTTGGCCGGCACCGCGCGGATGGGGTTCAATGCCAAAACCAGCGTGGTGAACGCCGATTGCCGGAGCTGGGACATTCCTAATCTCTGGGTATGCGACGGCTCGGTATTTCCCACCAGTGGGGGCGTCAACCCCTCGCTTACAATCCAGGCGATCGCTTTGCGCACTGCAGATCGCATCAAGACATTGGCGCGGGAAAACAAGTTATGAACATCGAGCTGGTATTGGATTCACATGCCACGATCGGCGAGTCCGCCCTCTGGGTCGCGCCGGAGCACGCCCTTTACTGGATAGATATCAAGGCCCCCGCGCTCTACCGCTATATCCCGCATCGCGACGAGCAGATGGAGTGGAAATTGCCCGCAGACATCGGCGCCTTCGCCCTGGATGGTCAAGGCCGCGCATTGGTGGCACTTCGAACCGGCCTGCATTGGCTGGACCTTGGCACCAGCGCTCTCACCCTCATTGCACGATCCCCGTTTGACCCGCGGCTCATCCGATTTAACGAAGGTGCATGCGACGGCCAGGGGCGCTTCTGGGTTGGCACGATGACCGATCCGTTAGATGGCGTAGAGACCCACATCAAGGGTCAGCTCTACAGCTTCACCATCCGCGGAGGATTAATCCCACATCCGGATTCCGCGTTCATTGCCAACGGCATGGCCTGGAATGCAGATGAGACTTCTTTCTACCTAGCGCATAGTGCCGAGCGTACAGTTTACCGCTACGCTTACGATCTTCAAAACGGCGAGCTCGGCGAAAAATCCATATTCATCCATTTCGTCGATTCTCCGGGTGTTCCGGACGGCGCTGCGATAGACGCAGAGGGAGGCTATTGGTGCGCCATGCATGGCGCTGGGAGTCTTCATCGGTACACATCCCACGGGAAGCTTGACGAAATCGTGCAATTGCCAGTTAGCCAGCCGACAATGTGTTGTTTCGCAGGAGCGAAGCTTGGCGACCTTTATGTCACGAGCTCCAGAGAGAAACTGTCTGCGAGCCAGTTGCAACGCGAACCCTATGCCGGGGGCATCTTTCGGTTTCGGCCAAAAATTTCAGGTTTACCGAAAAGTTGGCAAGTTCGCTGATGTCCCAACCACGCCACATCCCCGGCCTCGCGCGGAAGCTTACCGCACCGATTGCTGGAACGTCTGCGCTACCTGGTTAATGAGGGGCCACAGAGGACATTTCGCGCTGGATCGTAGCGCAAAGGGTGTGTCAGACCGCCCTGGCGTTTCAGATCGTCTCTCGCGTCAAAAATGGCGCTATCTTGAGGGGAATTAAAAATCAACGTTGCATTAAGAATACCGAATGACGGCGCAAAATAAAGTGGTAGCTTAGAACGATGATGCAGGACTGGACCGTCCTTTCGCGGCATCATCTAATATATAATGATGCCGCGTGCTTTGGCCGAACGCATGGGCGCTTTCGAGCCGACATCGAATTCTAATAAATTTCCACTTGAACCCAACGGCCGCCCGCGCACGGAATTGGACCAAGCGCCCGGTCGCAACGGTGCCCTTCGCGGCATGGCCACGCAGCTCAATAAGTTTATCCCGTCAAAACCATCGCCCTTGTCGCCCAGGAACTCGGGCCCACCACTGCCGGTTGTCGGCCGCCGAGGTCGCAGCGGGCAATCGGCGCCCGGAATCGAAGGAAAAGCGTCGTCTCCCGGAGCCAGCAGACGTGCTCGGTGCGGGATTTTCCAACGTGGTGTTCGTTGCCATGTTCTTGGCAACCTCCGTATTGCATCTCTGGTTCGGCTTGCATCTCTGGTTCGGCGAACGGAAATATAACGAGGATCAGGCGTCGCAGTACTTGCGAGCGATCTCGCTCGGTTCCTACGCAGGTTCGCCCGCCTTCTGGTTCTCGTCTTTCAGTACCGGAACGCGCAGTTTTTAACCATCGGCATCTACATTTTCCTAAGTATCTTCCTGCGGCAGGAAGATTCGTCCGAAGTCAAAACCTGTCGGAACCTGCGATGAAAAGACGGGCGAGGTTAACGAGTAGCGCCTCAAAGCAGTCACACCGCCCAGGGATGAAGATTTTGTATACAATTGGTCGGTTCTCCTGAGTGCATGGCAACTTGCCATTCAGCAATGAGCGCGCGTGCTCATGACCAGCGCTTGCCCGGCTGCAATGGTTCCATTTATAGCCGACGCTGATGAATGCGGTGCGATTTTAGCACGCGAATACTGCGGCGGTTTTTCGAAGGAGCTGCTCCGGATCACGCACAGCGCATACTGCATTACCTTTGCATTAAAAAATGTTACTGAAGAGCAAGCAGAAATCCACCAATTTTTACTTCAGTAACGGGCGGCGCGACCCATATGCGACCCAGGAGGTTGAGGTAGCAAGACTTGTGAATGGCTTCAACGTAGGAGGTCCGAGGTGTCCGGTGGAACGCGCCGCCAACTGCAATGAGCTTATGGGCTGCTCGATTTGTGGATTAGTTCAGGTCCTACCTGGACGGAATAAGGGGGGCTCGATCCATTGTCTCCAATGCGACGCTGTTCTGGAACGTTTTAACGGCCGCAGCCTGGATGTCGCCCTGGCCTGCGCCGCGACCACGTTGCTCCTCCTGTTTCCCGCGAATTTGCTGCCGATTCTCCAGGTCAACATCCTCAGCGCAAGCAACCATAGCCTGCTTGCCTCCGGCGCGATCGGAATCTGGCGGCAGGATTGGCCACTGGTTGCGCTTATTATCGGATTGGAAATTGTTCTGATCCCATTCCTGCGCTTTGGCCTTCTGGTTGCCGTGCTGGCCGCGTTGCGCCTTGGCCTCAAGGCGCGCTGGCTCGGACGGGCCTTCCGGTGGAGCGAATCGCTCGATCCATGGGCGATGGTGGATGTCTTCCTATTTGGCGCCATTGTCGGCTACGCCCGTGTAAATTCTGTGCTGCCGATCCGGATTGAGACCGGCGGGTACTGCCTGATCGCCGCGGCGCTGTTCACGCTCATTACCCGTGCGTCCCTTGAGCGGCGCGAGATCTGGCGGCGCATCGGCCCGGTGGCACGGCAAAGGCGGCCGGCGATGATCAGCTGCACCGCCTGCGATTATCCTGCGCCGCGGGAACTTGAAGGACAGCATTGTCCACGTTGCAGCGCCAAGCTCTGGCGCTGCCATCCTTACTCCGCCATGCGGGCGATGGTGCTGACAGCCGCAGCCTTCGTCTTTTACCCGGCGGCCTATCTATACCCGATGGAATATAGCGACCGGCTCAACGACATGGTCGGCTATTCCATCATGACCGGCGTCATGAAACTCGTTCAGGCGAATCTCTGGTTCTTCGCCGGTGTGGTGTTTGTCGCAAGCATTGTCATTCCGCTGATGAAACTCTTCGCCTTCGCCTGGTTTGGCGTGTCTATTCATCGGGGCTCTAATTCGAGGTTGCGCCTGAAATCCCGGCTTTACCGGATCATCGACGTCATCGGCCGTTGGTCGCACATCGATCCGTTCACAGTCGCCGTATTTCTGCCGCTGATGCGGCTGCCGGACCTTCTCAGCGTCGTTGTGGGCCGCGCCTTGCCGGCATTTCTGGTGGTCGTCGTGCTGACAATGCTGGCCTCGCAGGTCTTCGACCCGCGGGCGCTTTGGCTCGCGGCCAAGCACCGGCCGCAATGACCGAGCAAGACAACAACGTTCCGGAGAAGCCCCGCGAGGAGGCAGGACAGGCCGTTTTCAGGCCGTCGCGCTGGCCGGGTCTGATCTGGGCCGTGCCGGCCGCAGCTCTCGGCATCGTCGGCTGGTTGGCGATCAGCTCCTTCGTCCATAGTGGGCCGACGGTCACCGTCACCTTTCCGATTGCCGGTGGGCTCCAAGCTGGGAATAGCAAGGTCGAATACCAGGGATTCCAGGTTGGGCAGGTCAGTTCCGTCAAACTCGACAAATCGCTCCACGACATGATCGTTAAGATCGATTTTGACTCCGAAATGTCGGGGCATCTCGGCCGGGGCACTCAATATTGGCTTTCCGGGACCTCGCTCAGCCTTAGCGACCTTTCCTCTATCAAGGAGATGATATCTGGGCCGGTGATCGGCGTTGAACCCCGGCTGGGCAAGACGGTCGATCACGCCGCTGGTCTCGGCAAGCCGCCGGTGCTGAAGGATGAACCGCAAGGTGAGACGCTGACGCTTCTGGCTGACAAGCTGTCAAACATTTCTCCGGGTTCGCCGGTTTACTTCAACGGTTACAAGGTCGGTGAGGTTCGCGGGCTGGATATGCGCCCCGACGGCAAGAAGTTTGATATCTACGCCTTTATCGAGAAGAAGCACGAGAACCTGGTCGACAGCAATTCGCGCTTCTGGGATGCCGGCGGCGTCCGCCTGTCCAGCGGCGGTGGCGGACCGGGAATCCAGTTGCAGTCCATCCCGGCTTTGATCCTCGGCGCCGTTGCGTTCGAGACGCCGGATTACCCGAATGCCAAGAATATAACCAACGGCGCCCGGTTCGAACTCTATTGCAGCAAGGGCGCCGCCGAGGCGGCACCCGGCCCCGGCGCCGTACTTTACCGCGTTGTCTTCGCGGGCGGCCCCAACGGGCTTAAGGCGGGTGCCGCGGTTGAGCTGGAGGGCGCGCCGGCGGGTGCCGTAAAGGATGTACAAATGCAGTACGACCCGGCTCAAGCCTCGGTTCAGACCGTGGCGGATCTGGTTTTGCAGCCCGAGAAAATCAGCCTGGCCGGCGCCGCGTGGAATCTCGAAAATCCCCGCCCGCAGATGGATGCCATACTGAACCGGCTCGTCGCTCAGGGCCTGCGGGCGAAAATCGGCAGCGTGGTGCCGGTGGTGGGCGGCAAGCTGGTGCAGCTCAGCGTGGTCAAGGGGCAGCCGTCGGCAGCGCTCATTCCGGGGGAACCGCCGCAAATCCCCTCCTTCGGCGGCGGCGGCGCTGATCAGATCATCATGCAGATCAACGACATCCTGGCGACGGTGAATGCCATGCCGCTCGACCAGATCGCCACCGATATTCACCAGGCGACCGCGCGTCTGGCGAAACTGAGCAAATCGCCGCAGACGCGGCGGACATTGCAAAATCTTGACCGCACGGTGGCGCATGTGGCGGACATCACACGGCAGACGGATGCCCAACTGCCCGAAATCCTTTTCCAGGTGAAACGTAGCGCCGCCGAGGCACAAGCCGCACTCACCCAGGCGCAGGGGATGCTCAGTGTGGCCGGCCCGGCGAACGCCAGCCCCGAATTGGCCGGCCTGCCGCATACGCTCTACGAGCTTTCGCAGGCGGCGGAATCGCTACGCGCGCTGACGGACTTTCTGAACAGCCATCCGGATGCGCTGATCGCCGGGCGGCAAGATTGACCATGCACCGCTCCGTTCCGTCCCTTCTCATCGTGCTGGTGTTAGCCGGATGTGCCGGCAAGCCGACTACCTATCTCACCCTTTCCGGCGTAGGCCCCACGGCGACCGACAGCGAAACCGGCCCGCCGCTGGCGGTTTCCCATGTCCAGATCCCGCCCAGCATCGACCGCACTCAGCTCACCATTGCCACCGGACCGGCAACCTTGCATGTCGCCAGCAAGGTTCGTTGGGCGGGTCCACTGGACGGGATGACGCAGATCGTGCTGGCCCGCGACCTGGCGGCGCGATTGCCGAACATGACGGTGCTGATGCCGGGCGATCCTGTGCCGCCGGGGGGAGTTCGACAGATCCGGGTGAATATTCAAAATTTCATGCCAAATGGAAACGGTACAGTCTCGCTCGACGCGGATTGGTCGGTCATGGCTACGGACAACCAGACGATTCTCCACCATGGCCGGTTCCAGGCGGTCCTCCCCGGTGCGCCACAGCCAGGCGCGGAGGCGCAGACGATGAGCGCGGCCATTGGCCGCCTGGCGGATCAGATCGCCCATGCCCTCTAGACCCGGCTGCAATCAATGAACAAAAAGCTCACTTTGCTCATCGCTCTCGCCGGCCTGGCGCTGGCAACCGGCGCGGTCATTTGGTTGGGCGCCGGACATATTTTCCACGCGATCCTCAAAATTGGCTGGCTCGGCCTGCTCTATGTCGTTGCCTGGCAGCTATTCATCTTCATCCTTCTCGGGCTCGGCTGGTGGATCCTGTGCCCGGGCAGCCCGCCATGGCTTCTGGTCTGGGGCAGGCAGGTGCGCGAAGGCGGCGAGACCTGCCTGCCATTCTCTGAAATCGGCGGCCTGATATTCGGCGCGCGCGCGATCATGTTGGGCGGCGTCGGCTTCGCGCGCGCCGGCGCCTCCAGCATCGTCGACGTGACCTGCGAAGGCATTGCCCTGGCGCCGTCCCTGCTCTTCGGGCTCATCATGTTGCTGACCCGCCGCGCCGGCGCCTCGCTCGAACTGTTCATGGCGCTCGGCCTTGGCCTGCTGCTGCTCGCCGGTGGCGAGGCGTTTTTTCTGCGGGGTCGGATTGCCAGCCTGATACGCGCGGGCACGGACAAGCTTTTGAAAAAATGGGTCAAGGACGCCCCGCAACGCGGCGAGGAATTGCGGCATTTCCTCGATAATCTCTTTCGCCGCTACAAACGCATCGCCGGCGCCACCTTCACGCATGCGCTGTGCTGGTGCGGCGGCGGCGGCAATGTCTGGATCGCCTATCATCTGCTTGGTGCGCACCCAAGCGTTCTCGATGCGCTGGCGATCGAAAGCATCCTCAGCGGCGTGTTGGCGATCGGCTTTCTTGTTCCCGCCGGGTTCGGCGTGCAGGAACTGACCTATGTCGGTGTCGGCCGGCTGTTCGGCATGCCGGCGCACCTTTCGCTGGCTTTGTCGCTGATCCGGCGCGCCCGCGATATCCTCATTGGCGCGCTCGCCTTGCTTGCTTGGCAGGGGCTGGAGGCGCGCCACCTGAAGAAAGATTGATCGATGCCTCAAGATTTCAGAGCCGTCCACGGCCGAGATCTTGCGCGCCGGGCTTATGTTGGTGGCCTTCTGCCTGCTGTTAGGGGCGCTGTCGGACGTCGTACTTCTTGTCTTCGCCGCGATCCTGCTCGCCGTATTGCTGCGCGGCGTCTCGGAGCAGTTCTCCGGCAAGACGCGCCTGCCGGTAAATCTGGCGCTGGCCTTGGTAGCGGTCATGGTCGTTGCGGCCGTGGGGGCTTTCAGCTGGACCGTCGGCCCGCGTTTCGTCCGGGAGGGCCAGCAGCTGGTTGCTGAACTCTACGCCTATGTTGGGCAATTGCAGCACCATTACGAAGGCACCTTCTGGGGCCAGACGATCGAGCGCACCATCTCGACCGGCAAAGGGCTCGATATCGCACCCATCGCGCCAAAGGTTTTGACCATCACGTTTGGCACCGCCGGTGGCCTATTCCTGCTACTGGTTATCGCATTTTATCTGGCGGTTGTGCCGGCGCTCTACGTCGATGGTGCGGTGCGCCTTGTTCCGCTCGCCTATCGCGGCCGCGCCCATGAAATCTTGATGGCCATCGGGAAGACGCTGCGCCTCTGGATGCTGGGACAGCTGATCGACATGGCGGTTGTCGGCATCCTGGCAACCGCAGGATTGCTGTTTCTGCATGTTCCGCTGCCAATCGCGCTCGGCGTAATCGCCGGCTTGCTTACATTCATTCCCTACTTGGGCGCGATTCCCGCGGGCATACCAGCGGTCATTGTTGCTTCGACACTGGGTATGCCTAAGGTGTTATGGGTCGTCGGACTATATTTCGTTTGCCATATAATCGAGGGTTATCTGGTGGCGCCGATCATCACGCGCCGGATGGTGCGCCTGCCGCCGGCCCTGACCGTGCTTGCCATGTCGATCATGGGAACACTCTATGGATTTCTCGGCGTTCTGGTCGCAACGCCGCTGACAGCGACGGTCCTTGTGCTGATAAGGGAACTCTCCATCCGCGATGTGCTTGGCGACCCCGCCGCCGGGCCTGACGCCTGAGTTTTCAGGTCGAAATCCATGGCGAGTGCAACTTTCCTCAGATGCCCAGCCGTTTGGCGGCGCGGTGCAAGCCATAGAGGGTTAGCGCAGCGGCGGCAAAAACAGCGTAGCGGTGCTTGGTGATGAACATTTCCCAGCTCGCGGACCTCGCCTCCTTGCCGAACTCGCCATGCGCGCCCTGATGCCCAGGCACCGGCTCAAACAGATTGGACGGCGCGTCGGGCGATTTCTCCGCCGCGGTGCGCTGGCCGGTATAGCCGCTTTTCGCGAGATACGTGTCCGCGAATTTGGGTGCGATGCGGTTGGCCATGATCGCCATCACGGTCGGGAATCCTACCCAGACCTCGCGCCGCTTCGCGTGTGAGGCGTAGAAGATGGCGCGGGCTGGCACCTCCGGCTGATAAACCGGCGGCACCGGCCGGGCGCCGTGGCCGGTCTTGTTCTTTGCCCAGGCGAATTGCGGCGTATTCACCGCTGGCAGATGCACCATCGTCAGCTGGATGTTCAGCTTGTCATGGATTAGCTCCGAACGCAGGCTGTCAGTGAAGCCTCGGATCGCCGATTTGGCGCCGCAATAGACTGCCTGCAGCGGCACCGAACGATAAGCGAGCGCTGAGCCGACATTGATGATGGTTCCGCGATTGCGCGTACGCATGCGGCGCAGGGCGGCCATGGTTCCATGCACGGTGCCTAGATAGGTTACCTGCGTGCCGCGGGCGACTTCCTCCGGGGCCAGATCCTTCACTGCCGAGAAGATCGTCGCCATCGCGTTGTTGACCCAGACATCGATGGGCCCAAGGGCCGCTTCAATTGCATCGGCGGCGTTTTCCACGGCCGCCGCATCCGCCACATCGGCGGGGAAAGCGGCGGCGCGGACGCCGAGCCGCTCAAGCTCCGCGACTGCGTCGGCCAGCCGTTCCGGATCCCGTCCAATCAGCGCGAGATTATCGCCATGATTTGCAAATTCGCGCGCCGTCGCGCGGCCTACGCCCGCGCCGCCGCCTGTCACCACAACAACTCTCGGCATTCCACCCTCCAATTGATAAGGCTGCGGCTACCGGCGCAACCCGTCCGGCTCCGGCTCGCGCCGACACAGATAATGAAAAAGCAGCAGCACACTGGCCGCCGCGCCGAACGGCGGCAGGTTCATCACGGCGATAGGATCGGCGAGTCCCAGTGCGGTCAGCAGCGCGCCGCCGGCATAAGCCAGCAGCACCCCAATATGCCGCCTGTTCTGCCGAGGCAGAGCTTGCTTCTGCCGTAGCAGGACCTGCATGATTCCTGAGCCCAGGCTGGTCATCGTGGGGTTAAGCACGACTGTGCTGATGCCCGGCTCGCGCAGATCGCGCGCGACGATCGACTGCATCCCCATGGCGGTCGCGGAGAGGAAAATCAGAAGATATGTCTTTTCATCCCCTGAGCCGGTAAGCGCAATGGGCACATACATAAACAGCAGCAGGCATTCACCCGCCATGAGGCGCCGCAAAGCGGTGGGGCTGCCGATCCGGCTTCGGTCATGCGGCTGCAGGCGCGTCGCCAAGCCGCAACCGAGAAGATAGCTTGTCAGTGCAACCGACGCGCGACTGACGGCGGCATAGTGGCTTCCGGCCAATTTCAAGAACAACAAAGCGGCGCAGCCGGTCATTGCGGACGTAAAAATATTTCCGAGCGTCAGATAGGATAGTATATCGGTCGTGCCCGCGACGAAGCAAAGTAGCAAAACGCTTACCGCTCTGATACGTGCGCGCCGCGCAGTTTTCCGCACGGTTTCCTCGCGCGATACTTCCATGAAATCGCCGGGATTCTGCGCAGCCACGCGTCTACCCGCCGCCGCGCTGCAGCACAGGCCCGCACAAGCCAAGCGCCGTGTTGACGAGCGCAAGATGGCTGAGCGCCTGTGGAAAATTACCTGCCAGATGTTTGCCCGGAACGTCATATTCCTCCGACAGCAAGCCCAGATCATTACGAACGGCCAGCACGCGTTCCAGGGTCTGGCGCGCCGCCGCGCGCCGCCCCTGCATATTCTGGCAATCCGCGAGCCACAACGTGCAGGCGATGAATGCGCCCTGCGGATCGTTGCCCTGCGCCTTCTTGCGGCGTACCAGCCCATCCTGCGTAAGCTCCTCCTCGACGGCCGCGATGGTGGCGGCAACGCGCGGATCACTGACCGGCAGGAAATTCAGCAGCGGCAATAGCAGCAGGCAGGCATCGATGGTCTGTCCGCCATAATACTCCACGAAGCGGTTCAGGCCGGGATGAAAACCCTCGCGGCAGATATCGGCGTGGACTGTTGTACGCAACGCCTCCCAGCGCGCAACACGTTCAGGGCCGGCGTGTTCGCGGTTCTCCGGCGCGCTGAGGAAGCGGTCCACGCCCGCCCAGGCCATCACCCGGGAATAGACATAGTGCCTCGGTTCGCCCCGGGATTCCCAAAGGCCCGAGCCAGGCTCGCGCCAGGAGACCTCGATGTATTCAACGATCTTGGCCTCGATCTCGATTGAATGTGGCGTCCGCCTGATGCCTGCCTGCGCCGCCAGATGCATCGCATCCAGAAATTCTCCATAAATATCGGCCTGATGCTGCGTCGAGGCGCCGTTGCCGATTCGCACCGGCCGCGCGTGGTTGTAGCCCGGCAGCCAGTCGATTTCGGATTCCGGGATATGCCGTTCGCCATTCACACGGTACATGACGCGCAGTGTGTCGGGATCCGCGCCCACTGTCCGCAGAATCCAGTCGCGCCACGCTCTGGCCTCCTCGTGAAATCCCGCGTTCAAAAGGGCGCAAAGCGTGAAGCTCGCGTCGCGTATCCAGCTGAACCGGTAATCCCAATTCAGCTTTCCGCCCGGCGCTTCTGGCAGCGATGTCGTGACGGCCGCGACCAGTCCGCCGGTCGGGCCGATAGATCAACGCCTTCAGGGTGATCAGCGAACGCTTCACCGCATCCGGCCAGTCCGTCGCCTTGTCGAACTTATCGATCCAGCCTCGCCAAATGCGCTCCGCATCTGCCAGCGCCTGAAACGGCTCCAGCTTTCCGGGCTGTTGCTCTGCGCCTGCCTCGGCATATTGCAGGGCGACGTAGTGAATTTCAGCTTCCGCAATTTCGACCTCGGCGAGTAGCCGGCCGTGCTCGGCCCGCATGTCGAGCGTGCCGCTTATGGTGAAACGGCAGGATCCCACGCGGCCGACCCAGTTGCCATCTTCCAATTCGAACCAGGGCGAGACGGCGCCGTAATTGCCGCGCAGACGAAGCTCCATCAACATCGGCACCTTGCCGGAAATGCCCTCGACGATTCTGACCACGCCGGCGCGCGGGTCGGCGATCGACATGAAGTCGGTAATCCGCACCTTACCGGAGGCAGTGGTATGATCCGTCTCAAGAATGAGTGTATCCTTCCGGTAGCGCCGCCTAACCGTGGAAGGGATTGCTGGGCCGATGATCCAACGGCCGTTTTCCGGCGTGCCTAGCAAAGCTGCGAAGCAAGCATCGGAATCGAAGCGCGGCCAGCAAAGCCAGTCAATGGAACCATTCTTGCAGATCAGCGCGCCGGTCTGGCCGTTTCCGATAAGAGCGTAATCTTCTATCGGCGATGACATAAATGCTCCAGCTGCTTTAATGGGATTCCTTTATCTAACTAGGAGCTCTGCATGTCACGGACATCGCCCACATACTCCGCTTATCTAAAAAACCGGTAAGATGGCGTCATCTTCACGCCACATTTATACACGGGCGCTGAACCTGAAGGCCGGCGATATGGCATTGGATCGACCAAACATATGAAAACATAAATCTTCGCGTAACTTGCGAGTGAAGCCACTGGAGCCATCTATGCATGGGCCCGCGTCGTTGGGCGCATTTGAAACAAAATGAAGGCGACATACTACGCCTGAGGAGGCCAGCGTGGGCAAGCATCGCGGCGGAGGCCGACTCAGTTTATCCTTTTTCTGTCAGAACGCTTGGCAGATGCGCACTGACGTTCCCGGCGATGTGAGGCTGCCACGCCCGTTCCATTTCAGGAAATTTTTGGTGCGGGCCAGCCCGATTTTGCCGTGTTCCGGCTGCGCCAGCCTGTCGCGCGGGTTTCTGCTCTCTCCAGCAGGACCGATTGCTCAGGCGGAGCACCACGAATTCATCGTCGTTGGCATCGTTCTTCTGTTCGTCCTTGCCCCTGTTCTTCTCCTCGTACCCCTCATCGCCTGGCACTATCGTATTTCAAACACGCATGCGGCATTCCGGCCGCAATGGGGTTTTTCCTGGATTCTGGAACTCCTGATCTGGGTTCCTCCCACCGGCATCGTCGTCCTGCTTGCCGTCTTTCTCGTGGGCTACACCACGCGGCTTGATCCCTACCGCCCTTTGCCTTCGGACGGCAGCGCGGCGCTGCAGATCGACGTTGTCGCGTTGGATTGGAAATGGCTGTTTCTTTATCCCGCCCAGCATGTCGCGACGGTGAACCAGTTGGTTCTGCCCGTCGGGCAGCCGGTCCATTTCTCGCTGACCAGTGGCACAGTCATGCAGTCGCTGTTCATGCCGCGCCTTGCCGGCCAGATCTACGCAATGGCCGGGATGACGACGCAGCTCAATTTCGAGATCTCGAAGCCCGGCATTTATTCCGGCGAGAACACGCAATATAACGGCGACGGATTTCCGGAGGATAAATTTTCGATCCAGGCGGTTCCGGCCGCCGAGTTCACGAAATGGGCGGCGCAGGCGCAGGGCAACCCGGCTGCACTCGGACGATCACGCCTATCAGACGCTCTCCCGCCAGTCGGTACTCGCAGCGCCGCTGCAATTCGGGCATTTCGAACCCGATTTGTTCAAGCGTATCCTCGCTCAGCAGATCCCTCCCGGCTATCTCGCACAGCATCATGAGGGCGCTAATGGTTAGCGGTACATTCCTCTGGCACCTGCTTCTCGGCCGGTTCATTTGGGACGACCTGCCGATCGTGAAAGCCTGGGAGGATCCGACGGTCAGCAATATTATCGCCGGCGGCGCCGCCGGCATCGCCGTGTGCGGCGCCCTTGGCGCGGCTCGCCCTGATCACCTTCCTCCGCAAATGGCGCTATCTCTGGACGGAGTGGTTCACCAGCCTCGATCACAAAAGAATTGGCATCATGTATATCTGCCTGGCGATCGTCATGCTCTCGCGCGGCTTGATCGAGGCGGTCCTGATGCGCGTGCAGCAGGACCTTGCGGTCAACGCTCCCGGCATCCTGGCGCCAGATCATTTCGCGCAGTTTTTCTCCACGCATGGCACGATCATGATCTTCTTTGTCGTGATGCCGCTGATTTCTGGGCTCATCAATTTCGCCATGCCGCTGCAGATCGGCGCGCGCGACGTCGCCTTTCCCTTCCTGAATTCCATCGGTCTCTGGCTATCCGTCGGCGGCGCCGGCCTGGTCATGGTCTCGCTCGTCATCGGCGAATTCTCCACCGGAGGCTGGAGCGGCTATCCGCCTTATACCGAACTCGCCTTCAATGGTGGCGTGGGCCGGATTATTGGATCTGGGCCGTGACGATGAGCTCGATGAGCGCAATGCTCACCGGCATTAACTTCGCCGTCACGATCTACAAGCTGCGGGCACCCGGGCATGAATTGGATGCGCTTGCCGCTCTTTACCTGGACCTCGCTCTGCACCTCTATTCTCATGATTTACGCGATGCCGCCGCTCACCGTCGCGACGCTTGCTGCTCGCCGCCGACCGCTATCTCGGGATGCATTTCTTTACCAACGATCTCGGCGGGAACATGATGAATTACGTCAATCTGTTCTGGCTGTTCGGCCATCCGGAGGTCTATATCCTCATCCTGCCTGCCTTCGGAATTTATTCTGAAGTCGTTTCCACTTATTCCAGCAAGGAACTCTACAGCTATGTCGGGCTCGTCATCGCCACTATGGCGATCGCGGTCCTGTCCTTCACGGTCTGGCTGCACCATTTTTTTACCATGGGGCAGAGTGCGGACATCAATTCCTTCTTTGGTATCGCGACGATGCTGATCGGCATTCCCACCGGGGTGAAAATCTATAACTGGATATGGACGATGTTCAGGGGCCGGGTGCGCTACACCGCGCCGATGCTCTTCGCCATCGCCTTCATGATCACCTTCACGATCGGCGGCTTGAGCGGCATCATTCTCGCGACCCCGCCGCTTGACTACATGACGCATAACACCCTGTTCCTTGTCGCGCATTTCCATAATATGCTGATCCCCGGCACGCTGTTCGGCCTGATTGCTGGCTGCCAATACTGGTTCCCCAAAGCGTTCGGCTTTCGGCTGGAGGAGAAATGGGGGCGCATCGCCGTCTTCTGCTGGGTGCTCGGCTTCTATCTTGCCTTCATGCCGCTTTATGTGCTCGGCGCTTCCGGCGCGCCACGCCGTACGGTCGAATTCTACGATCCCGCCTTCCGGCCCTGGCTGTACGATTGCGATGTGCGGCGCCTTCCTGATCTTCGCGGGATTTTGCTGCCTGTTCCTGCAGGTCTGGTCCAGCGTGCGGCAACGCGAAGCGCTGGCTGCTCCGATCGGCGACCCCTGGGATGGCCGCACCCTGGAATGGTCCATCCCATCGCCTCCGCCGGAATATAATTTTGCAACCATCCCGCACGTAAGCCGCCGCGACGCCTTCTACTGGCGTAAGGCGAATGACGGCGCCTATAAGCCCGCCGACCATTACCGCGACATCGAAATGCCGAAAAACAGTGCGCTGTGGCATCATCTTCGGCATCGGCATGGCGCTCGCCTTCTTCGGCCTAGTCTGGCATATCTGGCTGCTCGCGGCATCCTGCGGAATGATTACCTTCGTCGCCGGCATCGCCCGCAGCTTTATGCGCGACCTGCACGAGATCATTCCGGCGGCGGAAGTGGAGGCGCGTGACAGGCGCTGGCTTGCCGCGGCGGGAGCGGCGACGCCGGTGCCGCGCGCGCTGGAACACACCTCACGTCAATGAAGGCCTCGCGATATGCCCCGAAGTCTGAACGAACCGGAACTTCTTCATGCCGGCTCTGAATCTCGGCAACCATCCGCCGGAGATGCGCGCGCAGCTGGAAAGCTGCGGTCTTCGGCTTCTGGGTCTTCCTGATGAGCGATGCCATCATTTTCGCGTTGCTCTTCGCGGTGTTCGGCACCATGATCCACAGCACGGCCGGCGGCCCTTCGCCCGACAGCGAATTCAAGATCAGCGCCACCGCCCGCGAGACATTCGCGCTGCTGAGCAGCAGCTTCACCTATGGCATGGTCTCGATCAGCCTGAAGCAGGGCGCCAAGCCGCGCTGGGTGGTGTTCTGGCTCGCCGTCACCTTCTGTCTCGGCGCCTGGTTTCTCGACGGCGAAGTCCATGACTTTCTCGACATGTTCCATGACGGCGCCTGCGCCGGAACGCAACGGCGCCCTGTCCGCGTTCTTTGTGCTGGTCGGCACGCATGGCCTGCACGTCACCTCGGGCATGATCTGGATCCTGCTGATGGGCGCGCAGATGGCAATCCATGGGATCGACGAGCGGGTGAAAATCAATCTCATCCGGCTCGGCCTGTTCTGGCATTTCCTGGATGTGGTCTGGGTATGCATCTTCTCGGTCGTCTATCTGCGGGGGATGCTGGGATGACGGCGCTTCGCATCCTGCGCGGCGATTTTCTGACCTATGTCCATTGGCTATATCCTCGCCATTGCGCTGACCGCGGCCGCTTTCATCATCGTCCGCTTCCACCTGGCGCCGCCTATGACAAGCTTCGCCATCATTCTGGCCCTGGGCTTCGTGCAGATCGTCGTGCATATGCGCTGCTTTCTGCATATGAGCCTGCAGCGCTCGGCCAGATCCGACCTGATGCTCATTCTGTTCTCAAGCCTCATCATCGCGCTGATGGTCGGCGGCACACTTGGTCATCCTGTTCAATCTGCGCATGCGGATGATGTAATGCCGCGCATCGGCGCACTTCCTAATCGGAAGTCATAGGTTTCGATTACAAATCGTTTATTGATCGGAGCAGCTTGCCATTTTGGGCATTCGCACCTATCGGCGAACTCAAAGAACCGACCGGACATGTGACGCATCCCGTCTGAGCGGTCGCACGGCGAGCATCACGACGGTCCGCCTCAAGCTCGTCCAAGTAGGGGCGGCAACGTATACCGCAGAACCGGCCTGATTTGCAGCCTTGTACCGGTCCTGCTGACCCCCCCTCTGCCTTTTCGTTGGTATGGGTGGGCTGGAAGGAATGGCTACATGCCGGTGGTCGAATTTCTTGGTTCGCCCGAGCCTTGAGGCGGCGGCCTGCGGATGGAGGCTCTTGCAGGTCCAGCGCAGCGGCGACATGGGGTCGCCCCGCTCGCTCCGCGCCAGCAGCGTCAGCAAATCGTCCAGAAGCTTTGTATCGCTCACCAACAGCGCTTTGCGACCGCCGCCATGACGGCGAACCCGGTCGCTCTCCAAGCCGGCCGCCGCCAGCTCCTTTAAACCCCGGCCGATTGTGCTCGCCGCCAGGCCGGTCCCCCGCGAAACCGCGGCAATACCACCATAACCCGCGGCACGCGCCTCCGCCGCCGCAAACATCCGCCGCCCTCTCTCATCAAGATGCGGCGACAATTGGGGGGTTGCAGGGCGGAGCCCTGACCTTACCTAATTCCTACTCATTTTCAACTTTTGAAAAAGTTGATTCCGCCTTCTGCGGTTCGATATCGCGACTATGGCGGAGTCTTCTAAAAAATTGGTGCCGCTGGAGGGTTTGCGCGGGATCGCGGCGGCGATTGTGGTGTTTTACCTTCTGGTGCTGGGGTTTACGGCGAAGGGTGTAGGTGTTGTGCCGCATGGGCATGGGCCGTTCGATGTTCTGCTGCAGTTTGTTCTGGGCATGTTGAATGGCGGTGCGGCGGTTGCGGTGTTTTTTGTGCTGTCCGGGTTTATTTTGAGTCTGCCTTTTGCGCAGGACCGGCGGGTTTCGCGCGTAGTGGTGGCGATGCTGAAACGCTGGCCGAGGCTGGCGGTGTTGACGTTGATTGCCTGTGTGTTTGCCTGGGCGCTGATTAAATGGTCCGGGCATGATTATCAGCAGGCGGCGGGCGTGACCGGGGCAAAATGGATGGCAACCCATGGGAATGCGCCGCTGGCCGGGCATCGCCTGAGTTGGTGGGGCGCGGTGCAGGAGGGGCTGGTGTCCGTGTTTTTGTCCGGCGATGTGCATTTTGACTCGCCGCTATGGACGATGCGGATTGAGTTGTTTGGAAGTTTCGCGGTGTTTCTGGCGGCACCTGTATTATTCGCGGTGCAAAATTGGTGGGTGCGGCTGGGGTTGACCGGTGCGGTGATGCTGCTCGTGGGCGGCGTATATCCGGTGACGTATTTATCGGATTTTCTGGTGGGCACGATTGTCGCGATGCTGTTTGCTGAAGGCAGGATGCCGGAATTCGGCAACTGGCAGGCGCTCGCGGTGGGGGTTTTGGCGATCTATCTGTTCAGCTTTACCTATGAGCAGAAATTGCTGATCCATGCGCCGATTAAAGCAATGATGCCGCCGGGGGATACCAGCCATTTCGTGTGGGATGCGGGTGCCGTGCTGATGATTTTCGTGCTGTTTGGAAATCCTTTTCTGAAGCGGTTGTTTTCCCGAAGTTGGGCTGTGTGGCTGGGGTTGTTGTCCTTCCCGATTTATCTGCTGCACGGGCCGATCATGCTGAGCGTGGGAGCAAAAAGTTTCATGGGCGGACTGGATTGGTTGGGCGTGGCGGGGAGTGCGTTGGCGGCGGCGGCGATTAGTGTTGTGTTGACGCTGGTTTGCGCATTGCCGTTGGTGTGGGTGGATCGGGTGTGGACCGGTGCGTTGTCGCGTGCGGCGGGGGTTTTCGTCGGGAACAAGAAGGTGAGGAAGCAAGTGCTTTTTTCTTGAACGGCTCCAATCAGTCGGTTTTGATCTGGACGCTCAACAAACTCAGGTGGGTTTTTGACTTATCGCCTACCGTTGATAAACTCCCATGCGCGGCGTAGTCGCGCAATATTAAAATAGACAAACCTGTTCCGATCAGATAATAATTGCGCTATTCGGGGTGGCTTCGACTCAATATTACGTCGCGGAACGCACAAAATCGTTTTTCAACAGTATCCGCCTATGACGGTCATTCAAAGCTCCATGATCATCTCCCATAAGCAGTCATGCCGATTCACATCCAGACGACCGGATCATTGACTTCGCCGCATGATCGGATAGGCTCATTTCGCCCGACGACGTATCGGCGAATACCAACACAAGCTGCAACGAAACCACCGAACGGCGCCTCCTCGTCACCGTGTTTTTCAGCATCTTATAGGGCGTCATTGGGAGAAAAAAACCATGACAAACGAGTCAGAGGCGCAAAGCAGCGTGCCCGGGACAGCCGCCTCCATGGACCGTACCGTGCTGCCCATACAACCGCCTAATTATCCGCCAATCACCGAGCTTGATGCGCAGAACGCTAAAGCCCCACCGCGGTTCCAGGTGAAGGCGCCGAAAGGTGCGCCCAACGTGGTGGTCATCCTTCTCGACAACATGGGCTTCGGCGACATATCGACGTTCGGAGGCCCGATCCAGATGCCGACGCTGGACCGTCTGGCCGCAACCGGGCTGCGCTACAACAATCTCAAAGTCCCCCCGTTGTGTTCGCCCAGCCGCGTGGCCTTATTGACTGGCCGCAACAGCCATACCGCAAATTTCGGCGTGATCTCCGAAATTGCCACCGGCTTCCCGGGCTACAGCGCGATGCGTCCCAACAGCGTCACGATGCTGCCAGAGATTTTACGGCTCAACGGCTATAACACGGCCATGTTCGGAAAGTGTCACGAGCTCGGGCCCTGGGAAGCCAGCGTGGTCGGGCCGTTCGACCGCTGGCCGGTGCATAGCGGGTTCGAGAGATTCTACGGCTTCATGTCCGGCGAGGCGGACCTGTTTCATCCGGTCATTTACGACAACATGACCCGGTTGGATATGCATACCGATGATGATTACTACGGCAGTACCGACATCACGGACCAGGCGATTCTCTGGCTGCGTTCGCAGCGTTCGCTTGCCCCCGAAAAGCCGTTTTTTGTCTACTACTCGGCGATCGGCACCCACGGCCCATTCCAGGTCCCAGAGTCGTGGCGCGACCGATACAAGGGAAAGTTCGATCAGGGCTGGGACCAGGTACGCAAGGAAACATTGGCGCGGCAGATCGAGCTCGGGGTCGTGCCCCCGGGGACCGAGCTCGCGCCCAAGCCGCCGGGCATCCAGGAATGGGACGAGCTGACGGCCGACGAGAAGAACGTCTTTGCCAGATACATGGAGATTTACGCGGCCTTTGCCGAGGTAACCGATTATGAAATCGGGCGGTTTCTCGACGAGATCGAGGCCCTGGGAGAAATGGACAATACGCTGATCCTCTACATCACCGGCGATAATGGTTCGGTCTTCCAGGGTGGCCCGATCGGCGCCTTCAACGAATTATCCGTGTTCAACGGGCTGCCGGAGCCCCTGGACATTGCACTGAAGAATTTTGACGAAATCGGTGGCCGCAAATCCCATATTTTGTATCCCAATGGCTGGGCTTTCGCCGGCGCCACGCCCTTTGGCTGGGGCCACCAGGTCGCCTCCTACGGCGGGGTCTGCCAATCGATGGTGGCCCATTGGCCGAAGGGCATCGCGGAGAAGGGCGGGCTGCGCACGCAATGGATGCACATGACCGATATTGCGCCAACGGTGCTGGAGGCGATCGGTCTACCCGAGCCCGAGCTCGTCTATGGCGTCAAGCAGAAATCCTTTGAGGGTGTGAGCGTGCTCGACACCTTGAATCACCCGGAAGCTAAGTCACGCCATACCACGCAATATTTCGAGATGGCGGGCAACCGGGGCATTTACCAGGACGGCTGGTTCGCCACCACGGTGCACCGTCCGCCATGGGAGCCCAAGGCACGGGCGACGTATGAGAACGACAAATGGGAGCTTTACAACGTCGACGAAGATTTCAGCTGTGCGCATGACCTCGCCGTGAAATATCCCGACAAACTTGAAAAGCTGAAGCAGGTCTTCCTGGAAGAGGCCGTCAAGTACAACGTGCTTCCGCTTGATGACCGCGCCTGGGAACGTTTCAATGCCGCTCTGGCGGGGCGTCCTGATCTGATGGAAGGCCGCACCGAGATAACGGTCTATGAGGGCATGAAGGGAATTCCCGAAAATGGCTTCATCAACGTCAAAAACCGCTCTTTCGTGGTCATGGCCGATATCAAGGTCCCGGAGGCTGGGGCGGAAGGGGTGGTCATCGCCCAGGGCGGTGAAATGGGCGGCTGGAGCCTCTACGCCAAAAACGGCGCACCCCGTTTTGCCTATAATTTTCTTGGGCGAGAGATTTATAAGATCGTTGGCCCCGCACGCCTGCCGACTGGGCAAGTGACGTTACGCTTCGAATTTTCGTACGATGGCGGCAAGGCTGGCGCGGGGGGTAACGGCGTGATCTTCGTCAATGGTGAGGAGGTCGCCGCAGGGCGGGTCGAGCAAACCCATCCGTTCGTGTTCGGTGCCGAAACGACGGATGTAGGCGAGAATCTCTACACCGCTGTCAGCGACGACTACACACCGCGCAACAGCAAGTTCACCGGCAAGATCAACAAGGTGACCGTCCAGGTTGGAGGCTTCAACCTGACCGAGGAGGCCCAAAGGGCGATACAGGAAATGCATCTGAAGAAAGCGCTGAACGTCTGATCATGCCGTTACGGAAACGGAGATGCTATGCTGGGTGCATCGGCGACCGCACCGGCCGGTTCAACTCCATCGCCTCCTATAACGGCAACCAGAATTGGCAGGCATCGCAGCGCTGCTTGCCGCCATGGCGCACAGCTTGCGCTGGCTATAACCGGCAACGTACTGCTTGCTGGACGGAGGAAGCATGGTCCTATCGGAGGCTGGTGAGCTTTCGCAAGTGATATCACAGGCGACGGCACCTGCCTTCGTGCTCGGCGCGGTGGCCGGCTTCGTCGCAGTCCTGCTCAATCGGATGACGATTCTCATCGAGCGCATCCGCAGCCTAAATGAAATCGCCGACGACGACGCTCGGAGCCATCTCAAGTCCGACATTCCGCGCTTGCGGCAGCGGGTCGAGCTATTGAACAATGCAACATATTTAGCCCTGCTCAGCGCGCTATGCACGGCGTCGCTGGTGGTTGTCGCATTTGCCAGTGCGTTCTTCCGACTACAATATGCATATGGCGCCGCCCTGCTGTTCGCGTTGGCGCTCATCCTGCTGAGCGGGTCGATTTTCCGATTTGGCCAGGAAGTAACGATGGGGCTTAGGAGCTGTTGATAAATAACTGAATCTTGATGTGACATTCTTGGCTTTGTGGATTCCCCTGCCGAATCGTTGCCGCTAGATTCAGTTTGTGATCGACGATAACGCCATCCGCTTGCGATCTAGAGCGCTTGAGCCTGTGCTGGACGAGCGCGGTCGTCGCCGTTTTGCCGCGGCGGAAGCGCTGGTCGCCGGTCATGGCGGTGTGATTGCGGTGTCTCGGGCGACGGGAATTGCGCGCAGCACGATCAATCGGGGCTTGGCCGAACTGCGCGATGAAGCCAAGCCGTCGGCGCCTGCGGATCGGGTGCGCCGGGTGGGTGGCGGTAGAAAGTCCCTGGCGGCCACAGACGGGACATTGCTGAGGGATCTGCAGGCTCTTGTGGAGCCCGTCACGCGCGGCGATCCGATGGCGCCGTTGCTATGGACCGCCAAAAGTCTTCGCAATCTGGCCGCGGAACTGCGGACCTGCGGCCACCGCATCGGCCACAATGTCGTGGCCAACCTGTTGCGCGAACGAGGCTACAGCCTGCAGGCCAATCGCAAGACGCTGGAGGGGGCCAGCCATCCCGACCGCGACGCTCAGTTCAACTACATCAACGATCAGGTGAAGGCCGCGTTGGCAGCCGATCAACCCGCTATTTCGGTCGATACCAAGAAGAAAGAGCTGGTCGGCGACTTCAAGAACAACGGCCGGGAGTATCGTCCCAAGGGCAATCCAGAAAAAGTCAGGGTGCACGACTTCCTGGACCCTGACCTTGGCCGGGCTGCACCCTATGGCGTCTATGACATCGCCGACAACACCGGTTGGGTCAGCGTCGGCATCGACCATGATACAGCGAGCTTCGCGGTCAATTCGATCCGCCGTTGGTGGCAGACCATGGGGCGCAAGCGCTATCGCAAAGCCAGGCGGCTGGTGATCACGGCTGACGGCGGCGGCAGCAATGGCTCACGCGTGCGTCTGTGGAAGCTTGAACTTCAGGCTCTCGCCAACGAGATCGGTCTCGAAATCACCGTCTGCCATCTGCCGCCCGGAACCAGCAAATGGAATAAAATTGAACACAGGCTCTTTTCGTTCATCACCCAAAACTGGCGAGGTCGGCCACTGGTCAGCTATCAGACTATCGTCCAACTCATCGCCGCAACCACCACTGACGCCGGCCTCACGGTCCGCAGTGAACTCGACACCAATTCCTACCCCAAGGGTGTCAAGGTCACCGACGCCGACATCAACGCTCTCAATCTCCTCCGCCACGATTTCCACGGCGAGTGGAACTACACCATCAAACCTCAATCCGAAGCGATAATTTAACAACAGGCCCTTAGTGAGGCTGATCATTACAGATAAGCGGTTCTCGCCCGCGAGCAGCGACGCTATAGCACCGCTCTATTGCACTACGCGCGCACCGTCGCACTGGTGAATCTCGGGCGTCTCGACGAGGCGCGAAGGAGTGCGGCGCTTTTCGCCAGTGCCCGCGACGCGGTACAGCCGGAACGGATGATGTTTAACAATCCGTGTTCGGAAGTCCTCAAAATGGCCGAGGAGATGATGCTTGGCGAACTGCACTACAAGTCGGGGCAAATCGAAGAGGGGCTCGCGCATCTGCGCCGTGCCGTCGCACTCGACGACAACCTCCTTTACGATGAGCCTTGGGGATGGATGCAGCCCACGCGCCATGCCCTCGGCGCACTGTTGATGGATGCGGGGCTCGCCGATGAGGCGGAGCAGGTCTATCGCGCTGATCTCGGACTTGATGCCACCCTGCCGCGCCCGTACCAGCATCCGCGAAACGTATGGAGCCTCCACGGTCTCGACGAATGCCTCGCACGTCGTTGCGAGACGGTGGAGCGTGCGCATGTGCGTCCGCTGCTCGCACAGGCAGTCGCGCGTGCCGAGGTTCCAATCCGAGCCTCCTGCTATTGCCGCGCCGACGCGAAAGCTGAGGTTGTTCGGCTGCCGACATAGCGCGCTGACTGGAAGGGGTTGTCTTTGGTTGCTTTCCCCGCGGTATTGGGCAGCGCCGAACGGCCGCTCCTGAGATCGCCGCGCTGGCCGGCCTATGCCCGACATGGGTCAAGTTGTGCCGCTCCAGCACTCTGAGGCTATGTCCGGTTTTGCCCGGAAACTCTGGTCCACCTGAACGCTGGTGGCTTGCCACTCAATCGCTATCTTGTTGAGATCGATGTGCCAGATGATATTTGGACGGCGGCGGAGGTCGCCACTCCAGCAAGCCTTTCGGTGGGCTGGGACGCAGAGCCGGCGGGAATGGTCAGCGTCACCTTTGGCACGGGCTGGGTGAACAGTAGCCGATCAGCGATTCTGTTGGTGCCCTCCGTTATCGTGCCGGAGGAGCAGAATGCCCTGGTCAACCCCGGACCTCCAGACGCCGGCCGGATCACAGCCCGTAAGGTCAGGAAATGGCTATACGACCCGCGTTTCGGTCGAAAATCCAAACCCTGAGTGCGTTTTGATCCGCCTGTGTCTGCCACCCGGCGGCCGCGCCCTGGGTGAAGCCGGCCTGTTGCGCCACCTGCAGGGCCGAAGGCCGCGCCCCAGCCGACGCGGCTTCTATTGGCGCCTGATCCGCCTCTGTCTGATGAAGCGGCCATCAGCGGCTGGTTCTGTGCCAGCCTGGCTGGTCTTGCCGTCCGCCACCCCTTTGCGGAATAGGCGCTGGCCTCGGTGGCCTGCTACGCGCTTCGCACAGCCCCCAATCACGTCGCCCTCCCTCAGTCTCGGGTTGCCAAATGCCTCTGCCTTGGATCATTTGATCGCAATCGAATTTTCTAACCGAACCTGACGCCGAATAACATGCTGAGAAAGACTGATAATGGCCGATGACACGCTGCCACGCGAACCTTTGTCAAACACCGAATCACCATCCGTCGAGACTTCGATCAGCCCCCCAGCCGCCCCGGCTGTTGAACCTGAGGAACACCTGCCGCGGATCGGCCTCCTGCCGCTTTCCGTGCTGGCCCTTTTGGTCGGTCTGATCACCGGCGTCGGCGCGGTGGTGTTCCGCGGTTTAATCGGCCTGGTCCATAATGTCCTGTTCCTGGGCAAATTCGCCTTCGCCTATAATGCCAGTCTGTTCACGCCAGCCGATCCCTGGGGCCCATGGGTCATCCTGGTTCCGGTTATCGGCGGCATGGGCGTGACCTGGATCGTCTCGAATTTCGCGCCTGAGGCGAAGGGCCATGGTGTGCCGGAGGTGATGGATGCCATCTATTACAAACGCGGCGTTATCCGGCCGGTGGTCGCCTTGGTCAAATCCATCGCCTCCGCTTTGGCCATCGGCAGCGGCGCCGCCGTGGGGCGCGAGGGGCCGATCATCCAGATCGGTTCGGCCCTCGGTTCAACGCTGGGACAGGTCATCCGCATGCAGGCCGGCCAGCGCATCACGCTGGTCGCCGCCGGCGCCGGCGCCGGCATCGCCGCCACGTTCAACACCCCGATCGGCGGCGTGTTGTTCGCCATGGAATTGATGCTGCCCGAAGTCAGCGTCGATACCTTCCTCCCCGTCGCGGTGGCGACCGGCACGGCCACCTTCATCGGCCGGCTGTTTTTCGGCTCGCAGCCGGCATTTAGCGTTCCGTTCAACCTCGCCGCCATTCCGAATGATCCCAGCAGCGCCCTGACGCTCGCTTTATATGCCGTGCTTGGCGCGGTCATCGGTGTTGCGGCTGCAGGATTCGTGAAAATCCTGCACTGGATCGAGGACGGCTTCGACCTGATCCCCAACCGTTACGGCCGCCATGCGCTCGGCATGCTGATTGTCGGCATCCTGATGTATGGATTTTGGCTCGCCCGGGGGCATTATTATATTGAGGGCGTCGGCTATTCGACGATCCAGGCCACATTACACAGCGAGATATTAGGCGCCGGGTTCCTTCTCCTGCTTGCCTTGGCTAAGCTGTTCGCGACCTCGATCAGCCTGGGCTCCGGGTCTTCAGGCGGGGTATTTTCCCCATCGCTTTTCATGGGCGCCACCATTGGCGCTGCCTTCGCGGCACTCGTCACCATCATCTATCCAGGCGCGCCGGTTAGCCTACCGGCTTTCGCGATGGTCGGCATGGGCGCCATGGTGGGCGGCGGCACCGGGGCGGCGATGACCGCCGTGACGATGATTTTCGAAATGACCCGCGACTATAACATCGTGCTGCCGATGATCCTGGCGGTGGCCATGGCGCTTGGTGTCCGCCGGATACTCTCACGCGAGAATATTTACACCATGAAGCTTGTGCGGCGAGGTCACCCGATCCCCAAAGCCCTGCACGCCAATATGTTTCTCGTGCAGAATGCCAGCGCCATTATGGAGCGCGATGTTCTGGTTCTGGATGAGGCGACATCATTCACGGCGTTTCTCGGCATGGCGGCGGCCCATGGAGGGCTCCGCCACGTCGTCATCACCAAGGCGGACCAAATCATCGGTGGCCTGCGGGTGAATGTCAGCCTGAGACGGGCCGTCGGCGCCGGGGCAACCGATGCGAAACTCGGCGATCTCGTGGCCAAGAATTTTGTCATCGTTCGGGAACATGACGTTGCGTTCGACGTCATCAAAACGATCACAAATGCCCATGTGGCGATGGCCATCGTCATTGGCGGCCCAGCGGACGCTGCCTCGGAACAGGTGGTCGGGGTGATTACCAGAGAGCATATTGCCGACAGTGTGGCACGCAGCGTTCAGATCTACCCTGGATGACCTCGCTCGGCCTGTTCGCTATTTTGTTGACCCTCGCTGCCGTTTTTGGTGTGGTGAATGCCCGAACCCTGCGGCTGCCCGCCACTATCGGCGTGCTGGTCTTCGCCCTGCTGGCATCCCTGGTCACGCTCGCAATCAACCCGCTGATCCCGGGCTATGACCTCCGGATGCTATCCCGGCAATTTCTGACGACGATCGACTTGCCGCATGCTCTGCTCAACGGCGCGCTTTCCTTTCTATTATTCGCCGGCGCCTTACAGGTCGATCTCACCGAACTCTGGTCCCGCAAACTTGCCGTGCTGGCGCTGGCGCTCATCGCCACCCTGCTGGCGGTGGCTTTGTTCGGCGGCGTGATGTGGTTGATCTTTCCGCTTTTAGGCTCGGCGGTGCCGTTCATCTGGTGCATCGTCCTGGGGGCGATCCTGGCGCCCACCGACCCGGTTTCGGTCATCGGCATGCTGCGCCGGATCGGTCTGCCTGCTCCGCTTCAGGCCGTCTTCGCGGGCGAAAGCCTGTTTAATGATGGCGTTGGCGTAGTGGTGTTTGGCGCCGCCCTCAGCGTCGCGGTTGGCGGCAACTCGGCGGTCAGCGGCGCGGAGATATTCACCAGTTTCATCGTGGAAGCCTTCGGAGGCGGCTTCCTCGGGTTGGCTCTTGGCTGGATTGCAGTGCAGCTTATGCGCACGGTCGATGACGCGCATCTCGAACTTATCCTTTCCTTGGCGTTGGCAACGGGTACCTTCAGCCTGGCAGCCGCTCTGGGCATGTCCGGGCCAATAGCTGTGGTTGTCGCCGGCCTCACCCTTGCCTCCCGCCGCAGTCTTTCGGCGTTTTCCGAAAACAGTCGCAGCGAACTGATGACCTTCTGGTCCCTGGTGGACGAGGTCTTGAACATGCTGTTGTTTCTGCTGATTGGCTTCGAGATTCTGGCCGTGGCCTTTCGCTTGTCCCATGTCGCGGCAGTCCTGATCGCCATACCGCTCTCGATTATGGTGCGAGCCATCAGCGTCTTCATCGCCACGTTACCGATCCAGTTGCGCAACCGTGATCGCGGCCGTTCGCTGGTGGTGCTGACATGGGGCGGGCTGCGCGGTGGTATCTCGGTTGCTCTGGCATTGGGGCTTCCGGATAATGACGTGCGCCCCGCGTTGCTCGCCGTTTCCTATGGCGTGGTGGTATTCACGATTATTGTGCAGGGGCTGACGATCGAGCGCGTGACAAAGCTCTTCTATCGTCTGGGGGAACCTTAACGCCTTCGACTGGTTGCGACGGCTCTGGTTCAAATTTCTCACGCGCCGGCACCAAGCGCTGTACCCGGCGCAGAATCGTCATGTGGCCAGCTGCCAACCCACGCGCGGCCATCATCTCCACCAAATCGCGATAGCTCAGCTTGTGGCGTCGGTACCAGGCCCCCCAAAGGACGATGATATCCCGGTCGAAATGCCGACCCTGAACAGGTTTCCCCAGGATCTCATCTTCTTCATCACCATGTCGCCATCGCCGCAGAATGCTCAAAGCCTATTCGAGTTCAAAATTTGTGCCGGAGCAGCATTTATTGGAAACGCTCCAAAAGCTAAATGAAAAATAAAACAACTTTGACGTAAAGTGACGCGCTTTTAATGTCAGTTGGTCTTTTCCATCCGAAGCCCGCGCACAAAATAATTTACCATTCAGTGAAATGCACGACAATTTACTTTAGAATTGTTAATGCTTCAGCCACGGATTGACTGGCCTCGCGAGATTCTCATGAACCTGAAACGGAATACAAGGAGATCTTGGCGCATGAAATAGGGCTTGATGATAGATGTAGCCGCCAAGCAGCACGTTGAGCATCACAGAACGCCGGAAAGCCGTTAACGGCAATGACAATGACTGTAACTCGACAGGCGTTGCAGCCGAAGATTCCCGCCACCGTCATTATGGAAAAGCGCATCACGTCAGCGGGCGTCCCCCAGCCCCAATGTCCATGCTAGTGCCCGGTCGTACATCAGGCACGACGCCCAGCCGAGACTACGCCTTCGCAGTGCGTGCCTTAACACTTGCGACGCGTAAGCCGGTGGCCATGGGGCCATTGGCGGCTTGCTTCATTCTTAGAGAAGGAGACTATCTCCATGCGTTCGACACATAGAATCCTGATGCTTTCCACCGTTCTGCTGGGTACATCGCTGGCAATGGCGCAGGCACAGACCAGCACATCGCTGGGAAATAAGATGCCCATGCCAGATGCACTACAGAACGAGGCGCAGCCGGTCGGGGCGTATTCCAGTGTCCATGTATTGTTGAGCGCGGCCAACAAGGACATTGCGGCCGGAAATCTTGGATTGGCCATGGAACGGCTGGACCAGGCGAAGACGAAAATCATTAATACATGGCAACAAAAGACAAACGGCCCCCAAACTTACGCAGCCGTCGGTCCAGTGGATAAGGGGATCAACGACGCCCGTTTCGCCCTGGCCAAAAATGATACAGCTGGGGCGCAGCAAATCATCACTCAAATCCTCGCCAGTAACTCGCCCGAACTAGCCTATTAAAGCGCGACGCTTCAGGTAGTCGCGCAAAAGCGCCTACCTGAAGCGTGCTTTAGCCGATTGACTCTGGTGCAAATTCTGGACTCCCAGGGCTTCGCGCATTCTGCTGAGATGGCGAGATGGTCTACCTGCATAGCGCGGTCGATCAAAAGGTGGAACACCGTCGATTGCCGACACAACCGCAAACGGAGTGTGGCCTCTGCAACGACCTTGGTCGTTGCAGCCTTCAGAGCCTAGCCACCTCCTGCCACCTGGTCTCCATTGCTCGGCTTGAAATTAGGCTCACCGAAGTACCTTCGACCAAGGCGTAAATTTGCACCAGAGCCGCTGCAACCTAATTTTAACGCAGGCATGTGGCCGATATGGCAAAAACTAATGGAAAAGCTCAGTTAACTGATTCTGCTATGAACAACGGGGCCAAATGGTCGCGCATGGTGCGCGACCAGAGCGGTCAGCTTAAACGGCTTTCCCTGGGTGAGTATGCTGCCCTGGGGATCGAAAAAGCCCACGATGCCGCAGAGATCACACGCCACCAGGGCGACGGCGCGAACGCGGAACGCCAGGCCAAACGCGAAGCCGCGAGGAACGTCTCTCCCCCAGAATTAACCTTGCAGGAAGTAATAGGTCTCTACGCCGCCGTAGTGGGGCCAGTTCTGAAGTCATGGTGGACGGCTCCGACACCGGAGCCTGGCCGACCAGATCCAACCAAGCTACCTGACCAGGCCAAACGCGGTGACGGCAAGCGCCGGATTGAAAGTGTTTTCGCGGCCCATCTGGCTTCGCCAGCGAAGCGCCTGACGCGGGCTGAGCTCCAAAAAACCATCGATACATGGCCCTCCCGGACCTCCGCCGCGGCGGCCGTGCGATATGTTAAGCCCATGTTCAAATGGGCCGTTGCCGGGGATTACGTCTTACCGGACCTGGTGTTGCTTGAGCAGCCGGCCGGGTCCGTCAAGAAGCGCTTTCGGTATTTGGACGAAAAAGAACTTGCAGCCCTTCTGCCTGTCCTGGAAAACTTTAAAAACCGGCCGAAGCCATCGATGCACGCCAAAGCGCTCGGGTTCATGCTGCTGACCGCAGTCAGGCTGGATGAGGTCTGTCAGGCCAGATGGTGTGAGATATCCGATAAATTATGGATCATTCCCGGCACCAGAGACAAAAATACCAAGCCTGACAAAGTAAAGCCGCCGTTCACGATCCCCTTGCCGCACCAGGCTGTGGCGCTTCTGGAAGCCGTGAAGCCGAAAGGGGCGAAGCCAACGGACCTAATCTTTCCAAGCCGTCATGGTACTCCGCTGGCCAATTGGGATATGTTTGCCAAGCAGCTTTTTGAGGAATGTGGTTTCGGCGGCTGGAACCGGCATGACCTGCGCCGAACGGCATCCACAAGCTTAGGCCATCTCGGCATATCCTCCGAAATCGCCGAGGGCGCGGCGCTGAATCGTGCTGACATCCGGGCCGCATTGGGCGGCAATTATTACCAAAGCCGATATACACCCCAGCTCCAAAAGGCCCTGCAAACGCTGGCGGATTGGTACGACAAAGTGAAGTCTGCAAACGATGCTACTGCACCGACTCATTCGGGCGGCACAGGCAGTCTATCAAGCTTAGCGATGATTGAGGCGGCGGACGCCGTTCAAACGAATGCTTGGGCTGGGCGTTGTGTTCAGCGAGATAACGTTTGATGGCCGCCTGCAGATCGATGAGCGAGTGAAAGCTGCCACGGCCTGATAGACATTGTCGACGAAGACCTTTTGCGCGTCCCAATTCGCCGGACTGCGGAGCAAATAATCGCCGCGCTCGATGATCAAGATATTTTATATTCTTGACCTCTCAGCCAATAATTCGTTCGTCGGCTGGCTGGTAGCACAAGGTCATACGGCTTTTATGGTCTCCTGGCGCAATCCCGGCGCCGATATGCGCGATACCTCGCTCGATGACTACCGCCGCGAAGGAGTTATGGCCGCCGTCGACGCCGTGCAAGCAATCTGCGGCGCACCGAAAATCCATGCCGCCGGTTACTGCCTCGGCGGTACCCTGCTCACCATTGCCGCAGCGGCCATGGCACGCGACAATGATGATCGGCTCGCCAGCCTATCGCTGTTCGCAGCGCAGACCGATTTCACCGAAGCCGGCGAACTGCAACTCTTTATCACCGAAGACCAGCTCAATTTCCTTAACGACATCATGCAGACGCAAGGTTATCTGGATAGCGCGCAGATGGGCGGTGCCTTTCAGATGCTGCAATCCAACGATCTGATCTGGTCGCATGCGATCCG
Organism: uncultured Pseudomonadota bacterium; assembly: GCA_963737355.1. Classification (GTDB taxonomy): domain Bacteria; phylum Pseudomonadota; class Alphaproteobacteria; order Acetobacterales; family Acetobacteraceae; genus Acidocella. The sequence continues at coordinate 327,744 of CAVTSC010000002.1, read as the reverse complement.
CAGCTACCTCCTCGGTGAGCAGGATGCGCCGTTCGACCTGATGGCCTGGGATGCCGACGGCACCCGCTTGCCGGCGCGCATGCACATCGAATATCTGCGGCATCTGTATCTCCACAACGATTTGGCGGAGGGGCGTCTTGAGGTCGGGGACAGAACGGTCGCGCTGGATGACCTGCATTTGCCGATCTTTCTCATAGGAACCGAGCGCGACCATATCGCGCCCTGGCACTCTGTATTCAAATTGCATGTGCTGAATGACGGCGAATTACCTTCGTGCTGACCTCCGGCGGCCATAATGCCGGCATCGTCAGCGAGCCGGGCCACCCGCACCGGCATTTTCGTATCCATGTGCGTGAGGCAGATGGACACACGCGGGGTCCGGATGAATGGCAGCGCGATACGTCGCCGCAGGACGGATCCTGGTGGGTTGACTGGAACAAATGGCTCGGCCGGTATTCGGCAAAAAACATTGCCCCACCACCCATGGGCGGGCCCGGCTTCACGCCGCTCTGCGATGCGCCTGGAACCTATGTGCTGGAAGGATAAGCATCATGCCGGACGCCATTGCCGACACCTATATCGAAAACCGGACATTTGTTCAAACCAATCGCTGAATTCCCTGCGGCCCCGCGGAGCGCTGTCAAAGAACCTCAAACACGCTGTAGACGGGTCCGCCGGATGTCCGGTGGCCGGTCCCGATCGCGGTGATACTGTTGAGCCAGGCGTACGCCGGTGATGCCGTCTCGAACATTGGCGCGATGCGAAAATAATAGGATTTTGAGTTCGATGGCTTCGCCCTTTTCAAGCCGCGCGATCACATCCGCGGGCCCATGCCGGACGCCGCCATAGGTCATGCCGATCAACGCGCCGTCATGGGTTTCCAACACGAGCCGCACATCGAGCGTGGTACTGCCGTCGCTGCGCACCGACTGCCAATCGCTACCGCCTTCCAGCACCTCGCCAGACAGCCGCGCACCTGAGAAGCTGCCGCCGGGGACAACGCCAATGCGGCGAAAGACGCCGGGCGTATCCCCCACGATCTGCAGGGGGCGCACACTGAGCCGCAGGACGAAGAGCGGCATTACACGAATGTCCCGCAGCGCTGCGGGCAGGTCATCAGGAAAGTCGCAGGTCATCATATTCCCTTTCGCTTTTTGGGTCATGCCATTGCTCGCCTGGTAAGGGCGGGCAATGAAATGACATTCGCTTCAGCAATCCGCGCCGGTCAGGCGTTTGTGCCGCCGTCAACGGTCAGGTTCGCGCCGGTGATGTAGGATGCCTCCGGGCTGGCGATGAACGCGACCAGTGCGGCGACCTCCTCCACCGTGCCGTAGCGGCCGAGCGCGGTGGCAGCCACTTGCGGTGTCGCCCAGTCGCCGGAGGCGGGGTTCAGCATTCGAAGCCCTGATCCAGAAGCGGACCGGCAGAAATCCACCCATTGAAGCCATTTCTGGTTGGGTTTTCAGTTTGTCGGCAGCGCCAAGTTTTCGGGTTTTGCAAAGGCCAAGAGGTCTGCCGTACGCGCCTCATGGCGCCGAAACTGGGAAAGCGTGACGCCGACGAGCCTTACCCCAGCTCGCAGTGGGTAGATCGTCCTGATCAGCGCCACGCTGCCGTCTCGCAAGTCATTCCGGCTCGCGACGAGCGAGGGTAGGGTCCGGCTGCGGGTGCAAATCCTGAAATCCTGCCATTTTATTTTCACGGTGATGGTGCGACCGCGGGCGTTAGTCTTCTCGCACCAGTCCCAAACCTCATCGGCCATCGCGCGAACAGCGCCTTCAATCCGAGCAGGGTCGGTCAGGTCCTCTTGGAAGGTGGTCTCGGACCCGGAGGACTTACGCTCGCGGTTGGCGACGACGGGACGGTCATCCTGCCCTCTGGCAATGCCGTAATACCAATTGGCCGAATTGCCGAAATGCTGCGCCAGAAAGGCCAGCGATTGCGCGCGCAGATCCGCGCCGGTGTGGATCCCCAGCCCCTGCATCTTGGCGGCCGTCACGGGGCCGACGCCATAGAATTTCTCGACCGGAAGGGTCTCGACCCAGGATGCCCCCATCTCCGGGGTCACGGCGAACTGCCCGTTGGGCTTGCGATGCTCCGAGGCCAGCTTGGCGAGGAACTTATTGTAGGAGATGCCGGCGGATGCCGTCAGACCGGTTTCCTCGAAGATCCGTCGCCGGATTTCCTTGGCCGTGCGCCAGGCCGTGGGCAGGCCGCGCAGATTGGCGGTGACATCGAGATAGGCTTCATCGAGCGAGAGCGGTTCGATGAGCGGCGTGTATTCGGCGAAGATCGCATGGATCTGCTGGGACACGGCTCGGTACGCCTCGAATCGCGGCGGCACGAAAATCAACTCGGCACACTGCCTCATGGCGACCGTCGAGGGCATTGCCGATCGCACCCCAAAAGCCCGAGCCTCATAGCTCGCGGCGGCAACCACACCGCGGCGCTGGCCGTGTCCGACAGCCACCGGACGCCCGCGCAGCGCCGGGTTATCGCGCTGCTCGACGGAGGCATAGAAGGCATCCATGTCGATGTGGATCACCTTGCGAGTGGCCGTGTTGCCCATGCGGTCAGGGTAGCATCAGACTCTTCGACGGGCGACCTTGATAGCAAGCTCTACCACCGAGAGCTCCTCGGGGGGACGCAAGCGCCGTCAGACGGTGCTTCGCCGTTGGTGACGTGCCTTCACAAGGGCGCGGCTTGTGACACGTCTCGCTCGACTTTTTGACCCGCAGCTTTTCTCAACAGCGATGCTTTCATTGCGCTGTTAAATGCCGTTGATCCTCAAGGTTGTTCCCTTTGCTTCGCTGCTTGCTGTGATTTGACGCCGTTCCAGCGGGCGGCACATCGATTTATGTTCTTGTTTTGTTCGTCGAATTTGGGCATAGCTAGCGCCATGGTCGATGATCCTACCCCGCCCCTCAACCCTGCCGACCTCACGGCCGCCACGCCGGAAGAGATTGCCGACGCCTTGTCCTATGCGCTGCGCTACGATGAACGCGGCAAGCCCCGAAAAGGCGGCTGGGATTTTGCGGCGGGGCTGGCAGCCGAACGTCTGGCGGAGCATTTGCGACGGTCCGGGCTGATCGTGATGCGTGCCCGCCCCGGGCGGCCCCATTCGGCGGGGTAGTGGATGCCATGCCGAGCGCGCTCGAAACGCTCAGAGCGACGGTCGCCCGCATCGAAGGCCATCCCGCCGCAGCCAAGGGGGATGGTATTCCGCTCTGTCCGCCCATCGATCGGATGCTGCCCGCACAGGGTCTCGCGCGCGCCGCTTTCCACGAGGTGCTCGTAGCCGATCCTGGCGCCGCGATCGGCTTCAGCGCGCTCGTCCTCGCCCGGGCGGCTGGCCCCGTCGTCTGGGTGGGGACCGAGCCTGACATTTGGCCAGAGGGTCTACGGGGCTTCGGTCTCTCCTCCTCCAACCTGATCCTTGTCGGCGCCAGCCGCGCAAAGGACGGTCTTTGGGCTTTCGAGGAAGCGCTGCGATCACCCGGTGTCGCGGGCGCTGCACTCGTGCTCGATGCTCCCGCGCCTGATCTGATCGCCGCGCGCCGCCTGCAGCTCGCCGCAGAGGCTGGCGGCGGTATCGGCCTCCTCATTCTTCCCGACACCGACCGCATGCCGCCCTCGGCCGCACGGAGCCGCTGGCGCGTGGGCGCGGCGCGGTCCTCCGGCAATCCGATGTGGGACGTGACCTTGCTGCGCGCGTCCGGCGGACGCTCCGGCCGGTGGTCCGTTGCCTGGGACCACGAGGCAGGCGCCCTCAGCGTGGCAGAAGCCGCGCCCCTTGCGCCGCCCCGGGCAGGGCGCTCGTCATGAGCCGCCGCTATCTCGTGCTGCATCTGCCCCGACTGGCAACCGATCGCATTCGCCAGAGGGAGCCAGACCTTGCCGGCGTCCCGATTGCCGCCTGGGCCATGCAGGGCAATCGCCGTTTGCTCACAGGCGTCGATGCGCCCGGCACCACGCTACATGTCGGGCAGGCGCTTGCCGACGCGCAGGCCATGCATCCCGAGCTGGTTCTCCGTAACGCTGATCCCGATGGCGACATGACCTTCCTCGAACGCCTGGCGCTTTGGGCTATTCGTTTCACACCGATCGCAGCCACCGACCCTCCGGATGGGCTGGTGCTCGACGTGACGGGCTGTACGGGATTGTTTGGTGGTGAGCCTGCTATGCTGGCCCGCATCGGCGACAGCCTCGCCCAGGGTGGCGTTACGGCTCGCGCTGTCCTCGCCGGGATCACCGAGGCAGGCGCCGCTTTGGCACGGGCCGGCCGTCACCAAACGATTGTGACCCCGGGCAAGGATGCGGCGGCTGTCGCGGCCCTGTCACTCGGTGTCTTGCGCCTGTCGCCCGATTGCTTGGCCGGTCTAAATCGCCTCGGTCTCCACCGTATCGATGCCCTCCTGCGCCAGCCGCGCGGACCGCTGGCACGCCGCTTCGGCCGGTCGCTCATGGATGTGCTCGATGCCCTGACCGGCGACCGCCCACGCAGCCTGCGGCCCGTTCGGCCACCGCCTGATCTCATTGAGGCCGTCAATTTCCGAGAGCCGATCGTGACCCGCCCCGCGATCGACCGGGCGCTCGATGCCTTGCTGGAGCCACTCTGCCGCCAATTGGCCGCCGCCGGTCAAGGGGCGCGGGCGGTGACGCTGCGCGCCTTCCGCGTGGATCGTGACGTGCAGGAGATCACGATCGGCACCGGCCTGCCGACGCGCACGCCCGACCATCTGCGACGGCTTTTTACCAACGAGCTGGAGCGGTTGGAACCCGATCTTGGCTTCGAACGCATGTCCTTGGAGGCGACTGAGGCCAATGCCGTGGAAGCCGCTCAAAAGATTATGGCGACGGCCGGTCCGGACGAGGCCAGCCGTGATGAGGCATTGACGCAGCTGATCGACCGCTTGTCCCAGCGGCTTCCGGTCTGGCGTCTTGCCCCTGCTGAGAGCCATTGGCCAGAGCGCTCCGTGGTCCGCGTCGGACCATTCGATCCCCTGGCCGCCGCACCGCCAAAATCGCCTTTGCCAGCGCCGGTGCGGCTACTCAAACGCCCGGTGCCGCTGATGGTGCTGGCGACAGTCCCGAACGGCCCCCCCCTGCGGCTGCGTCTCGACGGCGCTGTCCATGATGTCGCCCGTTCAGACGGACCTGAGCGGATCGAGCCGGAATGGTGGCATGAAACCGACCGGCGAACCGGCCGGGATTACTACCGTGTCGAGTTGGTCTCCGGCGCGCGGCTCTGGATCGGTCGCATCGATTCGCAGCGGCCTGATCGTCCGCCGCGTTGGTTTCTCCACGGGTATCTTGCGTGACGACCCCGTTCGCCGAGGTCGGCGCCCGCACCAACTTCACGCTCCTCGATGGCGCCTCCCACCCAGCCGAGATGGTGGCGACGGCCGCGGCGCTCGGTCATGCCGGCATCGGTGTCTGCGACACCAACAGCCTCGCCGGTGTTGTACGTGCTCATGTCGCGGCGAAGGATGTCGGCCTGCGTTTCGTGGTGGGCACGCGCCTGGTGCTCGATGATGGTGCGGGCTACCTGGCCTGGCCCACCGATCGCGCGAGCTATGGGAGGTTGACGCGTTTGCTCTCCCTCGGCCGCATGCGCGCGCCCAAGGGCCAATGCCAGCTGCGCCGGAGCGAGATGCGCGATCACGCGGAAGGTTGGGTGATGGCCGCCCTCCCCCCTTCCTTCCCGGACGCCCCCTTCGCCACGCGCCTGAAGACCGATGCGTGGGATTTTCAGGATCGCCTCGCAATACCGCTCCTTTGCTCGGCCCCCGTCATTTATGACGGTGCCGATCGGCACCGCTTGGAGACGCTGCAAGGGATGGCGACTGCGGCGGACGCCGGCCTGCTGGCGACGACCGATCCTCGCTATCACCATCCCGACCGTCGGCGCCTCGCCGATGTGCTGACTTCCATCCGGCTGGGCGTGCCGGTCGATCGCATCGGCTTTTCCGCCGAGCGCAATGGTGAGCGCTGCCTCAAGAGCGCAGAGGAGATGGGCCGGCTGTTTGCTGGCTACCCGCAGGCGCTGGAAAATAGCCTCCGTGTCCTCGAAGCGGGGTCCGGATTTTCGCTCAACGAGCTGCATCACGAATACCCGGACGAGATCCTCGAACCGGGGCGGCCGCCACTCGCCACGCTGACGGATCGTGTTCATGCCGCAGCAGAAGCGCGATGGCCGGACGGCGTGCCGAGCGACATCCAGAAGCGCATCGCCCATGAACTCGCGCTGATCAAGCAGCTCGATTATGCGCCCTACTTCCTGACCGTGCATGAAATCGTCCGCTTCGCCCGGTCAAAGGGCATCCTCTGCCAAGGGCGTGGTTCCGCTGCGAATTCCACGGTCTGCTACGTGCTCGGCATCACCGCCGTCGATCCTTCAAAGCATGACCTGTTGTTCGAGCGCTTCGTCTCGGCCAGTCGCGACGAGCCGCCCGATATCGATGTCGATTTCGAGCATGAACGGCGCGAGGAGGTCATCCAGCACATCTATGATCGCTATGGCCGGGACCGCGCCGCAATCGTCGGCACTGTCATCCGCTACCGCGGCCGCAGCGCCGTCCGTGAGGTCGGCAAGGCGCTCGGCCTCTCGGAGGACGTGACGGGTCGGCTCTCCAAGGCAAGCTGGGGGCCAGGGCGGGAGGATACCCTCGCCGAGTTGGCGCAGGAGGAGGGCCTCGATCTCTCGGACCGCCGCCTGTCACTGACCCTGGAACTCGCCGCCGAAATTCAGGACTTCCCGCGCCACTTGGCGACCCATGTTGGCGGCTTCGTCATGAGCCGGGGACCGCTCACCGAAATGGCGGTCGTTGGCAATGCCGCGATGGAAGGCCGAACCGTCCTCGAATGGGACAAGGACGACGTTGACGCTCTGCGGCTGCTCAAGGTCGATATTCTCGCCCTTGGCATGCTCTCCTGTCTGCGGCGTGGCTTTGACCTGCTGCGCCGGCATCATCGCCTGGATCTCGATCTCGCCGGCGTGCCGCGCGACTGCCCGAAGACCTACGCCATGCTCCGTCGGGCGGATTCCGTGGGCGTCTTCCAAGTCGAGAGCCGCGCACAGATGGCGATGCTGCCGCGCCTCAAGCCCGAAGTCTTCTACGACCTCGTTGTGCAGGTCGCGATCATCCGCCCTGGCCCGATCCAAGGGGACATGGTGCATCCCTATTTGCGGCGGCGATGGGGGCTGGAAAAGCCCGTCTATCCCAAGCCCGCCCCGGAATACGGGCCGCCCGACGAACTGGAGCAGGTGCTTGGCCGGACCCTCGGCGTGCCGCTTTTCCAGGAACAAGCGATGCGGGTTGCGATCGTCGCCGCGGGCTTCACGCCCGACGAGGCGGACAAGCTGCGCCGGGCCATGGCGACCTTCAAGCACACCCAAGGCGTAGGGGTATATCGGGAGCGGCTGATCGGCGGCATGGTTCGGCGGGGCTACGATCCGGAGCTTGCGGAGCGGGTCTTCAAGCAGATCGAAGGCTTTGGCTCCTATGGCTTCCCGGAAAGCCATGCGGCGAGCTTCGCCCACCTCGCCTATGCTTCCTCTTGGCTCAAATGCCACCACCCCGCGGTCTTCGCCGCGGCCCTGTTGAACAGCCAGCCCATGGGCTTCTACGCCCCCGCGCAGATCGTCCGAGACGCCCAGCAGCACGCGGTCGAGGTCCGCCCGGTCGATATCAATGCGAGCGATTGGGACAGCACCCTGGAGCGTGAGATGACAAGCGCCGACGCGCACGCAGTTCGGCTCGGACTCCGGCTGGCCTCTGGCCTCCCAGAGGAAGAAGGCAAGCTCATCGTCAAAGCGCGGCGCTCCGGCAATGGCGCACCCTATGGCTCCGTCGAGGAAGTCGCCCGTCGTGCAGGTGTCAGCCGCAAGGCCATCGAGGCGCTGGCTGAGGCCGATGCCTTTGCAAGTCTCGGCCAAGGGCGCCGCGCCGCCATGTGGGATGCCAAGGCCATTGAGCGCGATGTCCCGCCCCTGCTTCGTCTTGCGGAAACCGCTCTCGGCGAGCCGGGACTGATTCAGGAAACGGCCCCTTCCCTTCCCGACGAAACGGCGGGCCAGTCCGTCGTGATGGACTACACGGCGACCGGGCTGACATTGCGTCAGCATCCCCTCGCTTTGCTGCGGCCGGCCCTGACAAAACTAGGTTACCACGACACGAGGCATCTCAATACGGCCTGCGCTGGCAGTTCTATCCGCCTGCCCGGCATTGTGCTGATGCGGCAGAGGCCCGGCACCGCGAAGGGCATCGTCTTCGTGACGTTGGAAGACGAATTCGGCATCGCCAACCTCGTGATCTACACAGACGTCGGAGAGCGCGATCGATCGGCGCTGATCGGCGCGCGCTTGATGTTGGCCGCGGGCCGCATCGAGCGTGAGGCGGACCACTCGGAAGTGCCGATCACGCACCTGATCTGTCGAAAGCTCATCGACCGCGGCGATCTCCTGGGGACCCTCACCCTCGAGGAGGGGCCGGTTAACACTGCAACGCCGCTGCGACCCGGGGAAGCAAAGGCAACCGCTGGGTTGCCCGCGAGCCGAGACTTTCGATGATAGGCGGGCAGCCGTTGCGGCCCACTTTCGGACCCAAGGCGGGCATATGCCGGCCCGCCAGGTGATCCCAGGACCGGACGTTCCGCGCCGCCCGGTTCAGGCGGCTGTGCGCCCATTAAGGTCGCTCCTAGCCGCCTCGACGCTCCCCGCAAGCAGACCTTCGTTCACCTTCGGTCGTCATACCAATGCACCGCTGGTTGGCTCGCATCGCCGACTTGAGAGCAAGACGATGCGCCCCCTTTGGTCAGGTCTTGCGATACATTTCCCTTCCAGCCCAGTTGGTTAGGTCATTTGTCGAATCACTCCGTATCCGGCGCGCTCCACCCCCAATGCGCAAATATCTTGCCTCCCTGAGGGGATTGTAAGAAACGGCTGAACGCCACGGCTTGTGGGTTGGTCTCCCCTTGACGGGTCAATGCCAGTCCAGAGTCGCGATAAATTTCATATGATGGTTCGATCGGCACCGTCGTGGCCAGCGTGGGATTGGAAACCTGCCAGATTGTCCAGATTAGCCAGGCATCCAGGGATTTGTCCTTTTCCCATGCAGCCCGTGCGTCGGCGCTGTTGGCGGCGTATGTTGTGATATTAGCGCGGAATGCTTTGACCGTCCTGATATTACCCAATCGGCCAGCAACGTCCTCCCATAGACCTTGCTGGCCGGCGCCATTGACGACGAGAATATGATGTCCCGGCTTCAGCAGATCGGTGATGCCGGTGATATGTTCCGGGTTGCCCGGGCGCACCAGGATTGCGGCAGAACGAAGGTAGAGTGGCGTTACACTGGAAGGATCGATGCGGCCCCCGAGTTGACTGATGAAGGTCGTCATCATCGTCTCCGAACCACTGTAGATGATATCGGCATTCGCCTTTGCCGCGGGCAGCCATGCCGGTGTCGGTCCTCCGGTAACGACGACATCAACATTATTCGCTTTACCAAAAACTTCCGCTGCTTCCTTCATCGCGGGTAACGGACCGCCGGGGCCATAAACATAAACCTTCGCTTGCGCGGCGGCAGCGGGCTCCGCCGCCTGCGACACGAGTTCCCCCGTGGCAAGCAAAACTGCACCTAAAAGAGCTTTATACTTCATCGTCCTCATCCTCTGATAGCGGCAGGTCAGCCGGTTGCGCAGATCCATGGCGCCTCGCGCACCGGCATGCCGCGGAAAGTTACTCCTGTGCTGCCGCCGGTTGCAGCGTTCCAGCCTGGCCGCTCGTGGAGAGTGGCAAGTGGAAAACCGAGCCATTCACGGAAATTAACTGGACACTATAGCCATCTCCGGTAAATGTTCCCGCACCGGCCTGTGCAGCTCCAGGGAGCGTAATGGTTGCCGCTGCCCCCAAGCCGCTGACGATTCCATACGGACCGGCTTTGAATTTCTGATAAGCGAAGTCATTCTGGAAGGATGTCTTTGGAAGCTTCGTCAGGGCCGCGGTATCCCATTGTTCGACGGGCTTCCCATTCTGCAACAACGAGGCGGCGACGATATGTGCGGGCTCCTCAGGCGTGCCACCATCCAGGTACGCGTGGAACCTCACGGAACCATCGGACAAAAGCACACCGTCGCTTAATGCGTAGTTATGCCGCGTGGGACTCACTGGACCGCTATGGAACGCGGAATAGACCGATCCGCGGTAATAGCTATAAGTTCCAACGTTAAAGATCACCGTGAAGGCGAATAAAGCAAGGGCCAGATTACGATAGCGCGTTGCCTGGAGCGGAAGGGGCAGGCTGCCGCCGATCCAGCGGAACCATGTTCTATCGGCAAGCGCGGGGTTATGCCGCAAGAGCACATTATCGAGCGAATAAGCGCCATTTCCGGCCAACACAAGGGTTACGCCCATGCCGAGATTCGCGGCAGCCATTGTCCATTCGTCGATGCAGGTCGCGCCCTGCCAGCCGAACATCAGCATCAGAGAAACCGAAAGCCCGATGGTTGAAACAGCGGCGGCGCGCGTGAACAAGCCGGTTATCAACATCAATCCGGCGATCAACTCGGCGCCACTGAAAAAGATCACGCTTGCATAAAGCAGAACGAAATGGTGCAGCAGATAGGCGATCACCTTGTCGGTCCCGAACAGCGCGCCGGGCATCGCCGTTTGAAATTTATAGGCCATCCAATGGCCATGTGGATTGAGTTTCTGCGGCCCGTAAATGAACCGCCGCGATCCACCGCCCCAGTAGATGAAGCCTTGAATGAACCGAACGGCAAGCAAGCCGATTGCTGCGTTGCGCCACCCTGTATCGCCGATTTCTCGGGATTCGGCATGGGCGGCGGGCCGTGTTCCTGCCATGATCTTGGACGACATTTGTCCTGTCCTTTTCTAGATGAGATGATCGCGATAAATGGGGCGCACTTAGTCGTTCGCCGCATAAGGCTTGAAATCGTAACATTCGAAGATGGCCAACGCCGCCGGGGAACGAATGAATGCGAGCCAGGCTTTGGCGGCGTCGGGATGCGCAGCGCCTTTCACCACAGCTCCAGCATAGATTGCCGTCGTGTTCTCGGACGCCGGGATAGGGACATCACTGATGGGGGGGCCTGCCTGCTCCTGGAACACCGCCTCGGATTTCCAGGTGACACCGGCATCGGCCAGACCTTGCATGAGAAACAGCGGTGTTTGCCGATGGTGAATATGCGCAAGAATTGTGGTGCCGTCGTGAACGCCGGTTTGATAAATTTTGGTTTCCAGCGCGTCGCCACCAACTTTTCTAAGCGACGCCTGAACCTGTCTGGCAATGCCCTCATAAGCCGGATTCGGCATGACGAGCCGTACGCCCGGCTTTCCCAAATCCGCAAGACTTGTGATATGCGCAGGGTTTCCCTTGGGAACCATGATCGTCAAGTCATTCGTGACATATGGCACCGCCGGACCCGTCAAAACCCCCGAGGCGATGAGGGCTTTCACCTTCTTTAGCCCGGCGAAATAGGCATCGGGCGTGACAGTGAAAGTCATATTCCCGGAAGTAAACGTGCCGCCGTCTTTCATAGCCGTCACCAGCATACCGGGCGGAATCGTAACGTAGAAAATTCGCCCTTGATATTCAGGGTTCTCTTTTTCAAATTCCGCCACCAAAGGCGCCATCGCAAAGTAATAATTTCCGCCGACGTAAAGCACGAGCTTCGGGTTTGAAAGGTCGCCATGGAAATCCGCCATGTCGTCGACTTCCGGTACGGTGAAAACAAACCCTTTGTTCGTGGCATCGTCATTCGCGCCGTGTTGCCAGGGAGGAAATATCTGCTCGGAATATCGCGGTGCTTCCGCCTTGCCGCCCCAGCCTATGTCAGGCGCCGCATTGGCGGTCTGGGCGATGGCATAACCGGGCATTGCGGCGACTGCCATTGTTGCGGAGGCAATTCTGATGGCTTTCAACCAGCCCGTCTGTGGGAGTTGCAATTTATAAATCCTTCCGTGAAGCCTACTTTTCAAGATTTTGGCATTCGATCATGCGGTGTAATTGAACCCCGCGAGCTGCAGCTGAGGGATCGTTCCTACGACGCCGGGACTGACAACGACGCCAGGGATGAGATGGTTGGTCAATTCCGCGGCGAGAGCTTCGTGCAGCAGCCCGTCCGGGTTGATGCCCTTTTTGAGCAAGGCCGCGGTGAGTTCCCAAATGGCGTTATGGCAGCCGATAAAGACGACGCCACGGCGCTGCAGCACGGTAATGCTGTTGGCTGCCGGAGAAAACGCTCCCGAAGGATTATTGAAGTCGCTCGGTGTCATTGTCGCCGCCGTCGGCACGTCAATCAACGTATTTGATGCGAATTTGCCGTTCGTGAACGAAGCCAGCTTGTATTTGTCCCAAATCGTCTGATCGTAGAGCGCCAGATGGGCCGTACCATGGGTAGCCGATACCGCTAAAAAATCAGGATGCTTCCATGACCAGATTTGGGCATTCAGCGCGTTGCGCATCAAATTCAGCCATGGGCTTTCAATGACCGTATGATCCCATACCTGCTTCGGTCCACCGCGATAGGCTATCACGGCATTCAGGGCCTCGCTGTCCCACTGGTCAGGACTGGTCAAGATCATCGGTACGGTTTTGAAATTCCGGCGGCGAGGCGCTGTCGTCAGCTTGGTGGTAAGTGCCGCAAGTGTGTCCGCGGATTGGAGCTCCAGGGAGACGGGCGTCGTCTCGGCGTGCGCGGTTTGCATTGCAACGGCAGTGAGTCCCGCAGCACCGATGGAAATCCCAATTCCACGCAATAAATTACGGCGGTTTGCGACGCCGTCGATGGCAACGGCTTGATTTGAATGCTGTGACATTGACGATCTCCTTGCGGTTTCGGTGGGTGCCGCCACCATTCCGGTGGCCGATCCGCTATGGCCATAACGAGGATGGAATAATGATATCCGCTTGATCGCGATCCGGGGCAATATTTTCCTTTGCCGCCGGCGCTGGGAAAAGGCGATGAATTGCAGCGCTCTTATGGTTGTCACGATCCGGACGCGCCTCGGTATCCAAATAAGACAATCCACAGCAACTTGTCTGGCGGGAAAAACAAGTGGCAAGTGCTCCGAATGCCGCGATGATGCTCACATCCATCTCAACCAGCATTGGTAGGAGCCAGCCGCAGGGCCAGGTTGGCAAAATAAACGGAAAGCTGACGGACATAGTCTTATGCTGATGATGCTCGCAGTGTTTGCGACGCCATTCCTGAAGGGAGATAATGTCCGCGCTCATGCTTGCACCCAATGACCTACGCAGTGATCGCGGGCCTCGCGTCTGTTAGCCCCCAAAAGAGTCGGGGAAGGCATGCACGCCGCCGCTGTAAATCGTGGTGGGCTGATCGATCGTTGCGTTGCTCGGCGTGATTGGGTCAACGCGAATGGTCTGCGGGGCGGCTTGAGCAGCCAGCGGTGCCAGAGCAACGACCAAAGCCAGGGCGGGAAGAATTTTTCGGGCGAGTAACATTGGATAAAGTCCTTCTGAATTTACGTTGGGAAACTGGGGGGATGAGCAGCCTGCGATTAGCCGCCGAGAGAGTCCGGGTAACGCTGGTTGGTCGCACCGCTCTGCACGATGACCTGGCCTTGCATCGCGGCGGCATCGGCGACGCGCTGAGCTTCCGGCATCGGACCGGAGAGCGCCTGAGGCGCGACAAACTGCACCTGGTGCAGCAGCGTCATGGTGGAGGCGTTCGCGGCGATCGGCATCAGAGCAGTTGCCAGGGCGACCGCAGCGAGAATGTTTGTGAAGCGTGTCATCGTTCTATTCCTCTGCGAAGGACGGGGATAAGAACGGTGACCGCCAATCGGTCGCTGTCGTGTCCTTCGATGAGGTTGAAATAGACCTCGAAAGGTCGTTCTGTATATTTGATAATTTTTGACAAACTAATCGATTTTTATAATGCTTTCTGTACCCAAGGCTCTCGGACGCGGCCAGAAGCCCGTTTGTACGTCAGTGCAGGGGGAAGTCCGTCGCCACCGGGCGGGGTGCGGCGCGCCGCCCTCCCCCTATGCACGTTTCCAGGCGCAATCCGAGCGTGACGCGATGCCGTGCGCCCGATGATAGACGCCGCTGACTTCGTTGGAACGCTCTGGGCAGCACCTCCGGCGCTCGATCGGCGTAGGGCGATGTCCGCTTCGGGGATCAGCGGCCCTTCTCCCCCACCGCCGGGTTGGATCGCAAGGACCCAACCCGGCGGTGCCAAAATCTTGCAGAGCGTGTGGAAACTCTACCGGAACGGATTCCGGCGCGGCGTGAGGCGCGGTAGAATCTGACATCATGCCGCACATCTCAGGTCACGACCGATCGCAGAGGCTGCTCCTGCCGGAATCGCTGGACGAGTACGTCGGCCCAGATAATCCCGTTCGCTTCATCGATGACTTTGTGGATGGGCTGGATCTCGCCGCTGCAGGCTTTGTTCGCGTGATGGCGAAGGCGACCGGCCGCGCCGGCCATCTACCCGGGGATTTTCTGAAGCTGTACATCTACGGCTACCTGAACCGGGTGCGGTCAAGCCGCCGACTCGAAGCCGAGACCCACCGCAACGTCGAGGTAATCTGGCTGCGGCGACGTCTGCAACCCGATTTCAAGACCATAGCCGATTTCCGGCGGGATAACAGCAAGGCATTCCGCCCAATCTTCCGCCAGTTTGTGCTGCTTTGCCGCCAGTTGGATCTGTTTGGCCGGGAACTGCTGGCCGTGGATGGCACCCGGATCAAGGCGGTCAACAACAAGGACCGCAACTTCACGCGCGCGGCGCTGAGCGAATTTATCAGACTTGCCGATGCCAAACTCGAGGATTATCTCCGGTCGTCTTGACCAGAGTGATGTCTCTGAGAACCCGGCAGGCGGCGCGCGGGTCAAGAACCTGGCCGAGAAGATCGCCGAGATCGGCGCGCGACGCACGCGCTGCACCGAGATGCTGGCGGAACTGGATAAGACCGGAGAAAGTCAGAATTACTGACCGACCCCGACAGCCGGGCGATGGCAGCGCACACCCATGTTGCCGTAGGCTACAACATTCAGGTCGCCGTCGATACCAAGCACAAGCTGATCGTCGAGCAACAGGTCACCAACCAGGTCGTCGACATTGGGCTGCTGATGCAAATCGCGGCGCCGGCGAACGACAGAACCGTAAATTGTCAGCTTCTCCGTTTCCGCAATGACCGCGTCTCGGGATTGGAAACTCATGGTCAGACGGTCGGCTGAAGTCAGCGGAGCCAAGTGGCCGGCACCTCCAGTGCCAGAGCAGCGTTATCCTGAGCGGCGGCTCCGCTACTTGGTGGTGGCCCCTTGTGCCAGTTGCGCGAGATAGGCGATCACATCCTGCCGCTGCTGGGGATCGGCAAGGCCGGCAAACGGCATCTTCGTGCCGGGCACATCCGTTTGCGGCGCGGTGAGGAATTTATCGAGCGATGCCGTGTTCCAGACCAGATGCGCGCTGACCAGTGCCGGAGAATAGGCGTAACCGGCCACGCTCGCCGCCGGTTTTCCATAGACCGTGGCAAGGCTCGGCCCGAACAGCATGACCCCCGGGGTGACCGAATGACAGGCCGCACACTGGCTCTGAAAGACCTGCTGGCCCTTGGCCGGATCTCCGGCCGCCCGCGCCGTCCCGGCACCTAAAACGAGCATGGCCGCCAGCAAGAGCGGGCCCAAAGCGAGGTTGTGCGTGGCGATACCGTGCGTCTGGCTCATGATGGGTCTCCTGATTAGGTTCATTATTAGGGGCTTGGCTTGCCTTTGATGCTGGCGAGATAATCCGCGATCGGCTGGATGTCGCTCGTGGCGATCGGCGCCTGGAATTGCGTGATCATTTGCATCACGATGCCCTTCCAGGCGGCCTTGGTGAAGTTCGGCTGGTTTAGCACCATGCCGGCGGAATGGCAGGTGAGGCAGTTCGCATTGGTCTGCATCGCACCTGGGCCGTTCGGGAAGACCTGGTCGCTGCCGGGCATGATCACGCTGACCGAGGAGAGCGTGACGCCAGCGGCGGTGACGCTGCTGGGCGCCGGTTCCGCCGCCATGACGATGAGGCCCATCCCGGCCAGCCCGATCGCACCCAGCAATGTCTTACGGATCGCAGTCATGGCAAACCTCCTGCACGGATCGCGGAATTTTGGCGATCAGGTAACGGTGAGCGTCGTCGTCTCGATAGAATTACGCATGAAATCCGCCGGGATTCCAGATCGGCGTTTCGAGCTGGGTGTCTCCCTTGGTATTGGTGCAGCGTATCTTCAGCGTGAGCGTACCTGGAGCAGGCGCGGTGACCTGCGCCTGCCAGCGGTGGAAACTGTATTTTCCGGGATCCGGCCCGAGCGTGGTCGCGCGCCAGGTTATGCCGGCATCTGTGGAGAGATCCACGCGCGCAACACCGCAATCGCCGCCGAAGGCAATCCCGCGGACCGGTACCGGCGTGCCGGCGCTGACATGATCGCCTGTTTGCAGATTGGTGATGAAGGAGCGTGGCGGCATGCGGCTGATCGGCACCAACTTGTAACCGGCCTGGTCCGGTGTGACATTTCCGCCTTGTGTATCGGGGATGCGATAGGCGACCGTCGTCCAGAAATTCTTGTCGGGCTGATCCAGCACCTCAATGTCGCACAGCATCTTCATCCAGTAGGTGGAAAACCATCCAGGCACGATCAGACGGATGGGAAAGCCATTGATCAGCGGCAGTTGTTCGCCATTCATCTGGTAGGCGATCATCACCTCGCCATCGCGCGCATGGTCGAGCGAGAGCGATTTCATGAAATGATTCTCGTTCGGTAGCACCGGCGTCTCCAGCCCCTTGAACCGCACCGCGACCGAACCCGGCTTCACGCCGGCGCGCTCCAGCAGATCGCGCAGCCTGAAGCCGGTCCAGAGCGCATTCCCCATCGCGCCGTTGTCCCATTGGGCACCGGGTACGCGTGGTTGGAAAAAACCGCGGGAATTGCCCGAGCATTGATTGACCGCTGCCATCTCGACGCGCGGCAGGTTGAGCAAATCCGTGAGCGACAGGGACAGAGGCTGGTTGACATTGCCGTGAACCGCAAGACGAAAACTCGACACATCGACCTGAGGCGGGATCCCCGCCCAGTGCCAGCGGACATAGAATTGGTCGTTCGGCGTGAAGATGCCCTTGTCGAACACCGAGAACGGCGTTTCCAGCAACGGCGGCCGGGTGCGCTGCAAAATCATCTCGCCTTTTTGCGGAAAGGCCGTGGTGAGCTGCCGCTGATCGGGGCCGCCGGGTAGGGGGAGATCGACCGTATTTTCCGCCCAGACGGGCCTGGACCAGATGGGCGTGGATGCCAGCAACGCGCCAAATGCGCCTGCCTGCCCGAGGAGCCGGCGGCGGCCTGCCGGATGATGGAGAGAAGAATTGTTTTCAGGAACTATGGGCATAGAAGTCTACTCCATACCGTTCGCAGGTTAAGCATACCCCAATCAGGTGGGATCTAGTCATTTTTCCCTGGCAGGATCCGGCAGGCCCCGCCTGCAGGTTTTGCATGGATCCTCATTGCGGCCAGGTATTCAGGTTGGTGTCACGCGGCAGGATTCGGCCTGTGACGAGGCAAGGCGCGACAAACAGATGGCCGCGATACCCGCCGGCAAGGGTGCGGACGGACACCGTGATCCAGAAGCCGACCAAGGCGGCGACAAAGACTCCGCCCAGCACGGAGAAAAAACCCATCCCCGTTTGCACGCCAAGATTAAGCGTCGCCAGCGTGTACACCCCGAGCGGAAAGGTGAAGCCCCACCAGCCCATGTTGAACGGCAGCCCGTCGTGCACATAGCTGAGCGTCATCGCGGCGGCCATGACCAGCCACCAGGCGCCATAGCCCCACAACACCAGGCCGCCGATCACGCCGAGGCCATGCGCCACCAAGCCGATATCCCCCATGCCCATAGCCCCGAGAATGGAAGGCGCGTCATGCCCAAGCACCAGCAGCCCCAGCGCGCCGGTGCCAAGCGGCCCGAGCGCCAGCCAGCTGGAGACAGCCATGTCGCGCTTCGGCAGCTTATGCAGCACCAGCCGCAGGAACAGCACGACAAGGACGCCCAAAGCCAGCGGCACGGACAGCGCCCATAAAACATAGGAGAAGAACAGCAGATGCGCGGCGGCCACGGGGCTAGCGAGATGCACCGCCACTAAGCCGCCGCTGGCGGCGGTGACCTCGCACGCCACGATCGGCAACAGCCAGACCGCGGTCATCGCCTCCATGCTGTGGTTTTGCCGGGTGAACATCAAAAACGGCACCAGCAGGCCGATGCCAATGGCCAGAACCGCGTCGATCCACCAGAGCACCACCGCGATATCCACCGCAAGCGACCCGAGGCGGGCGATGCCGAAGGCCAGGAAGCCGTTGATGATGGTCGCCAGCCCCATCGGAATGGCGCCCAAGAACATCGGGATCACCGGGTGGTCGAACATCCGTATCGCGGCGCGGGGGAAAAAGATCCAGCGCGCCGCGTAGAGCGCCGTGCAGAGCGCGAAGAGCACGATATTGGTCATCCAGAGCACTGCGCCGGCCTGGTGCAGGAACGGCAGCCTGACCGGAAACTGATTCAGCGCCAGGGCGACCACACCGGTGCCCATGGTGACCGTGAACCAGTTGGGGGTGAATTGTCGGATGATCTCACGCGGATGGTCGTGATGGGCAAACGGCTTATGGAGGTGCAGGAGCATGGCGAATGTCCTTGGTTACTGGCCAAGCGTTAGTCCCTAGCAATAAACAACAGAAATCGATTCTATTTATTGAATCAACCGATTTTGCTGATGGGATAACACCCGTCCGAGTGGCTGCTTCTTCCACAGAATCCCCCCTGATCGACATGGCCTGCGCACCGGGCCGGCCCATCCGGTTCAACCTGCTCCGTGATAGGATCGCTGCGATGATCTGCTGCGGCTTGGATATTTTGTGTCAAAATAAGACATTTAGATCAAAGAATCCGCGATCAACCGCGTCCAGATCCAGGGGGGATGTTAAAAAACCCCCTGGCCATAAAGTCCGTTGTGAACTCGATCAAAAATCTTATCCAAAGGGTATCGTCATTTCCGATCAAGAAATGGCCAAAATCAAAATTCTACGCGCCGACTTCCATGGCGAGTGGAACTACACAATTCGACCAAGAAACGAAATAGACCGAGTAGTTAATTCCCGACAAGCCCTAATCGGCTATCCGCGGCGACTGGCCGCGGATAGCCGAGGACGACGTCGTCAGCACACTTACACGAGAACTCCCGCCAGTCAGAGCACCGGAACCGTGTCTCTGAACGACGGCCGCTGCATCAGGCGTTCGTACAGTTCTGCCAGTTTCGGATAGTCAACCTGCCAATTGAAATCCTCCGCGAACCGCAATCCAATATAGCCCAGCGCACTCGCGACACCGATCTCAGCGAGGCTGATCCGGTCGCCGTGGAAATACGTACGCTCTCCGAGTTCGTCGCTGAGCATTTTTAGACCGCGATGGATCTTTCCAAAATGCCGAGCCACCCAGTCATGATATTGCAATTCTGTGGGTCTCTTGCGCCGCTCCGCAAAGATCGCGAGGCTTGCATCCATTATTCCGTCGGAAAGCGCCTCGAGGCGCTTGACCGCGATACGTCCGGCACGGTCCTCGGGGACCAGGGGGGAGGTTGGGTTTGCGGTGTCGATATACTCCACGATCACCCGGGAATCGAACAGGGCCGTTCCATCCGCTGTGATCCATACCGGGACTTTGCCTAGAGGATTGAAGGTCAGGATTTTCGTATCTTCGTTCCACGGCACGTCCAAGACGGCCTCGAAGGGGATGTTCTTTTCGGCCGCCGCGATACGGGCTTTGCGTGCATAAGGGCTGGTGGTCGAGAAATAGAGGCGTTCAGTGCCTGGCTGGGTCATCTCACGGTCCTTCGGATAACGTCTGATATATCGGATGTGGGCGTCGCTGGATTCAGATGTGGGCGTTCGTCCAGTTCAGCTCAGCCCCAGGCGGAATTCTCGAGGACATCGAGCGGGATTTTGAGATAGCGGCGCCCATTGCTCTCGGGTTCCGGCAGCCGCCCGCCGGCGATGTTGATCTGCAATGCCGAGAGAATCAGCTTCGGCATCGGCAAGGTCACATCGCGCGCCGTCCGCAGCTTCGTAAAGCTCGCCTCGTCCTGTCCGCGAATATGGGCGTTCTCCACTTTTTGCTGGCCCACGGTGCTCTCCCAGGCGGGCGCACGGCCGCCGGGTTGATAGTCATGTCCCGTGAAAAGCCGCGTCTCATCCGGCAGAGCTAGAATCCCCTGGAGGCTGCGCCACAGCGCATGCGCATTGCCCCCCGGAAAATCGGCGCGCGCGGTCCCGCTATCGGGCATGAACAGCGTATCATGAATAAACGCCGCATCACCGATGACATAGGTGATCGAAGCAAGCGTGTGACCCGGCGAGAACAACACATGTCCCTCGAGTTCGCCCAACCGGAAACGCTCGCCCTCCGCGAAGAGATGATCCCACTGGGAGCCATCCGTCGGAAAGCTTTCTGGCAAATTATAGAGATTCTTCCAGAGGCGCTGAACCTCGACGACATGGTCGCCAATTGCGGTCGGCGCGCCGGTCATCTTCTTCAGATACGTGGCGGCCGAAAAATGATCGGCATGAGGATGCGTGTCCAGAATCCACGCGACGGTGAGGCCGTTTTCCCGGACATAGTCCAGAATGGCATCCGCCGAATTCGTCGCGGTCGAGCCCGATTTCTCGTCGTAATCGAGGACTGGGTCGATGATTGCGCAAAGCTGGGTCGCCGGATCGCTCACAACATACTGCACGCTGAAGGTCCGCGGTTCGAAGAACCCCTGAACCACCGGGCGTCCGGAGGATTTCTTCTCCGCGGCAGGCTGCATATCTGCGAATTCTTTATTCATGCTGTAGTCACCTTAAAAAAAGCCAGTCTTGTTGGATGTCGAACATGTTGCGGGGGATTGGTCAGCTTGGCCGCATCCCGCATGGTTTAAAAAAACGTCGGCGCGCTGCGGAAAATCATGTAGAAGGCGACCACGAAGATCAGCATGGCGAAAACAGTGGTCAACTGGCCGGTGCCGCTGGCGAGGCGTTTTGCGATCCGGGTGCCGAACGTGCTGCCGATGATCCCGCCGATGATAAACACCAGCGCTAGATTCCAATCGACCAGGCCGGACAGCCCATAGTTCACAGCGGTGGTCAGCCCGAACGCAGTGACGGCAACCAGCGAGGTGCCGACAGCGTTCAGAATGGGCATGCGCGTGGCGGCAACCAGACCAGGCACGATCAAAAACCCGCCGCCGATACCGAAGAACCCGGAGAACAATCCAGTTCCAACGCCGAACCCCAGAACCTTCGGCGCGTTCTCCCGGTTGCACGCCGCCCCCGGGATACCGGCGTTCTTGCGGCCACGCAGCATGAGAACGCCAACCAGCACCATGATCAACGCGAACAGAAACAATAATTTCTGACCGCTGAACGCCTTGCCGGCGCTCGACCCGAGCACAGCGCCGGCAATCCCTGCCGCGGCATACAAGCCGCCGCAACGCCATTTCACATTGCCGGCCTTGGCATGGTTCAACAGCCCGATGGCGGCATTGGCCGCCACCGCGAAGGCGCTGGTGCCGATGGCGATATGCGGGTTTTTGATGCCAACCAGATAAACCATCAGCGGCACGGCAAGGATGGATCCGCCGCCGCCGACAAGACCGAGGGTGAACCCGACCAGAATGCCCGAAACAGCGCCCAGGCCAATGTGAAGCAAATCCATGATCAGCCCGCCGCCTTGATCGGTTCCGGTTTCGCCAGCCATTCCCGGCCTTTGAGCATCGCCTTCCAGTAGATGAAGGGCAGAGCGCGTTCTTTCAAAAACCAGGCGGCGCGGGTGGGCGTGGTTCCGTCGAGCAGCCAGGATGGAAAGCTCGGCTGCACCTTGCCGCCATAGCCAAATTCGGCGAGCACGATCTTGCCGCGTTCGACCGTCAGCGGACAGGAGCCGTAGCCGTCATAGGCAACCACCGGGGCGTTGCCATCGAGCGTGGCGAGGACATTTATGGCCACTACCGGGGCCTGCTTGCGCGCCGCTGCGGCTGTTTTGGCGTTGGTCGTCGCGCAGCCATCTCCCAAGCTGTACACGTTGGGATAGAGCGGATGTTGCAGCGTGCCGGGATCGACGGCGATAAAACCGCTTTCCGCGGCAAGCGGACTCTTGGCCACGAAATCCAGCGGCACCTGCGGCGGTACCGCGTGTAGCATGTCGAATTCGCGCTGCACCTGCACTGGCTTGCCGTCCGCGCCCTGCGTCTCGAAGCTGGCGATTTTGGCCGCCCCGTCGACCGCCACGAGTTTTGAACCAAACTGAAGATTGATGCCGTAGCATTCGATATATTTCATCAGCGCCGGCACATAGGCGGGGACACCGAACAGCACCGCGCCGGCATTGTGGAATTCAACCTCGACGTCCTTGAGCGTCCCGGCCTGACGCATGATGTCGCAGGAGAGATACATCGCCTTCTGCGGCGCACCGGCGCATTTGATCGGCATTGGCGGCTGCGTGAACAAAGCGCGTCCGCGCCGTAGGTTGTTCGCCAGCTCATGCGTGTAAGGCGCCAGGTCGTAACGGTAATTCGATGTCACGCCGTTCTTGCCCAAAGCTGCGGTCAAGCCGGGGATCGCGTCCCAGTTCAGTTTCAATCCCGGTGCCGCAACCAGAACCCGATACCGCAGGGCCGAGCCATCGGTCAGAATGACCTCGTTGCTTTCAGGCGAAAAACCGCTCGCCGCTTGCCGCACCCAGGTTACCCCGTCCGGCATCACCCTGGCCATCGGCCGGCCGGTCACTTCCGGCTTGAAGACGCCGGCGCCGACCAGGGTCCAGCCTGGCTGGTAATAATGCATCTCGGCCGGCTCAACGATGGCGATGGCGAGCGAGGCGCGGCGTTTCAGTAGGCTCGCCGCCGTCGCGATACCGCCGCTGCCGCCGCCCACGATCACGACATCATAGGTCTTGCCCTGCGGCGCCGATGCCGTGCCGCCCCCGCCTGGCGCGACGCGTCCGGCACGCTGCAAAATATTCGGCTTGACCGCCGCGATGTCATACCTGGCCTGTGCCGCCGCCGCGAAAATCGCGTCCGCCGGCATATGCCCCGCTTGCGCCAGCCCCCACATCATCGTGGCGCGCGTACCGCTGCGGCAATAGGCCAGCACCGGCCCGTTGGCCTCTTTCAGCGCCGCCGCCATTTTGGCGACGTCCGCATCGTGCATCGCCCCGACCGTGACCGGGATATACGCAAATTTCAGCCCGTGCTGATGCGCCAGCGCGGCAACCGCCGCGGCAGAGGGCTGCCCCGCCTCCTCGCCATCCGGCCGGTTCCCGATAATCGCGACAAAGCCGTTTTTCGCCGCTTCGATAATGTCCGATTCCGCGATCTGCGCCGCCACGGAAAAGTCGTTTGTCAGTTTCTTAAAGGCCATCCTGTAGATCCAGTTCCAGCAAATATTTCATCCGTGACGCATCCAGCAGTGGCCAAGCGGCGGTCCGACCGGAGACGATTAAGTAACTACTGAGTTTATGTAATTGATCGATCGACCTGTCAATTGCGCAATCGTGTAATTATGAATATGATGCTCGAGATGAATGAGATGATCGACAAAACGCCGCCCCGGCCGCTTCGAATCGGCGAAAAAGCCCCCGTCTTCCGCGCCAGGACCACCCAGGGCGAGATCAGCCTCGATCAATATCGCGGCCGCTGGCTGGTCTTCTTTTCCCACCCGGCCGACTTCACCTCGGTCTGCACGAGCGAGTTCATCGCGCTGGCGCGTGTCGCCGATAAATTCGAGGCGCTGAATTGCGCCTTGCTCGGCCTGTCCGTGGACAGCCTCTATGCGCATATCGCCTGGGTGCGGGCGATCCGCGACGGCTTTGGCGTCAGCGTCCCCTTCCCGATCGTCGAAGATCCCTCGATGGAAGTGGCCCGCGCCTATGGCATGCTCGATGAGAGCGCGCAGGATTCCTCAGCCGTCCGCGCCACGTATTTCATCGATCCGGACGGGATCATCCGCGCGATGAGCTGGTATCCGATGAGCGTCGGCAGGTCGGTGGAGGAGATGCTCCGGCTGCTCACGGCCCTGCAATACAGCGCCTCCGCGCATTGCATGACCCCCGAAGGCTGGCAGCCCGGCGGCGATGTTTTCCTCTCCACCGATCTGGACAACGCCGCCTCGGCGACGGACGCACCAGCCACCTGGTTCTGCCAGCTGCGGCCGGCCGTATGACGGCGATCTACCAATCCCGGGATGCCGCCGTCGCGGTCGCGGAGCAGTTGAAAATCTATGCGCAACCGCAACGGCTCATGATTCTGTCGCATCTTCTGCAGGGTGAGCACACGGTCAGCGAAATCGACGACGCGACGAATATCGGCCAGCCCGCCCTCAGCCAGCAGCTCGCGGCGCTGCGCCGCGCCGAGCTGGTGGAAACCCGACGGGTCGCCAAACAAGTCTATTACAGGCTTGCAAATGACGCGGTGATCGCTTGCATTCGCAATATCGAAGCCATGTTTCAGTCCACCGGCGCTCCGGTCGATCCGGTGTCCCCGCGACCCATTCGGCAGCCCCCATCACCAGCTCCGCATCAACCCCCCGCCACCGCCGGCGCAGCCCGCTTCGCCAAAGTCCTTTGAGCCGATAATGCTAATGGCTGGCAGACCAGCACCCATTTGCCGGCAACCCTTTGCTTGCGCCGTTGCGGCGTCGGGCAGTTTGGGCGAGATCTGCAGCGCCGGGTTCAGCCCCTGCCTTCGGAACGGCACCAGCACCGGGATGGTCCGCGCCTGGGCCGGGGGGCAGGCGCGCGCCATTCCCCATGTTACACCACCCGGGCCGATGAGATGCTGGTGGCTGAGGCGTATTAGCGCGACGCGCGTCTGCGCCGCCCGGCCTATCCATGTAATTAATCCGGGGGCTGGTAGCCTAGCAGAGAATTCCCCCTATTTGGGGATGGAGCTGTCCGCTTCCTCCTCTGGCGGCGGGACCTCGATCCCCACTGGCTGCTGTGGTGGCAGCATGACCCCAAAAGCGGCCCACCGCCTTCGCGGGCGGCTATTACGAACGCATCCGAGGCACGCCCTTATTTAACGATCTAATCGAGGCATCGGCGTTTGCCGAAAAGTATTTGGAAAGCCACCCGAAAGAATTTCAAGCAGGCTTGGAAACAACCATCCAAGTCCGCCCTGTCCCTACGTCCGGAGAAATCTGATGCGCCGCCAGCCACCACCGGTAACACTACTACACAAGACGACACGTAATGATCGCCGGGTTGTCGTAGATTTGTCTCCGGTCCTTCGGAAAGACTGCTCTGACGGACTGACGCACACTTCCCAGCGGGCGGGCGGTTAAGAAGCCGCCCGCTTTTTTGTTCAGTACTCGCCTAGGACAAGCGGTCTTGGCTTGCGTGGCGCCCGCAGCCTCATGGGCGCTACTGCGCCGCCCCGCTCCCCCCGAGATGGGCAAGGCGCCAATTTTTGCATATGCTCTGAGGCGTACGAATCGCATACGGTATCCAAAGGGGTACATAAACGCCCACCTGGAGACTGATAAACAATGAACGTCTTACCGATCGCACGTCCGGCATTGACTAGGTCTGAATATCGAAACGGACAGTTGATTCTGACCTGGTTGGGGCAAACAGGGATGATCTCTGAGGCGGTTCGTTGCTCTGAGGCGGAATCGGCGGAGATCGTCGACGCTATTCAAAAAAATGGCGGCCACCCGCTTCCGGAAGCCTGAGCCTACAGGGGGCGTGCTTAGCTGACCCCTGAAGCGGACATTCGACACCGAAACGACTTTGAGATAGGCTTTTGAAATTCTTCAGCCAATAGGACCGCTCGATGCCGCGTTTAGTTGAGGCGCTTAATCTCAAAGGTAACCCGTTTGAGCATTATGTTGCCGAATTAGAGCCCGATATCGCCGACTATGCGGTAAAGCCCCCATATTTCGAGGTAATTGACGGCCGAGCAAAGAACGCATCCTCCTTCATTTTGTTCGGGGACCGTGGCGCGGGCAAGAGCGCCACCCGCCTAACTATCTACAAAGAGCTCTGGCGCAATCAAACCGCCGGGCAACGTGTTCCGTTTGCCGTTAACATGACGGACTTCTCCGCCGTAATCTCGGGTCGTGCCCTCTCTGGAGCCACTGAGACCGCTCTGGTCGGAGAGGTCGCTTTTTTGATCATAGAAAGCCTTTTGGCTTGGCTGAGCTCTCTCGAGGAGGGTGACCGGGACGTCTACTTGAAGGCTATGAACGACGAAGAAAAACGCCTTTGTTACGAACTGGTGCGGGACCACTATCTGAATCGAACGCATCAGAAGCGCGAACGTTCAGCGCGTGAAGCTATGATGCTCTTCAACCAAGCTCTTACAGCAAAAAGCAAGCTTTGGATTGAGCGGCGCTGGGATCCAATTTCAAAGTTGATAGCCACGATCACGGATGCTTTGTCGCACCGATACCTGGAAACCAAGGCCGACATCTCAGCTCGACTTTCCGCATTTTGGCTTTGCCCGCGGCTATGGGACTGCCCAGAAGATGTCCTCAGAGGCAATGAACCGCAGTGCATCGTCGAGAGGTAGGACGGTTCGTCCGAACGGCCCGGCGCTGGTCCAGCGTTCCTTCCATAACGACCAATAAAGGACCTCGACGCGATCGTCCTGACCGGTCTGTCGAAGCCGTGCCACGGGCGTGCCGGAGCTGGCGCGGTAGAGCGTGTAGCCTCGGTTGCGCCGTTCGGCCAGCAGCCGGCCACGGCGGCAATTGAACGCCTCGATACGCTGAATGATCAGATCGGTCATACCGCGCATGATAAATTGTCCGGCTGGCCGATGTCGCGGGGGTAAGGCCAGGGAACCTCTTGCGGCGCGGGTGCCACTTCAATTCTACAACTGGGATGGCATCGCATCCCTCCGGCGCCTCCAGCGCGCCCGTCCCGCATCTGGTTCCCCCCATCCTGGCCGCTTGGCTGGCGGTGTTTCGCCCTTGCTTCACCGCCCCGGTCTGGAACCGCGTTCTGGTGCTGGTGGCAGGTGCTGTGTTGGCCCCGGGCAAGCGCACCGTAACCCAGGTGCTGCGCGTCATGGGGTTGGCCGATGACCATCACTTCCGGCGCTATCACGAGGTTCTGAGCCGCGCGCGCTGGGATGCGCGCGCCGTCTCACGGCGGCTACTGCTGTATATCATCGACCGGCTGCTGCCCGATGGTGAGGTGGTGATCGGCATCGATGATACCATCGAACGCCGCTGGGGCGCGCAGATCAAGGCCCGCGGCATTTATCGTGACCCGGTTCGATCCTCGAAGGGGCATTTTGTCAAAACCAGCGGTCTGCGCTGGCTCTCTCTGATGGTGGCCGTGCCGATACCATGGGCCGGCCGGACATGGGCGCTGCCGTTCCTGACGATCCTAGCGCCGTCCGCGCGATGGAGCGACAGCCATGGCAAGCGCCACAAGACGCTGACCACCTGGGCGCGTCAGGCCATTCTGCAAGCCAAACGCTGGTTGCCGAAACGCCGCCTCATCTGCGTTGCCGATAGCGGCTTTGCGGCGCTGGATCTGCTTGCCGCCGTGCGCGGCCATGTCTGCATGATCACCCGGTTGCGGCTGGATGCCAACCTGTTCAAGCCAGCGCCGAAACGCCGGCGGGGACAGCGCGGCCGCCCCGCACAGAAGGGGTGTGCCCTGCCAAAGCTAAGTGCCGTGCTGAAAAGCAAGACGACGGTCTGGAGCACCGAGGTTGTCTCTCAATGGTACAACGCCCAGCAGCGCACGCTGATGGTCGCCACCGGCACCGCGCTCTGGTACCATGCCGGCGTCCCGCCCGTGCCGATCCGCTGGGTGCTGGTTCGCGATCCATCCGGTGAGCACGGACCATCCGCCTTTCTCAGCACCGACCTCGATGCAGCGCCCGCCACCATCCTGGGCTGGTTCGTCTCACGCTGGCGGGTGGAAACCACCTTCCAGGAAGTACGCGCGCATCTGGGCGTGGAGACCCAGCGCCAGTGGTCGGATTTAGCGATCCTGCGCACCACCCCGGCGTTGCTCGGGTTGTTCTCCCTGATCACGGTTTGGGCCGATGAGCTGGCACGTACCACCACGAACGCCGTGCGGCCAAACGTCGCGGCCTGGTACTGCAAAAAGGAGCCGACATTCAGTGATGCCATCGCCGCGGTCCGTCGCGTGCTATGGGCGCTGCCGAATTTATCCATGTCACGACAAACCACCGACACCATCACAATATCAGCCAATTTGCTAAAACAACTCTTCCAAACTCTATCAATGGCTGCTTGAATTGCGGAAAGTCGAGCTCAGAGGATGTCGCTAAAGTATTGGCGGCCGATACGCGTCACGAAGTCGAACTCGATCCTGCTTTTACGCCGTCTAGTCGATCTGGTCCGCATCTTTAACTTTTCCGGCATCGCTGTGCTGGTCGACAAGGTCGATGAGACCGACGCAACAATGAACTCGGTTGATCGCTCTGCGGAGTTGATACACCCGCTTCTTGCCCGGGTGCAGTTGATGGAAATCCATGATTTCTCTTGGATTTGCTTTCTATGGCACAAGGTGCGTGGCGTATTTGAAGGAGATCGTTTCCCCGTCCGGCTTGATAAGCTCGGGCACGCGTCGGTAACCTGGGAGGATAAATTCTTCACGCAAATGCTTGATCGTCGCGTCAATTTCTACTCAGGCAACAAGTTAACGTTTGCCGCCCTATTTGAGCAGGGCATCGATACCAGGAAGCTGATCGATGAGCTTGTCAACACATCAATGCGCTCGCCTCGCGAGATGATCCGCTTGATGGATGTGATTGTGCGCGAGCACGACGTTGTTCACGCTGATGCACATGCCGCTGTGCTGATTGACTATGCCTCAATTCAGTTAGGCATTGATACATACGTTAAGGATCGTATCTCATCTATCTACGGTGAGCGGCTTCTTGCTCAGATCTTCCGCTTAAGCCAGACGGTATTCACCAACCGGGATGTGCAGCTGACGTTCAAAACGGGTCCACAAAGCGCAAGGACCCGCATTCAGTCTTGGGAAAGCGCTGGAATTATAAAGCTGACCGGAACTCGTGCCGCCGAGGGCACGTCCGGTGGGAAACCAGCAAATGAATACACGATCGTTGACTCCCGTGTTGAGCGGGTAATGCTGCGGCAGCTGATAACCTATGAGGGACAGTTGCCGGTCGACGAGTTCGCGTCAGCTGACGAGTTAGCGGAACCCGAGACGATGCAGGCCACAAAATAGGAACCCTATCCAACAAGGGATCCGCTTTGAATTGCCGCGCTGCGCAAGAGCGGGCTTGCTGCTTCCACCAAGCTAAGTATGGCAGCATCGTGCGCTTTCCTGTTCCAAAGCGGACCGGCAGCTTTCCTAAAGAGTTTCGGGCGCCGGAGGCGTACGAAAGTCTTGGAAGCCCGAACCCGCGGGCAACGAGCACTGCTTATGGGGATTTTGCTTTTCAGCTCGCGCTGGATGGAGGTTCGGCGCCGGTTTTGTGAAGTTGTTGGCCGCGCACGGCCCGCGTTTTTTTTCGGTTGAATGGAGTGGGCCCTGCAGTTGCGCTGGTCCGGACGGCTCTTGAGAGACCCCAAATGAACTTTGGCGCACACCAGGGTATTGGCTGCAAGGCGCAGGCTGCTGCCAGGTTTCGCTTCGGATCGTGCCGGCTCACGACGCCATTCTCCCGGGTGTGGTGGTAAAATTTGGTGGTGCCCTGGGCTGGGACCAGCGAGCGAAAATCTCGATGATAACCATTTGTCCTCCGCAACAGGGGCAAAGCGGGCGGGTATCAAGCCGCTCCCGCGCCGGAGCGTCATCGAGCGGCGGTGCGACGGCCAGCAATGCACGGGCGCGCGCAAGGCTGGCGGCGCGTGCCGAAGTCGCCAGTAATCCATAATGGCGGATGCGGTGGAATCCGCGCGGCAGAAGATGAAGCAGGAAGCGGCGGATAAACTCATCAACGGCGAGTGTCATGACGCGCTGCCGCTGCCCATCATCACGGCGGTAATCCTTGTAGCGGAAGGTGACGCCAGCCTCATCGAAGGCAAGCAGCCGCTTGTTGGAGATGGCGACCCGGTGGGTATAGCGCGAGAGATAGGCAAGCACTGCTTCGGGCCCGGCGAAAGGCGGTTTTGCATAGACCACCCAGCGCTTCTTGCGGACG
The DNA here is from genome assembly GCA_963737355.1 of uncultured Pseudomonadota bacterium. Lineage (GTDB taxonomy): Bacteria > Pseudomonadota > Alphaproteobacteria > Acetobacterales > Acetobacteraceae > Acidocella. The sequence goes on along the minus strand of CAVTSC010000002.1, from coordinate 297,537 downwards.
GGCACGAGGTGACGCAGAAATGCGCTGCGCTCTGTGAGCTGTGCCAAGTTCCCAAAGAAGGCGAGCTTGCCCGCCTCATGAAGCGCAATCAACCGAGTCAGAAACAGGCGGCGGAACAACTTGCCTAGCACGCGCACCGGCAGCAGAAAGGCATGCCGCGCAGAGACCCAGCGCTGGCCATCAAGTGTGATGCCGCCGCCTGGCACAACCATGTGCACGTGAGGATGGTGCGTCAGTGCCGATCCCCATGTATGGAGCACAGACGTGATGCCAATGCGTGCGCCAAGATGCCGTGGATCGGCGGCGATTGTCAGCATGGTCTCGGATGACGCCTGGAACAGCAAATCATAGACGGCAGCTTGGTTCTGCAAGGCAATGCCAGCAATCTCGGCTGGCATGGTAAAAACAACGTGGAAATATCCGACCGGCAGAAGGTCTGCCTGCCGGTCGGCAAGCCAGGCCCTCGCGGCAGCACCCTGGCATTTTGGGCAATGCCGGTCGCGGCAACTTATATGGGGAATTGCAAGAACGAAGTTCGCTTAAAACGATATTTTTCCGACTTTCTTCCGGTGCTACAGATCCACAGGATGGGCTCATTGCAGGGACGCGGTTCGCGAACGAACCAGATCCAACTTATATACGGTCAGGGTGAAGGCGCCTGAACCAACATCCCGCTTGCGGCGGGTTTGAGCCCAAGAAGACGATACCATTCTGTTAGTGCGGCGTTTCGAGCCATAGTTGCCGTCGGTTCGCCTGCCTCGGATCTTCCATGGCTTGTTCAGCCTGGAGGATTACAATCGGTGAGCTGTTCTGTTCTTACGCGGCAAGAACTGCTCCCTCGATGACAACGCCCGCGTGGACGTATTTCCAGAGGGCGACGAGCAGCTTGCGGGCAAGCGCGACAATGGCAACTTTCTTCTGTCGGCCGGTACTTTAAGTCATCCGCGCCTTGAACCACAGGCTCAAGGCCGAGTTCTGGTTGATGGCGCAGCCAAAGCCAGGCGATCTGCACCAGTGTGGTCCGCAGTCGTGGATTTCCGGCCTTCGACACGCCTTGCTCGCGATCGATCAACCCGCTTTGCCAAGGCGTCGGCACAAGGCCGGCATAGGCAGCGACCTGTCGCCGATTGTCGAACTGGCGTGACAGCCCCTCCGACCACAAGATGGCGGCAAATTCGGGCCCGATCCCCTTGAGGTTGAGGAGCAGTGCCGGCCCGTGCGACGAGGCCGCAGCGGCGACCAGCATGGCATTGCGCGCCTCTTCGACATCCTTGATCTGGGCGATCACCAGCTCGAGGCGGTCGAGTTCGCGGCTAATCTGCGCTTTCAGAGCCGGTGGCAACGGCCGACCGTCCCCTGTGACCAGTTCCTCGAGGCGCCTGCGCCGGTCACGATTGAGCGGCTCGTAACCGGAGACGCCTTGCCCGAACAGCAGGCCCTTTATCCTGTTGACATGCCTGACCCGCTCGTTTGTCAGTGTTTTGCGTTCACGGACCAGGCGCCGACGATCCTCTTCTTCCGGGGTCGGCACGCGGAGCATCGCGCAAACCCGAGGTTCGCCGCGCTTATAGGCGAGCAGCGCCCGGACCAGCGCTTCGCCGTCGATCTTGTCCGTCTTCGCCCGGCGGCGGCGCCGTGATGTCGCGATGGAGGCCGGATCAACGACGTAGCTTTCGACCCCCTCGCGCTCAAGAATCCGGTGGATCCAGAAGCCGTCCAGGCCGGCTTCCTGGACCGACACGATCGGGAAATGCCGCCCCGTGCGTGCCCTCGTCTTTCGCTGCAGCCCACCAATATGAGCAAGCAGCCCAGAAATGTCGCTGCCTGTCAGGACATGCTTCGACATCTTTTCGCCCGTACCGGGCGAGAGGGACGTGACCAGCCACTTGGAACGGGAAAGCTCTAACGAGATGAAAATGGCGGAAAGTTCAATGCGAATGGCGGTCGATACTTCGGATTGGTTTTCGACGATTGGCATGAGGACCTCCTGAGCGGATTTTCGGTATTCTTACTTCATAGACCTTCATCAGCTTCGGCCATCCCCATAGGATCTGTTATAGGCGATCCGCTGATGGCCGCATGCCCCGCAGGCTTCGACATGACCACCCAGTGCAGCGGTGCGGCAGCGTTCGATCGCTGACATGACTTTGAGATGTTGCAGGCTCAGATGCCCGGCATGGGCTGCCCGGTAGTTGGGCCCTGCAGAACGGAAGATGTCGGCGACCTCGAGGGAGGTGCGCATTGTCTCAGCTGTCAGGCCGCTCCTGACCGGAGGCAAGGCTCTTCAACCTGTCGAGCGGACTGATCACGCTGCGTACCGTGCGGGTTGCGACTTTCGTGTACAACGCTGTCGTCTCGAGCTTGGCGTGGCCGAGCAGCCACGCGTCATAATACGCATCCTTCTATGTCATTGAAATTCCAAGAGTTGCTGCTCCGGATTTGGTGTTACCGACCCTTTCGGCCGTTTGCCGGCACCGAGAACCGCAATTTCGTCAGCCTTGATGATCCAGGGTGCTCCTTTGCATGGCTGCCTTCCTTTGATGTCGCCCCGCCGGATCATACGGAGCACGGTCATTTTCGCGACGCCGATTATTTCGGCAGCGGCCTCAAGTGTTATCTCGCCGCGCTCAGCCCATTCACCCTTTCGATAAACCGCAATGCCGCTGTGGTTTCGGAATGAGCGCACGCGCGCTTCGGTCCAGGCATTGCCTTGGCCAGTCGGCTTGCCGATCCGATTGAGGAGCCGTGCGATCTGCGGATCCGGCATCAGACGGGCTAATTCACGAACCAGCGACAACGTATCCTCGGGGATCGGCCAATGATGCCGGCCTGCCGTATTCAGCCTCAGCTTGAACTGCAGCGCGGTATGATCTCCCCCCTTCCAATGCAGCACCAAGCTGATCTCGGCGCCTTCCTTGCGCACGATGATCTCATTAAGCGCTGTCCGCAGAATCCTTTTGCGTGTTGCGGCTGTCGCGGCTGGATGCAACCAAGCCAACTCGAGATCAGCACCGAGCTTCATCAACTGCTGCCGTTCTCGCTCGCCCAGCGGCGGTGGTTTCCGTGCCACCATCGCTGCGATCTCGCCTTCAATACGTTGCACCGCCAGAAGCGCCTCGTTCCAGCGGCGCTCCAGTTCACCGGCCACGAGGCGATTGGCCGGATCGACAGCATCGTATTGCTGACGCGCATGGCCGGCCTGGTAACGGGCCTGCTGCAGTGCCAGCTCGAGCTGCCTTTGTGCGGCTGAAGTCTCGCCCGCCTGCGTCGCGAGCGCGTTGACCGCGGCGTCGATGCCAAGTGGCCGCAAGATGCGCAGAGTCTCCGCGCTAAAGCCAACCATCGTGGTTCTTTATGGACGCATACAAAAGGGAATTACGGCGGCAGGTCCGTCGCATCCTCGGCGAACACGGGGTGTCAGAAGCCAAAACGATCCGAGATGAGATCGAAAATTTTGCTGTTCACGCATACGCGAGGGCGCACTGATGCCCAGTGTGCGCATTGGCCAGACAGAAATTGCCTATGAGTTGCGCCGGACCTCCATTGCGTCTGAGCGGCGGATTACGGTCACGCCGGGATGTGTTGAAGTCCTGGCTCTGGCGACGGATGACGATGCGGCCATAGCGGGGTTTCTGGAACGCAAGCGCCAATGGTTATTTGATACCGTGCGCCAAGTTGAGGAGATCACGGCCAACCGGCCAGCCGTGCCCCGCTTTATGACCGGCTCAAAAATACCTTTCCGCGGGCGGATGTCGTCTCTTACCGTCCGGCGCCATCACAGCCCGCGTATTGAGGTCGCGCATAAAGGCGGGTTTATCGTGAACCTGCCCGCGCGGGTGCCGGAGGAGACCGCCAGCACCATCATTGCCACGGAAATCAAACTCTGGCTGAAGCAACGGGTGCGGCGCGACGTTCATGACATTGCCGCAGCCTATGGGAAACGCTTCGGGCTTAAGCCCCGATCCATCCGGGTCGCTGAATTCGCCACCGGCTGGGGATCGTGCGGCCGGAATGGCACAATCCAGATTGACTGGCGGCTCGTTTTCGCTCCGAAACGCGTATTAGAATACGTTGTCGTCCATGAACTGGCGCACCTAAAGCATCGGTCACATGGTGAGGAATTCTGGGCGTTTCTCCGTTTTATGCAGCCGGACTATGAGCGGCCAAAAGGCTGGCTTTATGCTCATGAGGGCTCTTTGGACGCCGGATTTTTAATGGCCTGAGTCGATTTATTGCTCGATAATAAAGTTCACTTTTTATGCGGGACATAGAGACGCAGGTGCTGTCGTTTATGTCTAATGGTGAGCATTCAGATGGGTCAAATGCATGTCTGGTGCGGGCCGAAGGACGAACCCGCTGCCATTCTCAGGTGAAAATCGTGAAAAACAGACATGTCACTCGCCCCCGACGATACTTTCTCAGCTAATCTCCGCAACGTTTGACCGACGTGCCAATAATCCGCAGGCAGGATAAGGATCATTGCTTCTCCGGCTTTTGCGTCAGAGGAGTACCGGACCATGCGCTCGACACTTCGCCCCAGTCGACTCCCCGCTGCTCGGCCAGCGTCCAAACATTCCAGAAATCCGGATCTGCCGACTGCGGCCGCTGCGCATCGGGCAATTCATCCACCTCTACCAGAACAGGGATCGGCGCCGCCCAGCCGAGGAGAACCGCTTGCTTGGAGGGTAAACTTGGCAACTCGCGCAACAGCCCGCCCACATTATCAGGTACCAGGCGCGCGACAAGATTTTGGTCCGCATCATTGACTATACGGTGCAGCAGAAACGTGTTGCATTGTGCGAGCACTGTCGGAGAAAGCTCCGACGGGCGCTGCGACGAAAGCACGAGCCCAAGCCCGAACTTGCGCCCCTCGCGGGCGATGCGCTCGAATACTTCGCGGCACAGTTGGATTGGAGATGAGGCAGGACCGTCATCATCTTTACCGCGCCGAATGAATGTGTGGGCCTCCTCCAGAACGAGCACGGTCGGCAAGGTCAGACCCTTTGGATGACCACGGCGATACCTCTGAAGCGATTCGAAGATCAACCGAGCCAAAACGGAAACGACTATGTGAACGATCTCGGATGGAACGAGGGACAGATCAACAACCGCAATCTGCCCGTTACTTGCGCCATCGTCGCCGATGTAGTCCTTCAGCCAGGCTTCAAAGGAAGTCGGCGGATCCCGCCCAATTACGGCGCCAAGTCGCTGATCGGCCAGCATTCCGCGAATGCGAAGGCCGAGCGTAGAGATAAACCCCGCTAGATTTCCTCCCTGCTCGGTTGCCACCCGGTCAAGATGTTCGGCGAGCATGTTAACGTCAAAGAAATGTGGGGCGTCCTCGCTAATGGCGGCCGCGTGGCCGATGTCTGGCAGAGTTTGCGCCAACGTGTCTAGTGCCCTGCGGATCGTTTCTAGGTCGGAAATCGTGAAGTCGTTGAAGTAGTTTCCTGATCGCCGACTATCGACAATTCCTGTAATCGTGGTTGCAATAGCCGCTAGTGCGCCACCGGCCGTATCCAGAGGCTCACCGCCAAACTGGGAACAATCTGATGCGATCGTTTCAAGAAGCCGCGCACAATCGAATTTAGCTCTTGCCGAGCCCGCGAATGCTTGTGTGCCGATATTCAACATCGCCGATATCCGGATTGAATAGGAGCCGAGGTAGCGGCGGATCATCGCCTCTCTTGGGACACCATCCGTCTGGCCGGCCTTCAATTCGCGAAGCCCCTGCATCAGCAGCGGACGTTGCGCCCCGGGTTGGGCATGGGCGACCGCGGTCCATTCATGGCCGCTCCAAAGCCATGCAGGAACGTCGAGCGGCCGCTCTCCTTCCGCTACGGGCGGAACACGAAACAACCGCAGTTCGTCTCCCCTATCAGCGAAAGCCCTTGCGTATTCGCCATTTGGATCGAGGACGATAAACCGCGCATTGGGCACTCCGGCCTTACCGGCGTCCTGGATGGCCTTCTCGGCTGCCGCCATGGACCATCGAATTAGTCCTGCCACAGTACACGACTTTCCGCTCCCGGTGTTCCCCAAAACCGCCAGATGCCGACCAAAAAGTTTGTCGGGATCGACCATGATGGAGGCGTTTGATGCCATCGGAGAGGAGCCAATTCTGACTCTCTTGTCATCATCTCTCGCGCCGACAATGGCTTCTATCTGTGGCGCCGTAGGGACAAGAACCTGATCTCCCACTGATGGAAATACGATGACGCCACGGGAGAGTTCGTATTTGGTTATTCCAGAAGTGCGATCGCGCCGGGATGTCAGGGTTCCCACCGGAGATAGCGACATTTTTCGGAGCGGAAACGGAAGATCGATCAGGCCAAAGTCTTTGAGCCCAGCACGCTTTGGATAAGGAGAACGCTCGATTCCAATCCAGGTAATATAGGCAACCGTCGCTCCAGCCTCATTGGGGATGAGCACGTATCCATTAAGGCGCGGAAACCCCGCCGGCACTCCAGTATTTAATGCCGTCGAGTGCGGAGCGTCCAACTCAAGAAGTACCCGGACTTCGTCAGGCGCGACCGACTCGACAACACCAATAACAAGACCCGACAATCGCTCGATTGGAGTTGTCATGATCGCCTCATACCGGGGCCGCCGCAGACGTTGAAGGCGGCGCAGCAGGCGGATCGCTGGCCTTCGGGTCGCCTGGACGATGCTTTAGCAATTCTGTCATTCGGCCGGATATGTAGTCGAGCGCCGGCTTTGGCAGATAGTTCGCGACTAGCGTTTGAAGATCTGAGAAATGCGGGCCAATCAACAGGGAGACCTGTGCATCTCGTGTTTTTTCAATGAAGGTTTTGAGACGATCATCAGCCGAATAGGCCATGATCACCAAATGCGTCGACGGGATCGCCAGCATGTCGAGCAGCACTCTATTGACGTGATCGTCGCCGAAGCCATAGCCATAGGTCACGACAACCGCGTTGGGTCGGCAGGCCGCAGCCGCGAAATCGCGAAAAAGCTCTGCGTAAGGATATTGATTCGTTTCGATGTCCTTCGCGGGATTGGGATAGATCATGACAGTATCGACGGGCTTTTTGGGGATGTCGGTATGATCCGCGGGGGCTCCGAATGGTATTCCTTTCCGGTAGATCCGTCTTTCGCCTCTGTCGAAGAACCAATCCAGCGAGCCATGGAGCTTAGTTAGGCGAATGACGCCCTCCATGAACCGCGGCTCTCCCCGAATGCCGGGGGGATTATAGTGGACGTCAACTTCAACCCGCGACGCCCGAAAGACCGGATTCAGAGCGCCGACAAATCTGTCGATGATCCGGAGACCGGCAAAATCGCAGCCATGCTCAATCAGGCGATCGTAGTTCGTTGTGAAAACGTGCAAGCGTTCGCGAGACGCAGCGCGGCTTCCAAAACTCAATAGGAATGATTGCAGAACTCCTTGGGCGGCATCCTTGGAAGCTGGGTCCTTTCCAGCAACAATCCCGCTTTCCGTTTTCAATAGTGACGTGAGGAAGCCGGACATTTGCGCATCGATCCCATCCTTGAGGGTCTCTTCTGCCCTCTTGTCGATAACGCTCAGACCTTCGAGCAGAGCGAGCGCACTTCGGAACTGATCCTCGATATTTGCCGTCCCCCTTTTCATGGCAGTCGCGGTGGCTTGGGCATGGGTATCGATGGCGGTGTCATGCGGCGTTCCGAATTTGACTTTGGTCATTCCGGTGGTCCCAACACCCGCGATGTAACCCACCGCTGTGGTGAACCCGCTGCCAACCAGCAAATTAAGGTGCTCGGCTTGGAAAACCGCCGAGAGCCATGGCTCGATATGCTTTCGAGCCATATTTGTCAGCGTGTCCAGTTCGTCGGGATCTGTCGGCAGATCGTCGAGGGAGTTGGAATGGTTGCCCACGCGATAAAAGTGCTTCTTATCCATGTTTTCCCCAACCGGCAGCGATCATGGTCTCTTTCTCCATTAGTTGCACCGTGCCAGTCGGGACGGGTAATTTATCGTTCCGGTATGTCTCATGGATTGCCGCTGCCGTTCCTTACAAAGATCGTTACTCGTACTGCTCCGACGACGTCGTCCTGCCGCTCCTGACGAGTTCGCGCGGAGCCACCGACGATTTATTCGCTGCCGTCCGCCACGGCGGCAGCTTGGGCTCCGGCTTCGCCTGGCTCAAAAAGTCTAAATCGTCCAGGAACGTCACCTTCGCAGCCAGGAGGGGGCCAAACAGTTTATCACCCTGCATTGCGGCAATAAGGTTCACATCCTGGGTCCAGCTGCGGAGGACTGCCTCGTAATTCGGCAGCCAGTATCGGCCATCAGTGATCGACCCTGATCCTGATGCGGGCGTCTTCCAGTCATCCCAGGGCTCCTTCAGCAGACCATCGGCGCTTAGCAGCCCCAGAATGGCCAATACGACGGGCGAGACGACGCGGTCTCTAGAGGCGATAAAATCCTGGTCCACGGCAAGGCCCAACACGCCACATATCACCAACGTCGAGGCGATTTCTAGATCGTGCCCGCGCGCCGTGTGCGCGCTGAATACCTGCCCGCACCACCTGCGCATCACCGCCCGCGATTCCGCATCAGACAGCAGCGAGCGGTATTGCGTCACGAATTTGGTGACCGATTTGAGGCAGACGGTAAAGTCTCGGGAGACACGCAGCAGGCAGTCTCGGATAAAATTAAAGTTCGCGAGCGCGATGTTCTTCAGTGAGGTCAGTCGGCCGCAGAAGAAGCTGGCGGGCAGGGAATCACCACGGACGCTGCAATGGTGTAGGGTTATCTCCATAAGGCGCTGCACTGCCTCGCGCTGCTTGATCGCCGATCGGCCAGGGATCGGGAAAGTATCAATCTCATGCTTCCAGCCGCCATCGAAGAACGAGCTTGCTGGCGCTATGCGCGTTTTGGTCTCATTTAAATGGAGGTTGAACTCCCAAAGCGCGCGACGCAGCGACTCCAGGCACCGCCGTGCCATCGCTTCATCGTTGAATCCGATGAAGAAGTCGTCGACCAGGCGATATCCGTCCCGGTCTTTCAGCAAATCGCGGAGTGGCTTGTCCGCATGGATTCCTGACAGCAGTATTTCTGCAATTATCCGCGAAGTGTCGGGGCCAACGGGAATACCGAACGTCTCCCTCGAGTTCCCGCGCTGAATCGCCAGGTCGAGCTGGCTGGACCAATGCAAGGCCAGCGCTGTCTGCGCTTTCTTGTCTTTGCCCTCCCTGACATCCTTCACATGCTGCTTGCCGAGCACCGCCCACGGCAATGAATGCGAATAGATGGTGTGGAAAAAATTCCCGATATCAGTCATCAAAATCACAGGGTAGCGCGCGAGAATCTCCGCCTCACGTTTGGTCCGAGCCTTGAAATCGACGCCGACAAAGGTGCGCTCGCGCTTCTTTTCCGAGGCGGTGTTGTAGAGGCTCAGACCGGACACCTTGACAGTCTGGGCAATAGCCACCCGGTTCTCTGCGATTATGAGCGACAACGCCAACTGGCTGGCCGGGTGCGGGAGCGCGATCATTCGGCGCGTTGTCGAGCGTGGAACCGAAAACATCCCGTAGAGTGTGGTCCGCTTCAACAGGTCGCCTACCGGGTCCAGCGTCGTGTGGTTGGCGACGCAGAACTCGGCGAACTTGGCCGTATTGATGACGCCCGGGAACTCGTCCGCGAGATAATGAGATTTCAGCAAGTATCCGAGCGATTCAGCGGGTGCAGCTTTGGCCGGCGCGGGCCGTTGTGGCATCTTGGGCACCCTCAATTCCGGTGGGGCACTGGCACGACCTGTGCTAATGCCTCACACCAAACATGCCCGCCGCGAGTATTCGCAGCGGCCCGGACGGAGGGGATATCCTCCTCGGCGGCGTGACGCTGGGCGCCCATTTAAATTACCGCCCTGACGGTCTCACTTGACGGTATGTTCTCCGGGATCGGACGTTGCACAGCCGTTACCGCCGCACACCTGATCCAGACCCCGGCTCCGTTGAGGCCCGAGAGCCTCCGCAGCGGCACCGCCGAATGGGTACGCGCAAGGTAGTCAGCCGTGTCCTTGGTGGTGACGATCCCGGCGGCACCAATGCCCGATATGCAGGTCATGTGAGTTGGGTCATGCGGACGGCGTCTCCGCCACGAGCGTGATGTTATTGTCGCTGATATCCATTACCGTGTCGTTGCCGCCGTTATTTGCACCATCGCGCTTTCTCCAAGGGCGTCAAACCCTATCTGAGGGATAGTATGCCTATCCCGTTATGGTGTCGCAACACAGGCTGCCACGGCTAATCCGAGTTGACTTCCGTCCTGGGTTCCGCATATGTCCCCCTTCACACAACAACGCGGCCTATTCCACGATCCGCGGCCCGACGTGTCCAATGAGCAAATCCGCGTTGCACGCCGCATGGCAATCCTGCGAGGCAGGCGGAACGATTTTGGGGAATGGGATTATTATGGACTCCACAGCCTAGCTAGAGCGGTCTCATCTGGAATAGAATTGGGCTTCCGGCGTGGGGTTGAAGTGTGATTCATAAGTCTCCGGCAGTGTTCGCAGGGTTTGATGGCTTGGCAACGGGGCGTTCCTGCTCACAGGACCTTCGGGAACGGGTTTTGGCGGCGCATGATTTGACGTACCGGCAAGCGGCGGAGCGTTTTTCTGTCTGTGTTCTACGTCATAAAGCACGGCAGCGGCGGGACCGCACGGGCAGCGTTTCCGCCAAGCTCGCGGCTATCGCAGGTCACCATGGCTGGCGGGTTGGGAGGCAGCGCTACGACGCGAGGTTGAGTTGCATCCGTCAGCGACCTTGGGCGATCTGCGGGACTGGCTGCTCTCGGCGCACGGTGTGTCGGTTCGTATCGGCACGCTCTGGAAGACGTTGTGTGACCTGCAACTGACACAGGGTGTCCGCGGCTTCGGATGGACGATTCCGGTCAGAGGGGGACCGATTCTATAGACCCATTCCGACCTGGCGACCTTGTGGACCCGGTTCAAAATGTTGAGAGGGGGGAGACGGTTGAAGGTGCCTTTCCAGCTGCGACCATCCGGTCCCTCCCGGCCGTGTCGTCCGCCGCACTATGCATCCGGCGCACCTTCCACGTACGCCCCTCTTTGGCTGCCCGATCATATTCTGGATGTGTTGGGTCCCAGTTTGGGTCCCACGCCGTCATTCGCGAATTTTGGTGCTGACAAATCTCCAGTCTTTTTCCAAAACAGGCAAAATATTCATCGTCGGGACCCAGACGGGACCCAAAACCAAAAAGTTCAGCCGAAGCTGAACCAAAACCGCCAGTAACCCCTTGAAAAGACTGGTGCCGACACCCGGGATTGAACCGGGGACCTACTGATTACGAATCAGTTGATAAAGAAAAAATTCGTTATTTTAAATAAGGCATTCTCTGCGCATTTTTAAATTTGTCAACATTAAATCAATGGGTTATGGCACAGTGTCGCTCTTTTTAGTTGATTTAGTGTCCGATGATGTCCGATATGGTTGTAGGATATCGCAGGTTTTCTGAAACCTAAAAGTAACCTAAAAATTTCAGCTGAAACCTAATTTTAACCCAGGCGCATAGGCGATATGGCAAAAAGTGACGAGAAACCTCAGTTAACTGACTCTGCGATCAAGAAGATCATAGATGACTATGCAGAGCATGGCACCAAAACAGAGCTCATCGATATCCGAACGCCTGGCCTCCGTATTCTGCCCCTGAAGAACAACCGGGCCAAGTGGTCGCTCATGGTGCGCGACCAAAGCGGTCAGCTTAAACGGTTTTCCCTGGGTGAGTATCCTGCCCTGGGGATCAAAAAGGCCCGCGATGCCGCCGAGATCACACGCCACCAGGTCCGCCATAAGGGCGAAGACCCGAACGCGGAACGCCAGGCCAAACGCGAAGCCGCGAGGACTCCCCCTCCCCCTGAACTAACCCTGCAGGAAGTAATAGACCTCTATGCCGCCGTGGTGGGGCCCGTTCGGAAGTCATGGTGGACGGCTCCGACACCGGAGCCTGGCCGGACAGATCCAATCAAGCTACCTGACCAGGCCAAACGGGGTGACGGCAAGCGCCGGGTTGAAAGTGTTTTCGCGACCCATCTGGCTTCCCCAGCGAAGCGCCTGACGCGGGCTGAGCTCCTAAAAACCATCGATACATGGCCCTCCCGGACCTCCGCCGCGGCGGCCGTGCGATATGTTAAGCCCATGTTCAAATGGGCCGTTGCCAGGGATTACATGTCACCGGAGCTGGTGCTGCTTGAGCAGCCTGCCGGGGCCGTAAAGAAGCGCTTGCGGTATCTGGACGAAAAAGAACTGGCAGTCCTTCTGCCGGTCCTGGAAAACTTTAAAAGCCGGTCGAAGCCGTCGATGCACGCCAAAGCGCTCAGGTTCATGTTGCTGACCGCAGTCAGGCTGGATGAGGTCTGCCAGGCCAGATGGTGTGAGGTATCCGATAAGCTATGGATCATTCCCGGCACCAGGATAAAGAATACCAAACCTGACAAAGTGAAGCTTCCGTTCACGATCCCCTTGCCCCGCCAGGCCGTGGCGCTCCTGGAAACCGTGAAGCAGGAAGGGTCGAAGCCAACGGACCTGATCTTTCCAAACCGCCATGGTACTCCGTTGTCCAATTGGGATAAGGTTACCAAGCAGATTTTTGTGGAATGTGGTTTCGGTGGCTGGGCCCGGCATGACCTGCGGCGAACGGCGTCCACAAGCATGGGCCATCTCGGCATATCCTCCGAAATCGCTGAGGGGGCAGCGCTGAATCATACTGACATCCGGACTGCCCTTGGCAGCAATTACAACCAAAGCCGATATACACCCCAGCTCCGAAAAGCCCTACAAAAGCTGGCGGATTGGTACGACAAAGTGAAGTCTGAAAAAGATGCTGCTTCAGGGAAACCTGGAACGTTCGCTCTTACAATTGATGGCATTCAGTCTGTTCAAGATGACGACGAAATACCGTTGAAAGCGCAATAGAAGGAAAAGCTGAAGTACATTTTAAACTTTAATTGCACAAAAAATTTAACAATTGTTTCAGAATACGCGGCAACTGCGGGAAGAATTAAAAAGGTCGATTTTTCGCGACTTTTAGGGTTTAAGTACATCGCGCGCCACGAGCCTGGGAAGCAGATATAATAAGAGCCGCGATACGCGCCAGCTGGGCCAGGCGCTGCAGAAATTGGCAAACTGGTACGACAAGGTTGAATTTGGTGGGCAGCGAAATCCAGACGCAGAAAACGGGGACGCCCCACGGAAACGGTCGGATGATCAGGATCAAATCCCGCGGAGGACGGCATGATCGCGCGCCTCTTTTTACGACAGGATAAAATATATTTTCAAAATATTCTGAAATATATGTTTTAGAAAATTTAAAAAAGTTCAGCCACGACCGGCGAACAGCAAAAAGTACATAAAACGTGACTTTCTAAAAGCAGCTTCGTTAATGTTGGCTGATGCAGAGCAAATCGAAACATTTACCCAAGTTGACCGAGGCCGAAGAGGCTGTCCGACTCCTCCGCATTTGGGATGTCATGGCGATGACTGGGTACACGTCACGGGATACGATCTATCGTTTGATCAAGGCCGAGAAATTTCCCCCACAACGCAAACTGCATGTTGGTGGGCGTGCATCTGGATGGACTGCATGGGAAATTCGGGAATATGTCGAAGGGCTGCAGGCTGTACCCACGAGACAATACCCCCCCGGTCCACGGCCGGTCTCTCCAGAGAGTGTTTTCATGGCGCTCAATTATACTGGTTAAGAGGTTCTCTTTCTTCCCGAAGCTTTATTTCGTCTCGCTGGGGACTCCCCGGCGAGGTACTACAATCCAGATCCAGCTGAGAATGCGGCCGCGATCCGGGCACGAAGCCAGGCACGACTGCAGGCTGGCGAGCACGCGCGCCGCGACAGCCGCGGTGCGGCTGCCGATCCGTGCAATCTGGGTTCGCTTTTGATGTTCACTCTTTGTTCGGACAGCGCTATGCTACCAGCGATGAATCGCAAACTGAAACGCAAAGCGCAGACCGGGATCAGGCCGGTCTGCTTGGCCATATCAAACTTCAGCCCCCCCCTGTGGGAGGAGGCCGGATCACGCCTACCGGGATCGCACGAAAGAATCCTGGGCGCACCCGCGCCAGTTCTGGCGACAGCATCCTGATGGTGCGGCGCGCGGGCAGCGCCGACCTGCCGCTGCATGGCGGCCGGGTGCCGGCTTGGCTCGGCCAGCGGATGGCCCGCCTGGGTGCCGTGATTGTGGAGGCCATCGTGCTGGAATACGGGCGCGACGAGGTGCTGCGGCGCTTGGCCCATCCGTTCTGGTTCCAGTCCTTCGGCGCCGTGATGGGGATGGACTGGCATTCGTCTGGGATCACGACCAGCGTGCTCGGCGCGCTGAAGCGCGGCCTGGCGCCGCTATCCGACGAACTCGGCATCCACGTCTGTGGGGGCCGTGGAAAGCACAGCCGGGCGACGCCGGGTGAGCTTATCACGGTCAGCGAACGCGTCGGCCTGGATGGCGCCGCGCTCGCCCGGTCGAGCCGATTGGTTGCGAAGGTTGACAGTGCCGCGCTCCAGGACGGTTTTGACCTTTACCTGCACGGCTTCATCGTTGCGGATGACGGGCGCTGGGTGGTGGTGCAGCAAGGCATGAACGGCGAGCGGCGGCAGGCGCGCCGCTATCACTGGCTGTCGGCGGGGCTGGAGAGCTTCGTCGACGCGCCCCATGCCGCTATTGAGGGGGCGGGACAGGGGATGATCGTCAACCTCGCGGACCGTCGCGCGGCCGCATCACGTGATGGGCAACTCGATCTGCTCAACGGCATGGGCCCCGGCGGCATCGTGCGCGAGTTGACGCGCATGGAGGGTAGGAGGGCGGGTGTGGCCAAAGCGGATCCGCAGGCTCTCCTGCCACATCTGGTTTTGCCTGAGCATCACGATGTTCGGCCAGATGATGTGGTTGAGCGCCGGCTGCATGGCGCCCTCGCCGCGGCGGCCGATTGCGGGCCGAAGGACTTCGCCGAGCTATTGCTGGTACCGGGGGTCGGCGCCCGCACCGTCCGGGCGCTTGCGATGGTGGCCGAGGTGGTGCATGGCGCGCCCTGCCGCTTCACGGATCCGGCCAGGTTTTCGCTCGCGCATGGCGGGAAGGACCGGCACCCCTTCCCGGTCCCGACGCAGGTGTACGACCGGACGATCGAGGTCATGAAGTCTGCCGTCCGCAAGGCGAAACTTGGGAACGAGGAGGAATTGGCGGCGATCCAACGCCTTGATGATCAGGCGCGCCGGCTCGAACAGACCGCCACCGGGCCTTCGCTTGCCGCCCTGATCGCGGAGGAACGCGCCCGGTCCCATGAATATGGCGGACGCAGCGTGTTCGGCTGGGAGCCGTCTCCGGAGACCTCCGGTAAGGGCGCGGAGGAGGAAGTCGTGAAGCATGCTTGATCTGTTCCGCGCGCCGGAACTGTCCGGTCAGCCCCCGGCAAGCGACTTTGAGACTGTGCGGCAGGCTAAAGTGTGAGGGCCTGGCACTCCAAATCGGCTGCGCTGCTGGTCCTGGAGGCGGCATTCAGTCGCGCAATCGCCTCTTAACGAAGCTGACTATCTTTGCTGCCCCGGCGATTGATGCCCGAGTTCACTTGTCTGGCATCGCGGGCGGACTGGCATTCTACGCAGGTACGGACGCCTGGTACCGCGCGGCGCCGACCCTCGGGTATCCGGACGTTCAGCTCGAGATTGTCGCCGAGGATCGCAAGGTCGATCCGGTGGAGGACGGCTACGACCTGGTGATCCGGGTTGATCCGTCGCCGGATGATCGCCTCGTCGGCCGCCGCTTTCTGAACGACGAGCGCCTGATCGTGGCACGTCCCGATCTGCCATCGCCGATGCGCGACGAAAACGGGCTCGGCGACCATGCCGTGAGGGCCGTCCTGTTGAGCACCATGCCGCTGGACATCACCTGGCGCATCCGCGTGGATCGCGGCGCCGATATCGTTCTCAAGCCCGAGCCTGTCCTGCGTCTGTCATCGTTGATGATGGTGCGTGACGCAGTGCTGGCCGGCGCCGGCGCTGCGATGCTGCCCAAATTACTCGTTGCCGATGATGTCGCGTCGGGCCGGCTTGCGCTTTGGGGAATACTTGCCGGGCCGCCGGTCGAGATCTGGGCACTGCAAAGCTCTCGCCGGCTCGTCGGGGCGAAGGTCCGTGCCTTCCTGGACGTCGTGGAGAAAGCCTTTCCGGAACGAGTTTTTGTGCCACCCGCGTGAGCCGGACAACGATTAAGGCTAGATAAGCGGAACAACTCAATCTTCGGCGCTGCTTTCCGACAATTTTCCTCGAAAAATTCGGTACACCGCAGCGGTGTAGAAAAGGGTCAGCGGGAGAACGAAAATGCCGGCCCCCCAGAACATGAAGGAGAGCGAAGCAGACGGCGCCGCCGCTTGTTGGATCGTCACCGTGAATGGAATCATGAAGGGCCAGAACGAGACGGCGAGGGTTCCGAAAGCTGCGAGAAAAATCACGGCACTCATTGCGAAAAGCACGCTATCGCGTCGCTTGGCGATGGCGGCCCTTAGCCGTAGAGCTGCTGCAGCCCCGATTGCTGGGAAAATCGCGAGATATGGCCGTTGGGTCCAACGTTGCATTATCGGGAGATGCACCAGCAATGACCAGATAAAGATGATAACCAGGAAAGCGAACACGCCGGATAGAACAATCCCCATGAGCTGATAGGCACGGTCACGGATGCGGCCTTCTGTTTTGCCCGCGAGCCAGGCGGTGCCGAGCAAAGTATAACCGAAACAGAGACCGATACCGCAAAAACAGGAAAAGGAATTGAACCAGCCGAGCAGGGTGCCGGTATAGACGCCTGCGTGTAGGGGAACACCTTCAACCAGCGCGCCGACGGTCATGCCTTGGATGAAGGTCGCGGCAAGCGAACCCCCGCCGAAACCGAGATCCCAGAACCAACGCATTTTGGTGGCCTTGTAACGGAACTCGAAGGCAACCCCGCGCAGGATAAGGGCTGCCAGCAAGGCAATCATCGGCAGATAGAACGCTGACAGCACTGCCGCATAGACGATTGGGAACGCACCAAAGAGAATAGTTGCAGTCAGGACAAGCCACGTTTCGTTGCCATCCCAGACCGGCAAGATCGCGGAGAGCATCTGCCGGCGATGCTTTTCGTCGCGCGTGAAGAGAAACAGAATTCCCACGCCGAGGTCAAAGCCGTCCAGCAGGACGTAGAGCAGCATGGTTATTGCCAAAGCGCCCACCCAGAAGAAAATCAAGGCGCGGCCTCCTGGCCGTAGCCGGGACTTTCCAGTCTAGGCGATTCGACGCTGGCCATGGCCAAGGGCCGTTTGGGATTGGAGGGTTGGCCGGCCGGGCTGCCACCTGGGCCTGCCTGCAAAAGGCGGTAGATGTAAAATGTGCCGAAGCTGAATATCAGGGAATGGAGGGTGACAAATATCCCCATCGATATGAGGGTTTCACCGGTGGTCAGGCTCGGCGTTACGGCATCCGCTGTGCGCATCAGCCCGTAAATCACCCAGGGTTGGCGGCCGACTTCGGCGGTAAACCAACCGGTCAGGGTCGCGATATAAGGAAGCGGGAAACTGCAGAAAATCGCCCAGAGCAGAAGGCGGTTGCGCTCAAGCTGGTCGCGTAACAGCATAAAGGCGCCCGCCCAGGCGATGGCGAGCATCAGCAGGCCGCAGCCGACCATGACGCGGAAGGCGTAAAATGGAATAGCCACTGGCGGCCAATCGTTGCGTGGGAAATCGCCAAGCCCGACCTCTTTGGAATCGAAACTCATCGAACCGATGATACTGCCGAGAATGGGGATTTTGAGAGCGAACAGGTTTTTGCCCTGCGCTTCGTCCGGAATGGCAATGAGAACCTCGGCGGCGGGCTGTTCGTCATGCCAGCGACCTTCGATGGCGGCAAATTTTACCGGCTGGCGGTCGTGGACGTAATCTCCATTCAGATGGCCCAAAAACATCTGGATTGGTAGCAAAACGGAAGCCAGCATCAATCCCATAATCAGCATGGTTTTGGCCTCAGCGGCATAGGCGCTGCGCAGGCGATACCAGGCGCCTGTTGCTGCTACGCAGAAGGCACCTGTGACATAAGCGGCCACCAGCATATGCGGAAAACGCACCCATACGACCGGGCTGAAAATGATTTTTACCCAGTCGGTTGGAACATAAGCGCCGTTGATGACCGAATAACCAACCGGCGCCTGCATCCAGCTATTATTCACCATGATCCAGAACGCACTCATGGTGGTGCCCACAGCGACCATCAGCGTGGAGAAGAAATAGAGCGCCGGAGTCACGCGCGGGCGGCCAAAAATCAGCACGCCGAAAAAGGATGCCTCGACCGCAAAAGCCGTAAAGCTTTCATAAGAAAGAAGCGGTCCCTGGATAGGACCGGAGGCTTGCGAGAGCCGGCTCCAGTTAGTGCCAAACTCAAAAGCCAGCACGATGCCCGAGACGACGCCGAGGCCGAAGGCGATTCCGAAAATCTTCAGCCAGAATTCAAACAGCCGCCGGTAGACCGGCCGTTTGGTCGCCAGATGCATGCCTTCCAGCAGCGAGAGCCAAGCACCCAGACCGATGGTGAAGGAAGGAAAAATAATGTGGAACGAGACGGTAAAGGCAAACTGCAGCCGCGACAAAAACAAGGCCGTGTATTCCATAACGGGGGTCCTCAAAAATCGTAGATTTTAGGGAAAGTTCAGCGCGTGAGATTGACTTTCGCGAGCTCGATCAGCTCTGTGGCGCGCCCATCCAGCACCGCCATCATGGTAAACATACCGAAATGATAGATTTGGTCGAGCGTGGCTATCAGCGGCACTTCCAGCGCAGACGGCGCGCTTGCCCGTGACATGCGCTTCACCGGCGGCCGCGAAAGCGGCACCTTCCTCATGGCGCATACGGACCCATTCGATGGCCCTGCTTTCTGAGCGCATCGGCAAATCCGTTCAGGGAGTCACCGGCAATGCCATAGACCCGCTTCACACCCACTTTATGCAAAGCTGCCGCCATGTACGCTGCTGCTCCTGTCACAGGAATCTCCTTGGTTGACCTTGTGGGGATTTGCACGCGTTGGCGACTTATCTATATCCCCCGGTTGGGGGGGCGCCGGGCCTCTTGAGGGGTATCTGCCGCTTTCACGCCGAACGGTCCGACCTGCTGTCGCTGCATTTGCATTAACTGGTCCGTGATCACCACCATCCGAAGGCAGCTCGCCGAGGGTCTGCAGGAGGACCTTCCCCTCCGCCGGCAATTCGAGCGCCGGAGCGGCTCGCTACGCGCTGTCTAGCGCCTCGCACCCGCTCGAAGCGCCATACGATTGCATCGCGCAGATCGCCACATGGCAGCCTGCAGATGGTCGCGGCAATGTCGCTGCGGCGGACAACGCCCCCCCCCGTGCAGCCCAGCGCATCCCCCCATCAGGGGGATATGTTCGAAAACAGCCTCAGCGCAACCTTTGGGCAAGCGGCTTTCGCGCCGGTTGAAGCTTGACGTCAGGACCGCAACGGTTCGCGCGAGGGAGCCTCATCCGATGCGGCGCCGGAGCTCCCGTCGGGGAGATGACACAACAACATGTGAAGGGTCCGCAATGAGCAAGAGAGTGGCCGATATACTGATCGAGACGCTGCAGGCAGCCGGCGTGAAGAGGTGCTACGGCATCGTCGGGGACACACTGAACCGGGTCGCGGATGCCATCAATCGCAGCGAGATCGACTGGGTCCACATGCGACACGAAGAGGCCGGCGCATTCGCGGCCGGAGCCGAGGCGCAGTTCACAGGTCAGCTCACCGCCTGCGCTGGATCCTGTGGTCCCGGCAGCCTCCATTTCATCAACGGGCTTTACGAGGCCAACCGCAATCGCGCGCCGGTGATCCTGATCGCGAGCCAAATCGTTCGGCAAGACATCGGGTTCCAGTCGATCCAGGAGGTCGACTTCAATGAAGTGTACAAGGGTTGCAGCGTCTATTGCGAGATGATCCTGACGCCCGAGCAGGCACGGCGCAAGGTCGTGGCGGCCTGCCAGGCAGCGCTGACGAAGCGCGGCGTCGCCGTGCTGGTCGTGCCGGCGGATATTGCCAACGCCGCGGCGCACGATGAAGCGCCGTACGCCGTGCAGGTGCGGCGCCCGCTCATCCGCCCGATCGACGGCGATCTCGACGAGATTGCTGCCCTCCTCAACGGGAGCAAGGCGATTACGGTCTATGCCGGTGCCGGCTGTGAGGGGGCCCATGACGAAGTGGTCGCCACGGCGGCGCGGCTCAAAGCCCCGGTAGCGCATACCTCACGCGGCAAGGATTTCATCGAATACGACAATCCCTACAATGTCGGCATGACCGGCATTCTTGGCCAACCAGCGGGCTACCACGCCATACTTGATTGCGACGTGCTGCTGCTTCTGGGGGCCGATTTTGCCTGGAGCCAGTTCTATCCTAACAAAGCCAAGATCATCCAGATTGACGTTGATCCGACCCATCTCGGCCGCCGGCACCCGGTGACGATCGGCGCAGTCGGCGACATCAAGGCAACTTTGGACGCGCTACTGCCCCGTCTCGAGCAGCATGAGGACGAAAAATTCCTCGCCAAATATCTGGAGCGCCACCAAAAGACGCAAGCTGAGGCGGACGCTGAAACAGTCTCTGGCCCTGACGCCTCCATCGCCGGAACATATCTCGCCAAGGTCATCAACAAGCATGCGGCCGAGGATGCGTTGTTCACTGCCGACGACGGCACTGTGTTGGTCTGGACGCTTCGCCATATCGATACGAACGGAAAACGGCGAACCTTCAGCAGCCTTCTGCACGGCACGATGGCGAGCGGGATGCCGTCGGCCATCGGATTGCAGAAGTGCCAGCCCAGCCGCCAAGTGGTCTGCATGGCCGGCGATGGCGGCTTCTCCATGCTGCTCGGCGATCTGCTGACCGTGGTGCAGGAGAACGTGCCGATCAAGATCGTGATCTTCGACAACGGCAAGCTCGGTTTCATCGATATCGAGCAGAAATCCGTCGGCATGGTTCCCATCTTCACCGATCTGAAAAACCCAGATTTCGGCAAAGTCGCCGAGGCGATGGGGCTTTGGGGGCGATGCGTCACGAAGGCGGGCGACCTGGAGGGAGCCGTAGAGGCTTGGCTCGCGCATCCCGGTCCGGCCCTACTGGACGTGAAAGTCAATCCAATGCAGCTCGTGGTGCCGCCCTCCCCGCTCGTCTCGCCCGAGGCCGTGGTTGGCATGGCGGTCTACAGTTCCAAGGCCATGTTGCACGGCAAGGGCCGCGACGTGTGGGAGATGATCGTCGAGAACATCCCCTGATGACATCGGGCGTGCGCCGGGCTCTCGACGCGCGACTTATCGCTGACCTGGATGAGCCTGCATTGGAACCACAACTTGATCAATCCAGCCCTGCGGCAGGTATGCTGCCATGATTGTGCCGGCTCGAAAGGCCGATCTCATCGCGTCACTCGGCGTGGTATGGGATACAAGTCCACCGGCGAACGCTCGCTCGATCGTCCAATCATGAAGGGGCATCGTGCGTTCAAATCTCTGGTCTGGGCGCCATGGCTGGCAACCGCGCTCAGCGGATGCGCCCTGTCCGGCGCGCCCTCTTTCGTGCTCGCCGGATCCTACTTTCCGGGCTGGATGTTCTGCGCGTTCATCGGGATCGTCGCGGCAATCGCCGTCCGCGTCGGCTTCGTTGCCTCGGGGCTCGCAAGTGTCCTGCCGTTTCAGTTGTTCGTCTGTGCGGCACTCGGCCTGTGCTGCGGACTTCTCGCCTGGCTGCTTTGGTTCGGACAGTAGCCATGAAAGCAGCAGGCATTCGTCGTCGCGCTCCCTTGACCATCCTTCTCTCACTCGTGATCATCGCGGTGGCGGCCGGCTTGGGGCTTTATGCGCTATACCGCAGCCAGATCATGCCGACGACCGATGACGCAAGCATCGATGCCGAAATCGTCCACATCGCGGCAGAAGTCAGCGGCCGAATTATCAACATACCGGTCGAAGAGAATTCCCGCGTCAAGGAGGGCGACCTGCTCTTCCAGATCGACCCGGTGCCCTACCAGGACGCGGTCGATCGGGCACGGGCCAATCTCGCGGTCGCAAAAGCCACGCTTGAGACACAGCGCCGCCACCTGTCGACGCAACGATCGGCCGCGGCCGTGGCGGCCGATCAGAGCCAGAGCGCCGAGACGAATCTCGATCTTGCCACGCGCACGGTCGAACGGCTTCGCCCACTCGCCGCCAGCGGCTATGTGCCGAGCCAACAGCTCGACCAGGCTGAGACGACACAGCGGGACGCTATTACCTCGCTCCAACAAGCGCAGGAGCAAGAAGCCGCAGCCGTCGAGGCGATCGATACAGACGACGCCGCCGTCGCAACAGTGCAGGCTCGCGAAGCCGAACTGGCGATTGCCGAGCGTAATCTTCAGGACACGACCGTCCGCGCGACCCATGCGGGACAGGTGGTCGGCCTCTCCGTCCTAAGCGGGGAAATGGTGGCGCCGGGACAGAGCCTGTTCACCCTGGTCAACAACGAGGAATGGTTCGCGGTCGGGAATTTCCGCGAGACCGACCTGCCTGTAATAGCCGTGGGCGATTGCGCGACAGTCTATTCCATGATCGATCGCACGGTGGCGATCAAAGGTGTCGTCCAGGGCCTCGGCGCTGGCGTACTCGACTCCGACCTCGTCGACATCCCGCGCTCCGTTCCCTATGTCGAGCGCTCGCTTAACTGGGTGATCGTGGCCCAGCGCTTCCCGGTCCGTATCCGTCTCGTCGATCCCCCTCAGACGCTCGTGAGGCTCGGCGCCACTGCTGTCGTTGAGATGAAGCATGGCCCTGGCTGCAATTGAACGAAGAGAGCCCTTTTTCGAAAGGATTGGAGCCCTTCTGGCGCCCTTTCCGGGGCGGCTGGAGTTCTCGGTCCGGCTGGGGCTCATCTGCGCCCTCACCGCGGTCGTCGTTGAGATCTACCAGACGCCCGAGCCGGCTTTGGCAATATATGTCGCGTTCTTCGTGATGAAGCCCGATCGAGCGGCGAGCGTCCTCACGAGCATTGTGATGCTTGTGCTGATCTCGCTCATCGTCGGCGTCCTGCTGCTGCTCACCATGCAGGTCATCGAACAGCCGCTCTGGCGCGTCACGGCCATGACGCTCGTGTCCTTCTGCCTGACCTTCGCGGCATCGGCGAGTAAACTCAAGCCGGTCGCCGGAATCGTCGCTTTGATCACGGCCTATGCGCTCGATCTCCTCGGCAACGTGCCGGGCGGTGAACTGGCGACCCGCGGGATCCTTTATGTCTGGCTCTTCGTCGGGATTCCGGCCGGCATTTGCATCGTGGTCAATCTCATTCTCGGGCCGGCCCCCAGACGGCTTGCCGAGCGGGCGTTGGCGCATCGGCTTCGCGTCGCCGGTGCACTGCTTCGTGCGCCTGACGCGCACATGCGGAAGGCGTTCGAAGAATACCTGCACGAGGGCCCCGGCGAAATCCCGGTATGGTTGAAACTGGCCGGCATTGAGAGAACATCGCCGGGGCAGGACATCGCCGCCCTGCAGCAAGCCTCGCAATCGACGATCGTGATCCTGTCGGTGGTGGATTTCCTCACCAGCACCCCCGAGCTTCTGCCTCCCGCCACCCTTCGGCAGCGCATCGCCGAGACCCTTGATGCAATGGCCGCCATCCTCGGCATGGGCGGTTTTCCGGTCGAGATCGAACTGGCCGTCCGCGAGGACGAGGCAGCACTCGCACCACTCGCCGCTGCTGCGCTCTCGGAGCTGCACTCGGCGCTATCGGCCTTCGCCGAGCCGCCCCCGCCGGACCAAGCCCCGCAGCCGGCGGCGAAGCCCAAAGGCGGCTTCTTTCTTCCGGACGCATTTACGAACCCTGCGCATGTCCATTTCGCATTGAAGACTACCGGCGCTGCGATGTTCTGCTACGTCGTTTATCTGCTGCTCGACTGGCCCGGCATCCATACCTGCCTGATCACCTGCTACATCGTCTCCCTCGGCACCGCGGCCGAGACAGTGGAGAAGCAGACGCTTCGATTCCTGGGATGCACGATCGGCGCCGCCGTGGGCCTCGCGGCCATTGTCTTCCTGATGCCCAACGTCACGTCGATCGGCGGGTTGATGGGGGTCGTCTTTCTGGCTGCTCTCGCCTCGGGCTGGATCGCCGCCGGCGGCCCACGCATCTCCTATTTCGGGTTCCAGCTCGCCTTTGCGTTCTTCCTCAGCGTGGTCCAGGGCTCAGCACCCGCCTTCGACATGACGATCGCGCGGGACCGGACCATCGGCATCCTCTTCGGCGATCTCGTGGTTGCGGTCGTCTTCACCCAGATCTGGCCGGTGACGATTGCCGGACGCATCAATCCGGCGCTCGCAGCATTGCTGCGTCAGCTCGCGGCCGTGGTCTCGGCGGCGAGTACGCCGCAGCGCTGGAGGGGCGCGGTCCAGGCGCGTGCCCAACTTGCGGCCATCGAGCAGGATCTCGACCTCACCCATTTTGAGCCCGTCTCGATCCGTCCGGCGCCGGGCTGGCTGGACGAGCGGCGGGGAATCGCCCGCATCCTCTCGTCTCTGCAGGGGCCGCTGCTGATCGGTGCCGATCAGCAGGCCGCCGGCCTCGATGGCACGGCGCACCGCCTCGAACGCCTCGCGGAGAGCTTCGGCAGCGCGATAACGCCCGCCGGCGCCCCGGCGATGGCGGGCGCTCCCGATGGACCCGAGCCTATCCCACGCCCGGTCACCCCGAGCCCGGTTGTGGCAGCCCTCGATGCGTCTCTGACGAGGTTGGAACAGCTTGTCGCGAACAGATCGGAACACGCACCCCAAGGAACGGCCGGCTATGCGTCGGCTTGAAGGCGCCATTACCGCCGTCCTCGTTTCGGTCTGGCTTGCCGGCTGCGCGACTTCGGCGCTCGATATGGCGCCGGAGCGGCCTGACCAGCCATGGGTACCGGCCACGACAGAGAGCGGCGAAATCATCGCCGGCGCGCACCAAGCTACACCAACGGCGGATGGCTATGTGTTGCCCGCCAATCCAGCCCTCGGAAACATCCCGCCGCCGCAGAGCATCGATGCGTCTCGATTCTATTCACTTCCGGAGCTGATCGATCTCGCGGAATCCAGCAGCCCGGCCACCCGAATAGCATGGAACGACGCGCGGCGGGCAGCGCTTGCCGCCGGGATTGTCGAGAGCGCCTTCCTCCCGGACATCACCGTGGGCGCGCTCGGCGGCTATCAGGGCAGCAGCGGCAACCAAACGGCGCTTGGGACGAGCTTCGGCAGCAATTCCTCACTGGATGGCACCGTCTCGGCAGTGTCCCTGCAATGGCTCCTCTTCGACTTTGGGGAGCGCGCTGCCGTGGTGGATGCGGCGAAACAGGGATCGGTGATCTCTAACATCGCGTTCACCACCGCACATCAGCAACTGATCTACAGCGTCACCCTCGCTTTCTATAATCACGCAGCGGCCCAGGCGCGCCTCACGACGGCGACGCAATCCCTGAAGAATGCTCGGGACGTTCAGGCCGCCGTGGAGGACCGCTACGGGCATGGCGTCGGGACGGTCACGGAGATCGCCCAAGCGCGCCAGACGACCGCTCAGGCCAATTTGGCTGTGGTGCAGGCGACCGGGGAAGCGCAGGACACCTATCTCGCCTTGATCACGGCGATGGGCATCTCGCCGCTGACGAAAATCAAGGTCGCGGACGTGTCGGGCCGCAAGCTCTCGCCGTCGATGGCGGCACCCGTCGAAAGCATCATCTCAGAAGCCCTCACTCGCCGGCCGGACCTGCAGAGCGCCTATGCCGCGCAACAGGCCAGCCTCGCAAACGTCCGGGCGGCGCAAGCGGAGTTCATGCCGAAATTCTTCCTTTCGGCAGCCGGCATTTACAATTCCGGGAACCTGAACGTGACAAGCCTCCCATCTGTCGGCCAGCAGCCCCCGACAGTCAACATCAACGGCGATCACCTCGGCGGCAGCATCTTCGCCGGTGTGACAATCCCGCTCTACGATGGCGGCACGCGCGATGCGGAACTCGACCAAGCCCGGGCAGCGGCAGACAGCGCCGACGCCCAGTTGACCCAGGTACAGGAAGACGCGGTGCAGCAGATCGTGGGCGCAGACAATGCCCTACGCACCAGCCTCTCCACCTATTCGGCCTCGCAAGCTTTGGAGATGGCGGCGCAGACGACGTTTGATTCGGCGTTGGCCGCCTATCGCAACGGAGTTGGCTCGATCACAGATTTGACGCTGGCGGAAACCCAACTCCTTCAGGCGAAGAATGGGGCCACGGATGCTTACTTCACGGCGCTGTCGGCTGCCGCGACGCTCGCCCTCTCGACGGGATCGCTTGGCGCGGCACCTGAGTGAGACGAGAAGGAGACCCTGGAGACGGCACGGCTCGCCAAGAGTGGCGCCAGCGTGAAGAATTTGCGCCAGATGAGGACCCGCACGAGCACCAACTCACGGGCTGCCATGAAATCGCCTTTGATAGAACCGTCGCCGAAGCTCAAAGATAGCTAAAAACCGGTCGTCGATGGCGGTAAGAGGCGCGCCGGTCTCACCGGGGCGGCTCCACGCGAAGTACAGCAAGACCTTTCGTCCACGCATGACGCCTCGGCCGTTTCGCGATCCAGAACATGGAATGAGTTCCGGCCGCCGAGCAAGCGGCCGGCGCCAAGCGTTCGCCTGGCGCCGGAACGATCAGGCCGGCTCCTAGCTCTTGATGAAGGCGAGCAGGTCCGGGTTAATCACGTCTGCCTGGGTCGTCGCCATGCCGTGCGGATAACCGGGATAGGTCTTCAGGATGGCGTTCCGCAGAATCCTGGCGGAGAGGCGGCCGGAGGCGTCGATCGGGACGATCTGATCGTCTTCGCCGTGCATTACGAGGGTCGGTTGTTCGATCGCCTTGAGATCCTCGGTGAAATCGGTCTCCGAGAATGCCTTGATGCAGTCGTAGTGGGCCGTGGCGGCGCCCATCATCCCCTGCCGCCACCAGTTGTCGATCACGCCCTCGGAGACCTTCGCGCCGGCCCTGTTGAAACCGTAGAAGGGGCCCGAGGGCAGGTCCCGGAAGAACTGCGCCCGGTTCGCGGCGAGGGCCGCCCGGAGACTGTCGAACACCTCGATCGGCAGGCCGCCAGGATTGCTCGCGGTCTTGAGCATGATCGGCGGCACCGCGCCGATCAGCACCGCCTTCTCCACGCGGCCCTTGGCGTACCGGGCGACGTAGCGTGCGACTTCGCCGCCTCCAGTCGAGTGGCCGACATGGACTGCATTCCGGAGGTCCAGATGGGCCGTCAGCGCCGCCACGTCGGCAGCGTAGGTGTCCATGTCGTTGCCCTTGCCGGTCTGGGTCGAGCGGCCGTGACCACGGCGATCGTGCGCGATGACGCGATAGCCGTGCTGCAGGAAGAACAGCATCTGGGCGTCCCAATCGTCCGCCGACAGAGGCCAGCCATGGTGAAAGACGATCGGCTGGCCGACGCCCCAGTCCTTGTAGAAGATCTCGGTCCCATCCGTGGTCGTGATCGATGGCATGTTGTTAGCTCCTGTTGATTGAATAGACGTTTTGGGTTCCGCCACTGCTGCACATCCACGATGCCGATGAAGCCGAGGACGTGTCGCAAGGAGGGCTTGACGAAGTCGAAGGGCCGGCTAGGACCATCCGAAAAGACGCCGCTCGACGCCAGGACCGATGCAGGCGGCAGGGTCGATACGCCATCATTCTCATCCCCTTTGCGATGGCGTGCGTTTCGGCCGCGCCTAGGTGGCTCTTCGACCTGGCGCCAGGCCGCTCTAGGGACGTGCGCCAGTCAGCCGGGGCATGATGCAGAAGCTGTTGCGTCTTGGAGCTCCCCCGGACGGGGGCCTGAGCGGGGATAAAGCGGGGGCTGTTATTGGCGCTAACTCCCCGCGATTGAGCGTGGGATGCTGTCGGGAGATGAAGAAAGCTGAGCAAAAAGGGACCGGCTCGCTCGGCTCGACTATCCAGAGAACAAATCAGAATCCGAAGGAGTTCGATCAGTCCAATTCGGGCTGCAACTTGCACCCTTCGGACCGCGGGACACCCTCCGTTTCGCCATGCGCGATTCCCCTGCCCGATTGGGAGACTCAGGGCCTCTTTTTTGGCGGTTGATTTTAGGGCGGCTCCTGCAATGCTCGGAAGGGCTCGTTGCTGGCCCGGCCGCCCAACCTTGGCGTAGCGGCGAAGGCAGTGCCCGCTTCGAACGTCGCGCGCAGGCGATGGCCCTTCGGCAGGGAGGCAGAGAGCTTTGCCCGGGTGGTCTTGCTCAATCTGGAGTGCTTCATCTGAAGGTATGATTCGCCAAGCACTTCGTAGGCGGTGGCTGCTGTTTGGTGGACCCGCCAGTCAGCCAGCGGGGTCTCGTAGCCTCGCATTGTCTCGATCGCCCGTTCGACAAAATGGATCGCTTTATCCAGCGCGCCCAGCGCCAATTCCACGCGGGCGCTGGCGTCTAGCGCTAGCGCCCGCCAAGTCCGCTCTCCCGTTTCTTCAGCGCAGGTTACGAATTTTTTGGCATGCGACTGCGCAGCCGACAGGTCGCCAACTCCCAAGAATGCGTTCACCAGCCCCCAGTCGAGCCAAAACCGCCAATACCAATCCAAGACTAGGGGCTGCGTATCGATCCTGCGCTCAATCTCCAAAAGACTTTTCAGACCCTTGGGGTGGTTGCCTAGACCGACCTCAGCGAAGGCCGCTAAAATAGAACAAAGCCGCCAATCCGTCGGCGGAAGAGCAATATCGCTCGGCTGACCGTCGTCGAACGACCAGTTTTCATCGCGCAATACTCTTTCACAATCGTCACGTACGTCCTCGAAGTCCATCATGTGACACTTTATAAGACTTTGATACCCAAAAATACGTCTTGCACTTTTTACGTTTCCTCCGCGAATTGCTATTTCGAGATTGCTCTCAATGACATTCTCCGCGCGGCCAATATCACCCAGATAAAGAAATCCCCAAGACATTGCGGCAATCTTCTTCCACACCGCTCGAATTCAGGAAGTCATCGGAACTTGATCTTTGGTTATCAAACAGATAGTCATAATTAATCTGGAAACGTTCGATGGCCTCGCGATATCGAGCAGAAGTCACACATATAAGAATATTGTCGATCATCGCGCGCGCCGACCACACCGCGTTGCTGCCACGCTCGAGAACAGCAAGTGCATCTTCGCACCTCGCCGTGTCGGCTGGGTTCCAACCAAGGACGTAAATCCGGCGAGTGTAAAGTGCCACCCGAATCGCCGCCCGTTCCTCCGGGTCAACGATTTCCTCGCTAAATGCGATGGCGTCGTTGCTGGCTGCAACAAATCGGTCTCGATCAATCCAGCTGGTGGTATAGGCTAACCCAAACAACGCCCTCGCCTTAACGCTGATATCGTTTTTGAGGGATGCTTTTTCCACCAATTCGGTGTAGCAGTCTATTGAGCGAGGGTCTGTAGATACACTGTACAGGACCGCCTTGTGTTCTAACAATTCCACTTCAGCTCTATAACGGGCATCACCTTGTAGTCGGCCGGCGATGGACATCGACTTCTCAAGGATCGAAATGGCGTCACGTGAGGCGAAACGGTCGGTAGCGACTTGCAGCGCAACGCGAAGATTTTCGAGAGCACGTTCCCACAGGCTTGCGCCCACGAAGTGCTGCACGAGCTGAACCGCAACTTCATTCCGCGAACTTCACCCGGGTATTTCGCCTCGATGGCAGCGGCCGCGCGATGGTGGGATTGCTGAAGGCGTATCGGACCAAGGCGGCTATAAAACGCGTGGCGATAAAGGGCGTGCTTAAACGTGTAGGTCTGGGCGACTGTCCCGTCAGGGAATCGGCAGAGATCTCCCCGTTCTATGCATTTTTGCCGCCTAACAAGCGTCTCGCACACTTCCTCAAAGACAAGAGCGTCCAATCCACTGGCGCGACAGGCTATGGGGGCATGGAAAGAATCCCCGACGACGCTGGCCGCCTCGAGGACTTCGGTTTGAACGCTATCCAATTGGGTGATGCGGGCTTCGATGGTCTGTGCAAGTTTGCCTGTCACCGTGAATCGAATATCGCGGGGCGAGACGTTCAGGCGCCAACCGGACTCACCCTGCCCGATCAACCCACGCTCGGCTAAGTTATCGAGCGAAGCGTGCATGAAGAGCGGAATGCCGCCAGACTGGCCGATGATGATCTGGGCGAGATCCTGGGCAT
This sequence comes from uncultured Pseudomonadota bacterium, assembly GCA_963737355.1. Taxonomy (GTDB): domain Bacteria; phylum Pseudomonadota; class Alphaproteobacteria; order Acetobacterales; family Acetobacteraceae; genus Acidocella. Next base: position 267,329 of record CAVTSC010000002.1, on the reverse strand, counting down.
CTTGCGCCCCCTCTTCGCCGGCGACGAATTTCCGCACGGCCCAGAGGTCAAGGGGCCCCAGGGCGATTTCGGAGCACAGATGCGCGGAGCCAAGATTTAGGCTGACATCGCGCACAGGGTGACTTCTCTCGATTGCGTCGCCCAAGCGGTACGTGGCGATCACCATGAGCTTCGCGGGTCTAGCGCGCCGCGCCAACGCGGACAGCAGGTCGATGGTGGAATAGTCAGACCAATGGAGGTCCTCCAGAACGAGGACGAGAGGTCTGTGCGTTGCGAGCACCTCCACGAGATCACAAAATTCCCGCACCATCCGCTGGCGCGTCGAGCCCGCGAGCTCCTTGGTTAGTCTTCCGCGGGTCTCTGGCGAGACTACTCCCGTAAGCTGGACGGCCCAAGTGGGCGCTATTGATACAATCGATTGGACCACCTTGTCGTCGCCAGCGCGCGCGATCTGGCCCAGAGCCTCAAGTACCGGAAAATGTGGCTCAGTCCCGCCATAGCCTTCTACGCATCGGCCGATGGCTAGCAACGCATCGCTCTGCAAGGCGCCAAGGAAATGTTCAACCAGGGCTGTTTTGCCGATCCCAGGTTCTCCGACGATAAATGCGATCTGCCGGCCGGCTCTTTCGGCGAGGCTAAACGCATATTGGAGTTCAGCCATTGGAACTTCTCGTCCCACATAGGGAAAATCCACAACTTTCGTCGCGATCGCCACTGCGGCGCGGCGCCCGTCGGCTACGTCCCCGACAAACTTGTAACCCCGCTTTCGGACGGTCTGGATGAAATGCCCATCATGCGCGTCCGCGCCGAGCGCGTTTCGAATGGCCAGGATTTGACTCTTGATCACCTCGGGTTGCACGACGACGCCAGGCCAGAGCGTGTCGAGGAGTTCGTCGTGCGACACTAGGCGGCCGCGATTTTCGACCAGATATTGAAGCAGGGAGAATGCCTTGGGTGCGAGCTGGATTTGCTCGTCATCGCCATCACCAGTCCGCCAGACGCACTGGTTGGCCGGATCAATCTTGAAACGCGCAAATTCGAGCATCAGGGTCCTCCCTGGACCCATTATGCGCAAACCGACGATTAGATAAAGCCAAGCCTCTCCGCTCGAGACACTGCCTCGGCCCGAGTGCGCGCGGCCAGCTTGACAAAAAGATGTTTCAGGTGCGACTTTACTGTTTCGGGAGCGATATCAAGTTGTTGTGCAATCATCTTGTTTGAGAGGCCCCTGCTCACCAGCCGCAGGATGATGCATTCGCGTGGGCTAAGTGGACCTGCGGTCCGCCGGGTTTTCTTTGCCCCCGGCTCCGGTGCGGATGCCCGCTGGATGATGAGGCTTTCGGCATATGCTCTGGACGAGGGATGCAGCGAGGAAGCTGGCGACCCTTCGAGGACCAGCGAGAGGACGCGCTGGACCTGGGGACCCCCATCCAGAAATGACTGATAAAGTCCGGCGTTGGCCGCCATGGCGACGGATTTCGCAAGTACTTCAACGGCCTCTTCGTCGTCGCCGATCCACCCAAGTGCGCCGACGAGACGGATCGTCATTTGGACGGCAAGGAGGTAGTCACCTCGGTTCACAGCCTCGTGGTGAAACTCCCGAATCCTTGCAATGGGCGCTCTGGAGCTGCGATCGAGATCTCGAATCTGACAACGCGCCAATATTGCAAGACGGCTTAGATCCGACCGGATGAATTCGCCGCCAGGTTGGAGGCGCGCCAGTTCCTCGAGCCGCTGGACGTGAAATTCCGCTTCGTCGGCTCGGCGCTGGGAGACGAGAAAATCTACTCTTGCTGCAAGGCAAACGGCCACAAGCCTGGGCCAGCGGCGGGCCTCGCCAAGCCCCTCGCCCTCGCGCAGGAGCAGAAGGACAAGTTCCCCCTGCCCTCGCCGCTCGGCGATTTTCGCCAGTAGCGGAAACGCCCGCACGGCGATCTCGCAGGTCGTGGTCGTCAGAAGCCTCGGCAACCGAGCCCGCAAGAGCTCCTCTGCTTCGTCTACGTCCCCTCGTTCATACAACAGCTCCCCCATCACCACGGCCGGAAGAAAAGTCGCCGGCGACAAAGGGTTCGTGTGACGTTGGGCGGACTCCAACGCGTTGCGAGCAAGTCTGTGGGCGGTCGCCAATCTGAGCTGTTGAAGCTCGACGATCGCCTCAATCGATCGATCGAACGCCTCTAAAGACGCCCACCGGCGACCGCCGTTGGCGGCGATTTTAGCCGGCCTCAATGCGTGAAACCTCGCAAGGTCGCCCGACCTCCAATGTGCGAGTCGGCAGGTCGTGGCGGCAGCGATGCCAACCGCTCCAGAGCCACATTGGGCAAAGGCGTCCCCTGCAATTGGCAACGCCGCAGCGGTGTCATCGCACAAGGCAAGCGCCATGGCTCGAATGGCGTTGAATTCGGCTCGGAATTTGTCGACTTCGCCGCCAAGTTCGCCAAGGCAAAGTTCGAGAGCTCGTATCGAGGCACGCGCCTGATCTGGGCTCCGTATCAGCAGGCTTGCCCAAGCGCGATTTGCCCGCGAACGGGCGCGGCGAAGCGTTGAAGGTGATACTGCCTTCAGACCTGCGGCTAAAGCCAAAACCGCGCTTGCGCGGGCGTTGGTGCTCAGGGGCCCGTCACGCCAGTCCGGCCACTCACCATTGGCGCCCGCGGGCACTAGCAGGATGGGGGGCCGGCGTACTTTGGCGGCGGATCCAGGATCTGGAATGTTATCGAGGTAAAGCCTAGCGTCCACTGAACGACCGGACTCATGGCTGACACTGTGAACCGGGCACATGGTTTAGACTGTTCCGGTTGCGAAGGGCTTCACGGCGGCCCGGTCGGGCCACCGTGAAGCGGTGGAACCTGAAGCTCGGACTGATGAGGCCGAGCTCGATCGGGGTGAACTTGACGAGCCAGTGATCCTCCTCGATCTCGGTGAGACCGACCAGCTCGCCGACAAGAACTTCCGAGACGAAGATGAGCTCGTAGGTCCTCCCTGCCAGCGACTGGAACATGTCAACCATCTACCCGGTCTAGAATGTAAACCATGTGACAGGTTCGTACCCACTTTCAGCCCCTCCCCAGCCTGCTGCCCGTCGCCGAACGATGACGTGACCATGATCGCGAGGCTAAGCCGGAATTCCGGTCATTGCGTGATAGAAAAGTAATCAACCGGTGATGGTTAGGTGTTGCCGCCGCCCGCTCTCTGCGTGAGAAATCCGCGCCATATCGGTCTCCTCATTCTTCCCGACACCGACCGCATGCCGCCCTCGGCCGCACGGAGCCGCTGGCGCGTGGGCGCGGCGCGGTCCTCCGGCAATCCCATGTGGGACGTAACCTTGCTGCGCGCGTCCGGCGGACGCTCTGGCCGGTGGTCGGTTGGCTGGGATCACGGGGCGGGCGCCCTCAGCTTGGCAGAAGCCGCTCCCCTTGCGTCGCCCCGTGCAGGTGGTTCGTCATGAGCCGCCGCTATCTCGTGCTGCATCTGCCCCGACTGGCAACCGATCGCATTCGCCAGAGGGAGCCAGACCTTGCCGGCGTCCCGATTGCCGCCTGGGCCATGCAGGGCAACCGCCGTTTGCTCACAGGCGTCGATGCACCCGGCACCACGCTGCATGTCGGGCAGGCGCTTGCCGACGCGCGGGCCATGCATCCCGAGCTGGTTCTCCGTGACGCTGATCCCGATGGCGACATGACCTTTCTCGAGCGCCTGGCGCTTTGGGCCATACGTTTCACGCCGATCGCAGCCACCGACCCTCCGGATGGGCTGGTGCTCGACGTGACTGGCTGTACGGGATTGTTTGGTGGTGAGCCTGCTATGCTGGCCCGCATTGGCGACAGCCTCGCCCAGGGTGGCGTCACGGCTCGCGCTGTCCTCGCCGGGATCGCAGAGGCAGGCGCCGCTTTAGCACGGGCCGGCCGTCACCAAATGATTGTGCCCCCAGGAGAGGATCCGGCGGCTATCGCGGCCCTGCCCCTCGATGTCTTGCGCCTGTCGCCCGATTGCTTGGCCGGTCTGAATCGCCTCGGTCTCCACCGTATCGATGACCTCCTGCGCCAGCCGCGCGGGCCGTTGGCACGCCGCTTCGGCCGGTCGCTCATGGATGTGCTCGATGCCCTGACCGGCGACCGCCCACGCAGCCTGCCGCCCGTTCGGCCGCCGCCTGATTTCATTGAGGCCGTCAATTTCCTGGAGCCGATCGTTACCCGCCCCGCCATCGACCGCGCGCTGGATGCCTTGTTGGAGCCGCTCTGCCGGCAATTGGCCGCCGCCGGGCAAGGGGCGCGGGCGGTAACGCTGCGCGCCTTCCGCGTGGATCGTGACGTGCAGGAGATCACGATCGGCACCGGCCTGCCGACGCGCACGCCCGACCATCTGCGACGGCTTTTTGCCAACGAGCTGGAGCGGTTGGAACCCGATCTTGGCTTCGAACGCGTGACCTTGGAGGCGACTGAGGCCAATGCCATGGAGGCCGCCCAAAAGATTATGGCGACGACCGGTCCAGACGAGGCCAGCCGCGATGAGGCATTGGCGCAGCTGATCGACCGCTTGTCCCAGCGGCTTCCAGTCTGGCGTCTTGCCCCTGCTGAGAGCCATTGGCCAGAGCGATCCGTGGTCCGCGTCGGGCCATTCGATCCCCTGGCCGCCGCACCGCCACCATCGCCTTTACCGGCGCCGGTACGGCTATCCTTCGCCGCGACATGAGCACGTACGACACCGGCAAGGCTGTTGGTGTCGCAGACACCGATGCCGGCATGACCGAGCGCTGCGGCCGTCGCCACCATCTCGGCGGGGTGGGAGGCGCCATCGAGGAGCGTGAAGTTGGTGCGGGCGCCGACCTCGGCGAACGGGGCCGTCACGCAAGATACCCATGGAGAAACCAACGCGGCGGACGATCTGGCCGCTGCGAATCAATGCGACCGATCCATAGCCGCGCGCCGGAGACCAACTCGACGCGGTAGTAATCCCGGCCGGTTCGCCGGTCGGTTTCATGCCACCATTCCGGCTCGATCCGCTCAGGGCCGTCCGAACGGGCGACATCATGGACGGCGCCGTCGAGACGCAGCCGCTGGGGTGGCCCGTTCGGGACTGTTGCCAGCACCATCAGCGGCACGGGGCGTTTGAGTATGCGCCCTACTTCCTGACCGTGCATGAAATCGTCCGCTTCGCGCGATCAAAGGGCATCCTCTGCCAAGGGCGCGGCTCTGCCGCGAATTCCACGGTCTGCTACGTGCTCGGCATCACCGCAGTCGATCCTTCAAAGCATGACCTGTTGTTCGAGCGCTTCGTCTCGGCCAGTCGCGACGAGCCGCCCGATATCGATGTCGATTTCGAGCATGAGCGGCGCGAGGAGGTCATCCAGCACATCTATGATCGCTACGGCCGGGACCGCGCCGCAATCGTCGGCACCGTCATCCGCTACCGCGGCCGCAGCGCCGTCCGTGAGGTTGGCAAGGCGCTCGGCCTCTCGGAGGACGTAACGGGTCGGCTTTCCAAGGCCAGCTGGGGGCCAGGGCGGGAGGATACCCTTGCCGAGTTGGCGCAGGGGGAGGGCCTCGATCTCTCGGACCGCCGCCTGTCACTGACCCTGGAACTCGCCGCCGAAATTCAGGACTTCCCGCGCCACTTGGCGACCCATGTTGGCGGCTTCGTCATGAGCCGGGGACCGCTCACCGAAATGGCGGTCGTCGGCAATGCCGCGATGGAAGGCCGAACCGTTCTCGAATGGGACAAGGACGACGTTGACGCTCTGCGGCTGCTCAAAGTCGATATTCTCGCCCTTGGCATGCTCTCCTGTCTGCGGCGTGGCTTTGATCTGCTGCGCCGGCATCATCGCCTGGATCTCGATCTCGCCGGCGTGCCGCGCGACTGCCCTAAGACCTACGCCATGCTCCGTCGGGCGGATTCCGTGGGTGTCTTCCAAGTCGAGAGCCGCGCGCAGATGGCAATGCTGCCGCGCCTCAAGCCCGAAGTCTTCTACGACCTCGTTGTGCAGGTCGCGATCATCCGCCCTGGCCCGATCCAAGGCGACATGGTGCATCCCTATTTGCGGCGGCGATGGGGGCTGGAAAAGCCCGTCTATCCCAAGCCCGCCCCGGAATACGGGCCGCCCGATGAACTGAAGCAAGTGCTTGGCCGTACCCTCGGTGTGCCGCTCTTTCAGGAACAAGCGATGCGGGTTGCGATCGTCGCCGCGGGCTTCACGCCCGACGAGGCGGACAAGCTGCGCCGTGCCATGGCGACCTTCAAGCACACCCAAGGCGTAGGGGTATATCGGGAGCGGCTGATCGGCGGCATGGTTCGGCGGGGCTACGATCCGGAGCTTGCGGAGCGGGTTTTCAAGCAGATCGAAGGCTTTGGCTCCTATGGCTTCCCGGAAAGCCATGCGGCGAGCTTCGCCCACCTCGCCTATGCTTCCTCTTGGCTCAAATGCCACCACCCGGCGGTCTTCGCCGCGGCCCTGTTGAACAGCCAGCCCATGGGCTTCTACGCCCCCGCGCAGATCGTCCGAGATGCCCAGCAGCACGCGGTCGAGGTCCGCCCGGTCGATATCAATGCGAGCGATTGGGACAGCACCCTGGAGCGTGAGATGACGAGCGCCGACGCGCACGCAGTTCGGCTCGGACTTCGGCTTGCCTCTGGCCTCCCAGAGGAAGAAGGGAAGCTCATCGTCAAAGCCCGGCGCTCCGGCAATGGCGCACCCTATGGCTCTGTCGAGGAAGTCGCCCGTCGTGCAGGTGTCAGCCGCAAGGCCATTGAGGCTCTGGCTGAGGCCGATGCCTTTGCAAGTCTCGGCCAAGGGCGCCGCGCCGCCATGTGGGACGCCAAGGCCATTGAGCGCGATATGCCGCCGCTGCTTCGTCTTGCGGAAACCGCTCTCGGCGAGCCGGGGCTGATTCAGGAAACGGCCCCTTCCCTTCCCGAGGAAGCGGCGGGCCAGTCCGTCGTGATGGACTACACCGCGACCGGGCTGACCTTGCGTCAGCACCCCCTCGCTTTGCTGCGGCCGGCTCTGACGAAACTAGGTTATCACGACACGAGGCATCTCAATACGGCCCGCACTGGCAGTTCGATCCGCCTGCCCGGCATTGTGCTGATGCGGCAGAGACCCGGCACCGCGAAGGGCATCGTCTTCGTGACGTTGGAAGACGAATTCGGCATCGCCAACCTCGTAATCTACACCGATGTCGGAGAGCGCGATCGATCGGCGCTGATCGGCGCGCGCTTGATGTTGGCCGAGGGCCGCATCGAGCGTGAGGCGGACCACTCGGAAGTGCCGATCACGCACCTCATCTGTCGAAAGCTCATCGACCGCAACGATCTCCTGGGGACCCTCACCCTCGAGGAGGGGCCGCCTAACACTGATAAGCCAACGCCGCTGCGACCCGGGGAAGCAAAGGCAACCGCTGGGTTACCCGCGAGCCGAGACTTTCGATGATAGGCGGGCAGCCGTTGCGGCCCACTTTCGACGGAACCAAGGCGGGCATTCTAAAGCAACTGGAATCCCGCCGATAGCGGACATGAAACGAAATGCTTTTAGGTTCCACGGTAACCATTTCCAAATACTGATCGTAACGGGATTACCGTGGGAGAAAAGAGCTCTGCTATAAGCAGATCAAGAGGGGAAAACACGACGATTTAAGACGACGAAATGCCGCTGAAAGCGCAATAGAAGGAAAACTTAAAAAAATAATCAAAAATTTTTTTCAATTATTTTTACGAAATATATTCAACATTGGTCTCAAAATACCCCGTCAACAAAGGCTCCCGCGGGAAAAGCGATAAAACGTGACATTTGGGTTCCTCCATAATTATTCATAGAAAATGTCGCGTGTATCGTCACATCAACCCAAGCTCACCGAGGCCGAACAGGCCGGGCGGATGCTACGCATATGGGACGTGCTGGCAGTGACCGGGTTCACGTCGCGCGACAGCATATATAGAACTCATTAAAGCCGGTCAGTTTCCACCACAGCGAAAACTGACTCCTGGCGGCCGGGCGTCTGGATGGGTTGCTGCCGAGGTCCAAGCCTACTTGGATTCCCTACAGGCGGTCCAGGTCGGATCTCGAGCAGCTGATGCGGTGTCGGCAGTCAGGGGGCGGCCAAACGCAAGTCGCCATACATTCTAAGTGCATTGGAGGCGCGCGGCGGGCTGTCGGTCTTTTCCCAATCGGCGGCAGGCCCGGGCCGTTAGTCTGCCCTATTATGGGCCAGCCGTGCCCGGCTCCGTGCCGTGAGCGCACGGCCAAACGGTATAGCAGGTCTCGTTTAGGTAAACTGATGGAGGATTTATATTGACCTGGATATTTTATTTCATTATATAGACGAACAGGCTATCTGCTCCCGTAATCTAAAAACATTCAGTGAATCTTAAACATCCGTAAAACCTAAAACGTCCTTAGGGACACTTGTAAAACCTGAAAGGCCGGAAACGGCCACCGTAAAACATGAACCCGCAGATAGCTCCCATCCAATCGAGTTTTTGGGGTTCATCATGCAGCAGGTTTGTACACCGTCACAGCAGGCTACTGAGTTCGTCTGATGACATTCTGACGCTTTCAGAGGCAGCTAGCTATCTCAAAGTCAGTCGCGTTTATGCGAGCCAGCTGATCCGGATCGGCATTCCCGGCGTTAGGTCGCCGCTGCCTTGTTTCCGGTTTAACAGGGCCGTGCGGATCGACAGGCAGCAGCTGCGTACATGGCTCGGGCTTGAAGCCAGCACGCCGGTCAAACGGAGCAGGGGCCGACCACCCAAACAGCCCGCTGCAGCGTCTGCATCGGTCCATCAACAACAGGCAAAATAAAAGTCCCGACTGCGGGGAAACGCAATCGGGACTGGGTAGGCTACGTACTGTGTGCAAACTGTGTGTAGCTGAATTATACTGATTTTTCAAGCGTTTTCGCGTCGGTCGGGCTCCGGACAGGAACTCGGCAACATGTCTTGTAATTTCCAGCTTCCGCCGACTGATGAGATCAAGATCAGCCCCCATTTTATCGGACGACCAGCGCCAGTGCGGGAGGAAGAACCGCCTTCAGACTGCCCCCCGGATGAGACCGACACTAGCGCGCCGCTGCCGGACCCAACAGTGGCGGAGCCTCGTCCCAATCAAAGCCGTTTCGCCGGCCGGGTCCCACCCGTCCCAGAAGCGCCCAGAAATCGCGCATTCCGCAGGACCAGTCAGCTGAAACCTCTGCCCAACATGATGCCGGTCGACATCGCATCGGTGCGCATCAAGAAGGTGATGAAAAACTATCTAGATGCGGTCTTGGAGCGCTTTCAGATCCTGGAGAACCGGGATGCAGATCGCGACAATCGCCGCGCAGACGGACGCCCGGACGGCCCGCGCCTACCGCCACCTCCGCACATCCCGCCGCTTGGCATCATGGCGACGCCGGGCACCGGTAAAAGTGAACAGACCAAAGAGATCCTCCGATTGGCGGGGAAATGCGGCGTACCGATCTTGCTGGTTTGCCATGATCATGAGGCTTTGAAAGCCTACGAAACACTTAAGGATGGCACACCTACCGGCATGTTCCATTACCACGGCCGCCGTGCCGAGGGCGAACATGGGGTCGATCCTTGGACATGCTACGAGTATGGAAAAACCATTGCGCTGGCCGAAAAAAATCACTGGGCCGCGCAGAATTTATGCAGAGACAAATGTGGCTATGGCCAGGCGTGGAAAGCGCGTCAGGGCGGCGAGATGGCGCAGGAAGCTCACGAGTGGTTTGTAAAGAACCACAAGCGCATGAGCGACTACAAGCCGTGCGAATGGCAATCTCATAACGCTTCGGCACGATCAGCGCTTGTTGTCGGGATCTCATGGCAGAGTTATTCTGAGTTTATCGCGACATATTATCCGCCTGGTCAGCGTTTTGGTGTCGAGCGGCTCGTTATCATCGATGAAGAGGTCCCGCTTGGCTATCAGGTCAGTGTTGAATATAAGGAGATGCTACAATGGCGCGGGAACTGCGAGGAGGAAATCGCGCGACTGTCCTCAATCGATTTTAAATCCCCCGAGAAGGCCACGGAAGCTGCCAGGCAAATTGCCGGCCTCAAGGAGGGTATTGTCATGTGCCAGACGTTGATGGACACACTGACGACGCTGACCGGAAAAGGCAACGCCGCAACGATCCATCAGGTTCCGGCGTCACTCCGCGAGACAATGCACACCCTGAAACGGCGCACGGTTGGAATGTGGACAAACGCAACTGCTACGTGGGAGCGAGTTCGGTTTAACGGGCTGGATGTTGAGGGCGATATGCTTCCGCGCCGCGCCACTGCTGCAATTATCAGCACCCTTGCACATGAAGGGGGGTACTTCAAAGATGGCCAACTGCATGTCATTGCGTTGACTGGTGCCGGTGAAGATATCGTTCGGGGACGGTCAGCGATTATTCTCGACGCCACTATGCCGATCGTCGTGCAAAAAATCATTGAAGCCAAGGGGGGGAGGATCGAACGGATTTTTGTCAAGCAGAATGTGAAGGTCTTTCGATATCCGAATCGCCTCCATGGCCGAGGCAAAGGCAAATCCGACGATCAGAAAGACCACGAGAAAACGGGGATTACACGCGCGATTCAATCTCTGGACCTTTTGCCCGCTGGCCGTCCATCGGTCGTTATCACACACTTGAACTGGCTGAAACCATTGTATGAGGAGCAAAAACAGCGCCCTAATGATTGTCAGCTGTCCGAACTGGCGGCTCGGAATCAATTCGTTGGGCATCTTGGATTTCATGATAAGGCCCGCAACGATTTTGAAGGCTTTAACATGTCGGCTTTTGGTGGGCCAATCCTCCATCCCAAAGACCAAAGAAAGGCGTATACGGTAGCGCGCATGACGGCGATTCTGGCCGGCATCGACGAAACGGAATGGCCGCAATGGGCTGATGACGAAGATACTGAAGAAGACGTTTGGATTGATGAAGGCAGTGGCTTTGAGGTCAAGTGCCAGGCGCCACTTCCGTGTAACACGGAAATCCGCCGCTGGGTTCTTGACAACTACACAGGGAAAGCGGTTCAGCGGCTCGGCCGACCGCGCGCGGTTTGGGCCTCCGCCGATGATCCAATCATCGTCGTCGATTTTGGTGGGCTGCCGATTGACTGGGCTGCTTGGGGGATTCGCATCAGTGAATATCGCGACGGTACTGAGCTCGGTTGGAAGACTGGACCGGAGACACAGCATGATGATGCGCAGGCGCGGTTCAGCATGGCGGTCAGCCGGCTTAGGGAGCGGGGCGAGGCGGTGTCGAAAAAGCGCATCATCGCTGAGCTGGATGCGATGAAGGGCGCCGGCCTCATCACGGTGTGCGTCAGCCCGCGCCTGGTCGGCGCATGGTGGGCCGAGCTCAAGGCGGCGCGGCCGCAATTGGTTGAACGGGTGACAAACGAATAACGGAACGCGGAGGGGTACACCTAGCCTAATAATATTTATAGGGAAGGTGTACCCCTGAGTTTGGTCCTGTGGACCTTTCATCTGGTCGACCGTCTTGCATTAGTGGTCGCGAGGCTAAGGGCCTCGCGACGAGCTCTACAAAGAGCTTGATGCGAAAGGCGGCTGAGTGTCCTATCGCCATACTGGTCTGATACAAATCAGATCGATATATAACTCAGATCAGCGGCTTGGTGCCCTCGTGTTTCCCATACCTGGCGGCGCAGCGGCGACGCCACCACTCGTACACAAACAATGTATCGATATCTCATTCTATGAGGTGCCGATTCACATGGCATATCGTGTTTCCCGGACTTGGTGGCGCAGCAGCGGCGCCACCATTCATACACAACAGATGTATTGACCTCCTATTATTATGGTTCCGTTTTGACCGACATCTTCTCAAATACGATTTTTCTTTGTTCCTGGCCTACGCGTAATCTATCGTATGAAGAAGGAGATAAAACACATGTCACATACGATCGATCCAACCCGGCCGTTTTTCGCCGATACAGCTAAGATCCTGGTCAACAATGGCTGGTCGGTGTTCCCGCAAACCGTGGACCGCAGACCCGGCATTGCCGGCGGCCGCGCGATCCGCCCGCTCTCGGACAATAACCTGGCGGAGCGTTTGCCCTATCCGCGTGAACTCGAGCAATGGATCCGCTTCTGCGGCGATCTCAATGTCGCGGCGATGATGGGCAACGGCTCGGGCCGGGCGGTGACGATCGACATTGACGTCACAGATTCGGCGTTGGCACAGCAGGTCATCGATCTGGCGTTGGACGTGTTCGGCTACACCCCGCTGCAACGCATCGGCCGGGCGCCGAAGATGGCGTTGCTCTATCGCTCGGCCTCGCAGGGAGAGTTGCTGCCGAACCGCACGGTGCACGCGGTCGAAGGCGGCCATGGCATCGACATCCTCAGCCGCGCGAAAGCGCTTTCCTTCTTTGGTAACCACCACGTCACCGGGCGGCAGTTCATGTGGCCAAAGAAGACACCGTTGCGCGTGCGGCCCGATGAGGTGCCGGCGGTATCAATGGAGCAGATGGCAGCGTTTTTTCGGCGAGTTCATTACATCATGCCGCTGTGTATCCATGCTGAACGACCGGATGTCTCGCCAGAATCTGAAGAAGCCGATTATAGCACTAGCGCATTTACTCCGCGCCAGCAGGTTGTCGACGGCACTTTGGCCAAGGCCCGCCTGGCGTGGCGCGCCCATGCGGATGATCCGAAACTTGGAGATCTGGGACAAGTGCAGCTCATATACAAGATTGTCCAAAGGATGCTGGCGAGCGGCTGGAACCCGGGCCTGATTCCAAAGGCGGGCGATCTCGAGCTGCAGCAGACACGCGATGAATACACCACTGATATCGCGGAGACGGTTAAAAACCTGTTGAAAAATCCCAATGAGATTGAACTGCTGAATCAATTGTCCGCGCAGGGGATGCGCGCCGGGCCGACGGGTGGCCCGCAATATCATTTGAAAAATTGGACGCAGCGTGAGGCTGCCGCCGGCGCCCGATAACTGCCAGCGTTGGCTGAGCGCTCTATCTGTTCCAGCGCAGCACACAATTCGATGTGCATCCCATGTTTTGCGGCACCAGCGCCGGCGGCACCTCTTCTCGGAGGATGAATGCGACCATGCTGACACCCAGCCGGTCGACGACGATTTTCCGAGGCCGTTTCATGTAGAGCTCGCTGCGGACGGCGTCCGCAGCCATCTTTTGCAGCGGCAATTCTTGCATTTTTGTCGACTTTTAAGAATAACGTGACGTCACGAAATGCCGTGATAATTCAACACGTTATTGTTATTTTTTTTTGAAATGACACTGCCTTCGTGCTATCGTTTATTGCGAGCTCGGCATGGAGCTGACGGCCACCAGCGAAAGAAAACAGATATGACGAATTCCGAGGAATTTTACGCCGCTGTTTTGAAGGCAAACCCGTCTTTGATCGCCGGCGTGGGTACTACGCCAGCAGAAGCCATAGCGGATGCTCAAGACAAATGCGCCCGCGCTTACATCGAAGCCGATGAGAGCGACTACGATACGAAGCAGTGCACGAAAGCACATTTTAGGAAGGCGTTGTCGACTCCTTGGTATCTGAAGTCGGGCAAGATCGGCACTGAAGAGGAATACAAGGCCGAGCAAGAGGCCGCACGGGATCCCCGTAACGACTTGGAGATTGTCGCGTGGGCCCTTTTCGGAAGCGAGTGGATCTCACCGCTCGCCCGTGAATTGGGCGTTGGGCGACGCACCGTCCAACGCTGGGCATACGGCGAAACCGCCGTGCCAAATTGGCTGTCAGGGAAGTTGGCGGCACTGGCCCGCAAAGCCGTCGATGCCGGCGTGCTCGATAGCCTCGAGGAGCAGGCAAAGATTATCCGCAAGGCCGCTGCCTCGCGGGCAGATTTTCATCTCGGATCCGGTACAGATTAGGTCGTACCGGCTCCACCTGACATCGCGCCAGAACCGCGTCAACGCCACCGGTGAACAGATGATTCAGAACCCGGTGCGGCAGATCAATTGCAACCCCTGGCAATCGATGAAACTGGGCGGCTTCTTTCCCAATATATCGCTGCCTGCGATCTGCGACTGCGTGCTCATGGAGACGGTATCGAGCATGCGCATTGTGATCCACCAGAGCGACCCCAATATAGGTCCGGGTTTTGTCTGTGAAATATGGTTCGTGGCTTGCGGATTGTTTTACTATCATAACATCAAGGAGCCCGGATCATAATGGACGACAAATCGCAAAACACGGCAGATCTTGCAAACCAAATTGCTGCCGATAGGAAGTGCGTAACGCTGCCGCACAGTGTGCCGGGTTTTACACCCGCGGTGCTTAGAACCACCGAGGCCCAAGCGGCCGCGGTCGCACAAGCAGCGTCAGAAAAGGCTCGACGCGATGCGCAGATCCTGCGGATCAATAACCATCACCGAAGCCAGATCGACCTGGCCTCACAGACGATTCAACGTCGCCGCGATGCCGTAATGGCGGAGGCTGCGGAGCGGCGCCGTCACCTGCAAGCGATCATCGATGCAGACCCGGACGGCCCCGAGGCCCAGCTGGCCCAGTTGGAGCTGGCGGCTGTCGAGAAAGGGCTCCAGAATTTTTTGCGCGGTCTGGAAGACGTCGCGTATCGGCATCGCGTCAGCTTGGACCAGGAGCGCGCGGCCTGGATTGCACAGGTGTACGCGGCGCAATCGCAAGGCGGCGGTGGGCGACCTGGCTTGGTACGGCAGCTCTTGGACGTGACAAAGCACCGGAAGGCCAGTGACGGCGATCGGCTGCAGGCTGATATGCAGCGGCTTGAGAACGACCAGAAGGCCCAGGTGGGTGCTGTCGTCAGCACGGCCGGACGCATCCGCAAGGGGCTGGTTGCGGTTGACCGACAAACGGCCAGCCTGGCGGCATCGGTGAAGGCGTCCGCCGAAGCTTTTCAGTGTTCGGAGATCGGTAAAGACGCGGACCGTAAAATTGACCAAACCGCCAAAAAGCTTGGGCTGTCTCCGGCCGAGCTGAGATGTCAGGTCCATGGTTGGGCAAAAGCAATCGACGCGCATTTGCCGGCAGTAAGGGAGCTGCGTGATTGGATCCGCGGAAAGGTGGCTAGCGATCCTGATCTGTCGGAGATCAAAAGCCAAGGTCGTGTCAATGGCATCCGACGTAAAGCCATTGATGCGATGACCAGCGGCCTCGAAAAGGACATCAGCGATGCCGCAGCATCTGCACGAGATCTCGGTCCCGACGCAGACCTCACCAAAATCACGGATCACCTGCAAGCCTCGGCCGATCGCCTGGCCGGGCTGTCCGACCCGGCGGATCCCGCCGCGGTCGCGGCACTGCATGAGAAAATGAGCGAGGCGCTAGAACGCATGCTGCGGTCCCTGTCGCGTCTGTTCGCCCGCCTCTTGGGCCGCCCCGCCGCGGGTGGCCGGCCTCGGGTTGTCGTCGATCTGCCGGGGCCGTGAGATGAGCCGTCAATTCGTGCAGCCTGTGCAACCGACGGGATCGATTTTAGACATCCGACGGTCTTGGCGGAGGCGCTGCATCTATTGGAAGGTCGCACCGCTCATGCTGCCAGCCTCGAAATCGTTGCCTAGCTGACGTGTCGCTGCGGGCAATGCTGCGCTGCGTCTCGCCGCGGGCAAGCCGCTCGTGCGCCTCCCTTGCATGCGTGTCGGAGAGCCTGGCAGACCAGAAGCTGGTGGATTGAACACCGAAGCGCCACACGGCTGCGGCGATCTATGCCGGACGGCCTGACATTGGGCTGGTGCAATTGGGGGATGAACTCAAACGTCTTCACTATAAGCCGCCGAGAGGGGGAGATAGGGCGTGCCGTCCGTAAGGGCGTCGCTGGAGCAGGCAAAGGTGCAAGGGCTGATCGATATTTTATAACCCCCCTTGGGAATAGGACCTTTGGTCCTATATCATGCCTTACGTAACCTTAAATACAGGGAGAGTAGAAAATGCCGGATTATCTCGTTCTCGGCGGCGTGGAAGATTTGAATGGCAAGGTCGTTACTGGGACTCCAGAGGAAGCATGCACGGCGCTGCACTCGTGCAGTGCCGGGGATCTGATTGCGTTCGTGGCTGTTCCTGATGGCGAGCGCCATCATCACAATGTGTATGACGTTTATGACGCGACCAAGTTCAACTTCGACAAATATTCTTGGCTTTTCAGGACAGCGCCACATATCGAAAAGGGCAATGCGACCGTCATTTTGCTGGGCGATAGCGATGATTTTGGCGATATTCCTGAAGGCTTTGATCCTGAGGTCGACAAATCGTCGGACCTGTTGCTCCGTGACGCGATCGCCGAGAGCAATTTGCCGCTGGTCGGTCGTTTCGCTTAACTAAGCGTAATTGCTATGACCCCAGACGAGTTCCGCGAAATCCGCATAGCTCTCGGGTTGACCCAGATGGACCTGGCTAATGCTCTCGGTGTGGCGGCCAGGACAGTGCGGAAGTGGGAATCGCGAGGCGGCCTAAGCAATGCCAGGTCCATACCCGAACCGGTCGCTAGAATCATACGCTTGGCTCGAAAAGAACCAAGCGTAATTTGGCGATTGGGGGGAGAGTTGGATCCGGCGCAAGAAGAGCCGCAATTTTAGATTTGCGGATCGAGGCCGGCTGGCCGGGCGGCATCGTCATGAATCGGAACCAGAACGGAACCCTGGGCACCGATAGTGATAGAAGTCTGAAAAAATTGGCGAATTTGTAGATTGCTAAGGTTCCTGATCGGCGCTGATCGGGCCCCTATCCAACGGACGGTTTCTTTCCATAAATCAGTTGCTTATCCATCATAGGCGCCGGGTTTCGGCGTGGTGCACACCAATGCAACCCACTTGATGAGCGCGTTTGTTCATTATATGTTCTCGTCTCCACGATCCGACTCAACCCGCTCTCCATAGGCACCAATGGCTGATCAAATCGTCATCACCGAGAAAACCAGCCAGGCGAAAGACGTCCGGGCCGCTGTGGGTTCTCGCTTCGGCGATATTCTTCCAGCCGAAGGTCATCTATTTGAGTTGCTCGAACCAGAAGATGTCGTGCCGGAATGGAAACGTTGGTCGGCGATTTTGCTGCGCCCTGAAGGGTTGTACGGCACGCGGCCTGCCCAAGGCGGCAATAAGGGCACAAAGCTTAAAGCCATTCGTGATGCGCTGCAGGGCGCCAAACGTGTCTGGCTTGCCACCGATTGCGACCGCGAAGGGCAACTCATCGGTCAGGAAATTCTAGAGCATTACAAATACCGCGGCGACGTCATGCGCGTGCTTTTTACCGCGCAGGATTCTCAGACGATCCGGGATGCCTTCGGCCGCGCCAAGCCCAACGGCGAATATAGCCGCCTCTATGCCGCGGCTGTCGCGCGCCAGCAGGCCGACCAGATCTATAACCTCTCCCTCACGCGTACGGCCACGGTCCTACTGGGCCAGGGGGCGCGTGGCGTGATTGGCGTTGGTCGGGTGAAGACGCCGACCTTGGCGATTGTTTGTACGCGTGAGTTAGAGATCCGCGACTTCGTCCCCGTCACATATTTTGAGGTCGTCGCGACCGCGAATGTGGCTGGCGGCGAATTCCAGATGCGCCATGCCCCGCAACAGCGGATCCTGCGGCGCGAGATAGCCGAGGCGGTCGCCAACGCCGCTCAAGGTTTTGAGGGGCCGCTTGGCGTGCGCGTTGAAGACAAGCGGCAAGGACCACCCAAACTGCATGATCTCCCGTCACTGCAGAAGTTCTGTGCGTCACGCTTTGGATGGCCAGCCGCAAAGACCTTGGAAATTGCCCAGGAGTTATACGATGGACAGGGCAAAAAGATCATTACCTATCCCCGTGCCGAGGTCCGCTATCTACCGGAGAATTTGATCGCGGACGTGCCGAAGATCGTGGCCGGGCTTCAGGTCGGTCAGTCTTTCAGCACAATACCCGTCCCGACACCGCCTGTTATTCGCAAAGGGGCCAGTGGTTCTTTCAACGATAAAGGGCTCGAGGGTGCCAGCCACCATGCTGTTATTCCAAACGTCAACATGGTCGATGAGCTCCGGGCTATTTGGCCGCGCCTGTCGATCGATGAGAAGAAACTATTCGACGTCATCGCACGCGCCTATCTTGCGGCGGTCATGCCTGATTTCCGCTACCGGCAGACAACAGCGAGCCTCGATGTAAAAGGTTTCCCTTTTAAGGCCACAGGTCGTCAGCCGATCGACCTTGGTTGGCGTGCCGCATTCCCAGACTGGAAGCCGGCCGAAGAAAAAGGCGATGACGCCCACTTGCTGCCGGTCATGCGCGACGGCGAGATCGCCCAACTGGAACGCCCCACGATCGAAGACAAAGAAACCCGCCCGCCGCAGCGATACAACGAAGGCACCCTGGTCGAGGCCATGCAGAACGCCTGGCGTTTCGTGGACGACGAGGTGCTGCGCGACCGCTTGAAGGAAGCGAAGGGGATCGGCACGCCGGCGACCCGAGCTGAGATCATTGGTGGGCTGAAGCGACAAGACTTTCTGGTTGCTGACGGAAAAAATATTGTTCCCACCGCAACCGGGCTTCGGTTGTTCGACGTGCTTAAACAGGCCGATCCCGCATTGGTCGATCCGGGTGTGACGGCACAGCTGGAATGCCTGCTCGACGATGTCGTCGTTGGAAAACAGCCGATGGTTGGCGCAATCGACGCCGTTTGCGAGGTCGCGCAACGCATTATCGGTAAGTTGAAAGATGGTTTGCCAAGCGGCGAGCCCCCCTTATTCGCGTCGCGCGGAGGCGTGGCCGCCGCCGATCGTCCGCCGACGGCCGCAATGAAACGTTTCGCTGACAGCATCGGGCGTCAGAAGGGTATCAAGCCGCCACCGGGCTATACGAAATCCGGATCTGTTTGCCGCGCCTTCCTCCAGGAGTACGTGCCCAAGAAAGTCGGCGATGAGCACGTGGGACACTCTGGCGCCAAACCGGCGAGCCCAGCGCAGGTGATATTCGCGGAGAAAATCGCTCAGGAAAAAGGCGTCGTCATACCGGACGAGGCGAAGGTCAGTTCGGCCGCCATGTCGTCATGGATTGAAGCGAATCAGAACGCCAAGCCCAGCAAGGGCCGTCCCAAGAATGGAGCCAAGCTACGGGGAGGTCCAGCCGCGAAAACGACAGCCGGGGTGAGGCGATCCCGGAAATCCAAATCGGCCCCCGCGGGTGAAGTGACGCCGCCAACGCCTGCGCAGCCGAATACCCAGACCAATACGCCTCTGCGGATTCCCTATGGCAACAAGGAACTCGCGCAGAAGCTGGGCGCCCGATATGGCGCCGGAGGATGGTACGCTCCCCCCGGCGTTGATCTTGCCGCCTTTGGTGAGCAGGGCTGGTTATAACGGCCAGATGCTGTCGTTGGTGAGCTCTTGATTGCATGACGCGGTGGCTCATTCGAAAGTCTCGTTCGGAAGCACCGTAAGAGCAATATCAAGCGCCGCGATTGCGGGGGCAGCAAGGCGCCAGTCTAGGTCCGGCTTGCGGTTTCAGACATTTGTAGCTCCTATTATTGGAGGTTAAAGCCTGGCGGAAGGACCCGCTTGATCCGTATCCTGCATTGGCAAGCACGCAGCCCGGCACACCCTACCGAAAATCCCTTGTTTTTACCGTGATCCGGTCAATATGGAGATCCGGAATATAAATTCCTCGTACCTTGCGGCCGAGTGTCTCGCGTGGGTCCGGTCCCCCGATAGTTTTTGCCTGGTCACCCCGCCCGTGTGGCGCGGAGAACGTGACGTCGCGTTCGCCGACGCTGGCGAGTTCCACCGATAGATCCGTGAGTCGATGCGCGATAAGATGCACCACCTCCCCTTCCCGTTGGATGGCCAAAATCGGCAGCATCGCTCTGCCGCCGCCAGCGCCGGATCGCGATGCCAAGCGTGCCGGAACCTTCGGCGGCCAGTTGCAACCGTCGCGAATTGGTCATCGACAGCCGGCCGATCTCCGCCACCACGCCACCCAGGCCGCCATGGCGCAGCCCTTCTTCGAAACAGGCGAGTGCTGTTTGCTCATCCCCAGCTTCGACATAGATCACCCGGTCCGCCGCCAACCCCGCCGCCGCCAGACCCGGGCCGAACAGATCCTGATCGCGCACGCACCATAGGATCTGCCCCGTCATCCGCGCCATGATACCCGCCGCGAACAAGGCCGCGGCCGCACCGTCCAGGGCACCGTTACCGGCGTCGGCGACCTCATGCAGGGCTCCCAGCGCAAGCCCGCCGCCAGGCAGACGCGTCCATCGCAACCAGCCCGAACGGCAGAACCCCGGCCACGCGGCGGTCCGCCGCCTCAAGACGGCAGATTTTTTCGCGCAAATGATCGATGGTGGGCGATGATCCCACTTTGCGTGGTATCCTCAAAAATATCGGTTTGATATTCGCACTTTGTTCTATGTGCTCAAAAAAGAGTCAAGCCGCGAATCGGGCTGGACAGGGCGGATCACTGTCACGAAAGATGAAGATCAACCGCAAAACCCTTGCGAACAAAACGAGAAACCTGGATGCTGGGCATCCGCAGTTTTTGAAAGTTTTCACGTGACGGCAAGTTTGGCCTACCTCTCCAAACTCAATCCCGAGCAACGGCAGGCGGTCGAATATGGCGTCGGCACTGATGCCAGATCAGGACCGCTGCTGGTCATTGCCGGTGCCGGATCGGGCAAGACCAACACGCTGGCGCATCGCGTCGCCCATCTCATCGTCAGCGGCGCCGATCCGCGCCGCATCCTGCTGATGACCTTCTCCCGGCGCGCGGCTTCCGAGATGACGCGGCGCGTGGAGCGCATCTGCGCTCAGGCGCTCGGCGATAAAGCCGGTATCTTGGCTGAGGGCATGACCTGGGCCGGCACCTTCCACGCCATCGGCGCCAAACTGCTGCGTGACTATGCGCCCGCAGATCGGGCTCGATCCCGCCTTCACCATCCATGACCGGGAGGATTCCGCCGATCTGATGAACCTGGTGCGGCACGAGCTCGGCTTTTCAAAAACGGCGGCGCGATTTCCGACGAAGGGGACCTGTCTGCAGATCTATTCGCGCTGCGTGAACACCGAGCTGCCGCTCGGTGAAATCCTGCCCGAGAGCTTTCCCTGGTGCACCGCTTGGGAAGCGGAACTGCAGCAGCTCTTTGGCGCCTATGTCGAGGCCAAGCAGCGGCAGAATGTGCTCGATTACGACGACCTGCTGCTCTACTGGGCGCAGATGGTCTCCGACCCGGAGCTGGCGGCGGAGATCGGCGGCAATTTCGATCATGTCCTGGTCGACGAGTACCAGGACACCAACCGCCTGCAATCGACCATCCTGCTCGGCCTGAAACCCGATGGCATGGGCCTGACCGTGGTCGGCGACGACGCGCAATCGATCTACGCGTTCCGCGGCGCCACCGTCCGCAACATTCTCGACTACCCCGCCCAGTTCGCGCCGGCCGCCGCAGATCATCACGCTGGAGCGCAATTACCGCTCGACCCAGGCCATCCTCGCCGCCGCCAATGGCGTCATCGGCCTCGCCAAGGAGCGGTTCACCAAGAACCTCTGGAGCGATCGCGACGCCGGCACGCGGCCGCTGCTGGTCAATGTCCGCGACGAGGCAGGACAGGCGAACTACATCGTCGAGCGCATCCTGGAGAACCGCGAAGGCGGGACACTACTGAAGCACCAGGCAGTGCTGTTCCGGACCTCGCACCATAGCGGCGCGCTGGAGGTCGAACTGACCCGCCGCAACATCCCCTTCGTGAAATTCGGCGGCCTCAAATTCCTCGAAGCCGCGCATATCAAGGACCTGCTCGCCGTCTCTGCGCTGGGCGGAAAACCCGCGCGACCGTGCCGCGGGCTTTCGGGTGATGCAGCTGATGGAAGGTGTGGGACCTGGCTCAGCCGCGCGCGTGCTGGACCACATCGCACTGGCCGGCGATCCGATCGCAGCGCTCGCTGACGCCCCTGCCCCGCCCCGCGCCGGCGACGCGTGGAACGGGTTCGTGGAGATGGTGCAATCGCTGCGCGCCGGGCGCTCCGGCTGGCCGGCGGAAATGGGCCAGGCGCGGCTTTGGTACGAGCCGCATCTGGAGCGCATGCATGAAGATGCCGTGCTGCGCCGGGCCGACCTCGCTGCAGCTTGAGCAGATCGCCACCGGCTATCCCTCACGCGAGCGGTTCCTGACCGAACTGACGCTCGACCCGCCGGAGGCGACCAGCGATCAGGCCGGCGTGCCGCTGCTCGATGAGGATTATCTCAACCTCTCGACCATCCATTCCGCCAAGGGCCAGGAATGGAAATCCGTCTTCGTGCTCAATGTGGTCGATGGCTGCATGCCGTCGGATCTCGGCACCGGCCAATCGCATGAGATCGAGGAAGAGCGACGGCTGCTCTATGTCGCGATGACGCGGGCCAAGGATGATCTGCATCTGATGCTGCCGCAGCGGTTCTTCACGCATGGGCAGAACCGGCTGGGCGACCGGCATGTCTATGCAGCCCGCTCCCGCTTCATCCCGGACGCCCTGCTCACATTGTTCCAAAGCACGGCCTGGCCAATGGCCGGCACGGCGCCAGCCGCCCAGGTCAGCGCTAGCCAGACACCGCGGATCGATGTCGCGGCAAAGATGCGTGGCATGTGGCGGCAGAAAGATCCCACAAATGTGTAATCTCTATTCCGTGACCAAAGGCCAGCAAGCGATCCGGGAACTAACCAATGCGATGCTGGATCGAACGGGTAACCTTCCTCCCCTCCCAGGGATCTTTCCGGACTACGCCGCACCGATTGTTCGAAACCAGCCGGTCGGCCGCGAGCTGACGATGGCGCGATGGGGCATGCCATCACCACAATTCGTGCTGAAAGGCCGCAATTGCGATCCTGGTGTAACAAATATCCGCAATGCCGCTTCTCCGCATTGGCGCCGCTGGCTCGGACCAGAACATCGCTGCCTCGTGCCCTTCACAAGTTTCTCCGAAAGCGAGCATCTTCCGGATGGCACCAAACGCCCAGTCTGGTTCGCCCTCGATGAGACGCGGCCGCTGGCGTGTTTCGCCGGAATCTGGACCCGGTGGACCTCGGTGCGCAAGGTGAAGGAAGGCGAGACGACCAATGATCTTTTCGGGTTCCTGACCGCAGAGCCCAATCGCGAGGTTGGCGCCATCCATCCGCAAGCGATGCCCGTGATCCTGAGGTCACAGGAGGAAATCGATCTCTGGATGGCGGGACCAGCTACGGAAGCTCTGGCGCTGCAGCGGCCGCTTGCAGATGGCGCTCTTGTCATCGCCGCTCGGGGTGAGAAACAGGATATGGCCGGGATAACGGTATAGGCATGATGCCGGCCGGCGAGCCAGATCGCGAAAGGGGAGGCAAATACGGCGGTGCCTACCTGTCTGGGAAAGAGACGCCCATCGCGCTGGCGATCGAGTTGGCAATGATGAAGCCGGTCGACACGAAGGCGAACAGCGGCAGAATGAGACCCAAAAAGTCCACCCCAGCCGGTACGCGGCCGTTTGCGCCATATAAAACCGATGGCCGGAACGGGCGCTAACGCGGTCAAAAACGCCCGCCGTTTGTCAGGGGCAGCAAGACTGCTATAGCTTGCAGCATCGCCCCAAGCAGCCTCAGCTGCCGCTTGCGGCTGGACGCCTACCAGGCGGGTAAGCTGGTTCCACAGCGCCTCGCGCTCGTCCTGGCCGAGCGCTGCGGTGTCTGCGAATATCGAAGAAATTTTCGGGAGGACGGTAGCAGTAAATGTTGGAGCCGTCTTTGCACCTTCAAACTCACCAATAGCCTGATCCGAATAGTCGCTCGCTAGATATCCTGGAAGAATACGGCTGTGCCTTTCCGCCCACCCCTCAAGATCAGAGAACGGCAACGTCCGAGATTCATTCCCGAGGCGGATTTCCCGTTTCAACAGCCAACGCCTGAGCATGTCGTCCGCGCCGCTAGGTAGCCCGTTAGATTCTTTCACTTCCAAGGCGAGTTCCACTGAATCCCTCACGGCACCCACCACCTCGTCGAGGTTGGGCTCGCCTCCCGTAGCCAAACGCCAATCCAGCGGCTCTAAATTCAGAAGATCGTCGACGAATTTTTCAGCAACATCTCGTCGGTCTTCGGGCGATGCGCCCTCGACAATCTGCCGGGCGCGCTCGGGCTGGATGTTCATACGCACCGTCTTGAGCGCAGCCATCTGTCTTATGAGCGGAGACAGTATTCTGCGCCTCCGCTCCAGAGGTATGCGATCTACCAGCGCAGCGAGGACGCGCGCCGCATTGGTGCGCCTCGTCTCGGTTTCTTGCGGTAGAGCTTCACCAAAATCCTCCAACAGCACTACATCTTCGTCCGCAAGAGGCTTGCCGTCCAGGCTCCGCCCGAACGCTTCCAATACGCCCACAACGTCACCTGAAACGAGGCTATCGAAAACGGTTGCGGCTCTATCACCAAACTTCCGCGTGATCGGGTCTTCGGAAAGTCGCAACAGCGGCTGCAATACCACCGGCCAGCGCAGATCAGCCAAACTGGAAAGATAGCGTCTAAGCTTTCGGTGATCAGCCCGCACCTCGCCCGTCAGAGCGCCGTCCTTATCCGCCAGGAGAAAATCTCGAAGCAATTCGCGCGCCTGCGGCGCCAATTCCGATGGGGACTTCCCACCAAAAATCACTTTGCGAAATTCCTGGATAATCTCCGGGCGACTCTGCACTGCATCATAGAAATCGGGGAAATCGACGCGAAGAACGCACAATGCCGCCAATGACAGCGGGTGGTTCGTCACGGCGCCCTTGTGCAGCGCACCGGGCGCACTGGAGCCGACACCGTTGCGTTCGCGAACGCTGCCGATCCACCAGGACTGTATAAAAGCGTTTAAAAGCTGAATAGCGTTCCGTGGACTTTGCACGTCGACATGAATTAGTCGATCTATGACGTCTTCCAAAGAGACTTTCAGCTTTTTCAGATCGCCGGCTACGCTCTCTATGCCTTCGAGCTTCTTCCGCGCAAAATCGCGCATGTCCAGCTTTGGAAACTGGGGAATTTCCAGCCGATACTGAAACAGGCGGTCGAGATACCGGCGGGCGTCTCCACGCGAGAATACCGCGCCGGGCAAGTCGGGACTGCCAAGGCCGCTGCGCCGTTTAATCGCTTCCGCGATCTTATCCTCATCGCACGAAATGACAAAAACGACACCGAAGCCATTTTTGGACGTGTTAAACGGCAATTCGAGAAATGTGCGGATGGCGTCGAGACCCATCACCATTTCCGGCGCCGACAGTCGATCGAGATCATCGACAAATACAACCAGGCGCTCGCACTTTTTCCCAACACCGCGCCTGAATTCGGCAATTTGATCAGTAAGCAGGCGCTCATATTCTTCCGCCGATGTCGCCGGGAATGAAACAGATGTCTGTGGCAAGAACAAGGCCGGCGAGCGCAAACGCAAATCGACGATGGTTTTTCCTAGCCAGCCGGTCAATGCTGTTGCCGCCACGAAGACCGCGCCTATGGAGTACTGGTCCTTCAGGCCCGTCGCCCAAACGAAGATCCATGTAGCTGCTATGGCTACGACAAAGAGCAATAAAAGTATGACTGTTGAACCTATTAGTTGGCCAAACGTCTCTCCGAACCAGTCTTTAAAGCTGCGCCGCTCCTGCGTAACCTTACTGACCTGCTCAGATAGCGCGCGCCGCAGGGTGGCCTCATCTCCACCAAGCTGCTTGAATGCCTCCCTCAGAAGCGAACGCTTCAAATCCTGCTCGCCGCCGAAGCGCCATGCATTGAAGGTGATGACATGGGTACGGTCAGCTCGTCGGTTTCCGACGGCCCCCGCCTTGTCAGACTCCAGATCTCGCCTGTAAAGCGCCTTGATCGAACTCTTGCCGGTCCCCCATGGTCCAAGCAACCCGATGCTGAAGGGCGGCTTATTCGTAGGCGCCTCGATCAGGTCTCTCAGCGCAATCGCGAAATCCTGATGCCCAAATGCGTCCCCGCTCCGATCCTCAAGCTCCTTGTCCAGTATGCTGGGCATTCCCAAAAGTTGGCCGGCGGTTCGCTTCGTGCCGTCATTCATTGCGTCCAGACGCCCCCGATTAATATCAACATTGGTCAATGTGGCTGTATCATTGCCGATCTATTTTATATGAACAATAGAGGGGTGTCGGTCTCCGGGAAGGAGGGCCGGGCGCCTAAATGGCCAAAGAACCGGAAGGGCGGTTTACAGCCGAACCGGACCGGACCGGGAGCGGAAGGGCTGCCAGGAACAGCATGAATTGCCGCCCTGAATCGAACTTAGCTTGCGGCTCGGGCGAGCGTGGTAAGAAGGTCTATGCGAGATAGTCAGACGACGTCGGCGGCGGCCGGCCGCGGCACGAGACAGGTCAAGACAGACGCGCCCGCCCAACGGCCACGTTGGCCCCGTTTTGTGGGTATTGCGTTGGTCGTCCTGGTTATCATCGTCAGTTTGATCGCCGCAATCGTGCCCGGCCTGTTACCCGCCAGTCCCAAACTCGATGCGGACACAAGGAAGGTCGCAGCCCTCGTCATCTTCGTCGCCAGCTATCTGGCGCTGGCGATCGGCAAGATACCGGGCCTCAATATCGATCGTGCCGGCGTGGCGCTGGTAGGCGCCGGGCTGATGGTCGCCTCCGGCGTGCTGTCGCTCGAAGACGCTTACGAGGCGATCGACCTCGACACGATCACCTTGTTGCTCGGCATGATGATCGTCGTGGCCAGCCTACGCTTATCAGGCTTTTTCGCGGTCGCGACGACCTGGGTCGTCGAGCACGCGAAAACCCCGATGATTTTGCTGTGCGCAGTCACCGCCACCTCCGGCATTTTTTCCGCGTTCCTGGTCAACGACGCAATCTGCCTGGTGCTGGCGCCGCTGGTGCTCGAACTGACCCTGCGCATGGGCCGCAAGCCGGCCCCCTACCTACTGGCAGTCGCCATGGCGTCCAATGTCGGTTCGACCGCCACGATCACCGGCAACCCGCAGAACATCATGATCGGCAGCTTCTCCCATATTCCATATGCGACGTTCGCCTTCGCGCTCGGGCCCGTGGCGCTGGTTGGGCTGGTCATCACGGTCGGTCTGGTGGCCTTTTTTTTTCGCGGCGAATTCGCGAAAGGCGGCCAGATGACGGCGGCGGGCGTGAACATCCGGGTCAACCGCGTACTGGTCGCGCGCGCTCTGGTGGCGACGGCCTTATTGGTCGCGCTGTTCTTCCTGGGGCAGCCGCCGGCCAAGGTCGCGATCATCATCGGCGGCCTGCTGTTGCTGACCCGGCGCGTCAAGAGCCAACGGGTCTATGCTGAAATCGATTGGTCGCTGCTGCTGATGTTCGCGGGCTTGTTCATCATCGTGGCCGGCGCCCAGCACGCGCTGTTGACCCCCGACCTGATTGCACAGGCCGGCCGCTGGCACCTGGATCAGGTCCCGATCCTCAGCGGGGTGACGGCGGTGCTCTCGAATCTGGTCAGCAACGTGCCGGCGGTACTGATGATGAAGCCGTTCGTGCAATCCTTGCACGATCACGCGACCGCCTGGCTGACGATCGCCATGGCCTCCACGCTCGCCGGCAATTTCACCATTCTTGGGTCGATAGCCAATCTGATCGTGGTGCAGAAGGCTGCGACACGCGGGGTCGTGATCAGCTTCTGGGATTATTTCCGCGTCGGCGCGCCGCTGACAGTGATAACGCTGGTGATTGGAACCCTTTGGATGTTGATGTGACGCCACTGGATGTTGACGCAACGCCGCCCAAGACAGCAGGCTTTCGGCCACGCTCGCTCGACGCCGTCAATTTCCTGATCGCCGATGTCCGGGGCGCGCTTGGCCCCTATCTGAACGTCTTTCTGGTCACGCAGCAGCATTGGAGCCAGTCCGAGGTCGGCTTGGTGACCACCATCGCCGGCCTGCTCGGCCTTTCGGTCCAGACGCCCATCGGTGCGGCGATCGACGAGACCCACGCCAAGCGGGGCGCGATTATCCTGGCGCTTGCAGTGCTGGCACTCGGGGCCATCGTCATCTTCGCCGTGCCGACGTTCTGGCCGGTAGCGATCGCAAACAGCCTGATGGCCGTTGTCGGCGACGTGTTTGGCCCAGCGGTCGCGGCGTTGACCCTGGGCCTCTACGCACGAAACCAGCTGGCCCGGCGCATGGGGCGGAACTCGGCCTTCGACCATGCGGGCAATGTCGCCATCGCGGTGGCCGCCGGCGCAGTCGGCTATGCCTTTTCGCAGCGTGCCGTGTTCCTTCTCGTTCCTGTCTTCACCGTCCTCGCGGGTCTGGCGGTGCTCTCAATCCCCGCCGCCGCCATCAACTACGACAGGGCGCGGGACCTACGCGAGGACCAAGACACGGCCGAGACCGCCGCCAGCGCGGCCGGCTACAGCATCCTATTCAAGTCCCGCCCGCTGGTGGTCTTCGGTTTGTGCGTCATGCTGTTCCATCTCGCCAACGCCGCGCTGCTGCCATTGGTGGGACAGAAGCTGGCCGCCGCCCATCCCAAGGAAGCTACAGCCATGATGTCGGCATGCATCATCGCGGCGCAGTTGGTGATGCTGCCGATTGCGCTGCTGGTTGGGCGCACTGCTGATACGTGGGGACGCAAGCCGCTGTTTCTTGCCGGGTTCGCCATCCTGCCGATCCGCGCCGTGCTTTATACCTTTTCCAACGACAGCTTCTGGCTGATCGGCGTCCAGGTGCTCGATGGCGTCGGCGCCGGCATCTTCGGCGCCCTCACGCCCCTGGTGATCGCTGACATCATGCGCGGCACCGGGCGCTATAACTTGGCCCAAGGCGCTATCGCCACGGTCCAGGGGATTGGCGCCTCGCTCAGCGGGCTGGCTGCTGGCGTGATCGTCGATCACTTCGGATACAGCGCCGCCTTTCTCGCCGCCGGCGGCGCCGCATTCGTGGCCTTGGTCGTCTTTGCCCTGCAGATGCCGGAAACTACGGAACGGGACACCGGCCGCATAGGCCACTTCTTCCAAGTATGAAGCTGAGCTCTGCGATTATGCCATTCTCATAAGTCTCATTTCGAAAATTCCCATCAGACGGGAATGACCGGTTTCAGGCTATGAGGCGGGGCCCGGGAACGGCCAGAATGGGCGCGAAGCAGAACGGCGGCATATGGCGGGACCGGGCCGAGAGATGCCAGTCCGCTATGGAGTAAGCGATGACGAAGCCGACATTCATCTCAGCGAGATTCTGCGATTCTGCGTGTAACTGCTAGTTTCTTCTACGGCGAGCTTGCGCCTCGATAGAGGGTTTCAAAAGCCAACATACGAGCCAGCTGTTGGCGATAGACATAGCGCCTCGTCTGCAGGGCGATACAGGGCATAATTCTTGATGAGTTACGTATTTAACCTGCTGCCGGAAAAACGACGCGCCCTGACGGGGGCGCCGCTAATGAATGGCCGGGGTGAACTTCAGGCGTCAATAGCAGTGGAGGAAGAAAGCGCTTCATGGTCGCGCATATCCTTCAGCCGCTCCTCGACAATTGGCGTGACCAAATCCAGACCATCCTTACCTGCAACGAACACTTTCGGCGGGGCCGCCATCTGGGCAAGTTGCACGACCGCGTGGCCGAACTTGTCCGGATCGCCAGGTTGCTGGCCGTCATAGGGCGACCACATCGCTTCTGCCGGCCCCTCATGCGCGTAGTCTTTGATGGAGCTTTCAGCATATTTGACGTTGCTGGCGTCCAGCAACTCGGTGCGGAAAAAACCCGGTTCCACGACCGTCATCTTGATCCCGAATTGCTCGACTTCCGTCGCCACAGCGAAGGAAAGACCTTCTACCGCGAACTTCGCCGCGCAATAGGCACTGCAGTGCTTCAGCCCGACCGCGCCAGCCGTGGAACTGATGTTCATGATGTAGCCTGACTTCTGGCGGCGCATCACTGGCAGGACGGCACGCATAACATTCGAAACACCCCAGAAGTTCGTCGCAAACTGGCTTTCAAAATCAGCCGCCTTCAGTTCCTCGAAATTTCCAAGGATGCTGTTCCCGGCGTTGTTCACGAGAACATCAATCCGGCCAAATTTTTGCACCGCCTCATTAACAGCCGCCTTGGCTTGCGCCCCGTCTGTCACGTCCAGCTTGACCAATGCGAGGTTGTCTCCCGGCTCACCAAGGGCCTTGCGCACCTTGTCGAGATTACGGCCTGTCGCGACCACGTGGTCGCCAGCTTTAAGGGCCGCTCTAGCAGTGCCCGCGCCAAGCCCGCTGCCTGCACCAGTAATAAACCATACCTTATTCATCATCACCCCTCCTTTTACTCGTTCTATTTGCTCTGACTTGAGAGGGCGGCGTCGGTTTACTTCCTAGAACACGGACGCTTTCCCGCTTGTCTATGACTAATTTAGCAGGTGCGCAGTCATACGATTAGAGGCTATAACTAGCATAGAATTATAAACAGGGTTTATAAATGGGGCGTGAGACTTTGAACGACCTGACTGCCTTTCTGGTGGTCGCGCGGGAGCAGAGCTTTACCAAGGCGGCGGCACAGCTTGGCGTGTCACAGCCCGCGTTGAGCCATACCATCCGCACTCTTGAAGGGCGGCTTGGACTGCGCCTCCTTACCCGCACAACTCGCAGCGTCGCGCCCACTGAAGCCGGGGAACGTCTAATCCAAACTCTAGGACCGCATTTCGAGGGAATAGAGGCGGGATTGGCTGCGCTGACCGCGTTGCGGGACAAACCGGCAGGAAGCCTGCGCATCACGTCGGTTGAGCATGCGACTGACACGATCCTGTCGCCCGCCCTAACAAAGCTGTTACCGGACTATCCTGATATCAACGTCGAAATCACGAACGATTATGGCCTGATCGACATTGTAGCTGAACGCTATGACGCGGGTGTGCGCTTGGGCGAACAGGTCGCAAGGGGCATGATTGCTGTTCGGATCGGGCCTGACTTCCGCCAGACGGTCGTCGGCGCACCATCTTATTTCAAAACGCGGCAACCGCCGGAAACACCGCATGATCTAACTGGCCACGCCTGCATAAACCTCCGTCTGCCTACCTCCGGCGGGCTGTGGCAGTGGCCGTTTGTGAAAGACGGGCACGAGTTGAAGGTGCGGGCCGAGGGGCAGCTAGTGTTCAACACCATCACCCAGATGCTCAACATGGCTCTGGCTGGCCTCGGCCTCGCCTATCTGCCCGAGGACGTGGTGCAGACGCATCTTGCGGAAGGACGGCTTGTTCAAGTCCTGGCCGATTGGTGTCCGCTGTTTTCAGGTTATCACCTCTACTACCCGAGCCGCCGTCAGCCACTTCCCGCCTTCAGTTTGCTTGTAGACACGCTGCGTATTCGGACCTGATGAGCTATTTCCACAATGGCCGTTATCGCGTTTGCTCAAAAGCCTTGATGAATTCTGGAAAACCGCTTCCCGCGGAAACGGCAGCTTTCTGGTCATGCGCCCGAGCCCGGGAACGACGACAATGGGCGCAATCTCGCCGTAGGCACACGCATCGGCGTGAGGACCAGCTTCCAGCCGCTCCTACCGCTTTGGAGTCTCCAGAACTGGCTTTCACGCCTCAAAAACCGATCGCTCGCTAGGCGGCTACCGGGTTGGCGAAATCTTTTTTGACGTTTATTCTCTAAAAATTTTTAGAGAAACCTACACATGAGCATTTTGTTTTTTGGCGACCCACATGGGGAGTGGCCTCCTCTTTTTGCGGCTGTTCAGCAGCACCGGCCCGCCGCTGTGGTTCTGCTGGGCGACTGTGGTCTCGACGTACCGCTGCGTCAGAAACTGGCGCCGGTCTGGGATTTGGTGCCGGACTGGCGGTGGATCCCCGGTAACCACGATGCTGACACCGAAGATCTGTTCGACCACCTATTCACTGACCACCCGCGCGGCAACCTGCATGCTGTCGTTTCCCAGCTGGACGGTCGGATCGTTGCCGGCTTGGGTGGGGTTTACAGGTCAAAGGTTTGGTATCCGCAACTCGCAGCTGAACCGAACGCGCTGGTCACCCGTGCTAAGATGATCAAGGACACGGCCCGCTCTGACCGGTGGCGCGGCGGACTTCCCCGGAGACACAGAGACTCGATTTTCTATGAAGATCATGAAGCTCTGGGGCGGCTACAGGCGGACATCCTTGTCACCCATGAAGCCCCCAGCTGCCATCGCAACGGCTTTATTGCGATCGACCAATTGGCGCAGCAGATGGGGGCCAAGCTAATCGTCCACGGACATCATCACGTGTCCTACGAAAGCCACGTCGATGGAATCCGCGTCAAGGGCTTGGCGCAAGCGGAGCCGTGGCTGCTCGAACAGGCCGAATTACCGACCTGAACCTTCTCTGGCGACAGGATTATATCCTGACGCGCTGGGCACCGTTCACCCGGTACGGTAAACCTGTTTATCATTACACTGGCATCGCGTTATATCACACCACCGTCGCATACAGGCACGCATACGCGGTTTTGTATCACACAAAAGCGACATTTGATCACACATGGATATCAACAACCCATTAATATTGCGTGTATTTTTATCTTATTATTTCCCAATAATTCCCAGAAATTCCCGGAATTATTGGGAAATAAATCGATTGGGAAGGGCAATCATCTGTTGTGCAGCCCGCGCTATGGGGGCATTCGCATCGGACGAGCGGGCGGCACCCAGCTGTCATTTTTTCTCCACACATGACGCACCTTCAGTGACAGAGGCGCCTGCGGCACAAAACAAGAAATAGTTAGTCCCTTGCTAAGATAGTCACTTATGATTCGGGTATGATCTCTGATGCTTGGGTTAAAGACATCACCTACTACACTGATAACGCGCGCACGTCTGGCGATGCGCCAGGTCGCATGGCGTATTACGTCGACGCCGGTGGCGGGGAGCCCCCGGGCGTGTGGTGTTCTCCGACGAATTGGCAGACAGAGGACAAATCGGTCGTCATGCCGTTCGAATTGCAGCGCCTGGCGAAAGGCTGTGACGCGAAAAGCGGAAAGCCCCTCTCAGATCAACTTCCAAAAAAACGGCGGGCCGCACTTGATGTCTGCTTGACACCACCAAAGGACTTCTCGGTGTTGTGGGCGCTTTGTGGCGCCGCAGATCGAGCGCGCCTCGAGGCAATTCTATATCAAGCGACACGCGAGATTTTGGATTTGGTCCATAAGCAAGGTCTCATCGAGTGCAGGCAAGGAAAAGGCGGGACGATCCGCCGTCCCGCGAAATCCTTTGCGGCAGCTCTGTATCTGCACCACAGCACGCGCGAAGGTGATCCAAATTTGCATTGTCACTGCGTGCTCCCGAACATCGCGGAGCGGCAGGACGGCAGCTGCGGCGCCATAAATAATGAAAAGTTAAAAGAAAACCGCATTCTCCTGGACGCGATCTTCAAGTGGAAGGTAGGTCGCGCGCTCGAGACAAATGGCATCTCTGTTGCAGCACACGCAGAACATGGGTTCATTGTAGCGGACGTTCCTGACGATCTCCGGGTTTCTTGGTCAACGCGCCGTCAGAAGATCAAGGCCGAGGCCGCCCGGCAGGGGTTTCTGACAGGGGACGATGCAGCCGCGGCGCAGATTGTTGCTCTGCAAACTCGAGCCCGCAAGGCGGATATCCCGCCACTACCGGAGCTTGATGAGAAGTGGACTGCGGAGGCTGCCGAACATGGCATTGAGCCCGGCGTGGAGTGGGCACATCTGGACGGCCCACCCATTTATCGCGCTCCCGCCCGCCAACAAGGCGAGATGCAGGCGATCATGACCGAAGCGATCGAAGGTATGGCAGAGACGCGATCTTTTTGGGACCAGCGCCGGCTGGTGGCGCAGACGATTTGTGCAGCGATCGGTCGGGTGGATCAACTCAGCTACATCGACGCCACACTCGGCACTATGAAAAGGTCCGGTGAGCTCGTGCAAATAGCCGCCGACGAAGGGCAGCCAATTTTGTCCACGCCGCAGATCATTTCGGATGAAATGCGTATTACTGAGATTGTCAAATCGCGCAGCACAGAAGCATCTAGGTTCAGCGCAGCGGCCTTGGCAGCAGCGTTTGATGACGATCGGCTCAGCACAGAGCAACGTGATGCCCTGCGCGATGCCCTCGGGGTTGGCGGATCGATCGCGATTGAAGGCGGTGCTGGCGTCGGAAAAACAACGGCAAGCGCGGGGATCAAGCGTGCGTGTGAGGTCGACGGCAAACGTCTCCTCCTAGCGTCGCCAGAATGGCGCGCTGCCGGCGTCCTCGCGCGCGAGCTGGAGATCGAAGAAAAATTTAGTGTTGATCGGATTATCAACCAGCACCGTGCGGGAAATTTGAAGCTTGGTCCGGATGATGTAATTCTGATCGATGAGGCGGGAAAGCTCCACCGCGAGCTCGCATTAGAGTTGTTGGAGATCGGCGCCACGACAGGGACCAAGATCGTGTTTGTCGGTGATACACGACAGATGTCCAGCATCAAAGCAGGCGATCCTTTGGCCATCATCGCAAAGGCAAATCCCGCGACACAGATCAGACAAATCCGCCGGCAGAAAGTGGCGTGGATGCGTGGCGCGAGCATGAAAGCCCAAGCCGGCGTGGTCGATCAGGCCCTTGATGATTACGCCGGCCATGGGCATGTGACGGTAGGTCAGACAACCGATGAAGCCGTCAGCCGGATTGCCGCGGCGTTCCGCGCGTCGGGTGGCGATGCGATGGCGATCACGGCGACGAATAGAAATGTCGCCAGCATTAATACTGCGTTGCGTGACGTAGCTCGGGATCTTCGGATTGTAACAGGGGCAGATACAGTGATTAGTGCGGTGCCCCGCGGTAAAAACGCAAAACCGGGGAAGCTCTGTATCGCGACGGGCGATGGTTTGATTGCGGGCGCCCAACTCAACCTTGGCAATGGCCACATTATTGAAAATGGAACCATTTTCAATAATGTGCTGATTGACGGTGATGCGATCACGCTCATCACTGATGATGACCGACAGTTTCGAACCACCGCGCAGCAACTCAAAATTTCCGGCAGGAACGGTTCGCCACCCCACCTTCAACACGCGTTTTGTTTAACGACAATGAGCTCGCAGGGTGGGACGTGGAACCAGGTGCTCTGGTTTGTCACGGCTGAAGCGTCCAAGGCCGCATACGTTGCGATGACCCGCCATCGCGATAACCTTCTAGTTTATATCAGCCGCGAGACCGTTCCACTGCGCGCCCCTGACGTCACGTTGCGTGTCAGCCGCACAGGGCTCCGCGACGCCGAGGATCCCATTGACGACCGCAGCGATTTCGACATCATCAAAATAGTCGGAAAATCGTTGAGTTGCCCCGATGAACTCAGAAATGCCGTCGATGCGGCGGCCGCATATGCGGCTGAAATCGCACCGCCCGTCACCCAGGTGGTGATGGATAATGCTGATGCGATGGAAGATATCCCATCCTGCAGAGAAGAAGTTCCAGCCTCTTAGAGCAACAAACAAAAATAAGAAAAAACAAAATGATATCAAATAGTTGTTGTTGATTTTTGTGGCGGCTTTCTGAATGCTCCTATATGGTACACCACGTCGAATGTAGGTATTCTCATGAAAGACGCAGACAAATACCTGATAAGTCGTGTGACAGATCCGTCATTTCAGGGATGGAGGGTCAATGGGGAGATTCTGCGCCGGTGTGGGCGGCTGCCGGTTTTTGCACGTTATGTGCTGTCATTTGGCGGTATGCCGAAAGTGCGCTGGTATACGGTGAATGCGAGGCAAACCGCAATGCCACGCGAAGATGCCTACATGCGATTGTCACGATGTGGAGCGTTTCCTGAGATCCACATGATGGATCCGGACGGATATAACAGGGCTATGTCAGATATCGAAAGCTACATCATCGAGATTGATCATCAAGCCCGGCAGGAGAAGAACCATGATGCGGCTTGATGAGAACACTAAGATTGTCGGTCATGAATATGTCATTTTATCGGACATGCGCGATTGCAAACGAGCTGCCTCCGAAATCGAAGCGATGGGCGCGTTGGTTGCGGTTGATGTGGAGCATCTGGACGGTCACCATGAACAAATTACTGTCCCTTTTTACGGCAGTCAAAGTGGTGTAGCGACTTTGGCGCGCGGCGCCGGCGATGACGACCACATCGACCGTTTTATCGCGCTCCACCTACCACTGAGCGCGATATATCTGGAAATCGCGCAAGAGGTGAATGCCAAATTGGTGTTTTCCCTGAAGGCCGCGGGGCCGAGAGATCGCATGGTGCCCGATGAGCTGACATTCATTATGGCACGCATGAATCTTAGTCACAGGTCCCTGGCGACGATGCTTGGCGTGACCGGTCGCACCGTTGAGCGTTGGCTGAGCGATCAGCAGGATATCCCGGCGCCGGTGGCGCGGTTATTGCGCGTGATTACAACGGCGGAAGACGTACGTTACTCATGGGATCTCGTCGAACAACTGCAGCAGCTCGATGGTACATTAACTACCGATGAGTTCGCTTTTTTTCTGGACGTTTTGGGTTGGTCTACCCGGAACGCATCGACCGTCCTCGGTGCGTCGGAACGCAGCATTCAAAACTGGCGCAACGGCTCGCGGAAAAGCCCGCCCGTCGTCGTACGCATCATGCGGCTGCTCTTGGACCTTGAGCCGTGCCGTGCCGATTTCAGCGACCTGCTGAACTCAGGCTGCCCTTCCCATTCCTTTCGCGCCGCTTTTGATCGGGGCAACCTGAAGCACAGACTGGATCATCGCACGATACCTTTTGATTTCGCATAGGTCCCGAGGCGATTATACTCGTTCACAAGGATATTATAGTCAGCCAACAACCGGTCGCGCTCTCCCTCAAGCGCGCGCGCTTTTGCGCGCCACTGGTCCGCGGCGTCGGCACTCCGCCGTGCAGCGGCGCGCAACTGTTGCTCGCGCTGGAGTGCAAAAAAGTCGGTATAGTTTCCTGCTTCTCCAATTGCTTCCGCAATGCCTGCGATTGGAATGATCATTTTCGTCTTCCTTTTTTATGTGCTAGCGTACGATACCCTATAACTTTGCGAATGCGGCGAGCGCGTTATAACTGCCCGACTAAAATATTATAATCAGCCAACAGCGTGTTACGTTCAGCCTCCAACGCCTCTGCTTTTGCCCGCCATGCACGAGCCGAATTAGCATTCCTCTGCACCGCGAATGCGGCATCCATGAGTGCGTTTCTCCGCATCCCCGATGTAGCTTGCGCCGTCCGTAATATCCCCCAGAAGCATTGAAACCTCCGCTTTTTAATTCGATACGACACTAAGATTGTAGTCACGGGCATCAAAAACTACCTCTACCAGCCGACGCAGGGCTCGAATTGATCCGCCGCGCCAGTGCTGGCGTACCATCTCAATCTCGACTGCCGTCAGTGCAGATGCCCAACGCAGATCGAGCCCACGGTCACGTGCGATGGTATACAACAAGGAATCCGCCAGCTTTGCTAGATGTAAGTTAGATGGAACTGGAAAGTGCATGATCCGAAACCTGTCGCGCAAAGGTGCCGACAGGCTAGATAGGGAGTTTGCAGTTGCGATCCAGCAAATCTTTGACAAATTTGTGGGAGCCTTCAGATGGCTACAGTAGATCTGGGATGCCGTGCTGGACTCGAGCATCGGCAAAATGACATCAAGGAGACTTCCGTTGTTTTTGCTGGATCCGGCCTTTTCAATCTCATCCAAAACGACCAAAGGATTGGCGATCCCGTTGCGCAAAATATGCGATGCTGGCGTCGACATCATGCCCGTGCCCCATGCCCGGGCGGTGCTTCCGAACATGCCGTCGGGCGTGCTGGCGGCGCATCCGTAAAGCAACGGTTTAAGCCCGAGCATTTCGCCAACTTGCTGCGCAAATGTTGATTTTCCGGAGCCTGGCTCTCCGACCAGAAGGACCGGGCGGAACCCAATGTATGGGTGGCCTTCAGCTGTTCTTCGGGACGAAACATCTTTGAGTACTGCATCAATAATGTCGCCCGCGTGAGGAAATGCAGCAACCAAGTTATGCCGGACCACCTTCAAATTTGGCGGTGCCACCAACGGAATCGATTTTGCCAACACCGGTTCGATCATTTTTTTTGCTTCGCGGGCACGCAGATTTTCATCTGGATCACCGATAGTCGGAAAGACAATAATACTAGGGCCATTGACCGACTGCACCTTTTGCAGATCGGTGGCGTCTGCATCACCCCCCGTTGCGGTGAGGGGGACGCCATTGCCCGTGTTCGTCAGGCCGAAGATTAGCCGAAACTGATGCGGTTCGATTTTGTCACGAAGCTGCGTCAACGTCACATCGCCGGCCAACAGTGCATAAACTGGAGATAAGAAATCGCGTTGTGCCGTTTCGATGCTCGTGTCCAGAACGCCCGGATTCAGCCAGCCGATCGCCGACCGAAAATAGAGATGACTGTCGCCTTTTCTATTCTCGTTGTCCGAAACGGCAAGCATGATACAGCGCTGCGCCACTTCGCGTTGACAAATTTCATCACCTGCGGATGCTTTATAGATCGTCAGGCGGAGCATATGCTCAAGATCCGGAGAAAAGAACGCTGCAAAAGTGTCTGAATCAGAAACCTTCTGGAGGGCTTTAATCGCTTGATTGAGGCTGTGAAGGGAATTTACATTCATATCGGGCAGCGACATGTGCTGAAGCCAATCAAAGATCTCGCCGACAAGCCCCTTGTAGGTGGGCAGAACATCAGTCTCCCAGCTCACGTTGATATAATGATTGACAAAAGCCTTGGTGAACCACCGCCGGAATTTCACATAGCATTTCGCAGCAGCCTGGACCTCGGTTTGAAAATTGTCCTTAACGAAACTGTATCCCGCCAGAAGATCATCGATCGCTGACAGATCACGACGTTTGACAACATTATCAGCCGACAGTTCGGCTGCTGATAATGGGTTGGCATTAGTTTGAGGAAATCTGCGCATGACCATTCACCTTCAGAACTCGGTTGAATGGCCGTATTGCCGACCTGGCGTGTCTCGCCGTTGGTATCATCGGTTTTGTCAACACAACAAAACCGTACTTCCCAGGGCACATCCGACGCGATCACCTACTATGACCATTCCTCACGGCTATCGTCGCTCCGCTCGGTTAGGTCACCCGCATGCAGGCAACCGATCAATACCTCCATTTAACCTGCGTTTATGGGAATTTGTCAACATGTTAAGGGCGGTTGATCGGACTATAGCAGCTGCTGCTTTGCCGCGCCGGTCGGATCCAACACGGCCGGCCCATTATTGCGTTCCAGCGCTCGCCTCGTGTCAGAACCGGAAACGCAGCATCAGATACGACGCAGGCTTTTTCGGGGCGCCAAGCCGCCATTGGCACCCTTGTAGGTTTTGCGATAAACGTCCAAAAAAGGAAACAGGCGCAACTGCTTCGAGAAAGCCAATGCTGATGCATCCTCAACTGGGAGATTTTGTTCAGGTTCGCAACCGGCGATGGCTTGTCGAAGACGTCTCTGATCTAGGCGACCAGCTCCAAACCCTTACCCTTGCCGGTATCGACGATGACACGCAGGGGGAGCTAACCGAGGTGGTCTGGGACGCGGAGCTTGATGCCCAGCGCCTTAGTCAAGAGGGCTGGGACTTCCTGCCGCGCGAAACGACCGAGGATCCCGAAATCTTCTCGGCCTATCTGCGCACCATCAAGTGGAACACCGCTACCACCGCCGACAGGGATCTTCTCCAGGCGCCCTTTCGCGCCGGTATTAGGCTCGATGCCTATCAGCTCCTCCCGCTGCGCAAGGCTCTCCGGCTCCCGCGCGTCAACCTGCTGATTGCTGATGACGTGGGTCTGGGTAAGACCGTCGAAGCCGGGCTTGTTTTGCGCGAGCTGCTCTTGCGCCGCAGGATTGACTTTGCCGTGGTGGCAGCTCCGGCTGGCATGGTGCGGCAGTGGCAGGACGAGCTGGAGGCCAAGTTCGGACTCGCCTTCACGATTGTCGACCGTGACTACCTGTCGGATCTACGGCGCGACCGGGGCTTTGGGGCCAACCCTTGGGAGATGGGCTCCCGCTTCATTATCTCGCACAGTCTGCTGTCGGACGAGACCTATATGGCCGGTCTGCGCGATGTGCTCGGAGAATTCCGCCCTCGAGCGCTGCTGATCCTAGATGAGGCCCATCACGCTGCCCCAGCGCATGGGGCCCGTTATGCGGTAGATAGCCAGTTCACCAGGGCGATCCGCAGCCTTGCCGCTCGCTTCGAACATCGCCTCTTCCTGACGGCGACACCACATAACGGGCACTCCAACTCGTTCTCCGCCCTTCTCGAAATGTTGGACTCGCAGCGCTTTACGCGAGGGGTCAAGGTTCGCCCGCGCGACCTCGAGGCCGTGATGGTCCGCCGGTTGAAGTCCGACCTTCGTCACTTTGGCGAAACGTTCCCTCAGCGAGTCGTCGAACCCATGGTGATCGACGACTTACCGCCTGACAGTCCAGACCTAGCGCTCCCCCGTATGCTAGCTGAATACGGCGCAACCATGCTCGGTGGCGCCGGGAAGCGGGGGCAGCAATCGGCAATGCAGGCCAAATTCATCTTCGTGGGCCTGCAGAAGCGTTTGCTTTCCTCCGTCGAAGCCTTCGCCCGCACGCTTGCCAAGCACCGCGAGAGCCTTGCGAAACACGAATCCGCTGCGCCAGCGCTCGCCAGGGATCTTTTGGTGACCCCGGGGCAGGATGACGATCTCCTGGCCATTGATGAGGATGCCGCTACCGCGGCTGCCACGGCCCTGGCAGCCCAAAATGCGCCCCAGGACGAACGCGCGTCTGCTTTGTCCGCCGTCGATGCCATGCTTGAGATTGCCGAGGGCTATCGCAGTAAGCCGGATGCCCGGATACGGTGGCTGGCCAAATGGATCCGCGACAACATGACGAGCGAGGGCGTTTGGAATAACCGGCGCCTTGTGATCTTCACCGAGTGGGAGGCGACACGCGTCTGGCTGGAACGCAGGCTTAGCGAAGCACTTTATGAGTGTGATCTGGATGGACGGATCGCGCATATTGTCGGCGCCACGCCGCTGGACGAGCGCGAAGCGCTCAAGCGTGGCTTCAACGCTGACCCCGCCACCGAGCGCCTGCGCATTCTGGTCTGTACGGACGCCGCTCGCGAGGGCATCAACCTGCAGTCGCGGTGCTATGACTTGGTGCATTTTGACCTGCCGTGGAACCCAGCCCGGTTGGAGCAGCGCAACGGCCGCATTGATCGTAAATTACAGCCCGCGCCCCAGGTCTTTTGCCGTTATTTTCTCTATGCGCAGCGCCCGGAAGACATCGTGCTCGATGCCCTGGTGCGGAAGACCGAGTTGATCCGCGAGCAGCTAGGGTCAGCCGGACAGGTGTTGACGAACCGCATCGCCGAAGATCTCGACCAGCAAGGCATCGTCCGCCCCTCTGTCCAAGCGCGAAACATCACCGAAGCAACCGATCACGAGCGCGGCGCCATTGCCCAAGAGGAGATGGACGACGCCA
Source organism: uncultured Pseudomonadota bacterium (assembly GCA_963737355.1). Taxonomy (GTDB): domain Bacteria; phylum Pseudomonadota; class Alphaproteobacteria; order Acetobacterales; family Acetobacteraceae; genus Acidocella. The sequence continues at coordinate 225,983 of CAVTSC010000002.1, read as the reverse complement.
CCGAGCGACGTCGGGCTAGAGAGGCGCGTAACCTGGACGAATTGCGCCGGCTGCTTGAGCAATCCCGCCTGTCAGTCGGCGTCGATCCTGACGAACTGTTGCGTGTCGCCAAAACAGCGCTCGAACGCATGGGGGTCAACCTACCTGCCGGTGCTGTGGGGGATGTGCAAGGCGTCAGACTGTTCAAGCTCGACGCTTCTAATCCGGCCTTTGGTTCTGGCACATGGGCTGAAGCATTCGATGATTTACGCATCCGGCGGCGAGAACGGCGCGAGCGTCTGAAAGACTACCGCGCGGTGGCGCCGTTGCGCGCCATATCATTCCGCCCGGCAATTCTGCCCAACGGCGCCGACGCGATAGACGTTGTGCAGTTGCACCTCGAACATCGCTTCATCCGGCGCCTGCTCACCCGGTTCACCAGCCAGGGGTTTCAAAACAGCCTGTCGCGCTGCTGCGTTGTTGTCGGCCCCGGGGCCCAGCCGCGGGTGCTTCTGCTCGGGCGACTTGCACTCTACGGATCGGGAGCAGCGCGGCTGCATGAGGAACTCATCACTGTCACAGCGCTATGGTCAGAGTCCACCCACGGCAAACAGCCCCTGCGCCCCATGGGCACGCATGGTGAGGAAACCACCCTGGCACAGCTCGATGTCGCTCTGCGTGACCCGCGGGTTGTTGCGGCCGCCATACGGGAGCGCCTTGGCCTGACTGCCGCCGCCGATGCCGCGGACCTTGCATCAGAACTGGAGCGCCGCGCGGCTGCCCGGCGTGCCGGGGTGGAAGCAGAGCTGGCAGAACGCGGCGCGGTGGAAGCAGCTTCTCTTGAAAAGCTGCTCACGGACCAACGCAACCGCATCGCCTCGGCGGCGGCGGAGCCGGAGGATCGGCAACTCATGCTGCCTGGCATCCCTGACAATGAAGCAGCCCAACGCCGCGCTGACCGGCGGCATTGGGAACAGCGCTTGCGTTCACTTGAACGAGAACTCAGCGAGGAACCCGCCCGGGTGCGCGAGGGCTATCGCGTGCGCGCCGCGCGCGTGGAGCCGGTGGGGCTCGTCTATCTCTGGCCCGGGACGAATTGATCATGGCTGACGATCCAAATCTTGAGTGGCTCGGCCACGTTCAACCTGTTGGGTTGGTGGTGGCGCCGCGCGTCCTTAGTGAGCGTGGTTTGCCGCCTCAGGAACAAACCAGTGCCGACACCAAAGAAGCAGAAGAGCTCATCCCCGAGGGCGGTGCCGGAGCGAGTCCCTGGGATATTGCCACCACTCTGCTTGGCTGGCAGCCGGCTTTGATTGCTGGCGCCCCGGGTGGCCCGACACTGTCGGATGAAATCTCGGCCTGGGTGCCAGAGGCCGAAACGCGGCTGGCACCAAACTGGGCTGTGCTCAAGCCAGGAGGCAAAGGCTACCAGATACTGGTACAGATCCTGCCCCCCGGTCTCGCTCCCGACGCGCGCGGGGCGCTCTCAGGCTGGGAGGCTACACCACATCAGCGGCTGGAGCGCCTACTGCGCGAGACCGATATACCTACCGGCCTGCTGATCAGCGATGACGCTTGGCGCCTCGTCTATGCTCCGCGTGGCGAGACTTCTGGTTGGATCCGCTTTCCGCTGGACCCCATGCGACAGGTGGCCGGCCGACCGATGCTGGCGGGTTTCAAACTGCTGCTGCACCGCTTCCGCTTGTTCAACGATGCCGAGCCGCGCCGCCTGCCTGCCCTGTTGGCGGAGAGCCGAGCTGCCCAGGCAACGGTTTCCGCGACGCTGGCAAGTCAGGTGCTGGGCGCGCTGCATGATCTGTTGCGTGGCTTCAACGTGGCCGACCAGACTCGTTTGGCTGAATTGGCGCGCACCCGTCCGCACCACGTTTATGAGGGGCTGCTGACGGTTCTGCTGAGGCTTGTGTTCCTGCTCTATGCCGAGGACCGCGACCTTATCCCCTCCCGCAATGACGCCGCAGCGCGCGGTCTCTATGCGCGCGGCTATGGCGTGCGCGGTCTGCATGCCCGGTTGCTGGAAGATGCCGCGCGCACCCCGGATACCATGGACGAGCGCACCGGCGCCTGGGGACGGCTGCTTGCGCTGTTCAAGTTGGTGCATGAGGGCCACGCCAGCGGCTGGATACGTGGCCGAGGCGGCGCGCTATTCGACCCGGCGCGTTTTCCCTTCCTACAAGGCCAGGACACCCCTGAAAGCCCCATCGCCATCCCCACGCTGTCGGACGGAACCGTGTTGCGCGTGCTTGATCGGCTGCTGATGCTGAATGGCGAACGACTTTCCTACCGAACCCTGGATGTTGAGCAGATCGGCAGCGTTTATGAGACGGTGATGGGCTTCGACGTGCTGCCCGCGCCTGGCCCTGCGCTTGCCATCGCCGCCGGCAAGAACAACCGCACACCAGTGTTTGTCGATCTCGTCGAGGTGGTAGCCAAAAAAGGCAAGGATCGGCTACGGTTACTGAAAGAGGAGTATTCTCGAGGTCAGCTCTCAGCCAAACAGGCAGCGGCTATCGAAGCGGCCAAAGACGAAGCTGGGTTGGTGGAGGCTCTGCGCCCGATTGTTGACGAGCGCGGGTCGCCTGGAGGCATCGTCCTGCCCAAAGGCACGCCGCTGCTGCAGCCCACTGACGAGCGCCGCCGTACCGGTAGCCACTACACGCCCCGCTCCCTCACCGAACCCATCGTTCGGCACGCGCTGGAGCCCGCTTTCGAACGCATTGGCGAAAAGGCTATGCCAGATGAGGTGTTGGCGCTGAAGGTGTGCGACCCGGCAATGGGCTCCGGCGCCTTCCTGGTGGAAACTTGCCGTCAGTTGGCCGCCCGCCTGGCACGCGCCTGGGCACACCATCCCGGCACGCGCCCACCAATTCCGGACGATGAGGACGAGGATCTCTTGGCCCGCCGGCTGGTGGCCCAGCGCTGCCTTTACGGCGTCGACCGCAATCCGCTCGCTACCGACCTAGCCCGTTTGTCGTTGTGGCTGGCGACGCTGGCGCGCGACCATGAATTCACCTTTCTCGATCATGCGCTCAAGAGCGGCGACAGCCTTGTGGGGCTGACAGCACGGCAGATCGGCAGCCTGCGTTGGCAAGAGGGGCAGAGCGACGCTGCGCCGTTCGACGGTTTCCTTCAGGAGCGCGTGCGGCAGGTTACCGAGGGGCGACGCGCCATCCGTGAGGCGCCAGATGACATCGCCCGCGCCATCCAAGAAGCCCGCTATCGCGAGATCGAAACCTGGACCTCACAAGCGCGGTGGCTGGGTGATGCGACGTTGGCGGCGTTCTTCTCCGCAGCGAAGCCCAAGGCGCGGGAAGAAGCGCGAAAGGAGCTGGGAGTTGCTGCCGGCCTAGCGCCTGACAAGTCATGGCCAAAAATCCGTGCGGCCGCGGCTCAGTTAGCGGCGGGGCAGTTCCCGATCCAGCCCTTTCATTGGCAAATCGAATTTCCTGAAGTGTTTGCCGGCGAGGCGCAGGGCTTCGATGCCATTGTCGGTAATCCTCCTTTTGCCGGCAAAAACACGCTGATTAACGGCCACCGTGCATATTACCTTGATTGGTTGCAGACGCTGCACGAGGGCGCACACGGCAATGCCGATCTCGTGGCGCATTTCTTCCGCCGTGCCTTCGCACTGCTGCGTCCAGCTGGTTGTTTCGGATTGATTGCTACCAACACCATTGGTCAGGGTGACACGCGAGAGACCGGCTTGCGCACCCTGCTTAGCTCGGGGGGCAATATTTCGCGCGCGGTGCGGCGTCTGCCCTGGCCGGGCGAGGCGGCTGTAATTGTTTCGGTTGTGCACGTGCTGCGAGGCGCAGTACCCCGCCCGGTGCTCGACGGCCAGCCGGCGCGGCGCATTTCGGCCTATCTGGTGGATGGCAATTTAGACGCCTCACCGGAACGGCTCGCTGCCAATTCCGGAAAATCGTTCCAAGGGGCGATCTTGCTTGGTCTCGGCTTCACCTTTGACGACGAGGCGGCGGCAAAGGGCAAGGCCACGCCTGTTGCGGAGATGCACCGGCTAATTGAGAAAGACCCGCGCAATGCCGAGCGTATTTTTGTCTATCTCGGCGGTGAGGAGGTGAACGCCAGCCCAACACATACGCATTGGCGCTGGTGTATTGATTTCAATGATTTTCCGCTGCGACGGGAGGAGATGGAGAAGAGCTGGGCGAAGATGACAGAGCGCGAACGCGTCGAATGCCGGAGGCTTGGGGTTGTTCCAGGGGATTATCCAGCCCCCGTAGCAGCAGACTGGCCCGATCTTCTTTCGATCGTAGAACGGCTAGTAAAGCCTGAACGGCAGCTCCAGAAGATCCCGGGAGCAAAGCGATTTTGGTGGCGTTTCGAAAAGGTGCGGCCTGCTCTCAGGGCAGCATTGGTGGGGGCGAAACAAGTCTTAGTCCGCTCCCTGACGAGCTCTAATTTTGCGACATTCACTTATTTGCCGTCGGGTTTCGTCTATGATCAAACCCTAATCGTATTGACCGCCAGTGACTTACGCTCCTTCGGATTTTTACTCTCAGGGGCACACGAAATTTGGACGCGGGAGTTTGGGTCATCATTGAAAGATGATTTGCGTTATAATGTTGCTGACTGCTTTGATAATTTTCCGTTTCCAGCATCGCAAAGTGAACAAGACAAAATCCAACAGCTTGCAAACGAATACCGCGGTCACAGAACCGCGGTAATGGAAGCCCGCAAAGAGGGGCTAACAAAAATTTACAATCACTTCCGCAATCCAAGTGAGCGCGGCCCGGACATTGTGCGCCTGCGAGAGCTTCACCACGAGATGGATGTTGCCGTGTTACGCGCCTATGGCTGGAACGATCTGGCCGACCGTGCCGCGCCGGAATTCCTGGACGAGGATAACGAGGCGGATCATCGTTACCGGAAACGTTTTTTCTGGCCCGCGCCCTTCCGCGACGAGGTGCTGGCTCGCCTGCTTGAACTCAACCGCGAACGAGCTGCCGAGGAGCGCCGACAGGGCCTTACCCCGCTCGCAGCAACCGATGAAGACGCCGAGGACGAAGCCGCATGACGACGCCAACCACGATACGCACTAAACTTGTTGATATCCTGCGCCGCGATCTAATTGGCCCCGACCCACAGGAAGCTGACCTTGCCACCGAACTTCTGTCGGAACGTCCGAGCAGCTGGTATCTTACCGGCTATATCGTACCGGCACCGGATGGTAAGGGCGAGGAGGACGACACAGTCACCGCGCTAGACCTGCCCGACCCTGCGGAGGACGCGGACCCGGTGCCTGGCGGTGGACGTGCCGAGGATGCCGGCGAAGAAGATCATGGTCCTGCCCGGCATCGCTTTCAGCCTTCCTCGATCGGCCTGACCGTGCAGGTGCCAAACACAGTTGATGCACTGGAAATTACGGTCAGCTGGGGCGATTACACGACTGAGCCGTCCATGAGCGAGCTGGAGCTAACGGAGAATTACCGGACCACAATCAAACCCAACTGGCGCCGTCACGCGTGCCGTGAGACCTTCACCTTGCCCATCCCGGCCCAGGGGCGCAGCGCATTTCCCATGATCGTGCCGAATAGCGCCGCGCCCGGTCGCCCGGGGGGCGGGCTAACGGTGGAGGCTGTCGCCCGACCTTACAAGGTCACCCAGCCGGACGGTAGCACCGTCGAGATGCGCGTGGTCACTGTGTTGCTGGTGAACCGACGCCGCCGATTGGCGACGCGTGCGGCTGACCTGACGACTGCTTTTCAGGCGCGCCTGGAAGTCGCCTGCGCCGAGGGGCTGCTACCCCGCGCGGATCTCTCCGCGATCAATGACGCCGATTTCGACCGGCGATTGGCGGATCTGCATTACAGCGACGTGGTGGAGTACGCGGTCGGCCATACCGTTTCGGCCGATTGGGAGAAGGGGGAAGTTGTCCGCAGGGCTTGGACCGATGCACTGCCGATCGCCGAGGTGGAGCGTGTTGCACCGAACACCAAGATCACCGGCGTCAGCTGGGGCATGGAAGACCTAGCGCAAGCTGCTGCCGAGCCAGCGCAGCTGCACACTGCCTTGGCTCATCTGCCGGAAGCTTATGGCAGCTGGATCGAAGCGCAGGCACGTTACGTTCCGGATGGGCCGCGCCGCCAAGAGGTCGCCAAGGAGCTGATCAACCGGGCCTGGGTTGCCCGGCGCCGCATTGCCTCTGGCATCGCCCTGCTCGAGCGTGATGCCACCGTGCGGCGCGCTTTCGCCGCAATGAACGAAGCGGTGGCCCGCGCCGCGCGGCAACGCAATGCCGGCACCCAAGGGGACCCGGCACAGCAACCCAAGCCAGCGTGGCGTCCGTTCCAGCTTGCCTTCATCCTGCTGAATCTCGACGGCTTGACTGACAAGACCCATGCCGACCGTGACGTGGTCGACCTGCTGTTCTTCCCCACCGGCGGCGGCAAGACCGAGGCTTATCTTGGGCTCGCCGCCTACACCATTGCCTATCGCCGTCTGACCGCGGGTGGGGCGCTCGGTGCGGGTGTGACGGTGCTGATGCGCTATACACTGCGCCTGCTGACGCTGGACCAGCTCGCTCGCGCAGCTGGTGTGGTCTGCGCGCTGGAACTGATGCGCGGTGAGCCGGCTTGGCAACAGGACGGAAAACCCCTGCTAGGCACTTGGCCGATTGAAATCGGACTCTGGGTCGGCTCCGCGGCGAGCCCCAACCGGTTGGGCAGTAAGGACAATAAGGACCAGGAAACAGCCGTTGCTCGTGTCTCCCGCTACAGCAAAGGTAAAACGAAGGAGGCACCCGCACCGCTGAAGGCTTGCCCGTGGTGCGCGACCCCGTTCGAGCGAAACAGCTTCGCTTGCACGCCGAATGACAAAGCGCCTCGGAACATGGAGATCCGCTGTGCAAACGCGGCCTGCGTGTTTACGGGAGACCGAGCACTGCCCGTCGTCACGGTCGACGAAGCCATCTATCGCCGCCTGCCCGCCTTCCTTATCGCCACAGTGGACAAATTTGCCGGTCTGCCCTGGCTTGGGGAGGCCGGGGCATTCTTTGGCCACGTCAACCGCATGGACGAATGGGGCTTCTACGGCGCTAACGACGCCAGGAGTGAGGGCAAGCGCCTGTGGAATGGCGCCGAACTTGATCCGCCGGATCTGATCGTCCAGGACGAGTTGCATCTGATTAGTGGCCCGCTTGGTACCGTCGCCGGGCTGTATGAGACGGCGCTCGACCGGCTGTCGACGCGGGCAATGGGTGACAAGCGTATCCGGCCGAAGATCGTTGCCAGCACGGCGACGGTCCGCCGCGCCGAAACGCAAATTAGGGCACTATTCGATCGGGCTGAGACCCAGATTTTCCCGGCACCTGGGCCTCAACGGCATGATAGCTTCTTTGCCGTCACCGAGGCGCCTGAGGTGTCACCAGCTCGCTGGTATGTTGGCCTTACGGCTCAGGGCAAAGGGCCGAAGCTGGTCTATCTGCGCGTGCTCGCGACGTTGCTGGCCGCAGCGCAAGCCGCCTATGCCGATACGGGAACGGCGGCAGACCCTTATATGACAGCGCTCTGTTACTTCAACGCCCTGCGCGAACTGGGCGGTGCCCGTCGCATCGTGGAGGATGAAGTGCGAACGCGTCTACGTGAGTACGGTACCAAGCGCCGGCGCCTTGATCCACTTGACGCGCCATTTATCGACCGGCGGCTACGGCCGGAAGGCTCGATCATCGAGTTGACCTCTCGTGTCTCAACGGATCAGGTTGCTGAGGCAAAAGCCGATCTGGAAAGGTCCTGTGACGGCAGCGCCAAAGGTGTCGATGTTGCCTTGGCCACCAACATGATTTCGGTCGGTCTTGATATTACCCGCCTGGGTCTGATGCTTGTGCAAGGCCAACCGAAGACTGCCGCCGAGTATATCCAGGCCACAAGCCGCGTAGGTCGTGACAAGGATAAGCCTGGCCTCGTACTTTCGTTGCTGAACATCCATAAACCTCGGGACCGTCTCCATTACGAGCGATTCCGCCAATTCCATGCGTGCTTCTACCGCGCGGTGGAAGCAACGAGCGTGACGCCATGGGCCGCTCGCGCGCTCGACCGCGCGCTGGCGGCGGTCGTGGTGTCTCTGGCACGCCATCTGCTGCCAGAGATGACGCCAAGCGGTGCCGTGCGTGCGCTCGCGGATCATCCAGACCTGCGGGCCCAAGTTCGAGCGGCAATTGTAGATCGGGCCCCGCCAAACGCCGTCGCCGGCGGCGCCCAGACCTTGGGGCAAGCGGTAGATCAACTGCTCGATACATGGATCAATTTGGCGGCCGAGCAGACCGCGACGGGGGGCGATTTCTACTATGGACCTGCAACCCACGCTCTGCTGCACGAGCCGCTCGATCCCCAACTCGATAATCTTGACCCAGGCTATCGCGCCTTCGTCGCTGGTCGGTCCATGCGTGATGTGGAGGCAAGCGTACCACTTGAAATTTGCCAACCGAATGGGAGTTGGCTGAATTTGCCGCAGGGGGGCGCATAATGGCCAAGGATGTACTACGCCAAAGTCAGGTAGTCGGATTGTTCGGCCCCGGTGCGATGCTGGACCTACCCGAACGCTCTGTGATCGTCGCTTCGGTTGACGAATGGAACATGCGTGGGCCGTATGCCTTCCGTTCCATCGACGAACCGCGTCTTTCTGAAATGCTCCGCGAGCGCCTCACCAATGACGGCCGCTGGCCTACTGATCGCCCGCTCAGTCTGCGCACACCACCCATAGGCAACAATGACCCGCGTCTTCCCTCGCCGCAAATTCAGGTGCGAGCCTTTCCGACGTGGCTAACCTGCGACGATCCCACGCCCCAAGATGCCCGCCGCCGCCGCATGGTGCGGTGGACAGATCTCGACCCACAGCGCCGCAAATATGCCTATATTGATGGAAAAAAGCAGGATGCCACGCCAATCCGCTTCGTGTGCGGATGCAAGAATGGGCATTTGCAGGATATCGACTGGAAGCAGGTATTACACAGCGGCCAACCATGCAATGAACTGATGTGGCTCGAGGAAACCGGCACCAGCTCCGAGGCCCGTGACGCAGGCGTCCGCTGCGGATGTGGAAGGACAATCACTCTTGATGAATTGTTCGTCAAAGGCCGTCTTGGAAGGTGTCGAGGATTTAGACCCTGGATAGGCGATCGGGAGGAAGGCTGTGATGAGCTGCTGCGCCTCCTGACGCGAAGCGCAACAAACACTTATTTTCCTCAAGTTGCGACGATCATATCACTTCCTATTGCGGAAGATGCTTTGACCCGTTCGGTTCAGGAGATCTTTAGTCGCCTTTCCGCTGTTACCTCTCCTGAGATTCTTGCCCTGCTGCGCACAGCAGTCCCGGAAATTGCTGAAAACCTTCGAGGCTATACGGACGAAGAGGCTTTTGATCGACTTCAACAGCTGCGCCAAGGGTTGACCGTGGCTGCTTCAAAAGATCCCCGAGTTCGCGGAGTTCGACTTGCTCGCCAGTCGTCGGACGGTGATTGGAGAAAATAGCCGCACCGCGCGCCTACATGCGGAGACGTTGGAGCGCGATGTATGGGATCCGAAAAAAGACCCTGTATGTGCGGGTATCACTTCCCTGGTCGCAGTACACCGCCTGCGTGAAGTCTCTTGCCTCTACGGATTCACGCGCTTCGAACCAGCTGCACTTGTCGATGATGGGTTGGAGGACGTCGGACTCACCGTAGAGGGTGCCCCATTGGGGATTCAGAATGACTGGCTACCTGCTATCGAGCGGTTCGGCGAAGGTATCTTTCTGGAGTTTGATTCCGAAGCCATCCGAAAATGGCTTGATCGCGACGCCACAAAGGTCCGTCTCAACCTGCTGCAGCGTGCTGCCGCTCACTGGCAGGCTGAGACAAATCGGCCGACAGGTACCCGGCACGGTGGCCCCTACTTATTGGTTCATAGCCTAGCCCACGTGCTGATGACCGAAATTGCCCTAGATTGCGGTTATCCGGCCAGTGCTCTGAGCGAGCGCATCTATGCCCTGCCGGCCGCCACGCAGGATGGACCGCTCCGTGTCGGCCTTCTGATCTACACCGCGACTGCTGGCACTCAGGGCAGTCTGGGTGGCCTCGTCGAGGTAACAGGTAAATTCGCTCAACTGCTCCGTAATGCTCTGACAAAGCTTCTGATTTGCTCCAATGACCCAGTATGTGCCGACCATGACCCGAGCAAGCGGGTGGATGACCGTGCGTTACACGGCGCGGCTTGTCATGGCTGCTTGCTCATTGCTGAGACGAGTTGTGAGGCGCGCAACCTGCATCTCGATCGAACTTTGTTGGTCGATACGATGGCAGTTTCGGGAGCTGGTTTCTTCGAAATATAGCGCTTTTCGCAATGGTTTCGAAGGGGCTTTGTGGAAATTCCAGGATGGTGCTGACAAGCTTGTCGGAGAAGAGACGTTCTTCGCCATGCCGCGGGACCTGGAGGGGGCTTGGTGATCCATGGGAGCATCGGCCGGCCCGGGAGGCAATCTCAGAAGCGAGAAGGCGAAAAATCGACGTTGACGAATGCCGCGATAGTACCGCGCCATGCTCAGACAAACTCGGTCCATCTTGTACCAGTCGTGCAATTTCCGCTTCCTGTTCGGAGGTAAGCCGGGGCTTCGGGCCAAGTGGTCTGCGGCTCGATAGTCCGGCCAGGCCAATATCATTGTAGATCCTATGGGGAAGTGAATAGCGACCGACACACTGGCAGAGTGAAGTTGCTCAACCCACCACCCTGGAGGCCATCATGCAAACTGCAACTCCCCGACCCCAAGTGCCAGCCGCTATCCAAACCGATCTTGGCGCAATTTTCGTCTCCGCTGGCCGATATGGTGATCTGCGGATCGGGTCCAAATCTGTCCGGCGTACTTTAAACAGTACCGAGAAGACTGCTGGTTTTTCCAATCCGGATCGGCTCGATCATGCGCCCATATGGGTCGTCGCCTTCTTACACCCCCTTACCGGTTCCGTTCGCGCGCGACTGAGGCTATCTCATGCCGCCACGGACAGGACCGGAACGTACGGGACTTGGGAACGATCCGAAGTTTATCGGAAAAGTTGCGAACCGTGCGGCGGCCCTGTCGCGGGCAAAGGGGCAACGATAGCGGCAGGTCACTGCCCGAGCGGTTCGGTGTGCAGTCTACTGTCGAGATTAAGGCGATCGCCTCGCATAGCCGATCGGGTAGCAGGCGTTATGCCAATAGATTTGCTCGAATGCGCTGACGGGGCGGCCGACGTTTCTTTCGATAGCATCAACCAACGCAGATAGATCTGCGCCGAATTCTCCGCATTGGCGCTGATCAAATATAAAACGAGAGGTCCACACGGAAGGCGCTGGAAATGGCGGCGGCAGTTGAAATAAAAGAGTTTGCTCTAATCCACAGCAAAGGATCAGGAAATTATTTCCGATGACGCGCTCAACGGCCTCGATCACGGCGCCGTCCGGAAGTGATCCGTATTTATCTAGCCACGCCTTTAAAGCATTTGAAAACGCGCACGCGCCGTCGCTGATAAATTTCGGGTAGGGAGTAACCTCTGGATAACTTCCAGGCGATGCTTTCGATAGATCCAAATGCGGCAGTTGGTCGGGTAGTAGATCGTTAAGAACACGCCTCCAATCTTCAATCTTTTCTACGGGGAGTGCTGGCACGGTACTTCGGTACATTGGAAAGAGCGAGCCATAAAAGTACCCCCGCAAGGGCACGATCAGACGCTCGCTTGCGCTTCTATTCCGCTCGCGCTTCGCCTTCTTCTCTTGGTTCTCAATTATCCGATCGTAAAGAAATATAACGACAACCGAAGAAACAAACCCAGATCCAACGTTTTCTAGAACCGACTGAAGCCAGAGCGACTTTGAAATATATGAAATCCACAACGCAATAATGGCCAAAACGGCTGCCGATAGCATGGCCCTATATATTGGCTCCATACTAGAGACGTGTACTTTTACAGCGCCTTTAATCCGACGAATATTAGTAGAGTTATCAAATTTCATAAACGGCCAGCCCCGCTATCAAAGTTTCCCAGCAGCGTAACCACCGAACCAGATGGCCACATGAGTGGCAAGCCGAGGGGCGGCTTCGTCAGCAGGCTAGAAATTTGCCGCCGCCGATCCGAATATGAAGTCGGCTGTCGAACCATCGTTTAGCCGCACATGGCCGCTGCCCGACATGCCGGAGGCGTCTCGGGTAGTGGTGACGATCCCTTTTCGGCCATCCGAACAGAGCACCGGCATTTCTATCGTCGTGGATAACGACCAGTCGTCATAGGTGCCGCCGCATGTCAGCTTGCCCCCGCTACGCTGAAGGAGCCACCGGTCAAGCTCGCCGTAGCCGACCCAGGCAGTGTCTCGCCGTGCAGCCCGATGACTACGACCGGTTCGCTGTAGGCGCACCCGGCGCAGACCAAGGCGAACGCGAGTGCGAGCAGCGATTTTCGAGACATCCACATTCCTCCCGTTTTTTTAATCTTACTCCAGAATTATAATGCAGTGCTGACGAAAGGCGATAGCCCCGCGTGATGGCCTGGCGGCCCGATTTTCGACGCGATCGAGCAATTGCTCTGCAGCTATCAATCGAAGTGGGGCGCCCCGTTCGTCGACCAAGCCGAGAAGCAGATGCTGAACCTGCACAAGAAGCTGTCCGACACACCATGCGCGCAGGCCGCGCTCCTCGAATTAGAGCAGTCGCAGGCGCCATAGCAGGGTGAGTTGCTCCAGTACGAATAGCCCCCGTCACGCTCTTCCCCCTCATGGCGGATCCGTGCTTTGTTCCGCCCGGCCATTCCGCCAGCATGGCCAACAACCAACAGGAGGGAGTGATGGCATTCAGCTCCGCCGTCTTCGGCCGAAAGGTCCGTGACCTGCGGATCCACATCGCGCAGGGACGAGAGACGGTGGCCCATGCCTCCGGAATCCCGAGCAGCCGCCTCGACCAGCTTGAGCAGGGGACTGCGGAACCGACCGGTGACGAGCTCCTGATCCTTGCCGACTACTACCACCGCGACTTCCGCTTCCTGATTGAGGACGACGCGCAGGACCCGGCGAAGCAGATCGACATCCTGTTCCGAGACCACGGTGACGAGCTTGAGCCAGACGACCGCATGGCCATTGCCGAGTTCGCCCACCTATGCAGCGCCCAGGCGTTTCTCGAACGCGAGATGGGTCGGAAACCCGACCGCCCTGACTTTAGGTTTCGCCCCACAGGCACCTTCTACAAAGGCCAGGGGGAGCGCTGTGCCCATGCTCTCCGGCAGCACCTCGGCTATGCAGATAACGAGGTCGTCCGCGACATCTACGAAGAGATGCGGCGGATGGGATTTAAAGTCTTCCGGCGCCGCCTGGAGAACTCCAACATTTCTGGCCTCTATATGAGCCACCCCGAAGCTGGGCCTTGTGTGCTGGTCAACCTCGCCGAAGGGCAGGCTCGGCAGCGTTTCAGTGCGGGGCACGAGTGGGGGCATGGCCTCCTCGACGGCAAGCCCACAACGCTTTCGAAGGTGGCCGAGTGGAACAGTGGTGACATGGTGGAGCTGCGAGCAAACACGTTTGCCTCATGCTTTCTAATGCCCCCTGAGCTGCTACGGTCTGGAAATGTGGAACGGTGGAGGGACCCGAGGGAGGTGGCCTCCTGGGCCGCCCGCCTGCGGGTTAGCGTCCCGGCGCTCCTGTCCGCGTTGGTCAATGCGAAGGTGCTGACCAGCGAGCAGCGTAGCAGCATCCGGCCGCTGGTGCCGCGGGTTCCAGACGCAGTAGACCCAGAGCTCGAAGGGCTCAACCCGGCACAGGCTGCTCGGAAAACCGAGCTGTTGGCGCGAGGGCTAAGCAAAGCATACGTGGACCTCGCGCTGGATGCCTACGCCTACGAGAAGGTGAGCCGCGGGCTGCTCGGCGACATGCTACTTGCGCCTTCAGGCGAACTGGCCGAGATCGCTGCGCTGTTCGGACGGACCATTAACCATGGATGAGGACCTTCCGTCGATCACCCTAGATGTGCGCAGGTTCAATACTGGCAATTCGATTGACACCTGTGCCATCTGGAACCTGTTGTCATCGGCGAGGCTGACCGCCGCGGCCCGCGCCCGGCAATGTGGATTCGCTGTCGCGGGCTACGTCAAGTTCGAGGCACTCAACAAGCTGAGGACGAACTTAACAGCGGCCGACAGCGCAATGCAGACGGAACTACGGGAACGGCTGTCCCGTGGACAGGAGTTCCGCGAGGTGCATCTTTCCGTTGCCGATCTTGCTGTAATAGCACGCCTACCCGCCTCCAGAAGACTTGGTCGCGGCGAAGTCGCGGCGGCGGCGGCGGCACTGAAGATTCGGTGCGCCCTGATGACTGACGACCAGAAGGCCAGGAAACTGCTTTCTGGTGTTGGTATAAATGGCATTCAGACGACACCACATCTACTTGGATGGCTGGTCTACGAAGGCGCGCTCACCGACGGCGACATCCCGACCATCATTACTCAGCATGAAGAGCGCATCACGCACGCTCCCAGCAGACTGACCAGATTCTTTAAGGATATGTGGCGTCAGGCTTACATGTGCCTCCTGATGAAGCACCAGCCTGGGGCTAACGGGAATGGCTCCTCAAATATGCCGAGTGCGGCGCAAGAATGACCGGCCATCGCTGCTGAAGCCGATTTACATGCGAAGGGGTGTGTCCGCCTCTGGGGCGCCGCCCGACCCGGGGGACCGGCCCGACGCGGAGATTGCAACTCTCCTTAACGGCTGTGCGCTTCTCTCGCGAACGGCGGTTTTGGAGCGACGGACGGCATGCCTGCGAACGACGGACTTTGGCGCAATCTCCTCGTAGGCGCGCATTTTGCGAGCCAGGGCGCCGGTATCCGGTCGGATCAATTTCTGCGACTGAAACCTATTTGAAACCTAAAATCTTGACTTCGGTTTTATCTGAGGTGGCGGAGCCTCATAACCAATTGAAAACGCTGGTGCCGACACCCGGGATTGAACCGGGGACCTACTGATTACGAATCAGTTACCCATACGGGTCAATGGCTATTTGATACCGTCCGCTAGCTGAACGCTCATGGCAGGTTATGTCGCTTCCGTCCCATCCGAAACTCGTATCCCATTTCGGTTTCCAGCACTGCAACGACGGCGGTCAACCTCTCCGCGGCGGTCGTCTCGTCGAATCCTTCGAGCGTCCTACCTAAGTCATTCTGACGCGTCACCACAGCGGTGTCGGGATCGCTCACAGCCGGCTCGATCGCTTGAATTCGCGTCGCTGCGCTCTACAGGCTGCATTGAACGTCGCCTCGGCTGAAGCACGACGGCCCTTCGCGGCCTCCAACCCAGCGGCGGCTTCCTCGAAACGAGCGCGGGCCGACTGGAACGCGGCGATCCGGGGCCTCTTCTTTGTGTCGACTCCATATCCCGGGGATAATGACTGGATGAGTACGAATGATCGACTGCCCTATATTGAATTCCTAATGAGGAAAAGTTCTGACCCGGCCATCAGCAAGGACGATCAACTACACGCTGTCTTCGACCTCATCGAGGCCGTTGACGCCCTTACAGAGGACACGACTGCTGACCCTGAGGATCGTTGGATTGCGTACGAGCTACAAGCTGTAGTTTCTTCGCATGCGCGGCAACACACGGGCACGGCCATCGCGGTTTTGTCGGAAATTGCCGGTTCTGAAGACACCGATCCGGAAGATCGGGCCAAAGCTAGGCAGATGCTCAAGCACGCCGCCCAAACGCTACGTGAGCGAGGGACCGACATCAGCAAATGGGCCGACCCGGGAACCTCGCGCTTACAGTAGCCGGACGCCCATTGCGGAGGCTCTGCGCAGTTTTACGCAGCCCCCCGGTAAGCTCAGACTTCCGGAAGCGGGTGGCCGCCATTTTTTTGAATTGCGGCGACTATCTCCGCCAATTCCGCCTGAGAACAACGAACCGCCTCAGAGATCATCCCTGTTTGCCCCAACCAAGTCAAAATCAACTGTCCGTTTCGATATTCAGACCGGGTCAACGCCAGACGCGCGTTCATTGCCTATCAGTCTCCAGGTGGGCGTTTATGTACCCCTTTGGATACCACATGCGATTCGCACGCCTCAAAGCATATGCAAAAAATTGGCATCTTGCCATCTCAGTGGGGCAGTAGCGCCCATGAGGCTGCGTCGCCTTGTTGCGCATGGCCTTGCCGCGGCCACCACCCGAGGCCCGGCCGTTGGTCTTGGGAAAATGGCCGGTCAAAGAATATTGACGGCGAGGCCCCGGAGCGATCCGGAGCCTTTTTTCTTGGATGGAGGGGCGATTGTGGCGGCGTTTTCCCCCTCAAATCGCAACAAAAAGCAGGCCAGCCACCCGCGAAAAGATCAAAAATGACAAATTCGTTATCCTCACGCGCTCAAAATATGGCTATTTCTTCTCCAAGAGAAACGGATCGGCCGCTCATCTGGGAAACGTCGGCTAATGAGTACCTGAAATGGGAGGATGAGATGAAGCGAGTTTTGCTCGTCGGTCAGCAACCGGAGACGATAGAGTTCAGCGACCCGGCCCTGCCGCCGGGAATGAACGTGGAAAAAGTCTATGCAGGACTTGCTGCCAATCAGAGCCAAATGGCCGAAAAGGGTTGGAGCGTGGACCAATGCCTGCTTCGTCCAGACGAAACTGCCGGACCGACCGTGGCGCGCCAGCTCGCCGCCGACGCCTATGATTGTGTGGTGATCGGCGCAGGCATTCGCGTGCCGCCACGCAGCCTCCTAATGTTTGAGGCGGTGATCAACGCGGTGCACCGCGCTGCTCCAGGAGCAGTTATCGCCTTCAATACGCGTCCAGATGATAGCGCCGAGGCCGCGGCGCGCTGGTTGTAGGCTAGACGGGTGAGACTTTGGATCATTATTATAGGTGCAGTTCAGCTTGCCGTGGGCTTATTTTGGCCCTGGCTTGCCAAGCTTGGGCTGGGGCACCTTCCGGGCGACATCTCGATGCGCGGAGAACGCTTCTCCTTTTATTTCCCGATCGCCACCTGCATCCTTCTCAGCGTAGTGCTCTCACTCCTGTTCTGGTTGCTTCGCCGCTGAAATAGAACAGGGCTCGCAGAGCCTCGGAGCCAGCTCGCCTATTACGGGCACCGCCGGCGGTGGGAGGCAGATCTGTTGCGGTTGCTTAGAATCCGGCACTTCATCCACTGTCTAACAATGAGAAGGAATTGGAAATCCTGGGCTGGAGCGGCGCTCATTGTCTTCTATGGCACGCTGACGCAGGCCAACCAAGCCGTGTCGAACATCGAGTTTCTGCGCTCAATAAATCAGATATTCCCGCTGCCGCGCTCGGCTTAGGCGCCTCAGAGCAGCTGGTGTTTGGCCGATATCGTCATCGTCAGAATTGTATAGCCTTTTCTCTGCCACAGCCGACCGCCCCCGGATTCATCCATTTTGTTCAGGACGTTGCCGACTGGGCGTGAAACTGTCCAGTAGCCCCCAACACGGCCACAGCGCGGACATTTAATTTGTTAATTCGCGTCCGCTACTGCAGCCAGCAGACAAACTGTTGAAATATATAAGGAAAATGGTGCAGACCCCCGGGATTGAACCGGGGACCTACAGATTACGAAGCAGTAGACCAGGAATAATTAGCGTGAACGGCAGTTTTGTCCTCCCTGCGCCAGCGCCAGCGCCAAACTCCGGGCGGTCAGTAAGGCAGGCCGGTCAGCGCCCTCCTACACCACCAGATAAGGCACGATCGACAGCGAACCTCGCATGCGCAGAGCAATACACCAAGTGTGTATCGTGCCTGCCGCCGCCAGGAGCGGGTTAAACGTACCGCGCAATACATTGCTACTGTATTGTATTAGAAATTGCTCGATACGTCCCGGGTGCCCCTGGCTTGAGAAAGGCTTCACGGCATGTCCGCAGCCTTGGCCGTGTGTGGTCCGCCGCGCTATGCATTTGGCGCAGACAACGATGGTGGTGTCGCCAAGACTGCTCCGGAACATGAAATCACATGACCTGAAAGCGCCCCTTGCCTAACCGCTTGCCTCCCAGATGACCCCCAGTTGACCCCCAGGCCCCAAAAATAAATTTTTAATTGTTTGCAATCGATTGAAATCTCTAAATAATTTAGCGCTTCGTCTTGGGGAATCATAATCCCTTGGTCGGCAGTTCAAATCTGTCCGTCGCTACCAGTGCAATTTATCCGAAAATTTAGATGCCCTTCCCTCTCCCCGGAGGGTTTGGGCTTGCGCGCCGCATGGCAGCTTTGGGCTGGAGGCCGAGGGCTGGGATGTTGCAGTTTACAGCCGAGTGGATCGCTTGGTGAATTTATTGCGACACAGCACTAAAATTCCTGACATGCCAGTTATTATAATTAACAGGCATTTACCCGGGAATTTCAACGCACCGATCGCAGTTTACCAGGGCTTGGGTTTTGTGCTGGCTGCGGGAGCGATTCAGGCCCGCTCACATGCCGAAGCCATCCCAAAATGCGCTTTATCCAGTGCCGCAAGAATATTCATCGTTTTGGGGGCATTTTTTTCGACGTTCACCGTGCAAAAGTCACAGGCTGCTACGGATGACGTGGCATTTAACGAATGTCTTCAAGTGCTGGATCAGCGCCCAGATGCGTTGATAACTGATACGCCCGGTGTTGGAATCTGACTCTCTGGTGATTTCAATGCGGTCGCCTCCAACACCGCGCCGCTGCGCCGAGGGTGCGCGACCTCACAGAAACCTTTAGATTCCCTTGGGGCGGCTCCTGTGATTCGCTCTCTGTGCACTCGATTCGGGGAGGTTAGCATGGGGACGGCGATCCAGATCACACGGTCCGATTTTGACGCTGCGGGGCTTCGGCGCGAGGCGCGGCGTACGAAGGACGTGGCGGCTTCTCGGCGTATGCTCGCACTCGCTTTGGTTTTGGAGGGCGCATCGCGCGCGGATGCCGCCAAAGCGGCGGGGATGGACCGCCAGACATTGCGGGACTGGGTGCATCGGTTCAACGAGCAGGGCCTCGCGGGTCTGTCCGATAAGACGGGCAATGTCGGCCCCAAGCCATTGCTGTCGGCCGAACAGGAAAGAGAAGTTGCCGAGTGGGTCCGGCGCGGCCCCGACCTGGCCGAGCATGGCGTGATACGCTGGCGCCGGGCGGACCTCGCGCGGGCGATCGCGGCGAAGTTCGGTGTGGTGCTGGCCGAGCGCAGCATGAGTGACGTGCTCCGACGAATGGGCTTCCGCCGGCTGGTGACCAGGCCACGCCATCCCGGTCACGACGCCGCAGCGCAAGCGTCTTTCAAGGCAACTTCGCCGCCCTCGTAGATGAAGCGCTACCAGAGCATGCCCGCGGCAAGCCGCTGGAGCTCTGGTGGCAGGACGAGGCCCGCATTGGCCAGCAGGGAACGCTGACCCGGGTCTGGGCCGAGCGCGGCTCGCGGCCCTCGGCCCCCCGCGATCAGCGCTACGACTGGGCCTATATCTTCGGCGCGATCTGCCCGGCCCGCGGCATCGGAGCCGCGCTGGTGCTGCCGTTCGCCAACGCCGAGATGATGAATCTGCACCTCGCGGAGATCAGCACGAATGTCGCCCCCGGAGCGCACGCCGTACTCACAATCGACGGCGCCGGCTGGCACCAGAAAGGCGACAAGCTGCGCGTCCCCGACAACATCACCCTCCTGCACTTGCCGCCCTACAGTCCCGAACTCAATCCCGTCGAGAACGTCTGGGCCTACCTGCGCAGTAACAAACTCAGCAACCGCGTCTTCGAAACCTATGAGGATATCGTTGATGCCTGCTGCGATGCATGGCGATGGTTCACATCCCAACCAGACCACATCACGTCAATCGGAACACGTCTTTGGGCATGCGTCAGTTAATGACACCGAGCGTATGACACCTGGCATAAGACACCATTGGATGGAAAAGTCTTAAAAATTATCGAACCCCTCTATGGAGGGGTTGTGATCAGGTGGATCAGCCACAAAAACCCGAACGGATCAATAACCATTACAATTCTAACACGAGGTCCAGAAGATCAGCGGATCCTCCTTCTCAAGTTCACAAGCTCGGGCGTTCTTTTTGTGAACAAAAAGAAGCAAAAAAACTTTACTAACCGGGGCCGGGGGCGTTCATAACTCCCGGCTCCGCAGGACAGAAGTTTTTTGCGCCGCTTTTTTTCAAAAAAGCGGCTACTTACTTATCATGCTCCCGCTAGCGTCATCCCCTCGATCCGCAAGGTCGGCGCATCCGTGCCGCGTTTGAAGACGAGGTCGTTCGCGGGGGTGAGGTTCAGGAACATGTCGCGCAGGTTGCCGGCGATGGTGAATTCGGCCACCGGTTCAGCCAGCACGCCATTGCGGATCATGAAGCCTGCGGCGCCGCGCGAATAGTCGCCGGTGATGCCGTTGACGCCCATGCCGATCATCTCGGTCACGTAGAGGCCCTCGGTGATATCGGCCATCAGGTCTTGCGGCGAGAGCGCGCCGGGTTCGAGGTAGAAATTGCTGGTGCCGCCGGAATTGCCGGTGGTTTTCAGGCCGAGCTGGTTGGCGCTGCGGGTGTCGAGAATCCAGCTCGTCAGCACGCCGTTATCGATGAAGGCGCGGCGCTGGCCGGGCTGGCCCTCGCGGTCGAACGGGCGGGAGCGGCGGCCGCGGACGCGCAGCGGGTCGTCGATGATCTGGATGCCCGGCGCGAAGACGGGCTTGCCCAGGCTGTCCTTCAGGAAGGAGGTGCCGCGCGCGATGGCGGAGCCCTGGATCGCCGAGGAGAGATGGCCGAGGATGCTGCCCGCCACGCGTGGGTCGAACAGCACCGGCAGTTTTGCGGTCTTCGGGCGGGTTGGGTTGAGCCGCGCCAGCGCGCGCTCGGCGGCGTGGCGGCCGAGGCTGGCGGGGTCTTCCAGATCCGACCCGTGGAGGACGGAGGAGGAATCATAGTCGCGCTGCATGGACGTGCCGGTGCCCGCGATCGCGGTGGCGGAGACGCCGTGATAGGAGCGCGGGTAGAGCCCCATGAAGCCCAGGCTGGTGGCGTGCAGCGAGAAGTGGCGCGACCAGGAGGCCGAGGCGCCCTCGGAATTGGTGATCCCGGGCACGGCCATCGCGGCCTCCTCGGCGGCGGTGGCGCGGGCGATCAGGATGTCCATCGCCGGTTCCACCGGGTCGTCGATGTCCAGGAGGGTGACATCCATCGGCGCGGGGGCGTCGGGGATCTCGGCGTAGATGTCTTCCGGCACGACGCGGGCCATGGCGACCGCCTGTTCGGCCAGGCGCGTGAAGGCGGCGGGGTCGATGGAGCTCGTGGACACCGAGGCGCTGCATTTGCCAATGAAGACGCGCAGGCCGATCTCGCGGGATTCGGCACGCTCCGTCTCCTCGATTTTGCCGAGGCGGCGTTGCAGGCCGATGGACGTGCCGACACTCATGCCGACTTCCGCCACATCCGCGCCGGCGGCCTTGGCGGCTTGGAGGAGTTCGGCGGCTTGCGCCTGGAGGTCCGGGTGCGCGGTCATGCGGCCAGCCTGTCGATGATGGCGGAGAGTTTCGGCACCTGGGCGATGGGGCCGATGGTGGCGATGGTCGGGCGTTCGCGGAAGATTTTCGCGGCGACGGCGCGGATATCGGCCTCGGTCACCGCCTCGATCTTCTGCACCGTCTCGGCGGTGGGGATGATGCGGCCGAAAATCTGCCATTGGCGGGCGATCTGCTCGCAACGGCTGCCGGTGGATTCGAGCGACATCAGCAGCCCGGCCTTGAGCTGCGCGCGGGCGCGGTTGAGCTCGGCCGCGGTGACGTCCTGCTGCACCTTGGCCAGTTCCGCCAGGGTGACGGGCATCAGCTCGGCGGCCTCGGACTCGCCGGTGCCGGCATAGATGCCGAACAGCCCGCCATCGCGCGCCGGGGCGGTGAAGCTGTAGATCGAATAGACCAGGCCGCGCTTCTCGCGGATTTCCTGGAACAGGCGCGAGGACATGCCGCCGCCGAGCAGGGTGGAGAGCAGCATGGCGGGGTAGTAATCCGGCTCGCCATAGCCCGGCGAGGAGAAGCCCAGCACGATATGCGCCTGGTCCAGATCGCGCGCCTCGCGGTATTCGCCGCCCATGTATTCGGCGGCCATGGGCGCGTGGCGCTCGGCCGTCGGCAGGTCGGCGAAGTGTTTTTGCACAAGTTCCACTACCTGCTCGTGATGCAGGTTGCCGGAGGCGGCGATGACCATGTTATCGGGCGTGTAATGCGCGTTCATGAAGCCGGGCAGCGCCTCGCGCTTCATGCCGCGGATGATGGACTCGGTGCCCAGGACGGGGCGGCCCATCGGCTGCGCGGGATAGGCGGCGGTTTGGAAATGGTCGAACACGATATCGTCCGGCGTGTCGTTCGCCTGGCCGATTTCCTGCAGGATCACGCCGCGCTCGCGCTCCAGCTCCTCGGGCTCGAAGGTGGAATGGCAGAGGATGTCGCCGATGATGTCCACGCCGAGGCCGAGATCCTCCTTGAGCAGCTTGACGTAATAGGCCGTCTGCTCGCGCGAGGTATAGGCGTTGATATGGCCGCCGACATCCTCGATCGCCTCGGCGATGTCGATGGCTGAGCGCGAGGTGGTGCCCTTGAAGGCCATGTGCTCGAGGAAATGCGCGACGCCGTTTTCGGCGGCGGTTTCATGGCGCGTGCCGGCCCCGATATAGGCGCCGAAGGAGACCGTCTCCACGCGCTCCATCCGCTCGGTCAGGACGGTCAGGCCGGAAGGCAGCGTCGTGATGGATACCTGTTCACTCATTTACACATTCCTGTTCGCAAAATTCCGCACCAATGCCTGGATAGCGCCAAGCTCGTTCGGGGCGCGGACGAAAATCTCATCTCTGTCATATAGGTCGCTTAACTGCGGCGGTAAGGCGGGGCGGAAGCCAACGGCGCGCTCAATCGCATCCGGGAATTTCGCCGGGTGTGCCGTGGCGGCGACGATGAGCGGCAGGCCGATGGGGCCGGCCTCGCGCGCTGCCGCCAAAGCGATGGCGGTATGCGGGTCCGCGAGGTAGCCGGCCTCGCGGTAGGTTCGGGCGATTTCGGCGAGTGTGGCTTCATCGCTCAGGGTGAAGCCGGTGAAATCGCGCTTGATCGCCCGCCATGTGTCGTCCGGCACGGCCATTTTGCCGGATTTGCGGAAATCCGCCATCGTGGTGGCGGTTTTTGCCGCGTCCCGGCCGAGGAATTCGAACAGCAGGCGCTCGAAATTCGAGCTGACCTGGATGTCCATCGAGGGCGAGAGGCTCTCATGGACCCCCTGCACGCTCATATCGTTGGCGGCGAGGAAGCGGTGCAGGATGTCATTGCGGTTGCTTGCGATGACGAATTTTTCGATGGGCACGCCCATCTGCTTGGCGGCCCAGGCGGCCAGGACATTGCCGAAATTGCCCGTGGGCACGGCGACCGCCACGGGGACGTCCGGCGCGCCCAGCGCCAAAGCGGCGGCGAAGTAATAGGGGATTTGCGCCGCGATGCGGGCGAAATTGATGGAATTGACCGCCGAGAGGCTCATTTCCTGGCGGAACGGCGCGTCGGCGAACATGGCTTTCACCAGGTCCTGGCAATCGTCGAAATTGCCCTGCACCGCGATGTTCAGCACGTTGGGGGCTTTGACGGTGGTCATCTGGCGGCGTTGGACGGCGCTCGTCTTGCCCTCGGGGTGGAGGATCGTGATGTCGATTCTGCTCCGCCCGGCCATCGCCTCGATTGCCGCCGAGCCGGTATCGCCGGAGGTGGCGCCGACGATGCGCACGCGCGCGTCGCGGGATTCCAGCACATGCTCGAAGAGATGCCCGGCGAGCTGCAGGGCGAGATCCTTGAAGGCCAGGGTTGGGCCGTGGAAGAGCTCCAGGGCGAAGAGGCTGGTGTCGAGCTGGACGACCGGCACGGTGGCGGGGTGGGTGAAGCCGGCATAGGCGCGGCGGCACATGGCCTGAAGGTCGGCGAATTTGATGGCATCGCCGATGAAAGGCGCCATGACGCGGGCGGTGAGCTCAGGGTATGGCAGGCCGCGCAGGGCTCTGAGTTCGGCGGCCGAAAAGCTCGGCCAGCTCTCCGGCATGTATAAACCGCCATCCGAGGCCAAACCGGCCAGCAGCACGCCTGCAAAATCCTGCTCCGGGGCCTGGCCTCTCGTCGAAACGTAGCGCATCAAAAAACCTCTCCTTGAACTTCGCCCTATACTATCGCGCCCTACTATCGCGCCAGGGCGGGCAGCAATGCGTCCAGCCGTTTGCGGCCCTCCGCGGTGGCGGTGAGATGCGTCTCGGTCAGGGTGAGATACCCTTCCTCGATGCATGCCTGTAAAATTTTTTGGTCCACCGCTTCTTCCAGGTTGGTTCCGGTTCGTTCCGCGAAACGGGGGCGGGAAATACCTTCGGTGAGGCGCAGGCCCATGAGTAGCGCCTCGCGGGCGCGATCGGCTTGCGGCACCGCGTCCTCATGCGTGGCGCCGCTGCCGCTGGCTTCCACGCGGTCCGCCCAGGCTTCCGGGCCACGATGCCGGGAGGTGGCGATGAGGTCGCTGTTCAGCGTCAGCCTGCCATGCGCGCCGGGGCCAATGCCGGCATAGTCGAGATAGCGCCAATAGCTGAGATTATGCCGGCTCTCGCCGCCGGGTTTGGCGTAGTTGGAGATTTCGTAAGGGGCTAGGCCGAAGCGCGCGGCTTCCTCGGCGGTGGCATCGTAGAGGCAGGCTGCCAGGTCTTCATCCGGGAGGGCGAATTCCCCGCGCGCGTAGAGCGTGTGGAATTTCGTGCCCTCCTCGATGGTGAGCTGGTAGAGCGAGAGATGATCGGCGGCCAGGGAGAGGGCCATGCGCAGTTCCTCGCGCCAGGCGGCCTCGCTTTGGCCGGGGCGGGCGTAGATGAGGTCGAAGGACAGGCGCGGGAAGATCCGCTGTGCCAGTTCGATTGCCGCCACCGCCTGGGGGGCGGAATGCTCGCGGCCCAGGAATTTCAGCGCCTCCGGTTGCAGGCTCTGCACGCCGATGGAGACGCGGTTGACGCCAGCATCGCGGTAGCCGGCGAAGCGCCCGGCCTCGATGCTGGTGGGGTTTGCTTCCAGCGTGATCTCGATATTCTCGTCCGCGACGAACAGCGCTTTGGCGTCCGCAATCAGCTGCGCGACGTTTTCCGGGTCCAGCAGGCTCGGCGTGCCGCCGCCGAAGAAGATGGAGGTCAGGCGCCTCTTGCCGGTGCGCGCCGCCTCGGTTGCCAGCTCCCGGCGCAAGGCGGCGACCATGCGCGCCTGCGGGATAAGCTCCCGCACATGCGAGTTGAAGTCGCAATACGGGCATTTGGCGAGGCAAAACGGCCAGTGGATATAAAGGGCCAGGGGTCCATGTACCGGACATAGAACAATCCACGGACAGAGCAATCCGCGCTTCGCGCTTGGCAGGGCTTAAACGACCCCGTATCCCGATGGCATGAGCGCGATCATCGTCGAACATCTCGTCAAGCGATATTCCCATACTTTGGCCGTGGACGATATTTCCTTCACGCTGGCGCCGGGGCGGCGTGCTGGGGCTGCTGGGCGGCAATGGCGCGGGCAAGACCACGACGATTTCCATGCTGCTCGGCCTGCTGGTGCCGAGTTCCGGGCGGATTACGGTGCTCGGGCACGATATGGCGAACGACCGTTTTGCCGCCCTCGCGCGGATGAATTTTTCATCCCCCTATATCGCGCTGCCTGCCCGGTTTCGGTGGCCGAAAACCTGCGTGTTTATGGGCATTTGTACAATGTGCCGATGCTTTCCCAGCGGATTGAGGAACTGGCCGAGCAATTCAACCTGGGCGGGCTGCTGAAACGCCCGGCCGGGCGAGCTTTCCGCCGGGCAGAAGACGCGCGTGGCGCTGGCGAAATCGCTGATCAACCTGCCGGATGTGCTGCTGCTCGACGAGCCGACCGCGAGCCTCGACCCGGATACCGGCGATTTGTGCGCACCGCGCTGGAGCGCTACCAGCATGAGCATAATGCCGCGATCCTGCTTGCCTCGCATAATATGATGGAGGTGGAGCGGCTCTGCGATGAGGTGCTGATGATGAAGACCGGCCGCATTGTGGATCGCGGCACGCCGACGCGCTGATCGCACGCTATGGGAGGGAGGACATGGAAGAGGTATTTCTGCGATATCGCACGGAATGACGCATTATGATCCGCCGCATTTGGGGCATGGTGTACCGCCATCTTGCGATTTATCGCCGCTCCTGGCCGCGTTTGGTGGAAATTGCCTATTGGCCGACGCTAAATCTACTGATCTGGGGGTTTACGGCGACCTATTTCGCGCATTCGCGCGCGCCGGGGATCCGCTGCTGGCTAGCGGCGCGTTGATCGGCGGCGTGTTGCTGTGGGAAATCACGCTGCGCGGCCAGCTTGGCGTGACGTTCACGTTTTTCGAGGAAATCTGGTCGCGCAATCTCGGACATATTTTTGTTAGCCCGCTGCGACCGGCGGAGTTGCTCGCCTCGCTCATCGCGGTTTCGTTCATGCGCACGCTGGTTGGCCTGCTTCCCGCCACAATCATCGCCTACCTGCTCTACCAGCTATAATATTTTGGCGCTGGGACCGGTGCTTGTTGTTATTTTTTGTTAACCTTTTGCTCATGGGGTGGTGGATCGCGCTCGGCATCGTGTCGCTGCTGTTCCGTTATGGGGCGGGCGCGGAGGCGCTGGCCTGGACGATCGCGTTCGGGATCACGCCGGTGGCTTGCGTGTATTATCCAGTCAGCGTGCTGCCTGCATGGCTGCAACCCGTCGCCCTCGCCTTGCCGGCCGAGCATATTTTTGCCGGCATGCGCGCCGCCCTTTTGCATCAAGCCACCGACTGGACGGATCTTGGTGCGGCGTTTGTGCTGAATATTGTCTGGATGCTGTTTGCCGTGCTGATATTCAGCGGCGAATTCCGCGCCGCCCGCATCCGCGGCGCGCTTATTTCAATCGGGGAATAGATTTTGATTCATCGTTTCTGGCTGATCCGGCATGCCCTTGTGCACCCCGACTCCCTCCCCTGCCTGTATGGCACGAATGATGTGCCGGTCTGCGATGCTCACCATGCAAGCGGATGCGCCGCGCTATGCCGCCCTCGCCGCCCGGCTGCCGCGCCCGGCGCGGCTGGTCTGCACGCCGCTCTCGCGCACGCAGCTTACCGCCGCCGCCCTCCATGCGCGCGGGCTATCCGGCAGCAGACGCCGCTGATCGACGCCGCCTTTATCGAGCAGAATTTCGGCGATTTTCAGGGCCTGCCCATCAGGCAATTCGACGCAAGGCCGGTCGCCGGGGCGCAAGGGCCCGCGAATGACGGTGCGCGCCACCCGTTCTGGCCGATCCATGCCGCGGAGACCCCGCCCGGGGGCGAGAGTTTCGATGCCATGATCGCCCGCGTCGGCGGCGGGCTGGAGCGGCTGGCCGCGGATGCGCCGGGGGCATACCGTCATCGTCACGCATGGCGGGGCGATCCGCGCCGCCTGCGCGCTATGCGCTGGGCATGACCGCGCACCAGGCGCTTTGCCTGGCGGTGGAAAATATCTCGCTGACCCGGCTGGAGCGCAACGCCCATGGCTGGCGTGTTCTCTCGATCAATGAACCTCTCTCCGCCACGGCTTGCGAAACAATCGACTGCGGTGCCCTCACTTTCGAAAACGCATCACGATCACAAACAAAAGCAAGGAGTTAATTCATGAAGCGCCTGTTTATTGCTGCGGCGATCGCGGCTGCGACGCTCGCCAGCCCGACTGCGGCGCTCGCCGACCCGCCGCAGCATCTGGTCGATAGCGCGACGCTCTCGGTCGAGAGCATGTTGGGCGGCAGCGAAGGCACGCAGGTCTCGGACATTTCTTCGCCGCGCCCGCGCTGTTGTCGTCTGCCCGAACATCTTCCGCGCCGGCTTCATGTTCGGCGGCGAGGGTGGCGCTTGCGTCATGGTGGCGCGG
Source organism: uncultured Pseudomonadota bacterium (assembly GCA_963737355.1). Classification (GTDB taxonomy): domain Bacteria; phylum Pseudomonadota; class Alphaproteobacteria; order Acetobacterales; family Acetobacteraceae; genus Acidocella. Next base: position 198,094 of record CAVTSC010000002.1, on the reverse strand, counting down.
ACCGGCGATGGCAGCTGGTCGAACCCGGCCTTCTACACGATGGGCAGCGGCAGCTTCGGCTTTCAGACCGGTATCCAGAATGCACAGGTGATGATGCTGATCATGACCAGTGGCGGGCTGAACGCGCTGCTCAACAGCCAGTTCAAGATTCGGCGCCGATGCCGGGCTGACGATTGCGACGCTGGGGCTGGCGTGAACGGTTCGATGTCCACCGCGACTCGACGCGGATATCCTCACCTTCTCGAAAACCCAAGGCCTGTATGGCGGAATTTCCCTGCAGGGCTCGATCCTCTCGAACGATAGCGGTACCGAGCAAGCCTATTACGGATCGCCGCGGGATGCGCGGGCGATCGTGGTCGGCCAGCAGGGCAACAATCCCGGCGCCAACCCGCTGCGCATGACGCTGGCGCGTTACGGCGGCTGAAGTAAAAAAACCGGCGGGCCTAGGCGCGCCGGTTTTTTTAGGTTAGGAAGCGGTTCTTTTTTGAAAAAAAGAACCAAAAAACTTTTATCTGTTGGCCGTGCGTGTGGCGGTGAAACCACAAGCGGCCCAGAGTTAACAAAGTTTTTTTGCTTCTTTTTGTTCACAAAAAGAAGTCTTCTTCATGCACGTAACTGGAAACAAATGCTTCCAGTTACGTGCATGTTGACGCGGCGTTAGTACGTCAAAACCGTGCGGATCGACTCGCCGCGGCGCATCAGCTCGAAGCCTTCGTTGATCTGCTCGAAGGGCAGCACATGGGTGATGAGATCATCGATGTTGATCTTGCCGTCCATGTACCAATCGACGATTTTCGGCACATCCGTGCGCCCGCGCGCGCCGCCGAAGGCCGTGCCCTTCCAGTTGCGGCCGGTGACGAGCTGGAACGGCCGGGTCGAAATCTCCTGCCCGGCCCCGGCGACGCCGACGATGATCGAGGTGCCCCAGCCGCGATGGCAGCATTCCAGCGCCTGGCGCATGACATTCACATTGCCGATGCACTCGAAGCTGTAATCCGCGCCGCCATCGGTGAGGTTGACGAGATAGGGCACGAGATCCGCGCCGATTTCGCTCGGGTTGACGAAATGCGTCATGCCGAATTTCTCGGCCATCGCCTTGCGGCCATTGTTCAGATCGACGCCGATGATCTTGTTGGCACCGGCGATGCGGGCACCCTGGATGACGTTGAGGCCGATGCCGCCGAGGCCGAACACCACGACGTTATCGCCGGGCTGGACCTTGGCCGTGTTGAAGACGGCGCCGATGCCGGTGGTGACGCCGCAGCCGATATAGCAGATTTTCTCGAACGGCGCGTCTTCCCGCACCTTGGCCAGCGCGATCTCCGGCAGCACGGTGAAGTTCGCGAAGGTCGAGCAGCCCATGTAGTGCATGACCGGCTCGCCGTCGCAGGAGAAGCGCGAGGTGCCGTCCGGCATCAGGCCCTGGCCCTGGGTGGAGCGGATCGCGGTGCAGAGATTGGTCTTGCGCGACAGGCAGGACTTACAGTTGCGGCATTCCGGCGTGTAGAGCGGGATGACGTGGTCGCCTTTTTTGAGCGACGTCACCCCTGCCCCGACTTCCACCACGATGCCCGCACCCTCATGGCCGAGAATGGCCGGGAAGAGGCCTTCCGGGTCGGCGCCGGAGAGGGTGTATTCGTCCGTGTGGCAGATGCCGGTGGCTTTGACCTCCACCATCACCTCGCCGGCCTTGGGGCCGCCGATATCCACCGTCTCCAGCGAGAGAATTTTGCCCGGTGCCCGTGCCACCGCTGCCCTTGTCTTCATGGCTATAGTCCTTGTTTGAATGTGCTCTCCGGATAACCTTGTGCGAAAAGCAGCGCGGTCAAGTCCGTATGCTCGATGCGGTTTTGAACCTGCGCGGCGACGATGGGTTTCGCATAGTACGCGATGCCGAGCCCTGCCGCGCCCAGCATACCAAGATCGTTGGCGCCGTCGCCGACGGCCAGGGTTGCGGAGAGTTTGACGCCGCGCTTTTCCGCCAGCTCGTTCAACGCGACGAGCTTGGCGTCCCGGTCCAGAATGGGCTCGCCGACCTCGCCGGTGAGGGTGGAGCCGTTATCGAGCAGGGTGTTGGCGCGGTGGATGTCGAAGCCGAGCTCGGCGGCGACGCGGGCGGTAAAGTAGGTGAAGCCGCCGGAGACCAGCGCCGTGGTCGCGCCGAAATGGCGCATCGTGGCGAGCAGCGTGCGCGCGCCGGGGCAGTATTCGGTGGCAGCTCCAGGTGCGCTCCAGCGCGGAGAGGTCCAGGCCCTTGAGCATTGCGACGCGCTCGCGCAAAGCGGTGGAGAAATCGATCTCGCCGTTCATCGAGCGCTGGGTGATCTCGGCGATCTCGTCCTTGATCGCCGGCATAGGCGGCGATTTCGTCCAGGGTCTCGCAGGTGACGATCGTGCTGTCCATGTCCGCCACGAGCACGGCCTTGCGCCGGCCGCGGAATTTTGTGACGAACACGTCCACCGCCTTATGGTCCAGCACCATTTGCAACTGGGCGATGTCGGGGATGTTTTTGACGATGAACTCAGCGGCCTGGCCGGCGGAGAGCCAGTTGAAGTGCTGGCCGGAGCAAAAATCTTTGGCGCGGGCGGCGTCGGCCTCGGTGAGAGGTCCGGCTTGCCGGTTGGCGACGAGAATGACGATATGGGACATGGACGAGACTGGTAGGACAGAGAGCGATATTGGGCAAGCGGGCGCGGGCGCGGGCAAGCGGGGCCAAGGCGCGGGCTGGCATGCGCGCTGACGGCAAAACGCTGGTAATCCTCGCCGGGCCGACCGCGAGCGGGAAATCCGCGCTGGCACTGGCTCTGGCGCGGCGGATGGGCGGCACAGTCATCAATGCCGATGCCATGCAATGCTATCGCGAGCTGCGCGTGATCACCGCCCGGCCAGCTCGGTGGAGGATGAGGCGCTGGCGCCGCACCGCCTCTATGGCGTGCGGGCCGCCGCCGAGCCGGCCAATGCGGCCTGGTGGCGGGAGGCGGCCTTGGGCGAAATTGGCGGCGTGCGCGGCGCCGATTTTGTGCGGCGGCACGGGCATGTATTTCTCCGCGCTGTCAACGGCATTGCCGAAATCCCCGATCCTGGTGCCGAGGCCAGGGCGCAGGCGCGGGATTGGCTGGCGGAGCTTGGCGCGCCGGCGCTGCATGCGCGGCTGGATGCGGAAACGGCCGCGAAACTGAAACCGAATGACAGCCAGCGCATCGCCCGGGCCTATGAGGTGCTGCTGGGCACCGGCCAGGGGCCTTGCGCTTCTGGCAGCAGCAGCCGGTGGAAAAACTGACCGGCTGGCGGACGCAGAATGATCCTGCTCGACCCGCCGCGCGAGGCGCTGCGCGAGGCCATCGCCACGCGATTTGACGCGATGCTGGCGGCGGGGGCGATGGAGGAAGTGCGGGCATTGCTGGCCTGGGGCTGGACGGACGACTCTGCCGCTGCTGCGCGCGCATGGGGTGCCGGAACTGGCCGCGGTGCTGCGGGGCGAGACCAGCCTGGAGGCCGCCACGGCAGCGCGCCATTCTGGCGACGCACCAATATACCAAGCGCCAGATGACCTGGTTTCGGCACCAGAAATTGGTCGACAGCCCTGCCATGCAAATAATACACTCAAGAATTGACGGTTTTGCGCAATTTTCGGAAAGTTTATGTTGGCGATTTAGTTAATTTTATATACGACCCCGGTTGACCTGAAAGCTTGCTGTGGCAGTACCGGTGCGCGACTTAAACACGGATGGCGAAGAGAATGGACGGCACGATCATGACAACCGAACTGATGAAGTCAGGCGCGGAGGCGTTGCTCCGGGCGCTCAAGGCGCAGGGCGTCGATGTCATTTTCGGCTATCCGGGCGGCGCGGTGCTGCCGATTTACGACGCGATTTTTCAGCAGAACGACATCCGGCATATTCTGGTGCGCCATGAGCAGGCGGCGGTGCATGCGGCGGAAGGCTATGCGCGCTCGACCGGCAAGGTCGGCGTTGTGCTCGTCACCTCCGGCCCGGGTGCGACCAATGCGGTGACCGGCCTGGTCGATGCGCTGATGGACAGCATTCCGGTGGTCTGCCTGACCGGCCAGGTGCCGACGCATCTGATCGGCAATGACGCGTTCCAGGAGGCCGACACCACCGGCATCACCCGGCAGGCGACCAAGCATAATTACCTGGTGAAGCGCTCGGAAGATCTCGCGCCGCGTGGTGCATGAGGCGTTTCATGTCGCCAGAACCGGCCGCCCCGGCCCGGTGCTGATCGATCTGCCGAAGGACATTCTGATCAACCCGGCGCCGTATAGCGAGCCGAGCAAGGCGCCGCATCGCAGCTACCAGCCGCGCACGACGCCCGACCCCGCGCGCATTGCCGAGGCGGTGGCGCTGCTCAAGCGCGCCGAGCGGCCGGTGGTGTATTCCGGCGGCGGCGTGATCAATGCCGGGCCGGAAGCGAGCCGGTTGCTGGTCGAGTTCGTGCGGCTGACGGGCTTTCCCTGCACCTCCACGCTGATGGGCCTCGGCGCCTATCCGGCGTCCGACCCGCAATTCCTTGGGCATGCTGGGGATGCACGGCACCTACGAGGCGAACCTCGTGATGCATGGCGCGGATGTGATGCTGAACATGGGCGCCAGGTTCGATGACCGGGTGACCGGGCGGCTGAACGCGTTCTCGCCGAATTCCAAAAAGATCCACGCGGATATCGATCCCGTCCAGCGTCAATAAATCGGTGACCGTGGATGTCGCGGTGATCGGCGATGCGGCGGAAATTCTGCGCGCGATGATCGCGGCGTGGAAAGCCGGATACCGCCAAGCAGGACCGCGAGGCGCTGGCGAAATGGTGGCAGCAGATCGAGCATGGCGGGCGAAGGATTCGCTGCGCTTTACGCAGAACCGCGATCCGGGCAGCATCATCAAGCCGCAATATGCGATCGAGCAATTGTATAAGGCGACGCGCGGGCGCGAGACCTACATCACCACCGAGGTTGGGCAGCACCAGATGTGGGCGGCGCAGCATTTCAAATTCGACAAGCCGAACCGCTGGATGACCTCGGGCGGGCTGGGCACGATGGGCTATGGCCTGCCGGCGGCGATGGGCGTGCAGGTGGCGCATCCGGATGCGCTGGTGATCGATATTGCCGGCGAGGCCAGCATTCTGATGAACATTCAGGAGATGGGCACGCTGGCGCAGTACCGGCTGCCGGTGAAGATCTTCATTCTGAACAATCAGTATATGGGCATGGTGCGGCAGTGGCAGGAGTTGCTGCATGGCAACCGCTATTCCGAGAGCTATTCCGAGGCGTTGCCGGATTTCGTGAAGCTGGCGGAGAGCTTCCATGCCGTCGGCCTGCGGGCTGAGAAAGTGGATGATCTGGACCGGGTGATCGCGGAGATGCTCGCGGTGGACCGGCCGGTGATTGCCGATATTTGTGTTGACCAGAAGGAAAATGTGTACCCGATGATCCCCTCCGGTGCGGCGCATAACGAGATGCTGTTCGGGCCCGAACATAAGCCAATGCCGGCGGATATACCGGCAAGTCGGTGACCGACGAAGGCATGGTGCTCGTATAATGTCCGATACAACGATGCGGTCCGCCACCATCTCGGTGCTGGTGGAGAATGAGGCTGGGGTTCTGGCGCGCGTGATCGGGCTGTTTTCCGGGCGTGGGTATAATATCGACAGCCTGACGGTGGCCCCGGTGGAGCGCGACCGGCGCAAGAGCCGGATTACGATCGTCACCTCAGGCACCGAAATGGTGATCGAGCAGATCAAGGCGCAGTTGGACCGGCTGGTGCCGGTCTACCGCGTGCTGGATCTCTCGCAGGAAGGGCCGCATCTGGCGCGCGAACTGGCGCTGATCAAGGTGGTCGGCACGGGCGATGCGCGGCAGGAAGCGTTGCGCCTGGCCGATGCGTTCCGGGCCCGGGTGATCGATGCCTCGACCGAGAGCTTTATCTTCGAGCTGACCGGGGCGACCGACAAGCTGGATGCGTTTTTGGACCTGATGCGCCCGATCGGGCTGGCGGAGGTTACCCGCACGGGGGTGGCGGCGATCGCGCGCGGGAAGACGACGATAGAGTAAGGTTAGGAAGAGCTTCTTTTTGTGAACAAAAAGAAGCAAAAAAACTTTGTTAACTGGGGCCGTTGGCGCGCGTAGCTCCCGGCTCTGAAGTCGCAGAAGTTTTTGCGCCGCTTTTTTCAAAAAGCGGCTACTTTCTTACCTTTTTAGAACAACAACAGCCCCAGCACGGTGCCGCCGCCGAGCAGCCAAAGCGGGTGAATCCGGCTCTTCCAGCCCAGCGCCGCGCAGAGAATTGTGATGGCGACGGTGAGCAACCCGGTATCCGACTGGCGTACCAGCACCCCGGCCGCTGCCAGGATCAAGCCAGCGGTGATCGGCAGCAAGGCGCGTTGGATGATCTTGCGCCAGCTATTATCGCGGTAGCGGTCCCAGAGCTTCGAGACGATGAGGACGAGAATGCCCGAGGGCAGGATCATCGCGAGGGTCGCGACGATGCCGCCGGTGAGGCCCGCCATGCGCGCGCCGATCACGGTCGAGATCAGCATGTTCGGGCCGGGTGCGGCGTTCGCGATCGCGTAAAGCTGCACGAATTGCGCGGGGCTCAGCCAATGCCGCTCCGTCACCACGTCATGCGCGATTTGCGGCACCGTGCTGTTGATGCCGCCGATGGCGAGCAGGGATAGCCGCCCGAAGAGCAACGCCAATTGGGTCAAAATCCCCATCTAGGCGGCCCACCAGGCGCAGAAGAGTGAAAGGGGCAGGATGATCAGCATGGTGAGCGGCAGCGAGAGATGCAGCAGCAGGACCAGCGCGAACACCGCAGCCGCGAGGGCGACGTTGACCCGGTTGGAGAAGATCGGCGTGGCGATTCTGAGCGCGGTGCCCAGCACCAGCCCCGCCGCCGCCGCCGCCAAGCCGGCCAGGCCGTGGCGTGCCAACGGCAAGTCGCCCCAGCGCCCATAGGCGGCACCCAGCAGCATCACGATTCCCATCGGCGCCGCCAGCACGCCCAGCACGGCGGCCGCCGAGCCGCTGATCCCGCGATGCCGAGCCCCTAGGGCGAAGGCAAAGTTCACGATATTCGCCCCGGGCATGAACTGGCACAGCGCGAACAAATCGTTGAACTGCGCCTGGCTCATCCATTGGCGCTGGTCCACGATGATCCGCCGGGCAATCGGCAAGACCCCGCCGAAGCCCATGATGCCGGCCTGAAAGAAACCGGTGAACAATGCCCGGTGCGTCAGCCGGCCGGCTTCGTCCCTATCCATGAAAGATTTTTATTCGGATTTTATTTTTTATAAGTCAGTCTTTATGACCGACGGCGGTGTCAGGCAATCGCTGGGAAAGGCATCTGGTCGCGCAAAATGTCATAGAACTGCAACGCAACCCATGTCGCCATTGTCACAATCTTCAACTATTTCGGCGCAATGCGGGAGCCTTCGCATGTCGGCCTGCGGGGTGACCCGCGGATATGACACAGGCTTCCATTCAGGGACTTTACCAAAGGAACGCGCTCGTGAAACTGACCCAAAAACTTCGCCAAACCGGCATTGCCGCCATCGCTGTCGCCGCTGTGCTCGGCGCGACCGGCGTCGCCCATGCCGCCACCACGCTGGTTGAGACCGGCTCCAGCCTGCTCTACCCGCTGTTCAACATCTGGGTTCCGGACTTCACCGCTGCCAACCCCGGCATCCAGCTGACCACCACCTCCACCGGTTCCGGTGCGGGCATCGCGCAGGCGATCAAGGGCCTGGTCCAGTTCGGCGCGTCCGACGCGTATATGTCCGATGCCCTGGTCAAGAAGAACCCAGGCGTGCTGAACATCCCGCTTGCGATTTCCGCGCAGGCGATCAACTACAACCTGCCCGGCCTGAACGATAAGAACATCAAGCTCTCCGGCCCGATCCTCGCGGGGATCTATACTGGCAAGATCACCATGTGGAACGACCCGGCGATCAAGGCCGCCAATCCTGGCGTCGACCTGCCGGCGCATGTGATCATCCCGCTGCACCGTCTGGACGGCTCGGGCGATACGTTCATCTTCAGCCAGTATTTGGCCGACTCGACCCCGTCCTGGGCGAGCACGCTGCATTACGGCACCACGATTTCCTGGCCGGCCGTGACCGGCGCGATCGGCGCAAATGGCAATACCGGCATGCTTGCCGCGGCCGCCGCCAACCCGTACTCGGTCGCTTATATCGGCGTCAGCTATGCCGACCAGGCGGCGAAGGCCGGCCTTGGCGTTGCCGAGCTGAAGAATGCGCTCGGCGCCTATGTGCTGCCGAACAATGAGACCGTGGGGGCGGCCGCCAGCAGCGTTGTCACCGACACGCCGACCGACGAGCGCGTCAGCATGATCTACAGCATGGGCCCGAATGCCTATCCGATCGCGAACTATGAATATGCCATCGTGAACGCCCAGCAGCCGGATGCCGCCACGGCCGCCGCGGTGCAGAGCTTCCTGACCTGGGCCGTGACCGAAGGCAACGATGCGAAGTACCTGAACCAGGTGCACTTCCTGCCGCTGCCGGCTGCGATCGTGATGCTCTCCAAGACGCAGATCGCGAAAATCCACTAACACAAACAAGCTCGTTTCAGGCCGGGCCTCACGGCATCCTGCCTGAAATGAGCGTTCTAAAAATTTCAGCCTACCCTCCTGGTGCAAACCAGGAGGGTTTCCCTTAAAAAGGTAGGCCATGAAAATTCGCCCCTTTCGATTGTCCGTTTTAGGCTTGAGCCTTCTCATCCCGGCCGCGCTTTGCGCGGTTATTTTGTTCCTGCTGATCTATTCCGCGCAGGCGATCGGCTTTAATGGCCTGAGCTTTCTCACCGGAATCAACTGGAATCTCGGCGACCTCTATAGCGACCCGGTGGTCACGCGGGGCTTTCAGGTCCCCGCCGGTGCGAGCTACGGCATTCTCGTCTTTATTGTCGGCACGCTGGCGAGTTCGCTGATCGCCATCCTTATCGCCGTGCCGCTGAGCATTGGCGCCGCCATTTTCCTGGCCGAGGCCGTGCCCGCGAAATTCCGCCCTGCCCTCTCCATGCTGGTTGAGCTCGTCGCCGTGGTGCCGTCGGTCGTCTTTGGCCTGTGGGGCATCGCCGTGCTTATCCCCTTCATCGGGCATTATCTGAGCCCGACCGGCAATGGTTACGGGTTGCTGGCCGCCGCCATCGTTCTGGCGCTCATGATCACGCCCATCATCGCCACCACCTTGCTGGACGCGCTGATGCAGGTGCCCAAGGAGAATCGCGAATCCGCCTTCGCTTTGGGGGCGACGCATTTCGAAGTCGTCTCCAAGGCCATGATGCCGATGGTCCGCACCACGCTGATCGGCGGGATCGTGCTGGCGCTGGGCCGCGCCTTGGGCGAGACCATGGCGGTGGCGATGGTCTCCGGCGGCGGCATCAACATCCTGCCGACCTCCATTTTCTCACCGATTTCTTCCATCGCCTCGTTCATCGTCACCCAGCTCGACAGCGCCGAGTCGGACCCGACCAATATGGCGGTCCGCTCGCTGGCGGAGATCGCGCTGGTTCTCTTCATTATCACGCTGGCGGTGAATGCCGCGGCGAAGCTTGTCAGCTCGGGAGCGCTCAATGTCCGCAAGCGCCAGCATTAACGCCAAGCCGCGCCGCTCGGCGCAGGAAATGCGCCGCATCGTCCTGAGCAATATCGGCTGGGTCGCCTGCGGCGTCGCCTTGCTCCTGGTGATCGGCCCGCTGGTCGATATCGTCGGCGTCGTCGCCTGGCATGGGATATCGGCCTTCTCGCCGCAGCTTTTCACCACCGTCACCAACGGCACCGGCGGCGGCCTGCTGAATGCCATCGAAGGCACCGCCATTATTACGGCCGGCGCCATGATCATCGCCGTGCCCATCGGCATCGGCGCTGGTATCTATTTGTCCGAATACGGCAATAACCGGCTGGGCGCGGTCATCCGCTTCCTCTCGGACGTGCTGACCGGCACGCCTTCCATCGTGCTCGGCTATTTCTCCTATATCGTGTTCGTGATCGCGCTGGGCTGGCAATTTTCGGCGCTGGCCGGGGCCATCACCATCGCCATCCTCATCGTTCCCTATCTCGCGCGCATCACCGAGCTGGCGCTGCGGCAGGTTCCGGTCTCGATGCGCGAAGCCGCGTTTGCGCTTGGCGCGAGCGAGCCGACGGTGGTGTTCAAGATCATCCTGCCCGGGGCTGCTTCCGGCGTGGTCACGGGCGCATTGCTGGCGCTGGCTATTTCCGTGGGCGAGACCGCACCGCTGATCTATACCGCCGGCTGGTCCAATTACCTTTGGAACGGCAAGCTCACGCATGAGCCGATCGGCTATCTGACCTATGTGATCTGGTCCTTCATCAACCAGCCTTTCGCGGAATCCCACGCGCTGGCCTTTGCCGCCGCCTTCCTCGTGATGCTCGTGGTGCTCGCGATCAATATCGGCGTCCGCCTGCTGCTGCGGCGGACGAAATTCGTCTGAGACAGGTTTAGGCCAAGGGAGAAGACGATCTCCCTTGGCCTATTTCAGGCGGGGCCTTGCGCGGCGGAAATTTGCCCCGGCATCGGCCAGTTTTTCCAGGCATTCCATAAAAACCTCCCTGGCGCCCGGGGCGAGTGACGCAAGGGTGCGCGCATCCGCACGGCTGACCGGGGCTTGCATGCGCGCGAGCAGGGTTTGGCCTTGCGGGGTTAGGGTCATCACGTTCTGGCGCCGGTCGAGCCGGCTCGGGGTTCGTTTGAGCAGCCCCGCCGCCACCAGCCGGGCCAGGGTTTTTGTTAACATGATGCGCTCGATGCCCGCCGCCTCGCCGATCTGCCACTGCTCCAGCCCGGGGCGCTCCAGGATCACGGACAGGACGCTGTACTGCACCGAGGTGATGGCGAACTCCGCGCATTCCTCGGCGAATAAGGCCATGTGAAGCTGGTGCAGATGCCGGATCAGGAAGCCTGGACGCAGCGCTTGCGCCTGCTCCTGCGCTTCAAGGGTTATTTCAGGGTCGAAATCCATCGCTGCCATGCATCCGGAATTAGTTAACAATAAGCAACCATTCCGGTATCATGACGACCCGGGCGTGAACAAGTGTGGGGGTTAAGGATGGCCGGCGGCAAAGGCGGCCGCGACGCCGAGCAGGCCGGGCTGCGGATGGACGAGGAGTTTGATCGGAATGCCCGCCATCATCCGTTCGAAGCGGCCTTTCGCGGTGAAGCGTTCGGCAAAGCCGGAGCCGGCGAAGAGATGCGCGATGCGCTGCGCGATCCCGCCGGCCAGGACCACGCCGACCGCCCCTTGCGCCAGCGCGAGGTCGCCCGCAACGGCGCCGAGGCTCAGGAAAAACCGGTCCAAGGCGGCGGTGGCGAGCGGCTCGCTTTTGGCGATGGCCTGCGCCCATAAAGCGGCATCGTCCAGCATGGGGGCGTTGCGGCCCTCGATCTCGGCCAGCGCCTCATACAGGTTACGCAAGCCCGGCCCGGCGGAGACGCGCTCGGCCGAGACGCGGTGGTAGCGGGTGCGCAATTTGCCGAGGATCGCGTCCTCCAGCGGGTCGAGCGGCGAGAAGCTGATATGACCGCCCTCGCATTCCACGACCTGCTGCGCCCCGCCCCGGCGCAGGACATAGGCGACGCCAAGGCCGGTGCCGGGGCCGATGACGGTGATGACACCCTGCGCCGGCAGGGCTTCGTCCGGCCCTGAAATATGCTGGAGATGCTCCTCCTTAAGCTGGGTGACGGCATGGCCGACGGCGCCGAAATCATTGATCAGGGTCAGCGCGTCGACATCCAGCTCCTGCGCCAGCGTGGCGGGGCGGATCACCCAGGGGTTATTGGTGAGGCGCAGGATATCGCCGGTAATGGGGCTGGCCACCGCGAGTGCTGCGGCGCGCGGCAGGTCGCGGCCCAGAGCCTGGCCGAAGGCGGCCCAAGAGCTGGCGAGGCTTGCATGGTCGCGGGTGCGCAAGGTCACCGGCTCCCCGAGATGGACAACCTGGCCATCGGCGATCTCGGCGATCGCGTAACGGGCATGGGTGCCGCCGATATCTCCGGCAACGATTTCGGTGCGATGGGTCATAGGAAGGTTTTAAGTCGGATTCTTGAAACCCCCAAGTGCGTTAAGCGGGCGCTAACCGGATCGGCGTTTAACCCTGGCTGCCGGGCCTTGGCGAAAGGCGCCGGGAATGAGATGACGCCCCCGAAACACGGCCCTGAACATGGGTGACCTTGGAGATCCTTATGCGATACCATTTTTGGAAATTTGCCTGCGTCATTCCCCTGCTGTTCTGCGCCACCGCGGCGCAGGCGGCGATGCCGATGACCTGTGCGAAGGCCGCGACCTTGCTCAGCCGGAATCCGGCGATTGAAGGGCAAAGCATTACGAGCCTCGTCGCGGCGCAGTGGCAGAGGATGGATCAGCGCACGATCGGGGCACAGCATGCCGCGATTGCGACGACGATGCTGAACAATGCCGGCTATATGCAGATGCTCAACGCGCAATGCACGGATAATCCCGGCCAGGCGCTCACCGCCGCCGCCGCACAGGTATACCTGCAGGCACGGATGAAGCTGGACGGGTATTAAGGCCGAGGATCAGACCGGCAGGCCGGGATGGGAGTGGCCGTCCGCCACCATGACCTCCGGCCAGCCGCCGGTGCGGGCGGGGTCGCCTTGCAGGAGTGCCGCTTGTTCCAGCCCCGCGAGCTGGTCGCGATGCACCTCATCCGGGCCATCGGCGAAGCGTAGGCTGCGCTGGTGCGCATAGGCGCTGGCGAGCCAGGTATCGGCCATGCCGCCGCCGCCAAAGGACTGGATTGTCCAGTCCAGCACTTTCAGCGCGACATTGGGGGCGACGATTTTGATCATGGCGATTTCCGCGCGGGCACCCTTATTGCCCACACGATCCATCAATTGCGCCGCATGCAGGCAGAGCAAACGCGCCTGGTCGATGGCGATGCGCGATTCCGCGATGCGCTCGCGCCAGACGCTCTGCTCGGCGACCGGCTTGCCGAAGGCGATGCGCGTGTTCAGCCGGCGGATCATGCGCTCCAAGGCGCGTTCCGCGACACCGATGGAGCGCATGCAGTGATGGATGCGCCCGGGGCCCAGGCGGCCTTGGGCGATCTCGAAGCCCCTTCCCTCGCCCAGCAGCATGTTCTCAAGCGGTACGCGGACATTCTCGAAGATCAACTCCGCATGGCCGTGCGGGGCGTCGTCATGGCTGAAGACCGGCAAAGCGCGCTTGATCGTCACACCGGGATGCGGCAGCGGCACCAGCAGCATGGATTGGCGGCGGTGACGGTCCGGGTTTTGCGGGTCGGTTTGGCCCATGACGATCATGATTTTGCAGCGCGGATCGGGCGCGCCGGAAATCCACCATTTCGTGCCGTTGATAACGTAGTCTTCGCCGTCCCGCTGGATGGAGGTTTCGATATTGGTGGCATCCGAGGAGGCGACATTGGGTTCAGTCATCGCAAAGGCGGAGCGGATTTCGCCTGCGAGCAGTGGCTTTAGCCATTTTTCCTTTTGCGCTTCGGTCCCGTAGCGAACAAAGACCTCCATGTTTCCGGTATCGGGCGCCGAGCAGTTGAACGCCTCGGGCGCGAAGGGCGAGCGGCCCATGAGCTCGGCCAAGGGCGCGTAGTCGCTGTTGCGCAGGCCGCAGCCCAAAATGCTGTCCGGCAGAAAAAGATTCCAGAGCCCCTCCGATTTTGCCCGTTGCTTGATCTCTTCCATTAAAGGCGGCGTTTGCCAGCGGTCCGGCGCCTGATGGATGGCGGTGAACAAGGCATGTTCGTTGGGATAGATCCACGCCGCCATGAAATCCGCGAGGCGCTGGCGCAAGGCTTCGACTTTGGGCGAATAGCTCAGGGTCATTTTGGCGTTCCTTTTGGCGTTCCTTTTGGCGTGTTTTTAATGTTTGTTGTTGGCGCCAATCTGCGATGGGTTGACCCACGGGGCAATCCCTTGTCACATGCGGGCAAGGCTCGGACATAGAGGCTATGAAAAACACAAAAGACTTTTGAAAACAAAGAGCATAGGAAACGCCGCATGCGCAATTTGTTCCGCCTGGACGGCAAGGTTGCGATCATTACCGGTTCTTCACGCGGTATCGGGAAGGCGATTGCCGAGAGCATGGCCTCGTTGGGGGCTGCGGTGGTGATCTCCTCGCGCAAGCTGGATGCCTGCGAGGCGGTGCGCGATGGTATTCTGGCGGAGGGCGGAAAGGCCATTGCGCTAGCCTGCAATACCGGCGTGAAGGAGGATATTGCCATGCTGCTGCGCGGGACATTGGAAGCCTATGGCAGGGTTGATGCGGTGGTCGCCAATGTTGCGGTGAACCCGTATTTCGGGCCGCTCGCCGGAATCTCGGATGCGCAATGGGATAAGGTCATGTCCGTCAATTTGAAATCCACGTTGTGGCTTGCGAATATGGCGCTGCCCGAAATCGCGCGGCAGGGCGGCGGCAGTTTTACGCTGATTTCATCGATCGGCGCGTTGCACGGAAACATCGTTGCACCGGCCTATAATGTCTCGAAACTGGCGGAGGTTGGGCTGATGCGGAATTTGGCGGTGGAATGGGGTGGGCGGAATGTGCGGGTGAATGCGCTCCTGCCCGGGCTTGTGCGCACGGATTTCTCCCGCGTGCTGTGGGAAAATGCGAAAACATTGCAGGCGGTGGAGGCCGCGACGCCGCTAGGGCGGATTGGCGAGGCTGAGGATCTGGGTGCGGTCGGCGCGTTTCTCGCCTGCCCCGCTGCCGCCTATATCACCGGGCAGACGCTCGTGGTGGATGGCGGCTCGACCGTGACGAGCCAGTTCGCATGAGCGCGCCCCGGCTGATCGAGCCCCTGCCCGCACACCGGCTGGATGCGGGTCGGCTCTCGGAATATCTGGCGCGGCATGTTGAGGGGATGGAAGGCGCATTGCGCGTCCGCCAGTTCCAGGGCGGGCAGTCGAACCCGACTTACCTGCTGGAATCCGTATCGCGCAGCGCCGTGCTGCGTAAAAAACCGCCGGGCATATTGCTGCCCTCCGCGCATCAGATCGACCGCGAATACCGCATTCAGAAGGCCTTGCTGCGCACGGCGGTGCCGGTGGCCGAGATGCTGCATTACTGCGCCGATGTGGAGGTGATCGGCACGGAATTCTATGTGATGGAATTTCTCGAGGGGCGCGTGTTTTCCGATGTGCTGATGCCCGAATTGGCGCCGGCGAAGCGCAAGGCGGTGCAGGCCGCGTTGTTCGAGGTGATCGGCGCGCTGCATGCAGTGGATTATGAGACGCTCGGGCTGAGCGATTTCGGCAAGCCGGTGAAGTATTGCGCACGGCAACTCGCACGCTGGCAGGCGCAATATGAGGCGGCGAAAACCGAAGATGTGCCGGAGATGGACAGATTGATCGCGTGGCTTGGCGCGCATCTCCCGGAAACCGAGGAATGCGCGATTGCGCATGGGGATTTTCGCCTCGGCAATATGATGGTCGCACCCAACCGGCCGTCGATCATTGCCGTGCTGGACTGGGAACTTGCGACATTGGGGCATCCGCTGGCGGACCTTGCCTATTGCTGCATGCCATTTCATTTGCCGCAGACAACCGGCACCATTTTGACCGGCTATGGCGGGATGGATTTGGAGGCGCATGGGCTGGCGAGCGAGGATGAGGTGCTGGATTTATACTGCCGCGCGACCTGCCGCGATGGGATACCGGATTGGAATTTTTACCTGGCCTTCGCGATGTTCCGCACCGCCGCCATTGTGGAAGGCGTGTATGCCAGGGCGCTTGCCGGCAATGCGGCGGATAAGCTTGGGATTAAGATGCATGAGATGACGAAGATCGCCGCGGAACAGGGGTGGATGATCGCGCAACGCGCGGGATGAAGGAAGGAGCCGCTTTTTTGGAAAAAAGCGGCGCAAAAAACTTTTGCTCCTTGAGCCCGTGGCGCGATTTCCAGCACGGCCCAAGGTAGTAAAGTTTTTTTGCTTCTTTTTGTTCACAAAAAGAAGACCTTTCCCTTCCCTTAGACTAATCCTCCAAGCTTTTCGATAAATCGCAGCGATTTTCGCAACACCAACGCCGGCGCGGATATTGGCGAACACGAAGGGACGCTCGCCGCGCATGCGTTTTGCGTCGCGGTCCATGACCTCCAGGCTCGCACCCACGAGAGGGGCAAGGTCGATCTTGTTGATGACCAGGAGATCGCTTTTGGTGATGCCGGGGCCGCCCTTGCGGGGGATTTTATCGCCCGCGGAAACGTCGATCACGTAGATCGTCATATCCGCGAGTTCGGGGCTGAAGGTTGCCGCGAGGTTGTCGCCGCCGCTCTCGATCAGCATGAGATCCAGGCCGGGGAATTTTTTGCAGAGTTGTGCCACTCCGGCGAGGTTGATGCTGGCATCCTCGCGGATGGCGGTGTGCGGGCAGCCGCCGGTCTCGATGCCGAGGATGCGCTCGGGCACCAGCGAGCCGGCGCGGGTGAGGAATTCGGCGTCCTCCTTGGTGTAGATATCGTTGGTGATCGCCGCGATCTCGTATCGGTCGCGGAAATTCTTGCACAGCGCATCCATCAGCGCGGTTTTGCCGGAGCCGACCGGGCCGCCGATGCCAACGCGAAACGGGCCATTTTTCGAAATACTCATGTGCGGAATAACCTCGTATATTGTGTTTCATGCCGCATGGCGGCGATTTCGGTGCGCCAGGCGGCACCTCCCAGATCCTCCAGCTTGGCCGCCTTGGTATCCGCCGCCACGAGCAGAATAACGCTCTCCAGTGCCGCCTGCACGCGCAAGCCGGCATCCTGGCCGAGCGGAATCAGGCGTTGGGCGGCGAAGATCATGTTCGCGGCACCGGCATGCAGGAGCGCCAATGCGGCGTCGTCCTCCCCTACCCCCTGCGCCGCGGCGAGCGCGCCGACGGCGATGGGATAGGCGAGCGGCGTGTCCTCGAACCCGGCCAGGGCTGTGCAGGGCCAGGGCTTTGCCGCCGCCCGGAAGGCGGCACCCTGGGCCAGCGTCTCCAAGCGGCGCTCCGCGGCCGGGGCCAGGCTTTCGGCGAGTTCCGCCAAAGCGTGCAGGCCGCGGCGCATCCGCGCGGTGGGCGTGGCGGAGCAGGATTGCATCGCTCCAGAGTGCGCCGTGGCGCAGCACATCGGCGATCCAACCGGTGAGGGCGGCCTCGCCGGTGACATCGCCGGTCTCCACGCTCCATTCCAGCGCATGCGAATAGGCGAAGCCGCCGGTGGGAAAGGCGGTTGAGAGCCAGGTGAGCAGGCGCACGAGGGCGGCACCTTCAGCCATGGTGATAGGCGCCCGATTCCGGGTCGAACGGCGCGGTGAGCTGCGCCACGGTGCCGCCCAAAGGGGCGATCATCGCGGCGATCACGTGATCATCCAGCAGCCGTAGATGGCCGGGGAGGAATTGCACGGCGAGGTGGCGGTTGCCGAGATGCCAGGCAAGGCGCGCCAGCGTGTCGGCATCCGGCGCGGCGACCTCAAGCAATGCTTCCGGCAGCGCGCGCACGCGGATGAAATTTCCATCCTCCAGCGCATAGGCATCGCCATCGCGCACATGCACGGCTTCCGGCAGGTCGAGCAGCACCTCCTGCCCGGTCTGCGTGGTAAAGCGCATGCGGCGGCGGTAGCGGCGATCGTAATCGAACGCCACCTCGCCGCTGGTTTTGGTCTCGTCCCATTCCCCTGCGCGAAGGACGGAAGCTGCGCGCAAGACGGTCAAAATAGAAAATACCTTTGCGCCATGGGCAAGATCTCCGCCGGTTCGCAGATGAGCAATTCGCCATCCGCGCGGACCTCGTAGGTTTCGGGATTGACCTCGATCACCGGCGTGGCGCCGTTATGGATCATCGAGGTTTTATCGATGCCGCTGCGGGTATTGCTCACCGCCACAAGCTGGCGGCTGATCCCCAGCGTGCGGCCGAGATCGGCATCAAGCGCCGCGCCGGAGACGAAGAGCAGCGAGGATTCCACCAGCGCGCGGCCATAGGCGCCGAACATCGGGCGGTAATGCACGGGCTGAGGGGTGGAGATCGAGGCGTTCGGGTCGCCCATCGCGGCCATGACGATGCTGCCGGCTTTGAGCACCAGATCCGGCTTCACGCCGAAGAAGGCCGGCGACCACAGGACGAGATCGGCAAGCTTGCCTGGCTCCACCGAGCCGATATGCCCCGCCATGCCCTGCGCGATGGCGGGGTTGATGGTATATTTCGCGATATAGCGTTTGACCCGAATGTTATCCGCGGCGCCATCGCCCGGCAGCGCGCCGCGCTGGAGCTTCATTTTATGCGCCGTCTGCCAGGTGCGCAGG
Source organism: uncultured Pseudomonadota bacterium (assembly GCA_963737355.1). Taxonomy (GTDB): domain Bacteria; phylum Pseudomonadota; class Alphaproteobacteria; order Acetobacterales; family Acetobacteraceae; genus Acidocella. The sequence goes on along the minus strand of CAVTSC010000002.1, from coordinate 179,786 downwards.
ATCACCTCGCCGACGCGGCCCATCGCCTGGCTGTCCGAGGACATCATCGAGAGCGCGCCGAGATCGTGCAGGATATCCTCCGCCGCGATGGTCTCGCGCCGGATGCGGCTTTCGGCGAAAGCGAGGTCCTCCGGGATGCTGGCATCCAAATGATGGCAGACCATCAGCATGTCGAGATGCTCGTCTAGCGTGTTCACCGTGTAGGGGCGTGTTGGATTGGTCGAGCTTGGCAGCACGTTTTTCAGGCCTGCGAGGCGGATGATGTCCGGCGCGTGGCCGCCGCCCGCACCTTCCGTGTGGAAGGCATGGATGGTGCGGCCCTTGAAGGCGGCGATGGTGTCCTCGACGAAGCCGCTTTCGTTCAGCGTGTCCGAATGCAGCGTCACCTGCACGTCGAACCGGTCCGCGACGCTGAGGCAGCAATCGATGGCCGCCGGGGTCGTGCCCCAATCCTCATGCAGTTTTAACGAGGACGCACCGGCGCGGATCATCTCCTCCAGAGCGGCAGGGTGCGAGGCGTTGCCCTTGCCGGTGAAAGCGAGGTTGATGGGGAATGCCTCGGCTGCTTGCAGCATGCGCGCCAGGTGAAACGGCCCCGGCGTGCAGGTGGTGGCGAGCGTGCCGGTGGCGGGGCCCGTGCCGCCGCCGACCATGGTGGTGACGCCCGAGGCCAAAGCCTCTTCCACCTGTTGCGGGCAGATGAAGTGGATATGCGAATCGATGCCGCCGGCGGTGAGGATTTTCCCCTCGCCCGCGATGATCTCGGTGCCGGGGCCGATGATGATATCCACGCCGGATTGCACATCCGGATTGCCGGCTTTGCCGATTTTATGCACGCGGCCGCCGACGAGCCCCACATCGGCCTTCACGATGCCCCAATGGTCGATGATGACCGCATTGGTGATCACGGTATCCACGGCACCTTGGGCGTTGGTGCGCTGGGACTGGCCCATGCCGTCACGGATCACCTTGCCGCCGCCGAATTTCACCTCATCGCCATAGGTGGTGAAGTCACGCTCGATTTCGATAAACAATTCGGTATCCGCGAGGCGCATGCGATCGCCCACGGTTGGCCCGAACATGTCCGCATAAGCCTGCCGGCTGAGCCGCGCCATTATTCTGCTTCTCCCATCACGAGGCCGCGAAAGCCGATGATCTGGCGGGCGCCGGCGAAGGGGATCAGCGCCACTTCCCGGCTTTGGCCTGGCTCGAAGCGGATCGCCGTGCCGGAGGCGATGTCGAGCCGCATGCCGTGTGCCGCCGCGCGGTCGAAGACCAAAGCCGCGTTGGTTTCGGCGAAATGGTAATGGCTGCCGACCTGGATCGGCCGGTCGCCGGAATTGGCGACGTTGAGGGTGATCACGGGGAGGCCCGCATTCAGTTCGATGTCGCCCGCCAAGGGCAGAATTTCGCCCGGGATCATCGGATCGGCTCGTGCACAGTGACGAGCTTGGTGCCGTCCGGGAAGGTGGCCTCGACCTGCACATCAGGGAGCATTTCGGCGACACCTTCCATCACCTGCGCGCGGCTCACCACCTGCGCGCCTGCCTCCATGAGATCTGCGACGCGGCGCCCGTCCCTGGCACCTTCCACGACGAAATCCGTGATCAGGGCAACGGCTTCCGGGTAGTTGAGCTTGACCCCGCGCTCCAGCCGTTTGCGCCCCACGATCGCGGCCATGGCGATCAGCAATTTGTCCTTCTCCCGTGGCGTCAGGTTCACGTCGGCACTCCTTTGGTTTGGCTTTGGTTTGGCTTTGATGCGTGGTGGCTCAGCTTTGCCAGACGCGCGGCGGCGCGCTGCCATTGCGGCACAAGCATAGCATTTTAACAACGGCCGCGCGTAGCATTTCCGAAGAGGGAGCCAATAAGCGTGCGAGGAGCACGCCGTGGACCAGGGAGGCGCCGGCCTCGCAGGGGGTTTCGTGCAGCAAAGCGCGCACGGGCTCGAGGAGGGTTGCCGCATCCGGGGCGGCGTAGATCACCGTTGCCATTGCCGCCGCGCCATTGGCCAGGGCGGGGCGCGCGAGCAGCGCCTGCACATCGCCCTCAAGACGGATCATGTCGTTGAGCAGAATTTTGCCCCCGCGCCGGAGCAGGATCTGGTCGCGCAGCGCGCCCGCGCGCAAATGCTCGCCCATGGCGTGGCGCCCGAAGACCAGGCTCTCGACGCCGAAATAGCGTGCGTCTTCCGCCAGGGTGATGTCCAGCGCCCGGCGGAGACGGAAGCCGTCGAACAGGATGGTCTCCTGCGGCAGGTAGTCGAGTGCGGCTCCCTGCCCGATCTCGATGTGCGTGGACAGGAATGCGGGTTCTGTCCCCAAAGCCCGATAGATGCGTTCAGCCGCCTGGCCGGCGATGCAAACCCGGGCGGCGGCGCCTAACGTGACGGTGGTGGAGAGCGCGTCCCCGCCGGCGATGCCGCCGGAGATGTTCATCAGCACGGCCTCGCAGACGCCCGCTGTGACGGGACGCGGCAGCCGGGATTTCAGGCAGCCTTCCTGGTAGAACCGCTTGATGCGTGTTTGGCCGGAGGCGGCGTCCGCCTGAAACGAGATGTCCAAGCGGCCGATGGCGCGCTGCGGCCGGGCCGGGGCGACGCTGGGCGGGCGGATCTCGGACAGGGCGTTCATGCTTCGGAGCATGGCCCGGCGTGACGCCTGCGCGCAATATGCGCGATATCGGGGCAAGAATTCGTTACGACATCGATTTTGCCCAAATCCAGGCTTGACAAAGGGCCGAACGCGCGCTCAGGGTTAACGTAAACGTCAAGCTTGATCCGCCCCAAAAACATAGAAAGCGCGGACGCTCCGCGAAGGGAAACGGCTATGAAAATCAGAGCCGCAATATTGCGCAGCATGGGTGCCAAACGGCCTTATATCCAGAGCCAGCCTTTGGTGATGGAGGAGATCGACCTCGATCCGCCCGGGCCCGGCGAAGTGCTGGTCCGCATCGCCGCGGCGGGGCTGTGCCATTCGGATCTGTCCGTCATTAATGGCGACCGGCCGCGGCCGATGCCGATGGCACTGGGACATGAGGCCGCCGGTGTCGTCGCCGGGTTGGGGCCGGGGGTGGAGGATCTGGCCATCGGCGATCATGTCGTTTTGGTCTTCATGCCAAGCTGCGGGCATTGCCTGCCCTGCGCGGAGGGAAGGCCGGCTTTATGCGAGCCGGGGGCAGCGGCGAATGGCAAAGGCGTGCTGCTCTCGGGCGGCACGCGGCTGCATTGCGATAGCGGGATCGTGTATCACCATATGGGCTGCTCGGCCTTTGCGGACCATGCGGTGGTCTCGCGCCGTTCGCTCGTCAGGATCGACAAGGACCTTCCCCTCACGCAGGCCGCGTTGTTCGGCTGCGCGGTGCTCACCGGGGTGGGTGCGGTCGTGAATACCGCGCGCGTGCAGGCGGGGCAAAGTGTTGCGGTGCTGGGCCTGGGCGGTGTTGGCTTATCTGCCCTGCTCGGCGCGATCGCGGCTGGTGCGGGGCAGGTCATTGCCGTTGATATTGCCGAGGCCAAGCTGGAGATCGCGCGCAAACTGGGTGCCACGGCCATGGTGAATGCGAAAGACCGGGATGCCGTCGAGCAGGTTCGCGAACTTACCGGTGGCGGCGCGGAGTTCGTGTTTGAAATGGCGGGCTCGGTGCGGGCACTGGAACAGGCGCTGCACATGACACGGCGCGGCGGCACGACGGTGACGGCCGGATTGCCGCCGCCCGATGCCGTGCTGCCGGTGAATGTCGTCCGCCTGGTGGGCGAGGAGCGGACGCTGAAGGGCAGCTATATCGGCACCAGCGTGCCGGTGCGCGATGTGCCCCGTTACATCGCGCTTTATCGCGCCGGAAAGCTGCCGGTCGACCGGCTGATGAGTGGAACGTTGCAGGTGGACGACATTAATCTGGGGTTCGACCGGCTGCATAACGGCACCGTCATTCGCCAGATCATCGAATTTTAAGGCCGGCTCGGGGTCAGCACGCGTTGCGTCAGGCCGGAGACGCTGCGGCATAGCACCGCCTGGGGCGCGGTATCCAAGGCCGCTGTCCGCATCCAACTTGAATCCACCACGTGAGTTCCGTCCAGCAGCGTGGCGCCCAGAAGGGTGGCGGTGCGTGGCGTATGAATGTCGTCCACACGCACCTGCAGATGCCAAGCGCCATTCGGCGCGGCGTTCATGCTGCTTGAGACCGGCATGCCGGCCACACAGGACCGCACCACTTGGGCGAGCGCCGTGTCGGTATATCCCGGCAAGGTACCTTGCACCGTGACGGGAAGCGCTGCCGGTGTTCCCGCAGGGACGGCGGCCGCCACCGCGCCTGCGTTCAGCATGAAAATACTGGCGGCGAGCATTGCCACGCGCGATATTGGCTTAGTTTTCATCGGATATCCGTTGGTCTTGTCTGAAGGTTTTCGAAGCCGGCATGTCAGTTGCTCGCGACCTGCGCGGCGGGCGTCTGCGGGTCGGCGCGATTCCACCAGCCGCCGCCGAGCGCCTGGAACAAGGCCGCCGTATCGGTGAGGCGCGTGACCTGCGCCTGCACCAGCGCCTGCTGCGCCGTCTCGTAAATCTGTTCCGCGTTCAGGACGGAGACATCGTCGATCGACCCGGCCTGCAGCTCCGTTTTGGCGATGGTCAGGCTTTGCGCGGCAAGCTGGTCGGATGATGCCGCCGCCTGCAACGCATCGGCATCGGACTGCAAAGCGCGCAGCGTGTCGGAGACGTTTTGGAATGCGCCGATCACGGTCTCCTGATATTGCGCGGCGGCGAGCTGGAACTGCGCCTGGGCGGCACGCTGGTGATGCAGCAAGGTCCCGCCTTGGAAAATTGGCAAAGCCAGGCCGCCAACCACCGAGAAGAACTGGTTATAGGGCGTGAACGCGTTGGCGAGGGCTGCCGGGGACGTGCCGAGCGCTGCGGTTAACGGGAATTGCGGCAGGCGGTTGGCGATGGCGACGCCGATTTGCGCACTCGCCGCATGCATATTGGCCGCTGCCGCGAGAATATCCGGGCGCTGTGCCACGAGCTGCGAGGGCAGGCTCACGGGCAGGTTCTGTGGCAAATGGATGGAGGCGAGGTCGAAATTTTGTACCGCCTGGTTCGGGTAGCCGCCTTCCAGCGCGATGAGGGCGTTCTGCGCCATGGCGAGCTGCTTTTGCATCGGCGGCAGCATTTGCTGCGCCTGGGCGAGCACCGCCTCCTGCTGCACCAGCACCGCCTGCGCCACCTCGCCGACCGCGAATTGATGGGCGATGATGTCCCGCAATTGGCTGTCCGCCTGGATGGTCTGCTGCTGGGCCGCGATCTGCGCCTGGATGCCGGCTTCCTGCACGGCTTCGGTCACGACGTTGGAGGTCAGGGTGAGATAGGCGGCTTCCAGCTCGTAGCGCTGGTTTTCCGCCTGCGCCGCCAGGGATTCGGTGGTCCGGCGGTTCAGCCCGAAGACATCCGGGCTGTAGGAGACGGAAACCTGGCCGGTATAGAGCGAATAGAACGCCTTGTTGTTGGCCGCGACCGGTGAGAGGCTGGCGGTCGAGGTTTGATTTTTGCTGGCAGATGCGCCCAGGCCGATGCTGGGGAAAAACGCGCCGTCCTGCGCCAGGGTGTTCTCGCGGGCGACGCGCAAGGCAGCTTGCGCGGCGGTGATGGTGGGGTTCGCCTGCATCGCCTGTTTGATGAGTGCATTCAGCGCCGGGGACTGGAACAGTGTCCACCATTCGCCGGGAATATCCGTGTTCTGGACGAAATTCTGCGCGCCGCCGGGGGCCATGGCCGTTTTGGCCGGCAGCGGAGCCGGGGTGTAGCCCGCCCCCTTGGGTGCCTCCGGCTGTTGGAAATTCGGCCCAACGGCGCAGCCCGCCAGAAGCGAGGCCGCCAGGAGGCCGGCGGGCCGTGAGATGGATTTAGCCGAAATCATACGCATGTTCATTCCGCCGCTTGTGATTGGGTCGAGGGGTGGAGGACAGGCTTGCGCGCGGTTGCCTTGGCCCCGGCGAACCAGGGATAGACCGCCGGGATCACCAGCAGCGTCAGCGCTGTGGCGGTGATCAGGCCGCCGATGACGACGGTGGCGAGCGGGCGCTGTACTTCAGCGCCCGAGCTGGTGGAGAGGGCCATCGGCAGGAAGCCGAGGCTGGCGACGGTTGCGGTCGTCAGCACGGGGCGCAGGCGGGTCATCGCCGCTTGGCGCGCGGCCGCGACGGCGCCGAGGCCCGATTTACGCCGCTCCTCGATATAGCTCACCATCACCACGCCGTTCAGCACCGCGATGCCGAACAAAGCGATGAAGCCGATGGCCGCCGAGATGCTGAACGGCAGGCCGCGCAAAGTGAGCGCGAAGATCCCGCCAATGGCCGCGAACGGCACGTTGAAGAAGATCAAGGCGGCAAGCCGCGCACTGCCGAACATGAGGTAGAGCAGCGCGAAGATGGCCGCGAGGGCGACGGGCACGGCGATTGACAGACGCGCCATCGCCTCCTGCAAATCCTGGAAGCTGCCCGCCCAGGAGATGGAGTAGCCCGGCGGCAACTGCACCTTGGCGTTCACCGCCTGCTGCGCCGCGGCGACGAAACCGGCGAGATCGCGCCCGCGCACATTGGCCTGCACCATGATCACGCGCTGGCCGTCCTGATGCGTGATCTCGGAGGGGCCGGGCTCCCAGCTCACGGTGGCGACTTCGTTCAGCGGCACGGCGATGCCGGCGCCGTTGCTGACGCGCAGATTATCGATTTGCGAGACCGTGTCGCGGTCCGTTGCGGCCATGCGGACGCGGATGGCGAACTGGCCGACGGTATCGTCCACCGTGCCGACGGTCTGGCCACCGAGGGATTGCACGAGATCCAGCACGTCCCTTGCGTTCAGCCCGTAGCGGGCCACGGCCGCGCGGTTGACGATGACGCGCAGGTAAGGCTGGCCGATGGTCTGCTCGGCCTCGACATCCGCAGCACCCGGCACATGGGAGATGACGTTTGCCACCTGCTCGGCGGTGTCGTGCAGGGTATTCAGGTCGTTGCCGTGGATCATCACGGCGAGATCGGCCTGCACGCCTTGCAGCATGTCGTCCATGCGCATCTCGATCGGCTGCGCCCAGTCGAGCGTGATGCCGGGCACATCCGCGTTCAGCGCCTGGGAATAGGCGGCGACCAGACCGTCCTGCGTCTGCGCGGTTTTCCATTGCGATTTCGGCTTGAGGATGATGAAGGTGTCGCTTTGCTCGACGCCCATCGGGTCGGTCGGGATTTCCGAACTGCCGCCGAGTGTGACGGTGGTTTGCACCTCGGGGAAGCGCATCAGGGTGCGTTCCACCATGGTCTGTGTCTGGATCGCCGATTGCAGCGAGATGCCCGGCAGTTTCGTGGTGGTGACGGTGAGTGCGCCTTCATCGAGGCGCGGGAGGAATTCGGCACCCAGATTGGAGCCGACGACGCCCGCGAAGACCAGCAGGACCACGGCCAGGCCAAGGGTGATGGCAGGGTGCTTCTGGGTTTTTTCCAGGACCGGCCCGTAGACCCCGCGCACGGCATGGATGATCGGGCTCTCCTTCTCGGCGATTTTGCCGCGCAGGAAGAAGCTCGCCAGCACCGGCATCAAGGTGAGGGTAAGTACGAGCGAGGCGATGAGGGCGAAGATCACGGTCAGCGCCATTGGCCGGAACATCTTGCCCTCAATGCCCTGCAGGCTGAGGATCGGCAGGTACACGGCGGTAATGATGACCACGGCGAAGGTGACCGGGCGCGCGACTTCCCGCGCGGCTTCATGCACCACGAGCCCGACGGGGCGGTTCGGGTTTTCCGCCCGGCTGCGCACAATGTTTTCGATCATCACGACGGCGCCATCGACCAGCAGGCCGAAATCGATCGCGCCCAGGCTCATCAGATTGCCCGAAAGGCCGGCCTCGTACATGGCCGTGGCGGCTGCCAGCATGGAGAGCGGAATGGCGACCGCGACAATCAGCCCTGCCCGCGCATTGCCGAGCAGCAGGAAGAGCACGACGATGACGAGGACCGCGCCTTCGGCGAGATTATGCGCCACGGTGTGCAGCACGCGGCCGATCAGATCCGCGCGGTTATAGTAAGGCGCGATCTGGATGCCGGGTGGCAGGGTTTTGTTGATTGCCTGCACCGCGTTGGTGACGCGCTGCGCGACGACGCGCGTGTTCTGGCCGAGGCCCATCAGCACCACGCCGATGACCGCCTCGCCCTGGCCATCGCGCGTCACCGCCCCCAGGCGCGGCATCGGCGCGGTGACCACTTTGGCGATGTCGTGCACGTAAAGCGGCGTGCCGCCGGGGCTGGTGCGCAGGACGATGTTGCCGATATCATCGGTATTCTGCAGCAGGCCCTCGCCACGGATGAAGGCTTCTTCGCCGTTGCGGTCGATCGTGGCACCGCCGGCGGCACCGTTATTGGCTTCCACTGCGTTATAGACATCCGTGATCGACAGGCCGTAGCGCGTCAGCGCCTGATCCGAGACCTGGACCTCGTAGGTCTTGAGCTCGCCGCCATTGACGTTGACATCGACCACGCCCGGCACTTGCCGCAGTTTCGGCGCGATCTGCCATTCGAGCGCGGTGCGCAATGCCATCAGGGATTGCCCCTGGCCACGGACCTGGAACTGATAGATTTCGCTCAAGCCGTCCGAGAGCGGGCCGAGCTGTGGCACGCTGGCCCCGGGGGGAAGCTGTACCTGGGCCAGGCGCTGGCTGACCAGATCTCGGTCGGTTAAAATATTGCTGCCATCGGCGAAGCGGACATAGACGACCGCCAGGCCGTAGCGCGAGACGGAGCGCAGGCTCTGCATCCCCGGCAGGCCCTGCAGCGCGAGCTCCACCGGCTGGGTGACGGAGCGCTCCACGTCCACCGGCGCCATGCCGGGGGCTTGCGTCGTCACCAGGACCTGTAAGGGCGAGATGTCCGGGTCGGCATCGAATGGCAGGCTTTGCATGCTGAACAGGCCGACCCCGATCAGAACCGCGACCAGAATCAGCACGACTGCCCGGTTGCCCAGGGCCGCGTCGACAATCTTGGTGATCATTTTTCCGACCCCTTAGCCTTCGTCAGGAATGGTTTGGACGAGCAATGCGGCTTTCAGCCAGTAGCTGCCGTCGGTGACCACTTGTGCGCCGGCGGACAGGCCGCTTTGGATTGCCGTGAAGCCGCCGCTGCTGAGGCCAAGCGTGACCGCGTGCCAGGCGAACTGGCCTTGGCCATCCGGGGTGAAGACGGCGCTGTGGCCGTTGATGTCCTGAATGGCTGAATCGGGCACCAGCACGGCATCGCGCCCGACCGGCGAGGCGATGCTTGCGGTGACGAACATGTTCACGCGCAGCGCGCCGTCCGGGTTGGGGACCTCGCAGCGCACCGCGACGGTGCCGGTATTGGGATCGACCTGATCGGCGATGTAGGCGATTTTCCCCGCGAATTGGCGGCCTGGATAGGCATCATCCTGGATGGCGACGGCATCGCCGATCTGCACCGAACCCAGCTCGCGCTCCGGCACCTGCATTTGCACCCAGACGGTCGAGAGATCCGCGACGGTGAAGATCGGCTGGGATGGATCGACGATCTCGCCGGTGGACACGGCGACGGAATCCACCACGCCGTCGAACGGGGCGACGATTGCACCTTCGGAATCCTGCGGATTGGCGCTGGCGAGGCTGGCATTGCCGATGCCGGTGCCCGGCGTGATGGGCATCAGCCGTTGCTCGGTATCCTGCCATTGGCGCAGTTCGGCCTGGCGGGTTTGCAACTGCGCTTGCGCGCTGGCGACATCGGCGCGGCGGATCTCCAGATCGCTCTGCGCCATGCCGCCGGTATGTACGAGATCCTCGGCACGGGTGAGTGCGGCCTGGGCGGTGGCCACTTGGGCGTTGGCTTGGGCGACCGCCGCCTGTGCGCTGGCCACCCCGCTGCGCGCACCGCTCAGGTCGAAATTATCCAAAATCGCCAGGCGCTGGCCGGCCTGCACATGGTCGCCCACGGCGGCGTCGATGGTCTCCACACGGCCGCGCGCGGGCGGCGTGATCTGCGCCAAACGGAGCTGGTCGAACCCGACCGTGCCGGTGACCTGCACCAGGCGCACCAGCGGGCGCTGCTGCGCCTGGGCGAAGTGCAGGTTCATGTTGGCAAGGGCGCCGCTGGAGACGCTGATGCTGGCGGGAAGTGCGGGCGTGTCGTCCGTTGCGGCGGGGGCTGCGGCAGCGGGGCTGGCCGCGGCGGCGTGATGCATGTGTCCGGCGAGGAAGCCGACCACCACCGCAACACCGATGGGGGCAACAGAGCGAAGCAGATACCGCTTGATCATGCCCGAACCCCGCGCGCGTCGTACAGAGCGGCGATGCCGTACCGATTTACCGCCAAGGGCTTCGCGGCAAGCACGTCGTAGGTCTGCATCGTTTCTCTCCAGCCGGCTAAATTCAACATGACACGGCCTATAAGCGGGCTGGCTGACGCTAAGCTGACAGGAAATCTGCGCCCGTTCAGTTTCATGTCAGCTGTCGCGCCCATGCAGTGGCCAGGGGAGGCTGATGAGGATAAGACCATGTCGATGAGAATTCTGCTGCTCGAAGATGAGCCGCATATTGGCGCGGCAGTGCAGGAGCATGTCCGGCTGGCAGGTCATGCGGTCGACTGGTTCCAGCTCTTAAGCCATGCCGATGCCGCGATTAAATCCGTGTCGTACGATGCGTTGCTGCTCGACCTGCATTTGCCGGATGGCAAGGGGCTGGATTTTCTGCGCGCGCTGCGCCGCCGGGGGAACGGATTGCCGGTGGTGATCATGACCGCGCGGGATATGGTGAGCGACCGGATTGAAGGGCTCCAGGCCGGCGCCGATGATTATCTCGTCAAACCCTTCGACCTCGACGAGCTGAATGCGCGCCTGCAGGCCGTGGCGCGCCGCTATTTCGGCAATACCGTGCCGGTGTTGCAATTCGGTTCGGTTGAACTTGAGCCCGAGGCGCGGCGCGCGCGCCTCGACGGCAAGGCCGTGGAACTGACGGCGCGCGAATGGGCCGTCATCGAAGTGCTGATCCGGCGGCCGAATGCGACCGTCTCCAAGGAACAGATCGCCGATGCGCTCTATGCGTTCGACGAAGAAATCGAGAGCAATGCGATTGAAGTGTATATCAGCCGCATCCGCCGCAAGCTTGGAAGAGAATTCGTGCATACGACCCGCGGCCTTGGCTACACGTTGAAAGGCTGACCATGACAAGCCAAAGCTTGGTATCGCGGCTCATCTGGCTCCTCGCCTCCACCCTCGCGGGGTTGTGGCTGCTGGGAAGTGTCACCTCCGGCATGCTCTCGGTGTTCGAGGTGAATGAACGGTTGGACAACGCGCTGGAGGAAGTCGCCCAACGGTTGCTGCCGGCCACCGTGGATGCCCTATCCGAACCGCAGGCCATGACTAAAATGGCGGCACAATTGGTTGCCACGATGGACCCGCGCGCGCTGGCCTACCAAATTCTCGGCCCTTCGGGCAAAGTTGCCATGCGTTCGCTCAATGCGCCGATGAAGCCCTTCATGCTGCCCTACACGCCGGGCTTTCATAATGTTCCGCGCTACCGGGTCTATACGCAGGTCGCCGCGACGGGTGGATATTTTATCGAAGTCGCGGAGCCCAACTTCCACCGCCATGAGGCGTTGCGGCGCACGATCGAGCTTTCAGTTCTACCGCTTTTTTTCTTCCTGCCCGCGTCATGGCTTCTGATCCGCTGGGCGGTGCGCCGGAGCATGCGCTCACTGATCCGCTTGCAGCACGAGATCGGCAAGCGTGACGGCACGAATATGATGCCCATTGCGGAGCTGGATCTGCCATCAGAACTTGTTCCGATCCAGACGGCGGTGAACCGGCTGCTGGACCGGTTGCAGCGTGCTTTGACGAATGAACGGCGATTCGCGGCCAACAGCGCGCATGAATTGCGCACGCCGATTGCGGCCGCGTTGGCGCAGTTGCAGGTATTGGCCTCGCAATTGGCGAACACGCCGCATGCGAACCGAGCACAGGGGATCGTTACACAGGTTAAGGCTCTTGGCAATCTCGCTGAAAAACTCCTGCAATTTTCGCGCACCGGCGCCGGCCTTGCACTGAAGCGCGAACGCGTCGCGGTCATTCCCGTTTTGCTCATTCTGATGGATGATTTTAGGCGCCAGGAAGGCGTTGGGGACCGCTTGCGGCTGACGCGGCGGACGTTGGACGAACTCGTCGTGCTGGCGGATATCGATGTACTGGGCATCGCCCTGCGCAACCTGCTCGAAAATGCCGTGCGCTATGGCACGCCAGATGTGCCAATCGACGTGGTCCTCGACCGGGGCCGCTGCATTCGCGTGGTCAATGGCAGCGCCATTATTCCGCCGGAGACCATCAACAATTTGAAAATGCCGTTTCAGCGGGGCAGCGCCGTGGTGCCCGGCGGCGGGTTGGGCCTTGCGATCGTCGATAACATCATGACCCAGCTCGGCGGCAGCATGCAGCTATTATCGCCCGCCACGGACCGCTCGTCAGGGTTCGAGGCGATCCTGGTCTTTCCCGTACAACCCGATGAGGCATTGGCCCTTCCTGAGGCCAGGCCGGCGACCGCGGCCCTCGCACGCGCGCATATGCTAAGCGATCGGGCACACTGATTTTTCGTAAAATGTTGCTATAACGATATCTTTTACGAAGACAGAAACCGCATGACTGCATGTACTAAATATGCAGACAGAGCCTAGCGCAAACAAGATTCATTGCAATTTCCTTCGGTTGAAGGAACGCCCGGAACAAAGGTATAACTGGGATGCATCTTTGCGCATCGCAATCTCCAAAAAACCGACTACTTAACCATCCGAGCAGCAAATTCTGCTGTTTTTATCTAGGAGTTTTCAATGTCATCTTATAAACTTATCCCGGCCGTCGTGCTGGCCCTTTCGCTTGCGCCGCTCGCCGCCAATGCGCGTTCGTATCGGGCGCCGCTTCCGCCGCAGGGCCCGGCTGTGCAGAGCTATGCGGTCAGCGCCTTTTCCGAACGGCATGGCCGCGCGGCCGAGCAGGTTTTCACGCAACCGCAGGGTGCCGATGCGGCGCAGCAAGTTGCAAGCCATGCTAACGTGAGCGACAACAGCGCTGGCGGTTAGCATCGCGCGGCGCATGATCTGGAATTGGCCAGGATGCAAATGGGCCAATTCCGGACAAAGCCGATCATCGCCCCGCTTGCGGGCACAGCCTTGACAATATTTCCGATCTCGCAAACGTTGCATGCAACGTAAGGTGCCGCAAAAAGCACCCAGCTTTGAGGATCGGAGACATCAATTGAAGACATATACGATTGCCACGATTCCGGGCGACGGTATCGGCAAGGAAGTGGTCCCGGAGGGAATCCGCGTGCTCGATGCCGCGGCGCGGCGCATGGGCAGTTTCAGCCTGAAATGGGAAATGTTCGATTGGAGCTGCGAGCGTTATGTCAAAACGGGCAAGATGATGCCCGATGACGCGCTCAAGCAGATCGAGGATATGTCCGGGATTTATCTGGGCGCTGTCGGTTTTCCCGGCGTTGCGGACCATGTCTCGCTTTGGGGCTTGCTGATCCCGCTGCGGCGCGAGTTTGAGCAATATGTCAATTTGCGGCCAGTCCGCCTGCTCGCCGGAGATTGACTCACCGCTGAAAGGCTATCAGCCCGGCGATATCGATTTCTACGTCGTGCGGGAAAACAATGAGGGCGAATATTCGGAAATCGGCGGCCGGATGTATCGCGGCACGGACCGGGAAATGGCGGTGCAGGAATCCATTTTCAGCCGCCAGGGTTGCGACCGGATCATGCGCTATGCCTTCGAGCTTGCGATGAAGCGCAAGAAGCATGTGACATCGGCGACCAAATCCAATGGCATCATCCACACCATGCCGTTTTGGGACGAGCGCCTTGCGGAGATCTCCAAGCAGTATCCTGACGTGCGGGCGGATCAATATCATATCGATATTCTCACGGCGCATTTCGTGCGCTATCCGGCGCGGTTCGATGTGGTCGTGGGCTCCAATTTATTCGGCGATATCCTCTCGGATCTGGGCCCGGCGATTGTCGGCTCCATCGGTATCGCGCCGTCGGCGAATATCAACCCGGAGCATAAATACCCCTCGATGTTCGAGCCGGTGCATGGTTCGGCGCCGGATATTTACGGCAAGGGGATCGCCAATCCGATCGGCCAGATCTGGTCGGGCGCGATGATGCTCGCACATCTGGGCGAGCACGCGGCGGCGCAAATTGTGGAAGATGCGATTGCCAAGGTGCTGGCGGACCCGGCGGCGGCGAAAACCCCGGATCTCGGCGGCAAGGCCACCACGCATGAGCTTGGCGAGGCGATTGTGCGGGCCATCGGCTAAGCCCCTACCCCAGGTTTGGTCCCATAGCCGCATTCATGTAGAAGCGGCTGCGGGTCTAGCGCATGATCGCTATACGGCGATCATGCGCTAGCTTTTTGTTTGAGGGCGATCCACGCTTTAGCGCCGCGCAAGATGCGCGGCGCTAAAGCGATCGCACGCTAGCTTGGAGATAGACATGAATTTGAAAGATAAGCACGTCGTCGTCCTCGGCGGCACGTCCGGCCTGGGCTTTGCCACGGCGCTCGCCGCTTCACGCGAGGGCGCGATCGTGACGGTCGTTTCCGGCACGCCGGAGCGCGTCTCCCGCGCTTTGGCCGCACTGCCGGAGGGGGCGAATGGCCATGTCGCGGACCTGACCGATGAGCCGCAGGTGCGCGCTTTGTTCGATAAAATCGGCGCCTTCGACCATTTGGTCTACACGGCCGGCGATTGGCTGCTGATCGGCGATTTCGCGACGCTCAACCTGGAAGATGCGCGCCGCGCCTTCGATGTGCGTTATTGGGGCGCGGTGACGGCGGTGAAATACGCCACCCCGTTCATCCGCAAGGGCGGCTCCATCGTGCTGACCACCGGCATTGCCTCGGCGCGGCCGTTCAAAGGCTGGGTCGTGCCCGCCAGCATTCTGGGCGCGATGGAATCGCTGACGCGCGCCCTCGCCGTGGAGCTCGCGCCGATCCGCGTGAACATCGTCTCCCCGGGTGTCGTGAAGACCGCCATGTGGGATGAACTCCCCGAGGCGGACCGGGAAGGCTTGTACCGCGATGTCGGCGCCAAACTGCTGGTTGGCCGCGTGGGCGAAGCCGATGAAGTGGCGGAGACGTTCCTCTACCTCATGCGCCAGGATTTCAGCACGGGCCAGGTTGTGACCGTGGATGGTGGCGGCGTGCTGGTTTGAAGGTATAAGTGCCGCTTCATTGGGAGATCCCAGTGACGCGGCGCCTGCTTTGCCCGCCGCGCGGTAAGCCGGCGGGCATTTTTGTCTTTGGCCATATTTTCGCCGTGGACTGACGATGAAAGTAACCCGGATGGGTAACCCGGCGTAGATGAAAGCTAAGCGATGAACGACATGAAACCAAATTCCGAGACGCGGCAGGGAGAAGCGCCGGCGCGGGGCAGATCGGCCGGCGGGGTACGCGATCTCATGTTCCGTATCTATGACCGTGCCGTGGATGTCGTCATCCTCGGCGTGATCCCGCTGATGATCGTGGCGCTTGGCTTTGCCTTCGTCCAGGCCGTGATCAGCACAGCCTTGATGGTGCCGCTGATCAACACCGCCTCGCCGGACGAAACGGTGCTGCGCGTGCTGGTGGAACGCGTGCTGGACGTGGTCATCCTGATCGAGCTGTTCAATACGTTTATGGAATATGCACGGACACGGCATATTCGGCTGTCCAACCTGCTGGATGTGACGATCGTGTTCGCGCTGCGCGAGATTTTGATCCAGCTTTACGCGCAGGTTTTTTCCTCGGCGGATTTGCTGACCTTGTGCGTTCTGGTCATTGTGCTGGTGATCGCGCGCAGCATTGCCAGCGGATTTTCGCGGCCAAACCGGGGACCGTAGCCGATTTGCGAAAACGGGATTTTCTTAAAACAACAGCGCCGCTGACGTAATTTCAGAACGGTACCAAACAGAGGCTTGGCCGGGCGCTTTCCGCGCACGCGTAAAAGATGCTTGGCTTTGCGCGCATTCATTGCCATACTCAACAGGAAAAACCCGCAAGAACGCAGCTGAAAATGCCAAAACATTAAACGATTTAAAATACCAAGAATGTGAGGGGCAAGACCATGAGTGACGTCGTGCGCAAACCCGAGCTGAACGTCGCCAGCCGCAAGGATGTCGACCTCCTGCACAGCAAGGCCGTTGGGCTGATCGGCGTTTTATTCTTAACCCTCACCGGCTCCGCGCCGATCACCGCCATGCTGCTGAACGTCCCCATCGTCGTGGGCAATGGCAACGGGCTTGGCTCGCCGGCCGCCTTTTTGGTCGCGACCGTCATTCTTCTTGTATTTTCAGTTGGTTATGCGGCGATGTCGGCGAAAGTTACGGCCGTTGGCGGGTTTTATTCGTTCATCAGCCATGGGCTGGGACGGGAGCTTGGCATGGCCATGGGGTTCGCCTCCGTGGTGGCTTATTCGGTCTTCGAGCCCTCGCTTTGCGGCGGCTTCGCCTATTTCATGAATCTCAAACTCATGCAGTTGTTCAATGTCAACGTGCCTTGGCCGATCCTGGCACTCGGCATGGTCGCACTCATCGCGGTCCTCACCTATTTTGACGTGAAGGTGTCCTCCGCTCTTCTCGGCGTCGCTTTGGTGGCGGAGGTGATTATTCTGATTATTTTCGACGCCGGCGTGTTTGCGCATCAGGGCAATGGCGCTGTGGTGAATGCGGCGGCATTGAACCCGGTTCTGGCGTTCCAGGGATTTCCTGCGCATAACAAGCTCGTCGCGGGCGCCGCCGGTATCGGGCTGTTCTTTGCCTTCTGGTCATGGGTCGGGTTTGAGATGGCGCCGAACTATGCGGAAGAATCCAAAGACCCGAAGCGTATCGTGCCGCTTTCGCTCTATATTTCGGTGCTCGCGCTGGGCGTGCTCTACACGCTCACCTGCTGGGCGGCGCAATCGGGCTTTCCGACGATCGAGGCCGCGATCAACGAAGCCCAAAATAATTCCGCGACGTTCTTTTTCGACACGGGCACGAAGCTGATCGGCCCCTGGTGCTCCGGCTTGATGAGCTACCTCATCCTCACCGGCTCCTTTGCCTGCGGCATGGCGTTCCACAATACGACCTCGCGCTATCTCTATTCGCTGGGGCGCGAGCGGGTGCTGCCGGCGGCGTTCGGCCGCACGCATGCGCATTATAAAACGCCGTATAATGCCTCATTCACGCAATCCATCATCTCGGCGGTGATTATCCTCCTCTTCGCGGGGCTCGCTGGCGGCAACAATCCAACCGTCCAGGCCTATGGAGAGCTCTATGGACTGATGGCGTTGCTCGGCACCATCATCATCCTCTCCGCCCAGGCCATCGTCTCGGTCGCCATCGTGGTCTATTTCCACCGGGAACACCCCGAAGACCACCATTGGTGGAAGACCTTGATCGCACCGCTACTCGCCTTCGTTGCCCAGGTTTATGTCGTGTATCTCTGTATCTCGAACATGGCATTCCTCGGCGGCGGGTTTGCCTTTGCGAATTACATTGCCTGGATCGACCTTGCCGTCGTCATGCTCGGCCTGGGTTATGCATTTTACGTGAAGCGCGCGGATCCGGCGAAATTCGAGCAGATCGGCCGGCTCATCTATCAGGGCGTACCGGACGGCGCATTGGCGCCCGCGGAGCATGCCCAGCATACGGGCGCATAAAAACGGGGCTGCCGGGCGCCCAGCCTGAGGGCTGAGGCGCGCGGATTGATCAGGATTTGCGCGCGCCTGTGGCAGCGACCGCGGGCCGGAGCATTCCGCGGTACGGGTGCCCCTCGATGATCCGGCCTTCCCCCCAATTCATTCTCCTGCGGCTTTGTCTGGGCTTGGGTCTGGGCGCTGATAGGGAACGTGTGGACAAGCCCCCCGCTAAGCGCCTGAACGACTTGCCCGGCCGCTTGCGCTCGCTTAATAGGTTGGGGCAGCTATGCAGCTATATAATATTTATTAGTGGATCGTATCAACGCATGAAGATTTTACTCACCGGCGGCTGTGGCTTTATCGGTTCGGCGGTGATCCGGCGCGCGATAGCCGGCGGCGCACATGATATCGTGAACATCGACAAGCTGACCTATGCGGCCTCCGAGGCGGCGCTGGAAACGGCGCGGGACCATGCGCGGCATACGCTGGTGACGGCCGATATCGCGGATGCGGCGGCGATGCGCGCGGCCTTTGCGGCGCATCAGCCCGATGCGGTGATGCATCTGGCGGCGGAAAGCCATGTCGACCGGTCGATCGACGGGCCGGCGGATTTCATCCACACCAATATCACCGGAACCTTCGTGCTGCTCGAAGCCGCGCGGGCCTATTATGCGACGCTGGAAGGCGAGAAGCGCGCGAAATTCCGCTTCCACCATATCTCGACCGACGAGGTGTTCGGCGCGCTGGAAGATGGCGATCCGCCGTTCAACGCCGAGACGCCATATGATCCGCGCAGCCCATATTCGGCGAGCAAGGCCGCCTCGGACCATCTCGTGCGCGCCTGGGGGCATACGTATGGCCTGCCGGTGATCGTCTCTAACACGACGAACAACTATGGCCCCTGGCAGTTTCCCGAGAAGCTGATCCCGCTGATCGTGCTCAACGCGCTCGAGGAAAAGCCCCTGCCCGTCTATGGCGATGGGCTGAATACGCGCGACTGGCTGTTCGTGGACGACCATGCCGAGGCGCTGCTGAAAGTGGTCGAGACCGGCACGCCGGGTGCGACCTATTGCATCGGCGCGCGCCAGCCGCGGCGCAATATCGACGTGGTGCGCGCCATCTGCGCCATTCTCGATGCGAAGCTGCCGAGCCCGAACGGTGCGCGCGAGCGGTTGATCACCTTTGTGCGCGACCGGCCCGGCCATGACCATCGCTATGAGATCGATTCCAGCGCGGCGGAGGCGGCTTTGGATTGGAAAGCGGCGCATGATTTTGAACGCGGCCTGGCCGTGACGATCGACTGGTATTTGAACAATCAGGCCTGGTGGCAGGCAATTCGCGGCGAGAAATATTCAGGCCAGCGTCTGGGGGGCGTCGAGAAATGATTCGCAAGGGTATTTTGCTCGCCGGCGGCTCCGGCACGCGCCTGCATCCGATGACGCAGGGCACGTCAAAGCAGCTCCTGCCGGTCTATGACAAGCCGATGGTGTATTACCCGCTCTCGACGCTGCTGCTGGCCGGCATCCGCGAGGTGCTGATCATCTCCACGCCGACGGACCTGCCGCAATTCCAGCGCCTGTTCCATGACGGCTCGCATCTGGGCATCCGCATCAGCTATGCCGAACAGCCGAGCCCGGACGGGCTGGCTCAAGCCTTCCTGATCGGCGAGGAATGGATCGACGGCGAGCCCTGCGCACTGGCGCTGGGCGATAATTTGATCCATGGCGACCATCTCTCGACGCTGCTGCGCGCCGCCGGCACAAGGCCCGAAGGGGCGACGGTGTTCGCCTATCAGGTGCGCGACCCGGAGCGCTATGGCGTGGTCTCCTTCGATGCGCAGGGCAAGGCGATCGAGATCGTCGAGAAGCCGAAGAATCCCACCTCCCCTTGGGCGGTGACGGGGCTGTATTTCTATGATCAGCGCGTCACGGAATTCGCGCGAGCGGTAAAGCCCTCGGCGCGCGGGGAGCTGGAGATCACCGATCTCAACCAGATGTATCTGCAAGCGGGCACGCTGCATGTGGAGCGGCTGGGCCGCGGCACCGCCTGGCTCGATGCCGGCACGCCGGATTCGCTGCTGCAGGCTGCGACCTTCGTGCAGACCATCCAGACGCGCCAGGGCAATCTCGTCGGCTCGCCCGAGGAGGTCGCCTTCCGCATGGGCTATATCGACGCCGCTGCGCTGTGCGAGCGCGCCGCGCTGATCGGCAAGACAGAGCTTGGCCGCATCCTCCAGGATATCTGCCAACGGAGCGCATCCGTAATGAAGATCGAAGGCTCAACATCCCCGAGGTGCTGCTGATCACGCCCGCGAAATTTGGCGATTCACGCGGGTTTTTCTCCGAGACGTGGAGCAGCGCGAAGCTCGCCGCGCAGGGCTTCGACGCGCAGTTCGTGCAGGATAATCACAGCCTGAGCACGCAGGCTGGCACGATCCGCGGGCTGCATTGCCAGGTCGCCCCCAGTGTCCAGGGCAAGCTGGTGCGCGTGGTGAAAGGCGCGATCTGGGATGTCGCGGTGGATATCCGCACCGGCTCACCGACTTATGGCCAGTATGCGGCGGCCGAGCTCAGCGCGGAGAATTGGGCGCAGTTATGGATCCCCGGCGGGTTTCTGCACGGCTTCTGCACGATCGCGCCCGATACCGAGGTGATCTATAAGGTCACCGCCGATTACGACCGCGAGGCCGAACGCGCGGTGATCTGGAATGACCCGACGCTGGCTTTGCCCTGGCCGGTGGAAGCGGGGCGCGAATTGCTTTCAGATAAGGACAAAACTGCGCCCCGGCTGGCGGATTGCGCGCAGTGGTTCAGCTATCCATGATCCTGATCACGGGCGGCTCGGGGCAGTTGGGCCATGCGCTGACGGAATTGGCCAAAGCGCGCGGCCTGGAATTTGTGGCGGTCAGCCGGCCAGAATTGGATTTTGCCGCAGCCGGGTAGCATCGATGCCTGCTTTGCCTCTGCCAAACCGTCTCTGGTGATCAACGCCGCGGCCTATACGGCCGTGGATGCGGCCGAGACAAATCGCGCGGCGGCGGTTGCCGGTAATGTCACCGGGCCGGAGCGTCTGGCACAGCTTTGCGTCGGGACTGGAATTCCGTTCATCCATGTTTCGACCGATTATGTCTTCGACGGTGCGAAGGGCGCGCCTTATGTCGAGACCGACCCGACCGGCCCGACCGGCGTTTATGGCGAGACCAAGCTGCAGGGCGAGCAGGCGGTGTCTAGCGACCGGCGCTGAGGCGATTATTCTGCGCACTGCCTGGGTGTATGCGGCTCATGGCAAGAATTTTGCCCGCACCATGCTGAATGCGGGCCGCAAGTTGCCGCAATTGCGCGTCGTGGCGGACCAGCGCGGCACGCCGACCGCAGCACCGGAGCTTGCCCGGGTTATTCTGGACATTGCCGGGATTCTGCGCCGCACCGGTTGGCGGGAGGAATACCGGGGCGTTTTTCACGCCACCGGCGCCGGCGAGACGACTTGGCACGGATTTGCGACGGCGATTTTCGCGGAAGCCGCCGCGTTGGGCCAGCCCGTGCCAGCGGTACAGGCCATTACCACCGCCGACTGGCCGACGCCGGCGCAGCGCCCGGCGGATTCGCGTTTGGATTGCGGCAAATTGGCCCGAGTCTTCGGCACGGCCCTGCCCGACTGGCGGACAAGTCTCGCCCCGATTATTAGCAAATTGATAATCATGGACGCGGCAGGATAATACGAAATCAGCCTAAACAACTAGTACAACATCCCGTAAATATCTTTAATAAATGTTGGGCTGCAAGTAAGGCTGTAGGAGCGTGACGACGACCTCGGTCATCTCGTCGAGAGACCCCGTGCCGGGCAGCGGTTCCCATCGGCCATTGTGGCTACGAAAGGCGGCACTATAACGATTGCGGCTGAGTTCAGTGAGGCGCGCCACAACCGTTGCCTCCTCATCGTCCAGACGTTTGATCAGCAGGTGACACCCATAGGCTTGCGTGACGATCTGCTCATGGCCGAGTAGGCGGCGCAGTTGACGCTGGAGTTCGGCTGCGGAGTGTCTGGCGGGTAAAGCTGGCATGTCGTTCCTCGATTATGATGCGCCGGTTTGCAGCGGATAGCCCCGGAAACTCCATTTGAAAGGGCGTGCCGCCTGATTATGCTCGTGGATGAACTGCTCGGTGCGCTCGCGCAGGTGCGCGGTGCTGGTGTGGCTGGCGTGGCGTAGCACCCGGCGCGTGTAGCGGGCGAACCACAGTTCGATCTGATTGACCCAGCTCGCATGCAGGGGCGTGAAGTGGAAGTGAAACCGCTCGCCGTGCCGTGTGTTAAACGCCTGCCAGACAGCTCGTGCGCAATGCGTGTTCAGATTGTCCCAAATGACGTGTATCTGTTTGTTCGGGTGCGCGAGCGCCACGCGCTCCATGAAGGCGACCAGGTCATCCTGGGTGCGCCGCTCGCGGCACTCTGCCAACGCCTGGCCGCTATGAACATCGAATGCGGCGATCAGCGTCTGGGTGCCATGGCGGACATATTCGAATTCGCGACGACGCAGCCGGCCCGGCGCTGGCGCGCGCCCCGGATGCTTGCGCTCAATGGCTTGAATTCCAGTCTTCTCATCAATGCTGAGCACCACTGCGTTTTTGGGCGCCTTGCGATACAGCTCGCAGATCACGTTGACCTTTTCGCGAAAGGCCGGATCAGGACTGTGTAACCATTGCCTGACCCGGTGCGGGCGCACATCGCCTGCCTGCAGGATACGTTGCATATGGCTGCGGCTGATCTGTTCGACGATGCCGCGCTCGATTGCGCGCACCACAATCTCGTCCAGCGTTGGCGTGACGCGCCCCTCGGGTTCTGGCGCTTCACATGCCAGCGCAATCAACTGCAGTCGCGTTTCCTGCGTGATGCGTGGCGGGCGGCCGCTGCGCTCACCCTCGCGTAGGCCCCGCGCACCTTGCTGGGCGATGCGCCTGCGCCACGCGCTAACCGTCTGCACTGAGACACCCAGCTCCCGCGCAATCACGGTATTCGAATGTCCCTCGTGGGCCCACAGGGCGATCCGCGCCCGCATCACATCCCGTTGGGCCGCTGTCCTGCGTTCGATCAGCGATAGCAGCTCAACTTGTTCCTTCTTGGCCAGCTTCACTGGCGTTGCATGACGACCTCGGCTCATCCCGACATGTTAGCCCAAGCACTTAATTATTCAAGCTATTTACGGGATGTTGTACTAGGTTGCGATCAAGATGGATGGCAAAGGCTCATGGCGCGAAAACGTGTTTGTCAAACGTTCTTGACTGAGCGTGAATAAGAGGAGGTCTATTTGTTGCGGGCCTACGACAGCGTAGCCGATGTGCGCGCGTTGCTTGCCCGCTATCTGAGCCTCCATAATTGTGAGAGCCCCGCTCGAGCTTTGACCGGCGTACGTCTCATGAGGCTTACTTTGATTGGCGCTCCATCGCGGTGGCCGTACGAAGTTCCAGTGGCCGAGTTTGGGGGCCAACGCCGGTCGGACGACTCTAACCCGGTAGAAATCCACTTATTGTTCGCGGGGACCTCCTCAGACAACCAGGGCCACCTCTCTGGCGAGTTGTGAAAAAGCATCCAAGCAAGACCTTATCGCATTTCGACACCAACAGATTGATATTCATATGTGGATGGCCCCCGCATGCAAGGGTTTTTTGAAGTTGCATTGGCGATATGGTCAGGTGCAGTCATATGTCCGGCCTTTCGGTGCGGCGCATATGACCGCTGGCCCTGATGGAGTTCGCGGATCGGGTCCCTATCAAGACTACGCGCTGAGTTGCGCCTTGAATTTCTCGGGTCTTCCCGATCTGCAGCTCGACCGCTCGCCATCACTTCCTCTTCACCCTCACATCCTATGCGGGTTCGCCGCCTTTATGCTGCAAGTCCAAAAATATCCTTGCTGCGGTAAGCTTCTCCGCGCGCCATAATGGCCCAGACAATGCGGGCAGTCTTGTTGGCAAGTGCTACCGCGGCAACCTTGGCTGGCTTACGTGCCAGCAGCCCGCGGACCCAGGCCGCATCCTTTGTTGTTCGATTGCGGGTGTGGCGTAGAATGGCCACGGCACCTGCCACCAGCAGGCAGCGGATGTATTTGTCCCCGCGTTTACTGGTTCTGCCAAGCCGCCCTTTGCCACCGCTAGAATTCTGCTTGGGCGTCATGCCCAGCCACGCCGCGAACTCTCTCCCGGATCGGAATAGCGTTGGGTCCGTAACCGTGGCCGCAATGGCGCTGGCGCCCATGATCCCGACGCCAGGGATCGTTGCGAGCAATTGACTGACTTTGCTCTGCCGGTGCCACTTGCCCAGTTGCAGCTCGATTTCGTGCGTCCTTGCCATGGTATCCTTTAACTGTGCCACGACCATACGCAGAATTGAACGGGCCAATTCCGGCAGCGGTGACTGGTCATTGTCGATGACAGCCACTAGTTCCTCGACATGAGCGAGCCCTTGCGCCGCGGTGATGCCGAACTCCGCCATATGGGCACGCAGGGCGTTGACCAACATGGTCCGCTGCCGGATCAGAAGATTGCGGGCGCGATGCAGCATCAGTATCGATTGCTGGTCCACGTCCTTTACCGGCACAAAGCGCATTGTTGGGCGCGTCACCGCCTCGCAGATCGCCTCAGCGTCCGCCGCATCATTCTTATTACGCTTGACGTACGCCTTCACGTAGGTCGGCGGCATCAACTTCACCTGGTGGCCGATCGCTGTCAGCTCGCGCGCCCAATGATGCGCGGTCGCGCAGGCTTCCATACCAACCAGGCAAGGTTCAATCGATTGAAAATAGGCCAGAACCTCGCCGCGTCTCAGGCGGCGACGGACCACAACTTTGCCCTCAGCGTCGACGCCGTGGACCTGAAACCAGTTCTTAGCGAGATCAAGGCCAATCGTGCTAATCTTCATGTGGGCGGCTCCTTTCATGTGGTGTTCACCAACGACCACTTTGGCACATCGATGCCGGGAGCGGGGGCCGTCCACCTCATCAAGACTAAACTGGTGATTAACCGAGGGGCCGAGCAGCGCCCATCGGCCCCATCTAGAACGATTTTTTTCTGTATATCAGAGTGTTATAGGGATCTTAGACGGAGTCCCGTCTCGACGCTCATTCACACTTTATGAGTTTACAAAAAGAGTATGGATAAAATGGAATTCAAAGTTCAAGGATACCCAACCTTATTTCGCCGCTGCGTTCTCACGTTGGCAAGGGTTGGTATCGATATAAGCCCACTTGCTCAACGATTTCGAAACGCTATTCTTCGCCCCCATCGCGTGGAAGTCGCCGGTTTGTTTGCTCAAATCACTGTGAAATTCGACCAAATCAGTATGAGACTCGATCAGATCAATATGAAATTTGATCAAGTCCAAGCGGAACTTCGTTCAGCTAGTGTTGAAAGGGATGAACTTCACCAAAGATCTTTCCTTCTTGAGCAGCTTTTAAGTGGCACGACCGCGGCAAGGCCACCCGGAGCAGAACGTGCCGTGGCACAAATGCCTCGCCCTACTGTTGCCGTAATTCTACCCACCTACAATCGTGCGACATTCATAGGTGAGGCGATTTCGAGCGTTCAAGCTCAATCTTTTCAGGACTGGGAGTTGGTCGTTGTCGATGATGGTAGTACCGATGACACCGCTGACGTCGTCGCTTCGTTCTCAACGGACCAACGCATCCGCTATGTACGACAAGGGCGAGCAAATTCTGCAGCCGCGCGAAACCGTGGGATCGCAGAAACGAGTGCGCCGCTGATTTCCTATATCGACAGTGACAATCTCTGGTACCCTGATTTTCTCAAACGTTCGGTTGATTGCTTATCAACCGAACAGGAGGTTGATCTTATTTATGGCGCCCTTGTAAGTGAAGTTCACGGATTGGACCGGCGCTGCATTCTCTGGAAGCCATTCGACCGAAATACTCTGACACAGGGTAACTTCATTGATACCAATGTTATAGTGCACCGTCGCCATCTTGTAACCCGTCTAGGTGGTTGGGATGAGAGCCTTGGCCGATTTCAGGACTGGGACCTCGTACTTCGCTACACGGTCGACAAACCGGCCATGCCGCTGAATGTGCTTGCTGCCTATACTAGAAAATGTGATAATAAACGCATCACAGACATTGTTGATGACGAGCCCTTCATGGCTGCCATTCAACGTAAGTTGTTAGTCCAACATGATTTACAGTGAGACTTTACTATCCCATATATGCTGCTGCATGCCTTGGTCTCGCGTATCCGACGCACAGTCTGGCACGAGCGAAATGATCTTCTCCCTAGGCAAGGTAGTGACGTGCTCCCATGGCGGTGGGTTGCCCAGAGAACACTGTGGTCGGAGTTCATGATACTCCCTCCGGAATGCCTTACAATTTACCGATGCATCGCAATATCTTCGAGCCTCTGGACCACGCGATAATTCATCGACAACACGCCGTTTCCAATCATATATCGCCGCCGGCTACAATAAAACCTCTTGTGCCGGCGGCGGCCTGTAACCCAGCGACAAGTATGACCGGCGCGTGTTATCGTGGCACACCAGGATTTGATCAAAATCCTGGTCTCCTACAACATTTAGAAAATAAGTTCTTTAAATAATACCAGCATTAAATTTACGTCTTTTCCAGCCAGTTAACTCCGTGCCGACTCCCTTTTTTCTCATGTCAGTCAGGATTTCGTTAGCACGTCCTTCGTCATCAATTTCTGTGAGTAAATATTCAATGTCGGAAAGATGGTATTGCAGACGATAGACAAGATCACGTTTGATTAGAGGGTTGTTCATGAATTGGCGGTACAAAAAGCCGCCAGTATGTATCTGTGATCTGTACGATATTCGATCGCAGACCTCATCGACGAGATGTGAAAATGTGATTTTTTTTGTAGTATTTAAATCACTAATGCGTAAATAGCGCGGCAAACCTTTATTGATGCTGTAAGCATCATTTTTATTAAGATTTTCTAATTCTTTGCGGAGAGAATTAACATTATAGACTACTTCGAAGCTTTCTGATATCGCAATCAAAGTACTAGATAGTTGGATTTCCCCTTTATCAATAGCCCAAACGCGAGAATTGACTGGAAGATATGATTTCCAGAATTCATAAAATTTTTTATTTGCAATTATATTGTGCGACACAGAAAAACAAAATGACTGAAAATGGTGTTTTTTTTCCCAGTTCTCGAAGGCGCTACACACGTCAAATTTCGACGAACTCATCCGCTCAAATAAGTTTGAAAGACCATGTCGGAAATAATATACGCTATCATTCATGTACATAAGACGCGTAATATCATTTCGTGCATGAAGGTAGATAGTGGCATCTTGAAAGCCGCCGATATCAAAGCCAACGTTGTTTCGGATCATGACTTCTTTTGATAAGCCTTTGAGTTCAGAAAGGCGTTCCTCTGAGAGCTCATGATTAACAACTAGGAGGACATTGATATTGCATTCCGCTAGAGCTTCAAGTGCATTTTTTACATACCAAGGGGTTTTCTTTGGTTGCCAGATAAGAAAAATTGCCCATTTCCCATTAGGGAATGCAAGGCCACCGTCAATTGTACGTATAATATTTGAGCGATTGTTAATCCGCTTTCTTACTTTAGCAGAAACAACTTTTGGCGTTTGAAAAAATAACAACGTGACAAATCTTGTTATATACAGAAAAATATAGATAAATCCCTTTTGCATTCTCGTAATTTTTCCTTCGTAGATTATGGTCTAATCGGTAGCGGGGTATGATGGTCGGGTTTGACCGCTATCTAGGCTTCTATAATTGCGTGAGGCCCCATTCAAGCCTTAACCGGCGCACGCCCTATGAGGCTTTTTTTGATCGGCTTGTCCATCACGGTGGACATTATGAAACCCCCGCAGCCGATTTTGGGATGCAGCGCCGTTCTGGCTCCGCCGCCAAAAAAGCCGGATTCTCTTGTAAAGATCAGACTAAAGCATGGGATAGCCTCAACGTTAGAAGTACTAGCTCACAATGAGTTCCCCAATTTCGACGACATGGTCTTTCAGACGGTCTGCAAGAAGTATGCGAAGTGTTACCCTTCCTCCATGACGCCTATGAGTCATTTATTGAAGTCTTTTACTCCGCCCAAGCAAGACAAAATTGCGCAGAACCAAATCCTCAAGCAACCCTTGACGATAAATCTCCGCCTTTGAAAATATCAATAGCCGTTTCAACGGCGGGTGGCTCCAAAATCGGCGCAAGCATACCACCGTTGCCCTTGCGTCGGGTGTGAGAAGACGGGCTGCAGCTTCCAATGCGGCTAAATGTGCATCAAAAACAGCCACAAAAGGTCCCGGTCCGCGTTGTATCACACCGCGAGCACGGCGAAGTATGGAGGCCGCTGCCCCAACCGTGTTGTGGTCATGCTGACGATAGAGCAAAGCCGGATCTGGATCAGCGTAAATTGCCCCACCGGCACCACTAACGAGAAGATAAGTCCACCAATCATGCATCGAACCGGTTGGCGGCAAAGGCGCAGATAAAATCAACTGACGAGCCGCCGCGTTCATCATGATCGTGCAGCCGGTTGCAATATTCTGTGCCAAAGCATTCTTAAAACTGGGAGGCCGACGAACTTCCGGAGATAAACCTATTGGCCGTAGAGCCGCATCTACCAGTTGTTGTCTAGCAAAATAGAGCGCGGGATACCCAGAGGGCTGCGAAGAAACCCACGACCAAGCGCGTGCGAGTTTATCCGGCATCCAGACATCATCCTGATCACAGAACGCGAATGCTTGGGCATCTTCTGGTGCCGCCGCCAGCAAATGAAGAAAGCTGCACGCCGGCCCAAGACGCGGCGTATCATCAAGCAATCCTGAAATTCGAGGATGACCTCTCAATAGCGATGCACTACCATCTGATGAACCGTCATCGCGCCATAACAGAGACCATTCCGGCGCGTCTTGCTGGGCATCCAAGCTTGCAAGCTGCTCCGGTAGATATTTTGCGCCATTATAGACGGAGAGCAATATCTGTATGGGTGCCGTCATCGGAATCACGGTTGGTCAATGCCACGCAAATTATCGTCCTGAAGCGTGCTCATCGATTTTACGCCGGACCCCACAAGCTCCTGAAACTGATGCTCGGGTAAATATTGCGAAAGAATTTCCAACGGTTTTCCGTCGGCTTTAATTTTGCCTTGCTCAAGCCAGATTAGGCGGTTGCACCATTCCGCCACAATACTTGACGAATGGCTGGCAAGGATCAGGATATCGGCTTTGTTAACCATTGCCTCGACGCGGCGTTTGGCCTTTTCCATAAAGGCAGCATCCCCGGCGAGAATCCACTTATCGATAAGAAGGATTTCAGGGTGGATTGCCGTGGCCATGGCAAAAGCTAAACGCACCACCATGCCTGAGGAATAATTTCGGACTGGAAGATCCATGAACTGGTCGATTTCGGCAAAATCTTCTACATCCGCTTCAAGCCGCGCGACATCAGCTGTTGGCATCCCAAGAAAATAACCCCGCAACCGGATATTTTCCCGGCCGGTCAGTTCCATATTCATCCCCTGACCTGGATCCAGCAGAGAAGTGAGTCTGCCCTCCATCGAAAGCGATCCATTGGCTGGCTGGTAGATGCCCGACAGAGCACGTAGCAAGGTTGTTTTACCCGAACCATTCGAGCCGATTAGACCGAGCCGATCACCTGACCGCAGGGTAAAGGATATATTCCGTAGAGCCTGAACCACAGGCCGGTGCTTTTCGTCCTGGCCAAACCGACCAGCGGTCGCGCCGAGGATGGTCTTCTTCAGAGAGCGATTATCGCTATGATAGAGTGGAAAATCTACGGCTATGTTGAAGGCGGTGAGATGGGTCATTGTCACATCCAATATGCAAGACGGCCTCGCGTCCGCGCGAACGCGATCGACGAGGTAGCAACGATAACTGCTGTAATGATCAAGGTCTTTACCACCATGTCGAAGGTCAGCGGGGTACCAAGCAAAGGCGCACGGACGATCTCAAGGAGATAGAAAAATGGGTTAAAACGGATCAAAAGGCCTCCCGTGGCGGAGCTTTCCAATATCTTTGCACTCCACATAACGGGCGTAACAAAGAATGCGATTTGAATGACTGACGCAATGATCTGCGGCACATCCCGAAACCGCGCGCACAAAGCCCCTAATAGCAATGAAATTGCGAATCCATTGATGAGCCAGAGCATCAATCCGGGAACGGCCCAGAGCATATAAAATGATATGGGAACGCCCATGATGACGTAAACCCCAACGATCACGATGACATTATGGGCAAGGACAATGGTATTACGGATCACACTTCGCAGGGCGTGCACCGTAAATGGCATCCGGGTCCCTTTAATAAGGGATTCTGACGATGTGAAACACGCACATCCGTCGGACACTAATGCACTGAGGTAGTTCCAAAAAATGATCGAGGTGGCGAGATAGGGCAGATAGCTACGAATCTCTGTGTGGAATAGGTCGGCATAGAGAAAGCCCATCGACCCAATCATGATCGCGGTCGAAAGTGTCAGCCAGAACGGACCCAACGTTGAACCGCGGTAGCGCAGCTTGATGTCAGACAGCCCCAACGCCCAGGCCAGCCGCCAAAGCCAAAACCCCTCTCGCATATCATGAGCGGCAAGCTGAAATCGCTGACTCCACCCCCGGTCGGCCGACGTCGTGAATAGCGGCTGGCGCTGCATGCTACGAATGGCACGGTCTGTACTAGAGATATCACTCATGAGAATTAGCCTTTACGGTCATTGCCTTCACTTTTATTCCGACTTTGGATTGTTATCGAACAATCCTCCTGAGATTCGCAGCGAGCCAGTAGATGCGGAAGCTTGCAACCAATTGGGCAGTATCACAGCGTCTTCTTCACGAAAAAGAGACATTTGAAAATGCCCCGGCACATAAATTTTCCGTTCGAAGACGCGGCATAATCTTCTCAATATTCTTGAGGTAATAGTTGTTATTTCCGTACAATTCAGAATGCTTCTTGCCACTTTCGGCTACGAGCTTTGGGTGTCGTGGACTCGCTAACGCCCCCTCCCACACTGTATCGGGAGACAAAATAGAAGTACCCGCCACTTGGCGGCATCTTCAATAAATTTTGAAAGGTCACCTTTTATCATACCGCGCCGTGCGTAAAAAGCGTCGCACTGAGACGTCAGTCTCCTTGGACACCAACACAGTCCAGTGAATAATCATGGTGGTATTGGGCATAATAACTCAAGATAATTGTTTATCCATGGATCTTGCTAACATGCTATGCGGCATCGCACAATCTCTTCACCCTGGGGGGCTCTGCCCCCCTGTATTTGCGACCCGGGTAGATGAGCTGGTCCCGGGATTTGGGACCAGGGGGTAAGGTGGAAGCAGTGCCGTTCTGGTGTGTAGATGGAGCGGATTATGAGCAAGACGAGACGGACGATGGATGCGACGCTGAACGGAGGAGTTGCGGGAGGAGGCGACGGTCGCTGATTTGCCGCGAACACCATTGCTTCGATATGCCGGAACGTCGGCTCCAAAGCGGCGCAAGTTGTCCCGACCAGATCGGCCAGGGTCGAGACGCTGAGCGCCATCCCCGCGCGGGCAAAGCGCTCGGACTGGCGGTTGAGTGGCTGATGGCGGCTCCCGGCGGCCCACCGCCCGATATAGCGTGACCGGTCCGGGGTCGCTCGCCCTCTTTAACTTGCGCGTGCAGATGACGCTGCGTAGCCTGTCCCCTAGCGAAGGGGCAACCGAAATAAACGTCGTGTCTGACCTCGGCTGCCGGGAAGCCGTTTGAGATCGACCTCCAGACCCCGCGTAGTCGGCACTGTCGTCATCCAGGGCCTGAACACTATATAAAGTATCCCGACATTGGGCTTGATCGCGAAATCCTAGGTCGCGTGTTCGAGGAAAAGCAGCATCGATCTGATGCCTAAGAGGCCATCGTTCGGGCGGCAGCCTCTCGGCCGGTAGGAACTCACGCAAAGAAGCCTCGCGCGCCTAACTACATGCAAAATTTGCGGCGTTGGCGCATTTCCTTCCTCCTTGCGGCAGCCATATATGGCGCCACGCCCCACCTAGGAATCCCATGCCATGATGCACACCGCACGTCGCTTCGGCCGTTACACCGTCACGCCTCTGCTCGACGGCATCTTCGCGGCGCCGGCTGAGGTGCTGATCCACGCCGCCGGGGATGCAGCGCGCCGCCGCCTGATCGAACATCGCGATGGGCGCGGCATCAGCATCGACGTCAATTGCTTTGTGCTGCACGGCCCGGACGGGATTTCCCTCATCGATGCCGGTGCGGCCGACGCATTCGGCCCGACCCTCGGCAAGGCCCGTGCGGCGCTGCAGGCAACCGGCATCCGGCCCGAGCAGATCGACCGCGTGCTGCTCACGCATATCCATGGCGATCACGCCCTCGGCCTGCTCGATGGCACAGAGCCCTGGCTGCCACAGGCTGAAGTGCTGATCCCGGAGGCGGATCTTGCCTTTTTCACGGACCCGGCGCTCCGCTTGGCGCAGCCGGAAGATAAACGCGGCCCGTTCGATATCGCCGGCAGCCTGGTTAGCGCCTATGCAGGCCGGCTGCGGCGCGTCACGCGGGGGCAGATACCGGGGCTGCCCGGCATCGAGGCACTGCCGCTGCCCGGACACACCCCCGGCCATACCGGTTATCTCTTACAAGACGCCGGGGACAGCCTGTTGATCTGGGGCGATGCGCTGCACCTTCAGGACGAGCAGACGGCGGAGCCGGAGATCGGGCTGATCTACGATACGGACCCGGCGGCAGCACTGCGCACGCGGCGCGCATTGCTGGAACACGTGGCGCAGGAAGGCTGGGTGGTCGCCGGCAGCCACGCCACCGGGTTCGGCCACGTGCAACGCACGGGCAATGCGTTCTGCTTCACACCGGCAGGATAACGCTGCTCCGGACCGGTGGGCCCGTCGCGCATGGCGGCGATCGATTGGAAAAGGCGCAAGCGCCACTATACTAACATGAGGTCGTCATCCGTCTGGCCAAGACGCTGGAGTTTTGCGGCTGCGATCCTGTGATGAAATCGAGAGGAGTTTTACAGATGGCCATTGAGACCAGATCCGAGCAGCTTTGCTTCGGCGGCGTCCAGGGATTCTACACCCACGCCTCGACCGCAACCGGCACGGAGATGCGTTTCGCCGTCTTTGTGCCGCCCCAGGCCAAGATGGGGCCGGTGCCCGTGCTCTATTTCCTGGCCGGGCTGACCTGCACCGAGGAGACCTTCGTTATCAAGGCCGGCGCCCAGCGCATGGCGGCGGCACTCGGCCTGATGCTGGTGACCTGCGATACGAGCCCGCGCGGGCTGAACCTGCCGGCTGAGGATGAGCATTGGGATTTCGGCACGGGTGCCGGCTTCTACCTCGATGCCACGGCAGCCCCCTGGTCCGCGCATTATCGTATGGGAAGTTACGTGGCATCGGAATTGCCGTCTCTCATCGCGGCGCATTTCCCCGCGGATCCCGACCGCTGCGGCATCTTCGGCCATTCCATGGGCGGCCATGGCGCGCTGGTGACGGCGCTGCGGCATCCGGAGCGCTACAAATCCGTGTCGGCCTTCGCGCCGATCGCCAATCCCGTCTCCGTTCCTTGGGGCCAGAAGGCGTTCACGAACTATCTGGGACCTGACCGGAGCGCGTGGGAGGCGTATGATGCAAGCCTGTTGCTGCGCCGCCGCCCCCTGCCCTACGCCATCCTGGTGGACCAAGGCGATGCGGACCAGTTTCTGGAAGCGCAACTCCATCCGCAGGCCCTGGAGGAAGCGGCATCAGCCTGCGGCCAGGAACTGATTCTGCGCCGCCAACCGGGCTACGACCATTCCTATTACTTCATCCAGAGTTTTATCGAAGATCATCTCCGCTGGCACGCGGAACGGCTGACCGCTTGACCAGAGTGCCGTGGGTGCGGCCCAGCTTCCAAAGGTTTTGTTGACAGATATCGCTGGGGCCAAGGCCGGCGGGGCGGACGACCGCAAAGCGAATTCTGGCCTCGGCGCGCCAAATATGGTACTGTTTTTTTGTGAGGCCATTGGACAGAGAATTTTCCAGCGCCTCAGTCCTTGCATCTCGATAACCGCCCCCGAGTCCATGGGTGACCGTAGGTTGACTTAGTGTTTCGTTATCCCGGCGGCTGATTGCGCCATGGTCTCGCGACAATCGAAGGAGAGAACCATGTATGTTCGGGAAGTGATGACGTCACGCGCGGAATGGATCGCGCCTACGCTGCCTGTCGCCGAGGCGGCGCGGATGATGCGCGACCACAAGATCGGCTGCCTCCCCGTGGGCGAGAATGATCGGCTGGTCGGCATGCTGACCGACCGCGATATCGTCTGCCGTGCCGTCGCAGACGGCGCTGATCCTGCGACAACCAAAGCGGCGGATGTCATGACGAAGGGCATCACCTACTGTTATGACGATGATACGGTTGACGCGGCCATCGATCAGCTCGAGGCCAAACAGATCCACCATATTCCGGTCCTGAGCCGGCAGCAGAAGCGGATGATCGGCATCCTGTCGCTGTCAGACCTGGCGTTGCGGGGACCGCAAAATTTGGCGGCACGCGTGTCGCAGCTCGCGTCGCGCGATGCCCGGGGCAGCGCCACGCATTAGCGCATGATCGCTTTAAGTGCGATCATGCGCTAGCTTTTTTATTGCGGGCGATTCACGTTTTAGCGCCGCGCAAGATGTGCGAACCTAAAACGATGGCGTTCTAAGCCCCGCCGCGGCGGGCCGCCAGTAGCGACGGCCGGCCACAGCACGGGTATCCTCGGGCGGCGTGAGGTTAATGTTGACGCCGGTCTTCGGTCACATCCACGCGGTCTGCATAAAAAGCGAGGCGATCGCGGATCGGCTCGACGGCCGCGTAGGGTGTTTCATAGGTCCACACAGCGTTGATCCCGCGCTCGCCGCCCAAGGAAAGGCTGAAATAGGCGCAGTCGCCTTTATAGGGGCAATAGGTCGCGTGTGCCGTGCGCGTCAGCAAGGTCATGTCCACGTCCTTGCGGGGAATGTAGTGAACGGGTCCGTAATGCGCCTCCATGAGGGTCAGGGCGTTTCGCGTATCCGCGACAATCCGCCCGGCGACCGAAACAAGCACGCGGTTTGGATTGCGTTCGATGGTAATGGGATGATCGGGGCCTGGGAGCTTGATCGATTTGGCAGATGATGTGCTCTGTTGTTCCATTTTCTTCCCTTTTGGTTTTGCGGGCGGCTTGGCAGAGCCGATACAGATCAACTGGGCATGCGGGCGGTGTTGTTGAAGGGCGGAAGCCAGCGCTGGCCGACATTCCCCAATGTTACAGGAATATCACGTTCCAAATCAAAGCTTGCTGGCAAAAGCAGCATCAAGCTATGGGAGGTCCTCGTGGCAGCCACAACCAACGCGACAGCCAAGCTACCGCACCGCGCACGACACGAACTCGAGCAATTCGCGGTTGTTTTCGTCTATCTCTACATCGTCATCGGCGCGATCACCGTCTTCAAGACGGCGGTGTTGCACACAAATGACATTGACTACGCCTACTGGGGGATCAGCGCGATCAAGGCCGCGGTGCTGGCCGAATTCATGCTTCTCGGCCATGCCCTGAAAATCGGCGAGGGCGATACCACGCGCCCGCTGATCTGGCCGATCTTGCACAGGGCGTTCGGCTTCCTGGTGTTGTTGGTCCTTCTGAGCATTATGGAGGAAATTATCATTGGCCGGCTGCACCACCGGCCGGCCATCGCCTCGCTTGGCGAGCTCTTTGGTCGTCGATGGCAGGAAACACTGGCCAGCTATCTCATCATGCTGCTGGTGCTCGTTCTCTATTTCGCGTTTCGCGTCCTCGGTGAAGCACTGGGGGAAGACCGGCTGGTCCGGATGTTCTTTGTCGCGCGTGAGCCATGAGACGGTTTATCGAGCTGGGCATGTCCGCAGCGCGGCTCTGGCGGCACGCCGCGTCACTTGGCATTCGGCGTGCCCCTTGTCTCTTCTAGAAAGTCATGAATTTTCAAGGGATTTGTTGGTGAGCCCGGTGGGGGTCGAACCCACGGCCATTCGATTAAAAGTCGAATGCTGCGACGAAATCCCAATCGGCATGGGGCAACATGTCTCCTTAAAAGGCTTGAAAACCAGCCATTTTTCGACCATTTCTACAGAACAGTATGACACATATAGCGACGCTATAAGACGCCTTATCTTGTTGCCCCAGCGTTGCCCCAACCTGGAGATGCCCATGACTAAGATGACGCTATCAGACAAATTTATCCAGTCGCCGAAGCGTGTCCCCTCGAGCGGCCGAGTCGACTTTCATGATGCTCTAGCCCCCGGTCTTGCCCTCCGGGTCACTAATACTGGGCACCGCTCATTTGTGTTGATCGCCCGCTACCCGACCAGCCCCAAAGGCAACCCAACTCGTCGCGCCCTCGGCGATTACGGCGCCGTGACGCTCGAGGACGCCCGCAAGAAGGCCCGGGGTTGGCTCGAGCTGATCCAGAAGGGGGTAGATCCCCGCGTTGCCGAAGCTCGCCAACGAGCGGAGGAGACTCGGAAGCAGACCAATACCTTTGCTGCGGTCGCCGCCGAGTTCCTGGACACCGCCGCGTCAAAGCTGGCGAAGGCGGCCGAGGCTCGGCACACGATCGAGAAGGAATTTGTCAAGCGCTGGGGGGCCCGGCCGGTGACGGATATCCTCCCGGCGGAGGTGGCCACGGCGATTAAGGCCATAGTTAAGAGAGGGGCACCGTATCAGGCCCATCACGCTTTTGGGTATCTGCGCCGGATGTACCGATGGGCGATTGGCACTTGCGAGTTTGGCGTAACGTCTTCCCCCCTCGCGCTGCTGCGCCCTGACGACCTGATCGGCAGGCGCGAGGTGCGAAACCGCGTCATGTCAGACGACGAGTTGCGGACAATCTGGCAGGCCGGCGCGTGGACCTACTCCGAGCCCCGCAAGCCGCAGGCGCGCCTTCGCGTGGCAGCGGACGCACCTGAGCTAGGCTTTCCCTATGGCCCTTTGGTCAGAATGCTCATCCTGACTGGCCAACGGAAACGTGAGGTAGGGGACATGACCTGGTCGGAGATCGACTTTAATAAGGCGCTCTGGACGATCCCCGCTGAACGAATGAAGGGCAAGCGGACGCAAGTGGTCCCCCTGGCCCCCGAGGCCCTCGTTCTGCTCAAATCGCTGCCCCGCTTCAGTGGCGGTGATTATGTGTTCACGACGACGATGGGCGCGAAACCCGTCAACGGCTTCGGGAAGCTTAAGGGCCGCCTCGACAAGCTGTGCGGCGTTCAGAAATGGGTTTTTCACGATCTGCGCCGGACCATGCGGACGCACCTCAGCGCCCTGCCCGTTCAGGATCTCGTGCGTGAACTTGTGATCGCACACGCCAAGCCCGGCCTTCATCGCGTGTATGACCTGCACGCTTATGAGGCTGAAAAGCGCGAGTGCCTAACTCTGTGGGAACAGCGCCTGCGGGGTATCCTAGCGCCCAAGCCGCCGGCTGAAGTGGCTGACCTGGCCGAAGCGCGTTCAGCAAGGTTGGCGGCGCAGTGACCGGCACCAAAGAGAAGCCCCCGCTTGGCCGGCGTCGTCGAGGTGGATGGCAACGTCGTATACCAAGATCGCAAGAGAGATGTCGCCTAATGGAACAAGTTATTATTATCCCCGCAGGCACGCCGTTGAGCGTCCAGCTCGAGTTGCGGCGATTGCTTTTTGACTGGGAAACAGATCATGCAATTGAAATTCTGGTGCGTTTAGCAACCGACACTAGAATGAAAACCGTCTGGGGTGAGCTTACGAGACAGGATCGTAAGACCGGCGCTTTTGTTCATACCGCTCGGTACCCCGCCTCCTTACCGGTACCAAATCATCAGACGCCGCAAGACTTCGCTCTTGAGCAGACTGTTTTTCTTGCATTTCGCTTTGCATTAGACAAAGTTGCCGTTTCGAAGGAGAGCGAAAACGAAGCCAACCGGGCCGAACTTACCGGCAAGGCTGCGCGCCTCCGCGACATGGCAGACGAGTTGGCAGAGGATGGTTACGTCAGCGCCGATGATATTCAGGCGATGCGCCGCGCGGCGAATCGCTATGAAGCCGCCGCATCAGACATACGGAAACCCGATGACTTCCTGACAATTCAAAATGAAAGAGGGGATCGGGTTGAGCGGGGCGTCCAGACGACGTTAGCCGGATTTTTCCATCACCGATTTGGCAACCGGCTGGATGGGACCGCGGCGACGCTTGCCAGTGTAGCACTTGGCAGCCAGGGGCTTTCGCCCCGAGCCTCACGTTCCGCCTTTTTGAGACGAAAACGCACCAAAAAAAGCTGACTGCTAAATTAGCACGGGGTCGCACATCTCTACATAGTGCCACTTAACGGGAGGTAGATATGAAACTGCTCCCCTATTCTCAGCTAAAGCCTGTCAAGGGAATCTCTTATTGCCGTGTTCATTTGATGCGGAAGATAGAGGCTGGAGAATTTCCTAGCCCTATTTCCCTGAGCGGGAAGCGCATTGCCTGGCTTGAGGAAGAAATAGATGCCTGGATCGCCGATAAGGTGGCGACGCGCGCCGCTTAAGAAGATAACCGCCGGGACGGTGCCAGCGGCTGAAAACCAACCCATCTCAGGGATGGCGAGAGGATCCCTCTCCGCCGCGCCACGCCAGAAAGTTGGTCATACACCAAACGGCTTTTGAAGGCCCTCGGCAAGCCGTGACTGTACTCCAGCCGGGCGATCACCGTATTCGAGTTCGCGTCCAGATCGATGATGAAAGGCGACAGGGGACCGACGTCCGCTGCCGCTTTGTCGTAGGAGAAGGTCAGAGTTACCGCGATCCTAGGCAGAAGTGCGAGCACGTTCATCGGCGAAGCACCAGCATCGCGTGCGGCCTTGGCGTCGACGAAACCTCTGCGGTTCGTTGCGGAAAAGTCCTGGAGCCGGAAGGACGGGCCGTTTGGGCCGAAGCGGTCAAAGACGTCGGTGAGGGACGTCTTGCCGCTGTTGTTGCGCCCCACGATCACCGTACAGAAATTGTTGGCGCAGATAGCGACCCAACCGCGAGCTAATCTTGTATCGCATACGGATTGTTATAAGATGCGGGCATGGCAAAGCTTCTGACGCCCAGTCAGGTCCTGGGTGAAATCGGCGAGACAGCCGCGCGCCTTCGGTTTCTGTCAATCGGCTTCCAATTCGACGCGCGCTCGCAACTCGAAGCGGGAATCGACGGCATCGCCGAGGTGATGGATCAAGGCCGGCCGATGGCGCGAATGATCGCTGTCCAAGTCAAAGCACGGGAAACTGGACGATATCCGTCCGAGGATGAACAAGGCTTTAGCTATCTTTTGAAAAGCGAGGACCTGGACTATTGGCGGGGGTCGAACCTGCCGGTCATCATTGTTCTTTATCGTAGGTCAGATGAAACCTTCTACTGGCAGGAAGCTCCGAGCGGCCTCACTGACGGTGAGCGGCGGCTTCAATTCAACAAGTCCTGCAACGTTCTGGATCGTGACGCGGTCGATCGGCTCGCGGCGCTCACGGTCCCCAAGGCAGGGTTCGGGTACCATGTCCCGCCGCTGGGCGGCGGTGAAGAGGCGCTTGTCAATGTCCTGCCGATCCTTTTGCCTACTGAAATGTATGTGTCGACCACGCCCTACACGGGGCGGAAAGCGACGTCAGTGCTGCTCGACGGGGACGAGCCTGCACGTTTTGACTGGGTTATCCGCGGGAGCGAGTTCTGGTCGTTCCACGATCCGCGGACATCTTGTTGTCGGCGGATTGTGGAACTCGACCAAGTCGAAGCGATCGGCACGGATGAGCTTGCGCTCCATGAAGACGTTGAGGAGCAGAACAACTTCATCTACCTGATGAGTAACACGCTCAAGCATCAGGTGCGCGATGATCTGCGCTGGAATAAGAATCGCAAGCTGCTCTACTTTAGGGCGCTACACGCCGATACGTCGCGAATTTTCCACTACGACGCTTCAAAGAAGCGAACGGAGGCCAATGTCGTCAATGTGGCAATGAGCAAGAAGGAACAAGGCCGCGTGGATTTCGTGAGGCATCACGCGTTTGTCCCTCGTTTCGAGCAGCTCGGCGGCCAATGGCTACTCGTTGTTAATCCAACATATTACTTTACCACGAACGGGTTCATTCCCCACTCGCATCCGGCTGCCCTGCTGGCGGGCAAGAAGCGAA
This sequence comes from uncultured Pseudomonadota bacterium, assembly GCA_963737355.1. Classification (GTDB taxonomy): domain Bacteria; phylum Pseudomonadota; class Alphaproteobacteria; order Acetobacterales; family Acetobacteraceae; genus Acidocella. Next base: position 139,933 of record CAVTSC010000002.1, on the reverse strand, counting down.
TGGACAATAGTGCGTCTCTACGCGGCCAAGTCATCATGTGGCACCGGTTCCTGACACGCGCGCAGCAAGAGGCCACCAGCCTTTTCGCGCAGGACGCCGCCGACGAGCCATCCTTGCGCTTCGGTGAACCTCCAACCATCACCCTTACCACGCGAGTGCCTGAAGATGTGTGGGGGGCGCCGAAGCAGAAAGCCGACGAAATCGCGGCTCAGGAAAGGCTCAGCGTCTAATGGATTTTGAGAGCCTGATATTCGACGAGCCGGAGCTCGAATTCGGCGACCGGCATCACCATCCCGACCCGCGCCTCGGCCTCTTCGAAGCTGGGCCACTTCAGCCGTTCGTCGGCGAAGTCATCAAGATCGGCGTTGTCGGCAGCGCTAAGACCGTCGAGGACACACGGAAGTTCCTGACCGCCGCGAACGTTGGTTTCGCAGGCATGTCCGACAAGCACCCCAATCTGCACCCAGCCTTTCCCGGGCTCAGCAACCAGAACCCCTACCGCTGCCAATTCGAGATCGAGGAGGGCGCCTCATCAGCCCTCTCGCAGAGCAAGGTCGACAAGATCATCAAAGAGCCAAATCACGAAAAGGCGGTGGAAATGGCGGTCGACGAGATCGTCTCGCAACTCACAATGCTCGATGAAGGCGGCCATCGTCCCCATGTCGCGATCGTCGCTCTTCCCGTTCGGCTCATCGAACGGGTGTGGAGTGCGAAGGTCGAGTCCAAAGGAACGACCGAGAAGGAGGACAGCAGCGGGTCCGACGCGCCTAATTTCAGGGGCATACTCAAGGCCAAGGCAATGGGACTCAATTTTCCTATCCAGATCGTTTGGGAAGATGTGGTCGACGAGAAGGCGTCAATACCTCGCAAGATCAAGGAAAGCAGTGCGCGCAAGATTCAGGACATGGCCGGGCGCAGCTGGAACCTGTTCACGACCCTCTACTACAAGGGAAGCGGCCGAATTCCATGGCGGAGGATGCCTAAGGAAGGAGAGTACACTGCCTGCTACGTCGGGATCAGCTTCTACCGGGAGGCGGGCGGGCAGCAGCTTTTCACCAGCGCGGCCCAGATGTTTGACGAGCGCGGCCGCGGGTTCGTCCTCAAGGGGAAGCGGGCGCATACCGAGAGCAGAGGGCGTCACCCCTACATGACCCGGGAAGACGCCCTCGACCTAATTACCAACGTACTTAACGCCTACAAAGCGCACCACAAGAACCTTCCGGCTCGCGTGATCGTGTTGAAGACTTCACGTTTCCGAGACGACGAGGCCGACGGCATTCTTGAGGCCCTCGATGCCGCCGGCACCGAACTCCGCGATCTCGTATGGGTGCAGGAGTCCTATTCAATTAAAGTCCTGCGCGACGGCAATTATCCGGTGCTGCGTGGAACATTCGTCGATCTTGGCGGAAAGGGTCTTCTCTACACGACCGGAAGTGTCCCCTATTATGGTACATATCCGGGACTATACGATCCCCGGCCGCTTCTGCTCTGCCCACATCGAAGTTGTGACAGCACAATTTCTCAGTTAGCCGAAGAGGTGTTCTCGCTTACCAAGATCAATTGGAATTCGACGCAGATAAACCAGCGTCTTCCAATACCCATTCGGGCGGCAAGGATGGTTGGTGAGGTGCTTAAGTACCTCAAAGAGGGGCAGGTCGAGAGTACGGACTTCAGAAAATACATCTAGTCTGGACGTGCAGCGCAACGGGTCCCTTCGTTTATGCAGGCTAAGCGAACATCCGCTTTCGCGATAAGTGCTTCGGACAATCTATGACTGTGATGGGCGCGAAGCTGCCGCCTGACCGGAACGATGTGCGCCCCCATATGAGGTGCACATTCTGGGCGCAGGCCGTCAGGGCCTTGCTCTGGCACCCATGCAAAATGGCATTTGTCAACATGGACCCATATGTTAGGTGCGCAGATCACAACGCTACACAATCTTCAGGACCGAACCATTCCTCTGCCTGCTTGATCACATCATGAGATGGATTATGAAAATACACGGCAAGCATGTCTTTGGCTCTGGTGCAGCAGACGTAAAAAAGCTTCTGCGTTCGTGCGAGAACCGTTGGGTTACCATCATTCTTAAACAGATAGCCGAAGTTATAATGGTTCCATCCACCTGAATCCATGACGACAAGTACCCGGTCAAACTCGCGCCCCTTTATTTTGTGTTGCGTCGAAAAGGTCGTGCGCCCTTCAAGGTACTCGTAAAGATGCTGGAAACACTGATATGGAACGCCTTTCAGGCGGTCATAAAGATAGCCCTTCTTTTCGAGGAACTGCAAGTAGCGATCATCAATCACACACAGCCTATTGTCATGAGCATAGGCTATGACCTCCGACACGGGCCGATCGCTCATTGCTCCGATCGCTTCGATGCTCTCCTTCAGTCGTATCTTGTCCTCGGATCGCGTCACCTTAAATTCCGTGTGTCGCAAGAACTCATTATATCTGCGTTGCTGATACAGATGCACCACCTTCTGAATCTTGAAGACATGCTTGATGAAATCGCAGCGGCTCGAGCCCTTGCGGGCCAGTTCATCTTCGCTCTGCTTTTTATCGTCGATCAGTTGATCCTTGTCGACATACATCCGTCGAAACGCCAGGAAGTTGCGGGCCTTGGCATCGGCAAGGAGCTCTGGATGCTCCTCGATAAAGATCTTCATGCCGGCAGTTGGTGAGACCGCATTCAACGCTGGGCCTGCCTTGCCCTCCTGGAGCATGGCAATTGTCTCACCGAATGTGCATCCGTCATATTTCGTAAGTTCATCAGTCTTCCTGATATGGCTGACGATCCGATCGCGATAGTTCAGAACGCCATCCTTGTCGTAAATGGCCATCAGTTCACCAAAGCCGGCCTGCGGCGCGATCAGATTATGCGTAAGGTTGAGCTCCTTAGTCTCCAGCACATCGGAGAAATCCCAACCCAGATGGTCTCTGACCTCCTGGCGCCGGCTGTTTTCGCCCGCGGAATAGTAAAAGCGGATCTGCCCGTCCTTGACCTTGCCCTCATTCATATTGGGCGCGGTGAGGTCGTCCGAAGCGCGCTGCACGATGCCGTCGGTCCGGAGCCTGTTCGCTAACTCATAGACTAGCCGGGGGTTGCGCCGGTTCTGCTCTTTCTTGACCTCATAGACCGCGTTTTTGACAACATAGTCATGAATGTCGCCAATTCCGTCGTCGTAGATCGACTGCATGGCGTCGCCGAAAAAGCCACTTATCCCTTTCCGGTCGCTTTGCGGAAGATAGCACACCGCGCGCTACCGCCGTGTCGATCTGAACGCCTGGGCGGCCGTGAGGATAGCAACATTGGGAGGACAGGTTTGCCACGTTCAAAATGGACTACTATGTCTTGATTTGCCGCTGACCCAAGAACGCTCTGCATCAGGAGATTGCATGAAGAATTCCACTAACGGCTCGACTTTGCGAATTCCCGTTCGCTTTGTGGATGGAAAAATGGAGTACGAATTCGGGGGGCCGGTCCCTCTCCGCGAAGGAACGCAGGCTGAGCTTGTTCTTGGCGCCAATAGCATCACTGACGAGGCTTTTTTAAGGGCCATGGAGCTGCCAGGACAACACCGTGTTCTTCCTGAAGGCGCTAAGCTACTCATCGGATTGAATGTCATGGACCGCAAGATCTTTGCGGGTTTCGAAAGCGTTTTTCGGAACATCGCCGACATGATCGGGAAAATTGTCTTTGCTGCTGGTGATGTTGCCAGTTCATCTCTCACCAGTTTAGTCGAGATTGCGCTTTCCAAGCCGACGGAAAAGCAACAGCGGCTTTACGGATCAGAAGATGGCGGTCTATGGCTGTCGACCAAGGGCATCAGGGCCACGGGGTTGTTATCATCTACTATCAAGCTCCCGGACGGAATCTCGGAAGAGCCCGCAACAAGCCTCAACCACGCATTGACCATCTTGTCCGAAAAGTTCGAGCCATGGCGCATCTCTCACACGGGGAACGTGTACCAACAGGTTTTCTATCAAGAAGGGAACGGTAAATGGTACGCCCTAGATTACTTACGGAACGAAAAGTTAGCGAAAGCCGAAATGCAAATCGCAAATCACCTCTGGAGCAAATTTCTTGCTGAAATGACTCGGTAGGCCAAGCCCCCGAACAGTAATCCATCGTCAAAGTATGGCCAGACACATATTGAGGCGCTCCGGTTTGGTGGTCTGCCTACATTGGCTTTAGTTGAAGCCCCTATGCCCCTGACGTGCTTCTCACCAAACGAGGAGCGGGAGCGCCCTATCCGGATAATTTCGCGCTGCTGACCGGTGCATCGCCGCAGGAAGTCACCCGACGCTTCCGTACTGACGCACATAGCTTTGCGCGTCCGGCGCCATTCGCATTGAGGAGGACGGTGACATCCGCCTCTCCAACCGTTTGCGGGGCCTCGTATATGCTTGCGGCGAGACTAGCGATGACCCACGTTCGGAACTGCTGGGCCAGAGCTTTACCGGCCGACTTCCCTGGGAAGCGCTTCTGCATCTCGGACAGGAAATCGACGTCGCCCGCGCGCATGGCACCGCCTCTCCCAATCACCTCAATCCTTTAAGAGAAGGCTTTGGTAACGCAGGCCATTAGGAGTTTTTGACCAATTGAGCGCAAGAATTCGATCAATCACCACAATTTCTTTAGGTACACTCTCTGAACACCCGCCATACGCAAAATAAAACATCACGTCATTCGCGGAAATTTTTTCTGCCATACCACGAAAGTCTTCTTCGATTTGGATAGGGTATGAATTTTTCTTACATTGCGCAATAATCCGTGAGCCGGTCTCCCAATTACGTCCGACGATATCCGCAGTAGGCAACGTCCGTCCCGTAGAGAGCCCGGTTGGCAGAAAATTATATTCTAAAGTCAAATAAGCGAAGCAAAACGACTCCCAAGCGGAGGCACCAAGAAAATTTAGCAACTGATCAAACTGCATCTCTTTTAGTCTATTGTTCACCGACAGTTCATCACTACAGTCGGCCAACAGCTCAATATGGCTGCGCATTACATTAAACTGATGAACATTTCCTCTGCCTTGTGTCGGTATAAGTTGATATGCATCAGGCAGTTTATCTAATTTGAAGGTCTTTTTTTGGTGTATTTTCCTGTATTTATAGATTTCTTCGTCATTGTTTAACGGATGATCTTTGCTGGATTGTATATCACCATACATTTTTGCCAATCCGATTTCGCGTGACTTTTGTAAATAAACTACAATCCAGTCATCCCGTTCGATATTATGGAACCGAACTGCAGGCGACGCATCGATAGTCCAACCAAGTGCCAATTGGCTTGGCAAACCCATCAGATATTGCTGTGGATTTCCTGAATGATTGATAATTGCCTCTTTTAGATCGTCTGCTCCCCAAGCGCCGTACCAGACTCCAACTTCTTCTCGGTCCCAGGCTTTATCTGCAAAGTCACCAGAACTATTTTTTAACCGAAAGCGCCAGTGTTTCGTCATTCAAAATTCTCTTTTTAGAAATTCTTCCGACTGAGTTTCTTTTTCTCTTTAGCTCACAATTTTAACGTGTTAAAGATTCCAACCCAACTCCCGCACGTAATCATGGCCGCAGAAAGTAGGCGCCGACGATGCCGAAAATGGTGGAGCTGAAGCGATTGACTGCCTTTTTGTCATTCGATTGGCGCTTTCAAAGTTCTCTGTCATTTTTATGGATTACTTGCGGCAGATATGGGGTTCCGAATAGGGAAAAATATCTGCGGGGCAAGTTGGCGGAAAAGCCTAACTGTATCGCTTGCTAACCCGATTGCTTTGGTGACATCCGTTTTCGGACAGTCATAACAAGAGTTTCCGCGGAATCTGAAAGCTTGTCCGATGTGAAAATGAAGCATTTGCTCGGCAATGCTTAGTTCTGGACTTGTCAGCGATTTATTAGTAAATTGGACAAGCCATGCGCAGTACCATGGATTAGCTCTCCACGGGAGAACTGCAGACTTTAACTGCCGATTCTCGCCACGCCCAACATAAACGTCTTTCCCAGGGGTTGGGCGATATTGCCCCCACCTTCCCTTTGCCGTGTTTCCTCGATTGGAGAACGTATTCGTCGCCTGGTTGAACCCCCTATTAATGCCGACAGCTCCCGGCCGGATAAAATCATTGTTCTGAGAACCGAATATATAGAGCGCGGAGATTGGCGTAGTTAGACACGGGTCTTTTGTCTTGCGTGGCGTAATACCGTTCAATTGTTCAAGTTGATCTTTGTTCAAAATTTTATAGTCCCAGCGTGTCGTTGCGATGCCATCTGGCAACTCGATCGCCGCTGCTTGCTCTTCACGGGGAAACTCCAAAGTCATTTGGTAGATGGCTCCTGTAAAATGGCAGCTAAGTATTGCTTCGCCGCCGTTTCGCTCTGTCCCGTCATGTGATGGGCTGCCCTATGCTTTTCGCGTTCATTAAGTTGATCACTCTATCGCTAGAACTTCATTACTATTCTAGTATGGTCAGAATCAATCTTGCCATTACTCCGACGCAAGCGAACTCTCTGACCAAGGTCACCCGGCGATAGCTTGGCTGCCTCATCGCCATCTCCCTAACCCAACGAATGCCTTTGCCGATGGCGGGCGAGATTAGTTAGGTGGACATCTGAGAGCCCGTCGATTTTACGCTGTGCTGACACGCCGAAGACTTGGCGTGCGGGGCCACTGAGGTCGGGGGAAGTGAGGACCGATCCATCATCGGCGAAGCCTACGAGCCCACTGTCAAAGGCCGCGTCCCAAAGCGACGAGAGGAGCAACCCATTATGAACGTCCAGACGTTCGGCGTCGGTTGAGCATTCGGCCCAGGAGATGATGTGGGACGCACGTAGGAGGGCGGGGTCGGTGATGCCAGTCAGCGGGCAGGCTCCGCCCCAATACGCCATCAATGCGTCACGGAAGAGGTTTTGGCCGATACGTTGGACCGTTAACCGCTCGGCTTCAGTTGAGCGCGGCAGATTGGCGGTTTGCGCCTTGAATTGTACGAGGGGCGCGTCGGGTAGGCTGATTGAAAGATGGTAAGCCCGATCGAGGGCTGAGTAGAGTTCGGACAGCGAGGCGAACTGAAACCGCGTATGTCCAGGCCCTATTATGGGCGATTTCTGCGCGGCCGAGAGTTTGGCGGCAACATTGGCGCGCTCAAGACCAAGGAACCAGGGGCCGATGGGCGGGATCCCGGCGATCCAAATCTTTCCCTCTGCTGTTGTGGAATTGAACGCCAGCCAACCGTCTTTGCCGTCACGGGGCAGTCGAAACCCGTTATCCCAGGCAGCTTTCTGGGCTTCGGTACGAATGATTAAGCCTGGCGGGATTTCTGGAATAGGACTCATATTCACCCGTTCAAGAGCAGAATTGGCACGCCTGGCGATGCAACCAGGGGAGCGTTGTCACGATTTGCGCTTCAACCGAGATGAAGCTTCCGAATCATCGATGACCACAAGAAAACACCGGTCTCCATATCTAAGTGGAGCCTCCGGATTGCTTGCGTCCGATTTTCCGGCCGTCTCTGACTGCTCGAACCACCGCGCTGAAACATGGGCCGACAGCGGATGGATCGGGCGCCCGGCGCTCGACCCCGCGAACCGCGAAGTGGACGCGCGCCATTTCCTGATAATAATCGATAAACGCGTAGTTCAGGGCGCCGCCAGCGATTGCGCCGGCGACGGGAACCGTTTGCGCAAGTACCTTTTCTGAAAGCACAAGGCTATACCGCGCGGCCACGGTTTTTATCAGCAACTCTACGCTGGCGTGGTTCAGGCCAACCCTGGCTGCCCAATATCCCGATTCGGCGTCGTCATCATCAATGAGCGGGCTGCCCATTGCAAAAACCTCAATGCATGCTCGCTTCGTATCATCGGCGGAAATATCCTCGCCCGGGTAGGCACGGGCAATGTCTGCCACCGAGCGCATAATATTTGCTGTGGTTATAGGAAGATCCCACAACAAGCCTGGAAGGCCGAAGAACCCTCCGGATGCGCCGCTCAAAACGACTATTCCTTTATGTAACCATTCCCACCTGTCACCTGGGCCTTCTTTATCGAGGCCGATCATCGAACCGTTTTGGAAATTCCAGAGTAAGTCACTGGTGACAGATTGAATTTTGCTCGGGACATCAATTCCGAATTTATCTCTTATCGCATTGGCGACATGCCCGCCTGCCCATGATGCGGCATCGCCGAGTGATTCGGCGATTTTGATCACGACGTTACGTGCATCCAAAAGTTTTTCGGCGGCGTTCTTCAGCGCGTCACAATCGTCAGGCACGATTCCGACGCAGGCATTGTTTGACCTAAAGACGTCCACAGGCGTTTCTCCCGTTGTTTTGTTATGCGGTGATGCCACTCGCTGCTTGTGCATCCCAGGCCGCCAGCACGAGGCGGGCGGTGCGGTATTCGCCGTAGCGGCGGGTTTCGTTGTTTTTTAAGACCCGGAATGTTTCGGAAGGGTATCCGGCGCCCATCGCGTCCTCGGGGTCGAGAATGTAGCGCAGCTCGTCGCGTGTCAGGCCATAGGCCCGAGCGTAAAACGCATCGAGTTCGGCACGGAGTTGTGCCCGCCTGCCTTCATCCCAAGCGAATGGCTGGCCTTCATAGCCAAGGTCGACAGCCCAAAAGCGCATATCTTTGGCAGTATAGCTGAGCTCAAGAATACGCGGCAAAAGAAAGGCAAGCGCGTCGGGTGTAAAGGTGCTGGGAGATAAAATTGGAAATTGCTTAAAGTGCCCGTAAGTTAAATGAAGACCGCCGACTTTGTTTCTAACGACATAGTCGAGCGTTAGGGACGATAGACATCCGAGCAACGCTCCAATTTTCTTTGGCTCCTCGTTACTAAAGAGAATTGGCAAAGTGTGTCCTACGCCTGTTCGTGGAGCAAGAGAAGGAACAAGTGTACGCTCATTTGTTGCAGCTGTTACGTCCTTGAAGGTCAATAACCACTGTCGATTCCAATGGCCTGCAAGCCTCGCCTCCACTTCGCTCTCCGGAACCCAATAGAATGGCTCCGGAAACCAGGATGGATCATTATATTGAAACGCGTCAGGCGATGGAAGAACTCGAAAACCGCGATCGTCTCCCCGAGCATCGTATGAGCCTGCTCGATGATCAAAAAAGTTGACCATTTTAGCCTCATATAGTGGCACATAGCGCGCAACACCACCAACCCAATTATTGTCCTCCCGTGTAAGCCCCTCAGCACGCAGTTGCGCTGCCGTACGAAACCAGGCTGAGTCTTCTGCCATATGCCAAAGACGCGTCCGCACTGTGAGCTCCCACGGATTGCCCGCTCGCCCGACCGCCTCATTAATCAACGCCGGCACACGATCATAGATTTTCGCGGTTAGTGTAGCATCTGCGCGCGCACGGAAGACAGGCGCGGTCTTCGTGTTCGGGTTGATGCGTGCTATCTGCGCCGGTGAAAGCGTGAAGCGCCGTTCCGGCTCCGCCAGCTGCGTGGGCGAGGTCAGGAAGAAGGCGAATTCCGCGCTTTCCACCTCCCGGCCAATTGTCAGCAGCGAAAATTTATAGCTGCGGTGAACGGCGGGAAAAATGGCGTCCCGGTTCTCGAAGTCGATCAGCCGTACCAACCGTCGCCCTTCGGAAAGCGAGGCGAAGAAGGGCGCCGTCGTTGCATCCGTAGCGATGCCAGTTGGCACAATCACCCCCGCCCGGCCCCGCGTACTCACAGCGTTGGCAAAATGCTCGGCGAATAGCGCGTAAGTATTCACATCCCCGGTGCCTGAGAGGCCAAACCGGCCAGAGACGCGGACGAAGAGCGACATTGCTTCCGCTAAACGCTTTGCGGCTTCGAATTCCTCATGCAGCGCGCGTTTGCGCGTGCCCTGTTCTTCTTTAGCGAGCGCGGCAATTAGCTTTTCACGCGCCGCCGCGTTGGGCGCGGTCGCAATTTCTGGTTCGCGCTGGGCAAAAAACTCCTGCTCCTGCAGCTTAATGCGTTCCCAAGGTGGGTTGCCCAGCACTGCGTCGAACCCACCACGGGCGAAAATATCCGGGAATTCCAGCGGCCAGTGGAATACGCGTGCATCATATGCGACGGCTTGCGCCAACCCCACAAGCTTCGGCGGCGCCTGCCCGCCCGAGGCAGCAAGGCGCACATGCGCGGAATCAGGGATGCCAGCCATATCCGTGCCCTTGGGCTTGGGAAGCAAAAAGGCGGCCATGTACAAATCTGCCGCCACTCGCAACGCCCAGCTCGTCGGGCCGGAGAAATTCTCCTCGAACGCGCGGCGTTTGGCGACAATCTCTTCCGGCGTATTCTCCGGCAAGGCGCGCAGCCGGGCAATCTCTCCGGCCATAGGCGCCGGGGGCAAATGCGACGCGCCGAACAGGTCGAGTGTCCCCTGCCCCTGTAACGCCGCGCGGTTGCGCTTCTCGAAGAATTTTGCCGTTTCCTTGTCATCCCCGGTCAAGGGCTTGTACGCCTCGGCGGGGATGCCCCGATCCAGCGCAGCAAGGTCGAACACGCCGAGCAGCGCATCGCCGCAGCGCAGATTGGCATCGAGAAAGCCTAGCGGCTTGCCGGGGTCTACGGTCTCGATCCAGAGCGCGACTTTTGCCAGCTCGAGAGCCATCGGGTTGCGGTCCACACCGTACAAGCAGGTACGTGCCACATCGCGCAGGGCGTGGCGGTAATCCTCGGTGGAGGCGACACCACCGGCGCGGGCCCGAGCCAGGCGGGTGGCAATGCGCCGCCCGGCAGCCAGGAGAAAATGGCCGGAGCCGCAAGCCGGGTCGATGACCGAAATGCCTAGCAGCGCGGCCGCGGGGTCTGCGGCCTCTGCCGCGACACGCTCCAGCACCGGGTCCAGCGCGGAATCGAGCAGCATCTGTACCAGAGCATCCGGGGTATAATAGCTGCCGGAGGTTTTGCGGGCGTTGCCTTTTTGCTCCGCGCCTTCCGCAAAAACCATCTCCCGGCCATCGTTGGAGAGAAGCGGTGCGAGTTCAAGCAGGGATTCATAGACCGAGCCAAGCTCTTCCGTCTGCATGTCGCGCCAATTGACGCGCACGAGGCCAGATTTTTCCGTCAGCCAGGCCAGGCGGTAGATCGCCTCCATCAGTGCGCGGTTAGAAAGGCGGAACGGCTCAAGGTCCGGAATGGTGCCGGGGGCGTAAATGCCATCCAACGCGGGTAGGCCAAGCCGCGGCTCGCCACGCCCGAGTGCTGTAAAGAGGATACGCAAGCCTTCCCACAAATCCGCGTGGTGGTCCCAGGTGGAACGGCGGATGGCACGGTCCCGCAAGCGAGAAAGCGAGTAGCCTTCGGTGTATAGGGCCCGGATGCTTACGCTTACACCAGGTGCATGGAGCAGATCGCGATCTTCCGCCGTGAGGAGAAAAATCATGCGGTAAACGAGGCGTAGAAGCTGGGCGAACAAATCTGGCAGCAGAATCTCGCGGCGGTGTAGCCTGTCCCGCAGCCCCGCGTTCGCGGGGTCACTCAAAAATCCGGTACCCAGCACACGCAATGCGTCTTTGACACCGATGCTAAGACGGTCACGTGCCGCCAGACCCTCGCTCGCCCCCTCGTCGCGGGCACGCTCCAAAGCGCAGTCGAACGGCGAGACACCCGCCGCGCCAAAACGGCTGGCATGGCAAAGTAAATAGACGGCGGAGAAATCGGCAAAGGCTTCGGTCGCAAAAATCCGTGCCAGATCAGCCTCGATATAGGCGGGGCGCGTGAGCGCTGGGTTGTCACGCATCAGGCGGAGAGAGTTACCGTTGCTGACAAGCCCCCAAAGTGCTGCGTCGTTCGTATTCAGCCAGTCTTGCAAAGCGGAAGCGGCAGAGCGGCGGCGCTCCGTGGAAAGGCTTGCACTTGGGCGATCAAGCTCGTCTGTGGGGGGAACGACGATAACCGGCACGCGGCCGTCGAGGGCTTCCAATGTAACGGGAAAAATACGCTCACCAAGGCTACGGCTGCCGACCGGCACGATGTCGCTGAACCCGAACACATCACGGAGCAACGTCTCGACAAAACGCATCGTAGCCGTGGTAGATGGAGTTTGGCTCTTCGAAAATTCTTCGAACAACGCCTGGCCGATGCGGAAGGCGCGGGCGGTCTCATCCCGCAACGTCAACCCCTTCGGAATGCGGTAGGCGGCACGCGTCGTGGCATTATCCTCTTGCAGGGCAATGCGGGCGAGCATGGGTGGAGAGATGAGCGCGCCCTCGATGGTGATTGCATCAAAGCCATGGCTCAGCGCCGCCGCCTTGGAGAGGTTTTGCAGACGGGCCATATTAGCGGGCTTCCGGAAGGAGGACGTAAAGGCCGATGATGTCGGCAGGTAGAAGCGGCGTGACGGTCACGCGCGGGGCTTTGTCCCCTGCGGCGAGCCGAAGGCTGGCATGATCAGCTGCGAGTTCGGCAGCGCGTGTTCGAACATAATCCGCGATCGGCCCCGAAAGCAGCGTTGTGGTGCGGTTTCGCGCCTGATCGAGCAGGCGCTCCCGGGCGACCAAAGCGAGATCACCGCTAGCCTGATGCTCAAGCAGCTCGCGGGCGGTCTGCCCTATTGCCACAGGCACATCGCTAGCGACTGAAAAGGCGATGGCGGTAGCCTCCTCTGCAAGCAAAAGCCGCTCGGCGCGACCATGCACAGTGAGTGTAAAGCGCAGCCTGAGCAGTAGGACGTGCGTCACCATTGAGACGGTGCTGGTCGGCCACGCGCCCGCACGCCCCAGGGACGGCAGCACCGAGCCGCTTGGGTCGAGCGCTGATTCAATCAGCGCCTCTGCTAGCGCTGACGGTAACTTGTGAGTGCGTGTAACCATCTCCGCGCCAGGTGCAGGCGGCTCCTCGAAGGACAGTTTGATCGCGCCCCTCAAACCCCGCGATTCAAGGCGATCCCGCAAGCCAATTGGAAGGCCGTCAAGAGTCGCGCGATCCACATTGGGCCGTACTTCTTCCAAGGGATTATCGAGGCGGCTCATGGCGCGACTGACAAATCGGCGGACAAGGTCCGGGCCACCCAGAAGATCACGCCAGCGCTGCCACTCTGGGATAATCTCCCCGGGCTTCAACGCGTTCTGCGCGAAACGAGCGCGTGACCGCCGTTCGTTCTCTTCCGCGTCGCGCCAATGCGAATCGAGGCTCTCGGCGTTCTTTTTTATCTCGGGCCCCAAATCCAGCTCCAGCTGGAGCTGCCGGCCTTTACGGAGGAGAATCGCATTCATCAGCGCGCCGCTTACTGCATCATCGTTTTCCGGCAATGGCACAGTGATACCGGTCGCCTTCCGAATGCGCTCGGCTTTGTTGATGATAACGTCGAGCACTGCGCCATCGATCGCGCTGTCAGATGAGTACAGCAGGATTGACCTGACTTCCGAGGCCGGCTGACCAAATCGATCAACGCGCCCTTCGCGCTGCTGGTGCCGCGTCGGGTTCCATGACAAATCGTAGTGTAAAACCATATCAAAGAGCGACTGCAGGTTGACGCCCTCCGAGAGACAGTCGGTGGCAACAAGGATGCGTTGATCGAGCGCTCCCATGGCCTCTACCCGAGCTCGACGTTCGTCTGGAGTCAGCGCGCCTGTCACGACCTCAACCGCCAGTTTGGGAAACGTCTGGCGCAAGCGGCCAGCAACATGGGTCGCGGTTGCGATAAAACGGCAGAAAATCACAGGGTTGGCGCCGCCCTTGACGAGAGGCGTGAGCGCCTTGATCGCGGCTTCGCACTTCGGATCCGGCGCCTCCACCAGCCGCTCAGCCTGGGCAATTAATGCGACGAGTGGATCCGTGACATCCAAACCGGAAGCCGGTTCAACGTCGATTGCATCCGCCGTCTCTGATTCGTCATCTCGAATGTTTTCGCGCAGTGTCTCTTGGTCGGCAGCATTTCGATTTCTCAACGCACTTGCTGCCGCCGCCGGGGAAGATCCCACACACCGCATCAGCGCTAGCGTACCCCAAAAAGCCAATCGGCGGTGCCGTTGATCAGCTCCTGCTCTTTCCACAACGCCGAGGCAGTAATCCAAGACGGCATCATGGAATGCCTGATGAGCCTTGTCGAAATGGTAGGCGATTTCGGTTTTCTTATGGGTCGGAAATACCCGGCTCTCCCCCCATTCTTGTCCAACAATATCAATGCGCCGCCGCTGCACGAAATGCCGCGCCAGCTGCCGGCGTCCGGCGTTATCATCGAGCGATTGCAGGTTCAGTGCAGGATCAAGTAGGCCAAGCAGTCGGCCGAAAGCTTCTTCGTCACCGCTATGCGGGGTCGCGGTAAGCAATAACATGTGCCGATCCGCATCCTCGGCCAAGCGCCGGAGCAACTCGAAGCGCTGATGCCGACCTTCATACGTGCCAACACAGGTATGGGCCTCGTCAACGATGACAAAACCAGGACACACGCGTGCAAACATATTTCGCCGAGTCTCAGCCTTGATGTAATCAAGGCTGACCACAGTTTGACGGTACACATCAAACAGCGTCTGCGACGCCGCCAATCCACGCTCCAGCCGGGGCGCGGACGCTGACGTAACAGCTACGGCATCAATATCGAATTTTTCGGCGAGTTCTTGAGTCCATTGCTCCACTAGATGCGGCGGACAAAGAACTGCAAACCGTTCTGCCTCACCGCGGTCTATCATCTCGCGCAGTACCAGCCCTGCCTCAATCGTCTTACCAATGCCAACGTCATCCGCGATCAGCAGCCGGGCAACCGGAAGACGAAGCGCCATGAGCAGAGGCACAAGCTGATAGGCCCGCGGTTCAAATCCGATGCGAGCCGCTGACCGGAACGGCCCCGCACCGCGACGAAGGGCAAGCTGCAGTGCTTCGGCCAACAAAGAGGCTGCATCTTGCGTCGCGAGAGCCTGACCAGCCGTCGGCACAGCGAAGGATGCTGCCGTCGGTGCATCACGCTCTAAAGCTGGCAAAATGGCCTGCGCGTCTTCCTCCGAACCCGAGAGCGGGCGCAGCCGGAGAACCTCAGGATTGTCCGAGGGTAAAGCGATCCATTCACGTCCCCGGGCGCGGACAAGACTACCAGGCGCAAACATTTGCGTCACAGGGAGCCTCCGAGAAGTTCGACCAGGCGCTCGGGTGCCTCATCTCCTGGTAAAGGAGGCAGCTCGACGATTTCATATCCATGGTTAGCCGATTCTCCTCGGGCACCGTCATTCACTGCCTCCGTCGTGGCCAGAACAAAATGTGCGGGCCATACCAACGCAAAGGCGATGCCTCCGAACCAAATTATTTCACCCGTCGGCAACGGCAAATTCCACGCGCGGCACGCCTTCGCCCATATATCGCTTGGTTTCGAATCGCTTGGCTTCGCATCAGTATTATAGGTGAGTTCCACCGCAGTGCCCCGTGCGAGGCGAAGGAGAATCGCTTTTACAATATCTGAGCGTCGGTCGATTAGCTCATGGTCAGGCTGATTATAGTAAGACAACAGGCAGTGATAGCAAGCCTGAACACAATCCGTGTTCGGCTCATCACATAGCAAGCCGGGATCTGCGCTCTCCATAGCGACTTCGATGTTCGTGAAATGCATAAAGCTCAATGCCGCGCGTGCCACGCGTGCAAACGCGTCGGGTTCATGCACGAGGCGCCCGAGCACGCCCGCGCCTCCTTCGCTTGCCTCGAAGGCAAGAATGGTCCGACAAGCATCGCGTGATGGCAAAGGCTCCGTTAAGACTTCGCCTTCTTCCAGTTGGAAAACCATTTCAAGGCCACGGTTCAGCGCATATTGCAGGGTCGCCATTTCACCTTTGACAAGCGATTCTTTAATAATTCTGAACAGAGCAGCATTCTTGTTGTCTTGAACAATCGGCACAATGCGCTGCCGCACGGGACCATCAGGTGCCGCGTCTTTTGTATTGCTTAACTCATCGTCGGTCTCGGCTTTGGTCCAGCGGCCGGTCGCTGGATCAATGTTGAAACCGAAGCGCGTCTTGTTACTGCGGCGACGCAACCCCTTATTCAGCCGGCTGATTGTCGCGCCTGCTGCATAGTCAATGGCCAGCACATCGCCATTAGTGTCTTGTATAGCCGCCTGTGCTACGTCAACTTTTCCGTCACGCTGCGGCCACGTGAAGATCGTCTGGATCTCGAAGCCCCGGCGCTGCCGATCCTCGTCGTTGGCCGTGATTTTCTCCGCCGCAACCGTATCAACGTTATCGATACGGAAAACATGTCGGATTGGATGCACGCCAGCCATCGCCTCACCGCAAGCGTGGCAGCGTTCAGGCTCGTTTCCTTCCGTGCCACCTCCACAAGCTTCGCAAACATAAACCGTGCGCGTTGTTAGCAAACCATCTTCCGCATTGCGGGCTTCGGGAGGGAGTTTGGCGCGGACAACTTTGAACGCCCGGCCTTCGTGGTATATCAAGCTTCCAGGACCAAATTCCGCGATGGCGAGAAAGCGGGCTCGCTGGAGGTATGTGGCCTTTGGTCCTGCGCCCGAATCAGGAATATAAGCATAAAGTGGAAGCCGCGGAAAATTATATCCCGGCAAAAATCCCTCAGTCGCGAGATACCTATAGGTATAAAAATCCGACCCGACACCAGCCCGGCTGCGCTCAAGGATTGTGATCTGATCATTCGCCTGACGTTGCTGGTCTCTGGCTCTTCTGCGCTCTTCCGCTGAAAGACCGTGCATTTCTGAACGGCGGTTTGCCTCTTCCAGCTGCGTCTGAGCTGAGGCACGAAGTTGCCGCCAACGATCGAACGACCGGTCGAAATACTCGAAAGCTTCCGTCGAGACCTTCCTGGCAAATACCGATTTATCCTGCGACCACGGCTGCGCAGTTTTGTCCAACTCAGGCGCAATGCTCAGTAAAATTCTCTCCATCGAATCCTGCGCCCGGTCACTAAGAGCATCCGCTGTTAGTATCTCTCGAACATCCGTCGTCAAAGGTTGAGCGGTTGATGACAGATCCAAGACATGAGGGATGTCCGGCGCGAGGCGCACATTGGACTCGCCAAGCCATACCGCGTGCAGATGCGCCTCGACGAGGTCACGGTTGGCCAACTCGA
Organism: uncultured Pseudomonadota bacterium; assembly: GCA_963737355.1. Classification (GTDB taxonomy): domain Bacteria; phylum Pseudomonadota; class Alphaproteobacteria; order Acetobacterales; family Acetobacteraceae; genus Acidocella. The sequence goes on along the minus strand of CAVTSC010000002.1, from coordinate 122,934 downwards.
TCGCCGGCGGCCGCACGACGCCACTGACCATCCGCAAAGGTTCCCGGAAGTAATACTGGTCGTGGGGGCTCTGGGCCGCGCAATATGTGACGACCAGCGCAGCCTGACCGGACCGTCCTGCACGGCCTGCGCGCTGCGCGTAATTCGCCGGCGTCGGTGGCATATTCCGAAGGTAAACTGCATTCAGCGCCGATATATCGACGCCCAACTCCATTGTCGGGGAACAGAACAAGACGGGCAAGAACACTGGCGGCTCCTCGGCTCGCCGCATTTCTTCTCGCGTTTCCTCTATCTTTTTGCGGTCCTCAGCCTGCCAACGGAATCGCCATTCCCGCCATTCGCGGACTTGCTGATCAACTTGCGCCGTGTGTGGCCGGCTTTCCTGCCCAAATATCCCCTCCCCGCCGGTTGCCAGTGCCGTGGCCAGGCTATGAAACAACTCCGTGAAATATGGATTCGCCGCACGTCCATCACTACGCCCATTCGCTTCAACAAGGCGAACCGCTGCAGCATTGAGACGCCAACCAAGCCGTTCAAAACGAGTTGGAATTGATCGGATCAGTTGGTACGATTCAGCTGCCTTTAAAAGAGCCTCGATGACAGCGCGATACTCCTTGGTATCTAGCTTCTGACCCCAGAGCGCGGCACGCCGCAACCTCCGCGCGATACTGCTGCGGGCACCCGCACGCAAAATAAGGGCTTCCCCCGCGAGATTGGCTTCGTCGCGTGTCGGCGCATCGATCATCAGCGCCGAGGCTTCACGCAGCGTTTCCTGACGGCCAATCGACCAAGGATCGCGCAAATGCTGACGGGCGAGACTGGCAACTGTCTCGGTTTCTGCGGCCTCCAAGGCTTCCGTCGTTATCGCCAGCCCTTGACGCATAGTGTCGAGAAGGATTTGGAGCACCTCCGCTCTTGTCTCCGCAGTGGCGGCACGGACAATGGCCGGCGCATTCTCAAATGCATCCAGATCTTCAGCAAGCTCTGTGAGACCGACATATAGAGCGCGAACGAGCCCGAGCTCTTCGAGGTTTGGATTGGTGAACCGCCATCCCCGGCGCTGGTCCATCCACACCCGATAGGAAAGCACCTTCCGCAAAGCACGCTCAGCATCCGTCTGGCCGATTGGCTTCGCAGCGGGCTCCAACATCCAATCAACACGGCGTTTCTGATTCGACGCCACGAAACCCAGTGCGACCTGTATCTTCCGGCCAAATTCCTCTTCCGGAAGCCCCTCTGGCCCAGCATCCCGCACAGCTTGAAAAACTGCTGCCCGCAATAGGGTCACAAATAGAAAATCATTGAAGTTTCCCGCCTGGAGTGCTGCATCCTGCCGATTGTCCGTAAACCCGAGGAGCTTTCGCTTATCAGCGGGAATGGGTCGGCCAGGAGCATTCATCCAACGCAAAACGCTAGAGACGATGAGCGTGGTCGCCGAGCTCCGCCCCTCTACCGACAAGCCTGCTAGTTTATTGATTTCTCGTGCGGCTGCGGCAGGTTGCTCTGGGCAAGATAAGCAAAACCTGAATTTGCCGGGAATAAACCAAAAGCGCCTCCCCGCTCCGGAAACTTCGCCAGACAAGGTGACCGCGATTGGTCTAGGGATAAAGTTCCTAAAATTGCGCTTGATCCGGCCGTTTGGCTCGTACCATTCGTCCGGGCAAAGCGCCGTGCCGTCATTTGGATCGCGGTCCTTGTCAGCGTCATCCGGAACCAAATAGCCGGCAACGATCTCGTGGTCAGGGTCCTCGACGATCAACTCATCAATTGCCCGTGCTATCAAAGAATCGACGCCATCCGCACGGTCTATCGTAACGGGATGGTATTCTTGTCCGCAGGAGCGGCAGAAGAATGTCGGATAGAGGCGAGCCTGGGGCTCCCTTGGATCGAAAACTTGCCCATCTACCGTGCACCGTCGTTCGCTAGGGCGGTGTAGCGTCGAGAACAAATTTCCGGCGCCGGAGATGAAGCGATGCAGCTTGAACGCCAAAAAGGCCCGGTTTCCCTTGTCGCCACGCAGTTCTCCCGGTTGGCTCATCAAAATGAGCATCTTCTGCAATTGGAAATTGCAGCGCTCGACCTCTCGCCCCGTCGCCTCAGCCAGTTTTTGGGCAGCCTCGCTAAGGCGCATCGGATCGCGCCGTTCCAGATGTTGACCATCTTTCAGCCCGATCGCCAGCTCGATCCAGATCGCCAACGGGTGCGTTTTTAGGTCGTGATCGAGCAGGTTACCGGGAATGTCTTCATCGATTGCCTGCACAAGATCGGCTGAGAGAGAAAGCAAATTTCGAGTTGGGTCCGTGGCACGCTCGAGACTTTCTCCTATGATCGAATCTGGACCAATTGATACGCCAAAGAGCCGGCTGGCGACGCTGGCGACGGCCTGAGCCTTATCCTCAACGTCATTACCACTTGCCATCGTTGCCGAGGTGCCGATGCAGATGGGCTGCTTATCCCGGCAAAGACGGTCCTTCAGGCGACGCACGAGCATTGCAACGTCCGCACCCTGACGCCCGCGATAAGTGTGCAGCTCATCGAGGACAATAAAATCTACCCCCTCTGCGCTCTCCATCACGGAGCGGTCCCGCTCATCCTGCCTGGTGAGAAGAAGCTCAAGCATCATGAAATTGGTTAACAAGATGTCGGGCTTAGTCGCTTTCACCTCATCGCGTTTTACGTCGCTGTCCTGGCCGGTGTAGCGAGCGAATGTTGGCCTTAAGTGATCCGGCAGCCCGGACTGGCTAACGAATCCCTCCAGCTCATTGAACTGACTATTGGCAAGCGCGTTCATCGGATAAATGATGATGGCCCGGGTCCGGTTAGGTTCACCAGCAGCCCGCGCCCTCACGGCAGCGTCAATGATCGGCACAAAGAAGCATAGAGATTTGCCCGACCCTGTACCTGTTGTGACGACATAACTCTGGCGAGCTAGCGCCTTGGTCAAGGCTTGGCTTTGGTGACGATACAGGGTTATCGAGTCGCCATTTACCCGGAAAACACTGCCCACATTGGGGTGCAGATCGCCGCAGCCCACCAATTTCTCAACGGTTTGATCCCGCTCGTAATGGGGGTTGATGGCGATGAGCGGCTCTGGCCAGAACCGGTCCCGCCCATAGATCTCGTTGACCGCATCACGGATGTCAGGTGCCCGAATAGTCGTGAAAGAGCGCGCAAAACGCTGGTAATCACTGACCAATGCTTGGTCGATATCAAAAACATCCAACGTGTCGTCCCCCGGCGCTTGGCTGAGCATCAAAGTACCGAATCGTCAACGGGTTATCAATCACATGGCTCTCCCTGCGACCCGCGCTCGATCAACACGTCTTCTCAACCGACTTCTTCCTTTAGAAGAACGACTTTTCCTAACACCGGGAAATATACTGCCACTGCGGTGACTGGCACTTTCAACGCCTGTTCCAGCACCTGCTTGTAGATCAACAATTGCGGCAGATAGTGCAGCGCCCGCGCCGCGGGATCCCGCCCCGGATAGCTCTTGTGGTCGATGAGGACGATGCCGCCAGCATACCGGAGCAGGCAATCGGTCCGGCCATGCACTTCCTGGCCGTTCTCCAAGCCGGTACTGCACCGGCCACTCGCGGATGATTTCTGCCGCCTCACCACAATGCTTCCTGACGAAAAGCCAGAAGCGATCGGCCGCCTCCAAGCAGTCCTCAGGCGTAAGATCACCGGCCACCTCAGTCAGCAACTGCGTAGCGATGGCCAAGCGCTCGCCGGTCTCCTGGGTCGGATCATCCGCGGCCAGGAAACGATGCAGCGCATCGCCCACCTCGTCTCGCGCCGCGCCGCCAGCATGGTGCAGTCGTGGGCCAAGGTCGATGATCTCCGTGTGGACGGTCACATCCCCTTCGGCGGCGCTCGGCGTCAACCGCAGTGGCGGGAAGATGGGGCGCGGGCCAGCGGGCCAGGGCAGCGTCGTCACCGTCTTCGAGACCCGCAGCGGTGACGCCTCCTCTGCCTCCGGAACATCGACAGCAAACACAGGCAGACTGACCTCGTTATACGGCAGCCGCCCCTTGCCCGCCGGTAATTGCCGCAGCGCCGCCGCCAGACCGGGCGCGAAGCCCTCCAGCCAGGACGGCGTACCGGGGTCGAGCGCCAGCACCAGCACATCGCGCGCACGCGTCATGCCGACATAGCCAAGCCGCACATTCTCGCGGGCATTCTGCGCGGCGGCTGCCGCAAGTTCCGACGACTGCGCCTCGCGCGCCTTCATGGGAATGTCCTTGCTGCGCCCAGCATAGGGCCAGGGCCAGTAGCGGACCCAGCGCCCGGCCAGCGGCGCGGCGGGGTCGATGTCGCCGCCCTCCGTCTCGACGCTGACCTTGAATGCCGAGGGGGGATATTCCTTGTCCGTCTGCGCCATCACCACCAGCGACCATTCCAGCCCCTTGGCCTTGTGGTAGGTGAGTAGGGTGACGGCATCACCGCCCTGGGAAGCGGGTTGCGATGGCGCTTCCGGCAGTGACCCCAGCCAGGCGGCAAAGCCGCCCACAGTCGCCGCTCGGTGCAGATTGTTGCAGGCGTCCTCATAGGCTTTGGCCTCGCCGAACAAAGCCTCGATATTGGCCAGGCGCTGCCGGGATGCGGGCCAGCGCGCGAGCAGGGGCATGATCTCCGCCGCGGACAGCGCCACCTCCAGCGCCGCCGATGGGGGAAGGCCGGCCAAATCCGTCTGTAAGGCGTCAAGCGCGGCCACACGGGCATCGGCAAGCGGCTGCTGGGCCAGGAGCTTGTCCAGCCACGCCCCATCGCCGCCAGCCAGATGCACAATCTCCGCTTCCGCCAGATTGTCGCGCGGGTCGGCCAGACGGCGCAGGCAGGCCAAGGCGAGACGGATTTCCGCCGTCTCCAACAGACCGCCGCGCGCTGCCGCCACCTCCACGCCGCGGCGCCCGAGTTCCGCCGCCAGAATGGCGACCGACTTGTTGTCCCGGCACAGCACCGCCACATCGCCCGCGCGCAGTTGGCGGGTTTCGCCGGTCTGCGGGTCCTGGATCAGCGGCCGCTTGGGCGCGGCCAGCAGGCTGCCGATCTGCGCCGCCAGTGCTTCCAGGCGCTGCGCGATTGTCCCCTTGGGCAGGCGCCATACATGCAACGCTGGTCCGGCGCCCGCTGGGTCGGCTCGGTGCGGCGTCAGTTCCACAACCTCTGCCGCCATGCCTTGCTGCGCAAAAGCCGGAACAAAAATACCGTTCACCAGGTGCACCAGATCAGGGCGCGAGCGCCGCGAGGTGGAGAGGATGTTCGCCGGGTCCGGCTTGCCGCCCAGGCTGCGCAGCACCGCATCCATCAGCGCCGGGTCGGTGCCGCGGAAGCCGTAGATCGCCTGTTTCGGATCCCCGACCCAGACCGCCCGTTTGGCCAGCCCGCCGAGGCGCAGAAACAATGCCAGTTGCAGCGGGCTGGTGTCCTGGAACTCGTCCACGAACAGCGTGTGCAGGCGCTGCGCCAGCTCGGCGCGGATATTCTCGTTGCTCTCCAGCAGATCGAGCAGCATCGTCTCCTGGTCGGTGAAGTCGATTAGCCCGGCCTTGCGCTTGTAATCGGCATAGAGCGCGAGGGCGGTCTCCGCCGTCTCGTAGCAGACTTCCAGCAGGGCAGTGATGTCCTCGTGCAGCCGCGGGTGGCGGTCATGCGCCGCCGCGGCCTCAATGACGGCGGCGAAATCGGCTTTGCGCCCTACTGCCGGGCCGAGCGCGGCCAGCGCGGCCCAGTCGGCCCACGCGAGGAAGCGGCCCTCCTGCGGCGCGAAAAGCAGACGCATGGTGCGCACGGTGTCGAGGGCGCCGAGCGTGTTCTGTCTTCTCGGCATCGAGATCCCATTTGGCCGCATCGGCGAGCAGGCGGGTCATGGCCTGATCCAGCGCGGCATCCAGCGCCTCGGCCCCGGCCGGATCGGGCATTGCCAGCATTCCCAGCACGCCCGCCAGAGCGCGCTTCTTGCTCATCTGCAGCGCCGCCGCATCCAGCCGGTTGGCCCGCGCGGCGCTGACGATCTTGCGCACGGGCTCATGCCAGTCGCCGCCATTGGCCTCGCCGGAAAGGCCCAGACGGAACGCCACCGGGGCGATGCGATCCTCCGCCGTGCCGGCGGCGTCGCCAAAGGCGATGGCGAAGGCTTCCGCCTCGCCGGTTTCGTCCAGCACGGTAAGGTCCGGGGAGATGCCTGCCTCGAAGGCGAATTCGGCAAGCAGCCGCCCGCACACGCTGTTCACCGTGCCGAGCAGCGCCTCCTGCATGGCCAAAGCGGTTTCGCTCCGGCGCGCCGCGATCAGCGCCGTCTGCACGCGCAGTTGCAGTTCCGCCGCCGCCTTGCGGGTGAAAGTGGTGGCCAGCAGACCGGCGGGCGGCACGCCGTTGTCCAGCACCTCGCGCTTGATGTCCTGGGTGATGCGCCAGGTCTTGCCGGAGCCGGCCCCGGCGGTGACGATGCTGAGAGAGGGTAGGCTCATGGTCTGGCTCCCGCGCCGCAAAGGGTCTGATAGTCGCAGAATGTGCAGGGGGGCGGGATGTCCAGCTGCGGCCCGTCGTCCTCTTCGTCATCGCCCGGCACACCGGCGGCAATGATGCGGCCGGCGCGCAGCTCGGCCAGCGCCTCGCGGTAATCGGCCAAGGCGTCCTGCCAGCTCGCCGTGAGATCGGCACCGGGCACTGCCGCATCCGGGAAGGGATAGGAATTCAGCGGCCAGCAACCGGCGCTGGCGCAGCAGGTAATATGCTGCCGTGGCGGGCGCGCCGGGCCCCGCCACCAGCCAGGCATAGGCCGCGAGCTGCACGGCCGTGCTCTGTTCCAGTTTCTTGCGATACCAGCTTGAGGCCGACCATTTGGCGTCCAGCACCACCCGCAACCCGTCCGCCGGGCGATGCAGCAGCAGGTCGATGCGGCCATAGAGCCGCCCTGCCTTGCCGGGCAGGGATTTCTCGAAGGCGTGCTCCGTGGCGGCCACCTGCAGCCCCGCCTGCTGGATCTGGCTGGTGAGATCAGCCATAGCTTGACCAATGCGCCCCTTGGCGCGGGCCTGCGTGGCCTGCATCCCTGGCCGCAGCAATGGCGCGGCTTCCTCCGGCAACAGCCGCTCGAACAACGCCTGCGCCTTATTGGCGGCGTCCGCGGGGCTGGCATAGCCGTTGGTAAGAACCTGGCTCATCACCTCGTGCAGGAACGTGCCGGTGAGCTGTTTGGCCTCGGGCAGCGTGGCCGGGCCGCGCGCGTAAAGCCGGGCAGCGTATTGCAGCACCCATTTCAGCTTGCAGCCGAGCAGCGTCTCCATGCCCGACGCCGATTCCCGTTCTCGTGGGCCGACAAGGCCGGCCGGAACCAGCCAGTCCCGGCGTGGGGCGGGAGGCGCTGCCGCCGGCACGGTGCAGGATGGCAGCGTAAGCCCCGCGAAAACCCCACCGGATTGCAGGGATTCCGCCTCAACCCAGGCCCGCTCGAGACTTTCACCAAAACAGCCCTGCAATTCTGCCAGGAGCGGATGCGCCCCGCCCTCCGCCGCCGTACCGCGCGGGGCGGCCACCACCAGCCGGCCGGAGGTGAGGGTCACGGCGCGGCGCAACCCTGCGCGAGTCCGGGCGGGCGCCAGAGCCTCATCCGGCACCAGGCCGCGCGCCGCCATCCAGCTTTGCTCCGCCATGCGCCAGGGCGAAGCTGCCTGCCCTTCGGCGCCGCCGAGCCACCAGATTGTGGTCTCCACGCTTTCCAGCCGCGCGCCGGGCCGGGCGAAGAACCGCCACGGCGCGGCCTCGGCAGCCAGCAGCGTCACCGCCCCGGACGCCGCCGTTTCCAGCATCCGGCCGAGCAGCATGTCATCCAGCACCGCCACGCCGCTGATTGCGACTGCCTGTGCCAGAGAGGCCGCCGCCGCGCCGGCCTCTGGCATGTTGCGTTTAATCGCCCAGCCTTGCACCAGCCCACACAGAGAGCTGACGGCGGCGGCGGGAATCCCGTCCTCGGCCGTGTAGCGTTTCGGCGGCAGCCAGGCGTCGATGGCCGCCAGCCTTGCCCGCGCCGCCGCATGGCGGGTGGCACGATCCAGCCCCCGCGCGCGGTCGACCCGCAGCTTCGCACGCAGGGCCAGATGCCGCGCGGCGCGATAGGCCACGCCGCCATAGCCGGGGCTTTGCACGATGGCGTCGGTGAGAAAGCGGCAGGCGCCGCCGAGCGGATGCTGCGGCAGGGCCAAAAATTCCAGCGCGGCCCCGGCGTCGAACGGATCCCACAACAGCGCCAGCCCCAGGGAGAGCAGTTGCGCGCCAAGATCCGCCCCCTCCAGCGCGGCCGGGCGCGGTTGGTGGCGGGCGCGCAGCAGCGGCGGCAACATACCGTCCTCGCCGCCCATCAGCGCCGCGCCGGGCGGCAGGCCGGGGAGCCAGGCGGAGAGCAGATTGGCGGTGGAGGGGGCATCGCCCGTGAGCAGCGCCACGCTACCATCACCCGCCCAGACGGCGGCGGGGCCACCTTCGAGAAAACGCCGCAGCGCTGCCAGATCGCCCAAAGCGGGCGCTTCCGGCGGGAGATAGGCGGTTATATCAAGCTGCGCGAACAGCCTCTGCCAGAGCGGCGGCCAGAGTTCTGCGGGCTCGGCCAGCGCGAAGCGCGGCAGAAAGGGCGGCTTGCGCTCCGGCAGCAGGGCGATGACCTCGCGCAGCACATCCGCCACGCCGCGCGGCAAGAGCGGGCAGGCTGGCGAGGTCCGCGATGCGCGGCGGGGTGGTTGCATCCGCTGTGCCGTCCCATCCGGCGAGCAGCAGGGCATCGCGCAAGGCCAACACACGCCGGGCGGTGGCCCAGGAGTCGACCGTGAAGGATTTTGACCAGAAGCGGCCTTCCTCTGTGGCGATGGCGGCATGGCAGGCGGCGATGCGGCTGGCCTCCGGCTCCGCGCGCGTATCAAGGCCCAACCATTGGCCGAGCAGATCGAGGCAGCCAAGCGGCCCCGTGACGGCGGTGAGGGGCGGCAGGCCAATCGGCGCGGGAGCGCCGTCCAGCGACCAGCCGACAATGAGGGTGGGGGTCATACGGCGGATTGCTCCCGAAGCAGGCGTTTGCTGTTGCGGTAATGCGGGTCGGTGCGAAAGGGCACGCCTGGCGACAGACTGAAATGCGCGCGCACGAGGGCGGCGTGCGGGAAAATCTGGCGGTCAGCATAGACGACGAAACTCTGCGCCGCGCCATCATACACGACGCGCCCGCGCGGCCAGTCCTCGTATTCAGCGCGCGCGATGAGCGTACGAATGGTTTCGTCCACCGGCGCCAGAACCGGACGGCCGCGTTTGGCGGCTTCCCATGCGTCAAAATGGCTCAGTGCGTCGGTCAGGCAATCGCCATACGCCTCTGCCTGGGCGAGCGCGGTGGCGTGGGCCAGCAGCGCAATGCCGGCGGAAGGGTGCGGGAGGAGCCAGAAAATTCCCAGCCGCATGGTCATGGCACCCATTTGCAGAACGCTAGCTGACTGAAAAATTGGGCGTACAGTGATGCTGAGCGCAACTCTACGGCGTGTTGAAAGGCCATTAGCCTGTCGTCCGTCCATAGCCTTTTGCCAACCTCGTTTTCTCCCGTTGCAACCCTCCCCCAGAAACCAAGCTCCTGCTCATCGACCGCAAGGAGAAATCTCCTTTTGTTTTCCAAAAGCTGCCCCTCTTCGAGAAGGATAGCGACATCTTCATTCCCTCTGCCGCGGTTTTCGGGCGCATCGAGCAGGCGAAGATTCCCGATGCTGTTTCCTAAAAGCCAACGATTATCTCGAATACCCTTCCAACTCTCCTTAGACACCGCCCCTTTATCAAGCCGACCCTCCATCGATGTCCAATGCTGGTTGAAATCATTTTGAGGGCAGATGTGGTCGATGTCGTATGGCAGGTCGTCTTCGTGCGCCGACAGAGGCATATAGTTGGGGAATTTTTCCTTCATGTAATTCCGTTGCAACCAGGGTAGATTTTTTTTTCCGCCATGCCACCACCTTGATCCTAGTTCGTTATGGACAACATCTCCGTTGGCATCCGTGTTGTGGAAGCGCTCATGATATGTACGCCATTTTACCGCTTCCCCATTCACGGTTAGCTCTTTGAACCTAGCGGCATTAATCAGCTTAATGGCACAAGCACGATCACTCCTTCTGCCATCTGTCAGCGTTTCATAGAGCGCTTTCCCCGGGAAATTCATTCGGCCGTCCTGGTTAGTTTCTTTGAGGTTCTTGAGGCGCTCAAAGCACCAACGCGCAGCCTTTTCATTGTTGTCCACGGCCAGATACCAGAACAGCACAAAGCGTACTGCTTCCTTTCGGGATATTTGGTCATCCGCCCCGTTTGCGCATTCAACAGTCCAGAAAACGAGTACGTGCCAAATCTCCTTGGGAAAAAAGGCCAGCATGATATCGGGAATCCAAAAATCTCCCGCATCTTGATTATACTGCAGAATATCCATCGCCCGCTTAAAGCCACACAGCAGCGAATCACGGGAAGCTTCTTTTCCATTAGGGATGAGTTTGTCAAGTTTTTCCGCAAATGCCCGAGCGAACTTGCTATCCTTTCCCTGATCACCGGCTCTGTCATTGGTCATTGTGCGGGCAAAGTCCCCCACGCTCAAACCATCGTTCTTGCTGGCATCCACACTGGCAGCGGCGATCCGGATTGCCGTCTCCGCAATATGTGTAGGCGTTAAAACGCGTCCAACATTCTTATAAATTTCGTTAACGGCTGTAAAAATATGCGGCCGATCTGATTTATACATCGAATACAGCTTCTCCGTTTCAGTCAGCGGTGTGCCGCCGGCACCAATCCGTTGAAACAGTTCCAAAATATCATTCTTTCTGTCTTGCAGATGGCCCTGAGACACCCGCAATAGCGCAACCTCGGCTTCTTCAACGCGCTCAAACGCCTTATGCAGCTCCACTACCTCTGCATTGCCCAGACTGCTGCCCGTCAGCGCATGGATAGCGGCAATTTTCTTGTCAGCTTGCCCCTCGCCGCCCGCTTCATTCCAAGACTGAATCAAGTCATGAAGCTTAAAACACCTTTCCCGCTCTGCCCCATACGGCAAAGGTGGTTGCAACTTTAAACCCGCGATCTTCTCGTCAAATAGATCAAGGTCGTGCACCTCTCTTGCAGCTCCGTTTTCATCACAGATTTTCAGGCGGCTGAAGCCTATCTTTTCACGCGCATCCCATTTTTTATGTGCCCCCAGCCTGCCGTCACTCTCAGGATCATAGCCAAAAGGCTGTGACTTTGTTGTAATGCGCAAACGGAAATGTTTGCCTAAATTTTTGTTAGGATCGATGAACTCGACCCAGAGACAACGCTTTTCCTCCGGAGCGAGCCCTTCATATCCGTTGATGCCAATACGCAAGGCTCTCAGCCGCTGCTGGCCATCCAGCAAATCATAGCCAGGCGCTTCAACATGGGTGATTTTCTGACCAGCCTTGAGATCGCGAGGATCTGTCTGTTCTAGAAGATAGAACATTCCAATCGGCAGGCCGCGGAGAAGCGAATCCCACAAATCAACAACCTGCTTTGGTTTCCACACTGCGCTTCGCTGTAGAGGGGGGATGCCGAAAACAGGCTTCTTTGCGCAAGGCCAGACACCATCGTTAGGGATGCCCCCAATGATCTTTTCTGACTCCACATGCCAACATATGAGATTAAACACCTTCAGAGAAGCAACGGCGCTGCTATTGAACGGCCAGCTATTCATTTAACCTGCACTCCGTGTTTCATGGTTCGCGTTGCCCTGGAAATTATACGGTTTAAGAACTTCGACGGCATCTCCCCACGTAAACAGATGCCAAGACAACTCCAGCATCCCGCCGCACCTGAACCGCACGATCAGCGCACCATCCGCCCACCGTTCCATGGTCTGGCTTGGATGAAACACCCATTCCGCCGCATCATCTGCCGCATCAGGTGAGAAGCGCAGCACCACATCCTGCGGCGCCTCCTGGAACACCCCGAACGATTGCGCCGCATAGGATGCCAGATCGAACTCCTGCGCGAAGAAATTCTTGTCCAGCGCCGAAACGTCGCTGATGCGGTCCAGGCGCCAGAGGCGCATTTCCTCGCCCGTCTCGGTATGCGCCACCAGATAGGCCCGTCGCCCGTACAACACGCCGTACGGGCAGACCACGCGCCGTCCCGGTGTGCGCGGCTCTGCCGGCCGGTAGGTGAGCGCGAGCTTCCGGAAGCCGAGGATGGCGGCGCGAATTTCCGTCATGATGGCGCGATCGAGCTTCAGCCGCGGGCCCGGATGTGCGGCCGAACCCTCGGCCTGCATCAGTGCCTCGATGTCCGGCTCCGCTTGGCGCAGCCGAGCCGGGGGGAGTAGCGCTCGCAGGCTGGCGGCGGCGTCGCGCAGATCGGCGGCGCGGGCGCTGTCGCCCTGGGTGGACAGATCGCGTGCCAGCCCCTCCAATGTGGCCAGCATACTGGGGGTGGGCGGCACCGGCGGCAGCGCCCCTTGCGGCAGACGCCAGCGGCGACGGCGGTTGTCGTCGTCACTGTAGGTCAGGCTGGGGAACAGCATCCCCAACTGGTTACGCAGCCGCTCCGCCGTGCGCCGCCCCACCTCCAGCTCCGTGCCCATCTCGTCCAATGTCAGCCCCATCCGGGAGCCGGAGAGCAACAAGACCAGGCGGAGCAGATTGGTGCTGGGTTCGTAGCGCATCGCTGCAGGGTTGCGCGAAACCGGCCGTTTCGCAACCGGCACTTCAACCATACCGGGCAAAGCCGATGCCGCGCGGCTTGCCCTCGCGCGCCTCTATTTCGGTCTCCAGCAGCGTCACCAAACGATGCTCAGAAGGCATCTCCCCCAGAGCCGCCAGCCGCCGCGTCAGCCTGGTGAAATCGGCCGGGGTCAGCCGGTCCAGCCGCGCCAGACGTTCCGGCGGCGCCATGCCGAATACGTTGCGGAACAGCCGCAGGCTCGGCGCCGGGGCGAGATGGTCGAAATTCACACGGATGAGGAAGCGGCGCAGGCTGGCGGCATCCAGCCCCTCGAACCCAAGCGTCGCGCTCACCGTCGCGAGCCCGGATGTTGCCACGCCACCGGGCGCCGGCTCGTTCAGCCGCAGAGCCACCGCCTCGCGCAATGCCTGCAAGCAACGCCGGCCAACCGGCCCGGTATAGGCGCTGCGGCGATGCGAGATCTCCCGCTGGTTGAACAGCGCCTCATCCAGGCCAAGGCGGGCGCGGTTACGCGCCAGCCAGCGCGTAAAACTGGTGGCCTCTTCCTGTGCTGCATTGATGCAGCTCATGAAATTGATGGCGTAAAGGAGCGGCGCCGCGGTCTCGCCGGGGCAATGCGCGAAGCCGGCCGGTTCGGACGTATCTTGGTCATCAGCAGCTCCATTGCGGTGAGTAATTGTGGTGGACGTGACGGGTTCGTGGTCGAGGACGAGGACGACAATGACGGTGCCATCGACCCGCTCGCGCACGGTGATGATGACATCCTTGCCGCCAATGGTGTCGGACATGGGTGCCTTGCTGTCGGCAGACCCGGCCAAGACAGCGCGGAACACTGCCTATGTGGCCGGGACATCCAGGCGCGGAAGACGGTGCTGCGCCCTTGGCGTGAGGTGCACCAGGAACGAGGCGTAGGCTTCGAACATCACAAGCTCCTGTCATGTCCCGGCTCGGCAGACAGAGTTGTCCTGTCGAGACCCAAGGCCGGGAAAACAGTGAGGAAGCGATGGGATTGAGGGAGAGCGGGTTACTTCATACGCAAGAGATGACACGCCAGTACGTCACATTCGGACGTGCTGCGGGCGCTACATTCTGGGGCTTGGGCCTTGCCTCGTGGCCAGCCACAGCGCGGCGAAGTGGCAAGCATCCGCTACGCAGGGGATGCCGTGATGCGTGCCCCAGGATGGCAGGTGGCTGCGGGAGGTCGGGCTGCTCGGTCGCCTAGTGGTCTAAAAATTGGAGCGGATGCTCGGGGCACTGCCGGTGAAGCCTGGAAATGGGTCGCGGCGGCAGCGGAGTGCCCCTATGGCAATACCCATGGAATGCGGTCGGTCGCCAGCCAGCGCGTGCCATTGGTCCAGCGACAGGCAGAACAATATCGGCCATCGAATATCAGACGTGTCGGGTCGTCTTCGACAGACCACGAACCGGGTTCATCGTATATGCTGACAGGCAGGCATTTTCTCGCGCCGCCCGATTTGCGAAAGATTCAACCTACCCCGAAACACAAAATTTCAAACCGATCTGCACGACCGAAATAACCACCCCATATCGCCATACATTTCTGGCGAAGAATGCGACCGCATTTGACATAGTCATTCCTTAACCAGAGCTCATCATCCATTAACAGGAGGATTTGCATGGCAATTGGAAGCGCAACTCAAAACGGAAGAATGGTTTATGTATATGATCACGCAGGCTGAATGTTATACACCAAAGTCGTGGCGACGTCGGGGCCAGGCGACGGATTGAAAGGCTACACGGGCTCTACAAGTACTATACAGTCGGGCCGGATGCTCATCACTTATGATGAAAAGGGCTGGACCAAATTTACGAAACTGACTTAAGCGCGGAGATTCAAACCCGTCGAATATTGGCGGTCAGCTTGCGAGCCAGGACATGGACGTCCGCCGGGATTCGTTCCGGCCCCGATTGCGCCCTGCCTTGGCAACGAAGACATGTAAACGTTCACCCGGGCAGGCCACCCGGCGCGGGCGTGCATGTTCAAGCAACCGATGATGGCCTTATATCGCTTAGTAGAAGTTACAGGCTATATAGGAACTTTAAATGGACGTGGGCGGCTTATCTGCAGAGGCCAAAAATCTCCATCGACGCATTTCCAGACCATCGCAAGAGAGCGGCGTGAATGACCCAACGTCAGATAAAACTTCTTCTTGGTAACCGCCCAGGGGCGATCGGCACCCTTTATTTTGACGCGACGCCTGGTCGGTATCAATCGTCGTTCGAATATAGCGCGGAGTGGCTGAGATCGGCCGACAGGTTCGCTCTGGACCCAGCGCTGCCGCTCACCCCTATCCGGCAATATCACACGCAGCTGCGCGGCGGTTCGCCGTTCCCTGGGGTCTTCAGCGATTCCGGACCAGACGGTTGGGCGATGATCGTCTTGGCACGGTATGCACTGATTAAGGGAACCGAATTCCTGCTGTCCGAGATGACGCCGCTCGACCTGCTGCTGACCGCGGCCGACGAGCTCCGCATCGGTGCGATCCGGTACCAGGATGAGCGCGATGAAATCCTGGGCGGTGGTGTCGACCGCCCGAGAGACACCATGGTTCTCCACCTGAATGATTTGTTGAATGCTTCCGAAGCGATCGAACGTAATCAGGAGACGGCTGAACAAATTTTCAACCTCTTGGGGGAAGGAACATCTCTTGGGGGACTTCGACCAAAAGCCTCTATTCGTTTGGGAGCGGGGAGATTGGCGATTGCCAAATTTCCCAGCGTCAAAGATACCCGCCCCTTCCCGCGCGGAGAAGCTTTGGCGCTCGAGCTTGCAAGACAGGCTGGTATAACAGTTCCAAACTTCTCGATCGTCGACGTCCTCGGTCGGCCTGTATTCCTCGTTGACCGGTTCGACCGAACGAAGGGAGGTAGCCGGAAGCACTATGCTTCTGCGATAACGATGCTTCAAAGCCCCGGTCAAACCGGCGGGACCTATGTCGCTATCGCGGAGCGCATCAGGCAAATCGCGAGTGTGCCCCGCGCTAACCTCAACGAACTGTTCCGCAAAATCGTCTTTAATGTTCTGATCTCCAACTCGGACGACCATCTCGGCAATCACGGCTTCCTTTACGACGGGCGCGGCCAGTGGCGCCTATCGCCAGCCTTTGACTTAAACCCTTTTCCGGATACGCCGCGCGTGCTCAAGACGGCAATCTCTCGTAAGACCGGTCCGGTCGCCTCGATTAAGGCATGCCTCTCGGAGGCAAGAGCGTTCGACCTAAAGCAGGACGAGGCGACGAATATTGTCGCCGAGATCGGCGCGACTGTCAGCCGGTGGCGGCAAGTTGCCCTCTCGCCAGTCATTGGGATGACCGATCGAGAGACGGGTCTGTTCGCCGCCGCCTTCGAACATAGCGAGCTTAATATTGCGCGCCAGTGACGTTATCGAAAGCGATGTTACCTTCCCATGCAAGGATTCTGACCTCATGATCTGGACTGTGCCAGCCCAAAATTTCAGACGGCCGGATGTTGATTTCTTCCAACTCCGGGTCGAACTTGTCGCCGTCGACGACACCGCCGTGCAAGTGCTCAGGGCTCTTGATCCGGGCGTGCTCAATGGATTTCATGTTCATCACACTGCCGGAGCCGCCGACCTCCATGTCAGCGTGCTGGTGGCGGCAGATGCAGAGCAAGCCGCGCGGATCGCCTCCACTCTGGTGAATGGGCGTAAGCTCGTCTTCTCAATCATCCTAGCCGATACAGCGCCTGAGACGTTCTCCGGCAGCCATCTCATCTGTCCGGCCCATTCGCACGACCTTCTCCCCCTGCTGGTCACCCTGCGGCGATTGTTCTTCGAGTATTCTATAATTGGCATCGACTTTTCCGATTTCTCACCGATCTTCCTGGTTCCGGGACGGATCCGTTTTTTCCATCACCAATTACCCAATGGCACGTCTTTGACCGAGGCCGGCACTGAGTTGGGCCAACGCATCCGCGCACAAGACGCATCCACCTCTACTGTGGTCATGATCCTGGCCGCTGGTACGCACTTTCACGATCCCACGATGCCGGAAAGTAGCCCCTTACATCAGATCGACGCCACAGCCAGGGCGGTCATTCAACCATTCCCAGATGAGAGCCTTCACTCAATCGTCTTCACTGGCTACGTTCTGGAGGATATCGACGTGTTCTCACTCGGCGTGTTTTCTGCTTAACCGATACGTCCCGGTTCCAATGCATCGATATGGCTCATCCCTCCGAGATTTGACCGCGTGTGCCGGCTACACAGGATGTGATTTAGCGTCCAAGCATGCCTCTACCTATGGCACCGGAAATTGATTTAGCTTGGAAAATTGGTGTTTAGCCGGGGGCCCGATCAGCGCCGAACGGCCCCCCTCCCCGACCGAAATTCGCTGCGAGATATCAGAACCTTACCGCGCTTCAGCAACAGGTTCTTAATGCGCGCCGATTCACACACGCCCAAGGTCCGCATGCACAACATCGAGCGCTAACGGTTGAAGCCATAACCTCGCCGGCTTGGCTGTCTCATATCGAGAGCCAGCCTCAAGGGCGCCCAATACGAAGGCTCAGGTCCACCATTTGGCCGGGTCGAGCAACCATGGCTCCGCTTCCGCCAGGCCCCTAACGGGAATTCCATCGGCGGTGCGGCCTTCATAAGACACATGATGATGTCCGTGCACGACCAGCCTTACCCCCATCTGTCGTGCCAACTCGTCAATCGCAACGAAGCCATTGGGATGGCAGCCAGGGGCTTCATGGGTGACCAGGATGTCGGCCCGCAGTTGCTCCAGGGTTTCATGATCTTCATAGAAAATCGTGTCTCGGTGTTTCCTTGGAACGCCGCCGCGCCAGCGGTCGAAGCGGGCCGTGCGCCGGATCATCTCATCGCGAGTGCGAAAAAGCGGGGCGTTGAGTTTGCCAGGGTGCCAAACCTTCTCCTTGTAGATACCACCAAGGCCGGCGACGGTATGACCGGCCAGATCGGCGAAGACGGAATGCAGGTTGCCTGCCGGATAGTCGGTAAATAGGTGGTCAAACTGCACCTCGGTGTCGGCGTCATGGTTCCCGTAAATCCACCGCCAGCAAGGAACCAGATCCCAGACAGGTGCCAACTTCTGCCGCAGTGGCATGTCCAGATCGTAGTCGCCTAACAGAACCACCGCGGCGGGCCGGTTCTGTTGAACGGCCGCTAGCAATGGGCGCCATTCGCCATGGGGGTCACCGTAGAACAGTATAGTCATGGGGAAGTTTACCTAAGATCTTTAGTTAGAACTACGTCGAGGAGATTTCACCAAGACGACACACCCATCTCAGCAAATAGGTAGCGTCCAGTGCGGCATTAGCAATCCGGCAATCGACCTTGCCGCCAGTCAGGCCAATCTTGTGGATTAACTCTCGATGCGCCGCCACAAATGGATGATCCGGCCACGACCTCCGGAACAAAGGCCAATGCACGATTGGCCGCCACTGACTGGCGCCGCCGTTTATAAATCATGCTGCTGGCAATATCGAATTGACGAGCGACCTCCGAGATCACCGCACCCGGTGCGCAGGTCGCCGTCAATATCCGATGCCGGTCCTCCAAACTCCAATTGCAGCGACGATCCCGGCCAATCAAAACTGTGATTTGTGTCATGCTATGTAGTTTGGCGTTTTGCCCACGATGTTAAGGACTTCATCGGATGTCAGCACAATCCGCGTCAATAACGCCTCCCCTACCCTTTCGATGCTCGTCCGGGACCTTTCAACCATGGCTTTGGCTTTGGCATATGCCGTATCCAATCTCCCACGTATCGCTAGTTGAGCATCGGGCCGCATCGCCAGGATGGTATGCAGATCTTCCGGCCCCGGCAGATCAATCCAAACCAATCCGGTACTACCCAGCCCAAAATAAAATTCCGCGGCCGCTGCCAGCCAGGTGGCCTTGGCCAAATCGCTCTCGGCATGTCCTCCGGCGCCGGCGGACGGCCGGCCAAAGACAATCTCCTCGGCGGCTCTCCCGGCAAAAAGGATAACAAGCGCATTGTCGACTTCCGTCCCGGTCATCTCCGAGTGCTTGTCCATCATGCTTACGGTCTTGCCCCCCAAAGATCCGTCCGAACCGATTGAGATAGATGATAACGAACCAGGTTTTAACAGGATCAGCGCGACGGCATGGGCCGCCTCATGGATGGCTGCCCGCCGCATGACCTTGTTTCTATCCTCGGACATGCCGCCGGTTATCTCAAAGAAGACATCCTCAAAACTGACGCCGCGCCGTGCCGTACGTGCCCGCCGGCGAGCGCCTCGCGCGAAACGCGCGACATCGGCGCCTGATTTGCCAATCGATAGGTTGGCAAGCCGGCCCAGATCCGCCTCGGGCAATAGGTTTTCCAAATGGAAACGGTAAATCTCTCTGAGCGCGCTCGAGTTTGGCAGGCCAATCCGGATCTCGCGATCGAGCCGGCCGGACCGCCGAATGGCCGGGTCAATTTTGTGCGGGTAATTCGTCGCGCCAATAACAACCACGCCATCCCGGTCGCCGCTGCCATCCAGCTTTTCCAGCAGGATGTTGATGATGCTCGTCCACCAATCATCATGCCGCTTGGTACCGCCCCGCGTGTTCACGGTATCGAGTTCATCGATAAAAATGATCGAAGGTGCGGCCGCAAGGGCTTTGCTGAAAACTGCATGGATCGCTTTCGTGACATCCCCAAGATGACCATTGCCTTGCGCCTGCCAATCGGCATAACTTGTCGCAAAAAACGGAAGATCGCAGTGATTGGCAATTGCACGCGCTACCGTCGTTTTGCCACTTCCGGATGGGCCATGGAACAGAGCACCGCGGTCGCAGTCGGCCCATGTTAGGTGGCCGGCTCGGTACTCGGCGATGTCCGTCGCGAGCGATTTTGCCCACTCGATAGCCTCTGGCATGCCATGCAAATCGGACAGATTGAGTTTGCGCTCCGGCTTCTTCTCATGCTTCTCTTTCGGTTCACCCTGGCGGGCAAGCCGCGCGATGCGGCGCGCGTAATCATTGGCGCTCTGCCCCGCGCGTACCGAAAGGCGCAGAATACTTGGCGTCAGATTCTCGAATTTGATCTGTGCCCAATCCTTCGCCGGTTCATTGCCGGTGGCTTCCACCAGAAACCCGGCGAACCAGGTGGCGTCCAGTTCCGGCAGGATCAGACGGCGGTCGGCCGTGCCCAGGATTTGCGATGGCATCAGCTCATCCACCTGATGCGCCACGATCACGATGGTTTTGCCTTTCAGCAGCCCCTCCGCGATCTGGTCGAAAATACTGTCCGACGGTTTCGCGCTCCGAACATTGGCGGATTGAAAAACATAATAGGGTGCGTCCAAATCGCGGCGCGTCCTGTGCGCGAACTTGGAGTCCGGCTGCTTGTCCGAGCCGAAGAACACCACGGGGACCGCCTCGGCAACCGACGGCACCCAAATCTCCCGGGGAACCTCGAGGACAATTAACTCAGGCTTGTCGAATTTTTCGGGTTGCTGATCGGCGAAGCGGCGCAATAGGTGGATCGCGGCGATTTCCGCGCGGTCCCGTGGTTGGGGTGGAGGCAGGTTTTCCGGCTCATCGCTCCCCGACAGAAACTCTTCGATGACGCTATCTGACACAGCGTCAGACATTCTCAATGGGCTGCATGCTCATGGCGCGATCCCTCCTTGACGGGTCACGGTCGTTGGGTGCGCGGGGCCCTGTCTGGGGCTTGTCCGGGTTTTTGCGACCGTACCTGGTTGAAGTCCGTTGGATTGTGCATCAGGCTGAACTGCGCTTCGACGCCGGCAGTTCAGCATATTCAAAGCAAGGTTCATCACTGTGCAGACAGAGCATCGACAGTAGAAAACCAACCGTCGCGGTGCTCGAACCCCCAACACATTGCTGTCTCGGACATATGATAAGATTTTTGCCTATATCGATTTGGATAGCGGCTATAAAGGAGGCTTTGAAGTTCATCGCGCATTGATAAAATCCCATACAGAAAGGAAATTCGCTAGTTGGACTAAGTCCAGGTGTTCGCTCAAATTTCGATGATTAAGTCCTTGATGAAAGCACGGTTCTCTTTCCAAAATTCCGGCCTGTGGTAGGTTTTGTATCCCCTTGGGTTACAAACTACACGGGTCTTTTCGCCCACCATGTAATCGCATGAATCGTGGATGTGCCCGTGGATCCACAGATCCGCTCCGAGCTCCAAAAGATGGTCGCAGTTCGAAGCGAAGGCTGGCGAAAACGGATCTGTTCTGAACCGGGGACGAACTGAACGCGCCGAGGGTAAGTGGTGCGTCACGACGATCGTCTTGCCAGAAAACGGCGTCAGTAATTCCCTTTCAATATAGCTGCGCGACTGAGCATGCCAGTCCGCTGTCTCGAATGCCATGAGCTTGCATTCATTCAATCCCTTTATGAAACGATAATCGTTCATGTTCATCTGAGCGTGTGAGGCATGCAAGTCATAATTTCCGAACAATTTAAAGTCCGTCCAAAGGGTACAACCAATGACCCTGACGCTTTCACTGTCGTTACCAAGATACACCGTGTCGTTCTCAAGGAAGTACGTGGGACGATTGTAAACTCCGGAGTCCTCTCGCGCGTCAGCTCGCATTTTGTCTATGCCTTTGGAAACCGTCATACCCGTAAGGTAATGTTCGTCATTTCCACCGACCATGACCAATGCACCAGTTGGGAACTCCGTGCGTGCGCGCCGGACAGCAACATCAGCCCTGTAAAAACCTCCCGCAATAACCGTCATGTCGGCATCGTCCGGAATGAAAAGATCTGACTTTGCTCCAATCGAGATCATTTCCAAATGAAGGTCTGAGAGAACAAATATCTTCATAAACTAAATCCTATTTTCTTTCGAGGTTACGATCTCAATTCTTCATCGCACGCTGATACTGTTCGCGGGCGTCCAATACTGCTTCCACCACGCTTGCGCCGAGAACAAAGACGTTCGGCACGTCCCAGCTCTGGAGGTATTTATTGACGACGCTGTTGGACAGGTTGTCGCCCATGACGGCCCCACCCGTGTTGTGGGTGGTCTGGTATGGGACGACGGTATAGGGACCGGTCCGGGGGCGAAGCGTGCAGGCGGCTCGCGCCCATCGCCTTGGCGATACCGGCGAGCTTCTCCGTGACATACGCCGACATTTTCAGCTCGTTCTGGTGCCAGTCGAAAGTCATGCGCAGCAGCGGGCTGCCATACGGATCCTTGTAGGTCGGATCGAGATCCAGATAGGCGTCCTTGTAAGAATAGACGCTGCCCTGAACGCCGACGCCATAGACCGACTGGTAATTCTCGTTCATCGCCCGCTTCCAGCCGGAGCCCCATTTCGGATCGTCAGCGAAGGTTCCGATCTGCTGGATCGGCCGTCCGCCGGTGGAGCTCGCCGCC
Organism: uncultured Pseudomonadota bacterium; assembly: GCA_963737355.1. Taxonomy (GTDB): domain Bacteria; phylum Pseudomonadota; class Alphaproteobacteria; order Acetobacterales; family Acetobacteraceae; genus Acidocella. Next base: position 100,861 of record CAVTSC010000002.1, on the reverse strand, counting down.
AAGGAGCCACCGCCGACGAACCCGAGGCCCGAGTGGTCGAAGTTGTCTCCGTTGAAGTCGTCCAGAACCATGCCGATCGCACCACCCGCGATGAACGGGTTGAGCGTGGTGTCCGGCAGTTTCATCAGAACCCCGGAGGTACATTGATAGGCATAATTGCGGCCGACGACGCCGGTACCGCTCGTGGGATCGTACGGCTTGCCGATGCCCGAGGTCAGCAGCATATGCACGGCGTTGAACGAAAAATTGCAAACCAGCACCAGATCCGCGGTCTGCTCGCATTCCTGGCCCTCGGCATCGACGTAAGTCACGCCGGTCGCCTTCTTGCCGGTGCTGTCGAGGTTGATCTTCGTCACGTTGCAGTTCGTGCGCGCCTCGAAGTTCTTTCGCGGCATCAGCGCCGGCAGCACGCATGTTTGCGCGCTCGACTTCGCGTAATTTCCGCAGCCGAAACGCTCGCAGAAGCCACAGAAGCTACACTGACCAAGCGTGACGCCGAGCGGATTGGTATAATTTCACTCATCACTTCATACCCTGCTCTCCCGGCCTACGCCGGGACGGTTGAACATGCGCACGCAGGGTAACGCACCTCCCGTATTCCCTCGGAAGGTCTTGTATTTCGGGAGCCGCCCGACAAAGCGGACTCCCTGCGTTCAGCGCTGTGCGCATCACGAGCGGTGTTCAAGCCAAATCGTGACGCGCGCTTATTAATACAAGATACAAAGGGTGTACAGTTCGGCGTCGAATGCCCAATTGCTGTGTTATGAACAGACAAGGCGCCGTCCCCGGCATGTAACTCGGGGGCGATATTCGACCCAGGCATCTCAATACGTCCTATCGAGGGCGGCTGCATGCCGCTCTCGCGTTGATACACCTGGAAGTGGCGGAGATCTTCGGCACTTGCTGTATCGGGCGCGCGCCCGATAAACGCGGCCGGGCTACGCAGCCCACCACAAGCACCAATCCCTCGCAGCGGGTTCGTACATGGGCGTGAAGCAGCCCCGGGATGGCCGGGCGGCCGGGTCGGGCCGAAGCACGAACCCGCTTCGCGGGAGGGTGCTTATGGTGATGGCGCCGGACAAATTCGAATGAATCGGATGGATTGAACCGGCTAGCGGCCTGTCCTGAACATGATGGCTCCTTCAACCGAAGAGGAGCCTTCCATGAACAAAGATTTCACGATCCACAGGTACTGGACTTCGCCAGCGCTCGATCGAAGACATGAGCGTGCGCGGTTTTTCCAAGAAGAGGGCCACCGAGGTGGCGTCGCTGAAGCTGGGGGATATCGACAGCATGCGCCTGCTGATCCGCGTCGAACGCGGCAAGGGCGGACAGGATCGCAACGCGATGCTGTCACCGGACCTTCTGACCCTGCTGCGGGCCTGGTGGCAGGACGGCCGGCGCCAGGGGGCGATGCTGCCCGGGGGTTGGTTGTTCCCGGCCAGGACCCGACCAAGCCGATCACCACCCGCCAGCTGAGCCGTGTCGTCGAGGAGGCCGCACAGGCCGCCGGTATCACCAAGAATGTGAGCCCGCATACGCTGCGCCACAGCTTTGCCAGGCATCTGCCTGGTTGCGCCGCCGGAGCCGCGATGCGGCGCATCACGGCGCCAATGCTGCCTTCGACGGCGTGCCATAGAGCACCGGTTGGAAGCCGCCGTCCTGCAGCAGTGAAACGAGGAAGGTCAGGCGCACCATGTTATTCGTTGAAACGAGCACGACCATGCGGCGGACTTCGCATGCGCAGAGCAATACACCAAATGTGTACGGTGGCTGCCGCCGCCAGGCGGCGTAAACGCACCGCGGCATACATTGCTATTGTATTGTATAGAAATTGCTTGATGCGTCCCGGGTCCTTGGCGTTGAGAAAGGCTTCACGGGGTATCCACGGCTTTGGGCGGACGATCCAGGTCAAAGGGTTGACGATTCTATAGCCCCCTTCCGACTTAACGACCTTGTAGACCAGCTTCATAATGTTGAGAGGGGTGGAGGCAGTTCCCGGTCCCTCCAGGGCCATGCGGCCCCGCCGCGATAAAGTAACCTGACGGCTGGGCCGCTCGACCGTAAATCGAGCCTCTCTGGCCGAGTACGACACACAACCCAGCCATGTCAAAATGTTGCCCCGGTTGTTGCCCCGAAGCGCGGCGACGGTCGGAAAAGACCCAAACCGTCGCCTAACTTGTTGATTTATTGGTGAGCCCGGTGGGGGTCGAACCCACGGCCATTCGATTAAAAGTCGAATGCTCTACCACTGAGCTACAGGCTCGCCTGACGGAGGGTGAACCAGATTTATACCCCCCAAGTCAATAGACCGCAGCGCGAGGCGGAGATTTTTTCGTGGAACCGTGATCCAGCCTCACAAAAAGCCTGGATCACCGCCCCATGAAATCAGGCCGCCACGGTCATTTTAAGGATCGAATTGGGATCCTGCACCGAGCCGCTCTGGCCGGCGCCTTTTTTAATCTGCTGCACGGCATCCATGCCTGCCGTCACCTGCCCGACGATGGTATACTGGCCATCGAGGAAGGTCGCCGGCGCGAAGCAGATGAAGAACTGGCTGTTGGCGGAGTTCGGGTCGGACGTCCGCGCCATGCCCACCGTGCCGGTGAGGAAGCTTGCATCATCGGTGAATTCCGCCGGCAGGTCCGGCAGGGAGGAGCCGCTCATGCCCGTGTTCGTCGGATCGCCGGTCTGCGCCATGAAGCCCGCGATCACGCGGAAAAATTTGCAGCCGTTATAAAAACCCTCGGCGGTCAGCGTCCGCAGACGCTCAGAGGCGAGCGGCGCCAGATCCGGGCGCAGCTCGATGGTTACGGTGCCATAGGTCAGCTCCATCAGCAGCGTGTTGGAGGTGGCGGCAGCAACAGGTTCGGTCATCATCAAATCCGTTAAAAATGGGGTTGCGGTTGCGGCAGTCAGCAGGCCTCGGCGTTTCAGCATGGTCCTTCCTTCAATTTGGCCAATGTCCGCGCATGCGTAAGTTTGGGCACGAAGGAGGAAATATCACCCCCGAAGCGCGCAATATCTTTCACGAAGCGCGACGAGATGAACTGGTGATGCTCACTTGCCATCAAGAACACGGTCTCAATCTTGTTATCCAGGCGGTAATTCATTCCCGCCATCTGGAATTCGTAATCGAAGTCCGACACCGCCCGCAGGCCGCGCACGATCATCTGCGCCCCCACCTCGTGCGCAAACGCAATCAACAGCGTCTCGAACGGGCGCACCACGATATCCGTGCCGGTCTTCTGGGCGATCGGCAAAATTTCCGCGCGCACCAGCTCAACGCGCTCCTCGAGGCCGAAAATCGGCCCCTTCCCGGCATTGATCGCAACCCCGACGACGAGCTTGTCCACCAGCCGCGCGGCGCGCGTGATGATGTCGACATGCCCGTTGGTGATCGGATCAAACGTGCCGGGATAGAGCGCGATGCGCGGTTCAGGCATCCTCGGCCTCCTGCTCCAAAACGGGAAACACGCTGGTGACGCGCTCGTCATCGTCCAGGCGGAAGAGGGTCACCCCCATCACCGAGCGACCGGTGATGCGCACCTGGTCCACCGGCACGCGGATCAACCGCCCGCCATCGGTCACCAGCATCACGTCATCGCCCTCGCGCACCTGGAAGCTGGCCGCAACGGCCTTGCCATTGCGGCGTGCGTTCAGCGTGATGTTGGCAATGCCCTGCCCGCCGCGCCCGGTCACCCGGTACTCATAGGCCGAGGAGCGCTTGCCGAAGCCCGAATCGGTGACGGTGAGCAAAATCTCCTCCGCCGCCGCAAGCTCCGCGATGCGCGCTTCCGGCAAGGCGATCTCGGAAACGGCTTCATCCGATTCGCCTTGTTCGCCATTCTCGTCATCGCCATTGCGGCGCTGCGCCGAGGCATATTTCAGATAGGCCGCGCGTTCATCCGGCGTCGCGTCGACATGCTGCAGCACGCAAAGGCTCATCACCTCGTCATCCTGAGCCAGCTTGATGCCGCGAACGCCAGCGGAATCACGCCCGGAGAACACGCGCAGATTCTCATCGGTGATCTGGAAGCGGATGCAACGGCCCAGCTTGGTAGCGAGGAACACATCATCGCCGTCCCGGCAGGTCGCAACACCGATCAGCCGGTCGCCCTCATCGAGCTTCATCGCGATCAACCCGGCGGCACGCACGTTCTTGAAGTCCGCGAGCTTATTGCGCCGCACGCCGCCACTGGCGGTTGCGAAGACCAAATGCAAATTCTCCCACAGGCTCTCATCCTGCGGCAGCGGCAGCACGGTGGTGATCTCGTCCTTGCCCAATTCCGGCAGCAGATTGATCAGCGCGCGGCCCTTGGCGGTGGTCGTCGCCTCGGGAAGCTTCCAGACTTTTTCGCGGAAAGCCTTGCCCCCGGAAGAGAAGAACAGAACGAATTGGTGCGTATGCGCGTTGAAGCTGCGCGTCACCACGTCATCGCCGCGCGTGGAGGTCGCAGAACGTCCGCGTCCGCCGCGATTCTGCGCGCGGAACGTCTCGAGCGAGGTGCGCTTGATGAAGCCATCGCGCGTCAGCGTCACCACCATCTGGCCGGGTTCGATCAGGCTTTCATCGTCCTGATCCGTATCCAGATCCTCGATTGTGGATTTGCGCGAAGAGGCGATTTTCAGCCGTGCCGCAACCAACTCTTCCCGCATCACTTCCAAACGGCGAATGCGCGAGCCGATGATTTCCAAAAGCTCGGTGATTTTCTGGGCCACTTCGCCCAACTCCGCCTGGATTTTTTCACGCTCCAGCCCGGTCAGCCGGGCCAGGCGCAATTCCAGAATGCCGCGCGCCTGCGCATCCGTCAGCCGCATCGTCCGATCCTCGGCGATGGTATTGCCGACATCGTCGATCAGCGCCAGCAAGGGCGCCACATCTTCCGCCGGCCAGTGGCGCTCCATCAGCGCCATGCGCGCCGTGTTGGAATCCGGGCTGCCGCGAATGATGCGGATCACTTCGTCGATATTCGCCACCGCGGTGGCAAGGCCGATCAGCAAATGCGCCCGGTCGCGCGCTTTGTTCAGCTCGAAGCGCGCGCGCCGCAGGATCACTTCCTCGCGGAATTCCACGAAGCAGACGAGCATCTCCTTGAGGCCCATCTGGCGCGGCTTGCCCTTGTCCAGGGCCAGCATGTTGATGCCGAAGCTCGTCTGCAAATTCGTGAAGCGGTAGAGCTGGTTCAGCACCACCTCGCCCGTCGCATCGCGTTTGAGTTCGATCACGATCCGCATGCCGTCGCGGTCGCTCTCATCGCGCAAATCCGCGATGCCCTCGATATCCTTCGCGCGCACGAGTTCCGCGATCCGCTCGAGCAATGCGGATTTATTCACCTGATACGGAATTTCCGTGACCACGATCGCATCACGGTCCTTGCGGATCTGCTCGACGCTGGCGCGCGCACGAATGGTGATGGAGCCGCGCCCGGTCTCAAAAGCCGAGCGAATGCCCGAGCGTCCCAGAATAATGCCGGAGGTCGGAAAATCCGGACCGGGCACGATCGCCATCAACTCATCGGTCGTGATGTCGGGATTTTCGATCAGCGCCAGCGTCGCATCGACAATCTCGGACGGGTTGTGCGGCGGAATATTCGTCGCCATGCCGACGGCGATGCCGTTGGAGCCATTGACCAGCAGGTTCGGGAAGGCGGCGGGGAGCACGCGCGGCTCCTGCTCGCTCTCATCGTAATTGGGCTGAAAATCGACCGTGTCCTTGTCGATATCGGCGAGCAGCAGCATCGCCGCCGGGTCCAGCCGCATCTCGGTATAACGCATCGCCGCCGGCATATCGCCGTCGATGGAGCCAAAATTCCCCTGCCCGTCGATCAACGGCAGGCGCATCGAGAAATCCTGCGCCATGCGCACGGCGGCCAGATAAATCGCGCTATCGCCATGCGGATGGTACGTCCCCATCACGTCACCGGTCATGCGCGCCGACTTACGATACGGCTTGTCGGGCGTGTTCCCCGCCTCGTTCATGGCGTATAAAATACGCCGATGCACCGGCTTCAGCCCGTCGCGCACATCCGGCAGTGCCCGCGATACGATGACGGACATGGCGTAATCGAGATACGACTTGCGCATCTCCAACTCGATCGAGACAGGCTCCATGCCGCGCGGCGGTTCCATGATGCCGCCGGGTTCGTCGGTGGTATCGCTCATGTCAGATCAGGCACACAGCAGGAACCACGGCAAATGACTCGCCGGGCCGAAGACAACACACTGAGATCATTAAGAATTTTATCCTGAGTTCAGGGCAATTTATAGCATAATCCTGTTACACTTACAAACGAGACCCGAGCGATCGCGCGGCGGATACGGGGTTAAATCTGCCGCGCCGTCGCAAGGCGGCTTGCGCGTAAAATCGCCCGCAAATCCGCGAGCGCGGTTTCGAAATCCGCGTTCTCCACGATGAAGTCGAATTCGCCGGCATGGGACATCTCCGCCTCGGCATGCGCCATGCGGCGCTCGACCTGCTCCGGGTCGTCGCCACGGGCTTGCAGCCGCGCCCGCAGCACATCGAGCGAGGGTGGCTTGATGAACACGCCGACGACATCGCCCGGCATGGATGCGCGAACCTGCCGAAACCCCTGCCAGTCGATGTCGAACAACACATCGCGCGCATCCGCCAAAGCTGCCGCCACCGGTGCGCGCGGGGTGCCGTAGGAGCGGCCGAACACATGCGCATGCTCCAGCAATTCGCCGTCCGCCGCCATCGCGTCGAACACCGGCTGTTCGACAAAATAATAGTGCTTGCCTTCAACTTCGCCCGGGCGGGGGGCACGGGTGGTGACGCTGACGGAAAGCTGCAACGCAGCATCCTCGGCGAGCAACGCACGCGAGAGCGAAGTTTTACCAGCGCCGGAAGGTGCTGCCAGCACCAGGCAAAGGCCGCGCCGCTTATTCAATGTTCTGGACCTGTTCACGGAGCTGCTCGATCGCGGCTTTCAAGGAAAGCCCGATCGAGGTCAGCGGCAGAGAGGCGGATTTGCTGCACAGCGTGTTGGCCTCGCGATTGAATTCCTGCATCAGGAAATCCAGCTTGCGGCCGACGCCGACAGCCTCGCCCAGCAAGGCGCGCGCGGCTGCGATATGCGCGCTGAGCCGGTCCAATTCCTCGCGCACATCGGATTTCGTCGCCAGCAGCGCGATCTCCTGGGCGATTTTTTCCTCAGGCAAGCTTGGCGTGCTGCCGAGAATATCGGCCAGCTGCGCGAGCAGCCGGGCCTTGTGCAGCGCCGGCTGCGTTGCCGCTTCCAGCACTGCGGCGGCATGCAGCGCCTCAATCTCGGCCAGATGCGCGGCGACGACGCCGCCCAGCCGCGCGCCCTCTTGCGCCCGGGCCTGCACGAGCCCTTCAAGTGCGGCGGCGAACCCGGCCCGCACCGCCGCCTGCAAAGCCTCTTGCTCTTCGGCCGTATCATCCTGCGCGGAGACGCTGCGCATCACGCCCGGCAGCCCCAGCAGCAGCTCGGCCCGCGGCGGCAAAGCGCCGGGGATGTTATCGGCCAGATCGATCGCCAGATTTTTGACCCGCTCCAGCGCCACGAGGTCCGTCGTCAGCCCGGCCGCCGCTTCGCGCTTGAGCGTCAGCGTGCCGGAGACATTGCCGCGCTTCAGCTGCTTGGTCGCGAGGTCCCGGAGCGGCAATTCCAACGCATCCAACCCGTTCGCCAACCGCAGTTTTACATCCAGCCCGCGGCCATTCACGCTGCGCAATTCCCAGATCCAGGAAACCGCACCCACCTCGCCCTGCGCCCGGGCAAAACCGGTCATCGAGGCTAAAATTGCTTTCTCATCCATGGGCTGGCCTCTTAGCAGGAGCCTGCTACGCTGCCCATATGTCATATCGGAACATCGCTATTACCGGCGCCTCAAGCGGGCTTGGCCGCGCGCTGGCTTTGGGCTTCGCCGCCCCTGGAATTACCCTGCACCTCACCGGCCGCAATGCGGACCGGCTGGCCGAGACGGAAGCTGCCGTCCGCGCCAAAGGGGCGTCCACCACGCAAACCGTGCTGGACGTTACCGACGCCTCCGCCACCGCCGCTTGGGTGCTGGGTTGCCCAGCACTCGACCTGGTGATCGCCAATGCCGGGATTTCCGCCGGCCCCGGACCTGCCAATATAGAGAGCGCCGGGCAAATCCGCAGCGTCTTCGCCACCAATGTCGACGGCGTCTTCAACACGGTGCTCCCCGCCATGGAGCGCCGCGTCGCGCATATCGTCCTCATCGGCTCCATCGCCGGGTTGATCGCCTTGCCCACCTCCCCGGCCTATTCGGCCGCCAAAGCGGCGCTGGATTTCTGGGTGAGCGCTGCCGCCCCGCGCGCGGCACGCGAGGGTATCAGGCTGACCCTGGTGCGGCCAGGCTTTATCCGCACCCCAATGACCGCGAAAAACCCCTACCCCATGCCGGGGCTGATGGATGCGGACGAAGCAGCGCGGATTATTATCGCGGGCATTGTGCAAGGGCGGAAATTCATCACCTTCCCCTCCTGGTTCGCGGCCATCGCCCGCTTCGCCAACCTGCTGCCAAAATCGGTTTTCGCGCGGATTCCCGGCAAACCCGCGCAACCCTGACCCGGCCTGCCGGCATCTGGCGCAAAAATCTCCTATAAGAGATCTCTGTCCTGCTCACGCGTTGGAATGAGGTGTTTTTATTTTCGAACAGGGGCAAAACAAGACAATTTGAAGAAAAATATTCCCCAGCTTATCGTATTTTTAATCATCTTCTAACGCCAATTATCTAGGAACCCGCGCCAGCACGACCTATACTCAAGCGCGCAGTCAGCCACTTGGGAAGTCCAAATAATGACAAATATGACCACCTGCGGCTTTGTACTTTGGGCCGTGCCCCGGTTCCGCCGGGATGCTACACTGAAGCGGCATACGACGACGCTGACGGATCGGACCGATTACGTGGAGACGTTCACAGCTCCGCCTGCCGTCGGCGATCGTACTCGCGAGCCTGTGGGGATCGTACTGCCGACGCAGCCGGAGCATCTGAAACAGGACCACAGCAAAAATTAGGGTAATTTTGGACAGACGCCCTTAGTCGGGCCGCCGGCAAGTCCGAACGGCGCGCTTTTGGGTTCCGAGCGGGCCGCCTCTTGAAAACCAAAAATATTGCCATATTTTTAGATTAGGTTTTTCGCGCGGCTTACGCGCCCAGTCCTCTGGAGGCGTCATTGCATCCGTTTTCGTCCGTTCACCCCCATTGGCCCCATTGAGCATGTCCGCCCCGGAAAAAAACGCCGCGTTGCGCGCCACATTGCACCATCTGAAACTGGTCTGTTCCGCCGATGCGCCACGCCTGGACAGTCAGGTTCTGGCCGATACGCTGTGGCTCAAGCTGCGCCAGGAAGCCCAGGAAGCCATGGCGAATGCGCCCATGCTCGCCCCTTTATTCGTCGAATCCATTCTCAATCACAGCTCGTTTGAGGCCGCGCTTTTCCATCGCATCGCCGCGCGGATGAAAAACGATGTTGTCGGGCTGGGCGTCATCGTCGACGGCTTCTATCGTGCGACAGAGGCCGCACCCTGCTTGATCGGTGCGCTGCGCGCCGATATCGCCGCCGTGGTGGAACGTGACCCCGCGACCGAGCGGTTTATCGAGCCCTTCCTGTATTTCAAAGGCTTCCACGCGCTGCAGATCCACCGCCTGGCGCATTGGATGTGGCGCAACGGCGAGCGCGATTTCGCCCTGTATCTGCAAAGCCGCTCTTCCGATGTGTTTCAGACGGATATTCACCCCGCGGCAAGGATCGGCAAGGGCGTCTTCCTCGACCACGCCACCGGGCTGGTCGTCGGCGAAACCGCCGTCATCGAGGATGACGTCTCCCTCCTGCAGGACGTCACGCTGGGAGGCACCGGCAAGCATGCGGGCGACCGGCACCCGAAGGTGCGCAAAGGTGCGATGATCGGTGCCGGCGCCAAAATTCTCGGGAATGTCGAAATTGGCGCCCAGGCGCGGGTCGCGGCGGGCGCGGTGGTCCTGGCTTCCGTGCCGCCCCATGCCACCGTGGCCGGCGTGCCCGCGAAAGTGCTGAAACTGGCCGATGCCGCGAAAATCGCCGAAGGCTTCTCGGATTTCTCGGAGACGTCCCTGCTCGATTCCTTCGATTTCTCCATTTGACCGCTTGAGGGGATGAAAAATCCCCGCCCGATGCCAGATATTCCCCCATGAACGTCCTCAGACCCTTGGCCGCCTTGGCGCTCACCGGTTGTTCAGCCGTCGGGATCCGCAGCTTCACGGCCGAACCTGACTATCAAACCATCGCGTATCTGGGCGAGGTGGAGATTCGGCAATACACGCCACGCCTGACCGCAAGCGTGACGGTTCAAGGCGATGAAATCACCGCCCGCGCCGCCGGTTTCCGCCGCCTCGCGCGCTATATATTTGGCGCTAACGCCACACAAACTTCGCTCAGCATGACCGCCCCAGTGGTTCAAGCCCCGGCCAAAATCCCGATGACCGCGCCCGTTGCCCAGGCGCAGACCAACGCCGGCGAATGGACAATCAGCTTCTACATGCCGGCGGATACCACGCTCGCAACAATTCCCAAACCGGTGGATCCGGCGATTGTCCTGCACGAAGTCCCGGGGGCTACGGAAGCGGTCTACCGTTTTTCCGGCGCACGCGATGCCATCGCGGTCGCCCATGCCCAGGCACGGCTGGCCGCAACATTATCCGACTCGCCTTGGAGGATCGCTGGCACGCCCGCCGCCTGGTTTTATGACCCGCCATGGACCCTGCCCTGGGCGCGCCGCAACGAGGTCGCGCTACCGGTCGTCCGGCGCGAAGGCTAGCAGCGCCTTAACCTGCCTAGCCCGAGAGGGCAGCCATCACTCGCGCCACCAGCGCCGGCCGGCAGATCAGCAGGTCCGGCAGATACGGGTTTGGCCGGTTATAGATGAGGGGCGATCCGTCAATGCGCGAGACGTGAAAACCCGCCGCCTGGGCCACTGCCGCCGGCGCGCAATTATCCCATTCATACTGGCCGCCCGTATGCAGATAAATATCCGCCTCGCCGCGCAGTACCGCCATTGCCTTCGCCCCGGCCGAGCCCATCGGGACCAGCACCGCGCCTAATGTATCGGCCACCGCCAATGCCTCCGCCGCAGGCCGCGTCCGGCTGACCAGCATCCGCAGGGGCCCGTCATGGGGCTCAGGCTGCACGGGCGGATGCTCCGTGCAAAATGTCACGCCCAGCCCCGGCAGCGCGACGGCGCCAATAGTGGCGACCCCTTGCACGGCCAAAGCGATATGCACCGCCCAATCCGTGCGCGCCTCGCCATATTCCCGCGTGCCGTCCAGCGGATCGACAATCCACACCCGCTCGGCGCTGCACCGCGTGGCACTGTCCTTTTCCTCTTCCGACAACACCGCATCGCCCGGCCGGTTGACGCGCAGGGCCTCCATGATGAAGGCATTGGCCACCCGGTCTCCCGTTTTGCCCAGCGCCTTGCCCTCGAACAATTCCGCGCTTTGCAGGTCCAACAGAAGTTTTCCCGCGGTCTCGGCAATGCGGCGCGCCAGGCGCGCGTCTTCGTGCCCGCTTGTCATCAGGCGGTGCGCAGCAATTGATCGACAATCAATTCAGCGGCTTCCTCGGAAGTCATTTTCGTCGTGTCGATATGGATTTCGGGATCCTCCGGCGCCTCATAGGGGCTGTCGATCCCGGTGAAATTTTTCAAGGCGCCGGCCCTCGCTTTTTTGTACAACCCCTTCACATCGCGCCGTTCGGCCTCCGCCAACGGCGTATCGATATGAATTTCGACAAACTCGCCCTTCGGCATCATCTCGCGGACCATCTCCCGCTCGGCGCGGAACGGCGAGATGAAGGCGGTCAGCACGATCAGCCCGGCATCCGTCATCAACCGCGCCACCTCGCCCACCCGGCGGATATTCTCCACGCGGTCGGCATCGGTAAAGCCCAAATCCCGATTTAACCGGTGCCGGACATTATCGCCGTCCAGCAGGAAGGTGTGGCGGCCAAGCGCGTGCAGCTTCTTCTCGACGAGATTGGCGATTGTCGACTTGCCCGCCCCGCTCAAACCGGTGAACCATAATACTTTCGGCGTCTGATGTTTCAGCGCCGCATGCGCCTCGCGCGTTACATCCAGCGCCTGCCAGTGCACATTCTGCGAACGCCGCAGCGCGAAATGCAGCATGCCCGCGGCAACGGTCGCATTCGTCAACCGGTCGATCAGGACAAACCCGCCAAGATCGCGATTGGCCTCGTAGGATTCAAAGACCAGCGGCTTGTCAGTTGAAATCACCGCAACCCCGATGGCGTTGAGCGCCAGCGTTTTCACCGCCAGATGCTCCATCGTGTTGACCGCGATCTGATATTTCGGCGCCTGAATGCGGGCGGTGACCGTCTGCGTGTTGATTTTCAGCCAGTAAGGCCGGCCGGGCAGTAATTCCTCATCCGCCATCCAGACGATGGTCGCCTCGAACTGGTCCGCAACCTCCAACGGACGATCCGCACGCGTCAGCACATCGCCACGTGAACAATCGATTTCATCGGCCAGCGTCAACGTAACGGACTGTCCGGCAACGGCTTCCTCCAGATCGCCGTCCAACGTCACGATCCGCGTCACCGTTGAAGTCTTGCCGGAAGGGAGCACCCGCACGGCATCGCCAGGCTGCACCGTGCCGCTGACGATCATGCCGGAAAAGCCGCGGAAGTTGAGATTGGGCCGGTTGACCCATTGCACCGGCATGCGGAACGCGCCGTTCTGCTGCGCCGCTTCGTCGAGCTCCACGGTCTCCAGATGTTCCATCAATGACGGGCCGGAATACCAGGATGTGTTGCCGGATCTGGTGGTGATGTTATCCCCGGCAAGGCCCGAGATCGGGATCGCCAGAAACGCGCCGATCCCCACGCTATCGGCAAATGCCCGATAATCCGCCACGATCTTGTCGAACACGTCCTGGTCATAGCCCACCAGGTCCATCTTGTTGATCGCCAGCACCAGCCGCTTGATCCCGATCAGATTGACCAGGAAGCTATGCCGCCGCGTCTGCGTCAGCACGCCCTTGCGCGCGTCGATCAGAATAACGGCGAGATCGGCCGTCGAGGCGCCGGTGACCATGTTACGGGTGTATTGCTCATGCCCCGGCGTATCCGCGACAATGAATTTGCGCCGGTCGGTCGAAAAGAAGCGGTAGGCGACGTCGATCGTGATCCCCTGCTCACGTTCCGCCGCCAACCCGTCCACGAGCAACGCGAAATCGATCGCCTTGCCTTGCGTGCCGACCCGCTGGCTATCGGCTTCGAGCTGCGCCAGCTGGTCCTCGAAAATCATTTTCGAATCATAAAGCAGCCGGCCGATCAGCGTCGATTTACCGTCATCGACCGAGCCGCAGGTGATGAAGCGTAGCAGCGATTTATGCTGATGCTGGAGCAGATACGCATCGATATCCTCGGCAATGAGGTCCGATACTTTATAGCTACTCTCGGAAGGTGTTACGCCGGTCATCAGAAATACCCCTCCTGCTTCTTCTTCTCCATGCTGGCGGCTTGATCATGGTCGATCGCGCGTCCCTGACGTTCAGAGGTCGTGGTCAGCAGCATTTCTTGAATCACCGCCGGCAAAGTCGCGGCGGTGCTCTCCACCGCGCCGGTCAGCGGATAGCAGCCCAGCGTGCGGAAACGGATGGATTTCTGCTCCGGCACCTCGCCGGGATTGAGCCGGAAACGTTCGTCATCCACCATCAACAGCATGCCATTGCGCGTCACGGTCGGGCGCGGTGCTGCGAAATAGAGCGGCACGATCGGGATGTTCTCCAAATGGATATATTGCCAGATATCCAACTCGGTCCAATTGGAGATCGGGAATACGCGGATGCTCTCGGCCTTGGCTTTGCGCGCATTGTAGAGCCGCCATAATTCGGGCCGCTGATTTTTTGGATCCCAGCGATGATTGGCAGACCGGAACGAGAAGACACGCTCCTTGGCGCGGCTTTTCTCTTCGTCCCGCCGGGCGCCGCCAAAGGCCACGTCAAACCCGTATTTATCCAGCGCCTGCTTCAACCCTTCGGTTTTCCATAAATCCGTGTGCAGCGAGCCGTGGTCGAACGGGTTGATGCCCTTCGCCTCCGCTTCAGGATTTTTATACACCAGCAATTCCATGCCGCTCTCGGCCGCCATGCGGTCGCGCAGCTCGTACATGGCTTTGAATTTCCACGTCGTATCGACATGCAGCAAGGGGAAGGGCGGCGGGCTGGGATAAAATGCCTTGCGCGCCAGATGCAGCATCACCGCCGAATCCTTGCCAACGCTGTACAGCATGACAGGCTTGTCCGCCTCCGAGACCACTTCCCGCATGATGTGAATCGATTCGGCCTCAAGACGCTGCAAATGCGTCAGCCTCACGGCATCCCTGGCTAGCTTCATTTCTTCCGTCTCCGTCGCGCGCATCCCAATCACCGCTTTTTACCCAAGGATGACCCGCCGAATAAGCCGCACAATCGGCCTCCGGCGAAACAGCCTCCAAATTGCATGGTAATGCAGACATGGCAAATGCAACGCCCGCGCCCCAGGCTCGCGTCGTCAAAGGCAGACCAACTCATTGATTCAGCATGAACTTTTTAAAAACCAACGCCGCGTCCGGCGCGGCCGCCGAAATTGAAAATGTATTGCGGCACGACATTCCCTCCAAATCCACGAGACTTAATGCCATTTTTTACCCCACCCATGGAAATACAGCCGGGGCGCGTATCTCAACCGCCCAAAATGTCAGCCATGCACTTTTCGCATCTAGCGCCACCCGCGGGCCATTGACCTGGGCAAAGCGTCCACGCCGCGTCATTTCGGCAGGTGCGACTTGCTCTTCTCTATGCGAACTGCCGAAAAAGCCCGGTTAAATGCCGTCTGCCACTTGATGCGCAAGGGTCAACGCGGCCATAAGCGCCCCCGGAGTGAAATTTTGTACTGGAATGGTTGATGCAACTGCACATTAAACGCGCGCTCGACCGGTTGCCTGGGGGCATGATGATTGTCCCGCTCGTGATCGGATCTGTTATCATTACGGTTGCACCGCATACCGCAAAATTTTTCGGCTCTTTCACCGGCGCGCTATTCACCGGCGCTCTGCCCATCCTCGCGGTCTTCTATGTCTGCATGGGCTCGACCATTTCCGTTGGCATGTTGCCCCGCGTGGCGCGCAAAGGCGGCGTGCTGCTCCTTACCAAAATCCTCATTGGCGTCGTGGTCGGCATCATCCTCGGCCACTTCCTGGGCGAAGCGCCGGTCACCAGCGGCTGGTTTGCGGGCATTTCGACCCTCGCGGTCGTGGCCGCGGTGAACGACACCAATGGCGGGCTTTATATGGCGCTGATGGGGCAATACGGCACCGCCGATGAGGCCGCTGCCTATTCCATCATGACGCTGGAATCCGGCCCGTTCCTGACCATGGTCACCCTCGGTGTTGCGGGTCTGGCCGCCTTCCCCTGGCAGACCCTGGTCGGTGCCATCCTGCCTTTGGCCGCCGGCATCCTCCTCGGTAATCTCGACCGCGAATTGAAGAATTTCCTCGGGCGCGCCGCACCGGTGCTGATCCCCTTCTTTGCCTTCGCACTCGGCACCACGTTGAACCTGTCTCTCGTCTGGCGCGCGGGTCTGCTCGGCCTGGCCCTTGGCCTCGCCGTGGTACTGCTCTCGGGCGTTGTGCTCGCGATCGCGGATAAGTTCACGGGCGGCAACGGCACCGCCGGTGTTGCCGCCGCAACCACGGCAGGCAATGCCGCTGCGGTGCCCGCCTTGGTGGCCAGCGCCAACCATGTTTACGCCGCGGCGGCGGCCCCCGCCACGGTATTGGTTGCCTCCAGCGTGATCGTCACCAGCCTGCTGGTGCCGGTGGTGACGGCTGGCTGGGCCAACTATGTGCGGCGGCGCGCCCCTGTGATTAAGCCGGCCTGATTCGATGGCTGCTTCATCCGCTGAATTGCTGATCATCGCCGATGACCTGTCCGGTGCGGCGGATTGTGCGGTCACCTGTTTCAATGCCGGGCTCGCCAGCCTGGTCGTGCTGGATGGAGATGCGGCGCCCCCGCACTCCGAGGCCCTGGCCTTGGACACGGATAGCCGCCGGCTGAGCGCCGAACGCGCCGCCGACATCACGGCGCGAATGGTCCGGCATCATGCAGGTGCCAACACACGCGTGATCTACAAGAAGATGGATTCCACCGTGCGCGGCAATTTCCCGGTGGAAATCGCCGCCTGCCTGGATACCATCCGCCAGCGCCCATCCTCGGAAAACGCCGTGGCGATCATCGCCCCCGCTTTTCCCACGGCAGGCCGCACCACGCGCGATGGCCATCAGCTCTTGCATGGCCAGAAGATCGAGGAGACCCCCGTCTGGAAAAACGAGCATATCAGTGGCCGGGCTTTCTTGCCGGACATGCTCGCGGCCGCGGGGCTCTCAGTGGCGCAGATCAACCTTGCTACGCTGCGAGACCGCGCACGTCTCACCCTTGCTTTGCGTGAGGCCACGCAGGCGCATCAGGCTTTGGTCTGTGACGCGGAGACCGATGACGATTTGCGCGCCATCGCCGAGGCCGGCCAGGCTTTGGGGCCATCCACCATCTGGGCCGGCTCCGCGGGCCTCGCCCGGCATTTGCCGGAAGCCGCCGGCCTCGTGCGCACGCCGCAGCCGCCGGCTGGCGGGCCCCATCGCGACGGGCCGGTGATTTGCGCGGTCGGCAGCCTGTCCGATATTTCGCACGCACAGTTCAGCCATTTGCCGCCGCAAGCGGGCGTGGCCAGCTTCGTCATCCAACCGGACCTGCTGCGCGCAGGCGCTGGAACGCCCGGCTGGGCCGAACAGGGGGCTGCGTTTCAACGTGCCATCGCCGCCGGCCAGGATCTTGCGATCCTCATCGGCAAGGCCGCCAATCCGGACCCGACGGAGGGACTGATTCTCTGCGCCGCTTTGGGCCGGCTGCTCGCCCCGCATCTGCCGCATGCACGCGGCCTCGTGGCCACTGGCGGCGAGACCGCGCGCGCCTTGCTGCTGGCGGCGGGCGTTCCGGCATTGCAGCTTGTGGGCGAGGTTGAACCCGGCATTCCGCTCTCCATCGCCGCCCCCGGCGGCGCCGCTGCCGGGCTGCCCGTGATCACCAAGGCCGGCGCGTTCGGCCGCCCGGAAACACTTCGCCATTGCCATAGCCTTCTGCGCGATGGCATTCATTCGCTACGTTCCTGACAAGGATTATCCCTATGAGTCTTCCCCGCATCGCAATCACCATGGGCGACGCCGCCGGCGTCGGGCCGGAAGTCATCGTTAAAACCCTGGCCCATGCCGATCTTTACGAACGCTGCCGCCCGATCGTGATCGGCGACGCCGAGCGGCTGAAGAAAGCCATGGCCGCCACCGGCACGCAGCTCGCCATCCGCGCCTTGCCCGTCGACGGCATTGCCGGTGCGAAATACGAAGCCGGCACCATCGACTGCATCGATCTGAAATTGATCCCGGCGGATATGCCCTGGGGCAAACTTTCTGCGGTTGCGGGCGATGCGGCCTATCAGTTCATCAAGGTCGCCACCGAACTCGCCGTTGCCGGTGAAGTCGAGGCGATCTGCACCGCGCCGCTGAACAAGGAAGCGCTGCATGCCGGCGGGCATATGTATCCCGGCCATACCGAGATGATTGCGGATCTCACCGGGACCGAGGAAGTCTCGATGATGCTGACCGCGCCGAAACTGCGCGTGATCCATGTCACGACCCATATCGGCCTGATGGATGCCATCCGCAAAATCGAGCCCGGCCTGGTCGAGCGCACCATTGCGCGCGGCTATTCCGTGCTGGAAAAAGCCGGCCTGCCCCGGCGCAAGATCGGCGTTTGCGGCATCAACCCGCATGCCGGTGAGAACGGGCTGTTCGGCCAGGGCGAAGAAGGCGAGAAGATCGCCCCGGCAATCGCCGCCTGCCGCGCCAAAGGCTGGGATGTCGAAGGCCCCCTGCCCGCCGACACGCTGTTCTTCCGCGCCGGCCGCGGCGATTTCGACATGGTCGTCGCAATGTACCACGATCAGGGCCATGGCCCGGTCAAAGTGCTCGGCCTGGAAGCCGGGGTGAACATCACCGTCGGCCTGCCGGTCATCCGCACCTCCGTCGATCACGGCACCGCCTTCGACATCGCCGGCACCGGCAAGGCCGATGACGGCAGCATGCTCGAAGCGCTGCGTCAGGCGATCGAACTCGCTCCGCGCTAACGCGCGATAAAGCCCCCTCCCCCTTGGTTGACGTGTTTTGGCACGTCGGCCAAGGATGCGACCCAGTTTTTCGCTCCAAGGGGGATATAAGATGCGCGCAACCATGATGAGCCGGCCATGATCCCCACGGTACGCTTGCCCGACGGCGAAGCGATTCCCGCCCTCGGCCAGGGAACCTGGTTCATGGGCGAATCCTCCGCCCAGGCGGCAACGGAGGCGGCAACGTTGCGTGCCGGCATTGCGCTTGGCATGCGCCTGATCGACACGGCGGAAATGTACGCCGATGGCGATGCCGAACGCGTCGTGGCCAAGGCCATCGCCGGACTGCGCGATCAGGTGTTCCTGGTCAGCAAAATCATCCCGCAAAATGCCTCCGCCGCCGGTGTCGCGAAACATTGCGAGGCCAGCCTGAAGCGCCTCGGCACCGATCATCTCGATCTGTATCTGCTGCATTGGCCCGGCCGGCACCCGCTGGCGGAGACCGTCGCCGCTTTCGAAAAACTGCGCGATGCCGGCAAGATCCGCCATTGGGGCGTCTCCAATTTCGACCAGGACGACATGGAGGCCCTCTCCAAGGTCCCGGGCGGCACTGCCTGCGCAACGAACCAGGTCCTCTACAACCCTGAGCAGCGTGGGATCGAGTTCGACCTGCTGCCCTGGTGCCGGACGCGAAAAATGCCCGTCATGGCGTATTCGCCGCTCGGCCAGGCGGGCCGACTGCTGCGCTCGCGCGCCTTGCTGGCCGTGGCGCAACGCCACCAGGCCACCCCCGCGCAAATTGCATTGGCCTGGAGCCTGCGCGACGGCAACACGATCTCCATCCCAAAAACCGCCAATATGCGCCATCTCGAGCAAAACCGGGCAGCGTGCGAACTTAAACTGACCCCGGAGGACTTATCGGAGATCGACGCGGCGCACCGGCCCCCCTCGCGCAAAGAGCCGTTGGGAATGCTGTAGGCGGCAAGGCTCCTGCCGCATCGCGCGGCGCGGCCAGACCCGAACGAAAAAATGTGACAGATCCGCTTGCTCTCGTTATGATCTCAACCCAAAGAGGGGCAAGCGGGAGCCAAGAAAAATTAGCGATCATCCAGCGCGCAATACCGGTCTGAAATCCTGGATTCGTGCGCTTGAATCCAGCAAAATTCTTGACGAAAACCCCTACGCAACGCTGCCCGTGTTGCTGGATGAACTGGCGGAACGGCATGGCGGCCATGTGGCATTATGCGACGCACATGAAAAATTAACCTATCTCGACCTCGCCCAGCGCGCCAATCGCTACGCGCATTGGGCGGTCGCGCAAGGGCTAGGCACGGGCGATGTCGTCTGCCTACTCATGCGAAATTGCCCTGACTACGCCGCGCTATGGCTTGGCCTCACGCGTGTTGGCTGTGTCGTTGCCCTGCTCAACACAAACCTTGCCGAAAATGCCCTCCTGCACTGCATCGCCGCCGCTGCATCAAACCATATCATCGTCGAGGATCGCTTAGCGCAATCCATCGCCGAAATTATGGCGAGTCTGCCAGAGACGACACGCTGCTGGACGCAGGGCGAAACCGTTCTCAAGCATTTCCAACGTATTGATCTCAATCCCGCGGCATTCAGTGCGCTGCCACTGATGCTTGAGGGGGTTCGCAAACCCAGGTCACAGGACAGGGCGCTACTGATCTACACCTCCGGGACGACCGGCCTGCCAAAAGCAGCCAACGTCACGCATGGAAGGATCATGGAATGGAGCTATTGGTTCACCGCCATGATGGATGTCCGGCCTGAAGATCGTCTCTATGACTGTCTGCCGATGTATCACAGCACGGGCGGGGTCGTTGCCATCGGCGCGATGCTGGTCGGGGGCGGTTCCGTCTTTATTCGCGAGCGTTTTTCAGCCCGCAATTTCTGGAACGATATTGTCGAGCAGGATTGCACAATCTTTCAATATATCGGCGAATTATGCCGGTATTTGCTGCAGACCGCTTCTCACCCGCAGGAGACCAAACACCGCCTCCGCCTATGTTGCGGTAACGGGCTCCAGCGGGATGTCTGGGAGACCTTCCAGCACCGCTACCGCATCCCCAGGATCCTTGAGTTCTATGCGGCCACCGAGGGCAGTGTGACGCTCTATAACTATGACGGGAAACCCGGCGCAATCGGGCGCGTTCCCCCCTTTTTAGCGCATCGCTTTCCCATGGCATTGGTCCGCCATGACACCGAAACAGGTGAGGTCCTGCGCGACGAAAATGGTTTTTGCAGCGCTTGTGCGCCAGACGAGCCGGGCGAAGCCATCGGAGCGGTCTTATCCCCGGAAAATGCCACGACCAAGCCATTTTATGGCTATACCGATGCCGCCGCGTCCGAACGTAAATTGCTGCGCCACGCATTTTCGCAAGGTGATTGTTGGTTTCGAACCGGTGATTTGATGCGCAAGGACGCCGCAGGCTACTACTACTTTGTGGACCGCATCGGCGATACGTTTCGCTGGAAAGGCGAGAACGTCTCCGCCACCGAAGTCGCCTCAGTGGTCATGGCCTGCCCAGGCGTGCGCCAGGCCGTGGTCTTCGGTGTCACCATTCCTGGTTTTGATGGCCGCGCCGGAATGGCGGCCATCACCACGGATGCGCAGTTCTCGCCGGAAAAATTGCCCCTGCACTTGGCTGCCCACTTACCGGAATATGCCCGCCCGCTCTTCGTCCGTGTCTGCCAATCGCTTGAGATAACCGGAACGTTCAAGTTGAAAAAGGACAAACTTGCGACCGAAGGCTATGCGCACGCCCCACCGTCGGACATTGTCTGGTTCTATGATCGCCACACGGGCACGCTCATGGAATGCGATGCGGATTTCCGGAAACGGATTTTGGCCGGTGATATACGGCGTCTCTAACTGTACGGGCATGGAACCACGTATTAGGCGGTGTTCCCCGCATCCACTGTCATCACCGTGCCGGTGATATTACGTGCCTTGTCACTACACAAAAAATCCACCGCATCTGCCACATCCTCGACTTCCGCCATCCGACGTAATGCGCTGCGGTGGGCAATCCTCTCACGGTGCTCGGAACTCATCTGATGCGTCATATCGGTTTCGATGAAACCAGGCGCCACGGCATTCACTGTAATCCCCAATGGCCCCAACTCCCGCGCCAGAGCGCGCGTAAAGCCCGTCATCGACGCCTTCGTGGCACTATACACCGACAGCCCGCTATATCCGGTGAAACTGACCACCGAAGACAGGTTGACGATCCTTCCGCCGCTCCCCGTCATCATCGAGCGGGCAACATATTTAGCAAGTACGATGGGCGACAGCACATTCAGCTGCACAAGACGTTCGATATCCGCGTCTTGCATATTCGCCAAAACACCGCCCGTGCCTAGGCCAGCATTGTTGACGAGGCCATAGAGCGCGCCGAAATCACGCCGCAGCATTTTGACGAAGCCAGGTATCGCCGAAACATCGGACAGGTCAAACGGCACAAAATGCAATCCCCCCTGCTTTACACAGGAAAAATCCGCAATCGCCTGCCCGAGTTGCTCCGTCTGTGATCGCGCAATGGCGATGACCTGAAAGCCCGAAGCAGCAAGCCGGCGCGCGATTCCGAGCCCAAGCCCACGGCTTCCTCCGGTTACGATAATCCTACGCATGTGATCTCAGCATTTTCCCCGAAGGGGCAATCTCGAGCGACGGGACCTGCCGCAACATTGCCGGCACTTTATACGCCGGCAACACCTGCCGGCATGTCGCAAGAATCTCCTCCCGGATGGAATTGAAGGACAAAGGCGCGGCACGTTCACGCCGTTTAATCACGACATCCGCAACCACGATGGCACCTGTAATCGGACTCGCCCTGCACTTTACGAGCGACATTTGGACATCCGGATGCATGTTGACGACCGCCTCCACCTCCTCCGGATGCACCTTCTGCCCCCCCACGTTAATTTGCCCTTCCCGTCTACCGACGAAATAGTACCGGCCACCACGCCGCTCCACCATATCCCCCGTATCCACAAAACCCTGCGCGTCCGTAAGGGATTGGGCAACGCGGTTAGTCGCATAATGCGAAGCCGTTCGCGAGGAACGGATGTGCAAGGAACCATCCTGGATCCGCATCTCCGCCTTTGCACCCGGTTGCCCGATAAGCGTTTCTGGAAAGCCCGCCAGGCCATCGCGCACATCGAAGGCAACACCAGCCTCCGTCGACGCAAAGGCATGGGCAATCGCAGCCAAAGGAAATGCCCGCCGAAGAGAGTTGAGAATGGCCTGATCGACCACCTCTCCGGACAATCGCACATAGGCTGGCGAAATTCTTCCGATCGCAGGGCTCATCAGTGCCCCGCGCCAATGGGAGGGTGTGCCGGATATGTGGGTCACACCATTCGCCCCGGCGCGCGTCAAAAATTCCGTCGGCGTTTCTCGATAATCCGACAGCACCATGGAGCCACCGCCCAGCAAGGCACGCATGAGAATTTGCAGACCGCCATAGCGGCGAATATCGTAAAAGCTGCTCCAAACCTGAGCCTTCTCCACAACCAGCCCGTCATCCAGCGGACCCGCCAGACTATCCAGACTATGCACCACCATTTTTGGCGTTCCAGTCGTCCCCGATGTAAATAACAGCCATTCCGTTCTTCGGTCCCGCACCGGGCCAGGTCGTGATCGCGCAATCTTTAATCCGCATTCGGCAACGCGCACGCCGTCGGGAATATTCGCATTTTTTTTGGCATGATCGGACAGGACAAATTCAACCTTACCGTCCGTCAACACGGCTGGTAAATGCGACGCTGCAAGATCAGACGGGCACAGCACGATGCGGCGGGCAATGCCATCTAGCTCAATCACGGCGAGCATCGCAGACATCTGGCGTTCCGTATGGATCAAGACCGACCGATCACGGAACATTGCGATATCATGGTTAATGGATGTCCCGCCATCGAGTTCCCGCAACGCCACCCGATTTTCCGCGTCGCTTAAATAGCGCTGTGGCGGCAGCCCCGCGGCGACAATTTTATCCCACAATAAATTGGCGCTAGGCGGCGTCATGCTCGTAGAGTCTTATAAAATCACCGAGGGTCACCGGAAATACGACGTCACTATTTCGAGAAAATGGATCCAGCTCCAGCTCGTCGTCTAAATTCGCCACAAGCACGGCAATGCATAGCGAGTCGAGTCCGGATTCGAGTAACGGGAGATCATCACTCAATGCCGCGAGTGTCTTGGACTGTTGGGATGCAATCATTTTTATTTGCGCGAGAATAATTGAACGAATGGAAATGGCTGGATGTTCCATGGCTGAAGCTTCTTAAAAAGAAGACGGATCACCCAGAGACATCCCCGGGTTCGATCGCGCAAGATGGCTATGATCCTTATGCGCCTCCATTACGGGCTCGTCTTTCTCTTCGCCGTCGTCCTGCATTAACCTAGGTGCGGCTTCGATCAATATCCTTTTAAATGCGAGCCATAGCGGAAGAATGCGGTCGTCAGGTCGCATATGCCGGCTCAAGGAACCATGACCTTCTGTTGGATCGCTGTCAAAGCGAATATGCTCTGTTATAAAAAACCGAAACGCCTTCAATGTAGGATTGTCATAATCCCTTGCCTTAAGAATTCCCTTGAAGACGCTCTCGAGACCGCCATCCTCATAACTGGAAATGCTCAACGCGCGCGCTTGTTCATCGATATTTCGTATCTCATGAAGATAACGCTCCCCCATATGGATGAGTTCGGCCTGACGCTCTTTTGATATTTTTGACAACTTTAGAAGTCGTCGCATAAATTCATCATGATCAATCCGCTCCCCGGGCGCCACGACGCCTGGATAGGGGGACAGATTATCCGTTTGACACTCTTCTGACGCGAGCTTTTCCAAATTTTTATCATCCGGATTCAATTTACACGCGATCTGCAGATTTTCGCGGAACTGGGTCGAAAAAAAACAGTAAGCCCACGCGACATGGATCAATTCCGCTTCCCTCAGTTTACTCCAACATAATTCATGTATTTCTGAAATGACTTTGTTGTAGATATGACCGACACTTGGCAGTGTTGTTGACATTTTTTCTACCCCACAAAAAAAGATACGAAAAAACCTATTGAAGACGACAACTAAATATTGCCGTTTATAAAAAAACCAGACGAATTACGTTAAAAATACGACCAAACAGTATCAGTTACAAAAATATATTTGCACTTCTGTGTCGATGAACTTATTTACTAGACGTGCCGAGCAATTAATGCAAGATATTTAAATTGCAGCGTAAGGCAAAAAGAAAATTAAAATGTACCTAATACAAGCTTAAAGGTACGCACGCTTCATAAAATTCTATTATCCGAAGAATACTTCTACCTTAAGTATGCCGTACAACCAAAAATTTTGACATCAAGCCGACATATTTATGGAAGTGAAAACATTGCGTCGATAAAAATGGGGGGGGGAGCCAAATGCGGACGGAAACAATTGCACTTCATTCCGGATATCAGACCGACCCAACAACGAAGGCCGTCGCAGTTCCAATCTATCAGACGGCATCATTTGAATTCGATAGTTCTGAACATGCTGCCGCGTTATTCAATCTTGAGGCCGATGGTTTTCGTTATAGTCGCATCAGCAACCCGACAATTGCGGTGTTAGAACGACGCATTGCGTCTTTAGAAGGTGGCGTCGCGGCATTGTGCCTAAGCTCTGGACAGGCCGCCTTGCATAATGCCATCCTCAGCCTTGCCGATATCGGCCGGAATATCGTTTCCGTGCCCCAGCTCTACGGCACGACGCATACATTATTTTCACATGTTCTACCGCGTCTCGGGGTTACCGTTCGTTTTGCAGCATCCGACCATTCCACAAACATCGCCGCTTTGATCGATGAAAATACCATCGCAGTTTATTGCGAAAGTGTCGGCAATCCCGCCGGAAACATCTGCGACATCGAAAGCCTGGCGAAAGTCGCGCACGATAACGGCGTGCCACTGATCGTTGATAACACCGTAGCCTCACCTGTTTTGCTACGCCCCATAGAATATGGCGCCGATATCATCGTGCATTCTCTCACGAAATTTCTAGGCGGCCACGGAACCACACTCGGCGGCGCGATCGTGGATAGTGGACTCTTTCCATGGGATCAGCACGCCGGACGCTTTCCCGTGCTCAACGAGCCTGACCTCTCATACCATGGCTTGGTCTTTACCCGTCATTTCGGCGCAACGGCTTATATTGAGCGTTGTCGAAATTTCTCGCTTCGCACGACCGGTGCTGCATTGTCGCCGCTAAGTGCATTTTTGCTCATTCAGGGCATTGAAACCGTGGCGCTTCGGGTCGAACGGCATGTACAAAATGCCCGGCGAGTGGCCGAGGCGCTGCGCGCCAACCCAAGAGTGGCTTGGGTAAACTATGCCGGTTTTCCGGATAATCCCTACCATGCCATCGCACAAAAATATTTCAATGGTAAACCGTGCTCCTTACTGACATTCGGTATTCATGGTGGATTGCAAGCGGGCATCCGATTTTATGATTCACTTCGTCTTGTCAAACGCCTAGTCAATCTTGGGGACTCTAAGACCCTTGCTTGCCATCCGGCATCGACGACGCATTGGCAAATGACGTTGGCGGAGCAAAAAATGGCCGGGGTCACCCCAGACATGATCCGGCTGAGCGTTGGGATCGAGCACATCGATGATATTCTTGCAGATCTGCATCAGGCCTTGGAGGCTGCCTCTGTGGGCGTGACGCCAGAAGAAGTCAATGCATTTGCAGATTAGTCCCCCCCTTAGCCTTCGGCGTCGTCCCCCCGAAGCACACCGCCAAACCATTCGCGGTTTGCATCGCGACCTTGTGATTGGTCTGGTCAACATTATGCCGCCAGCAGCGATGCTCCAGACCGATCGACAGTTCACCTCGTTGTTGAATCTTGCAGCACGGCAACGCACCGTTCACGTAAAATATTTTTCAACGTTTCACCCATCTCGGAACACAACGGCGCTTTCTAGTATTGACCACGCGTATGCAGATATCAACGCGTTATGGAATACCCACCTGGATGGATTGATCGTCACAGGCACGGAGCCGCACGCCACATCGATGACCGACGAACCCGATTGGCCCATGCTTGCGGCGCTGGTCGATTGGGCGGCGGACAATACCATTTCCACTCTCTGGTCCTGCTTCTCCGCCCATGCCGCCGTATTTCGCCTCAACGGCATCGGTCGGCAGCGCTTCGCCGAAAAACTCTCGGGCGTATTTGAGTGCACAAAAGTGACCGCGCATGAGGTCGTCGCTGCCGCCCCACCCCGCTGGTATGTGCCTCACTCCCGCCACAACAGCTTGCCAGAGGAAGAACTGCGCGCACACGGATACATTATCCTGTCGCACGCCCCATGTTGTGGCGCGGACATTTTTATGAAGCAATGCCATAATAGCCAATTCGTCTTTTTTCATGGCCATCCCGAATACGATGCAGAAACCTTGTTTGGAGAGTATTGCCGTGACATCAGGCGGTTTTTAACGGGCCAACGGTTAACTTATCCCTCCATTCCAAAAAATTATTTTGATCAAGAAACAGAAAAGGCCTTTTCCGTATTCCAGAAAACAGCGTGCTCATTATCCGATCCGGTTCCTCGTTTTAACCATCATCGTCCCACAATCGATGCCTTACCTCATCCATGGCATGAACAAGCCGTGCAGCTTTATACTGGATGGCTATCTTATATTTCCGCACAAAAAATTCGAGCGATCAATGTCGTGAGGCACGAAACATGAATCATGCCACGATGGGAAATTCAGCCTTATTCCCAATGCGGGGCGATAGATTGCTCTGGGACCATTATCTGTCCGAGCTCCTCACGAATGCCGAGCAGCGCAGCGCCTCAGGTCCTGTATCCCCAAGCATTGACCTTGTTCACTTCAAAAATGAGCTTTCGACCTTTGATTTTCAGAAGCCTGTAATGTTTGAAGATCTTCTTTCCTGGGTCATCGGAGGGATGGAGCACGGTCTCGTGCACTTGAACCATCCGCGCTATCTTGGCTTGTTCAACCCCGCGCCGACATTTCCCGCACAATGCGCGGACCGTATTGCGGCCACGTTCAATCCGCAACTGGCAAGTGCCACAACATCGCCCGTCGCGGTTGAAATCGAGGCCCATGTCACGCGTGCGGTCGCACGGCGCGTTGGGCTCGGCGCGCAGGCGGTCGGACACTTCACCTCGGGTGGATCGGAGGCGAATTATACTGCGCTCATCTGCGCCCTTACCCAGACAGAACAGAATTTTGCGACGCTTGGGAGCCGCGCCTTCTCGGGGCAACCTGTTTTTTATATCTCGAAAGACAGCCACCTTGCCTGGGTCAAAATTGCCCACCAGGCCGGTATCGGCCGCATGGCCGCGCATACGGTCCCTACCGATGGTACGGGGCGAATGAGTCTCGACGCGCTTAGCGCCGCCATCGAGGCAGATCGTGCGGTGGGCCGCATGCCATTCATGCTCGTGGCGACGGCTGGAACAACCAATGCCGGGATGATCGATCCGCTTATCCGCTGCGCCGAGATCGCGCGGGAAGCGGGGCTATGGTATCATGTCGACGCGGCATGGGGCGGCGGACTGGTGACGTCCAAACGGCTTTTCGGCTTACTGGAGGGGATCGAAAACGCTGATTCGATCACGATCGACGCGCATAAATGGTTCGCGACAACCATGGGCTGC
The DNA here is from genome assembly GCA_963737355.1 of uncultured Pseudomonadota bacterium. Classification (GTDB taxonomy): domain Bacteria; phylum Pseudomonadota; class Alphaproteobacteria; order Acetobacterales; family Acetobacteraceae; genus Acidocella. Next base: position 72,962 of record CAVTSC010000002.1, on the reverse strand, counting down.
GGCATGTTTTTAACCCGCCATCCATCCGTCATATCGGATAGTTTCAATGTATCGGCAGACTTCATGCCATCTCACGCACCCGCGCAGGACCCGTATTTAACAACCGTCCAATGGTCCCGGCGTTTCGTGGGGTTGCGCCTCTTCCTCTCGCTGGCGGCGGGCGGTTGGTCCGGACATGCCGAGCAGGTGGAGCGCAGCTTTGCGCTGGCCGCGCATTTGACCGCGATCTTACAGCAATATGGCTGGACGTCCGCCAACGGTCCTGCCTCTCTCGCGGTCTGCTGCCTGCTGCCGCCTGCAGGATCCTTGCCGGTGCGCGAGATTGTCCGACGCGTGATCACCTCTGGCCGTGCCTGGATTTCTGCCGCCTCGTTTGAAGGGCAGGATGTTGTTCGCGCCTGCGTGACCAATGGTGAAACCCAATACTCGGATATCGCCGAGGTCGCCGATGCGTTGGAGCAAGCCCGCCAAGCATAGCGCCACCTATCACCGCCTCCTATCGTATCGACGCTTAGCGAATTTCAAACGATCCAACGAAATATCATACAGGTTGTCGGGAGGGTAATATGCCTACCAGGGCTCAACAAAGTGTCCGTGGCGTGGAGACGGTCGCAGTGCCACCGCCGGCATGTACCACCGGCACAAAAATACCCGCCATGGATATCGCCGGCGGCGAACGGATGCGGCCGGTTGCTGTCCACGGGCTGTTCGGATGGTTGCATATCCCGCCTGCAGGCGCCAAGGATGTTGCGATCCTGATTTGCCCTGCGTTGAACCGGGACGGTTTGGACTCGCATCAGGCTTTCCGCGTGCTCGCCGACATGTTTGCCGCCGTGGGCTATCCCACCATGCGGTTCAACTACCCCGCCACAGGCGATTCCTGCGATCTTGGTGAAATTGAATTTGCCGCAGGTGAACATTGGATGGCGTGGCAAGACAGCGTGCATGTCGTGGCGAACTGGCTGCGGCGTGCAACCGGCGCCCGGCGCCTGATCTTCTGCGGCCTGCGCATCGGTGCCACCATCGCGGCTCTGTCGGCAGCCCACCGGGACGACCTCGCGGGGCTGATCTTGTTGGCTCCGGTGCTGCGCGGCCGTTCTTACCTCCGCCAAGTATCCGTTGAGGCGGGATTACAACGGGGCGCCGTGAGCGTGCTCGACGATGGCCTGGATTTCGAGGAGTTGCATTTCGCTCCAGAAACCATCCGTTTGCTCGACCAGGTGGACTTACGGCGCGTCAAATTTTCTGCCGGGCAGCAGATCGCGATTTTTGCACAGGCGCAGACCAACCCGCTGGCCGCATGTGTCCAAGCCTGGACGCTTCAAGGCGCAAACCTCCTCTGCGGCGGTTTCGAGGGGCTCGAGCCCCTGCTCCAGCATAATCTGGAAGGCGAAGGCGAGCCGACCGATTTTTCGGCGGTCCTGGAATGGGTCAAACGCTCCGTTCCCGCGCAACAGGCGCCAAGCGGCAGAGGTTCACCCCTTCCGCCTGCGATCCTGCACCCGGCGGGCTGCACCGAAACCCCCGTGACCTTCGGCCCGGATAACCGGCTCTTTGGCATATGGTGCCGGCCGGCAGGCGCCGAGGGCGAGGCGGCGGTGATCATCGGCAATGCCGGACGCGATCCCCATTACGGGAATGCCCGGTTCGGGACGGAATTTGCCAGGCAACTCGCAGCTTCCGGCCTTGCATCTCTGCGGATCGACTTCTCCGGCCTCGGCGACAGCATCGGCCCGGCGGAGAAGGAGAACATGCTCGGCTATGTGCTGGAAAGCAACCGTGCCGGGGATATCGGTGCGGCCATCGATCTCATGGAGCAGTTGGGATATCGTTCGTTTATGGTTCACGGCATCTGCGCCGGCGCCTATCACGCCTTCCATGCCGCGTTAGCGGATGCACGCATCAGGACACTGCTTCTGGTCAATATGCCTGTGTTTACATGGAGCAATGGTAAATCGATCAATTTGGCCAAACGGCTATCCTTGCCGCTTCGGTATTATTTGATGAAGCTGTTTCAATTTCCCTCCTGGCGGCGGCTGCTGCAAGGAAAATTGGATTTTACCGGAATCATAAACGCTCAGGTTGCAAAACTGCATGCACAACTCCGCGCTGCGGCATTTACCCTTGCCGCCGGCCGTTTTGCGGCAGCAGCGCCGGAAACCTTCGCCCGGCAGGCATTGGGCGCGTTATCCTCCAATGGGGTAAAGACCTTATTCCTTTATCATCGCGATAATGTCGGCCTGAGAATATTCGAGGAAAATTTTGGCCCAGGGGGCGCGGCGTTAAGCCAGTTCAGCGGCGCCTTCATCGCGTTTATTCCGGAATTCGAGCGCAAACTCCGCTACGATCAATCCCTAAGGATTGGCGGCACGATGATGATCGACTTCCTTGCGCAGCAGCCTTCCACGACCGGCGTACCCTAAGGGCGGCTTACCCGATTTTACCGCAGCGCAGCACGAAAGAGGCTGCGATAAAATACAGCAATTTCTTGACACCCATTGTAAATATATATATTTTTTCTAAATCCTAATAGCCGTTATGTGTTATTGCCACGCCGCTTGAGCACGGATTTCAGGTTCCGGCGGGTCGACCTCACAAAAATCGCAGGTGGAGACTCGACGGATGGGAGAGACGTTACACATCTGGTTTATGGTCGTGTATTTCGTTGCCATTCTCGCGCTTGTCGCGGCAATGATCGGCGGCTCTTATGTCCTCGGGCAACGGCATCTGGCACGTGCCACCATCCTGCCCTTCGAGAGCGGTATCCTCCCCGTCGGCGATGCGCGGTTGCGCTTTCCAATCCAGTTTTATCTCGTTGCCATGCTGTTCGTGATCTTCGATCTGGAGACCGTGTTCATCTATGCCTGGGCGGTCGTCATTCGGCCGGCTGGATGGAATGGCTATATGGCGATCCTCACCTTCATCTTCGTGCTGTTCGCGGCACTGGTCTATCTCTGGCGGATCGGGGCGCTGGACTGGGGACCAAAGCCGCGCAAACTAATGCCTGCATCCGGCCCGCGGTGAAGCGCAATGCCATGGCGTCTCACGCCCGCGGAGAATCAGCCTGCATCGCCTCAGCGTGGGGAGGTAGACCGGCACGCCACGTTTACCGAGGCGGTCCGGCGCAATTTGGTGATGGGCAAGCTGCAGGATCTGGTCTCCTGGGGGCAGAAGAATTCCCTCTGGCCATTTAATTTCGGCCTGTCCTGCTGCTATGTCGAAATGGCAACCTCCTTCACCAGCAAATTCGACATCGCCCGGTTCGGCTCGGAAGTGTTGCGCGCCACCCCGCGCGAAGCCGATGTGATCGTCATTTCCGGGACCGTCTTCGTCAAAATGGCGCCGGTGATCAAATATCTCTACGACCAGATGCTGGAGCCGCGCTGGGTCATCTCCATGGGCGCCTGCGCCAATTCCGGCGGGATGTACGATATCTACAGCGTGGTGCAGGGCGTCGATAGTTTTCTGCCCGTGGATGTCTACGTGCCGGGCTGCCCGCCGCGCCCGGATGCGCTGCTCGAAGGCTTGATGCTGCTGCAAAACGCGGTGGCGAGCGACCGCCGCCCGCTGAGTTGGATCGTCGGACCGCAAGAAATCGTGCGCGCCCCGCGGCCGAGCCTGCGGGACATAAAACGCGAAGTCCGCCGCCAGGCCGCCACCCTCGACCCACCGGATCATATCTGAAAGTTGGCCGCGAGATGCTGCAAACCTTCCCGCAAAACCGTGCAGAACCGGCCATCCTCCGCGAACTCGCCGCGCGGGACAAGTCGCATGCCATCAAGGTCCAACCCACCGCCGATGATGTGCCAACGATCTGGATCGATCCCGAACATCTGGCCGATACGCTGCATTATCTCAAATACGAGGCGCCCGAACCCTATCGGATGCTCTACGATCTGACCGCGCTGGATGAGCGGACACGCATTCATCGCGAGGGCCAGCCGCGCGCCGATTATACGGTCGTGTATCATTTGCTCTCCTTCGGGCGGAACCAGGATGTGCGGATCAAGGTCGCGTTGACCGGCCCAGCCCCCAGCCTTCCCAGCATCACCACGTTATGGCCGAACGCCAATTGGTACGAGCGCGAAGTATGGGACATGTTCGGGATCACCTTCACCGGGCATCCGCATCTCACGCGCATTCTCACGCCGCCAACCTGGACCGGCCATCCGCTGCGCAAGGACCATTACGCGCGCGCGACCGAGATGGGCGTGTATGATCTCACCGAGGAGAAGGAAATTGCCGAGCAGGAGGCGCTGAAATTCCGCCCAGAGGATTGGGGCATGGTTCGCCAGAGTGAGTCGAGCGATTTCATGTTCCTCAACATGGGCCCGAACCATCCCAGCGTGCATGGCGTGTTCCGCCTGATCCTGCAGCTCGAAGGCGAGGAGATCCTCGATGTCGTGCCGGAAATCGGCTTTCATCACCGCGCCGCCGAGAAAATGGGGGAGCGCCAGTCCTGGCACACCTTTATCCCCTATACCGACCGGATTGATTACCTCAGCGGCGTGATGAACAATTTTCCCTATGTCATGGCGGTGGAACAGCTCGCCGGAATCATCGTGCCGCCGCGCGCGCAGATGATCCGCATCATGCTGGCGGAGTTGTTCCGAATTGCCAGCCACCTCGTCTTCTTCGGCACCATGTCGCAGGATGTCGGCCAGCTCTCGCCGGTCTTCTATATGTTCACGGACCGCGAACGCGTCTTTGAGATCATCGAGGCCATTTGCGGTTTTCGCATGCACCCGGCCTGGTTTCGCATCGGCGGCGTGGCCGCGGATCTGCCGCAGGGCTGGGATAAAATGATCGGCAATTTCTGCGACTATCTGCCCAAGCGGCTCGATGAATACGTCTCGTTGGTGATGAAGAACCGCATTTTCAAAGCCCGCACGGTCGGCATCGGCGCCTATAGCCTGGACGAGGCGATCGATTGGGGCGTTACCGGCCCCGGCCTGCGCGCCTGTGGGCTCGCCTGGGACTGCCGCAAGACACGCCCTTATTCGGCCTATGACCAGCTCGAATTCGACGTGCCCATCGCCACCCATGGCGATTGCTACGATCGCGTCGTCGTGCATCTCGAGGAGATGCGCCAAAGCCTGCGGATCATCCGGCAATGCCTGAAGAACATGCCGGGCGGCCCGTATAAATCCGACCATCGCGCGGCCACGCCGCCGATCAAGGAGCGCACGATGCACGACATCGAAACGCTGATCACGCATTTCCTCAATGTGAGCTGGGGACCGGTGATTCCGCCCGGAGAGGTTTGCAACGGCATCGAGGCCAGCAAGGGCATGACCTCCTATTACCTGACCAGCGACGGCGACACGATGTCCTACCGCACGCGCATCCGCACGCCCTCTTTCCCGCATCTGCAGATGATCCCGCTGATCAGCCGCGGCAGTTTCGTGGCCGATCTGATCGCCCTGATCGGCAGCATCGATTTCGTGATGGCCGATGTCGACCGGTGACCCGAAAATGGATCTGACGGAAGCGGAACGCACCGGCATCCTGGCGCTGGCGCAGCATTACATGAACAAGCGCTCGGCCTGTATCGAGGCGCTGAAATACGTGCAGAGCCGCTATCGCTGGGTCAGCGATCCTCACCTCGCGCAAGTCGCGGCTTTGCTCGACATGCCGCGCGCGGAGCTGGAAGGGGTGGCCACCTTCTACAACCTCATCTTCCGCCGTCCCGTCGGCGCGCATGTCATCTTTTTATGCGACAGCGTCTCCTGCTGGATCATGGGGCGGGAAGCCGTCTGCGCGCATTTGCAGCAGCGCCTCGGCATCGCCCCGGGCGAGACCACGGCGGATAACGCCTACACGCTGCTGCCGATCGTCTGCCTCGGCCATTGCGATCATGCGCCCGCGATGTTGCTGGACGACACGCTGCATGGCGATCTCGACGCCGCGCGCATCGATGCGCTGCTCGCCAACCCGCCGGAACGGAGGATGTGATGGAGACGCCCCTCACCCGCAACATCCGTCCCGGCCAGCCGCCGCCCGATATTACGGACTATATCCAGAGCGGCGGCTACCGCGCGGTGCGCAAGGCGCTCTGGGAGATGTCCCCGGCGGATGTGATCGCCACGGTCGCGCAATCCAAACTGCGCGGCCGCGGCGGCGCCGGCTTTCCGACCGGCATGAAATGGAGCCTCGTGCCGGGGAAGGAGTCCGCCCCCGGGCCGCGCTACCTCGTCGTCAATGCCGATGAAATGGAGCCCGGCACGTTCAAGGACCGGCTGCTGCTCGAGGGCGATCCGCATCAGATGATCGAGGCCGTCATCATCGCGGCTTATGCCATTCAAGCCGACACCGCGTATATTTTTCTGCGCGGCGAATACCACGAGGCGGAGCGCCGCCTGCACCAGGCGATCCTCGAGGCTGAAATGCGAAACTATCTCGGCAGCAACATCCTTGGCTCCGGCTACGACCTTTCTTTGCACCTGCACACCAGCGGCGGGCGCTATATTTGCGGCGAGGAAACCGCCTTGCTCACGGCGCTGGAGGGCAAGCGCGCCATCCCCCGCGCGAAACCCCCGTTTCCGCAACTCAGCGGCCTATGGGGCAAGCCTACGATCGTCAACAATGTCGAGACGCTCTGCAACGTTCCACATATCATCAATAACGGCGCCGCTTGGTTCATCGGCCTCGGCCTCGGTGCGGATGGCGGCACCAAGATCTATGGCGCGAGCGGGCATGTGCGCCGGCCAGGCACCTGGGAGCTGCCCATGGGCACGCCCTTGCGCGAAATCATCGAGGATCACGCGGGCGGCATGCAGGAGGGCTATGAGTTGCGCGGCGTCTTGCCCGGCGGCGCCTCGACCGGCTTCGTCATGGCCGAGCATCTTGATGTCCCGATGCATTTCGCCGGCGTCGAAAAACTCGGCAGCCGGCTTGGCACGGGCGCCGTCATCGTGCTCGACCAACGCACCTGCCCGATTGGGATGGTGCGCAATCTCGAGCATTTTTTCGCCCAGGAATCCTGCGGCTGGTGCACGCCCTGCCGCGACGGCTTGCCCTGGGTCGAGCAGATCCTCGCCGGGATCGAGGCGGGCGAAGGGCAAGAGGGCGATCTCCATATTCTCGAACAGCATGTCGGGATGCTGGGGCCGGGACGGACGTTTTGCGCCCATGCGCCGGGCGCGATGGCGCCACTCTCAAGCGCGCTGCAATTTTTCCGCACCGAGTTCGAGCAGCATATCCGCGATCAACGCTGTCCGTGGAGGTGAGCATGGCGAGCATCCAAATCGACGGCAAGGAATTCACCGCAAATCCGCAGGATAATTTGCTGCATGTCTGCCTCTCGCATGGTTTGGACCTGCCCTATTTCTGCTGGCATCCCGCTTTGGGCTCGGTCGGCGCCTGCCGGCAATGCGCGGTTACGCAATTTGCCAATCCGGATGACCCTACCGGGCGGATCGTCATGGCCTGCATGACCCCCGCCGCCGATGGCACGCGGATTTCCCTTGCGACACCCGAGGCGACCGCCTTCCGTGCCAGCGTGATCGAATGGATGATGACCAATCATCCGCATGACTGCCCGGTCTGCGAGGAGGGCGGCGAATGCCATCTCCAGGATATGACGGTGATGACCGGCCATGCCTATCGCCGCTACCGCTTCACCAAGCGGACCCACCGCAACCAGTATCTCGGCCCCTTCATCAAGCACGAGATGAACCGCTGCATCGCCTGTTACCGCTGCGTGCGGTTTTACCGGGACTATGCGGGCGGTAAGGATCTCGACGTGCAGGGCGCGCATAACAACGTCTATTTCGGCCGCGACACGGATGGCGTGCTGGAGAATGATTTCAGCGGCAATCTGGTCGAGGTCTGCCCGACCGGCGTGTTCACCGACAAAACCTTGTCGCAGGCCTATAACCGCAAATGGGATCTGCGCAGCGTGCCCTCGGTCTGCGTGCATTGCGGCGTCGGCTGCAACACCCTGGTCAGCGAACGCGCCGGCGCGGTGCGCCGGATCCTGAACCGCTTCAACGGCGCGGTGAACGGCTATTTCCTGTGCGATCGCGGGCGCTTTGGCTATGGCTTCGCCAACGCGCCGGACCGGCCTGCGACACCGCTCCTCCGCGACACCAATGGCGGCACGCGGCTTGGTTCCAAAGCCGAAATGCTGGACATGCTGGCGCAGTCCTTTCGCGAGGGCGGCAAAGTCATCGGCATTGGCTCGCCCCGCGCATCGCTGGAAGCCAATTTCGCGCTGCGCACGCTCGTCGGCGCGGATGCTTTTTACGCCGGCATCGCCGCAGAAGAAGCCACCTGCCTCGCTGCGATCCGCGACATCTTGAGCGCCGGCACCGTGCGGACCCCGACCTTGCGCGAGGTCGAGGCGGCGGATGCCGTGCTGGTGCTGGGCGAGGACGTCGCCAATACCGCCCCGCGTCTGGCCCTGGCCCTGCGCCAGGCGGTGCGCACCAGCGCCGAGGGTGCTGCTGCGCATCTCAAACTCGCCCCCTGGCAGGATGCGGCCATTCGCTCCGCCGCACAGGATATAAGCAGCCCGCTCTTCATCGCCTCGCCGGCCGCCACGCGCCTTGATGACATCGCCACCGGGCTGCTCCGCGCCGCACCTGACGATATCACCCGGCTGGGCCTGGCCATCCGGCATCGTCTCGATGCCAGCGCCCCGGTTGTGCAGGGCCTCCCCGCCGAAATGCAAAGCCTGGCGGCGCAGATCGCCGAGGCGCTGCTCGCGGCGCGGCGTCCCCTCATCGTCGGCGGATGCCAACTGGGCGAGACGATGCTGCGCACCGCCGCGAGCATCGCCCAAGCGCTCCAACGCGACGATCGCGCCCCCGCTTTGGCCATGGCGGTTCCTGAATGCAACAGCCTTGGCCTTGCGCTGCTGCAGGGCGGCGGCCTGGACGCGGCCATCGCGGCGGCCTCGGGCGCCACGGTGATCGTGCTGGAAAACGACCTCTACCGGCGGGCGACGCATGATACGATCGAGGCGCTGTTCCAACACGCCGCGCGGGTCGTCGTGCTCGACCATATGCCCACGCAAACCGCCGCCAGGGCCGATATCCTGCTGCCCTGCGCCGGCTTCGCGGAAGGCGAGGCGACCTTCGTTAATGCGGAAGGCCGGGCACAGCGCGCCTTCCAGGCCGTGTACCCCAAACGTGATATCCCAGACTCCTGGTCCTGGCTCCGCGACATCGCCGCCGCCACCGGGCAGAACAATCCTGCCGCCAACTGGCAATGCTTCGATGATATCGGCCGCGCGCTCGCGGCCGAACTCCCGGTTTTCGCAGGCTTGGGCAATGTCGCCCCAACGGCCGATTTCCGTATCGCCGGCAGCCGCATCCGCAGCGAGCCGCACCGCTATAGCGCCCGTACCGCCATCGATGCCGCCCGCACCGTCCAGGAGCCGAAAGCCGAGATCAATAACGGTTCGCCGTTTTCCAGCACCATGGAAGGCTATTACGGCCAGATGCCGGCCGCGCTGATCCCGTTTTACTGGGCTCCTGGCTGGAATTCCGGCCAATCCCTGCACAAATTTCAGGACGAGGCCGGACTTTCGCTGAACGGCGGCGATCCGGGCGTACGGCTCCTGGAACCGCAGGCCATTTTTGCCTCGCCACTGGTCACGCCGATTCCCGCCGCCTTCACGCGCGAGGCCGGACGCTGGCTGATCATCCCCCACGCGCAGCTTTTCGGCAGCGACGAGCTGAGCGCCCGCGCGCCGGCGGTGCATGAACGGATCGCGCCGGCCGCCTTGTTTCTCAATGAAGAGGACGCCAACGCGCTCGGCGTCCGGCACGGGGGCTTGCTCGATGTCGCCTTCCCCGCCGCGCGGCTGCGTCTCCCGGTCACGCTGGCGCCGGAACTGCCCGGAGGCGTTGCCGGCATCAGCGCCGGCCTGCCCGCCACGGCCGGCTGCCCGCTGCCGGGCTGGGCAAGCCTGCTGCGGCCAGAAATGGAGGAGACAGGGCCATGTGGCTGATCGTCTTCGGGCTGCTCAACATTATCGGCATCCTGCTGGCGCTGGTCATCGGTGCGGCGCTGCTGACCTGGGTCGAGCGGCGCCTGCTGGGCTTCTGGCAGGACCGCCGCGGCCCTAATCGCGTCGGTCCGTTCGGCTCGCTGCAGGTCGTCGCGGACATGCTGAAAATCCTGTTCAAGCAGGATTGGGTACCGCCTTTCGCCGACCGGGTGGTCTTCGTCCTCGCCCCCGCCGTGGTCATGGTCGCGGCGCTGCTGGCCTTTGCCGTGGTTCCGGTCACGCCATGGATCGGCATTGCCGGGCGCTTGAACATCGGCGTGCTGTTCTTCCTCGCGATGACCGCGCTCTCCGTCTACAGCGTCATCCTCGCCGGATGGGCCTCCAACAACAAATACTCGATGCTGGGCGGCATGCGCGCCGCCGCACAGCTCGTGAGCTATGAAGTGTTCATGGGCCTGTCGCTGGTCGGTGTGGTCATGCTGGCCGGCTCCTTCAGCCTGGCCGATATCGTCCACGCGCAACGCGGCCTGTGGTACATTATTCCGCAATTCGTCGGCTTCCTCGTCTTCATGATCGCCGGCATTGCCGAGACGCACCGCCTGCCCTTCGACCTCCCGGAAGGCGAAAACGAGCTCGGGGCCGGATTTCACACCGAATATTCCGGCATGAAGTTCGGCATGTTCTTCATCGGCGAATATGTCAGCATCCTGCTGACCTCCGCCATGATCACCGTGTTCTTCTTCGGCGGCTGGGAAGGCCCATTTCTGCCGCCCATTCTCTGGTTCGCGCTGAAAACGGGCTTCTTCGTCGCCTTCTTCATTCTGCTGCGCGCTGCCCTGCCACGCCCGCGCTACGACCAGCTCATGGCCTATGGCTGGAAAGTCATGCTGCCTTTGTCGTTGCTGAATATCGCCGTCACCGGTGCCGTCATGCTGGCCTAGAACCCGAAGCGGGGAAACTGCGATGCTGAGTTCCGTACGCACGCTCTGGCTTACCTTCCTGCATTTATTCCACCGCAGCGAGACGGTGGAATACCCCGAACAGATGCCCTATCTCGCGCCGCGCTACCGTGGGCGGATCGTGCTCTCGCGCGACCCGGATGGCGCGGAGCGTTGCGTGTCCTGCTATCTCTGCGCCGTCGCCTGCCCAGTCGATTGCATCAGCCTGCAAAAAACCGAGGAAGACGGCCGCTGGTATCCGGAATATTTCCGGATCAATTTTTCCCGTTGTATTTTCTGCGGTTTTTGCGAGGAAGCCTGCCCGACCTACGCCATTCAGCTCACCCCGGATTTCGAGATGGGCGAATATGAGCGGCATAATCTGGTCTACGAGAAAGAGGATCTGCTGATCAGCGGCACCGGAAAATATCCGGATTATAGTTTCTACAACGTCTCGGGCCTCGCCATACCGGGCAAGGGCAAAGGCCAGGCGGCGCATGAACGCGCGCCGGTCGATCCGCGCAGCTTGCTGCCGTGAAAGGAAGCAGGACATGAACGTCACCTTTTATCTCGCCGCCTGCATCGCCGTCCTGTCCACCTTTTTGGTGATCACCTGCGCGAATGCGGTGCACGCTTTGCTGTATCTGGTCGTGTCGTTGCTCGCCGTCGCACTCGTGTTCTACACGCTGGGGGCGGAATTCGCCGCAGCGCTCGAAGTCATTATTTATGCCGGCGCGATCGTGGTGCTGCTGGTCTTTGTCGTGATGATGATGAATCTCGGTGCCGCCGCGGCAATCCGCGAGGAACAATGGATGCAGCCCAATATTTGGGTCGGTCCGTCGCTCCTGTCGGTCATTCTGATCGCCTTGCTGGTCTATGTGCTCACCGCCAGCGATGCCGGGCAGCCGAGCCTCGTTCCCACCACGCCGCATGATGTCGGCCTGGCGATGTTCGGCCCGTATCTGCTCTGCGTCGAACTCGCCTCCATCCTGCTGCTGGCGGCTTTGGTCGGGGCCTATCGCATCGCGCATTTCCGGCATGGGGAGCCCTGATCCGATGGCAACCCTTCCCCTGCTGCACCCGTTGCTGCTCGCATTGCTGCTCTTCACGCTCGGCGTCACCGGCGTGCTGGTGCGGCGGAATTTCGTGTTCATCCTGATGTCGATCGAAATCATGCTGAACGCGGCGGGACTTGCCTTCATTGTCGCCGCCAATCGCTGGGGCCAGGCCGATGGTCAGGTCATGTTCCTGTTCATCCTCACGCTGGCGGCCTCCGAGGTTTCCGTCGGCCTTGCCTTGATCATCCGCGTTCGCCATCGGCTCGCCACGCTGGACGCCGATGCCGCCAACTGGTTGCGAGGATAGAGGGATGTTGCAGCTCCTCTGGCTGGTTCCTGCCCTGCCCTTGTTGAGCGCCGCCATTCTCATGCTGAGCTGCGGCCGCCTGCCGCCACGCGCCATCGGCGTTATCGGCGTCGGCGCGCTCGCCATCTCCGCGATCATCGCCGCCAGCATCGGCATCGGCTTCATGCTGGCCCCACCTCCAGGCGATGCGTTCACGCTCATCCTGTGGCATTGGATCTCGATCGGCGCCTTCCATCCCGCGATCGGCATCTACCTCGATCCGCTCTCCCTCGTGATGATGCTGGTCGTCACCACGGTCGGCTTTCTCATCCTGCTCTATTCGTCGGAATTCATGGCGGGCGATGCGGGCTATAACCGCTTCTTCGCCTATATGAATCTCTTCGTCGCGGCGATGCTGGTGCTCCTGCTCGCGGGCGACCTCCTATTCCTTTATGTCGGATGGGAAGGTGTCGGCCTATGCAGCTACCTGCTCATCGGCTTCTGGTACCAGGATCCCGCGAACGGGCTCGCGGCGCGCAAGGCCTTCATCGTCACCCGCATCGGCGATACCGGGATGACGATCGGCCTGTTCGTACTGTTCACCCAGCTCGGCACGCTGGAAATCCAGCCTTTGATGCTGCGCGCCGCGCAGACCTGGCCAACAGGCGCAACGCTCGCCTCGCTGGCAGCCGCCTTGCTGCTCATCGGCGCGATCGGCAAATCCGCGCAGGTGCCGCTGCAAACCTGGCTGCCGGATGCCATGGCGGGTCCCACGCCGGTCAGCGCGCTCATCCATGCCGCGACCATGGTCACTGCCGGCGTCTACCTCATCGCGCGGACGCATGTACTGTTCGCCCTCGCCCCTGCTGTGCAACTGGCTGTCGCCATCATCGGCGGCGTGACCCTCCTGCTCTCCGCCTTCGCCGCCCTCAACCAGCACGACATCAAGCGTGTCCTGGCTTATTCCACGATCAGCCAGATCGGCTACATGTTCCTCGCTTTGGGCGTCGGCGCCTGGAGTGCGGCGATCTTTCATTTCATGACACACGCCTTCTTCAAGGCGCTGCTCTTCCTCGCCGCCGGGGCGATCACCATGCGACTGCACCACGAGCACGATATCTTCCGCATGGGCGGGCTCGCGCGCAGGCTGCCGGCCACGTTTTGGAGCTTTCTCATCGGCAGCGCGTCACTGGCAGCGTTGCCGCTCGTCACAGCGGGCTTCTACAGCAAGGAGATGATCCTCTCCGCCGCCTGGGCTGGCGGCGGTGGTGTGCCGATCCTCTGGGCCGCCGGGGTGCTCACGGCCTTCGTCACGGCGCTTTATATTTTCCGCACGGTCTTCATCGTCTTCTTCGGCGAAGCGAAAACGCCTATCAGCGGACATTACGGACCGCGCATCACCGTGCCACTCGCCATCCTCTCGGTGCTCGCGCTGATCGGCGGATTTGTCGAAACCCCAGCCGGGTTCGGCGGTGTTGCGATCTTCTCCAGCTTCCTGGCGCATGTCTTCGGGCCGAAGGTGATCGCAACCGGCGGCGGGGAGAATTTGCGCCTCCTCTTCGCCGCCCTCGTCTCGCTGGCCGGCATCGGGCTTGCCTATTTGCTTTACGCGCGCCCACGACCGCAATTCGCGGCCTGGGCCAACACGCCTCCGATCGTGGCCTGCCGCCGCTTCCTCTTCTCCGGTTGGGGGTTTGACCTCCTTTATGACCGCCTCATCGTAACCCCCTTCCTCTTCATCATCCGGGTGAACCGGAAGGATGTTGTCGACACGGTGTTCGAGGGCATCGCGACACTCTGCCGCGGGCTGCATTGGCTGCTCAAGCAAACGCAGACGGGGGAGATCCGCTGGTATGCCGGCTGGCTGGCGGCGGGATCGATCGTCACCATCGCCATCGCGGTGCTGCGATGATGCTCGCCTGGCTCATCGTGCTGCCGGCCATCGGCGGCCTCCTGGCCTGGCCCGCCGCCCGCTGGGGACAAGCCGCACCGCGCTGGATCTCGCTCGCGGCCCTGGCACTCGACCTGCCGCTGCTCTGGCAGCTCTGGCAACACAGCCATGGGCCAATCAACATCACCGGCGGCGGGGCATGGATTTCCATCCTGAACCTTCCCTGGATCCCGCAGCTCGGCATCGCGCTGGAACTCGGCCTGGATGGCCTAAGCCTGCTGCTGGTGCTGCTTACTTTGGTACTTGGCCTGATCTCGGTGGTGATCTCCTGGACCGAGATCACCGAGCGCGTCGGCTTCTTCCATTTCAACCTGCTCTGGGCGATCGCGGGAACGCTCGGCGTGTTCCTCGCGCTCGATCTGTTTCTCTTCTTCTTCACCTGGGAAATCATGCTCGTGCCGATGTATTTCCTCATCGCGCTATGGGGGCATGAAAACCGCATCTATTCCGCGATCAAATTCTTCCTCTTCACGCAAGGCAGCGGCTTGCTCATGCTGCTGGCGATCCTCGCACTGGCCTTCGTGCACCGGCAAAGCAGCGGCATTTTCACCTTCGACTATTTCCAGCTTCTCGGCACGCCGATGCAGCCTGCGACCGAAGCCTGGATCATGCTCGGCTTCTTCATCGCCTTCATCGTCAAGCTTCCCGCCGTGCCCTTCCACACCTGGCTGCCGGATGCGCACACCCAGGCACCCACGGCGGGCAGCGTCATCCTGGCGGGCGTCCTGCTGAAGACCGGCGCCTACGGGCTCTTGCGCTTCGTCGTCCCGCTTTTTCCCCATGCCGCCTTCCACTTCGCCCCCCTGGCCATGCTGCTCGGTGTCATCGGCATCATTTACGGCGCCTTGCTGGCCTTCGCGCAGCATGACCTCAAGCGCCTCATCGCCTATAGCAGCGTCAGCCATCTCGGCTTTGTCCTGCTCGGCATTTTCGCCTGGAACATGCTGGCATTGCAGGGCGCGGTCATCCAAATGCTGGCGCATGGCGTGAGCACCGGCGCGTTGTTCATCACCGCGGGCACGTTGCAGGAGCGGCTGCATACGCGCGACATGCGCGAACTCGGTGGACTCTGGGCAAGCATGCCGCTTCTCTCCGCCATTGGGATGTTCTTCGCCATCGCCTCGCTCGGCCTGCCCGGGCTCGGCAATTTCATCGGCGAATTCCTGATCCTGCTCGGCACCTTCCAGAGGCATCCCGCCTTCGCCGTGGTCGGGGCGCTGGGTGTCATCACCGCCGCCGCTTATGCGCTGATCATGGTGCAAAAAACCTTTCACGGCCCCGCTTATGCAGGTGCCCCGGCACCGGATTTGAAGACCCGCCACATGGCCGTCATGGCCGTGCTGATTGCCGCCATCATCTGGCTCGGCGTCTATCCGCAACCGGTTCTCGACATCGCCGCCACGGGCCTCGCGAACCTGCAAACCGCGACGCATGGCGGGATCATGCTCTCAGAAGGTGGCCCGCCATGAGCCCCAATATGCTCGCCGTCCTGCCCTTCCTGCTGCTTTCCGCCACCGCGGTCGTGGTGATGCTCCTGATCGCGCTGCGGCGGGATCACCGGGTCGCGGCGACGGCAAGCTTCATCGGGCTCCTGGCCGCCCTCCTCGCGGCACTTATCGACGCGCCCCCCATGCCCGTGATGCTTACCCCTCTCTTCATGGTGGACGGCTTCACCCTGTTCTTTCTCGCCCTCATCATCGCCGTCGCCATTGCCGTGACGCTCCTCTCCTACGCCTATCTCGAGCGTATGGAGGACGGCCCTTATGAGGAATATTACCTGCTCCTCCTGCTCGCCACTTTGGGTGCTGCCGCCTTGCTGGCCAGCGTGCAATTCGCCGCGTTTTTCTTAGGCCTTGAAACTCTGAGCATCGCTTTGATCGGCCTCATCGCCTATCCCTGCAAGCGCGAACGCGCGATCGAGGCCGGGCTTAAATATCTGGTGCTGGCCGGCGTTTCCTCGGCCTTCCTGCTGTTCGGCATCGCGCTGATCTATCTGGATTTCGGCACCATGTCCTTCATCGCGCTGGGCCGGCTTTGGAGCACGGGCCCTGGCCCCAGCGATATTTACGCCCTGACCGGCTTTGCCATGCTGCTCACCGGAATCGGCTTCAAACTCTCGCTCGTGCCCTTCCATATGTGGGCGCCGGACGTGTATGAGGGCGCCCCCGCGCCGATCACGGGCTTCGTCGCCGTCGTCTCCAAAATCGCGATCTTCGCGCTGCTATTCCGTTACTTCGTGCTGATGGACGGATACCGGGACCCATCCCTGCTGCGGCTCATCGCACTGGCCGCCATCCTCTCGATGCTCGCCGGCAATCTGCTGGCCTTGCTGCAGGACAACATCAAACGCATCTTCGCCTATTCCTCGATCGCACATTTCGGCTATGTGCTGATCGCCCTCATCGCCGGCGGCAGCATCGCGATTGAGGCGGCAAGCTATTATCTCTGCGCCTATGCCGTCACCACGATCGGCGCTTTCGGTGTCATCACCCTGCTCTCGCAGCCCAAGCTCGGGCACGATGCGGACCAGCTCAACCTCTATCGCGGCCTGATGTGGTCGCATCCCTGGCTCGCCGGCGGGTTCACGATCATGTTGTTATCGCTCGCCGGCTTGCCGCCCACCATGGGCTTCATCGCCGAGGTCTATGTGATTGCCTCCGGTGTGGAATTGCGCCTGGCCCTCCCGCTGGCCGCCCTCATCGCTGGCAGCGTGATCGGTTTATATTATTACCTGCGCATCATCGTCGTGCTGTTATCCCCCGTGCCAAGTGCTGCGCCGCCGCCCGCGCGCCATAGGATTTCTGGCATCGGCATTGGCGGGGTGACGCTCGGCGCCCTGGTCGTGTTGTTATTCTGTCTCGGCGTCTATCCCGCACCGCTGATTATCGCTGCAAAACAAGCGACAGCCGGGCTCGCATCATCCCGAGCCAATTTCCGCGCCGCGGATATTGGCGCACCGCAGCAAAATCCGGTCATCCTAACATCCGCGCGTCCTAATCCATGATTGATCACGCAGGAGGTACAACGAGGCCGCATTTTAAAAAAATTATACGGCGTGTTGATCTAAATCAGACTAAGACACACCAAATGGTGTTCGGCTACCGATGAATTGACCGCTCAACATCCGGGTTACCCGGCGGTTCGTACCGGCCCCGATGCGCGGCCCAGCGGGTTTGTGCACGCAGCGCGTGCAATATCCAGGAGGATCGCAGGAGGATCGCACATGGAAACCAGGGTTTATTCCATTCTTAAACAAAAAGGGAACAAGGTCGTCACCGCCGTGGAGGAGCAGAGCGTCGCCTCCTTCGCCGCCTTGCTCTATGCGCATAAAATCGGCGCAACGCCGGTCCTTGATGCTGAAAACCATGTTGTCGGCATCATCTCCGAGCGTGACGTGATTCGCGGTATCATCGAACACGGCGCCGCGGTTCTAACAATGCCCGTGAGCACGCTCATGACCCGGCTGGTCTCAACCTGCTCGCTCGACGACCGGATCGGGGACGTGCTTGAAATGATCACGCTGAACCGGACGCGCCACATACCCGTCCTTTCAAACGGCAAGCTCGAAGGCATTATCTCAATCGGTGACGTGGTGAAGCAGCTTCTGGAGGAGGCGCAATACGAGGTGCATTCCTTGCGCTCCTATATTACCCGGCCATAGCCCATCCCAGGGGCTCGCGAAATCACGGATGCCGAGACATTTTTGCGCTGCGCCAAAACGCACAGCACGAATGCTGCGCGTCGGATTGGGGCTACGTGGCCGGCCCGACATCCGGCGCCGTCTTGCGATCCAAAATCATCAAAACGCCTTCGACCAGCGCATTATCCAATATCGGCTTTTCCAGCACCAGGCGCACATCCGCAGCGGCGGCGCGTGCGCGTAGCCCGATCGTCGCAGCACTCGTCAGGAGGATGGCAGGCACAGGGATGGCCTGAGCGCGCAGATATTCCATCACCTCCAAACCATCCATATGCGGCATTCGGTCCTTCAAGATGAGACACCCCGCCCGGTGCAAATCCCGGTCCGCCAACAAATCCACGCCATCGTGATGGACATGGACCTCCACCCCCTCCAACCGGAGTGCGAATTGCAACGCGCTCCGCATTGCCTCGTCGTCATTGACGACCAACACCAGAGGCTGTCGGTCTGACATTCACTGAACTCCCGCCTCGCATCACCCGCGACGCCTGTAGATGAAGCAATACCCTAGGCGGAAAACAGCTTTTGCGATTTGATCCAGCGCAAACGGGCATATCTCAAGATTCGGCAGCCGTGGAGCGGACGAGAAACACCATCCGGATCAGTTCTGAAAGATTCGCCGCCCCCATCTTGTTCATCAAATTGGCACGATGAACCTCCACCGTACGGGCACTGATATTCAAATCATACGCGATGGTCTTGTTGGGCAGACCCACCACCAAACCTTCCAGAACCTCCATCTCGCGGGCCGAGAGCGACCGCAGTTTCATCCCAATGGCCGCCATTTCATGGTCCCGTTGCGCATCCCTGCTGTAGCGATCGAGGGCGATCCGGATCGAGAAAATCAAGGTTTCATCCTGAAACGGCTTCTCGATGAAATCGACCGCACCCGCTTTCATCGCCTCGACAGCGAGTTGCACGTCGCCATGCCCCGTCATCACGATCACCGGCAGGCAGACCCCTTTGGCCTTCAGCCGCCGCTGCAGTTCCACCCCCGAAATTCCCGGCATGCGCACATCCGTCACGATGCATCCCGGCTGGATGCTGGGCAGCGCATCCAGTAAGACGGAGGCGGATTCGTACACGCGAACGGCGAAACCCGAACTCGTCAACATGAAACCCAAGGCCCGGCGCACGGCATCGTCATCGTCGATCAGGTGAACCACGGAATCACATGCCATCGCTCAACTCCTCCGCCTGCACCGCCTTAAGACTTAAATAAAATACCGTACCGCCCCCGGGATTGGGCTTTACCCAAATCCGCCCGCCATGCGCTTCAATAATCGTGCGCGAAACCGATAACCCCACCCCCATGCCCTGCGCCTTGGTGGTGATAAACGGCTGAAAGAGCTGTTCTGCAATCTCCGCGGCAATGCCCGCCCCGGTATCCGCCACGGCAACCTCGACCATTCCCTCACCGGCGGGCGCTGTCGATATCGTCAACTCCCGACGCGGCGATGCCTCCATCGCCTCCATCGCGTTGCGCATCAGGTTCACGATCACCTGCTGGATCTGGATTTTATCGGTCACGACAAAAGCAGCCTTCGGATCAAAGACGAATTTTATCCGCACGCCGGTTTCCTTGGCGCCGACAAGGGCTAGCGCACTGGCTTCCTCGATCAGCTTCGGCAGGCTCTCCAGGCGCCGCTCCGTCTCCCCGCGCGACACGAACTCGCGCAGGCGCCGGATGATCTGGCCGGCCCGCAAAGCTTGGGCGGCGGCATGGGCGATGCCGTCATTCAGCATCGCCAAATTCGCACCGGCGTCGCGTTCCAGCAACCGGCGGCAGCCGTTCAAGTAGCTGACAATCGCCGTCAGCGGCTGGTTGAGTTCATGCGCCAGGGTCGAGGCCATTTCCCCCATCGCGGTGAAACGCGACATATGGGCCAGCTCCGCCTGCAAATCATGCAGCCGCTGTTGCGTCTCCTGCCGCTCGGTCAAATCCCGGACAAAGCCGATGAAGGAGCGCCGCTGCTGGCCAATCGCCTCGCCGATATAGAGCTCCATCGGAAAGGTCGAGCCATCGCGCCGCCGCCCGATGACCACGCGGCTGCTGCCGATGATGCGCCGCTCGCCGGTGGTGCGGTGGCGCTCCAGGTAGCTGTCATGCTGCTCGCGATAGGGCGAGGGCATCAACATGCTCACATTACGTCCCGCGACCTCCTGCGCAATATAGCCGAACAGCCGCTCGGCCGTCGCGCTGAAAGACTGAATGAGCCCCTGTTCGTCGATGACGACCATTGCGTCGGGCACGGTATCGAGGATGGAGCGCAAATGGACTTCGCGTTCCAATAATTCCGCCTGCACGCGTTTCGCCGCCGTGATATCCCGCGCAACCTTCGAGGCGCCGACAAGCCGTCCCATCTGGTCCCATACAGGCGAGACCGAGAGCGAAATATCGATGACCGTGCCATCCTTGCGGCGGCGACGTGTCTCATAATGGATAATCCGCTCGCCCTGCTTGATGCGCGCCAGGATTTGCCGCGTTTCATCCGCCTCGCCTTCGGGGATCAGGACGGAAATTCCATTTCCCACCATCTCCGCCGCGCTATAGCCAAAAATGGCCTCCGCACTCGAATTCCAATCCGTGACGATTCCATCGAGGGTTTTGCCGATAATCGCATCCTCGGACGAGTTGAGGATGGCGCTCAGCCGGCTGTTGGTTTCCCCCATCGTCTTATCCCCGGCGGCATCGAGCATGATCCCGCGCAGGGCAACCGGCTTTCCGTCACGGCGATAAGACCGCCCGCGCAGCAGCACATGGTTTGTGCCGGCAACGGGCGATGCGGTTCGGAGATCAATCTCAAAGACGCCGGCGGCATGGATGTTTTCCTGCAGCGCCCGGCCAACATCGCCGCGACGGTCAACATGCACCTGCGCCAAAAAATCGGCATAATCGAGCGGCGTGGCGCTCTCGCAGCCGAGCAATATGCCGCATTGCGCCGACAGGCTGACCAGACCCGTTTCCAGATCCCACTGCCAGACTCCAGCATCCGCCGCTTCCATGGCATTTTTAAATGCGTCCGGGGAAGCGTACGCGCCGCTCGCCGATGTCACATTGTCGAAGCTCATACGCGCGTGCAACCAGGTTGTTACGTCACGAATTAAGCCTATCAGAGGCCGCCTGCATAAAATGTCAAGCTATAGAGCCGAAGCTTACGGCGCGACAGGGCTTTTTCCAGCGCCATGCTCGTCCTGGAAGGCAGCTTCAGTCGCGTAGGGCGCCATGGACCCCCGCACGTCGCGCGAAATCCATGGCGCCCTCTTCATTCAGGCTCTCAGGCCGCGCTGATGCTGGGACGCGCGGCCACACGCGCGTGCCAAGCCTTCAGATGCACGAGCTCGGCCGGCATCTCGATTTTAAAGTAATCGGCGATATTCACGCCCGCGAAAGCGGTGATGTCGGCCACCGAAAACGCATCGCCCGCCAGATATGGCTGGGTCGCCAGCACGCTGTTGAGGTAACGCATGCCCTCAACCGCCCGCTTGGCCTGGAATTCACCCCATTCCTTATTCTGGTAGGTCTCGATATTCGGGCCGAGGCCCGGCGTCGCATGATGGAAATAGGCCACGGCGGCATCCAGCACCCCGGCTTCGGCCCGGCGCTGCATCATGTGCACGACGGCGCGTTCCTGTGCCGTCTTTCCGGTCAAGATCGGATTTCCGTCCAGATTGTCGAGATATTCCGTAATCGCGGTGCATTCCGCAATGCAGGTGCCATCGGCCAGCTCCAGCACCGGCACCGCGGCCGACGGATTTTTTGCCACAAAGGCGGGCTGCCGGTGTTCGCCGCCGGGCACGTCCACATGCACGAACTCGACCTGTTCCAGCATCCCCTTCTCGGCGAGCGCGATGCGCACGCGCGCAGGATTCGGGAAACCTTTAAACTCATAGACCTTCATCATGGAAATCCTTGTGATAGACGATTGTCCCGGAAGCCCACGGCACGCGTAACACGCATGCCGCAATCTCCCAGGCGTAGATGACGTCCCGTATCTGGGGGTCTTGCACCAAAAGGCCAGACCTACGGCATAAACCTCAACGCGAATTATTGCCCCGGAGCACCCGTCCCCTTACGGTTCCCCGCGCCCGGCAAAATCCCGACCCGCTGAAAGAGCGGCAACCTTGTAGTAATGAAACGCTCCAGGGCCTGGCGCAACGTGGCCCGCGTGCCATCGGCGTCACTCGGCACACCGCCCTGCTGCGGCAATACCCCCCGCTCCAGAAGTACCGCCATCAGGCGATCGATGGCCGGCGCCAGATCATCCGGCATCCCGGCGGAAAATTCCTCAAAAACCATCGTCTCAAATGTGTCCGCCGCCAGCCCGGTACCGAGTTTCGGCGTCACCAGGCATTTGAGTGCGCCCCCCTGGCGGTTATGCAAGCCGATCACGCGATTCAGCGCATCCGTCCGCGCTATCTGCGCCGCACTCGGCTCAGGGCTGGGCATTGGGTGCGCGGCCTCGGTTGCGCACAGCACGCTGACGACCTCTTTGGCGAGCGACAGGTCGCCAAGGCTCCGGCGCAGTTCCCCCACCGCCAGCGGACCCGCGCGCAGCCGCTCCCGCAGCGGCGCATAGACTTGCCCGTCCAGCGTCCGGCTGCTGCCACCGCCCGTGCTGATGATGATTTCTCCGTTGTCCGGAGCTCCAAGATCCGTCAGTACGATCTCGTCGAGCAACGCGGTCAATTCCCCCGCCAGCGGCTTATCGGCCCCGCGGCGATACAAATCCCGGCGGAAGGTGCGCGAAGCACCAAGGTCGCGCAGCACCTCCCGCAGGCGCACATCGCCGGTTTGCGCGAGGGTGGCGGCCATGTTCGGCGGCACGGAGAGCGCGTCGATATTCTCCAGCAGCGTCGCGCTGCCGATAAACCCGCATTTCACCTCCCCCATGTCGCGCGCCACCGCGTCGAATGCCATCGGCTCCCAGGTCGCGTGCAACAGTTCATGCGCCAAATAATGCGGATTTTCCTTGGCCAGATATTCCAGCCGCGCGGCAACCAGCGGATTATGCGCGAAAAACGCGGCATCGCCACGGGTCAGCTCGGTAATGAATCCCAGCGCGCGGGGGATCATCTCCTCCACCGGTCCGGGCTGGGTTTCGCTAAGGACCTGACGCAAAATAACCGAATCAAGGATTGTCGTGTCATGATGCGTCGGAGTTGTTTGGAAGTCCGTTATCGTGGCTGCTCAGCAGGGGAATCGGGTGAAGGTTTTACGCTGAGATGAGGCTGACGAGGAACTCGTCGTCCCAAGCTGCGACCTTTTTTCTGAGGCGCATAGAGTCCTTGCTTGGTGCTCTTCGGATCAGGTTGTGGGCCATGTGCTTTATGGTGGTGAAGTTGGCCGGGGCGTGTTCGGTTCGGACCCTGCATTCGTCGTCGCGGAAGACCATGTCCATCACCCAATGCAGGCTGTTCTCAATTGCCCAGTGGCTTCGTATGACTGGCCCGAGGATGGCGGCCAGCATCCCGAGCGAGGTGAGGTAAAACCTTGTTTCCTGCTCGATTTTCCCCTGGATTTCGCGGCTACTTTCGACCACGACGATAGCTTTCAGGCCCGGCCAGTTATGGTGTTTTTGCAGCCATTCGACATCGTGGATAACGGTGGTTGTGCGGGTCTCGATCCGGCCGTGGTCACCATCAACGGTGGTGTCCTGGCTGATTTTGCTGTCGGCGAAGCCGCGGGCCTTTTGCTCGGTGGCAAATAATTCAACATCATCACGTAATGTGCCCTGATTGCCTTTCAGCGCGAGCACGTAATCGGCGTTTTTGTCGACGATCTTTTGCGCGATGTGACGTTGGCATCCCATCGCATCGATGGTGACAATGGCTCCCTCGATCGCCAGCATGTCGAGCAGTTTCGGGATGGCAAGGACTTCGTTGGATTTTTCAGCAACCTTCACCTGGCCAAGCACAAGCCGTTGACGCGCCGCAAAGGCCGAGACCATGTGGATCGGCGCGTTCGCACCTTTCGACCGGCGCGAGGTCTTGCCATCAATGGCGATCACCCCGGCTGGTACCCCAGTAAGACCCGAAACCCAGGCCACGAAGCAACGCTGGAAGTGCTCGGCATCGAGGCTGGCGAAGATGTCGCCCAGATGGTCATGCGAGGGTGTGCCATCCACAAACGGCCGGAACCGGCGCAAAAGGCTGAGCTTCTTGGCCCCAAAACGGGCGATATCAACAAACGTCTCGGCCCCGGCCAACACCGCGAGCAGAGATAAAAGCAACACCTTATCCAGCGGATACATAACCTTGCCGCGCTGACGCGGGTCGGGCAAATCTTCAAAATACCCAAGAAATACAACCGCCTCGCAACCCGCATCCCCAGCCGCCGAAAACGCTTCCATGATATTCCTCCGTAAGCGAATCGGAGGACACGTATAGATTTAGACTTTTAACAGCTTGTCACGAGGTTCTTCACCCGATTGCCCTGGGCTGCTCAGGCAAAGGGCTGGACAGGTTAGCCATGATCTGATTCGGTGGCCCGATGACTTTGGGCCAATGTTGATGATCGACACGGATGCGATCAAGGCGCGCTTTGAGAGGCTGGTGCCCTATCTTGACGAGCGGGCACGGCGGCTGTTTGCCGCGAATGAAGCGCTAACGGCAGGCTGGGGCGGTGTCACGGCGGTGTCGCAAGCGACGGGGGTTGCGCGCAGCACAATCGTGCGTGGTCTTGCGGAGTTGCGAAGCGACAATGCCCCACTGACGGGCCGTATTCGCCGGCCTGGCGGCGGCAGCAAGGCGAAGATCGAGACTGAGCCCGGACTGCTGGATGCACTGGAGGAACTGGTCCAATCGGCGATCCGTGGCGATCCCGAGGCAACCCTGCGGTGGGTCAGCCGGAGCCAGCGCCGCCTCGTCCGCGGACTTGCTGAGCGCGGTTTCACTGCCAGCCAGAAATTAGTCGGCCGGTTGCTACGACGGCTTGGCTTCAGCCTTCAGGGCAACAAGAAGACGCGCGAGGGTGCCTCACATCCTGACCGCGATCGGCAATTTGAAAACATCAACGACAAGATCAAACGGTTCCAGAGCACCGGCCAGCCCGCTATTTCGGTTGATACAAAGAAGAAGGAGTTGGTCGGCGACTTCAAGAATGGCGGCCGTGAGCTACGGCCCAAAGGCGACCCCGAGCCGGTGCGCGTCCACGACTTCAAGATACCCGAACTGGGCAAGGTTGCGCCTTACGGCATCTACGACATCACAGCGAACGCGGGCTGGGTTAATGTTGGTATCGATCACGATACTGCTGCCTTCGCAGTCGAGAGCATCCGGCGCTGGTGGCAGGCTCTGGGCAAAATCCGCTATCTCAGCGCGACCAGCCTCCTGATCACGGCCGATTGCGGTGGCAGTAATGGCGCTCGCGTTCGCTTATGGAAGCGCGAGCTTCAGACTTTCGCCAATGAAACCGGTCTCGCCATCACGGTCGCCCATCACCCGCCCGGCACCAGCAAGTGGAACCGTATCGAACATCGGCTCTTCGCCTTCATCACACAAAACTGGCGCGGCAAGCCGCTGATCAGTCGCGAGGTCATTGTCCAACTGATCGGAGCGACGACGACTGGCAAAGGCCTTGATGTGCAATGCTGCCTCGACGAAAATCAGTATCCCAAAGCCATCAAGGTCTCGGATGCCGAAATGGCCACCATCAATCTCGCCTGTGACGATTTTCACGGCGAATGGAACTACACGATCTCACCACAACCAAGAGCTCAAGATGATCGATGACCCTGAGAAGACCGCTCTCTTTATTTCAAGGCTCAAGGAGCTGTTACCGATCAATGCAGGCATCGCTAAAGATCTACAGCGCAACCTTGCAGCAAAATCGCCCGAAATACCAATTCCAGAAAAATGCCAAGTGGTCGATGTGCTGCATCTCGGCGACGAGGGCGGCGTTGCCTGTTGCCTCGACATTGGTGGCTCGGACACGGCGGCTGTCCATATCGTCTCCATCACCCACCTCCTATTCGATCGTCGCTCTCCGCTGTTCCGCGACATCGACACGTACCAACGCCGTCGCATAAAAAAACTGAAGAAGCAGCGCGGCCGTAGCTGCTGACGCCAGACATTGCGGCGCCTCGATCCAAATCCCTGCTACCTACCGGTCAGATGAAGCATTTGTTCCGCGTCAGCCCCTAAGCAGCCGCATCAAGCGTTGCACCGGCAGCATCGCCGCCCAGCCGGCCAGCGCATTATAGCTCAGATACACCACGCCGCCGGGGGCCAGCCTGTCGCGGATGAAGCGCAGCAGATACGCGCGCTGCATCGAGGACACCCAGCTCCACACGCCGTGCAGCACGATAAAATCCATCTGCGGCAACGCCTCGCGCGGCGCTTCCGCCAGCTCCGCGAAGGACGTCTCCGCGAACACGACATTGCCGATCCCCGCGCGCGCGGCCATGGTCCGCGCATTATCGATATGCGCGGGGCTGAAATCGAAGGCGAATACTTCCGCCTGCGGATGGCAGGCCGCAACGCCGAGCGCCGTAAACCCCTGGCCGCAGCCGAGGTCGCACCAACGGAACTTGCCATCGATGCGCGGCGGCCTGTGCCCGTTCAGCAGGGTTGCCAAGGACAACCAGGCCGGCGTCGTGTGGCGATAAAATTCCGTCGTATAGGCAATGTCGGCGAGGTAGCCGTCAGTCCAATCAGTCATCGTTATCCATTTACGCGGTCACTTCCCGCTCATGCACCACGCATCTCGCAAAGGCCAGACGCGTGAAGCTGAATATGCTTTGGGTCGCTCAGCGCGCTGGACTAAGATCCGCAGCCACGCCGGTTGTAAATGGGCGGCACAGAAAGCGCGCTGAGAGGAGGTTTTTCAAATGTCTGATCACATTTTGGTTCTCTACGGCTCCTACCGTTCCGACCGGATGGGCATCCGGCTGGCCGATTATCTTATCGCCGGTCTTGCCGCGCGCGGCAATGAGGTCGAACTGATCGATGCCAAGGCCGTCGGCCTTCCGATGCTCGATCGGATGTACAAGGAATATCCCAAGGGCAGCGCGCCGGCGGCAATGGAGGCGCTGGCCGATAAAATCCGTCGCGCCGATGCCTTCGTATTCGTGACCGGGGAATATAATTGGGGCATCCAGCCCGGCCTCAAGAACCTGACCGATCATTTCCTCGAAGAATGGTTCTGGCGGCCTGCGGCGATCGCCAGCTATTCGGCCGGCCGGCTATCCGGGGCGCGCTCCAATTCCGCCTGGCATGGCATTCTCTCGGAGATGGGCATGGTGGTCATCTCCTCAAGCCTCACCATCGGCCCGATCGCCGACACGCTCGATGCCAACGGCCGACCGACCCATGAAGCGGGTGCTGCGCTCGAGCGCGCCTTCCCGCGCTTCGCGGACGATCTCTCCTGGTGGACCGAGGCCGGCAAAATGCAACGCGCGCGCCGTGCGCCGCCCTACGGATAACATCCAAGCCCGCTGCGCATCCGTAACGCTCCAACGCCTGAATGCATTTCCGCGAATTGCCCCCGCGAATTGCCTTGGAATAAACAGCAACGGGTCATGCAGCTCACTGATGCAATTTTCATTGCAGATCATTATCAATAACGCCATAATACTTCAGTAAATTGGTTCCAGGCATGCGGCCTCCAACACCAATTCTGCAAAAGAAGCAAAAAGTGCACGAAGTTTCTCGATTCACAGGTTGAGGTTCCGCGTGACCAAGCCATTCATCGTTACCCTGCTGTTTACGCTTCTTGCCGCCTGTCTTGCCATTCCAGAGACGCTCCCCAATGCCGGGGGCGAACAAACCTATACGACGCAGCATAGTTCCTACGCGCCGGGTTCACGCGGCGGCGTGGATATCTATGCCCCCCGCCACGCGGTTCACGCCCCGGTCGTCGTGTTTTTTTACGGGGGAAGCTGGCAATCGGGCGATAAATCCATGTACAGCGCCGTCGGCGAAGCCCTGGCTGAAAGCGGGGTCGTTGCCATCATCCCGGATTATCGTGTCTATCCCGCCGTTACCTTCCCTGGCTTCCTGCAGGATGCCGCCCAGTCAGTGCGCTGGAGCCGGGACAATGCCGCGGATTATGGCGGCGATCCCGACCACATTATTCTCATGGGTCATTCCGCCGGGGCCTATATCGCCGCCATGCTGGCTTTCGATCCGCAATGGCTTGCCGCCGTTGGCCTCACCCCGGCACGGGACATTCGCGGCATGATCGGCCTGGCCGGCCCTTATGACTTCCTGCCCCTGGACAATCCGACGCTGAAAATCATTTTCGGTCCACCGCAATATTTAGCCAGCACGCAACCGATCAACTTCGTCGCTCCGGGCGCACCGCCCGCCTTTCTCGCCGCGGGATTAAGAGACGGCACCGTGGACCCCAGCAACACCACGCGTCTTGCATCGCGCCTGCGGGCCATGGGCGACCGCGTGACCATGAAATTATACCCAGGGCTCGACCATCAGCTTATCATCACCGCCGTATCACCGGCCTGGCGCGCCAGCGCCCCCGTCCTGCCGGATTGTCTCGATTTCATCCACCGGCAAACCGGCACACCCGCCCTCGCCCATGGGAACGCGCTTTAAGGCGCGACGCAGGCTCGCCGTCCTAAACCTTAATCCGGCGTGCCACGAAGCGCACTATGGGCGGGCCTACGAAAATCACGAAGAGGAAGCGGGCCGTTTGCATGGCCATGACAAAGGGGATGTTCACATGCGATGAGGAGGCCGCGATGATCGCGACAGAATCGATGCCGCCCGGGCTGGTGGCGAGATAGGCCGTGAGCGGATCGATATGTAGCCTGTGCGTCAGCAATGCCGCCAATCCGCCGCAGAGCGCAATGAGGGCCAGGATCGACAACGCAACGCGCGGAAAGGCGTGCGCGGCATGGACCAGGATGGGGCGGCTGAAGCGCAGCCCGATGGTCCAGCCGACCAGCGCGTAACTGCCGGCCAGCAGCCAGGGCGGGAGCACGAAAACCATCGCACCAGTGCTGTGCAGCACCGCCCCGACGGCAAGGGGAATCAGCAATGCCCCGGCGGGGATACGCAGCTTCCGGCCGGCAATCGCACCAAAGGCGGCAAGCGCCAGGGTTTCGGCAAAGGACAAAGCGGGAATATGGGGGAACCAGACCGTCGCCTCGGGGGTGGCACCCCCGCTCGTGTAGAACCGGGCGACGAGCGTGGCGACGACCGCGACAAAGACGACACGCAGATACTGCATGAAGGCGACGAGCCGGATATCGGCGCCGAAGGCTTCGGACATCAGCACCATGGCGGTAGCACCACCTGGGGATGATCCCCAAAGTGCGGTATTGCCGGGCAGCACGCGCAGGCGCGCGAGCAACCAGCCGAAGGCGTTGCTTGCAATGACCACCGCGACGACGCCGGCCAAGAAAATCGGCCAGTCGGCGAGCATGGTGTGCAGAATGGAAGGGGTGATGTTCCCGGCAATCATGCAGCCGATGATCGCCTGGCCGGACATGAAAAGCGGTGCCGGAACGCGCAGCCCGGTTCGGGCGGCCGCAAGTACGATCGCCGCGGCCATCGGACCCAGCAGCAAGGCGGCGGGCAGGCGCAGCGCTTCAAGCCCCCGTTCGAAGACAACCGATAAAACGAGTAGCAGCGCCGCCTGGAGGGCCAAGGTCATCTTCGTGTCGCGCATGTTATGCGATGCCTGCTGTGCCGGAACCATATTCAGTACGAAGTCTGAACGTTCCGATAGGCAGGATATTCCAGGACAGGCGCACGCGATGTGCTTAGGGCGATGCTCTCATCAACGTCAACCCCCACCGGATATCACGCCACGCGCTACGACACCCCGATGACGCTGCCTTGCCCCCGCGCCTGGTGGACCGCACTGGGCAGATAAACCAGCAGCGCAATCACCGCCAGCAGCGCCATCGTGCCGGTCATCGCGAATATTCCGAATGCCGGGAAGAAGAATGCCACCGCCCAGCTCGCCACCGCGCCGAACAGCATCTGGACCGAGGTCAACAGGCCGCCGGCAATCCCCGCCAGTTCGGGGATCGGGCCCATCGCGCCATGCGAAGCGCTGGGGGCGGCAAGGCCAAAACACGCCGTCGCCAGCACGAGAAGTGGCATCAGGACCGGCAACGGCGTCCAGCCGAGGGCGGTCAGGCCGACAAGCGTCAGGGTGGCAAACACGGCGAGCAGGATGGCGCAAAGCAACACACGCTCCGAAGCAATGCCATGCTTCGCCAACTGCCCGTTCAGCGTTGCGCCGCCCACAATCCCAGCCCCCGTGCAGGCAAACAGCATGGCGTAGACAATTGGCGCGACATGCTTGACCTCGATCAGCACCAGCGGCGACCCCGCCACATAGGCAAACATCCAACCAAAGCCTAGGCCATTGACCAGAATATGCGATACCACATCACGATGCGTCGCGATCTGCCGGTAGGCGCCCAGCAGGCGCGGCAGCATCGCCTTTTCCTGCGCACGCGCCACAAGCGTCTCCCTGAAACTGAGAAACACGATTGCAATCAGCCCCAGGCCGCTTACCGCAGTCAGGCCGTAAATGCCGCGCCATCCGACCAGGATCAGCAGCCCGGCACCCAGTGTCGGCGCCGCAATCGGCGCAATATTGGCAACAATGGTAATCAGCGCCAAACGGCTCTGCGCCACACGGCCTTCGAACACATCGCGCACAATGGCGAAAGCCAGCGTCATCCCAACGCCGGCACCGGCCCCCTGTACCAGCCGCGCGCCCAACAGCATGGTAATCGACGTCGCCAGGGTCGCCGCAACGCCGCCCAGCGCGAATAAAACGAGACCCGCGAGCAGCACCGGCCGCCGCCCGAAACGGTCCGCCAGCGGGCCGTATGCAATCGGACTTGCCCCGAACCCCGCCATGAACAGGCTCAGAGTCAGGCCCGCCATGCGCGGCGTGCTGTGCATCGCCGCGGTGATCGGCACCAGAGCAGGCAGCGCCATATCGATCGAAAGCGGCGGCAACGCCGCGAGCATGCCCAGGAGAATGGCGAAAATGGCGCCGGTCGGAGAAAGTTTCATATGGATCCCGTTCATATCGCGCTCTATACGATCAAGGCGCAGGCGAATTTTCCAGCGCCGCAACGATCATCGCGACCGCATCACGGATCGTGTCGACTGATTTCAGTTTGCGTCGGCCCCCCATCGATCTTCATCATCGCGCGGTTCAGCAGGTCGAAGAGCACCATATCGTGAAAAAACACGGCTACACGGCGCAAATCGATCGTCGGAATAATCAAGCCCAGCACTTGCTGTTCACGCAAGAAGGCCGCCAACACGGTCTGCGTCGCCACAGGACCGTTACGATGCCATTTCGATCCGATTTGCGGATGGCGCAACGCCTCGGCCATCACCAGGCGTTGAAAGGCCAAATGACGTTCCTGCAAAAGCACCGCGAGCAATGTCGTCGCGAACATCCGCAGCCCCGCCTCTAGGCTGAGCCCCGTCAACGGCATCTGCCGCAGCGGCGAGGTGATCTCATCGAGCATATCAGCCATTATTGTAGTGAACAGGCCGTCTTTGCCGCCATAGAAATTATAAATATTGGTCTTCGATCCGCCAGCATCGCGCACGATATCGTCGAGACTGACACCATCATAACCGAGTTCGAGGAACAGCTCCGTCGCGCGCGCGCGGAGCTGCCCATCCCGTTCCTCACCACGCCGCGTACGGCGCGGTGGTTCCTGGTCACCGACCAAGGGTCTGGCCAACGGGCTGTGTCAGGCCGAAGCCTCCGCGGAAGCGACCAAGCGAATCTCCTTGAGCAGGTCGTCGATTGCCTCCAGGCAGAATTTGATGGTCGTCTCATCCACGAGTTTGCCATCGACGATCTTCGGCATCACGCCGGCGATCACCACCTGCGGGCGCAGCACAACGCGCGCGAGCACGGAGGACATGGTCTCCTGCATCTGCGCATGGGCGCGCGCACCGCCGACATAGCCTGGGGAAGACGTCATCAGCAGCGTCGGCTTGCCGCGCAGGGGCGAGGCAAATACCGGGCGCGACGCCCAGTCGAGCGCGTTCTTCAGCATGCCGGGCATGCCGTGGTTATATTCCGGGGAACACATGATGATGCCATCGCACGCCGTGATGGCGGCCTTCAGGTCCTGCACGGCGGCCGGCGCGTTAGGGCCGTCCAGGTCGCCGTTATACATCGGAATGTCGTTCAGCGGGAACACCGACAAGGTCGCGGCATCGCCGAGCCGCTCGGCCAGACTGCGAAGAATGATCGTATTCACGGATCCCTGGCGAATGCTGCCGGATAGACCCAGAAGGCGAAATTTCGATTGAGCCATCGTTTATTTAACTCCTAAAAGCGACCTTAGAAATAATACCATATGGTACGGTATGTCAATCGACAAATATTTGCACGCCCCCGAAATGGCGATATGGGTGACCAATCAACTCATCCGACCGAAGGATCCCATTTTCCATGGCCGCCTCATCGACAGCCCTGTCCCCAGCACTCGATCGCCTTGCTGAAATTGCCGTTCGCATCGGCGTCAATTTGCAGCCCGGGCAGGAATTGCTTGTCAACGCACCGGTCGAGGCCGTTGCGCTGGTGCGTGCGGTGGCGAGCCACGCCTGGCGCGCCGGCGCCAAAGAGGTTGCCGTACAATTTTCCGACCAGGTTCTGAGCCGCATTCAGTTGACCGAGGCCAACGATGCCGCCTTCGATTACGCGCCGGCCTGGCGGTATGACAGCATGTTCAAGGCCATGACCGAAGGCGCGGCCGTTCTGAACATTGTCGGCACCGATCCCAACCTGCTCGCTGGCGTAGATTCGACGCGGCAAGCCAGGACGCAAAAAGCCCATGCGATCGCGGCCCGAGAAATGCGTGGCCTGATCGGCGGCTTCAAGGTGAACTGGGCAATCATCCCCTTCGCGCACCCGGCTTGGGCACAGGCGATATTTCCGGACCTCGCGCCGGCCGAGGCGGTTGAGCGTCTTTGGGATGCTATTTTCAAAGCCACGCGCGTCGATGGACCGGAGCCCGTCGCGAACTGGAAGGCGCATGACGAGACGCTTCACGCGCGTGCTTCCATGCTCAATGAAAAGCGCTTCTCCGCGCTGCATTTTCGCGGACCGGGGACCGATCTGCGCGTTGGGCTTGTCGATGGCCATGTCTGGCATGGCGGATCGGCGGATACCACGACCGGTATCCATTGCTTGCCGAACATTCCGACCGAGGAAGTATTCACCATGCCGCACCGCGACCGCGTGGACGGCGTGGTGCGCGCGACAAAGCCGCTCTCTCATGGCGGCACGCTGATCGACGGGATCGAAGTACGCTTCGAGGCGGGACGGATCGTGGAAGCGCGCGCCCGGAGCGGCCAGGAGGTGTTTCGCAACCTGATCGGCACCGACGATGGCGCCGCCCGCCTCGGCGAGGTCGCTCTGGTTCCCGATGCCTCCCCCATTTCTCGCTCCGGCCTGCTCTTCTTCAACACCTTGTTTGACGAGAATGCGGCGAGCCATATCGCCATCGGTCGCGCTTTGGGGATCAACGCACCGGGAGGCCTGCTCGAAAATGCTGCCGGAGCCAATGACAGCCTGATCCATATCGATTGGATGATCGGTTCCGGGGAAGTCGATGTTGACGGCATTCACGCCGACGGCACGACATGCCCGGTTATGCGCCAAGGGGCGTTCACCTAAAAAACCAGCCTGCGATTGCCCTTCCCCAGACCTCGGGGAAGGGCATTTCTGACGGCGCGCGGGGCAGCGCCATGCCCCGCCTCCCCCGTCTTACGCCCTTGCAATGTCACGAAACCGCCATTCCATTTCCAAGTGACAAACAGAACACGCATGGGTATGCATCATCCCATTGCAACCCCTGCGCCAGGCAACAAGATGAAGAATTACACTCCCCCTGCGCTTGCGGGCCATCGCGTACCGAATCGCTGGGACGGCGCGGCACTTCTACTGGTGATGGGCGTGCTGGTTGCCCTGATCGAGGTCGGCCGGGGGACGATTTCAGCGCCGATTACGTTGATCCAGAACACGCCGATCCATCTCGATCCGGCCTACCTGCCCTTCTACGCGCTGCGCTCAACGGCACGAATGTTCGCAGCCCTGCTGTTCTCGCTTATTTTCACCTTCACCTACGCGACGCTGGCTGCCAAAAGCCGGCGCGCCGGACTGATCCTCATCCCGATTTTGGATATTCTGCAATCCGTTCCGATTTTGGGCTTCCTGACCTTCACGGTCGTGTTCTTCATGGCACTGTTTCCTGGCCAGGTGATGGGCGCGGAACTCGCCTCGGTCTTCGTGATCTTCACCAGCCAGGCCTGGAACATGGCCTTCAGCTTTTACCAGTCGCTGACCACGCTGCCGAACGATCTGCAGGAAGTGGCGCGCAGTTTCCGTCTCTCGCCCTGGCAGAAATTCTGGCGCCTCGATGTCCCCTTCGCCATGCCGGGCCTGATCTGGAACACGATGCTCTCGATGTCCGGCGGGTGGTTTTTCGTCGTCGCCTCGGAAGCCGTGACGGTGGGGAACACGACCTTCACATTGCCCGGCATCGGCTCTTATGTCGCCACGGCGCTGCAGCAGCAGGATTGGCGCGCGATCATTTATGCCATTCTGGCGATGCTCGTGGTGATCCTGCTCTACGACCAGCTTTTGTTCCGCCCGCTAGTGGCATGGTCCGGAAAATTCCGCTTCGAGACGACGGCGGCCGCCTCGGCGCCCGAGCCGTGGATGCTGAAACTGCTCCGCCGAACGGCGTTTTTCGCCGCAATCGGCGATTTCATCAGCGATCGCATGCGCAACATCTTCCGGCTGCGCCTCAGCCTTCGGGGCAGCGCGCAGATCGATGAGAACCGGGCCCCTTCGCGGGTCGTGGACAGTATCTGGTACGTGATCATCGCGGCCCTGGTGGCCTATGCGGCGTGGCAAATTATCGGGTTTATTTCCGGCAAGCTGCATTGGAGCGACCTTGGCACGGCGGTGCTGATGGGCGCCTATACGATGCTCCGCGTCATCGTGCTGATGGTGATCGCGGCCCTGATCTGGGTGCCGATCGGCGTCTGGGTCGGCTTGCGGCCGAAGGCGACAAGGGTGGTGCAACCGATCGCGCAATTCCTGGCTGCCTTCCCGGCGAATTTGCTCTTCCCGCCGGTCGTGATCGCAATCGTGTATTTCCATGTCAGCCCGAATATCTGGCTCACCCCGCTGATGCTGATCGGCACGCAATGGTATATTCTGTTCAATGTCATCGCGGGTGCCGCGGCTTTTCCCGGCGATATGAAAGAGGCCGTGGCGAATTTCCGCGTGCGCGGGTGGCTGTGGTGGCGCAAAGTGATGATCCCCGGCATTTTGCCGTATTTCATCACCGGGGCGATCACCGCCTCCGGCGGGGCGTGGAACGCGTCCATCGTGGCGGAGGTGGCGAGCTGGGGAAGTCATAATCTCACGGCGCAGGGGCTGGGCGCGTATATCGCCCAGGCAACCGCCGCCGGGGACACCCCGCGTGTGGTGCTGGGGGTCGCCGTAATGTCCGGCTTCGTCATCCTCTTCAACCGTATCCTCTGGCGCCCGCTTTATGCCTATGCCACCCGCCGCACCACGTTGGGGTAATTCATCATGCACCAGAACATTAACGGCCCGCTCCTGACCGTCCGCAACTGCCGGCAATCCTACCACAAGGATGCCAGCGCCGATCTCATCGTGCTCGATGACGTGGACCTGACCCTGCATTCCGGCGAGATCGTCGGGCTTCTGGGGCGCTCGGGCTCGGGCAAATCCACGTTGTTGCGGATTGTCTCGGGGCTGCTGAAGCCAACCGCGGGCGAAGTCACGTGGCGCGGCGCGCCGTTGACCGGCCCGGCGGCCGGCGTCGCTATGGTGTTCCAAAGTTTTGCGCTTTTCCCCTGGCTGACCGTGCAGGAAAATGTGGAGCTCGGGCTGGAAGCGCTCGGCGTGAAGAAGGATGAGCGCGAGGAGCGGACGGAAGAGGCGATCGATCTGATCGGGCTCGGCGGCTATGACACGGCCTATCCGAAGGAGCTTTCGGGCGGCATGCGCCAGCGCGTGGGCTTGGCGCGCGCGCTGGTCGTGCATCCGGACCTGCTGCTGATGGACGAGCCGTTCTCGGCCCTCGACGTACTGACGGCCGAGACGCTGCGTACCGATCTCATCGATCTCTGGATGGACAAAAAGCTGCCCGTAAAATCCATCCTGATGGTGACGCATAATATCGAGGAGGCGGTGCTGATGTGCGACCGTATCCTGGTCTTCTCCTCCAACCCGGGACGGGTCGCGCATGAGCTGGCCGTCCCCTTCCCTCGCCCGCGCAACCGGTTCGACCCGGCCTTCCGGCAGTTGGTGGACGATATTTACGGGATCATGACGCGGCGCGTGGTGGAAGTACCGGCCGCACCGGCAGCAGCCCCGACCGGGTTTGCAACGCCGCTGCACCCGGTCGGCACCAATTTGATGGCCGGGTTGATGGAGACCTTGCACAACCCGCCTTATGACGGGCGGGCGGATCTGCCGGCGCTGGCGGCAGCGCTGCAATATGAGGCCGACGAGCTCCTGCCATTGGGCGAGACCCTGGGGCTGCTCGGCTTCGCGGTACTGGAAGAGGGCGATTTGATCCTCACCGATACCGGCCGCAAATTCGCCGAGGCCGACACCGAGGAGCGCAAGAAGATTTTCGCCGAGCAATTGCGTGCGCATGTCCCGCTGATCTCCGCAATCCGCACCGTCATCGACCAGCGCCCCAATCACCGCGCTTCGGCGGTGCGCTTCCGCGACGAGCTCGAAGACCATATGTCCCCGGAATATGCCGAGGAGACGCTGCGCACCGTGATCGCCTGGGGCCGGTATGCGGAATTGTTCGAATATGACGAAGAAGCGCAGCAGTTCGGGCTGGAGGAAGAAGAGGAAGTTTGACGCACAAAAGGAAAGTAGCCGCTTTTTGGAAAAAAGCGGCGCAAAAACTTTTGCTCATTAGGCCGCGGCGGTATTACCAGCACGGCCTAAACTAACAAATTCGCGTAGGACCTTGAACTACCGTCTTGTTAGCGACCAGTAGATCGGCTGGCGTCCCGCTATAATGGCTTTCGCTTCATAGCGCGTCGGCGGCCAGCCTTCAGGGCGGCTTTCCGTCCGTGTCACCGCAAAGAAACTTTGCGCGGCCAAAACTTCGTCGGTCCAGGCCTGATAGGTGGGATCATCCGAGGCGATGCGCCATTCGCCGCCGGGGCGCAAAGCGCGCGCGGCCTCGGCCAGGTGTTCGGGATGGACGAAGCGGCGCTTGGCATGGCGGGCCTTGGGCCAGGGGTCCGGGAACATCAGGAAGAGTTTGGAGAGCGAGGCATCCGCCATGCCGCGCAGCAGCGGGCGGGCATCGTCGGTGAACAAACGCAGGTTCAGCGGGATCACCGGTTCCGCCACATCATCCGGGGCCAGGCGCGAGAGCAGCGAGCAGATGCCGTTCTCAAAAACCTCCGCCGCGATGAAGCCGACATCCGGGTTGGCCTGGGCCAAGGCATAGGCATG
The DNA here is from genome assembly GCA_963737355.1 of uncultured Pseudomonadota bacterium. Taxonomy (GTDB): domain Bacteria; phylum Pseudomonadota; class Alphaproteobacteria; order Acetobacterales; family Acetobacteraceae; genus Acidocella. Next base: position 35,582 of record CAVTSC010000002.1, on the reverse strand, counting down.
TTCACCACCGCCAAAGCCGACCTCGAGCCAGATTTCGCGCGGGGTCAGGCCAAAGGGCACTTCCGGCCAGGCGAGTCGCGGCAGGAACTCGGCCAGCAGCCATTCCTGACGGGAGCGGAGTTTTTTCCCCTTGATCCGGCCATAAAGACGGTCGGGGGGCGGTTTGATGCCTTCAGGAGCGGACAAGAGCAGGTACCTCATAACGCAGAAATGCCAGCCGAAGCTGGCATGACCGCATATAAACGATCGAAGCCCAAGGGGCGACGCCCCTTGGATTTTTCCCTCGGATTAGCGTCCGAAAGCGGATTTCAGCGCGGGAACGAGGTCGGTCTTTTCCCAGGTGAAGCTGTTCAGATCGGCATCCGGCGTGCGGCCGAAATGGCCGAAAGCCGAGGTCACCGCATAGATCGGGCGGTTGAGCTGCAGATGCTCGCGGATGCCGCGCGGGGTGAGGTTGACCAGCTGGCGCAGGGTCTTCTCCAGCTTGAGCTGGTCGACATCGCGCTCGGTGCCGTGCAGATCGACATAGAGCGAGAGCGGCTGGCTGACGCCGATGGCGTAGCTGAGCTGCAACGTGCAGCGCTCGGCCAGGCCCGCGGCAACGACGTTCTTGGCGAGGTAGCGCGAGACATAGGCCGCCGAACGGTCCACCTTGGTGGGGTCCTTGCCCGAGAATGCGCCGCCGCCATGCGGGGCAGCCCCGCCATAGGTGTCGACGATGATCTTGCGCCCGGTCAGACCGCAATCGCCGTCCGGACCGCCGATGACGAAAATGCCGGTCGGGTTGATGTAGAGTTCCTCCTGCGGCGGCATCCAGCCCTCGGGCAGGGCCGCCTTGATGATCGGGGTCAGCATTTCCCGGATCCGCGCGGTGCTCACACCTTCCTCATGCTGGATGGAAACGACCACGGACGTCGCACCCACCGGCTTGCCGTCGACATATTTCAGCGTGACCTGGCTCTTCGCATCCGGCAGCAGGCCTTTGACCTGCTCATTGCCGGCGCGGCGCAGCTCGGAGATGCGGCGCAGGATGAGATGCGAATAGTAAATCGGGGCCGGCATCAGCGCCTCGGTCTCGGTGCAGGCATAGCCGAACATGATGCCCTGGTCGCCGGCACCCTCGTCCTTATTGCCGGCCGCGTCCACGCCCACCGCGATATCGGCGGATTGCGCATGCAGATGCACGCTGACATCTGCATTGCGCCAGGAGAAGCCTGCCTGGTCGTAGCCGATATCATGCACCGCCAAACGGGCGAGATGCGCCAGATATTCGTGGGTGATGCTGCTGGGCCCGCGGGTTTCGCCGGCCAGAATGATGCGGTTGGTGGTCACCAAGGTTTCGCATGCGACGCGCGCATACGGATCGGCGGCCAAATAGGCATCGACGACGGTATCCGAAATCCGGTCCGCAACCTTGTCCGGGTGACCTTCCGAAACCGATTCGGAAGTGAACAGAAACTCACCTTTATCACGCATGCACAAATATCCCTAATTTCAGGCGATTTCCGATGACTTATTCGCCCCGCCGGGTCAAGACCATACCGGATCGATGGAGATATGCTATCCTGAGTAGTGGCAGGACAATTTGACTTAGACCCCGAGAAAATCCCGCATCGTATAGAGCCCCGGCTTCTGGCCGCTGAGCCATAAAGCAGCGCGCACCGCGCCGGAGGCAAACACGCGGCGGTCCAAAGCATGATGGGTGAGCGAGATCTGCTCGTCGCCGGCGGTGAAGAGCACAGTATGGCTGCCGACAATCTGGCCGCCGCGTAAGGTCGCAAAGCCGATCTCATGCTCCCCGCGCGGGCCGGTATGGCCGCTGCGGCTCGTCACCATCACATCTTCGAGCGCCACGCCGCGCCCGGCAGCCACCGCCCGGCCCAGGGCCAAGGCCGTGCCGGAGGGTGCATCGACCTTCTGGCGATGATGCATTTCCAGGATTTCCGCATCATACCGCCCGCCCGGCAGGGCAGCCCCCATCCGCTCGGACAGCAGCAGAAGCAGGTTGACGCCGGTGCAGAAATTCGGCGCGGCAATGACCGGGATGCTTCGCGCGGCGGCTTCAATAGCGGCCGCAGTCGTCCGCGCTATAGCCGGTCGTGCCCAGCACCCAGGGGGTTTTGGCTTCGGCCAAAGCGGCGGCATGCGCCGCCACGGTGCTGGCATGGGTAAAATCGATCACCACATCGGCTTCCTGCGCCAGCGCCGGGATATCCGCATAAAGCGGTGCTGCCCCCGGATTCTGGCCGGAACGGCTGGTGCCGCCCGCCAGAATCGCCTGCGCGGCGGCCTCCTCGGCCAGCAAGCGGCCCATACGTCCGGAAATTCCGGCAATCCCGATTCGGTTTGTCATGGCGCCATGATACCGGATGTTCGCAACCTCGCCCACCCGGTTCCGGCCCCGTTACATCCCGCCCGGATAATTCGGGCCGCCCGCGCCTTCCGGCACGACCCAATTGATGTTCTGGGTCGGGTCCTTGATGTCGCAGGTTTTGCAATGCACGCAGTTTTGCGCGTTGATCTGCAATTGCGGATTGCCCGCATCCGCGCCGACGATTTCATACACGCCGGCCGGGCAATAGCGCGTCTCCGGGCTGGCATATTCTTTATAATTCACGCTGATCGCCTTCGCGGGGTCGAGCAGTGTCAGATGCGGCGGCTGGTTTTCCTCATGATTGGTATTGGAGATGAACACCGAGGAGAGCCGGTCGAAGGTGAGCTTGCCGTCCGGCTTGGGATACTCGATCGGCTTCGCATCCTTGCGCCTTTTTCAGATCCGCGTAATCGTTGTGGTTTTTAAACGTCCACGGCGCCTTGCCGCGGAAAACATAGGTATCCAACGCCGCGTTCAGCAGCCCGCCATAGAGGCCGAATTTGGCGAAACCCGGGCCGGATATTGCGCACCGAATGCAGCTCGGGCCAGACCCAGCTTTCCTTTAGTTTTTGCGTATAAGCCGTGACTTCCGCGGGGCGCTCGCCGGCCAGTGCCTCGGCGATGGCCTCAGCCGCCACCATAGCCGGATTTCATCGCGGTATGCGTGCCTTTGATTTTCGGCAACGTTCAGCGTGCCGGCAGCACAGCCGACGAGCACGCCGCCGGGAAAAGTGAGCTTGGGCAGCGACTGAATTCCGCCCTCGTTCAAGGCGCGGGCGCCGTAGGAGATGCGCTTCGCCCCTTCAAAAAACGGCGCAATGCTGGGATGCGTCTTGAAGCGCTGCATCTCCTGGAAGGGCGAGAGATACGGATTGCTGTAGTCCAGCCCAACGACAAAACTATAGGCCATCAGATTTTCGCCGAAAAAATAAATCGCCGAACCGCCATAGGTGTCCGATTTCAAGCGGCCAGCCGACGCTGTGGATCGTCAGGCCGCTTTTGAAATGCTCTGGCTTTACTTCCCAGAGTTCCTTAATGCCGATGCCGTAGGTTTGCGGGTCGCTGTTCTGCATTCAAGCCGAATTGCTTGATCAATTGTTTCGAGAGCGATCCACGGCAGCCTTCCGCGAAAATCGTATACGTGGCGCGCAATTCCATGCCGCGCTGAAAATTGCCGGTGGGCTGGCCATCCTTGCCGATGCCCATATCGCCGGTGGCGACGCCGACCACGCGGCCATCCTCGAACAGCACCTCGGCGGCGGCGAAACCGGGATAGATTTCCACGCCCAGCTCTTCCGCCTGCTGCCCGAGCCAGCGCACGACATTGCCGAGCGAGACGACGTAATTGCCCTCATTATGCATCTGCGGCGGCGTCGGGAGTTTATAGGCTTTGGTCTTCGTCAAAAACAAAAACCGGTCTTCGGTAACCGGCGTTGCCAGCGGAATGAGGCTGGGATCGATTTCGGGGAACAGCTCCAACAAGGCACGCGGCTCCAGCACCGCGCCAGAGAGGATATGCGCGCCGAGCTCGCCGCCTTTTTCCACGACGCAGACGGAAAGTTCCGGGTTCAACTGCTTGAGCTTGATCGCGGCCGACAGGCCGCCAGGCCCCGCGCCAACGACCAGCACGTCGAATTCCATCGCTTCACGCGGGTCCATCTGCTCTGACATCGGGCGCCTTCAACTGTTTTCTCGTTACCGTATAGGTAAGATGGTGAGCGCGCGTAAAGTGTTTAGCATTGCCGCCAGGAGAGCCGGCATAAAATTGCCGAAACCCCGATTTCAAATACCGCCGCGTCGGGTAAGGATGCGGCATGGAATTGCTCGAGGCGCTGCGCCTGTCTGTGGAATGGGGAGCCGATGAGGCGCTGCTGGATGCGCCGCAGGATCGGCGTGGGCAAGTGCCGCCAGCACCGCCGCCAATGCCGGCGCCGGCCCGCAAGCCCCCACGCGCCGCAGCACCCGCCTTGCCCGCCGGACCGGAAGATGCGGCGCGGATCGCCGAGGGCTGCGAGACGCTGGCGGCGCTGGAGCGTGCGCTCTGCTACCTTTACCGGTTGCGCGCTACGTGACACGGCAACCCAACTGGTCTTCGCCGATGGCCCCCCGGATGCCCGGCTGATGCTGATCGGCGATGCACCGGGGGCGGAGGAGGACCGGGCCGGCCGGCCCTTCGCGGGCCCTGCGGGGCTGTTGCTCGACCAGATGCTGGGCAGCATCGGGCTGGACCGGAGCGCGGTGCGGATCGCCAACGTGATTCCGTGGCGGCCGCCGGGCAACCGCAACCCGACCGAGGGCGAGATCGCGACATGCCTGCCCTTTCTGTTGCGGCATATCGCGCTGGTGCAGCCGCGCGGCCTGTGCCTGTTGGGCGCGGTAGCGGCCAAGGCGCTGTTGCCGGAACCGGAGCGCAGCCTTGGCATCCGACGGCTGCGCGGCACCTGGCGCGATGTCAAAATGCCAGGCAACGCGGCCCCCCTGCCCTGCCTGCCGAGCTATCACCCGGCCTACCTGCAGCGCATGCCTGCCGCGAAAGCCGAAGTCCTGGCGGGATTTATTGGCGATACGCGAATGGCTGACCCTCAATTAATCCAGCTATTTTCACGCCAATGTGACTTCGACATCGGTTGTTAATCTGCGGAAACTCTTTAGTTTTGTCTTATTTTATGAGACGCGTCTCACCAGAAACGCTTGCATCTCATAGCCGTGATGTGTACGGCATTTGGAATGCGAGGAGCCCTCAACATGCTCTCCCGCCTGAACGCCACTGGACTTGCTTTGGCAACAGTGTCCGTTTTTGCCCTTGGGCTCGTGCCCCCCACGAGCGCGTCGGCGAAGTCCCCCGTTGCGGGACAAGGTTCGGGACCGATGCCGCCCCCCTCAGCGCCGCTTAGCGCAACAGGTGGGGACAGCGTAGCTTATGCCGTACCGCGAAACGCGCCCTCACCGGACGTGGAAATCGTGCTGCCGCAACCGCTGCCACCGAGCGAGGTGGCGATGTATCAACGCATCATTACATTGCAGAAAAACGCCGAATACACCGCAGCGGATCGGCTGATCCGGCGGCTGGACGACACCACCCTGGTCGGACCGATTTTGGCACAGCGCTATCTCAGCACCAATTACCGCAGCACCCCTGCGGAGCTGCTGAGCTGGTACGCGAAATACAGCACCCAACCGGAAGCGCAGGCCATCTACAGCCTCATGCGGCTGAAAATAGCGGCCCGCAATTTGCCACACGCTTCCGATCTTTCGCTGCTGCCGGAGACGACCATCACGGCAGGCGGCGCGGCGGATCCCGTCTCCCGCGCCCGACAGCGCAAGCTGGCACCGGCGCTTCATGACCGGCATCACCGCCTGGGAAAACGGGGATCTCGCCGGCGCCGCCAAACAATTCGACGCCACGGCGCAGATGTCCGGGATCTCCGATGACGACCGGGCCGCCAGTCGAATTCTGGGCGGCGCGCGCAGCGCTGCGGCTGCAGCAGCCGGAAGCCTATCTGAGCTGGCTGCACCGGGCCTCCTGGGCGGGCGATACGTTTTACGGGATGCTGGCGGGGCGCCTGCTAGGCCAGGGTTTTGAGCCGACCGGCATCGCGGCGACCCTGACCGAGGCGGATATCACCGCCGTGGACAGCACCCCGAACGGGCATCTGGCCTTCGCGCTGCTGCAGGTCGGGCAAACCGAACAAGCGGCGCTGGCGCTTGCGTGCGCTTTGGCCGGATATCCAGAACAACGCGGATCTCGGGCGCGCGGTCATGGCCGTCGCCGCACGGGCCGGGCTAGTGGATGTGACGATCGCGATTGCCGGCACCTTGCCGAGCCCGGTGGATGAAATCGCCGGGGCGCGGCTGCCGCTGCCGGCGCTGCATCCGCAAGGCGGCTTCACTATCGACCCGGCTTTGGTTTATGCCCTGGCGCGCACGGAATCCGGGTTTGACACCAATGCCGTGTCGCGCTGCGGGGCGCGCGGGCTGATGCAGCTGATGCCGGTCACGGCCTCCTATGTCCGCCGGGAGGAGGGTGTCGGCGGCGCGCTCAGCGACCCTTCGGACAATCTCGCCGTGGGACAGGCCTATATCCGCTATCTCGGCGAGCAAACGGGGATCAACAATAATCTGCTGGCGATCCTGGCGAGCTATAATGCCGGCCCAGGGGCTGCCTCCGCCTGGTATGGCTCCCTGCAGGACAACAGCGACCCGCTGCTCTTCATCGAGACGATCCCGAATGACGAAACCCGGCGCTTCGTGCGCCAGGTGCTGGCCGATAGCTGGCTCTATTCCGAAGAAATCGGCCTGAAGCCAGACAGCCTGGACGAGCTGGCGGAAGGCAATTTTCCGCAGCTCAACTTGAATGTTTACACCGCCTCCGCCAATTAAGCCGCATGCACCGGATTGACGAAACGCCCAATTTCCTCCCCGTGAACATCGCCGTAGCAACGGTTTCCGACACGCGCAATGCCAGCAACGACACCTCCGGCGATGCGCTGGCCGCGCGGATCACCGCTGCCGGCCATCAAGCTCGCGGCGCGGGCCATTGTGCGCGACGATGCCGGGCTGATCGAGGCGATGCTGCGGGAATGGATCGCCGATGAAGGCATCGATGTCGTGATCACCACCGGCGGCACCGGCGTGACCGGGCGGGATGTCACGCCGGAGGCGTTTTCCCGCGTGCTGGACAAAACCATCGAGGGTTTTGGCGAGCTGTTCCGGATGCTCTCCTACCAGAAAATCGGCACCTCGACGATCCAATCGCGCGCGCTCGGCGGCGTCGCGGCGGGGACCTATCTGTTCGCTCTGCCCGGCAGCACCGGGGCGGTGAAGGATGGCTGGGACGATATTCTTCGCTATCAGCTCGATTCCCGGCATAAGCCCTGCAATCTGGTGGAGCTGATGCCGCGGCTGAAAGAGCATTTGAAGGGCTGAGCCGCGACAGGCTGTACCCTCCCGCCACGCCGCATCAACGCGGCCTTAGAGCGCGATCGTTTTAGGTTCGCGCATCTTGCGCAGAACTAGAACGTGAATCGCCCTCAACAAAAAAACTGGAGCATGATCGCACTTAAAGCGATCATGCTCCAGTCCGTACGATCCGCGGCGCCCGATAGGCGTCTGCGCCCCGGTGGCAACCGCCACATCTGCACAAGCCGCAAGGCAGACCGATAAATCCCCGCGGCAACCGCCCGGGGCCTGAGCGTGGACCGCCAATCAAAGCTTGCTATTTCGCCTAAATGTTCCTATTTTGTTCTTGTACACTTCGACTGTGAAATGATTTTAATTTACGCGAACGGAGCATGAACATCATGGGCCAGCCTCCCGCCTGCACCTCAATCGCGACGTGACGCGCAGCTCATTGAAAGGCCGCGGTACGGCGCAGAATCCGGCCAACCGGTTCGAGCGCGAACATTTGGAAGCCTTCGATGACGGTTGGGCGGCGGATGCGGAAGAATCGCGCGCCGCAAACCAGCCTGATCCGGGATGCCAGCCGCAGCATCATCGCGCGCAATGACAGCCCGGACCTGCTCTTCGACCGCAGCGTGAATCCCGTATCGGGGATGCGAGCATGGCTGCATCTATTGCTTCGCGCGGCCGAGCCACGCCTATCTCGGGTTCTCGGCCAGGCTTGGATTTCGAGACCAAAATCGTCTTCAAGCCGGAAGCGGCAAAATTGCTGGAAAAGGAACTCTCCCGCGCCCGGCTACAAGCCAGGCACGATCGTGCTGGGCTCGAATACCGACCCGTATCAGCCGGTGGAACGGACGCTCAGCATCACCCGCAGCCTGCTCGAAGTGCTGGAGCGCTTTAACCACCCGGTCAGCATCGTCACGAAATCCGCCGGCGTGTTGCGGGATTCGGATATTCTGGCGCGCATGGCGGAGAAAAATCTCGCACGGGTGTTCTTTCGATCACCACGCTCGACCCGGCCTTGGCCCGCGCGATGGAGCCGCGCGCCGCCTCCCCTGCCCGCCGGCTCGCAGCCGTCACGGCGCTGCGCAAGCGGGTATCCCCGCGGGGGTGATGGTCTCGCCGATGATCCCCGGGCTCAACGATGCGGAGTTGGAGTCGATTCTGGCCGCGGCGGCGAAAGCCGGGGCGCGCAGCGCGAATTCGCTGCTGCTGCGCCTGCCGCATGAGCTCGGCGCATTATTCACGGACTGGCTGCACACCCATTTACCGGAACGCGCCGCCCATGTGCTGAGCCTGATCCGCCAGAGCCGCGGGGGCCGGCTGAACGATCCGCATTTTCATACGCGCTTCACCGGCGCCGGGCCCTATGCGGAACTGCTGACTCAGCGTTTCGCCCGCGCGGCGCGGCAATACGGGCTGGATCGGGAGCGGGAGAAACTGGATAGCTCGCAATTCGCGGTGCCAAAAGAGCCTGCGCAGCTGTCGTTGTTTTAGGGAAGTAGCCGCTTTTTTGAAAAAAAGCGGCGCAAAAAAACTTCTGCTCCTTGAGCCCCGGCGCAATACCAGCACGGCCCAAAGTCGCAAAGTGTTGTTGCTTTACCTACCCTCGCCGGAAGCAATCCCGCGCATGATCATCCACCAAGCCAACCGCCTGCATCCAGGCATAAACGATCACCGGGCCGACGAATTTAAAGCCGCGTTTTTTCAACGCCGCCGAAATCGTCTGCGAAAGCGGCGTGCTGGCGGGCAGCGTGACACCATCCCCCTGCATCGGCTCGCCGCCGGTAAAAGCCCAGGTGAAAGTCAGCGAAATCCTCACCTGCGTCGCGCATCGCGAGATAGGCTCGCGCCCCGCCGATGGTCGCCAGGATTTTGGCGCGGGCGCGGATGATCCCGGCATCGCCCATCAGGCGCTCCACATCCGCCTGACCAAAACCCGCGACGATTTCCGGGTCAAAATTTGCAAAGGCGGCGCGGAACCCCTCACGCCGCGGTGCAAAATGGTGCGCCAGGAGAGGCCCGGCCTGAAACCCCTCCAGCATCAGCATTTCCCACAAGGCCCGGCTGTCGCGCACGGGCACGCCCCATTCCTCATCATGATATTCGCGCCATCATCCGGATCGCCATTGGCCCAGGCGCAGCGCTGCGGAGTTGCCATCTGCGTGTCGAAAATTCGGTCGGAAGCAGAGCTCGCGCACCAGCTCGGCCGGGCGGCAGAGTTTCGCGCCGAGCGGGCGTGACGACGATCGGGCGGTTGATGAGGATGGGATGCGCCATCATGGCATCCAGAATTTCGCGCATCCGAGATGCCGGATCGTTCGAGGCCGAGTTCGGCCGCCAGCTTCTCCTTGGTCGCGCAGCAGCTGGCGCGGGGTCAGGCCAGCCCGTGCCATCAGCGCCTCAAGCTCGGCGCGCGTCGGCGGCGTGTTTCAGATATTCGATGACATGCGGCTCAATGCCGGCCTGCCGGATCATCGCCAGTGTGTTGCGCGAGGTTCCGCAGGCCGGATTGTGATAGATGGTAACGGTCATTCTTGCGTTTCCTGATACCAAACCGGCAGGTTAGCGCCCCTGCTTGGATCGTATTTACTTGTGGATCATCGTCCCGATTCCGCCCTCGGTAAACAGTTCGAGCAGCAGCGCATGCGGCACGCGGCCATCGAGGATGGTCGCCCCCTTCACGCCCTGCGTCACCGCTTCCATGCAGGTCTCCACTTTCGGGATCATGCCGCCGGAAATCGTGCCCTCGGCGATCAGCTCCTTGATCTGCGCCAGAGCGAAGGTCCGGCATCAGCTGCTTGTTGGCATCGAGCACGCCGGGCACGTCCGTCAGCATCAGCAGGCGCTGCGCGTTCAGCGCACCGGCGATGGCCCCGGCAGCGGTGTCGGCATTGATGTTATAGGTCTCGCCATCCTCGCCGGTGCCGACCGGCGCGATGACGGGGATCAAGCCCGGCGCCGGTCAGCGCGTGGATGACGCGCGTATCGATAAACGACGGGCTCGCCGACAAAGCCGAGATCGAGCGCACGTTCGATATTCGAATCCGGGTCGCTTCACCGTGCGCTGCAATTTGCGCGCGCGGATCAGCCCGCCATCCTTGCCGGAAATACCGACCGCCAGCGCGCCGGCGCGGTTGATCAGCCCGGCCACCTGTTTGTTGACCGTGCCGGCCAGCACCATCTCCACGACATCGACCATCGCGGCATCGGTCACGCGCAGACCGTCCACAAAGGTGCTCTTGATCTGCAGCCGGCTCAGCATGGCGTTGATCTGCGGGCCGCCGCCATGCACCACCACCGGGTTGATGCCGACCTGCTTGAGCAGCGCGATATCCCGGCCGAATTCCGAAGCCAGATTGTTCTGGTCCATGGCGTGCCCGCCATATTTCACGACGATGGTGGCCCCGGCATAGCGGCGCAGATAGGGCAGTGCGCGGGCGACGATATGGGCCTGGGCGGTGGTTTCGGCCTCGTTCCATGGCGGCTCCTGTCGGGTTGATCCATTCTGCAATTATTCGCGCTCGCGTCAGACGAAGCCCGCAATGCTGGCGCGCAGCTCATCCATGCCCAGCCCGGTATTGGTGGACGTGGTGATGACGCGATTCAGCGCAGCCGGGTGTTCCAGGGTCAAGAGCCCTTACCGCCTCCTGCTTGCGCGTCAAGGCGGCGGGCTTCACGTCATCGGCTTTGGTCAGCACGAGCTGATAAGGCGACGGCCGATTGGTCGAGCAATTCCATCACCACCTCATCGGCGGCTTTGAGCTCGATGCGCGAATCCAGCAGCAGAAATACCCGGCGCAGATTCGGGCGGCCGCGCAGATAATCGAGCATCAGCCCCTGCCAGTCGCGCTTGATGGATTTCGGCGCCTCGGCATAGCCGTAGCCCGGCATGTCCACCAGCACGATCGGGGCGGCCTCCATCTGGAAGAAATTGAGCTGGCGGGTGCGCCCGGGCTGGTGCGACACGCGCGCCAACGCCTTGCGCCCCGTCAGCGCGTTCAACAGCGAGGATTTGCCCACATTGGAGCGGCCCGGCAAACGCGACTTCCGTGCCACGCGGCTCAGGCAGATGATCCAGCGCCTGCGCCGCATAGAAAAACTCGCAATGGGAGGCGAAGAGTTTCCGCCCCGCCTCCAATTGCTCCGGCGAATACGCCGTCCGGAGAAAAGACTAGGTTTTCGCCAGCACCTTCCGGTTCGCTGTCCCCGCCTGACGCATGATCAGCCATTGTTGTCCTACGGATAAAAGATTGTTCCAGGCCCAGTATAGCACGAGCCCCGCCGGCGAGCGCGCCAGCACGAAAGTGAAGATGATCGGCATGAACTGGAACATGCGGGCCTGCACCGGGTCGGGCGGCGTCGGGATTCAGACGCTGCTGCAGGAACATGGTGAAGCCCATGATGATCGGCAGCGCGCCAATGATGCAGCATCGGGCTGATCATCGTCGGATCGAAGGGAACCAGCCCGAACAGGTTGAACAGATTCGTCGGGTCCGGCGCCGAGAGGTCCTTGATCCAGCCATAGAACGGCGTCTGGCGCATCTCGATGGTGATGAAGATCACCTTATAGAGACAGAAGAAGACCGGGATCTGCACCAGCATCGGCAAGCAGCCCGAGGCGGGGTTGATCTTCTCCGTCTTGTACAGCGCCATCGTCGCCTGCTGCAGCTTCGTCGGATCGTCCTTGTACTGCTCGCGCAGCGCCTTGATCTTCGGCTGCACCAGCTTCATCTTGCCCATCGAGCGGTAGGAATAGCTCGCCAGCGGGAAGAAGAGCAGCTTGATGCCGACGGTGAAGACGATGATCGCCAGGCCGAAATTGCCGAGCAGCGAGTTCAGCCAGTCGAGCGCGAAGAAGATCGGCTTGGTGATGAAGTAGAGATGGCCGAAATCCACCGCCTTATAGAGGTCCGGGATGCCGTATTGGGTCTGATACGCATCGAGGATCTTCACCACCTTGGCGCCGGTGAACAGATGCGACTGGAAGCTCCCCGTCGCACCCGCCGCAATCGCCTGCGGCGCCGCGGTGATGAACGAGGTCTGATACGCGCCGCCATCGCCATCCGAGACCGTGCCGTAGCTCATCGAGCCCGTCATCGTGGCGGTTTGTTCCGGCGCCACCGCGGTCAGCCAGTATTTATCGGTGATGCCGATCCAACCGCCGGGGCTGGTCTCCGCATAGGCCTGTGCCGCCCGGAGCAGCCTGGCCGTCCGATTTGATGGTGTTGTAGGATTCCTGCTTCAGCGTGTGGTTGAACACGCCGAGCGGACCGTCGAACAGGATGTAGGAGCTTTGCTCGTTCGGCTTGTAATCGCGCACGACGCGCGACCACGGGAAGAGCTTCACCGCGCTGCCAGTATGGTTGATGACCGCCTGCTGGACCGTGAACATGTAATTGTCGTCGACCGAGAGCAGCAACTCGAAGGTCAGGCCCGCACCATTATCCCAGCTCAGCGTGACCGGGGTTTGCGGCGTCAGGCTCGGCGCGGAGGCGCTCCAGAGCGTGGTGTCGTTCGGCACTTTGACATCGCCGACGGCGGTCCAGCCGAATTGCGCATAAGAGGGTTTCGCGCTGCCGCGCCGGCCCATGACCTGCACGAGCGGCGAGTTCTTGGCGATCGTCTCATGATAGGCCTTCAGCACGACGTCGTCGAACACAGCCCCGGTCAGCGCGACGCTGCCGGACATTTGCGGCGCATCAACATTCAGGCGCGGACCCGAGGCCGGCGCCGCCTGCGCAGCGCCCGGGGCACCGGCCGTCTGCGGCATGCCGGACGCCTGCTGGACCTGCGCGGTGGTCTGCGCGGGCAACCGGGTGCGGAAAATATTTGGTCTGGACGTACTCGAACACCAGCATGATGCCGAGTGACAGAGCGATGGCGAGCAGGAGGCGCTTCTGGTCCATGGAGTTTCAGAGAATCCTTCAACGTGGGAACCGGGTCGTATCCCCCCGGATTCCAGGGATGGCAACGCAGAATGCGGCGCCCGGCAAGCAGCGCCCCCCGCCCGGCACCGTGGGTGCAGATCGCCTCCAGCGCATAGGCGCTGCAGGAGGGGGCAAAACGGCAATTGGCGCCGATCACGAGGGCGCAAGGTCAGTTGATAGGCGCGTACCGCGCCGGAGAGGACATGTGCCGCAGGGCTCATGGCATGGATCCCGAAGCGGGATTGGCCGCGGAACTAGCGTGACGGACCGCCTCAGCAATCGCGGCATCGAGGCCGCCTTTCAGCGTGGCGAACGGCATGGTGGCCGTCTCCTGCCGGCAGATCAACACCAACTCCACGCCGGCCAAGGCTTTGCCGGCGAGGGTCAGGCGCGCCGCTTCCTTCAAGCGCCGCCGAGCCCGGTTGCGGACCACGGCATTGCCCAGTTTTTTGGTGGCGGTGTAGCCAACCCGCAGCTCCGCATCGGCGCTGCCGGTGCAGACCTGCATGACAAAGCCTGGCCGCGCGAGTTTTCGTCCGCGTGAGGCCAGGCGCAGAAACTCAGCGCGGCGCTTGAAAGTGTCAGGGGGCGACAATGCAGCCATGGCAGACTTTTAAAGCGCGCGCCGGAGGCGGAAATTAGGCTGAGAGTTTGGCGCGGCCTTTGGCACGGCGATTGGCGATGACCTTGCGGCCGCCAACGGTTGCCATGCGGGCGCGAAAACCATGCCGGCGCTTGCGGACGAGTTTGGAAGGTTGATAGGTCCGTTTCACGATAAGTACTCCGGCGATGAACGAGATAAAACAAATTGCCGCCGAACCGTCCCCGGATCAGCGCGATTAACGGCGCATATAGGCGGGGTGATGGGGCGCAGTCAATGCAACCGCGTTCTTCCGGCTTTTTTGTCATGGAACCACACGGTTTCGCGGCGGCGCTGAATGCGTCGCAAAAATCCCGACGCACTGAAACGCTTGCCGTAACGCGCAACAGCGTGCAGCCTGGGCGCATGCGCGCTCCCACCCCAAATCGGCCAAAGACCGTCCTCGCATTACAGGGCGGCGGCGCGCATGGCGCCTTCACCTGGGGCGCGCTGGACCGGCTCCTGGAGGCCGGGCTCGAATTTTCCGCGGTCACCGGCGTGTCCTCGGGCGCGATCATCGCGGCGATGGCCGTGCAGGGCTATGTGATGAATGGCCATAAGGGCGCCCGCGACGCGGTGAGCCGGTTATGGCAGCGCGTCGCCGATGCGCATATCTTCGGCAATGTGAGCTCCTCGCTGGACTGGATGTGGGGCTGGGATAAAGGCCTGGAACTGGGCAATGAAATGGCCTGGGCCGGCATTACCCAGGCGCTGCGCCTGTTCAGTCCCGGCCAGCTCAACCCGTTCGGGCAAAATCCCCTGGGGCCATTGCTCGAGGATCTGCTGGACGTGGAGGCGATCCGCGCCCCCGGCGCACCGCGGCTTTTCGTCGCGGCGACGGATGTGGAATCCGGGGCCGCGAAAGTCTTCAGCAATGCACAGATTAGCGTCGAGGTGCTGCTCGCCTCGGCCTGTATCCCGATGATGTTTCCCGCCGTGAACATCGGTGGCCGGTTTTACTGGGATGGCGGCTATTCCTGTAACCCCGCCCTCGCCCCGGTGCTGAGCCCCCGTCCGGAGCGGCTGGTGCTGATCCGCGCGCAGCCGCGCGCACGCAAAGGCGTGCCGAACAGCACGGCCGATATCGTCCACCGGCTGCATGAAATCGCGTTTCAGGCGCCGCTGGATGCCGAAATCGCGTTATTGCCCAAGCAGGTCGCATTGGTGGATATCTCCGCCGATATCGCTTTGGCCCGCCACCCGCTGACCTCCAAGATGAACACGGAAAAAGCCTTCCTGGACAATCTGTTCGCCGCCGGCCGTGAAGCTGCCGGAATTACCCTCGAAGCATGAAACCGGTGCGGCGCCCTCACCCGCCTCATCCCGCCGCGTTTACCCTGTTCAGCCATAGTCTTTCCGCCCGTGTGTTATGGTTGACGGTCGCCATCATCCTGCTGGTCGAGCTCGTCATTTTAATGCCGAGCCTGGGGCGCGCGCGCGAGACCTGGCTGTGGAACCACATCACCTCGGCACATCTCGCGGCATATTCGGCGGGCAGCATGTTCGACGGCACGCTCGATCCCGCCACGCAAAGCGCGCTGTTGCGGCTTTCCGGCACGCAATCGATCAAGCTCACGGAAGCGGGGAAAATTGCCCTGATCGTCGCCCCCGCGCAGCCGGTGCCCGCGGGCCTTCTTGTCTCCCTGGACGATGAGACCCTGCTCTGCAGCACCTGGCGCGCGGGGCTGATGGTGCTGGGGCTTGGCCCCCGGGAGATCGAGGTGACGGCATCCAGCCCTCTGCGGCCGGATACGGTGCTGGATATCGTGGTCAGCGGCCACCGGCTGACCATGGCGCTGCGGAGCTATACGGCACATATCGCGGCGCTGTCTTTGATCGTCGGCCTGGTCACCGGGCTGCTGGTCTTCGCGGCGCTCGACCGGCTGCTGGTACGACCGATGCGGATCATCACCGCGAGCATCGCCCGCTTCCGGCAGGATCCGGAACAGGATGGGCAGAGCGACCTCGCCTGGCTCGCCGCCCGGCGCAACGACGAGATCTCGCAGGCCGCACGCGAGCTGAAAGCGATGCAGGATGAGATGCGCGCGGCTCTGTGGCGCAATGCACGCCTTGCGGCAGTCGGCACTTCCGTCGCGAAAATCAGCCATGACCTGCGCAACATCCTAAGCTCGGCGCTGCTCGTTGCGGACCGGCTGCAGGAAACCTCCGACCCGGTCGCGCAGCGCGCCGCGCGCACGCTGATCCCGGCGGTCGAACATGCGGCGCAGTTGGTCAGCCGGACGGTGGATTTCGCCCGCGAGGGCCCCCCGGCCATCACCCGCTCGGCCGTGAGCGTGCGCGACCTGGTCGATGAGGCCGCCTTGGTCGTCCGCCCGGACGATACCGGGATCACCATCGAAAACCGCACGCCGGATGCCCTGGTGCTGCCGCTGGACCGTGCGCAGATTTACCGCGTGCTGGTGAATTTGCTCCGCAATGCGGTGGAGGCGGGCGCGGACCGCATTACACTATCCGTGGACAACGAGAACGGCGTCACCCGCATGAAGGTCAGCGATAATGGCTCCGGCCTGCCGCTCCGGCGTTCAGAATAATTTATTCAAGCCGTTCACCGGCTCCGGGCGGCGCGAAGGTACCGGGCTGGGCTTGGCGATCGCCCGAGACCTTGATCCGCGCGCATGGCGGCGATCTCGTTCTGGCACAGACCGGTCCGCGCGGAACGGTGTTCGTGATGGAACTGGCGGTCAGACGAATTGCCGGCCTAGCGCGGCGTCGGAAACTGACCGCAAAAACACGACTGATCCTATAGGGAAATTGTTGAGTTTTCGTTTGCGACCACCCCACCTAGAATGACCAAAATATTTCCTCCATCGAGGCGCAGACAGGAAAATATATTTATTTTCCGCGCGTCATTGATCTCGAGAGAAAAATCATCTTCTAAAGTGGCATGATCCCCCTGGCGATTGATCCGCAGAACGTAAAACTTGCCGTTGCCGGCAATGGCGCGTTGGCGTTGCGCCGGTTGCGGGCTTTGCGCCAGGGCGGAGCGACGGAGACATTGCTGTTCGCCGATGCGCCGCAGGCCGCCTTAGCTGACGAAGCCGGGATTTTTCTTCGGCCGACCTTACCCGACGATGCCGTTTTGAGCACACTGAACGTGCTGTGGGTCGTGGACCTCCCGCCCGGCATCGCGGCATCGCTCGCAGCCGCCGCGCGGCGACATCGCGTGCTCGTCAATGTCGAGGATGTTCCGGAATTCTGCGACTTTCATTCGGTGGCGGAAGTCCGGCGCGGGGATTTGCTGCTGACGGTCTCAACCAGCGGCGAAGCACCCGGATTGGCCAGCGCCATCCGCCGGAACCTGGACCAACGCTTTGGCCCGGAATGGGGCGAACGCGTCGCCGAAATTTCAGCCCTGCGGCGGGAATGGCAGTCGGAAGGCACTTCCATGCCGGAAGCCGCAAAGCGCATCGATGCGCTGGTGGCGGAGCGCTGTTGGCTTTCCTATCCGCGTTCCGATTGAATTTACGCATTTTATAAAAATGAACGCTCCCCTCCCGCCTGTGCTCGGACGCAGGCGCCGGGACAGGACGCTGCAGAAGGATCACGACTGATGCTGGATATGATCAATACGCCTACGGCGGAGCGCGTGCTGGACGATGCGATTTTGCGCCGATTTCCCGGCAGGATTGCCCTCGTTTCCTCGTTTGGGACTGAATCCGCGATCCTGCTCCACATGATCTCCGAAGTCGACAAAGCGACGCCGGTGATTTTTCTGGATACCGGAAAATTATTCCCCGAGACGCTGGCTTACCGCGACGCGCTGGTGGCGCGCCTTGGCCTGACCGGGGTGCGCAATATCCGCCCGAGCGGCGCCCAACTCGCCGCCTGGGACCCGGAGGGCCGCCTATGGCAGAAGGATGTCGATCTATGCTGCGCGATCCGCAAAACCAATCCGTTGGACGCGGCGCTTGAAGGGTTCGATGCCTGGATCACCGGGCGCAAGCGCAGCCAGGCCGGCACGCGCGCGGCGCTGAATGTCCTTGAAACCGGGCCGGACGGACGGATGACCGTAAATCCGCTGGCCTTTTGGGGGGAAGAACAGATCGACGCCTATTTCGAGATGCATGACCTGCCGCGCCATCCGCTGCAGGCGCAGGGCTATACCTCAATCGGTTGCGCCACCTGCACCGTGCGGCCGGAACCGGGTGCGGATAAACGCTCGGGCCGCTGGTCCGGCACGGCAAAGACGGAATGCGGGATCCACATGCGCGGGTCAGCGCCTTCTTCTAATCTTGGAGGAACCGGCTACGGGTTGAAGCGTGACGGCCCTTCCATCAGGCGCCGCGCACGCTTGCAAAAGCCAAAGCCGCGTCAGATCGCCTTTTCCCCTGCCTTGTTGCCTCCGCGTGGTGGCCGCTCAGCGCCTCGCCGGCATCCGAGGGCAGGCGCGCACAGAACGGCACTGCGAGCATGGCGACGAAGCTGACCACCAGAAAGGCGATCGCGTAGTCGGATTTATACGCCGTTGAATGATGCAGCAGCCGCGCCGAAATTTCCAGCGAGGCCGCACCGACGACGATACCGAGCGTGAGGGTGAGCTGCTGCATCGTGGCGTAGAGCGTGGTCGCGGCGGACATGCGGGCGCGCAAAACATCGCCATAGGCAATCGCGTTGAAGGCCGTGAATTGCAGCGAGCGGAAAAAGCCGCTGACAAACAGGATGGCATCCAGCAGGAGCGAAGGCCAGCTCGGGCTGGAAGGTGGCGCAGATCGGCATGAGCACCACCGCAACGACGCCATTGACCACCAGCACGGCGCGGAAGCCGAAACGGCGCAGCACCGGTTGCGCCGCGGGTTTCATCAAAATCGCTCCCGCCGCCGAGGCGAAGGTAATAAGGCCGCTCTGCATGGGAGATTTGTTGAAGCTGAGCTGCAGCATCAGCGGGAGCAGAAACGGCATGGCCCCCACGGCGATGCGAAACATGCTGCCGCCGAACACGGAGATGGCGAAAGTCGGAATGCGCAGCAACGAGAAATCCAAAATCGGATGCGGGTGGCGCTTGGCATGGCTCACATAAGCCAGCCCCGCCGCTGCCCCGCTGACCAGGCAGGCGAGGGTCCAGGAGAGCGGCACAAGGTTGCGGCCGATCGTCTCGAACCCCGCCATGAGTGCCGCCATCGAAAAACCGGTCAGGAGCAGGCCAAGCGCATCCAACTGTCCGCCGCGGTCTTCCTCCCGCACATCAGTGATAAAAATACTAACCGCGATGACACCGAGCACGCCGATCGGGACGTTGATGTCGAACACCCAGCGCCAGGAAAAATAGCTGACGATGAAGCCGCCCAGAGGCGGGCCCAGAATCGGGCCGATCAAGGCCGGCATCGTGAGCCAGGCCATCGCCGCGACCATCTGCGCGCGGCTGACGGAGCGCAGCAGCACCAACCGGCCGACAGGGAGCATCATCGCCCCGCCCACCCCCTGGATGATGCGCGCCAAGACGAGCAAGGGCAGGCTGGGGACGATGCCGCACAATACCGAGCCGAGGGTAAAAATGATGATGGCGGCGCGAAACACATGGCGCGCGCCAAAATGGTCCGCCACCCAGCCGCTGGCGGGGATGAAGACCGACAGGCTGATCAGATAAGAGGTGAGCGCCACGCTCATATGCAGCGGATCGGCGTGGAAGGTTTTCGCCATGGCGGGCAGCGCCGTGGCGATCACGGTGGAATCCAGATTTTGCATGAACAGCGCGGTCGCCACGATGATAGCGATCAGCCGCATGCGGCCTTCGGAGATTACCGGCTCGATTTCACTGTCCATTCTATGCCATTCTTATTCGCGGCTGAGGCCGGCTTCCTCCAGGAGATGCAGATAGCGCCGCCAGCGGATGGCCTGTTCCCGGCCCAATTGCTGGAGGTAGTCCCACGAGAAGATACCCGTGTCATGACCATCCGAGAAGATCAGCCGGATGGCGTAATTCCCGGTCGGCTCGATGCCGGTGATGGCGACGCGCTTCTTACCAGCGACCAACTGGTGCTGGCCCGGCCCGTGGCCCTGAACTTCCGCGCTCGGGCTTTCAACCCGCAAATATTCCGCCGGCAGGCTGAGCGTGCTGCCATCCTCAAATCGGAGCTCCAGCAGGTTTTCCGCACGGCGGAGTTTTATTTCGGTCGGCGAATTCACGAATTCGATGCTGCGCGCTTCGTCCGCCAGCATGATAGGGATGCCGTTGCGGATGGGATAGGCAAGCCCGGCTTTGACGCTGACCAGCTCGCCGCGCTCACGGTCATAGGTGAGCGGCCCGCGGGTGAGCGGACAGACCAGAATCTCAAGCAAACGCGGGTCGATGCGGTTTCAGTTTCAGTGTTCCATGGCTCAGCTCGCTTTCGGCTCATCGTCATCGTCATGCCCATCGTCAAAGGCGTTGATTTCCAGCAACGCCAACAAAGCGCGGGCACGGTCCGCGTCATCGCGGGCTTCCAATAATGCCTGTTTTTCCTGTGCATCGAAAGGGCAGGCCATGCAGAGGGAGACCAGCAGGTCCGCATCGGACATCGTCGAAATCGCCTCCCAATTCGCCTCCACCCCGGCATGGGCGAAATAGCGGCGCAGGGCCTCGAGCAGCGCCGGGCGGTCATACAGCGATTCGGCGCCCGGTGGCTTTAAATCCGCGGCAAAACCGCCAAGTGCCGCGCGCACCCGGCGATACCCCCGCACCGGCTCGACCTCCTCGACGATCGTAAAGCGGATGATGCCATTCAGCGTGATGAGATAGCGCCCATCCTCGGTCTCGCTGAAGGAGGCGATCCGCCCCAGGCAGCCCGTGCGGTACAGGCCGGGACCCGTCTCCCCCTGGGCCAGACGCCGATCCGGCTGGACCATGCCGAAAAGCCGGTCATGGCCGAGCGCATCCTCCACCATCGCCAGATAGCGCGGCTCGAAAATATTCAACGGCAATCGCCCGCCGGGGAGCAGGAGCGCCCCGGTCAGCGGAAAAACCGGGAATTCTTCCGGCAGGTCCTTCAGCTCGTAGTGGAGGAGCGGCATGCGGATCAGCGAAACAGCAAGGCCGAGAGTTTGCGCCGCGCCGCCATGGTGGCGGCATCGTCGAAGCCCCAGGCCTCAAAAAACTTCAGCAATTGCAGGCGCGCGGCATCCTCATTCCAGGCGCGGTTGCGGCGCACGATGTCGAGCAGCGCATCGGCCGCTTCTTCGCGCGCGCCGGAGGCGTTGAGCGCCGTGGCCAGCTCGTAGCGCGCTTCCAGGTCATCCGGGTTCGCCGCGAGTCGCGCTTCCAGCCCGGCGCGGGCGGCCTGGGCCGCGCGGCCCGTGGTGACGAGTTCCAGTGCGGATTTCGCACCAGAGATTTCCGCATGTTCCGCGAAAGCCGCCGGCACTTGCGCAAGCACCTCGGCCGCCTGCGCCTCATCGCCCATGGCGATCAGCGCGCGGGCGAGTCCGCCCCAGGCTTCCGGCTTCTCCCGGTCCTGCTGCACGGCCGCGGCAAAAAGCTGGGCCGCCGATTCGGCCTGCCCCTGCTCCAGCAACACCTTGCCCTCGGCAATCAGGTCAGCCCCCGGCGCGTTAGAACCCGCGGCCTTGAGCAACGCTTCGACGAATCGCTTAAGTTCGCTCTCCGGCAGGGCGCCGGAGAAGCTATCCACCACCTGCCCCTGCCAAAAAGCGACCACAGTCGGCACGGATTGCAGCGGCAGGCCCATGCGCGAGAGCTGGGCAACCAGCGCCTGATTTTTATCGATGTCGATTTTGACGAGCTTGAAGCCGCCCGCCCTGCGCGCGCGTGACTTTTTCGAGCGCCGGCGTGAGGGTTTTGCAGGGGCCGCACCAGGTCGCCCAAAAGTCGACGAGCACCGGAACCTGCCGGGAGGCCTCGACCACATCGGCCATGAAATTCGCCTGATCACCGTCCATAATCACGTCGGGGGCGATGGAATTCTCGGGAATCGTGTCCTGGGCTGCATGAAGGAAATTATTCATCGTTGATGATCCGTGTGTGTTTCCTTGTTCTATATAGTATCCGATTCGGGGCCTCACACCCCATTGCGGGGGTAGGCTTGCAATCCTCTTCAAGCCTGCGTATAGAGCCGCTCACGGAGTGCGGGCGTAGCTCAGGGGTAGAGCACAACCTTGCCAAGGTTGGGGTCGAGGGTTCGAATCCCTTCGCCCGCTCCAGTAAAAAGCCCAGGTTTCCTGGGCTTTTTCCGTTTCTGGACCACGGCGTCTGTTACAAATCGGTCCACTTCAATTCGTGACAAACCATGAACATCCAGGGCAATCCGCGCCAAATCCGTGCCAGTCGTTCTGAGCTTGTTCCCGCGAATGATGCCATGGCTAACGCGGTCGTTCACACATGGTATTAGATGACAAGCCGCCAAGGGGCCAAAATTGGGGAATGGTCGCTTTTCATCCAGGCGCGCCCGTAAGCTGCCAGGTCGGAAATGGCCCATGACGGCCAGAGGACGAAACTGCTGCAATTTGCCCAGAATATGATCCGGCCGCCAAAGGAAGGCGCGCCGGGTATGGCGCGGCGGACCGCATGGCCCGGACATGATGAACCGGGTCTACAAGGTCTCCAGGTCGGAATGGGGCTACACAGAATCGGTAACCCTCTGACCTGGATCGTCCATCCAAAGCCGCGGACACCCCGTGAAGCCTTTCTCGACGCCAAGGACCCGGGACGCGTCGAGCAACTCCAATACAACAACACAGGTATGGCGCGGTGCATTTTGGCGACACCGCATCAGCTCGCCATCAGAATACCTCCGTGGCGATACACACTTGGTGTATAGGAGCCCCCCAATTCCGAGAATATCAACGATCTGAAGCGTAAAAGCCATCGGAACCGGTGGAACTCGTTCCTCAGGCAAATTCGTGCGTCTACGGCGAGATTGAGCCCAACTAGCCGTTTAGTCGATGGTGGTTGTACCTCCGAAGCGGACGCTGAGGCGACCGGTGGCTCGGCGATGGTGGATTTCTGCCGGTCTGCTTCTGGATCCGGGCTTTTAATACTGGACATTCGGCTTAAGGCCGGGGCGAAGCCCGCCCACTGATCGACGGTCCACTGGCTGCGGGTGCTTGCGCCTATCCGCCGAACGTGATCCGATCCTGCTATGGCTAAGCCCGTTATCCTTCCAAACGGTCGCCGGTGGACATCCCAAAAGGCCGCCGAAGATCATTTTCGTGCGATCAGGGATCGCCACCGTCTTGGCGTCGCCATCGACGACGCGCAAGACCACGACGACCTCAGCCATTGGTATGCAGTGGGATTTCAGGCCGTTGCAGGACCCTCAGCAGCTCGTCCTTGTTGGCATAAAGTCTTGCCAGCAGGCGATCCAGGGTGACGAAGTCGGTGCGTCGGCGGAAGATGCGATCAAAGCGCAGCCGCAACCCCAGACGGCGTTTGGCCGTGGGTGCCAGGCGATAGTCCTTCAGATCGGCATAGAAGCGCCAGATCAATCCACGGACACGCTGTTGGGCGGCGCGGTGCCGGTCGGTGAAGGTATCGAGCTTGTGGACCAGCCGTTCCGCATGCACCCAACACAACGCGTGCAAGCCGATGTTGAACTGGCCGGCATCATCGCTCAGCACGACCGTATCGCGCAGGAATTCATGCGCGTAAATGCTGCCCCAAATCGCGCCTTCGGTGGCGATGCTCACCGGATCGGGCGTGACGCGCCTCAGGGCGGTGAAGCCCAACCGTTCGAGCTTCGCCGACCAGGCAGCCTGATCGAGGAAGATCGTCTCCGGTTGTGCGGCCAGTCGGGCGATCAGGGGCGCGGACAACCCCCGTTCGCGCATGTAATCGTACGCCGCTGCGTTGAGCACATAATCGGTATGGCCGGCCCGCAGCAGGTCGAGAAAGTTCAGCCGGCTCTTCGATGAGCGGGTGCCAAACCAGGTGAAATTCTCGTTGCCGATCTGTGTACAAAAGCCGTTCTTGGCCTGGTGGCGGGCGCCGGTATCATCGGTCGAGACCCAACGCGACCCTTGTAGACCGGCGCGAAGAACATCGCGCGCTTCGTCGAGGAAATGGTCCTGCTGATCGGTCAGGCATCGCTGAACCTCGCGTTCAGAGATCGACAGACCGAACCCATGCAGCAGCGTCACCAAACGGGACAGCGTCGTCTGGCCCTGGTGATAAAGCATCAAAATGAAACGCCGAACCTCGGGCCCAAAATGACCATTGGTCCCTGTCGGCAGAGATGCGATGATCGTCTGACCATCCGGCGTCACCCAACGCTCCCGGCGATAGCGGATCGCGTGCACCGACAGCACAAGGTCCTGGATCAAATAGCTTACATAACCTTTAAACCGCGAGCCAGCCGGAACCGCGGCACTCAGAATTCGGTCTTCAACGCTTACGCGCGGTCTGATCTTGCCGCGCCCAGGCCGCATCTGCTGTTGATCGCGCTTTGCCGGTTCGGTGCCTTTGTCCATGCCGCTCGGTTTGATAGCCGGAGGGCCTTTCAGCCCTTTCAGCCGGGCGATCTCCAGGCGTAATTCAGAAATTGTCCGATCCTGTTCGGTGAGTTTTACAAACAACTTGAGCACCAGCTCCCGAAGCTGGGTCGAAGACAGGTCGTCAAGATTGTCCGGAGCGCTCACACATAGCTTGAATCGGAACTACTCGCGTCGGCGCAAGCAAAAAAAAGCGACCGCGCCCCAGATTTTGCCGGTATTACGAATTTAGGCGAGGGCCCCCTCTCGGCGCTTATGGTAGCGTGCATCGGGCTAATGCCGCATCAGCACCGGTATATCCGAATGTGCGAGAATATACTTCGTGACGCCGCCAAACAGCAGGTTGCGCCAGGCACTATGGACGAACGCACCCATCACAAGCAAATCCGCATGCAGTTCATGCGCCGTGGCCAAAAGCTGGGCGCCAAAAATATCTTTGCCTATGGGTAGCTCGTGCCCCATCACGGCAATGTCATGTTCAATAAGTACGTCTGGAATTTTGGGTGGCGCATCGCCGGGCCGGCGACCCATCAAAACGTGGACTTGTTCAGCGTGCGAGATGCAGCGAAGTGCCGCGAGCAAGGCATGCACCGTAAATTTATCGTCACGCCATGCGATGGCAATGGTTTTCCCGAATTCTGTATTTGCGAGCGGCGGCATCATCAAAACCGGTCGATCCGTAGCAAACAATGCAGCATGTAAAGTATCATGCTCTCCGTACTCGGCATGCGCATCTGGCCGGCCAACCACAATGTAATCAGATCGTTGGCCCCAGGTTTTTACGAGGGTTTCGGTAATGCCTTCTTCATCGATCCACCGTGGTGGTTTGGCTCCACCATGCCTTGAGGCCCATGCGTCAAAGATGCGTCGTAGAGCTGCGGCTCGCTCAACCTCATGGTCGCGGATTTTTCTTTCCTGTTCTTTCGATAGAATTTCCTCTGTTACCATGATCGTGGAGATTGGGAGTATTCTCGTCACAAGGGCTTCAAGTCGTGCGCCATCGAGCAATCCGGAAAGACGCTCCGCCCCTGCCAGAATGGCGGGGGCGGTCTCAGTTCTTGTGAGGAGCGCGAGTACGACATTTGACATGGTCATATCCTCCATTCTTCCGTCTTTTCCGCACCATAGTGAGCGTGGCGCCGCGATTGCCTAGCGCCCGACCGATGGCCACGGCGAGATAGGTGCGCATCACTCTGGGATTAAATATGACGGCCCTCCTAGAACAAAATCGTCGTCAGGATGATGACCAGGATTACACCGATAATCCCCAGATATAGGTTGAGACTGCCCGATTGCACGCGCCGGGCGGTGTGGGCCAGCGCCAGCGTCATCCACTCCAGCGGCTTGAACAGATAGGGGCCGAAAATTGGCGCGACATCGTGCGAAAAACTTAGGCTGCGCAGGAAGTATTTGCGTTCTGAACGATCATCGGAGAAATCACGCTCGGTCTGCGTGCGCGGCCGGTAGACGAAGCCATAGAACGTACGCATCGCGTTGGAGAAGGTGAGCTGCGTGGTGGCCGAGCGTTGCGGGTCCTGCGGTTTGCCACCGTACCACACGGGTGCCCGGCGCACGGAGAAGCGCCGCGCTGCGAGGAGCAGCAGGGAAATCGGCAGCAGCGCCAGTAGGGGCATGACGATGATGAGTTTGCTCGGCGAGATGAAGGAAAAATTCGCGGAAAGCGGTACCAGCAGCCAGCCGTCGCGCATGGCCAGCGCGGCTCCAGCACCCACGTTGAAGCCGGCCTGCGCCAATTGGCCGAGCCAGACCGGCATGCCGACAGCCAACCCCAGCACCATCGCCCCCAGCACGAAGACGGTGGCCTGGTGGCGGGGTGGGATGGCAGCATGCGGGTCCGTATTTGTCCCCTGCAAGCCAAGGCCGAACACCTTGATCGAGACCGCGAAGGCGATGGCGGCGGTCAAGGCCAGTCCGGCGCCGCCCAGCACAAGGACCAGGCGGCCGGCGAGGGAGATGACGTGGAACGCCTGAAAAAAGGTCTCGAAGAGATACCATTCGGAGACGAACCCGGCCTGCGGCGGCATCGCGGCCAGGCTCATCACCGCGATCAGCGCGCCGATGCCGAGCCAGGGCCTGTGAATGGCAAGCAGACCGCGCTGCACCAGCCGGTCATCGCCCGTGGCCAGTTTCACGCCATCGGCAGTGAGGAACAGGGCGCTCTTGGCCAGCGTATGCCCCGCCAAATGGAGGAGTGCCGCAATCCACGCCAGACCAGACAGAAAGCCTGAGCCATTCTGTGCGAAGATCAATGCGGCGCCGAGCAAGGCAATAGCCACGGAACCGTTCTCCGCTGAGGAAAACGCCAGTAGCCGCCGCCAATTCTCCTGCTGAAACGCATAGAGTGCGCTGAGTACGGCGCTGATGACGCCGACGACGACGAGGATAATGCCAAGGGTGAGCATGGTCGCCGGGCTTGTCTGAAACCAGGTGAGCAACCCACGGCCGAGGGCGAAAAAAGCGGCGTTGAGAATGATGCCGGACATGAGCGCGCCGGAGGCCCCGCTGGCGGCGCCGTAGGCATCGGGAAACCACTCGTAAAATGGGATGATGCCGATTTTGGCGCCGAAGCCGATAAGCAGCAAAAGCCCCACGAAAAGGCGGAGGGCCTCCGGAAGCGCCTGAACAGCGGCCAAAAACCCTGCAAATTCGGGCGCGCCACTCTGAGCCGTGAGGATTAGAACCGCGACGAAGAGGGCCACGGCGCCGGCCTCCAAGAGCGCCAGCATGAAGAGCACCGGGCGGCCGGATTCCACGGTTTGCCGGTCGGCCATGATCATCACCGCACCGCCGAGACTCATCACCTCATAGGCGACGAGAAACGACATGCCGTCTTGCAGTCCGGCGACGCCATAGGCGCCGAGTAGGCTCATCGCCGCGCCGAAACTCCAACCCCGTGGTGCGGCGCTGGTTGGTCCGGCGATGCACACCAGCACGGCGGCGGCAAAACCAAAACCAAGCAGCCAGGACGCATCAGGGCTCAGCTGGAAGTGTGTGCCCTCGATGGCGGGGCCAAAGGGTAAGACCCAGGCGGGGTGCGGTGCGGGCAGTTGCAGGCAGCATAACACCACCCCGGTAGCGGCGCCGATGACCAACAGTACACGCGCGAGGTTTGCGCTGCCTGGCGCCAGCGAAACCCCAAGTGCTGCTACGAACAGCAAGGGGACCAGTAGGGCCAGATCAGTCACGGATGCGTCCTCCCGCCACGGCCTGGCGCTTGCGGGCGAGCAGCACCAAAAATGCCTCGATGATCGCGGCCGGGTTGGGCGGGCAACCGGGCAGATAGAGATCGACCGGCAGAATCCCTTCCAACCCGTTGCCGCAGAATTCTCCGCCGCCGGCGGTGCCACCAGCCACCGCGCAGGTTCCGACGGCCATGACCCAGCGTGGCTCCGGCATGGCTGCGAAGGTCGCTAGCAAAGGTTCCCGCATCGCGTGGGTCACCGGGCCGGTTACCAGCAACACATCCGCGAAGCGCGGCGAGGCGGTGAAGAAGACGCCAAGCCGGTGCAGGTTATAAAACGGATTGTTGAGCGCCTGTAGCTCCGATTCACAGCCATTGCAGGAACCGGCATCAACATGACGCACATGCAGGCTGCGCGAAAACCCGGCTGGTGCTTTGTGAACGTCGGGCGTTTCACCGCGTTCAGCGTGCCAGTGCAGGTCTTCGCGACGGCGCACCCCGAATGCCCAGTCATGCGAATGGGTGAGTGCGCCGGTGGGACAGCTCTCAACGCAGAGCTGGCAGGTTATGCAATTGCCGTAGTCGAGGGCGATCGGATCCGCACCGCCTGGCGTGGCAGTGATCGCGGCAGTCGGGCAAATTTCCACGCAGGCGCTGCATGATGGGTCGCAGACGGCAGGGTCAAAGCGTGGCATGCCGAGCACGCCTGTTTGCCCGTTATCGCCATCACGCAGGCCCCATTTGGTGGAGGCGTTGCCACGGCGCAGGCCCGATAATGTCCAGAGCGGCATCTTTGCTTCCCCCTACCGGTCGCAGCCGGCGATTGAGAGGCCGAAGCTTGCCTCGTTGATCGCGTAATCCATCATGTTCGAATCATGAACGGTGTAAGGAAACACCCGCCAGTTCGAGAAAGATGGCGACTTTATTTTGACCCGCTCAAAGCGGCCGTCGCCGCCTAGATGCACGGCGTAAAAAAGTGAGCCGCGTGGGCTCTCGGCCCAGCCCAGCCCTTCGGTGTTCGGCGCCGGCGCGCAGGGCGCCGCGACGGGGCCGTCCTCGAGATTGCGCGAGATCACGGTGATCAGGTCGAAGCTGGTAAAAAGCTCGGCCACACGGACATGAAACCGTGCGTCGGCATCGCCTTCCGTGCGCACGGGCACGGGAATGGCTAGACCGAGATAGCCGGCATAGGGGTGGTCGCGCCGCAGGTCGCGGTTGACCCCCGATGCACGGGCGATCGGCCCGGTTGCGCCCTGGTCATAGGCCGTGCGTTCATCAAGCTGCCCTGTGGTGATAAGGCGATCCCGGAATGAATTGTCTGCGTTTAACAGACGAACATACCATTCGGCCTCAGTGCGCAGCGCGTTCAGGTCAACCTCCAGCCAGGCTTCAAGCGCGATGTCCCGTCGCAGGCCGCCGGGCGTTATAAGACCGCGCAGGAACCGGCTGCCGGTGAGTTTGCCGTTGATCTGCTTGGCGCGTTCGGCAAGCAGTTTGCCTTCCGCCTGCCCCACTTTCAGCGTTGTCGTGTCGGCCAGGTGCCCAAGATAGGCGAGATGATTATAGACGCGTTCAAGCTCGGCGAGCAGTGCACGAAGTTTCTGCGCGCGGGGGGGCACAATGCAGCCAGAGGCATGCTCGCAGGCAATGCTGAATGCCAAGGCGTGTGCCAGACTGCCGATGCCGGACACGCGCTCGGCGAACACGACACCGGTCCGCGGGGTCAAGCCTTCGAAACGCCGTTCCATGCCGCGATGCTTGAAGAACAGGCGGGGATGGTAGTGGATGATCGATTCTCCACCATAATAGAAAGTAAATTCGGCCGATTCCACGACATCCGCCCGCACCGGGCCGAAGGGGAGGATCTGAATATCTGGGCTTTCCAGGGCGGGGCTGTCCTCGGCATCTGGCTCCTGCCGGATCAGTGAGTAAGGCTGGGGATGATCTTCAAAATTCAGATCATATAGATCGGTAATCTCGCGCTCATACCAGCCAAGCAGCGGGAAATTCCGTGCCATGGTTGGCACCGGGCCGGAAGTTACACAGGCGATGATAACGAAGCGTGATGTCTCGGCATGGTTGATCAGGTAACGCAATTCATATTGGGAGGTATTATGTGGCCGCGCGTAGACCATTTCGACGCGTCCGCCGGCAGCGCGTTCGTGCTCCAATGCTTGGAGAACATCCGCTGCCGGACAGGTGATCATACTGGCGTTCCTCAAGGTCCGGCCCCAAGCTGGTTCGTGATCAATCGGAAATAGGACCAGAATGCGGCCGGCCACCACAGGCCGAAAACCAACAGAGGTGTGACGGCCATGACCATAGGCACCGTGCACCAGAGCGACAGGGCACCCATGACGGGCGCGGCATCACCTGCCGGCTCATCATACATGCGCCGGAACTGGTTGATGAAGCCAACGAAAATGACGATCAGCAAAACTGCCATTACATAGGCGGCCCAGGTCGAAACCGAATGAAACCCGGCGCGCAGAATGGTGAACTCGCTGAGGAACAGGCCGAAGGGGGGCGCCCCCGTTATGGCGACCGCGCCGGCCAGCCAGATCAATCCCTGCACAGGAAACTTCGTGGCCACGGAACGGATATGGCTGATATTCTTGGTGCCATAGGCGCGCATCGCATTGCCGGCGCCAAAAAACATCAGGGATTTGTTCAAGGAGTGATTGAGCATGTGGTACAGGCTGCCGGCGATTCCGAACGCACCGCCGAAACCGAAGCCCAGCGCGATGACGCCCATGTGCTCGATGCTGGAATAGGCCATCAGCCGTTTGACGCCGTTTTGCCGGACGATGAACAAGGTGGCCACAAGGAGCGAAAGCGCACCGAGGATGATAAGGGCGGCATGGCACGTCGAACCAATGCCCGCGGCGTCCGCGATGGCGAGGAAGCGTACAATCCCGATCATCGCGGTGTTGAGCAACGCGCCGGAGAGCATGACGGAGACTGGCGCCGGGCCCTCGCTATGCGCATCCGGCAGCCAGTTATGCATGGGTGCCAGGCCGACTTTTGTGCCGTAGCCGATCAGCATCAGCAGAAAAGCGAGCAGGAGAACCGGCTGGCTGAGCTGCGGCGCAACAGATTGCAGCGCCTGCCATGTCATTTGATAGGTGGGGCCGAGCACCATGCTGCCGGCCCAATAGAGGAAGATCGTGCCCAGCAGTGCCAGGCTGATGCCGGCCGAGACGATCATGATGTATTTCCAGGCGGCCTCGATGGCTTCTGCCTCGCGTTCGAAGCCGATCAAAAAGGTGCTGACCAAGGTCGTCAATTCGATCGCAATCCAGTACAAGCCAACATTATTCATCAATGGCGCCAGCAGCATGGTCACTGCGAAGGTTGCGAACAGCGCATAGAAATGCGGAAGACGATCTGTTTCGCCTAACATGCGCATGTATCCTACGGCGTAGATCGAGGCGAGCAGATAGACCATGCCGGTGCAGACCAGGATCCAGGCCGAGAGTGGTTCAATACCGATATATCCATCCAGAAAGTCGATATTGCCGTGGACCATAAAAGGCAGAGTGATAACGCAGACGAAAACGACCAATGCTGCAATAAGGTTGATTGCTTCGACGACCCGGGAAGACTTGCTCAGCAACGCGATCAAGGCTGCGGCCAACGGCGCCAGGATGAGCACGGTGAGTATGATTTGGATCATGTTATCCGACCAGTTTGCGCAATTGCTGCGTGTTCGTGCTGCCCACATGCCGCAGGAGGTAGCGAACCATGACACCAAAACAGGCGACCACCACCAGCAGGTCGAACAGGATGACCAGTTCGAGAAGCATGGGCATACCGGGGACCAGAATCTGGGAGCCTAAAAAAATGCCGTTCTCCAGGACGAGCAGGCCCAGGACCTGGCTGACGGCTTCATAGCGTAGGGTCAGCATCAAAAAGCCGATCAACTTCATCGAAAGCATGACCGTGAGCGCCAGGATGATAATGGTCTCGGAGAGATTCTATCTGTGCGCCGATGCGCACGGCGATGAGCAGCGCGAAAACGACCGAAAAGGCACCGAGCACTAGGCTTGTGCTCGGTTGCAGCATGACATGTATCTCACGGTTTATTTTCGTGCTGCGGACGATCTGCCAGATCAGAAACGGCAGAACGATGCCACGAAAAAGTGCCGTCAGCACTGCGATGAGATAGAGTTCCGGGAAGCCACCATAATATCCGACTGCCGCCGACAAGACCGCGATGGTAAGGGACTCGCCTGAAAACGCGTAGAGATAGCTCGATATCCAGCGAGACCCAAGCATCACAAAAGAAAACAGCAGGCTGATGGTGGCGAGCAAGCTGAATAACGAGATCGCCAGCGGGGGAATGTGGGCGAATTGCATGTCAGGCAATCTGCGATGAGATGATGGAAAGGATGGCGAGCAGGAAGGAAGCGGCGAGTGGTTCCTGATAGCGATAGAACCGTAGCCGCGACTGCGCGGTTTCCACGAAGACAACCAGGCAACCGACTAAAGTAAATTTTATGAGCAGCGCGGCCGCGGCGCCGGCAGCACCCAGCGCCGTGCCGAGAATTGAGAGCCCCCAGGGCAGGAGTAGAACGTTACAAAATATGGTATATAAAATAAATTGCTTCATCATGCTGGCCCATTTCAGAAGGGCGAGCAGAGGGCCGGAATATTCGAGGATACGTGCTTCCTCGATCATGTAGACTTCAATATGGGTGCTGGAGTGAATTGGCATGCGATCGGTTTCGACCAACAGGAGTACAAAAAACGCGCCAACAATGAAAACATGCGCCGGACTGAAGTAAACCGCCCAACTGCTGACCAGAAGATGATTGACGACGAAGGGCAACATGGCCTTGGCCAGCAGCGTGATGCCAACAAAAACCAGGATAAGTGTCGGCTCAGCCAGGATACCAATCATGACCGACCGGCTTGATCCCATCCCGCCATAAGCGCTTCCCGAATCCATGCCTGCCAGCGTGATCATGAATGATCCCAGCGTCAGGATCAGGCCCCCGCCCAATATGTCGCCCATGTCGGAAAGCGGCAGCGGAAAATTTGTCAGAACGGGGATTAGGATCGGTACGGTCAAGACAGTGGTGAAGGCGATGATAGGGGTCACCCAGAACAGCCACGAGGCGGTCTGTGGCACGACAACCTGTTTATGAAACAGCTTCCACAGATCCCAGTAAGGCTGGAAAATGCCCGGTCCTTGAGAGCGCTGCACCCGCTCCTCAAACTGCAATATTATACCCTGCAGTAGGGGGGCGAGGGCCAGCACCGTCAGAACCTGCGCAATTTGCAGCAGTATTTCATGCATGACTTAAAGGCTCCGCCCCGAAGATTAGGGCAGTTGGGAGCCAAAGTGTATCGCTGGAAAACAAAAAACCCCTAAACACCGGCCGCAAAACCCCCTCCCGAAAAACAGGTTCAAATAGGAGTCATCGGCCCCAAGGGCAGTTACACGGCGAACCCCATCGCCAAGCAATCGTTATCGAAATGTAAATATCCAGTGATGTCAAGCAGCTTCTCGGCTCTTTGCGAGAGAACAACATCAGGATCCATGAGATGAACGATCAACTCCCGAGGTCAATTCGTCAATATCGATGAAATTTTTGTACACCTTATACCTTAGCAGCGCCGACATACCGATAATGTCGGCTGACCCAAATAAAGAACGGAATTGCGGCCAATTCAGTAACTATGCAGAAGGCGACCGCAGATCCGATCGAGTGATCATACTGGATCCCGATAGCGGCACTCCCGAAAAACCAGGCGATGCCGTAACCAGCCGTAAACAGCCCAAAAGCTGAGCCTCGTCGTCCTGATGGCACCATCGGCGTGACGGCCGCTGGGATGATGGACTCGTGGACCCCCATTCCAAGTCCCCATATCCCGGCACCGATCAGTGCAATCCAGAAATCGCCGAGAAACACCAATGGCGCGAATGCCACCGAGACAGCGGTGAGTGCGATGAGAACTTTGAAGCCATAGCGGTCGAATAACCTCCCAAAAACCAGCGAGCCGGAGCCGCTCACCGCCATCGCGACGGCATAGAAAACGGCAATCCATTGCCCTGACGCGATATGTGACTTGCTGAAATGATAGGCGACCAGTGGATAATCGGCGGAGCCAGCGCCGGCTAATGCGGCCCCGGCGAGATAGACCCAGAAGACAGCCGGCAGCCTGTCACCGCGAACCATGATGGGGCCGGCTTCCATATCCTGCGGCCGCGGGTAGAGCAGACGCGCCACGATCACCAGGCTGAGGTTGATCGCGGCCGGAACTAGCAATGCCGCAAAGGCGAGATGGTAGCTCCCTCGCCAGACGAGCATCCCGGCCACCAGCAGAGGCCCAAACAAGGCTCCAGATTGATCCATTGCTTCATGGAGGCCGAACACATAGCCATAACCACCTACGTGCTTGGCCGCGTGGGAAAGCATGACGTCGCGCGGTGGATTACGTACGGCTTTTCCGACACGCTCCAGGATGATCAAGGCTGCGGCCGCTGGCCAACTGCCGGTCAGGGCGAGTGCCGGAACCGATGCCATCTGCAGTACATAGCCAGAAATCATGATCGGCCAGAATTGTCCGGTTGCATCGGCAGCACGGCCAGAGACCAATCGAAGGCCATAGCCCAGCATTTCCCCGAACCCGGTTACAATCCCTACCACCGCCGCACTCGCCCCCAGCAGGGCTAGGTAAGGACCAAGAACGCTTCGCGCCCCCTCGTAGGTGAAATCCGCGAAAAAGCTCAACATACCGATCAGCAGAACAAAGCGGAAGGCAAGCCGGTTCTCGCGCTTAGCGGACAAATTTGCGGTTGCCGGCGGGTTATCTACCATCCGCATCTATGGTCGTTCGAACAAGAAGATTACACTGCCATCGTGGCAGCAAATTCTTTTACGGTAAGGAATGTGGAGAATTGCGGTCCGCTCCCCGTCTTCGATTGATCGATATCATCAGGCCGACTGTGTACCACGATTAGACAACGGCACTCTGCCATGGGGCGCGAAGAACATGCGCGAACTCGCCAGCTGCCCCAAGTTCCACCTCAATTTCCAGCAGCCGGTTGTATTTGGCGATCCGTTCGCTGCGGCAGCCCGAGCCTGTCTTGATCTGGCCACCGCCCATTGCAACGGTGAAATCCGCCATAAAGCTGTCCTCGGTCTCACCGGAACGATGTGAAATCACATAGCGCCATCCTGCTGCCCGGCAAAGGGTAATGGCCTGCATGGTCTCGCTGACGGTGCCGATCTGATTCAGTTTGATAAGTACGGCGTTGGCGGCCTTCTCCGCGATGCCGCGGCTGATGAAGCTGGGATTGGTGACAAAAATATCGTCCCCGACGATCTGCACGCGATCCCCCAGCAAGGCAGTCATCCGGGAGAAGCCTGCCCAGTCATTCTCGTCCAGGCAGTCTTCCAGCGAGACGATCGGATAGGTATCTAGCCAGCCAGAGAACAGGGTGATCATCTCCTCGCTCGTTTTGTGTCCCTGGCCGGATTTGGCCAGGTCATAGATCCCATCCTTAAAAAACGAACTGGCGGCCGGATCGAGCGCGATGGCGATATCTGTCCCGGGGCGATAACCGGCAGCCTTGATGGCCTCGACGATCAATTCGCAGGCTTCTTCATTGCTCTTCAGATTGGGAGCGAAGCCGCCTTCGTCACCGACCGAGGTCGCATAGCCCTTCTTTTTGAGCAGTGCGGCCAGGGCGTGGAAAGTCTCGACGCCGTAGCGCAGCCCTTCAGCAAAACTGGGGGCTCCGACCGGCATTACCATGAATTCCTGAAAGTCGACGCTGTTGTCCGCATGCTTGCCGCCATTAAGAATATTCATCATTGGCATCGGCAACCGCGTGGCACCGGGCCTCCCGGATAGGCGTATAGCGGCAAACCAGCTGCCTGGGACGCTGCCCGTGCCACCGCCATGGAGACCCCCAGAATGGCATTGGCGCCTAGCCTAGCCTTGTTAGGCGTGCCATCGAGCACGGTCATCAGCGTGTCGATCTCAGCCTGCCGAAAAGGATCGAGGCCGATCAATTTCGGCGCGATCACATGGTTGACGTTGGCTATCGCGTTACGCACCCCTTTGCCACCATAGCGCGCC
>CAVTSC010000001.1:157500-194251 GCA_963737355.1 uncultured Pseudomonadota bacterium | reverse complement strand
ATGGCCACAACGGCGCTATCCTGGGCGGCGCCCCTACTACTTGGTGGCGCCGCCCTGTGCCAGCTGCGCGAGATAGGCGATGACGTCTTGGCGCTGCTGGGGATCGGAGAGGCCGGCAAACGGCATTTTCGTGCCGGGGACATCGGTTTGCGGCGCGGTGAGGAATTTATCGAGCGCTGCCGCGTTCCAGACCAGATGCGCTTTGGTCAATGCGGGAGAATAGGAATAGCCCGCAACGCTCGCCGCCGGTTTGCCATACACCGCGGCCAGGCTTGGCCCAAACATTGTAACGCCCGGAGAGGTGGAATGACAGGCGGCGCACTGGCTCTGGAAGACCTGCTGGCCCTTGGCGGGATCTCCCGCCGCGTGCGCCGGTCCGATGCCCAGGATGAGTATGGCCGTCAGCAGCATCGGGCCTGATAGGATATTCCGATTCATGACTCTTTTGCCTAGAATATTCATGACTTGCCCTTGATGCTGGTGAGATAATCCGCAATCGGCTGGACATCGCCGGCCGCGACCGGCGCCTGGAATTGCACGATCATTTGCTTCACGATGGCCTGCCAAGTGGCCTTGCTGAAGTTTGGCTGATTGAGCACCATTCCGGCGGAATGGCAGATGAGGCAGCTCGCATTGGTTTGCATGGCGCCGGGGCCGGCAGGAAAGACCTGGCTGCTACCAGGCAAGATCACGCTCACCGAGGTCAACGTGACGCCGGCGGCGGTAACGGTGGTGGGTTGAGGGTCCGCCGCCCCAACGGCCAGACCCAGCGCGGCCAGTATGGCCAGCCCGATCCCGCCCAGCAATGTCGTGTGTATCGTCGTCACAGGCACCTCCTGCACAGACCGTGGCGTTCCAGCGGTCACGTAACGGTCAGCATGGTCGTCTCGATAGAATTGCGCATAAAGCCTCCGGGATTCCAGATCGGCGTGGCGAGCTGGGTTTCTCCCTTGGTGTTGGTGCAACGTATCTTCAGCGTCACCGTGCCTGAAGCCGGCGCAGAGACCTGAGCCTGCCAGCGGCGGAAACCGTATTTTCCGGTATCCGGCCCGAGCATGGTCGCACGCCAGGTTGCGCCGCCATCTGTCGAGAGATCGACACGCGCAACGCCGGCATCCCCGCCAAAGGCGATGCCGCGGACCCGCAGCGGCGAACCAGCACTGATATGATCGCCCGTTTGCAGGTTAGTAATGAAGGACCGCGGCGGCATACGAGAGATCGGCACCAGCTTGTAACCGGTCTGGTCCGGTGTGACATTTCCGCCGGGTGTATCGGGGATGTGATAGGCGACCGTCGTCCAAAAATTCTTGTCGGGCTGATCCAATACCTCGATGTCGCAGAGCATCTTCATCCAGTAAGTCGAAAACCATCCTGGAACGATCAGGCGGATTGGAAAGCCGTTGATCAACGGAATTTGTTCGTGGTTCATCTGATAGGCGACCATCACCTCACCATCGCGTGCATGATCTACCGAGAGCGATTTCATGAAAGGATCCTCGTTCGGCAGCACCGGCGTTTCCAGGCCCTTGAAGCGCACCGCGACCGAACCCGGTTTGACGCCGGCACGGTCCAGCAGGTCGCGGAGCCTGAAGCCGGTCCAGAGCGCATTGCCCATCGCGCCATTGTCCCATTGGGCGCCGGGCACGCGCGGTTGGAAAAAGCCGCGGGAATTGCCTGAGCATTGATTGACCGCCGCCAGCTCGACGCGCGGCAAAGTCAGCAGATCCGTGAGTGACAGGGATAGCTTCTGGTTGACATTGCCATGCACCGCGAGGCGAAAGCTCGTCACATTGACCTGCGAGGGAATCCCCGCCCAGTGCCAGCGCACATAGAATTGGTCGTTCGGCGTGAACACGCCCTTGTCGAAGACCGAGAACGGGGTTTCCAGCAGCGGCGGCCGGGTGCGCTGCAGGATCATCTCGCCTTTCTGCGGAAAGGCGGTGGTGAGTTGCCGCGCATCGGGGCCGCCCGGCAATGGAAGGTTGACCGTAGCATCTGCCCAGGCGGGCTCAGACCAGATTGACGGGGCGGCCAGCATCGCACCGAACGCGCCAGCCTGACGGAGGAAGCGGCGGCGGCCCAACGGAGGGCGATAGAAAAAATTGTCTGAAAGAAGCGCGGGCATAGAATTTTACCCCATACCGTTCACGGGCCGACCGTACCCAATCGCACCGAATTTGTCTATCGTTCCATGGCCAAACTCCACCTTTTGGAGCGCGTCAGTGCCATCGTTGCGATCAGCTGTTCAGGCTGGATATTCTGAGCCAAAATCTGACATTCCCACCAGAATAAGGATAATTAACTGGATCAACGCCTTTGGCGTCCAACGTCACGTCACGGTCAACCAATCAACAAATAAATCAGGTTAAATTAATACCAACAATGAATTGGATAGATTCATCTGGCAGGAATATCTCCAGTGCCATCGCGGGGCAAAACAGCGACCGGATGGTCCGGTGCAATTGTCTAAGGATCCTTCGGAAAGGAATAAAAGATGGCGCGCTTTACGAATATTTTTGCTTCAGCGGCACTGGCCGCGGCACTCCTGCCTTTCGCTGCCAACGCCGCGGTCGCGCAAACCACCCCGCCTGTCATTTCTGTCTCCGGCGCGAGCGACATACCAAGCGACCTGTCCTACCAGCTCGCCCATCTTAACGGTGAAGTCACAACCCTGCAGCAGCAGGTGCAAAGCATTCTGCAGCAAACCACCGCGGCGACGCAGGACCGCTCAGTCTTGTTCCCGGACTCGATGGGCGGCTGAATTTTTAAGGGGCATTCACCATTCCAACAACGCAAGCGAGATAGAATACCGGGTAACGGGCGCTGGTCTGCCAGCCATTAGCGCCGTCGGCTCAAAGGATTTTGGCAAAGCAGGCCGCGCCGACGGTGCCATCGGTTGTTGTAGCCGAGCGGGTGATGGTGCCCGCCGAACGGGCGACGGGGGTGTTTGATCAACCTGATCGCCAACAGATTGGAACATTGCTTCGATGCTGCGAACACAAGCGATCACCGTTTCGTTTGTAAGCCGGTAATAGACCTGCTTTGCGACCCGCCGCGTTTCCACCAGGCTGGCGTGGCGCAGCGCCGCGAGTTGCTGGCTAAGGGCGGGTTGGCCGATAGCCGTCGCGTCATCGATTTCGCTGACCGTGTGCTCACCATGCAGAAGATGCGATAAAATCATGAGCCGTTGCGGTTGGGCGTAAATTTTCAGCTTTTCCGTGACCGCGATGGCCGCGTCCCGGGATTGGTAGATCGCGCTCATACGGCCGGCCGCAGCTGGCAGAACCAGGTAGCTGGCGCGTCCGCCGCCGAAGCGGCGTTGTCCAGATCGGGGGAAAGGAAAACATCGCCGCCGGGCTTCCAGCCTTCGGGGGTCATGCAGTTGGCGGTGGCGCTGTACTGAAGTGCGGTGAGCAGCCGGAGCATCTCCTCGACAGATCTACCGACACTCATCGGATACCAGGTGATCGCGCGGATGATCCCGTCCGGATCGATGAAGTAGGTGGCGCGGACAGCCGAGGAATCCTGTGCTGTCTCATCGAGCATGCCGTAAGCGCGGGCCACTTCCATCGAGGGGTCTTCAACGATCGGAAAGGGGATGGTGACCCCAAAACCATCGCGGATCGCTCGGACCCAGGCGATATGCGCATAAAGAGCTGTCCACCGACAGGCCGAGCAATGTGCAATTCAGCGCGTCGAATTTGTCGGCGACACGCGCCAACGCGATGAACTCGCTGGTGCAAACCGACGTGAAGTCGGCTGGATGCGAAAAAAATACCAGCCAGCGGCCCCGATATTGATCGAGGCTAATCTCGCCCTGGGTGGTCCGCGCCCGGAAGACAGGCGCTTTTTCGCCGATTCTGAGCGGCTGGGCGAGGTATTTTGTCGGTCATTTCATTCATGCCGAGGATCATATTCATAATTACACAATTGTGCAATTGACATATTCAAAAGTACAGTTACATAAACTCATAAATCATTTAAATGATATACGTTGCGCCTGACGATCGTCCTGCTCGCCGACCGAACACTTTGAAAATATTTTCGGAACTGGATCTACAGGATGGCCTTCAAACGACTGACAAACGACTTCGCGGTCTCAGCGCAGATCACGGAATCGGACGTGAGCGAAGCGTGAAAAGCGGGTTTGTCGCGATCATCGGGAACAGGCCGGATGGCGAGGAAGCCGGGCAACCGTCCGCCGCGGTGATTGCCGCGCTGGCGTATAAGCACGGGCTGAAATTTGCGCATATTCCGGTCACCGCCGGGGCAATTCATGATGCGGATATCCAAAACCATGGCGGCAGCGCTGAAAGCGGCGGGCGGCCCGGTGCTGGCCTATTGCCGAAGCGGTACGCGCGCCACGATGATGTGGGGGCTGACGCAAGCCGGGCACATGCCGGCTGATGCGATTTTCGCGGCAGCGACACAGGCCGGGTACGGTATCGCAGCAGTAAAGCCGAAAATTTTGCAGCGGGCCGGAGGCGTGGCGAATGCGGGACGCAGCACGCCATCGGCGCCGCAGGGCAAAACCTATGATGTGGTGATCGTGGGCGGCGGCAGTGCCGGCATCGCGACGGCGGCAAGCCTGCTGAAACGGCGTGCCTCGCTCACCATCGCCATCGTTGAGCCGGCCGATATGCATTATTACCAGCCGGGCTGGACCATGGTCGGCGGCGGTATTTTCAAGCCGGAAGTGACCGGGCGGAAGATGGCCAGCGTGATGCCGGATGGCGTGGCCTGGGTGCAGCAAGCGGCAAGCGGTTTTTCGCCTGAGAGCAATGAGGTTATTCTGGCGGATGGCTCGGCCCTGCGTTATCGGGTTCTCGTCGCAGCACCGGGATTGAAACTGAACTGG
Organism: uncultured Pseudomonadota bacterium; assembly: GCA_963737355.1. Taxonomy (GTDB): domain Bacteria; phylum Pseudomonadota; class Alphaproteobacteria; order Acetobacterales; family Acetobacteraceae; genus Acidocella. Next base: position 189,393 of record CAVTSC010000001.1, on the reverse strand, counting down.
GATGCGATCCCCGGTTTGACCGCAGCTTTGGGCAAGAATGGCGTGACCTCGAATTACCGTTACGATCTGGCGCCTTACACGCACGAACTGGCGCGCAGCCTGCGGCGCGGACGCGCGTTGTTCACGCAGCCGCCAATGCCGATCAAATGCGCCGGTGCGCCGCAGAAGGCGATGTATCTCTCCTGCGACACCATGCGTCGGGCCGGGACGCTCAAGGATGTCGAGGTTGAATTCCACAATGCCGGCGCGGTGCTGTTCGGTGTTCCCGCCTATGTGCCGGCGCTGATGAATTATGTCGAAAGCTACGGCATCAATCTTCGGTTTGGTTCAAAACTCGTGGCGGTCGACGGGGCGGCCAAAATCGCCCGCTTCGAGACGCAGGGCGCGGACGGCAAGCCAGTGCAGGTGGAGCGCGAATTCGACATGCTGCACGCGGTACCGCCGCAGGTGCCGCTGGATTTCGTGGCCAAGAGTCCGCTTGCCGCGGAGAGCGGTTATATCGCCGTCGATCCTGACACGCTGCAGCATCCGCTCTATCCCAACGTGTACAGCTTGGGGGATGGCTGCGCGACGACCAACGCCAAAACCGCGGCAGCGGCGCGCAAGCAGACCCCGGTGGTGGCGATGAATGTTCTCGCCACGCTCGATGGCAGCGTCCCAACGGTGTTTCTACGATGGCTACGGCTCGTGTCCACTGACGGTCGAACGCGGCAAGATCGTGCTCGCCGAGTTTGGTTATGGCGGCAAGGTTCAGCCGAGTTTTCCATCCTGGCTGCTTGATGGGACCACGCCCACCCGCGCCGCCTGGTTTTTGAAAGAACGTGCGCTACCCTTCATCTACTGGAAGGCGATGCTCAAAGGCCGGGAATGGCTGGCAAAACCGGAGCCGATCAAGGCGGCTGGCTGAACATGGACTTGCTTCACACTGGCCTGGGCGCTGTGTCAGGCGTTCTGGTGGGGTTCACCTTAGGATTGGTCGGTGGTGGTGGTTCCATCCTGGCAGTGCCGCTGATGGTTTATCTGGTCGGCATCAAGAACCCGCATATCGCCATTGGCACCAGCGCCTTCGCGGTGGCCGCCAACGCCGCCATCGGGCTGTTGAACCACGCCAAAGCCGGCAATGTGAAATGGCGTTGCGGCGGCTTGTATGCCGCGGCCGGGATTGCCGGCGCCTTGCTCGGCTCGAGCGCCGGCAAGGTGTTTAGCGGCCAGAAATTATTGTTTCTGTTCGCGTTGATCATGGTGCTGGTCGGTGTCCTCATGCTGCGCGGCCGCAAGAATGCAGGGATCGCCGGCGCGGCGTGCAACCGGGAGAATGCACCGAAGGTTCTGGGGTTGGGCTTGGGAACCGGACTGTTCTCAGGTTTCTTCGGCATTGGCGGCGGGTTTTTGATCGTGCCTGGCCTGGTTGCCGCCACGCGCATGCCTATTCTGAACGCCGTTGGCACCTCGCTGGTCGCCGTCACCGCGTTCGGGCTGACGACCGCCTTGAATTACGGGTTATCCGGTCTGGTCGATTGGAATCTGGCGCTGGTGTTTATCATCGGCGGGATCATCGGCAGCACCTTTGGCACCCGGATCGCCAAACGTCTCGCCAGCAGCACCGGCCAGTTGACCACGGTTTTCGCCGTGCTGATTTTTGTGGTTGCCGGTTACATGATTTTCCGCAGCGCGCCGACGTTTTTTTAAACCGCGTGGCAGGATGCGGCCAAGCTGACCCATCCTCTGCGACATGTTCGACATCCAACACAAGATTGGCTTTTTGAAGGTAACTACAGCATGAATAAAGAATTTGCAGATATACAGCCTGCCGCGGAGACGAAATCCTGCGGGCGCCCGGTGGTTCAGGGGTTCTTCGAACCGCGGACCTTCAGCGTGCAGTATGTTGTAGCCGATCCGGCGACCCAGCTTTGCGCGATCATCGACCCGGTCCTCGATTACGACGAGAAATCGGGTTCGACCGCGACGAATTCGGCAGATGCCATTCTGGACTATGTCCGGGCAAACGGGCTCACCGTCGCGTGGATTCTGGACACGCACCCGCATGCCGACCATTTTTCGGCCGCAACCTATCTTAAGAAGATCACCGGCGCACAGACCGCAATTGGTGACCATGTTGTCGAGGTTCAGCGCCTCTGGAAGAATCTCTATAATTTGCCCGAAAGCTTTCCAACGGATGGCTCCCAGTGGGATCATCTCTTCGCGGAGGGCGAGCGTTTCCGGTTGGGCGAACTCGAGGGACATGTATTGTTCTCGCCCGGCCATACCCTTGCTTCGATCACCTATGTCATCGGTGACGCGGCCTTTATTCACGATACGCTGTTCATGCCTGATAGCGGGACCGCGCGCGCCGATTTTCCGGGTGGCAATGCGCATGCGCTTTGGCGCAGCCTCCAGGGCATTCTCGCTTTGCCGGACAACACGCGCCTCTATACCGGGCATGATTATCAGCCCGGCGGCCGTGCGCCGGCCTGGGAGAGCACCGTGGCCCAGCAAAAGGCTGAGAATCCCCATATTAACGGGCAGGACGAAGCGAGTTTCACGAAGTTACGGACCGAGCGCGATGTAACCTTGCCGATGCCTAAGCTGATTCTCTCGGCATTGCAGATCAACATCTCCGGAGGGCGGCTGCCGGAACCAGAGAGCAATGGGCGCCGGTATCTCAAAATACCACTCGATGCCCTCGAGAATTCCGCCTGGGGCTGAGAGACACGAACCTCAGTCTCTAGATTGATTCCAACTACGCCCACATTCGATAAATCAGAGGTTACCCGAAGGACCGTGAGATGACCCAGCCTGGCACTGAACGCCTCTATTTCTCGACCAGCCCTTATGCGCGCAAAGCCCGTATCGCGCGGCCGAAAAGAACATCCCGTTCGAAGCCGTCTTGGACGTGCCATGGAACGAAGACACGAAAGTGCAATATCAGGATTGGGTGGCCCGGCATTTTGGAAAGATCCATCGAGGTCGGAAAAGCTCAGCGACGAACTCGGAGGGCGCGCGTATTTCCACGGTGACCTGATCAGTCTCGCTGAGATCGGTGTCGCGAGCGCGCTGGGCTATATCGGATTGCGGTTTGCGGAGGATTTTCAACTGGCAGATGGACTATCCGAAACTGGCAGATCTGTATGAACGCCTGATGCAGCGGCCGTCGTTCAGCGACACGGTTCCGGTGCTCTGATATGCTCAGATTAACCATCGCCACGCGCAAAGGGGCGGAGTCGGACGTCATTGTCGCCAAGTCTATATCAACCCGGCATTTGCCACCCGCCTGCCGCCGATGCGCGAGGACGAGGACGATTTGCTCGGGAGTTCCAATGACCGCACGGCGGACTCGCGCCTGTCCTGCCAGATCCTGGTGACCGACAGCCTGGACGGCATGCGCCTCACCATCGCACCGCAGGATTAGCGAGGAAGGCGGCATGCTCATCCGGCGCTTGCCGGATGGTCAATATCAGCCTCGAACATGGCAATAGTGATGGATCGTCCTCCGCTTATATGTTGCTTGGCATGATTCTAGGGCCACATTTTGGTGATTACCAGGCCGGATTCCGCTTCGGCAAACTCGGCTACGATCTGGTGGAGAAGCCCGGACTGCATCGCTACCAGGCCCGTGTTTACATGTCCTTCGCGACGATTGTCATGCCTTGGACGAAGCACATCCAGACCGGCCGGGCCTTGGTGCATCGCGCCTTTGATACCGCAAACAAAACCGGCGACCTCGCCTTTGCGGCATATAGCTGCCACCACCTCATCACAAACCTTCTCGCAGCCGGCGATCCCCTGAGCGAGGTGCAGAGGGAAGCCGAGAACGGACTTGAATTCGCCCGAAAAGCTCGGTTCGGGCTGGCGATCGACGTTCTCACGGCCCAGCTCAGTCTGATCCGAACTCTGCGTGGCCTGACGTCCGAATTCGGCTCCTGCAACGATGAACGGTTCGACGAGAGCCGGGTCGAACATCATTCGCAGAGTGATCAGGGTTTGGCGTTTCGAGGATGCTGGTACTGGATCCGCAAGCTGCAAGCGCGCGTCTACGCGAATGATTGCGCTTCTGCCCTCGAGGCAGCATCAAGGGCAGAACAGCTTCTCTGGACGTCACCGTCATTCTTTGAAGTGGCCGAATACCACTTCTATGACGCGCTGGCGCGAGCAGCACAGTATGATGCGGCATCGACCGACGAACGGGCTCAGCATCTGGAGGCCCTGGCCTCACACCACAACCAGCTCAAGACATGGGCCAAGAACTGTCAGGAGAACTTCGCAAATCGCGCGGCGTTGATAGGCGCCGAGATGGCTCGTCTTGAAGGCCGCGATCGTGACGCGATGGACCTTTACGAACAGGCCATCTGCTCGGCGCGCGACAACGGCTTCATCCACAACGAGGCGATCGCCAATGAACGGGCCGCGCGCTTTTACGCGGCGCGTGGTTTCGAGAAGATTGCCCGTTTGTATTTGCAAGACGCCCGCTACGGCTATCTTCGTTGGGGCGCCGAGGGCAAGGTGCGGCAACTCGACGCGCTTTATCCTCCGTTCAAACAAGAAGAGCCCGCGCCGACAAACACGATCAGGGCGCCGGTCGAGCATCTCGACCTCGCCACCGTGATGAAAGTGTCGCAGGCCGTATCAGGCGAGATCGTTCTAGAAAAGCTGCTTGATACGCTCATCCGCACCGCGATCCAGCAGGCGGGAGCGGAGCGCGGCCTGTTGATCCTGGCGCATGGCACGGAGCAACGGCTCGAAGCGGAAGCCACGACCAATGGCGATGCGGTCGTCGTGCGCATGCGCGGCGAGGCCGTGGCCGGAACCGCACTGCCAGTGTCGGTCCTCCATTATGTGCTGCGCACCCGGGAGAGCGTGATCCTAGACGATGCAGCAGCCGAGAACGATTTTTCTGCCGATCCCTATATCCGTCAGCACGACCCCCGCTCCATTCTCTGTCTACCGTTGCTGAACCAGTTCAAGCTCATCGGCGTGCTCTACCTGGAAAACAACCTCGCCCCCCGCGTCTTCGCGCCGGCCCGCATCGCGGTGCTGAAGCTGCTCGCCTCGCAGGCCGCGGTCGCGCTAGAAAATACCCGCCTGTACCGCGATCTCGCGGAACGCGAAGCGAAGATCCGCCGCCTGGTCGACGCCAACATCGTTGGGATTTTCCTATGGGACTTCGAAGGTCGCATTCTCGAAGCGAATGAGGCGTTTCTCCGGATGATCGGATACGACCGCGAGGATCTGGCTGCAGGGCGCATACGTTGGACGGACCTGACGCCACCGGAATGGCTTGAACGGGACGCGCTCTCTCTCTCCGAGGTAAAGACAACCGGTCGCCTGCAACCGTTCGAGAAGGAATATTTCCGAAAAGACGGCAGCCGCGTGCAAGTGCTGATCGGCGTGGCGACATTCGAGGAAGGCGGTAATGACGGGGTCGCCTTTGTGCTGGATCTGACCGAGCGCAAGCGGGCGGAAGCCGAAGCCCGCGAGATGCAGATGGAGCTGGCGCACGCGAACCGCGTAGCAACAATGGGACAATTAACCGCTTCCATCGCCCATGAGATCAACCAGCCCATCGGCGCAACCGTCACCAATGCCCAGGCCGCTCTGCGCTGGCTGCGCGCCGAACCGCCGAATCTCGAGGCGCTCGGGCGGGCGCTTGAGCGTATCGTTCAGGACGGCAATCGCGCTGGCAGCATCATCCATCAGATTCGTGCCCTGATCAAAAAGGCACCGCCTCGCATAGAGAGCCTAGCCATCAACGACGCGATCCTGGAGATCATCGCTGTCACCCGCAGCGAAGTCACGAAACAAGGCGTCACGCTGCGGACGGAGTTGGCACAGGGATTACCGGATATCGAAGGCGATCGGGTGCAACTGCAGCAGGTGGTTCTCAACCTCATCCTCAATGCCATCGAAGCGATGAGCCAAACGAGCGACGGTATCCGCGACTTGTTCATCAGCAGCGCGCCCGATGGGGCGGATTGTGTGCGGGTCACCGTGCACGATTCGGGGACCGGCTTCGAGCCCGGCATCCTCGAACGTGTCTTCGAGCCCTTCTACAGCACCAAGCCCACGGGCCTCGGAATGGGCCTGTCAATCTGCCGCTCGATCATCAACGCGCACGGCGGACGACTATGGGCCGAGGTCAATGAGCCGCATGGGGCGATTTTTCGGTTCACGGTGCGGGCGGGAAACGATGCTGAATCGACGTGACGCCATGAAACTCAACCGCCGTTCGTTGTCCGCCGCCAAGGCCGCCTCGCTGGCCGCCCCGGCTGACGCGCTGACGCCGCGCGCCCCTCATTGATTTTTAGCCGCAGCAAGGCGCTGAAGACGCAAGGCCGCCCGCCTCGTACCATACGCTTGAGGCTACTCTGCTTCCCATCGCGCGGTCCGCAAATTGCCGAGGAGAATTGGCTTTGAAAGATACCAAGCTGACATTGTCCATCCGGCAGCCAAGACCGTCCATGCTGACGCGCACGCCCTCGGCAGTCAGCACGCTGGTGAAGCGCGGGCCGATGAACTGGCTTCCCTATTGATAATCGCGGACCCTGCGCGGCAGCGGACAGCGGGTGTCGCGGCACTAATATCACGCCGTGACGCTCACGCCTCCCACTCCGTCTCGAGCGCGAGCGCGACGAAGGCTCGCGCGGCAGCTGTCCGGTACGCCCCCTTGCGCTGCAACAGCACGGCGGTCCGCTCAGGCACCGCAAATTCGAGCGGGACGGGAAAGAGCCCCATCTGCTCGCGCGCGATCGCGGCAGGCAGCACCGTGGCGAGGCGCCCACGGCGCACGATCTCGACGATCGCACTGATCGAGTTCACCTCGATAGCGATGCGCGGCGCCACTCCCAGCGTGCGGCAATGGCGATCGATCTGCATGCGCGTCGCAAACTCCGTGTTCAGCAGCACCAGCACTTCGCGGTTGAAGTCCTCAAGCGTGATCGAGCGGCGGCGCTTTGCGTAGGGATGCGACTTACCGACCATGAGCGCGAACGTTTCGCTGAGCAGCGTCTGTCCTTCAATGTCCGGCGAGCGCACCTCGTCAAATGCGATGCCCACATCGAGCGCATCGTCGTTCAGCAGCATTTCCATGCGTTCCTGCGTCATCTCCTGGATTGTCAGCGTGATGCCAGGATAGCGGCTGTTGAACGTTTCGACGAGCCTGCCGACCAGGTAAGCTGTAAAGGTCGGCGTCATTGCCACGCGCAGGGTGCCGCGGGAAAGCTCCTGTACGTCGTGGATCGCACGGCGGCCCGCTTCGAGGTCCTGCAGCGCACGACGCGCGTAGCCCAGATACGCAACGCCCGCGTCCGTGAGCACGATCGTCCGGCCGGAGCGGTCGAGCAGCGGCACGTGCAGCGTGTCCTCGAGCTGCCTGATCTGCTGTGACAGCGTGGGTTGCGAGACATGCAGCGCCTCGGCCGCTCGAGTGAAGTTCCTGTGCTCGGCGACCGCGAGGAAATAGCGAATGTGTCGTAGCAGCATGGTTCTTTAGCTATTGGTGATACCAATGGACTGTATAGCAAATGGGTCTTGGACGCTATAGCCCGAAGGGTTCATCCATCATTTATTGATTTTGCACACACCAGATGGAGCCAACCCATGCAGGATATCATTGACGGATTTTTCAAGTTTCGGCGCGAGGCGTTCCCGCAGCGCTCCGCACTCTACAAGCAGCTTGCCACGAGCCAGCACCCAAACACGCTGTTCATCTCGTGTTCCGACAGCCGGCTCGTGCCGGAGCTCGTCACACAGCAGGAACCGGGCGACATGTTCGTGATTCGCAACGCGGGCAACATCGTGCCGTCCTACGGCCCGGAACCGGGCGGCGTGTCGGCGACAATCGAGTACGCCGTCGCAGCACTCGGCGTCGCTGACATCGTCATCTGCGGCCACTCCGACTGCGGTGCGATGACGGCGATCGCGTCCTGTAAATGTCTCGATCACATGCCGGCCGTCGCGAGCTGGCTGCGCTACGCGGATTCCGCGAAAATCGTCAACGAGGCGCGCAAGCACCGCAGCACACGCGACAAGGTCGAATCGATGGTGCGCGAGAATGTGGTGGCGCAGCTTGCCAACCTCAAGACGCATCCCAGCGTGCGGCTCGCCCTCGAGCGAGGCCAGCTCGCGCTGCACGGCTGGGTCTACGACATCGAAAGCGGTGCGATCGACGCGCTCGACGGCACCACGAACCGCTTCGTCCCGCTCGTAGAGCATCTCCACGTTTGTGCAACGCCAGCCTGGCTACGCGCCGTCGCCTGACTCCCCCCTTTCCCTCCACTGAAACCTAAAGGAACGATCATGACCCAATCTCAGCACAACCAAGCTTCGCGCGCAGCGCTCACCGACCGCATCATCGACACGAAGATCCGCAAGGATCTCACGTTCGAGGCCATCACCGAGGGCACCGGCCTTTCGCTCGCGTTCGTCACGGCAGCGCTGCTCGGCCAGCATCCGCTGCCAGCCGACGCCGCGAAAGTGGTCGCGGACAAGCTCGAACTCGGCGACGATGCCGTGCGCGAACTGCAGACGATCCCTCTGCGCAACAGCATTCCCGGCGGCGTGCCGACCGATCCGACGATCTACCGGTTCTATGAAATGATCCTGGTCTACGGCTCAACGTTGAAGGCACTGGTTCACGAAAAACTCGGTGACGGCATCATCAGCGCGATTAATTTCAAGCTGGACTTCCAAGTGGTCGACGACCCCGAAGGCGGCAAGCGCGCCATCATTACGCTCAACGGTAAATATCTGCCGACCAAGCCGTTCTAAGGAAATCGGTTCGGCCCGTTCGTAGACGACCTCCCTTCTTGCGCAACGCCAGCCCGGCTGAACGTTGTCGCATGTCTCTCCCCCAACTGTAAAATCTTGCAATCAAAAGGACTGCTTACAATGAAATTATCTATCAAGTTCCTGCCCGCCATCGCCCTGGCGATGGCTTTGGCGCCATTCGCCGCGCAGGCCCAGGCCGCAGCGCAGACCGCCAATGGTGGTTCCCAGAGTGTCGTGCAGGGCGGTCCGGTTAACCAGATGTATCCTGACTCCGCCGGCGGCTAACCTTTCGTCAATATTTTAATATGCAACTGCGACCTCAGACTTGTCTGGGCCGCAATCCAGAAAGATTCCCTAAAATGTCTATCTCTTCAAAAATCTTGTCGGCCGGTGCCCTGGCCGTTGCGCTGTCCCCGCTTGCCCCGTTGGCCGCTCATGCGGAAAGGGACGTGCAGCCCGGCCCCGCCCAGTACTATCTGGCCCCGCTGGACCACCAAGCCAAGCAAAATCCGGTTCGCGGTTCGAGCGTAACGCCGAGTGCCGCCACCATCGATAATCCGACGACCATTTATGGCGGCATTAACGCTAACTCCTTCCCCAATTCGTTCAGGGGATAAGCCTTCGTCATTTTTAAAGCCTAATCCTACACGACCTAAGACTTTCCTGGGCCGTAATTCAGAAAGATTCCCGAAAAATGCGTATCTCTTCAAAAATTTTGCCGGCGGTTGCGCTGGCCGTTGCGCTGTTCCCGCTCGCCGCTCATGCGGAAAGGAACGTGCAGCCCGGCCCGGCCAAGTACTATCTCGCCCCGCTGCATCAGGACCAAGTGATGACGGGCTCCGCCACCATGGGCCGCAACCGTGCCTCTGCGGACTACGGCGGCCAATATGCGCCGAACCCGGTGGCTTCGGCCAATCCGACGCAAAATGGGTTTGCGGGGGAAGGCTACGGCGCCAACAGCGCGGGGGGCGGCAACCGTGCCTCTGCGGACTACGGCGGCCAATATACGCCGAACCCGGTGGCTTCGGCCGTTCCGACGCAAAATGGGTTTGCGGGGGAAGGCTACGGCGCCAACAGCGCGGGGGGCGGCAACCGTGCCTCTGCGGACGACGGCGGCCAATATGCGCCGAACGCGGTGGCTTCGGCCGTTCCGACGCAAAATGGGTTTGCGGGGGAAAGCTACGGCGCCAACAGCGCGGGAGGCGGCAACCGTGCCTCTGCGGACGACGGCGGCCAATATGCGCCGAACGCGGTGGCTTCGGCCGTTCCGACGCAAAATGGGTTTGCGGGGGAAAGTTACGGCGCCAACAGCGCGGGAGGCGGCAACCGATAACTCTTCGGACAACCTGCCAAGATTAGCCGGATAGGCGTACCCCAATCAGTTGGGATCTGGTCATTTTTCCCTGGCCGGATCTCCGGCAGGTCCCGCCTGCAGGTTTTGCATGGATCCTCATTGCGGCCAGGTATTCAGGCTGGTTTCACGCGGTAGGATTCGGCCTGTGACGAGGCATGGCGCGACAAACAGATGGCCGCGATACCCGCCGGCAAGGGTGCGGACGGACACCGTGATCCAGAAGCCGACCAGGGCGGCGACAAAGACTCCGCCCAGCACGGAGAAAAAACCCATCCCCGTTTGCACGCCAAGATTAAGCGTCGCCAGCGTGTACACCCCGAGCGGAAAGGTGAAGCCCCACCAGCCCATGTTGAACGGCAGCCCTTCGTGCAGATAGCTGAGCGTCATCGCGGCGGCCATGACCAGCCACCAGGCGCCATAGCCCCACAACACCAGGCCGCCGATCACGCCGAGGCCATGCGCCACCAGGCCGATATCCCCCATGCCCATAGCCCCGAGAATGGAAGGCGCGTCATGCCCGAGCACCAGCAGCCCCAGCGCGCCGGTGCCAAGCGGCCCGAGCGCCAGCCAGCTGGAGACAGCCATGTCGCGCTTCGGCAGCTTATGCAGCACCAGCCGCAGGAACAGCACGACAAGGACGCCCAAAGCCAGCGGCAAGGACAGCGCCCATAAAACATAGGAGAAGAACAGCAGATGCGCGGCGGCGACGGGGCTAGCGAGATGCACCGCCACTAAGCCGCCGCTGGCGGCGGTGACCTCGCACGCCACGATCGGCATCAGCCAGACCGCGGTCATCGCCTCCATGCTGTGGCTTTGCCGGGTGAACATCAAAAACGGCACCAGCAGGCCGATGCCAATGGCCAGAACCGTGTCGATCCACCAGAGCACCACCGCGATATCCACCGCAAGCGAGCCGAGGCGGGCGATGCCGAAGGCCAGGAAGCCGTTAATGATGGTCGCCAGCCCCATCGGAATGGCGCCCAAGAACATCGGGATCACCGGGTGGTCAAACATCCGCATCGCGGCGCGGGGGAAAAAGATCCAGCGCGCCGCGTAGAGCGCCGTGCAGAGCGCGAAGAGCACGATATTGGCCATCCAGAGCACTGCGCCGGCCTCGTGCAGGAACGGCAGGCTGATCGGAAACTGATTCAGCGCCAGGGCGACCACGCCGGTGCCCATGGTGACCGTGAACCAGTTGGGGGTGAATTGCCGGATGATCTCACGCGGATGGTCGTGATGGGCAAACGGCTTATCGAGGTGCAGAAGCATGGCGAATGTCCTTGGTTACTGGCCAAGCGTTAGTCCCGAGCAATAAAAACACCCATCCGAGTGGCTGCTTCTCCCACCAAATCCACCCCCCGATCGACATGCGCGCCGGGCCGGCCCAGCCGGTTCAACCTGCTCCGTGATAGGATCGCTGCGATGATCTGCTGCGGCTTGGATATTTTGCGTCAAAATAAGACATTTAGATCAAAATAAGTTGAGAACCCGCGATCAACGCCTTTCGCTCTCAACATGCCCTAGGGTCATCAATGCGGCGGTGGCAGCTCGTCGTGCGCGGCGACACAACGTAAGGGCCGCGATGCGCCGTCGCGGGCGGCACGTCGTAAGGTGAACGACGATGCCGCCTTTATAGGACCGGAGTCCTGTGGCTCTATTCAGCCGCCTTGGTAAGATCAAGCCCTAGCGCCTTTGCAACGCCGGCGCCGTAGGCTGGGTCGGCGCGCCTGCAATTCTCGACGTGGCGTTGCTTGATATGCGGTGGCGCATCGCCCATCGCGCGGGCGGTATTGTCAAACAGCGCCTGTTGCTGCGCTGGCGACATTAAGCGGAACAGGTTGCCGGGCTGTTCCCAATGGTCGTCATCGACCCGGTGGTCCCAGTGATCCGCAGCGCCCTGGATGGCGAGCGGCGGCTCGGCGTATTCGGGCTGGTTGTCCCACAGCCCTGCGCTGTTGGGGTTGTAGCTCGTCGTGGCTTGCAGGTTTCCATCGGTCCGCATCTGCCCATCGCGATGATAGGAGTGGAACGGGCATTGCGGTGCGTTCACGGGAATATGGTTGAAATTCACGCCCAAACGGTACCGCTGCGTGTCGCCATAGGAGAACAGCCGCCCTTGCAGCATTTTGTCCGGGGAAAACCCGATGCCCGGGACGACATTGGCGGGTGAGAAGGCGGCTTGCTCGACCTCTGCGAAGTAATTGTCTGGATAGCGGTTCAGCTCCATCACGCCGACTTCGATCAGCGGGTAATCGCCTTTTGGCCAGACCTTCGTGAGATCGAACGGATTGTGTTTATGCCGGGCGGCCTGATCGTCCGTCATGACCTGGATAGAGAGCGTCCAGCGCGGGAAATCACCCCGTTCGATCGCTTCGAGGAGATCACGGCCACTGCTCTCACGGTCCGAGGCGACGATGTTTGCGGACTCGCCATCGGAAAGGTTTTTGATCCCCTGCTGCGAGCGGAAATGAAATTTAACCCAGACACGTTCATTCGCGGCATTGATCATCGAGAAGGTATGGCTGCCGAAGCCGTGCATATGCCGGAAATCCGTCGGAATGCCGCGATCGGACATCACGATCGTGACTTGGTGCAACGCCTCCGGCAACAGCGTCCAAAAATCCCAATTGTTTGTGGCGCTGCGCAGGCCGGTACGCGGGTCGCGCTTGATCGCGTGGTTCAGATCGGAAAAGCGGAGCGGATCACGAAAGAAGAAAACGGGCGTGTTGTTGCCGACAATGTCCCAGTTGCCTTCTTCAGTATAGAATTTGACGGCGAAGCCACGGATGTCACGCTCAGCGTCGGCGGCGCCACGTTCGCCTGCAACGGTTGAAAATCGGACAAATAAGGGTGTCTCTGTGCCGACCTTCGAAAAGATGTTGGCCTTCGTATAGCGCGTTATGTCTTGCGTTACCGTGAATGTGCCGTGCGCGCCCCAGCCTTTGGCGTGCATCCGGCGTTCTGGAATCACCTCGCGATCAAAATGCGCGAGTTTTTCGATGAGCCAGATATCCTGCAACAAAGCGGGACCACGCGGGCCGGCCGTCAGGATATTCGTGTTGTCGGGAACGGCAGCGCCGGTTGCGTTGGTAAAAGTCTTTTTCGAGTTCATAGAACCTCCAAGGAACGCAGTTGGACAGAGAATGTCGCTACAAGGGATCGCCGAGCTATGGTCACTTTATCCTAATGCTTATGCGCGTGGATCGCGGACGGCCAAGCTGAGTTGAGGATGATCGAACAGAAATCCGTCCGCTTGAACGTCGGATCTTTCAAGGCGAGAACATCATCGTTCACGGTACCGAATGTTGAGTCCGGCCGATGCTTCATGCCGTCGTAAAAGGCCTGGATGATGTTGTCCTTAAAGGCCGGACCGCGTGAATAGGCGGCGGTCACGGCTTCGCGTTGTTCCGCCGTGAAATCGTGAAAGGCAATCCCCAGGACATCCATTTCCACGCCTGCGGTGACGAGGGCGACCTCCGCCTTTTTGTGTTCAGGAATTCCGGGTGTGGTATGCAGCGCAATCGCATCCCAAACGATCTCCACCGATTGTTCAGCGATGCCATGACTTTTCAGGAAATCTCGCGCGGCATTGGCGCCATCAACCTCGAAGCGTAGCTGCGACTGGCGGTACCGCTCGGTCAGGCCAATGTCGTGGAACATCGCGCCGACATAGAGCAGTTCGCGGTCGAAGGTCAGATTTTTCCGCAGGCCGGTAAGCGCACCCCATAAATAGACGCGCGTGGAATGGTTGAAGAGCAATTCGGACTCGGTATCCCGAATTAATTCTGTCAGCTCTTTTGCCAGTTTACTGTCCGGCACGGCAGAATAACGGTTGGAAGAGGTCATTCATGTGCTCCATTCACGAAAAATCAGTTGTCTGCACTACGAAAAGCGTTTTTATGAGGCGCCTTTTTTGGTCGCGCTCGTAGCTGCACAGCCTACTCGCGAAAGCGATACACACCAAAAACCAGTCGAGTATTGTACAAAACAACAGAACAGAGATGGGTGGCCAAATGGCTCTGTCGCAATTTTTCGACTGACTGCTGTCCTGTATATAATCCAATCACTAATTCTACGGGGTGGGTTATGACGATCGAGTTCAAAGGGAGCCATTTTGAGCGAGATGTCATCCTATGGGGTGTGTGGCGATCGTAAGCTACAACGCCGACCAAGACGCGGCTGTCGAGATCCGCCAGGTCAAGTATCAACAACATCGTTGAACAGGATCACCGGCAATCAAGCGAATGATAAAAGCGATGTTGGGATTCAAGGCGTTCTGGTGAGCAGCGATAACCATTGCAGGTATTGAGATAATGCACATGATCCGCAAAGGTCAGTTACGATCGACAGGAAAGTCGCGTCCAGCGCAGCAGTTCTATTCGTTAGCAGGATAAGTCAGTTCCATTTTTCGGACCAAATTCAGTCCATTAAAAAATTTGCGACAGAACCCTTAATCTTGGCATGCAAACGGGAATGGGCGTTTTCACCGTGCTGGGTGGGGTTTTTGTCGTGGCTTTGGTCGCCGGAGCCTATCGCGGCCATCTGTTCGTGGCGCCCTGCCTTGTCACGGGCAACATGCTGCCGCGTGGAACCAACCTGAGGAACCCATGCAAAACCTGCGGGTGGGACCTGCTGGTTCAGCCTAGGGAAAAATAGGCGAAATTTTGTCCGATTGGGGTACGTTCAGTCCGCGAACGGTATGGAGTAGGCTTCTATGCCTCTAGTTTCTGAAAATAATCCTTCCCTTCACCATCCGTCAGGGCGCCGCCGGTTTCTCGGCGAGGCCGCTGCGTTTGGCGCGATTTTGGCCGCCTCGCCGATCTGGCCCGAGCCCGCGTGGGCGGATAAAACGGCCTACCTGCCATTGCCCGGCGGCCCGGGTAAGCGGGAGCTCACCACAGCCTTTCCGCAGAAAGGCGAAATGATCCTGCAGCGCACCCGGCCGCCGCTGCTGGAAACCCCGTTCGCGGTCTTCGACAAGGGTATCTTCACGCCGAACGACAAATTCTATGTCCGCTGGCACTGGGCGGGGATCCCCTCTCAGGTCGATGTGTCGAGTTTTCGTCTTGCGGTGCACGGCAATGTCAACCAGCCGCTGTCCTTGTCACTTACGGATCTGCTCACGTTGCCGCGCGTGGAGATGGCGGCGGTCAATCAATGCTCGGGCAATTCTCGCGGCTTTTTCCAACCGCGCGTACCCGGCGCCCAATGGGACAACGGCGCGATGGGCAATGCGCTCTGGACCGGCTTCAGGCTGCGCGACCTGCTGGACCGCGCCGGCGTGAAACCGGGTTCGGTCGCGGTGCGCTTCAAGGGGCTGGAAACGCCGGTGCTTCCGAACGAGAATCATTTCATGAAATCGCTCTCGGTGGACCATACGCGCGATGGCGAGGTGATGGTCGCCTATCAGATGAACCACGAACAAATGCCGTTGATCAATGGCTTTCCCATCCGCCTGATCGTGCCTGGATGGTTTTCCACCTACTGGATGAAGATGCTGTGCGACATCGAGGTGCTGGATCAGCCCGACACGAATTTCTGGACGACGGTCGCCTATCGTATCCCCGATACACCAGGCGGAAATGTCACACCGGACCAGACCGGTTATAAGCTGGTGCCGATCAGCCGCATGCCGCCGCGCTCCTTCATCACCAATCTGCAAACCGGCGATCCCGTTAGCGCCGGCACGCCGGTGCCGGTCCGCGGCATCGCCTTTGGCGGGGATGCCGGCGTTGCGCGCGTCGATCTCTCCACCGATGGCGGCACTACCTGGCGCGCGACCACGCTCGGACCGGATGCCGGAAAATACGGTTTCCGCCGCTGGCATGCGCAGGTCACCGCGCCGGCTTCAGGCACGCTGACGCTGAAGCTACGCTGCACCAACATCAAGGGAGAAACCCAGCTCGCCACGCCGATCTGGAATCCCGGCGGCTTTATGCGCAACTCTATCGAGACCACCACGCTGACGGTTACCTGATCGCCCAACGCCATGCCCTGTGCAGGAGGTTTGCCATGATTGTATTACATAAGGCGCGGATGCTCGGGATTCTGGGCGCGGTGGGAGTGGTTGGCCTGGGGCTCATCGCCGGGGCGGGGACGGCGCCGACCAGTGTTACCGCCGCGGGCGTTACACTGACTTCGGAGAGCGTTATGCTTCCGGGTAGCAGCCAGGTATTTCCCAATAACCCTGGCGGTCCCAGCGCCGTGCAGACCAATGCGAACTGCCTGACCTGCCATTCCGCCGGGATGGTGCTCAATCAGCCGAGCCTCACCAAGGCCGCTTGGCAGGCCGTGGTGATGCAGATGATCACGCAATTCCAGGCGCCGATCGCGACCAGCGATGTGCAGCCGATCGTGGATTATCTCACCAGTATCAAGGGCAAGTCATGAATTTCAGAGGGAGACAAATCATGAGTTGGAAGCATCATGACAGCATCCGCATGCGCAACATCGTATTAGGCCAGATGCTGCTGGCGGGCTTGCTCGTTCTGGGCATCGGGACCGCGCACGCGGCGGGAGATCCAGCTAAGGGCCAGCAGGTCTTCCAGAGCCAGTGCGCCGCCTGTCATTCGGTCTCCCCAGGCGTTACGCTGTTCGGGCCGACCCTGGCCGCCGTCTATGGCAAACCAGCGGCGAGTATTGCGGGTTATTCCTATTCTCCGGCCCTAACCAACGCGCATTTGGTGTGGACCGCGGCAGCGCTCGATAAATTCCTCACCGCGCCGCAAACCGATGTTCCCGGCACTAAAATGCCGTTTGCCGGCCTCTCCGATCCCCAGCAGCGTCAGGACGTCATCGCCTATCTCGCGCAGCTGGCACAGGGCGGCGCCACCAAGTAGTAGGGGCGCCCGCCCAGGATAGCGCCGTTGTGGCAATGGACGCGCCAGCCACCTGGTTCTGCTAGCTTCGGCCATCGCGGCGACGGCAAAGCTCATCTAGGCACGGTTGCCGCCCCCCGCGCTGTTGGCGCCGTAGCCTTCCCCCGCAAACCCGTTTTGCGTCGGATCGGCCGAGGCCACCGCGTTCGGCACATATTGGCCGCCATAGTCCGCGGAGGCACGGTTGCCGCCTCCCCCGCTGTTGGCGCCGTAGCCTTCCCCCGCAAACCCGTTTTGCGTCGGATCGGCCGAGGCCACCGCGTTCGGCGCATAATGGCCGCCGTAGTTCGCGGAAGCGACGCCGGGATAGTCGTAGCCATTATAGCCGTGATACGGATAACTATAGTCGTGGCGCGCCGTGTAGGAGGCTGCCGATGCGGACGCCTCGCTCGCCTGCGCCCCGCCGCCGATCAGAGAGGCTACCAAAACGCCAGCGGTCAACAGTTTAGAAAAGTTCATTATATTCTCCACAAGATTACGAAACCGATGGACAATTTCACCGGACCGTCCGGTCGCTGTTTTGTCCTGCGATGGCACTGGCAATATTCCCGTCGAATAAATCTATCAAATTTATTATTTCTGTCATTCCAATCTTATTTATTTATTGGTCGACCGAGGGATTTCGAACTTCTTAGCAATCCATGATTGCAGAAGGTGTTCTATTAATCGGTCCATATGTATATCAACATATAAATTGACAGATTGTGGTGTGGACGATTCAATGAGGCATGAGAGAAGACGATGCCCGCAAGCTGGATCACGCGACGCTGGAGGAGTTGAGGAAACGTGCGGTGGGTCGCGTGCAGGCTGGAGAAAGTCCCGAAGTTGTAACCCGTGTTTTGGGGCTTAATCGTTCGACGATATATATTTGGTTAGCACAGTATCGCCGTGGTGGATGGGACGCACTGAAAGCTAAGCCGTTGGCTGGTCGGCCGCCAAAGCTGGATGGGAAGAAGTTGCGATGGATTTATCAGACTATAACGCAGAAGAATCCGATGCAGTTGAAATTTGATTTTGCGCTCTGGACGCGTGAGATGGTTGCTGTCTTGATCAAGCAAAAATATGGCATCACGCTGGCGGCAAACTCGGTTGGCCGTTTGTTGGCGCAATTGGGCATCACGTGCCAGAAACCATTGCATCGCGCGCTGGAGCGCGACGAGGGACTGGTACAAAAATGGCTGAAGACGGAATATCCGAAGATTAAGAAAGCTGCCCAGGCCGAAGGAGCAGACATCTATTTCGGCGATGCAGCCCATATGCGTTCGGACCATCATGCCGGGCGTACCTGGGGAAAGAAAGGCGAGACGCCGATTGTTGAAGCTACGGGTGCTCGGCACAGCCTCAGCCTGATTTCGGCGGTCACGTCGAAAGGTCAGATGCGGTTTATGGTCAAGGACAAGGGCGGTGTAAACGCCGACGTTTTTATCGAATTTCTGAAGCGGCTTGTAATTGGCGCCACGCGCCCGATTTTTCTCATTGTTGATCGTGGACCGGCACATCGCGCGAAAAAGACGACAGCTTTTGTTGAAACGCTCGGCAGCAAGTTGAGGTTGTTTTTTCTTCCGCCTTACTCACCAGATCGCAACCCTGATGAACTCGTATGGAAGCATTTGAAGGCGGACACCGTGGGGCGCATGGTCACAACAGATAAGACCGACTTCAAAGATAAAGTCCTGTCGTCTATGCGTAGCTTGCAGAGAAACCCCAGGAAAATCCGCTCCTTCTACCAAAAACCATCACTCAAATACGCAGCGTGAATGCCGTAATACTTATGGACTGATTAATACTACACAAAAGATAAACTAATTAGATCGATTTATTTAAAACAATCGATTAGACAGAACAGTAAGTAGCGGTTTATTTCTGCCTTATCGAAGGACAAAGCGACCGAATATCCGGCCACTGTCCTCCCTCGATAAGGAACAGCTCAATGACACGCTTTATGAAAATTCTCACTTCGGTGGCTTTGGTTGCCTCTTTGGCACCTGTCGCGGCGAACGCGACGACAACGACCTCGCAGAACCGCATTCAACTCATGATGAATAGAGCCGTTTCTGGACCTATGCCGGTGATCCAGCACGTCGACAGAAAATTCGATGCTTTGCAAGCTCAGACGCCGCTGAATCAGATCATCGTGCAGAGCGGTGCGGACGTGCAGTTGTTTCCAGATTCGGTCGGCGGCTAGCCGATCACGGCTTTTAACGAACTAACCGCCTAAAACATTTAGCCGAAACCTAGAAAAGGATTTATCAAATGTCACTCTCTATCAAACTTCTTCCTGCCATTGCTTTGGCAATTGCGCTTTCTCCGATGGCCGCTCAGGCCCGTGGCGCTAGTACAGCCCATCCAAACGTTACCGTTTATGAACTTACGCCGAGCTCGGCGACGATCGATAATCCCACCACCGTTTATGGCGGCGTTAACGCAAATTCGTTCCGAGACTCCGTCGGCGGCTAATTAGAAGCCCATTTAATAAGGCTCTGTCGCACATGCCGCGTCGGGCAGTTTGCGAGTTTCCTTTTAGTAACGGTACAGGTGGTTTCGAAAGCTTGTATCGGAAAAACAGCCCTTAAGGACAAATAACGACGATGACATATCATTTTGAACCGGACCGTTTAGTTGGATTTGCAGAACCGCTGCCCCTACGGCCGTGGACCGAAAGCATGATTTCGGACGTGCCAATACCATCGATCTCTTCTTGGCCGTTCGGAATCGTCAGACAAGACTGATTTTGGAACATACACTGGCCGCCGCTCGAGACAGCATAAGATCTGCAACCCACCTTGTGAATCGCCGCGCGGACGCTGCTCTGGACTCCTTTGTACGTCATCAACTTCACGCAACAGCACACGACGTGGCCGCAATCGAAGGTGTCTTGGAGGTCAGCCTCTGGCCGGACGATCCTGGCCCACCTTCTTTTGTACATACGCTAACGTCCGAGATTTGTAAACTTGAGCGCCGCTATGCTGGACGCATTGGTCCAATCGACAGACAGATGGCTATTGAGAATTTTACGCCTTCATGGACGGCTGAGATTATCTTCAGGCTAATCGCCCGTGCTGTGATTTTCGATGCATTCGACAGTGCGCCTCCTAATGCGCGGCTCTCAATACAGCTCCTGCCGGTTGAAGAGACGATTCGCCTCAGCGTCGACGGCGCAGGTTACTGCACTGAGCAGGCATTAATGCTGCGCATTAATCGTCCGAAACAGTTTAAATCACTTCTCCACGCTCTGAGCGCAAGCCTGAAGAGCAGGTCTAATGGTGTATCAATTGACATACCCGTTGCCGTCTGCGCACCGCTTGACGCAACCGATACGTGACATTGTTTTGGCCATAGCCTTCATGGCTCGCCTGCATGTTCGCTTCGACGAACATCAGAACTGCCCAGGAACATCGAGCGTCTGGGCATCGCCAGCATGGAAACGGTTTCTGATTACTAACATTTACCGACATTTCTGGGAGTTACCGACATGACATCAAAAGCCGATCCCTCTCCATTCCCAAAAGCAAGTTGGCGAGCGCAATCACCGAGTATATCCGCAACACCGAGACGGAATTGCTGTTCAACCATTCGAGCCGGGTTTATCGTTTCGGCGCGCTGGCCGGCGTCCATCGCGGCTTGAAGTTCGACCGCGAACTGCTCTATGCTGGCGCGAAGTTCCACGACATCGACCTGATGTCGAGCTGTGGTAGCAAGGATGAGCGCTTCGAGGGTGGACGGCGCACATGCCGCCCGTGCCTTCCTGCGTAGTCACGGCATTCCCGAAGCGGATGTGTCTACACGGGGTGGACAGCGATCGGGCTCTGTCGCAATTTTTCGTCTGACTGCTGTCCTGTATATAATCCGATCACTGATTCTACGGGGTGGGTTATGACGATCGAGTTCAAAGGGAGCCATTTCGAGCGAGATGTCATCCTATGGGGTGTGCGCTGGTATGTGGCATATCCGATCAGCTAGCGGCAGATCGAGGAAATGATGGGAGAGCGTGGCGTGAAGGTTGATCATTCCACGCTTCATCGTTGGGTCCTCAAATATGTTCCGGCTCTGGAGAAAGCGTTCCTGGCGCGCAAGCGTCCAGTGGGCGGCAGCTGGCGAATGGATGAGACCTACGTGAAGATCAAGAGCACCTGGAAGTATTTGTATCGCACGATCGACAAGACGGGCGCCACGGTAGACTTCCTGCTGACGGCAAAACGGGATCGTAAAGCGGCACTGCGCTTCCTGCGCAAAGCCATCAGTCATCATGGTGTTCCTGAGAAGATCACGATCGACAAAAGCGGCGCCAACAAGGCGGCGATCGTAAGCTACAACGCCGACCAAGACGCGGCTGTCGAGATCCGCCAGGTTAAGTATCTCAACAACATCGTTGAACAGGATCACCGGCAATCAAGCGAATGATAAAAGCGATGTTGGGATTCAAGGCGTTCTGGTCAGCAGCGATAACCATTGCAGGTATTGAGACAATGCACATGATCCGCAAAGGTCAGTTAAGATCAACAGGAAAGTCGCGTCCAGCGCAGCAGTTCTATTCGTTAGCAGGATAAGACCTTCCGATATTGCAGCATAGATGCGGCGCCGAAGATCAATGGAAATCGGTTTGGCCATGCATGCCGGCCCCTTTCGCCAGCACACAACTTGAATAAGATCAAAGCCGTTTTGGGAATCCCATCGGATTCAAGCAGATAGGAAAACGCTCTCTAGCTGACTGGGTTCCAGATGATGACCTTCTTGGTCTTGTCCTCACCGGACGCCGGGGCGACGTTGCGTTGCGCCATCACCGGCCATGCCGCCTCGTTTGCTGGCGACGAACCGCGCGGTCAGGTACTGGTTCGGCCCGCTGACCGACGTGACGCCAGAATTCTGCTTCACTCTGGCGGCTCACCAATTGGCGGCGGGCCATACCGGCCAGAAGCTCCGCCATATCCGCACCGATACGGGCAACGCGCACCAGCGCCCCGCCATGACGGTGCAGCTGCGCCACCAGCCCAGGCAATCGCTCCTCCAACACCCGTGCAATCCGGTGGCTTATCAACCGCTCCAGCAGCATCGATTGCGAATCCTGGGCACCCCCTCGCGCTTCTGCCTGCTGGTGAGCCATCTGCGCTGCGTGCGCCGCGCCGCGCCGCAGCCCATGCGTCGCGTTCAGCGTCAGCGAGACGCAATGGGCGAACAAAGCCTCCCGGCTGTCGGTATCGAAAGCCGCCAGGATATCCCAAAGCTCACGAGGTTCCTCGGGCAGCTGCGCCGCCCAGTTGCGATGCCGCGCATCCACCCGCTCAGCCAAAGGCGTGTCGGCCAAGCCGGGTGCCTGGGCCCCGAACATCACGCTCTTCGCCTCGATCTCCAGGCAGGTCTCCGCGCCATAGCGATAGAACAGCTTCAGGCACAGCGCGTGCAGTAGCGAGAGGAACGCAATGCCCGGCTCATTGCCCAGCGCCTCGCGCAGCGCCAGCGTCCGGTAAGCGGTCAGCTCCGTCAGCAACCGGTCCGGCAATGGCTGGATTCCCTCATCCTCCTCCGGCTCCGCGTCATCACCGACATGGGCGACGATGACGCGGCTCTCTGGCATGGCGCGATCGGCATCATCGGATGAGTAGCCAGCGCCGCCCCCTTCGCCCAATACTGCATCACCGCCTTCCTCAAGCACCGGCGGCTCATCCTCGGGCCGCACGTAACCGCGCTCAACCCGCAGTCGGCCAGAACCATCGATGCTGACGAACGCCCCCGCCATGGAAATATCGGTAGGATCATAAATTGCCGGGCGCTGATGGATCGCCTCAATTTCCGCCTCGATCTCGCCCAGGCGCACATCCGCCTCATCGGAAAATTCATCCGCTGCGGCTGCCTCCTCCTCGATCCGCTCGGCTTCTGCGCGCAACGCCTCCACCCGGGCGATTTCCTGTTCGGTCAGCGCGCGGCGTTCACTGGCAATCCGCCGCATGCCGTAGCTATGGCCATATGGAAACTCGGTCGCGGTCTCGACCCATTTCCAGCCCTCGGCGCGAATGGAATCGGCGTCGCGCTCCAGCTGCTCGGCGACCACGTGCGCCAGCAGCCCGGCATCCTGCAGCCAGCCGCCATCATCCTGCTGGAACAGATCGCGCATCACGGCACCGCCTACCGCCGCATACGCCTCGCCCGCGTATTGCGCCCGCTTGTCGCTGGCGCGCACCGCCCCTTCCGTCAGCATCCGGCGGATCTGATAAGGCTCCTTGTTATAGGAACGCTGGATCGCCTCCCACACCTGCTCCTGGCGCTCATGGTCGGGGCTGACCGAGAAGGCCATCAACTGGTCGAGCGTCATCTCATCCTCGGCATAGACCTCCAGCAGCCGGGGCGAGACGGCGGCCAGCCGCAGCCGCTGCTTCACCACCGAGACCGCAACAAAAAACACCGCCGCGATCTCCTCCTCGCTCTGCCCCTTCTCACGCAGCGCCTGAAACGCCCGGAACTGATCCAGCGGATGCAGCGGCGCGCGCTGCACATTCTCCGCTAGGCTGTCCTCCTCGGCGATACCCTCGGTACGGATAACGCAAGGGATCGGTGCAGTCTTAGCGAGGCGCTTCTGCCGCACCAGCAATTCCAGCGCCCGGTAGCGCCGCCCCCCGGCAGGGATTTCGAACATGCCGGTCTCGGCACCTTTATCATCCAGCACCGGGCGCACGGTGAGGCTCTGCAGCAGCGTGCGCCGCACGATGTCCGCCGCCAGCTCCTCGATCGACACGCCGGCCTTCACCCGCCGCACATTCGATTGTGAGAGCACGAGCCGGTCAAACGGAATATCGCGCGAGGCGCTGAGCGTGATCTTCTGAACAGTTTTGGTCATGGGAAAAACTCCATGACGGGCGGCCAGGAGCCACTCTCCTGACCTCCAACCCGTCACGAATTTTTTCGCCGCCCTCTGCCTCTCTGAAGCGCGGGTACCGGGGGCACCAAGCACGGCCCCGGTACCCCTGGCCTTGCCGTACTCAGGCCGCACGTTCCAGCAGCAGCTTCGCCTTGCCTTCCAACTCCAGCCTGGCATCCTGGTGCGGTTTGCTCCGCGCCAGCGCCGTAATCCCCTGCACGAAATCGAATACGCTCTCAGGCGGGCGGCCTTTCTCTTCCAGCACCAAGCCGATCACCTTCGCCGTCTCGCCCTTGCTGAAGCCGCGCTTGCGCAGAAAGCTCTCACGCTCCTCATCCTGGCGCGCAACGATCTGCTCTCGTGCCGCCCTGATCCCCGCCACGAACGGCGCTGGCGAGGAATTGGCGAAGCGCCGCAGCGCCGGTGCCGCCTCGATCGCAAAGCGCTGGGTCGCAAACTTGCTATGCCGAATGCCGATCTCCTGGAAATCCTCTACGCCCCACAAATTCCGGTTCATGCAGACGGCGCGCAGATAGAACGAAGCGATGCCCAACGTCTTCGAGCCGACCTCGCTGTTCCAGCAATAGAAGCCCCGGAAATATAGATCGGGATCGCCATTCGGCAGCCGGCCTGCCTCGATCGAATGCGTGTCATCGACCAGGAACAGAAACACATCCCGGTCGCTGGCATAGAGCGTGGTCGTCTCCTTCGTCACATCCACATACGGATTATGCGTCATGGTCGCCCAGTCCAGCACGCCTGGCACTTTCCAATGCGTGTCGCCCGTGCCGTTGCCGGCAATCCGCATCACCGCCGAGACCAGCTCATGGTCCCAAATGCGCCCGTAATCCGGCCCGGTGACGGCGCGCAGTTCCACCCGCCCATCGTCGGCTTCCAGCGTCTTCACCAGCTCGGCGCGATGATTGAGCAGTCCGTGCTGCAGATTGATCCCCGCCAGCGGTGCCGGCAACTCGCGCAGATAGCCCGACGGCGCGCCAACCAAACTGCACAATTGGCCGAAACTCCAATGCGTGGGCGCCACCAGCCGCTCCTGCCCCGGCACGATCAGCGCCAGCCGCTCCCCATCATCGAGGCGCGCCTCAACCCGGATGGCCCGGCTCTCCACCGTCCGCGCCTCTGCCCGGTCCGCCCGCCCGCGCACCGCCTCATACAGCTCGGCAAGCGACAGATACCGCTCATCATCCGGCCGTGAAAACCATTCCGACGAAACCCGGCCAACCCGCTCTCCCCGGGTGACATCGACCTTGAAACCAGCCGAACCCGCTAGGCCAGCGTTGGAACCGGCGAAAGCAACCGCGGTAGATGTGTTGATGTTCATGGCAAATCTCCATGACGGGCGCCGGGAGACCCTCTTCCGAACCAAAACCCGTCATGGAAACAGCAGCCAAACTTTAGCTCTCCCGTATGGCGCCACACGCTGAAGCGGAAATTACGCTGCCGTCAGCTTGGCGCCCAAGTCCGTCATTCGTCGGTAGACGCAAGCCTCTCGCAAGCGGACGTGCCGCCCGAGCGCTCCGATGACTGAGATAGGCTGAAAAGCGGTCAATGCTCGCTTTCGTCTACCTATCGTTCCCCACGCTCACAGAGTTCTGATTTGCGGACGATGCTGGTGGCGCATTCTCGACCATTAAAGTCACAAACCCTGTTCCAAGAAAAACGAAAAGAAAGAAACCGGCGGTTACGCTGAAATTCTCACTATCAAAGCCACCTCTTAATCCTACCCAAGCCGAAACAATCATGCCCAGGGCCGCAACGAAAGCTGATACCCAATAACCATTGTCAAACAACGCCAATGTGCTGGTAGTAGCCGCCATGAAGAGTGCTCCAGCAACAATTGTCGAGACGAGCAACGGGTGAGCGAGATTTCGCCGCTCAAGAAAAATCGACGCCGTCGTGACTACACCTAGGAATATTAAGCCCATCAGACTTAACAAGATTAGCATAATACCGAAAACCCTCAGTTCCTCGACTACCAACACTAGCTGAGAGGGCAGTGCGCCGGGCGTCACAACGCCGTGGAAGATACCGACGATTGAAGGAGTAGACACGCACGTCAAAAGAATCCCAACGATCCCGACGGCGATCTAGACGTATCCGGAAATCTCATTTCGATCCATTAGCGCTCCCATATAGCCTGCAGCACATTTCTACATCACCAGATGTGCACCCGCTACCGTACACGATAAAATGGAGCGGGTTCAGTCGTCGGCATCTGGTCGGCGAAACCTCTGCTTTTCCACTCACTCACTCGAAAGCTGACCATCCGCTGTCGGCCCATAGGAACCCGCTGGCGGGAAGGAATTTTAATCTCTGATTCTGTATTGCAAACGTCAAAAAACACGTTGAATATTAATTCAAACAACGGTGAAATAACCATGGCCACTGGTATAAAACACGTCATAGTCCTGATGTTGGAAAATCGGTCATTCGACTGCATGCTTGGACAGCTATATGAGTTGTCAGACAGTTTCGATGGCTTGCGTGGCACCGAGACTAACATTTGGCATAGAGGAACCGAGAACCAAACCAGTGCGGTGTGGACGGATCCTACGGCTGGCGCTGCTTCCATGATCACTCCCGACCCTGATCCAGGCGAGTTGTTCGCGGACATCGCAGTACAGCTCCACGGTAAGCCAGGCTTCGCGTCGCCGATGGGCGGCTTTGTCGACAACTATATGTCCCAACCAAGGGGCCAGACGCCGCCATCCCCCGACGCTGTAATGCACTACTTCACTGAGGCACATGTGCCTGCCATCAGCCAGTTGGCGAGAGCGTTCGGGGTCTCAGATAGGTGGTTCGCTTCTGCGCCATGCCAGACTTGGCCGAATAGGCTTTTCACGCATACGGGGAGTGCCGGCGGCGATGTAAACAACACAGCAGATCATGTGCCTTATATGATGCCCACAACATTCGAGCGGGTTGCCGATGGCGGAAAAACGTGGCGCATTTATTTTCATGATTTCCCGCAAACCGCGACCCTCGGAAGACTCTGGTGGCATGTTGGTGGCTTCCAACTCTATGATCGTTTCCTAGAAGACGCCGCAGCTGGAAGTCTTCCTTCATACAGCTTTATCGAGCCGCGATATTTTGCCGATGCGCTGATAGGGGAGATGCCGAACGATCAACATCCGCCGCACAATGTGGGCTATGGAGACGCTTTGATCGCTTCGGTCTACAATGCTGTGCGTAGCGGTCCGGGTTGGGAAAATACCCTGCTCATCATTACTTATGACGAACACGGTGGTTGCTACGATCATGTTTTCCCAGGACCTGCTGCATCGCCCGGAGGCTCATTTCCAGACGGATATCAGTTTGATAGTTATGGTGTTCGTGTTCCCGCGGTGATTGTCTCTCCCTTCATACCTTCGGGCAGCATCATCCGGCCGACGGGCTCAATACCATTTGACCACGCGACTATTTTTAAGACGCTCCAGGATATCTTCAGTCTAAACTCGGCACCTTTAACGCCAAGAACAGCTTCTGCCCCTTCACTCATAGGGCATTTTTCGACAGCTCCAACAAATCTCGGCCCTCCTTCGATTAATGTAGCAGCGCCTGTGCCTTTAGCCGAAGAGCTTAAAAAAGCTACGGGACTGCTTCCGAACGGGCTGCAAGCAGCGTTGGGAAAGGCGGCGTCAAGACTGCCGACATCTGGCGCAGACCCGGAGGTGCACATCAAGCGCGTCCAACTGACCGCGCCGCTACTGCCAGAGCATACGACCGCTGGTGATGCAGGCACCGCTGCCAGCATTCATATGAAAGCATTCCTCGGGCCTCAAAAATAGAGACGAAGATGTTCGACAGGCTGCTTCTCGGCCCTCTCGGTCACTTATCGACCATTCCAGATCGGACTAAATTGTCCAATGCTATTGGCGGTCAAGGAAGCTGCGACAAGATCTCCGTCATGGGTACGCTTCCAATGATTTTGGCAAGCTCCTTTACAGGAGCCCGGATGAGGCGATGGTACTACCAGACCGAGGTCCCCAAGGGCGCGGAATATTCGTACGTGCCATCCAACCCCTGGGCGGTAGGTCCAGTCCTGGCCACCGGTCATCTGAACGAGGATAGACTTCATTGCGGGCGACAGTGACATTGGCGTTTTCCCATGATTTAGTTTTTTATTGCGATACCACAATATGCCGTAAACACTAACGGGATCGGCGCATCCGGCGCAATTTGATCCGCAGCATATAAGAGTGTTTCAAGAAGCCAAGTGGCCCAAGGCCAGGAAGAAGGGGCCAAGCCCCCAGGAGCGCGCCCCCAGGGGGCGCGCTTAGCGAGCCGCCAAGCGGCCCGGAATAAAGTCAGGCAATTCCGTCGGCGACGCCCGTCCGGCCTCTGCGCTTCGGCCGTGCCCTGAGCACATTGATGGCGGCGGCATCGAGTGTGTTCTTGAGATGGATGGCGTAATGCTTCTCGATCATCTCGACGCTGGTGCGGCAGTTTTTCGCGATCTGGTAGATGTCGGCGCCTTCCATGAGGCGCATACAGATATAGGTATGGCGCAGGCTGTAAGCCGTGCGAGGTTTACCGTCGCGGTCGAATTTCAGCTTCGTCCGGTCCAACAGATTATTGAATAGTTTGATGTGATTGCCGGGGAACACAAGGTCGGTCAGCTGCGGATACTCCGGCACCGGCGGCGGTGGGACCTCCCTGCCCTCCTTTCGCCGAAGCTGCCGTCCACGCCGGGACTCAACATGAACCGGCTTGGCACGGTCGAGCAGGCGCTTATAAACGCGCACGGCGCCGGGCATGCTCTTGCAGTGACCAACACCACGCTTGCCCCGAACCTCTATTTCCAGGATTTCCTCGCGGGTGCTTTCGTCGCGGGCAACCGTCACGTCACGATGCTGAACGTTGAAGGCTTCGTCCGGCCGCAGGCCTGTATTCGCCATGAACAGCACGAAGTCATAAACCTGCTCGGCATTCCATTTAAAATGCGAGTTGAACGGCTCCTTCGCGTAGGCCCGGGCAGCTTCGTAGAGTTGCTTATATTCTTCAGGGCTGAACCAAGGCCGGTGGGTGATTTTGCCTTGCGACTTATATGGTGGCGACAGGTCGGGCAGGTTTTCCAGCCAGCCATGTCGGATGGCCGTCTTCAATACCATGCGCAGGGTCACGACTTCATCGTGAAGGGTACTGCGCGCCGGCGGCCTGCTTCTCGGCTTGTGTTTGCTCTTCGATAACGGATTGGGCGCGTTATACGAGGTCATCCGGTGCACTCGGTATTCCTGGACCTTACCAGGCGTCACCTTGTTGAGGGGCAGGTCGCCGAAAAAGCGATTGAGGTGCATGCGCAGCCTGATGGCGTGGCTTTCGGCCCATTTCTCGCTGCGCTCACCTTCCGTGATGACGCCGTACTCCATGAGGAATTGATCGGCAGCCTTCCTGAAAGTGGGGCCGGAGTCGAGAACACCGGCACGCAGCTTGCCGTGCAGGGTCAGATACCATTCCTCGGCAGCCTTGGCGGCTGTTTCGCGCGCCTCTTGCTTGGTGCTGAACTGGCGCTGCTTGCCGCCGACTGACGCTCTGGCTTGCCAGAAGCGGCTATTGTCGCGCTGGTAGATTTGGATCTTTCCGCCCAACAAATCGATGGTTGGCATCGACGCCTCCTTCCGCGATTTTTCGCGATAAATGAGGGTTTATGGCTCCTCATTGACCATAGGCTATCAGGTTTCGTTTTTCAAATGAAATTACACTAGCGATGCACTAGGGAACCAAAACAGAAAAAGCCGCCCGAAGGCGGCCTTAACTATTTGATTTTGCAGATTAAACTTGGTTGCGGGGGCACGATTTGAACGTGCGGCCTTCAGGTTATGAGCCTGACGAGCTACCGGGCTGCTCCACCCCGCGTGGGTGCTTTAGACACCAAAACCGCCCTGTTTCGCGTATGCGTTTAGGGCGGTTTTGGTTTGTGTTGATAGGTTGGAAGACCTGGCGGCGACCTACTCTCCCGTGCCTTGAGACACAGTACCATGGGCGCTGGGGATTTTCACGTCCGAGTTCGGGATGGGATCGGGTGTAGGCTCCCCGCCAAAGCCACCAGGTCGTCCAGCCTATCAAGCTGTGGTGGGTTAGGGAGGTTTTGGTGCGTGATTTACGTGGCCTGAACTGCTTCAGGCCGCGCTGCGTGATGCTCTCATCTTACCGGAAGGTTCCGATAAATGATTGCTGTGTATGGGGGTTGGTGAGGTTATTTTAAGAATGTTGAACTCTATCGGGTGATTAGGACCAGTTAGCTGCGTGCGTTACCGCACTTCCACACCTGGCCTATCAACGTGGTGGTCTACCACGACCCTCTGGGAGGCCTAGTTTTGAGGTAAGTTTCCCGCTTAGATGCTTTCAGCGGTTATCTTTTCCGTACATAGC
Organism: uncultured Pseudomonadota bacterium; assembly: GCA_963737355.1. Taxonomy (GTDB): domain Bacteria; phylum Pseudomonadota; class Alphaproteobacteria; order Acetobacterales; family Acetobacteraceae; genus Acidocella. The sequence goes on along the minus strand of CAVTSC010000001.1, from coordinate 159,158 downwards.
TACCCGGCTGTGCCGCTGGCGCGACAACCGGTACACCAGAGGTACGTCCATCCCGGTCCTCTCGTACTAGGGACAGATCCTCTCAAGCCTCCAACACCCACGGCAGATAGGGACCGAACTGTCTCACGACGTTCTAAACCCAGCTCACGTACCACTTTAATCGGCGAACAGCCGAACCCTTGGGACCTGCTCCAGCCCCAGGATGTGATGAGCCGACATCGAGGTGCCAAACCTCCCCGTCGATGTGGACTCTTGGGGGAGATCAGCCTGTTATCCCTAGAGTACCTTTTATCCGTTGAGCGATGGCCCTTCCACGTGGAACCACCGGATCACTATGGCCGACTTTCGTCTCTGCTCGAACTGTCGCTCTCGCAGTCAGGCGGGCTTATGCCATTGCACTCAGCAGCCGATGTCCGACCGGCCTGAGCCCACCATCGCGCGCCTCCGTTACTTTTTGGGAGGCGACCGCCCCAGTCAAACTGCCCACCATGCAGGGTCCCGGTCCGGGATAACCGGACGCGGTTAGATATCAGAAGAGTTCAGGGCGGTATTTCAAGGTTGGCTCCACACAAGCTAGCGCCCATGCTTCAATGCCTCCCGCCTATCCTACACAGCACTCTCCTAATACCACTGCAAAGTTGCAGTAAAGGTTCATAGGGTCTTTCCGTCTGACCGCGGGTACCCCGCATCTTCACGGGGAATTCAATTTCGCTGAGCCTATGCTGGAGACAGTGGGGAAGTCGTTACGCCATTCGTGCAGGTCGGAACTTACCCGACAAGGAATTTCGCTACCTTAGGACCGTTATAGTTACGGCCGCCGTTTACCGGGGCTTCAATTCAGTGCTTGCACACCTCCTCTTAACCTTCCGGCACCGGGCAGGCGTCAGACCGTATACGTCGTCTCTCGACTTCGCACAGCCCTGTGTTTTTACTAAACAGTCGCTACCCCCTCTTTTGTGACACCCAACAATGGTTGCCCACCATTGGGTCTTGCTTATCCCGAAGTTACGCAAGTAATTTGCCTAGTTCCTTCAACATAGTTCTCTCAAGCGCCTTGGTATGCTCTACCAGTCCACCTGTGTCGGTTTAGGGTACGGTCTATATGCTAGAGCTATTTCCTGGAATGCTTAAAAAGCCCGGTCAATCCAATAAGACCGAACAACATCTCGCATTCGTCACTTCTAGCAGGCACAGGAATATTCACCTGTTTCCCATCGACTACGGCTTTCGCCCTCGCCTTAGGAGCCGGCTCACCCTGCGCGGATTAACCTTGCGCAGGAACCCTTGGACTTACGGCGACAGTGTTTCTCACACTGTTTGTCGCTACTCATGTCAGCATTCGCACTTCCGATACCTCCACGGCCTCTCACGAGTACCGCTTCGCAGGCTTACGGAACGCTCCGCTACCGCGCAATAAATTGCGCCCACAGCTTCGGTATATGGCTTGAGCCCCGTTACATTTTCGGCGCAGGATTTCTTAATTAGACCAGTGAGCTATTACGCTTTCTTTAAAGGATGGCTGCTTCTAAGCCAACCTCCTGGTTGTTTTGGAATTCCCACATCCTTTCCCACTTAGCCATAATTTGGGGACCTTAGCTGGTGGTCTGGGCTGTTTCCCTCTCGACGATGGACCTTAGCACCCACCGTCTGTCTGCCGT
>CAVTSC010000001.1:0-152500 GCA_963737355.1 uncultured Pseudomonadota bacterium | reverse complement strand
CAGGTCATAATAGGGGTTGAGATCATCCACCCCCACCACCTCGATCCCGCGCGCCAGCAGCGCTGCACTCACATGATAGCCGATAAACCCGGCCGCCCCGGTCACCAGCACGCGCATCAGGCGACGAGCCGGTCTTCGAGCAGCGTCAGCACCGCATGGCCGAGCGCGATATGGCATTCCTGGATGCGCGCGGTGTCGGCATCGGGCACGAGCAGCACAAAATCGCATAACGGCAAAGCCGGCCCGCCATCGCCGCCGAGCAGCCCGACCGTGACGATCCCCATTTCGCGCGCCGCCTGCAAGGCATGCAGCACATTCGCCGAGCGCCCGGAGGTGGTAATGCCGAACAGCACATCCCCCGCCCGCCCCAATCCGCGCAGCGGCCGGGCGAACATCTGCTCCACGCCATAATCATTCACCGCCGCCGTCAGCGCGGAACTGTCCAGCGCCAGGGTCATCGCCGGCCAGCTATCGCGCTCCACCGCCCCGCGCAGCCGGATCACCAACTCCGTCGCGAGATGCTGCGCATCCGCCGCCGAGCCGCCATTGCCGCAAAACAGGATCTTGTTGCCCGCCCGGATGGCCCGCTCGCAGGCACCGACCACCGCCAGCACCGGGTCGGGAGTTCTGGCCAATTCCAGTTTTAGCGCCGCCGAGCGTTCCAGCATCGCGGCAAACCGGCCGGCCTCGGTTTCATGATTGAGAATCTTCCTGCTCCCCCGCGCTATGATGCGCGAGCTTTACACGCAATTCCGCAAATTACCCAAGGGGCAGCCGCCCATTTGCATGAGCAGCCCTCCCGCCAAACCACATGCGCGCAGCCCCTCACCCAGGCGGGCGCACCCCGCCTGGGCTTTGCCTAATGCGCGGTCCAACCGCCATCGATCGAGAGCGGCGCGCCGGTAATGGTCTGCGCCGCATCCGAGGCGAGAAACACCGCCAGCGCCCCGATCTCTTCGGGCGTCGTGAATTTCAGCATCGGCTGCGTCTCTTCCAGCATCTTCTTCTCTTCCGTCGGCACATCGGTCCCGGCCTCGCGGGCGCGGTCCTGCAATTGCTTCTGCACCAGCGGCGTCAGCACCCAGCCGGGGCAGATCGCATTCACCGTGATCCCGTCATTCGCAAGCTCGACAGCCGCCACCTTGGTCGCGCCCACCACGCCATGCTTGGCCGCGACATAGGCGACCTTATGCGGGCTTGCGACCAGCCCATGCGCGGAAGCGATATTGATGATCCGCCCCCATTTGCGCGCCTTCATTCCGGGGATGGCATATTTCATGCCGTAGAACACCGCCGAGAGATTGATCGCAATGATCGCATCCCATTTCGCCTCGGGAAATTCCTCCACGGGTGCGACAAACTGAATCCCCGCATTATTCACCAAGATATCCAGGCTGCCCAGCGCCTCCTCCGTCTGCTTCACAATCCCCGCCACCTGGTCCGGCTTGCTCAGATCCGCACCGTCATAGAGCACCCGCACGGAGAATTCCGCGGCGAGCCCGCTGCGCAGCTTCTCGATCTCCCCGGCATCGCCAAAGCCGTTGAGCATGATATCGGCCCCCTGCCCCGCCAGCGCGCGCGCAATCCCCAGCCCGATCCCGCTGGTAGAGCCCGTGACCAACGCCACCTTTCCCTTTAACGCCATGCCTGTTCTCCTATCTTGCTTCGGTTATCTCGCTTCGTTCAAATAATCGTGCAGCACCTCGCCATAAGGCAGCGTCAGATCCGCGCAGATATGCTGTCCGTAATGAATTTTACGTACCGGCAAATCCGCCAGACGGCAATTCGCATGCGGTACGAGATGCAACCGCGCCTCGCCGGTAAAGGCGAATTTCATATCGATTTCCTGCATATGATAGCCGACCAATTGCGCCACTTTGGGCTTGCCGTCGACATCGGGAATGAATTTCAGATTGATGTTCAGCTTCTTCATGCCCTCCGCCGTCTTAGCGAGGTCGAGCGGCTTTTGCTTATACACCATGGTGCCGAGCGCCACGCGCTCCTCGTCATAATGTAACGTTCCGGTCAGCGTGTCATGAATGGTTTTCAGGCGCGGCAGGCCGTATTTTTTTGGAAACCCCCAGATCTCCCGCCCGCCGGTGGTCGGCGGCTCGTCATCGAGATACATCATGACGCTGAAATTACATTTCACGCCGTTGAACAAAGCGGCGATCCCGCAGCCGCTTTCCTCATAATCGCCGAAACCCGAGGAATCCGGCATTTTCATCCATTCGAAATAAACATCATTCCCATCCGGCTCCAGCGGCTCGGGCAGAAACGCGCGCAGCGCCTCCGGGTCGGTCTCGTAATGGATCAGCAAATATTCACGATGGATGAAACGAAATGGCCCCTTCGGATAGCTCGGAGACGCCAAAGGCATTGACGATGCTGCAAGAATTTCGTCACGGGTCATGCGGAACTCCCCTTTGCGTTACGTATTTTTACATATCTCAAATTATGCTAGAAATAAGGCCTGTTTTGCGGCTCAGCCGGTTTTTGTGCCACCTACTTATGATAAAAGGCGCATGATTTCATGTGACGTTTATGTCACGATCGCTTTCCGTTCATGCCACGTTATGTACTTTAGCGAAATACGACTTAAAGAAAATACACGCGACTTCAAGAAAACACTTCCGACGCCAAGAGACGCAAAGACAAGACCAACGCGAAAATCGAACGCCCTGAACCGAACGCCTGCTAACCGGAGACTCACCTCTGATGGATATGCTCAGCGATCCCCACGTCCCGTTCCGCAAACTCCTGCCGGCCATCCCCACGCTCAAACGCCCCTCGGGCTGCGAAGGGATCGGCCTCGTGCTGCAAGGCGGCGGCGCGCTTGGCGCCTATCAGGCCGGCGTCTACCAGGCCCTGCACGAGGCCGGGCTGGAGCCGAACTGGGTTGCCGGCGTCTCCATCGGCTCGATCAACGCCGCGATCATCGCCGGCAACCCGCCCGAGAAGCGGCTGGAGCAGCTCGAACGCTTCTGGCTGGACGTCACCGCGCGCGACCCCTTCACCATGTGGCCGGAGGGCGACATCGCGCGCAAGCTGCGCAACGCGCTATCGGCGACCAACACCATGCTCTTCGGCCAGCCCGGCTTCTTCCGGCCGCCGGCGCTCAACGCCTGGTTCGCCCCCCGCGGCTCGCGCGCCGCCACCGCCCTCTACGAGACCGCCCCCCTGCGCAAAACCCTGGAGCGGCTGGTGGATTTCGACCTGATCAACGCCAAGGCGATCCGCTTCGCGGTCGGCGCCGTTAACGTCACCAGCGCCAATTTCGTCTATTTCGACAACGCAGAGCGGGAAATCGCGGCCGAGCACGTCATGGCCAGCGGCGCCCTGCCCCCGGCGCTGCCGATGGTCGGCATCGGCCCGCATTATTTCTGGGATGGCGGCCTGGTTTCCAACACGCCGTTGCAGCATTTGCTGGATAATTGCGGCAGCCGGAACATGCTCGTCTTCCAGGTCGACCTGTTCTCCGCCGCCGGTGAAATCCCGCGCGACATGCCGGAAGTCCTCACCCGCACGAAGGACATCCAATACTCCTCGCGCACACGCTTCATGACCGACCATTTCCGTGAAATCCACCACCTCAAAATGGCCCTGCGCGACGCCCTGGCGCAGATCCCGGAAGAAAACCTCACGGACGCGCAACGCCTGCAAAAACACGACCTCATGCATATGCCCGAGATCAACATCATGCAGCTCATCTATCGGCAGAAACCCTATGAGGGCGACGCCAAGGATTACGAGTTCAGCCGCCTCTCCATGAAGGACCACTGGCGCGCCGGCTATTACGACACCCGCAACACCATCGCGCATACCGACTGGTTGGACATGCCCGGCACTGGCGGCCTGCACACGCATGACATCCACCGCGACGACGAATAACGCCGCCAAATCCCGGGCGCCATCGCCGCCCGGGAGCCCCATTTCGCACCCCCCGCGGCGCCGCCCCCTTGGCCTGCCTGCCCGGACATGGCACCTCCATGGGTGACCAAGCCTGGGGAGTCGACAGAGTTGAGTGATCTTTTTGAGAGCGGCGGCGCGGAGTCGCAAAAATACTCGGCCAAGGACATCGAGGTCCTGGAGGGGCTGGAGCCGGTCCGCCGTCGCCCCGGCATGTATATCGGCGGCACGGACGACACCGCCTTGCACCACCTCGCCGCCGAAATCCTGGACAATTCCATGGACGAGGCCGTCGCCGGCCACGCCACCCTGATCGAGATGTCGCTCGCCCCCGGCAACCAGCTCACCGTGCGCGATAACGGCCGCGGCATCCCCATCGACCCGCACCCGAAATTCAAGAACAAATCCGCCCTCGAGGTCATCCTCACCACGCTGCATTCCGGCGGCAAATTCTCCGGCAAGGCCTATGCCACCTCGGGCGGCCTGCACGGCGTCGGCTCCTCGGTCGTCAACGCGCTGTCCAGCGCCTTCATGGCCGAAGTCGCGCGCGACAAAACCCTCTACCGCCAGGAATACGCCAAAGGCGTGCCCACGACGAAGCTGATGGAAGTCGGCCCGGTACAGAACCGCCGCGGCACCGCCATCCGCTTCACCCCCGACACCGAGATTTTCGGCGACCGGCAATTCACCCCCGCCCGGCTCTACAAGCTCTGCCGTTCGAAAGCCTATCTCTTCCGCGGCGTGCGCATCAAATGGTCCTGCGATCCCGCTTTGCTGAAAGGCGATTCGGACACGCCCGCCACCGCCGAGCTGCATTTCCCAGGCGGCCTGCGCGATTCGCTCGCCGCCGATCTCAACGACGCGCCGCAAATCCTGCCCGAAATCTGGGCCGGCGAGGCCAACCTGCCCGCTGCCAACGGCACGCCCCAGGGCAAGCTCGAATGGGCCTGCGCCTGGATCGAGCGCGGCGAGTCCCGCCTCGATACCTATTGCAACACGGTTCCCACCCCGCTCGGCGGCACGCATGAGACGGGCTTTCGCGCCGCCTTGCTGAAGGGCCTGCGCGCCTGGGCCGAGAGCCGCGGCAACAAGCGCGGCGCGCAGCTCATCGGCGAGGACGTCACCGGCGGCCTTGCCGCGAAATTCTCCCTCTTCATCCGCGAGCCGCAATTCCAGGGCCAGACGAAAGAAAAACTAACCAGCCCGGAAGCCGCCAAACTCACCGAAATTTCGCTGCGCGACCGCTTCGATCACTTCCTCGCGGGCGACCCGGTCAATGCGGACAACCTGCTCGCCTTCGTCATCGACCGCGCGGAGGAGCGCATCCGCCGCAAGGAGCAGCGCGACACCCCGCGCAAAACCGCCACGCGCCGCCTGCGCCTACCCGGCAAACTCTCCGATTGCAGCACGGAGAGTTCGGAGGGCACGGAAATCTTCCTGGTCGAGGGCGATTCGGCCGGCGGCTCGGCCAAGCAGGCGCGCAACCGCAATACCCAGGCCATCCTGCCGTTGCGCGGCAAAATCCTCAACGTCGCCTCCGCCTCCACCGAAAAGCTCCGCCAGAACCAGGAGCTGAAAGACCTGATCGAGGCGCTGGGCTGCGGCGTCGGCAATAATTTCAACCGCGCTAACCTGCGCTACGAGCGCGTCATCATCATGACGGATGCCGATGTCGACGGCGCGCATATCGCCTCGCTGTTGATGACCTTCTTCTACCGCGAACTGCCCGAGCTCATCCGCCACGGCCATGTCTACCTCGCACAGCCGCCGCTCTACCGCATCACGCAAGGGGCCAAGAGCATCTACGCCATGGACGACGCGGCGCGCGAAAAACTCGTCAAAACCTTCAAGCCCGGCTCGAAGATCGAAGTCAGCCGCTTCAAGGGCCTGGGCGAAATGCCGCCCGCGATCCTGAAGGACACCACGATGGACCCGGCCAAACGCACCCTGCTGCGCATCGTCGCCGCCCCGGAAGACCGCGCAACGACCTCCAACCTCGTGGAAAGCCTGATGGGCAAGCGCCCCGAGCTGCGCTTCCAGTTCATCCAGGAAAACGCAGGCAATGTTGAGGAGTTAGATATTTAGACAGCTTCCGGCCGCAGCAAGCGGCCACCTCTTGGCCCGTCGACGGGCCATGAACACGGCACAAAAAAAGCGGCCCGGGTTGCCCCGGGCCGCTCTTTCATCACAATATCCGAAGGATCTTCAGACCAGCTTCTTCAGGGTCGGAGACGCCTTGAAGCGCACGGTCTTGCCAGCCTTCACCTTGATCTCTTCGCCGGTACGCGGGTTCACACCCTTGCGTGCCTTGGTCTTACGAACCGTGAACGTACCAAAGCTCGGCAGCGTGAACTTACCGTTCTTCTTCATGTCTTTGACGATAGCCTCGATCAGGTCGGCGGCCGCGCGATTCGCAGCCACGCCGGTGATCTCGGCGGAATTCTGGATAACTTCAGCAATAAATGCTTTCGACATACCTAGCCTCTTTCCTGTTGCACGCCTTGACTGGGCTTTTAACACCAAGCCGCTGCTAAAACATCCCAAACGCCTGACTACCAAGCTACAGAGTCGCGACGCGTCGCCAAACAACTAGCCTGGGCCTACGATAAAGACCAGAGCAATCACAGCGCGAATGAAAAATTTCTTAATGTATCAGAGAAATGGTGCCCAGGACCGGAATTGAACCAGTGACACTGCGATTTTCAGTCGCATGCTCTACCAACTGAGCTACCTGGGCACACGGGGAAGGCCCCTAAACTATTGCGCCTACCATTTCAACCCCGCTGGTGCTGTCACAGGGAATTGAACCCTGGACCTCTTCATTACCAATGAAGTGCTCTACCCCTGAGCTATGACAGCAAACCGTGCGGATGTGGCCCTATATCGCCGCACCGCGCCCGACGCAACAGGGGGAGCGCAACTTCCGTGATTTCCTTGCCCCCGGCGGCGCCAAACCCTTGACGCACCCACGCCACATGGCTTCAAGGTAGCCGTATGCCTGAGCAAAAACCCGCATCAAAGGCCGAACTCGCCGCTGCCGCCCGTGCCGCCCGCAAAGCCGCACAGGAGGCTGCAGCACTGCGCGCGAATTTGCTCCGCCGCAAAGCCCAAGCCCGCGCCGCCACGGCCGAGCCCAACCAGACGACGCCCAAAGGAACTGAAACATGCCCGTAATGCCTGACCACTGGATCCGCCGACAGGCCATCGAATCGGGCATGATCTCCCCTTTCGTCGAGGAGCAGAAGCGCGACGGCGTGATCTCCTACGGGCTGTCCTCTTATGGCTACGACGCCCGCTGCTCCGATCAGTTCAAGATTTTCACGAATGTCGACAGCGCCATCGTGGACCCGAAGGAATTCAACCCCTCCTCCTTCGTGGACCGCACGGCCCCGGTCTGCATCATCCCGCCTAACAGCTTCGCCCTCACCCACACGATCGAATATTTCCGCATCCCGCGTGATGTCCTGGTGGTCTGCCTCGGCAAATCCACCTATGCGCGCTGCGGCATCATCGTGAACGTGACTCCGCTGGAGCCCGAATGGGAGGGCCAGGTGACGATCGAAATCTCCAACACCACCCCGCTGCCGGCGAAAATCTATGCCGGCGAGGGCATCTGCCAGTTCCTCTTCCTGCAGGGCGCCTCGGCCTGCGAGACCTCCTACGCGGACAAAGCCGGCAAATATATGGGGCAGCGCGGCGTCGCCCTGCCGCGGATGTAAATTCATGGATTCGATTCGCATCACCGGCGGCACGCCGCTGCACGGCACCATCCCCATCTCCGGCGCCAAGAACGCCGCCCTGCCGCTGATGACCTGCGGCCTGCTCACCGATAACCGCTTGGTGCTCTCCAACGTCGCCAAGCTCGCGGATCTCGCGACCATGGCGGAGCTCTTGAGCCAGCACGGCATCGCGGCCGAGCCGGACGGGCGCACCCTCTCGCTCGGCGGGCGCATCACTAATACCGAAGCGCCCTACGAGATCGTGCGCAAAATGCGCGCCTCCATCCTCGTCCTCGGCCCCCTGCTCGCCCGCGTCCGCGAGGCCCGCGTCTCCCTGCCCGGCGGCTGCGCCATCGGCACCCGCCCCGTAGACCTGCATTTGAAGGGGCTGGAGGCCATGGGCGCCATCATCAAGCTGGACGGCGGCTATATCGACGCCACCGCCCCCCAGGGCCTGCACGGCGCCAATATCGTCTTCCCCTTCGTCTCCGTCGGCGCCACCGAGAACCTGCTAATGGCCGCCGCCCTGGCCGAAGGCACCACGACGCTGAAAAACGCCGCCCGCGAGCCGGAAATCTCCGACCTCGCCGCCTGCCTCATCGCCATGGGGGCCGACATCCAGGGGGTCGGCACGGACACGCTGACCATCATCGGGCAGAAATCCCTGCACGGCGCACAGCATTCCATCCTGCCGGACCGCATCGAGACCGGCACCTATGCCTGTGCTGCCGCCATTACGGGGGGCAAAATCTTCCTGGAGAACGCCCGCGCCGAGGACCTCGGCGCCGTCCTCTCCTCATTGCGCGAAGCCGGCATCGTCATCACCGAGGCGCCGAACGGTTTTTGGGTCGAGCGCGCCAACGGCCTGCACGGCATCGACATCATGACCGAGCCCTTCCCCGGCTTCCCCACCGACATGCAGGCCCAGTTCATGGCCCTCATGGCCGTGGCTGAAGGCGCTTCCATGATCACCGAGACCATCTTCGAAAACCGCTTCATGCATGTGCCCGAACTCAACCGCATGGGCGCGAAGATCAACGCGCATGGCTCGTCCGCCATCATCCGCGGCGTGAAAAACCTCTCCGGCGCCCCGGTCATGGCCACCGATTTGCGCGCCTCCTTCTCCCTCGTCCTCGCCGCTTTGGCCGCCCAGGGCGAGACCACCATCAGCCGCGTCTACCATCTCGATCGCGGCTACGAGGCAGTCGAACAAAAACTCGCCGCCTGCGGCGCGCGGATTGAGCGCGTCGCCTAAGGGAAGCAATAGGGGCCCTGCCCCTATAACCCCGCAGGGGCCGGCGCGCCGAAGGCGCGCCAACATAAGATCGGCGGCCCTTCGGGCCGACGGCCCCTGACCCCTTTTTTTATTTTAGAATCGCAACAAACTAACGCTTTTTCCCCAATCTAACATTTTTATTGTTTTAGAATCAAAACGTTAATGCCCGCTTTTAAGGCAACGTTCCACGTGGAACATTTAACATTACGTTAGTCTTCCTCGTCTTCTTCCGTCTCCGGCAAGGCCGGCAGCGCATAACCCTCGGTCAGCCAGCGCCCCAGATCCACATCGGCGCAGCGCTTCGAGCAAAAAGGCCGTTGCCCCTCCACACTCGGTTTCTTGCAAATCGGACATTCGCTCATCGCCCCATCACCTCATGCAATGGCGGGCGCACCCGCCGCCTGACAATCTCCGCGAATCCAAGATGCGAGAACCCCAGAAACGCCGGCTGCAAAAAATCGCCCTGCAACGCCGCGCTCAACGGCGCCGCCAGCTTCGCCCGCGCCGCCGCCTTCATCCCGGCAAAATCGATCAAAATGCCGCCGGACAAATTGCGCAGCACGATCTGCCGGCAGATCTCCGGCACGATCGCGGTATTGAGCGCCAACGGCGCCACCTCGCTCGCCGCCTTCGCATCGATATCGATCATCACCGCCGCCGGCGCCGCCGTCACATGCATCACCGCCCCCATGGGCAGCGCGGCGGAAGGCTCAGCCAGCCCCGCCACCTCATCCTCCAGCACGGCGTCGAAGCATCGCGCATCATAGCGCATCCGCCCCTCAAGCGCCGGGCGTAATTGCGCGATCAGCGCATAATCATCCACCGCCACCGGCCCGCCAATGCGCGCACATAAATCCAGCAACGGCCCGGGCCCACGGCGCAGCAGCCCCGGCTTGGCCCCCGCTGGCTCATCCAGCACCGCCAAACGCGGCCCCTTCTCACCCTGTGCTCGCGCGCGTTACCGCCACGGCCACATAGGTGCCGACCGAGAGTGCCTTGCCCCCGGCGCTATCGGGCAAAAACCCGGCCACTCCGCCAATATCCACAAACCGTCCGGCCATCGCCGGCACCACCGCATCCACCCGGCCGGAATAGACATCGCCCACCCCATCGGGTGCGGCCAGATCCCACCACCAGAATTCCCGCAGCGTATCGCCGTCGAGCAATGCGATCCGCGCCACGTCCCCGCGCCGCGACACCGCGATCATTTCCAGCCCAGCCCTCGCAGCAGGCTCATGGTCTCATGCAGCGGCAGGCCGACCACGCCGGAATACGAGCCTGAGATGAAATCGATGAACCCGGCCGCCTTACCCTGGATCGCATAACCCCCGGCCTTGCCCATCCATTCGCCGCATTCCAGGTAATCCTGCGCCTGCGCCGCATCCAGCCGGGCAAACCCGACCACGGAGGCGACCACGCGGCTCGCCACACGCCCATCCGGCGCGCGCACCGCCACACCGGTATAAACCTTATGCCGCCGCCCGGAGAGCAGTTCCAGACATTTGCGGGCCTGTCGCCAGGCTTTCCGCCTTGGGCAGAATCCGCGCCCCCGCCGCCACCACCGTATCGGCCGCAATCGCATACCCCTCGCCCGGCATCAGCTTGGCCAGCGCCATGCGCAGCGCATAGGCCCGGGGGGATTCCCCGGCCAGCGGCGTCTCATCGATATCGGGCGCGACAATGCGGTCCGGCGTAATCCCTATCTGGCGCAGCAACTCAAGCCGGCGGGGACTGGCGGAGCATAAAATTACTTGAAGCGGAATGTGATCCGACCCTTGGTCAGGTCATACGGGGTCATCTCAACATTGACACGGTCGCCCGCCAGAACGCGAATACGGTTCTTGCGCATCTTGCCGCTGGTATGGGCAAGAATCACATGCTCGTTGTCGAGTTTCACCCGGAACATCGCGTTGGGAAGCAGTTCAGTGACCATGCCGCTGAACTCGATCATATCTTCTTTAGACAAACACACCTCTGGGATTGGGGAACGCTGGCGCTGAAATGGGCCGAGTTTTCATCCGGGTCAAGTTTTGGTCAAATTTTTGGCAGCCGCACGGCGACCGAGCGGGCATGCGCGGTCAGGCTTTCGGCCTCCGCCAGCGCCACCGCCGCCGGCCCGATCGCCGCCAAAGCCGCCTCATCCAGGGCCACCCAGCTCGTGCGCTTGAGGAAATCATAGACCGAAAGCCCCGAGGCAAAGCGCGCCGTACCCGATGTCGGCAGCACATGGTTCGGCCCCGCGACATAATCGCCGATCGCCTCCGGGCAGTTGGCGCCCAGGAATGCAGCCCCCGCATGGCGGATCCGGGCAAATACCGCCTTCGGCTCGGCCAGCATGAGCTGCAAATGCTCCGGCGCGATCCGGTTGGCCAGCGCCACCGCCTCATCCCAATCACGCACCAGGATGATCGCCCCATGCCGGCGCCAGCTCTCCCCCGCGATCGCCGCGCGCGGCAGGTTCTCCAACGCCTTGTCCACTTCCCGCGCCACCGCATCGGCCAGGGCCACGTCATCGGTGATCAGGATCGCCTGCGCATCCTCGTCATGCTCGGCCTGCGCCAGCAAATCGAGCGCCAGATGCGCCGGATCATTATTGCCATCGGCCAGGATCAGCACTTCCGACGGCCCGGCAATCGAATCGATCCCGACTTGGCCGAAAACCTGGCGCTTGGCCTCCGCGACATAGGCATTGCCGGGCCCGACGATGCGGTCGACCTTCTCGATCAGCGCAGTGCCATAGGCCAGTGCCGCCACCGCCTGCGCGCCGCCGATGCGATAAATCTCCGTCACCCCGGCAAGCGAGGCCGCCGCCAGTACCAGCGGGTTGAGCACGCCATCCGGGGCGGGCACGCACATCGCAATCCTTGCCACCCCAGCCACCTTGGCCGGAATCGCATTCATCAGCACCGAGGAGGGATAAGAAGCCTTGCCCCCCGGCACATAAATCCCGACCGCATCGAGCGGCCCCCAGCGCAGCCCCAGCGTCGCCCCGGCCGCATCCGTCATCTCGATATCTTTGGGCAGTTGCGCGCGATGAAACGCCTCGATCCGCTGCGCCGCCAGCGCCAGCGCCTCACGCAATTCCTGCGAGACCTCCGCCGTCGCCGCCCGCACCTCTTCCGGGCTGATCCGCACATCGCCCAGGCCCAGCCGCACGCGGTCGAACCGGTTGGTATAATCGATCACCGCCGCATCGCCGTCCCGCCGGACCTTGGCGATGATCTCCGCCACCGCATCCGACACCCGGGTTTCCGTGGTCGCGCGCGACAGCAGCGCCAGAAACGCGGCTTCGAACTGCAAATCGCTGGTTGCTAGGCGTTTGGTCATGCTGCGAGTGCCTGTCTGAAACGCTCGATCCAGCCGGCGATCTCATCCGGCCGGGTCTTCAGCGCGATGCGATTGACGATCAGCCGCGAGGAGACATGTGCAATCACATCGGTCTCGACAAGCCCGTTGGCCTTCAGCGTGCTGCCGGTCTGCACGAGATCGACAATCAGCCGCGAGAGGCCAAGGCCGGGGGCCAGCTCCATGGAGCCGTTCAGCGCCACGATCTCCGCCTGCAACCCCTTGGCGGCAAAATGTTTGCGCGCGACATTGGGGTATTTGCTCGCAACACGGATGCGCGACTGCAAGGTAAAATCCGTCGCCCCTGCCTCATCCCGGGGCTCGGCCACGGAAATGCGGCACTGGCCGATGCCAAGGTCGAGCGGCGCATAGACTTCCGGATAATCGAACTCCATCAGCACATCGCCGCCGCAAATGCCGATATCCGCGCCGCCGAACGCGACGAAGGTGGCGACATCGAAGGAGCGTACCCGGATCACGTCCAGCCCTGGATGGTTGGTCGGAAACCGCAGCCGCCGGCTGGATTCATCGGCATAATCATCCGCCGGCTGCACACCGGCACGGCTCAGGAGCGGACCGGCCTCATCGAGGATGCGGCCTTTGGGAAGGGCAAGGACAATCGACATGGCGGGGGGATTACCATTGTGGCGCAGGTCCGTCGAGCAAAGCGCGCAGCACCGCTCCTTAGTTCGCCCAGAAACACGCCGCCTTGTGGCGCAAATTCAGAACCGCCCCATATGCAAGGATATGCCTGGAGCGAAGCTATGCCTAAAACCCCGATTTTTACCGCCCTCTTCCTCATTGCGTTGACCGGCAGCGCCGTCGCCCAGACGAGTTTCACGCCCGGGCTGATGCCACCCTCGCAGACGATCCAGGGTGCCCAGACGCCCTATCTCCAGCCCGTCGCCCCGCCGCCGCCCGCCGTGCAGGCCGCACCTTCCTTCGCCGCCCCGGCTCCGGCCCAGCCCAGCCTGCCGCCGCCCGTGATGCCGCAAATCCAGGGCTACACGCCGCCCGCAATGTCCGCCCCACCCGGCACGATGGGCGCGCCCATCGCCCCCAGCAGCCTGTCGAAATAACCGGCCGGATCAGCCCCGCAGTTCCTCCAGCCGGTCGAAAGTCGCCGCGATGCTGTCCTGCACTTCAAACAGGCCGCGCACGGATTCCCGGGCAAAGCCCCGCTCGATCACCTGCTCCACCAGCGTCACAAAAGGCTGCGCCCAGCCGAGGATATCCACCAGGATGATCGGCTTGGCGTGCTGGCCAAGCTGCTTCCAGGTGAGAATCTCGATGGTCTCGTCGAACGTGCCCAGCCCTCCCGGCAGCACGACGAACACATCCCCCAAGGCGAACAGCCGGCGCTTGCGGGTATGCATGGAATCCGTGACGACCAGCTCCGACAGGCCGGGAAACTCCACCTCGCGCTGGCGCAGAAAATCCGGGATGATCCCGGTGACATGACCGCCCGCCCCCAGCGCCGCCCCGGCGGTGATGCCCATGAGCCCGACATTACCGCCGCCGAACACCAGCTTCATGCCGCGCCGGGCAAGCCCTTCCCCAAACGCGCTCGCCGCGCGCGCATAATCGGGGTCAACGCCCGGAGAGGATCCACAAAAGACCGTAACGGAAAAACTAGCCATGGTGTCGGTTTCGCCTCGCTTCCTGTATAAGCCTGTTCGTGGCAGGCTATTTGTCACTTAGCAAGCAACCGACAAGCATCCGACAGGGGCGCCGCAATGGCTGAAACGACACGCAAATATGGCGGAATTCACCGCCCTTGGGCTGGTGGCGCTCGTCGCCATCGGCGGCCTGATCTATCTTGGCACGAAGCCGGAATTGCAGCCCACGCCGCCCGCCCCGCCGCCCCCCGCGGCGGTCGCCATCCAGCCGCCGGTCTTCGATGTCGTGCGCGTGGACGCGCAGGGCAACACCGTGCTGGCCGGACGCGCCGCCCCCGGCGCGACCGTCACGATCAAAAGCGGCGCCGTCGTGCTCGGCAGCACCAAGGCGGATGCGCAGGGCGCCTTCGTGCTGCTGCCGACCAACCCGCTCGCCGCCGGGCCTGCGGAAATCTCCCTCTCCGAGACCCTGCCGAACGGCACCGTGATCGCCGGCTCCGGCACCGCCTCGATCGACGTGCCCGCCGGCGCCGGCAAGGCGCTGGCGGTGCTCTCCGGGCCGAATGGCAGCACGGTGCGTCTCCGGCCAGGGGCCGCAACCCGGCACGCTTGGCATCGGCACCGTGGATTACGATGCGAACGGCCATGCGATCTTCTCCGGCACCGCACCGGCGGGGGCCAAGGTCATGCTCGCGCTGGGCGGGCATAACGCTCGGCCAGGCGGTGGCCGGCACGGATGGGCGCTGGAAATTCTCCGCCGAGCGTGCCCCGCAACAACGGCACGCTGAAACTCTCCGCCACTGGCAACGCTGGCGCCGCTTTGCCGCCGGTCAGCGCCCCCTTCGCACTGGAAACCTTGCCCGACGCCCTGGCGGCGGGGCATATCGTGATCACGCCGGGTGATAATCTATGGCTGATCGCACGGCATGTGTATGGGCGCGGCACGCTCTACACCGTGATCTACAACGCCAATGCGAGCCAAGATTCACAACCCGGATCTGATTTTCCCCGGGCAGGCTTTTTCCCTGCCCAAACCACAAGGCTGAGTAATGGATATCGTCGAGAGCATAAAATCCGTCCTGTCGCCGCCGCATAAGGCCGGCTACCCGTTCATCCTGGGCGGCGTCGTGGTGGCGGTGCTGGGGCTGATCATCTGGCACCCGCTGGCCTGGCTCGGCCTGCTGTTTACCCTGTTCTGCCTGTATTTCTTCCGTGACCCGGAGCGCGTGCTGCCACCCGTGAGCGATGTCTTCGTCGCCCCCGCGGATGGGCTGGTGGTCAGCATCGAGCACGCCGTGCCGCCCGCCGAGCTTGGCCTTGGGCCCGGCCCCGCGCCTGCGCGTAGCGATCTTCCTCTCGGTGCTGGACGTGCATGTGAACCGCACGCCGATTACCGGGACCATCGCCAAGATCGCCTACCATCCCGGCAAGTTCCTCAGCGCCGCGGATGACAAGGCCTCGGATGAGAACGAGCGCAACGCGATCCACCTGAAGCTCCCCTCCGGGCAGGATGTCGTGGTCGTGCAGATCGCCGGGCTGATCGCGCGGCGCATCCTCTGCGATGTCACCGAGGACCAGACGCTCGCTGACCGGCCAGCGCTTCGGCATCATCCGCTTCGGCAGCCGGACGGATCTGTATTTGCCGGAAGGCGTGGTGCCGCAAATTTCGGTCGGGCAGCGGATGATCGGCGGCGAGACCGTGATCGCCAAGCTCAACCCGGTGGCCTCGGTTCTGCCCGCCCGCATGAACCAGACACGCCGCCGCCTGCCCCGCCGGACACGGTTTTCCGGGCAGAGTTTCAATCGGATGCTGCCGAATCTGATGACGCTGCTCGGCCTGTGCATCGGGCTGTCAGCCATCCGGCTGGCGATGGACGGCAAATTCGGCGACGCGGTCATCGCGCTCGCCGTCTCCGCCGTGATCGACGGGCTGGACGGGCAGGCTGGCGCGTCTGCTCAAGGCAACCTCGCGCTTCGGCGCGGAGTTCGACAGCCTCGCCGATTTTTTATGCTTCGGCGTCGCCCCGGCGCTGATCATCTATATGTGGTCGCTGGAGCCCTGGGGGGCGATCGGCTTTCTGCCGCCGCTGATGTTCGCCTCCGCCATGGCGCTGCGCCTGGCGCGGTTCAACGCGGCACTCGACAGCGCGCCGAAGGCGGCCTTCGCCTATAATTTCTTCACCGGCGTGCCGGCCCCCGCCGGGGCCGGGCTGGCACTGATCCCGCTATTTTCTGGGACTGGAAGCAGAAAAGCTGCATCTGACTGGGCGCGCATCGCCGTCGGCTATCCGCTCTTCACGGGCGCCGTGCTGGTCGGCCGTGGCCTTGCTCTGCGTCTCCACTTTGCCCGTCTGGAGTTTCAAAAATTTCAAAATCCCGACGGCGGGCATGCTGCCGCTGCTGCTCGGCGTCGTGGTGTTCGCCGCGATCCTGTTTGCCGATCCCTATGCCGCCGGCGCGCTGCTCGGGCTCGCCTATATCGTGATGCTGCCCTTCAGCCTGCGCAGCTACCGCTCGCTGGCCCGGGAGGCGGAGAGCCGGCGGGCCGCGGCGGAAGCGGCGGAATATCCGGTCAACCAGTCCAGCCTGTAGCGATCGAGCGTCCCTGATCGACGCGTTTTGCGCGTTCATCAGGGACGCTCGAGCCGCTTTAGATGATGACATCCGCGTCCGGCCGGTCGATCCCGACGGCAAGCTCGGTATGCCAGACGCCATCGGCCGTCTGGTATTCGATATAGCGGGTCTCTCCCGGCACATGCTGTTCCGCCGCCACCCTGCGCGCCGCTCGCATGGGCCGGGCATGCGTCGGAAAAGGTTCCGAGAAGACATCGTCGAGCTTGTAGGCCCAGCCGCCGTCATGCTGCACCAATTTATAATGAATTTTGCTCATCGCGGTTCCCCTCTCGCGTAGGCCGCACATATGGGAAGCGATTCGGCGAAAAGCATCCCGGCCTGGCGCGAATGCAAGGCCGTTTTTTTAAGCCGAAAGCCGCAGGCCGGACTTGCCGCCCTGGATCAGAATGGGACGAAAACGCTGGCGCCGCATCGCGGCGCGCGCTTTACGGCGGCGCTCTTGCACCTCGATTGTGACGGCAACGCAGACAAGGCTGATGAAAATCGCAGCGCAAAACGCGAGCGCCAATGCGACGAGGCATAACATTGGAACATCCTCCGGGCCGGGTGCGGCGTGGCGGGGATCGGCCCATAAAAAAACCCCGCCGGAGAGAAGGTGGGGTTGCTGCAGGCCTTGGGACGTGTTGACCGCCCTAATACATGCGCCGCCCCCCATGCGACCAGAAGCAATGGCCACGCATGGTTTGTACTCGGATGAATTGTACGGCTTCGTTCATGCGGAGAGCTTAACCGCATCGCAGGACGTTTGCCAAGCAGAACAAACCCCGACGCGCCGTATTTTTGCGCGCCCACCTTCATATCCTATTCTTCGTGTAACCTTCTTGATTTTTGGAACGCCTCCGCAAATTTCGGAAGCATGGGCGCGTCACCGCCTGGAACATACGGTCCAGGGGATTTGATCGAAAATGCTAAAGAAAACGTTAAAGAAAACACTGAAGGAATAACAAAATGAGTGAAACGGTCGAGGCGCGGAAATCCGCGTTGATCATTGGCGCATCCCGTGGCTTAGGGCTGGGGTTGAGCCTGGAACTCCTCAAGCGCGGCTGGCAGGTCACGGCGACCGTGCGCTCGGTCACCGGCAGCACGGGGCTCGAGGCGTATCATGGGCACGTGACGATGGACACGCTCGACATCAACAGCCTCGCCTCGGTCTCCGGCTTCCTGGACCGCATGGCGGGCAAGGTCTTCGATGTCGTGCTGGTCAATGCCGGGATCAGCGGGCCGGAAGACAAGACCGCCGAGACGGTCAGCCTCGAGGACATGGCGCATCTGTTCATGACCAATGCGGTCGCCCCGGTGCGGCTGGCCTATAAACTGCTCCCGATGGTCAAGCCGGGCACCGGCATCCTGGCCTTCATGTCCTCGATCCTGGGCAGCGTGGAGCGCAATACGACCGGCGCGATGCCGCTTTACAGCGCCAGCAAGGCGGCGCTGAATTCGCTGACGCGCAGCTTGGTGGCGGGGCTGACGGAGCAGGAGATCACGGTGCTCTCCCTGCATCCGGGCTGGGTGCGCACGGATATGGGCGGGCCGCATGCGGATATCGATGTCGACACCAGCGTCGCGGGCCTGGCCGACGTGCTCGAAGCCCAGGCCGGCGCGGGGGGCCATCGCTTTCTGGACTACCAGGGCAAGACGCTGCCCTGGTAGCGGTTTCCCCGGCGTGAGGATGTGTTCATGCAGCTTGCACGACCGAATGCGGCGACCAACTTTCCGCTCCGGTGGCACAGAGCGCCACGGAAAGGATTGAGCAAATGGCTGATGTTAAATCTCGCAAAATTGCCGTTCTTGCGACCGATGGATTTGAACAATCGGAACTGACCGAACCGGTGAAGGCGCTGCGCGCGGCGGGCGCCAAGGTGCAGGTGGTCTCGCCTTCCGCCGGGGAAATCCAAGGGATGAACCACGCGCAGAAGGCCGGGAAGACGACGGTCGATTTGGAACTCGCCAAAGCCCATGCGGAGGATTTCGATGCCCTGCTGCTGCCGGGCGGGGTCGCCAATCCGGATACGCTGCGCATCAACAAGCAGGCGGTCGCGTTCATCAAGGATTTTGCCCAAGCGGGCAAGCCGATCGCGGCGATCTGCCATGGGCCGTGGACGCTGATCGAGGCCGATGCGGTGCGTGGGCGGCGCGTCACCTCCTGGCCGTCGCTGCATACGGATCTGACAAATGCAGGCGCCGACTGGGTGGATCAGGAGGTGGTGGTGGACGGCAATTTGGTAACGTCGCGCAAGCCGGAGGACCTGCCGGCCTTCAACCGCGAATTCCTGCACCTGCTGTCGCAGGACAAGGTCGCGCCGTCGCGCCGGGCCTCGTAAGTTGGGAATAGGACGGCGGCGCCACGCCGCCGCCCTAAAAATTTACAGCACCCGATTGGCGCGGGCGACGACAGCTTCGAACAGCACCTGCGCGCCGGCCTGGGCTTGCGCCGGCTCGATCGATTCCGCCTCGTTATGCGAGAGGCCGTCCTTGCAGGGCGTGAAAATCATCGCGGTGGGGATACGGGTTGCGACATGCACGGCGTCATGCCCGGCACCGGAGACCATTTTACGCGCGGAGAAGCCAAGCTTTTCCGCCGCCTGTGCGACCAGCGCGACGCATGCCGGGTCGAAAGGCTGGGCGGGAATGCGGAGCATCTCGGTCAGCTTCAGCGTCGTGTGATTGGCCGCCGCGATCGCCGCCGCCTTTGCCGGGAAAGTTCGCCGCGATATCGGCGATGCGGGCATCCGAGGGGTTGCGGAACTCGATGGTGAATTTGGTCCGCCCCGGGAACGACATTGGGGGAATTCGGGAAGACGTTCAGGCGCCCGACCGTGCCGCGGCCGAGATCGGTAATGTTGGTATCGCCCTCTTCGCGCATGGTGGCGTCCACCAGCTCGATGATGCGCGCGGTGGTGAGCAGCGCGTCGCGGCGGGCGACCGGCGGGGTGGTGCCGGCATGGGAATCCTGGCCGAGCACTTCGGCCTCCCACCAGATCTGCGCCTGCGCGCCGGTGACGATGCCGATCTGCTTATCCTCCGCCTCGAGGATCGGGCCCTGCTCGATATGCAGCTCGAACATGGCATCGGCGGGAAAGGTCTCGCAGGGGTTCTGCGCCGGCATAGCCGATGGCGGCCAGCGCCTCGCCGACCGTGGTGCCGTCGCTCGTCCTGCATCGCCTTCACGGCGGCTTCCTGCAAAATGCCGGACCAGACGGCGCTGCCCATCATGGCGCGGCCGAAGCGGCAGCCTTCCTCGTCGGTCCAGTTGACCAGCTCGATCGGCGCCTCGGTCGTGATGTTGAGGTCGTTCAGCGTGCGCAGCACTTCCAGCCCGGCGATAACGCCGAGCGCGCCGTCGAACTTGCCGCCGGAGGGCTGGCTATCCAGATGCGAGCCCATCAGCACCGGCAAGCGGTTGGGATCCCTGCCCTCGCGCCGGGCGAACATGTTGCCCATGGAATCGGTCCGCACCTTGGCGCCGAGCGCCTCGCAATGGGTGCGGAAAAGGTCGCGGCCGCGGCGGTCCTCCTCGGACAGGGTGATGCGCTTGACGCCGCCTTTTTCCGTGCCGCCGATCTCGGCGTATTCCATCAGCGTGTCCCAGAGCCGGGCGCCGTCGATTCGCTGGTTGGTCAGTGCTGACATTATGCTCAACTCCACATTGCTTATACGCTATTCCCGTTTGCGCTACGGGGCCTGTAGCATTATGCAGCCCCAAACACGGCGGAATAGCAACACATGGCGAGTTTAGCGGAAATTTCAGGCAACGAAGCGGCGCTGAGCCGGCAGGCGGAGATTTTCCTCCGCCCGCTGACCGAGGACCGGGTCATGGCGAATGCCATCAGGGCATTGGCCATCGATGCGGTCGAGGCCGCGAAATCCGGGCATCCGGGCATGCCGATGGGCATGGCCGACGCGGCGACCACCTTATGGAAGAAATTCCTGAAATATGATGCGGCCGACGCCACCTGGCCGGACCGCGACCGGTTCGTGCTCTCGGCCGGGCATGGCTCCATGCTGCTCTATGCGCTGCTGCACCTGACCGGGCATGAAGGCATGGGGATCAAGGAGCTGAAATCCTTCCGGCAACTGCATTCCGTGGCGGCGGGGCATCCGGAATACCACGAGCATCCGGCGATCGAGATGACCACCGGGCCGCTCGGCCAGGGTCTGGCGACCGCGGTCGGCATGGCGCATGGCGGAGCGGCTGCTGGCGGCGAAATTCGGCAAAAGCCTCGTCGATCACCGCACCTGGGTGGTCGCGGGCGATGGCTGCCTGATGGAAGGTGTCAGCCACGAGGCGGGCGCGCTGGCCGGGCATCTGAAGCTGAACAAGCTGATCGTGCTGTTCGACGATAACAGCATCTCCATCGATGGCGGCACGGATCTGGCGACCTCCGAGGACCCGCTGAAGCGCTTCGCCGGCTATGGCTGGGCGACCAAGCGCGTCGACGGGCATGATTTCGAGGCGCTGCAGGCGGCTTTGGCCTGGGCGATGAAGTCCACCAAGCCGGTGATGATCGCGTGCAAGACGATCATCGGCTTCGGCGCGCCGAGCAAGGCAGGCACCGCGGCCGTCGCATGGCGCGGCTCTGGGCGGTGCGGAAGCCGAAGGGGCGAAGCGCGCGCTGGGCTGGGAGCATCTGCCCTTTACCGTGCCGGAAGAGGTCTACACCCCCTGGCGGGAAGCCGGCAGCCGGGGCTCTACCGCGCGCCGCGCCTGGCTGAAGCGCCTGGCGAAGCACCCGCAGCGCGCCGAGTTCGAGCGCGTGATGGCGGGCAAGCTGCCAGAAGGCTGGGTCGAGGCCATGGCGGCCTACAAGACGACCCTGGCCGAGCAGAAGCCGAAGCTGGCGACACGGCAGGCCAGCCAGAAGGCGCTGGAAGTGCTGGTGCCCGCGATCCCCGAGCTGGTCGGCGGCTCGGCGGACCTCACCGGCTCCAACCTGACCCTGGTGAAGGGCATGGGCGGCGTGACGCCGGATAATTTCGCCGGCCGGTATCTGTATTACGGCGTGCGCGAGCACGGCATGGCGGCGGCGATGAACGGCATCGCGCTGCATGGCGGGCTGATCCCCTATGGCGGCACGTTCTTCGTGTTCTCCGATTATATGCGCCCCTCGATCCGCCTGGCCGCACTGATGGGCGTGCGGGCGATCCATGTGCTGACGCATGATTCCATCGGGCTTGGCGAAGACGGGCCGACGCATCAGCCGATCGAGCATCTGGCGAGCCTGCGCGCGATGCCCAACGTGCTGGTGCTGCGCCCGGCGGATGCGATGGAGACCGCCGAAGCCTGGGAGATCGCGATCCGCAACACCGGCGGGCCGAGCCTGCTGGTGCTCTCGCGCCAGGCGGTGCCGGCGTTGCGCGAGCAGGCCAATGGCAACAAGACCGCGCGCGGCGCCTATGTGCTGGCGGAGGCGGAAGGCGCGCGGGCGGCGACGATCATCGCCACCGGCACGGAAGTCTCCCTGGCGATGGCCGCACGGGCGGCGCTGGCGAAGGAGGGCATTCAGGTCGCGGTGGTCTCCGCGCCGAGCTTCGAGCTCTTCGCCCGGCAGGATGAAAGCTACCAGCAAGCCGTACTCGGCACGGCGCCGCGCATCGGCGTGGAAGCGGCGATCGGCTATGGCTGGGAGCGCTGGCTGGGGCCGAAGGGAATTTTCATCGGGATGACCGGTTTTGGCGCGAGCGCGCCGGCGGAAACTCTGTATGATCATTTCGGAATCACCGAGGCGGCGATTGTAGCCGCTGTGAAGAAACAGAAGGGAAACTGAACGTGGCTGTTAAAATCGCGATTAATGGGTTCGGGCGGATCGGCCGGCTGGTGCTGCGGGCTTTGATCGAGAGCGGGCGGACCGATGTGGAGCCCGTGCTGATCAACGATCTCGGCAGCGTCGAGGATAACGCGCATATGTTCCGCTACGACTCCGTGCATGGCCGTTTTCCTGGCACGGTCGAGGTTGAGGGCGACAGCCTGATCATCACCCATGCCGGGCGGACCTATGCGCCGATCAAGGTGACCGCCGAGCGCGACCCGGCGAAAGTGCCGCTCTCCGGCGTGGACGTGGCGCTGGAATGCACCGGGCTGTTCACCAAGCGCGAATCCGCCGCGGCTCTGCTGACCGCGGGTGCGCGCAAGGTGGTGGTCTCCGCCCCGGCCGATGGCGTCGATGCGACGATCGTCTACGGCGTGAACCACAAGACGCTGACCAAGGACATGCAGGTGATCTCGAACGCCTCCTGCACCACCAACTGCCTCGCCCCTGTTGCCAAAGTGCTGCACGAGAATTTCGGTATCGAGCGCGGCTATATGGTGACCATCCATTCCTATACCGGCGACCAGAAGACCGTGGACACGCTGCATAAGGATTTGCACCGCGCCCGCGCCGCGGCCCTTTCCATGATCCCGACCTCGACCGGTGCGGCGAAGGCCGTCGGCCTTGTGCTGCCGGAACTGAAGGGCAAACTGGACGGCACCGCGATCCGCGTGCCGACGCCGAATGTCTCGCTGATTTCGCTGGACGTGAACCTGAAGACGCAGGCCACCGCCGAGCAGATCAACGCGGCGATGAAGGCGGCCTCCGAAGGCGAGCTGAAGGGCATTCTCGGCTACACCACCGACAAGCTGGTGAGTGCTGACTTCAACCATGTCGCCTATTCCAGCAGCTTCGATGCGCCGCAGACCACGGTGGTGGATGGCGCGCTGGCCCGCGTGCTCTCCTGGTACGATAATGAATGGGGCTTCTCGAACCGGATGTCCGACACGGCGGCTTATTTTGGCGCGCTATGACCAGAACGGGGAACCCGCGCGTAACGGAACGCTCGACGATGTGAAGGTGGCGGGGCGGCGCGTGCTGCTCCGTGCCGACCTCAACGTGCCGGTGCAGGATGGGAAAGTCTCCGACCTGACGCGGCTGGAACGCCTGGCGCCGACCATCAAGCGAGCTTTCGGACAAGGGCGCGAAGGTGATCGTGCTCAGCCATTTCGACCGGCCGAAGGGCAAGCGGGTGGAGGCGATGTCGCTCCGCCCGATCGCGCGGAGCTTAAGCGAGGTGCTGGGGCGCGAAGTGCTGTTCGCCGAGGATTGCATCGGGCCGAAGGCCGTGGGCGCGATTGCGGCGATGGATGACGGCGATGTGCTGGTGCTGGAAAACACCCGTTTCCATGCGGGCGAAGAGGAAAACGACCCGGTTTTCGCGGCCGAACTCGGCGAAACTCGCCGATATTTACGTGAACGATGCGTTCTCCGCGGCGCATCGCGCGCATGCCAGCACGGAAGGGGTGGCCAAGCATCTGCCCGCTTATGCCGGGCGGCTGATGCAGGCGGAGCTGGAGGCGCTGGAGAAGGCCTTGGGCACGCCCGAGCGCCCGGTGGCGGCGATCGTCGCGGGCTCGAAGGTTTCCACCAAGCTCGATTTGTTGAGCAATCTGGTGGCGAAGGTGGATATCCTCGTCATCGGCGGCGCCATGGCGAATACCTTCCTGGCGGCGCAGGGGCATGATGTCGGCATTTCGCTGCAGGAGAAGGATTTGCACGCCACGGCGCTGGAAATCCTGAAGACCGCTGAGGAAAAGGGCTGCGAGATCATCCTGCCGATCGACGTGGTGGTGGCCGAGAAATTCGCCGCCAATACGCCGACGCAGGTGGTGGGCGTGGATGCGATCCCGGCCAATGCGATGGCGCTGGACGTGGGGCCGGCGACGGTGGATGCGTTCATCAAGCGCCTGCCGGGGATCAAGACGGTGATCTGGAACGGGCCGCTGGGCGCGTTCGAGACCAAGCCGTTCGATGCTTCGACCAACGCTTCTGGCCGAGGCCATCGCCAAAGCGACCGAAGCGGGGCAGATCGTCTCTGTCGGTGGTGGCGGGGATACCGTGTCGGCCCTCAAGCTGGCCGGCGTGCACGACCGGTTGAGCTATCTCTCCAGCGCCGGCGGCGCCTTCCTGGAATGGATGGAAGGCAAGATTTTGCCGGGTGTTCAGGCGTTGAGCGTCGGGTTGTCCAATCTCGGATAGGCTTCGGGCCGGCCGTTTTTTGCTCCGGGGCCTGTCCCCGAAGGCGAAAGCGGCCGGTCTGGTTTTTTTGGCCGTCCTCTCCTGGGGATGCGCGCCGGTCGGCACCCGCTTCATGGTCGGGCTCGACCATTCCGCCGTGCCGGCGATGGCGTTCATCGCGCTGCGCTATGGCATCGCCACCCTGTTTTATTTGCCCGTTTTGTTCGCAGCCCCCCGCCGATGGTCGCGCCGGGATTTGGGCTTTGGCGTGCTGTGCGGGCTGATCGGCATTCTTGGCTATAATACTTTGAATGCGCTGGGTATCCGCACGGTCTCTGCCGGCATGGCCGGGCTGCTGGTCGGGGCCGAGCCGTTGCTGATCGTGATGGTCTCTGCGCTGCGCCACCGGCTTCTGCCTGGGCCATGGACGTTGCTGGCCGCCGGGATCGGGCTTTGCGGGATCGGGCTGCTGGCCCATGGGGCGGCGCCGGCTTTGGGCGATGTGAAGGGCATTGCGCTGGTGCTGGCCTCGGCTTTGGCCTGGGCGATTTATTGCGTGCTGGTGCCGCCGCTGATCCGGCGCCGGGGCGCGGTTGCGGTGACCGCCGTGACGATGGCCGCCGGCACGCTGCCGATGCTCTGTGCCAGCGCCACGGTGCTTCCGGCGGTTGCGATGCATCTGAGCCTGGTGCAATGGGAGGTCCTGCTGGGGCTCGCTTTCGGCACGACGCTGCTCTCGACCTTATGCTGGAATACCGGCAGCGCTATCCTGGGCGCGGAGCAGGCGGGCTGGTTTTTATACCTGCAGCCCGTGGTCAGCCTGATCGGCGGGGCGCTGGTGCTGAGCGAGAATGTCACCCCGGTTGAGTTTTTTGGTGGCGCGCTCATCATGCTCTCGGTATTTTTAAGCCAGAGGGCAAGATGAAGGATTTCATTCAAAAAATCCCGGAGGGCGATACGCGGGAGCGTTCCGTCTGCGCCAGTTGCGGTTTTATCGATTACCAGAACCCGCGCATCGTCGCGGGCGCGGTGGTGGCCCATGAGGGCCGGGTGCTGCTGTGCCGCCGGTCGATCGAGCCGCAAGCAGGATTCTGGACCCTGCCGGCCGGGTTCCTGGAGGCGCATGAACAGCCCGAGCAGGGCGCGCGGCGGGAGGTGTTCGAGGAAGCGCGCGCCCGGGTGACGCTGGAAGGGCTGATCGGAATTTATACGGTCGCGCGGATCTCCCAGGTGCAGTTATTCTTCCGCGCGCGCTTTGACGGTGCGGCGATCTTTGCCCCAGGCGACGAAACGCTGGAGGCAAGGCTGTTCGCCTGGGAGGAGATCCCGTGGGAGGAACTCGCCTTTCCCTCCGTGACCTGGGCGCTGAAAACCTGGCGCGACGGGGTGGACGGCATGCCGGACCTGGCGCGGTATTCGGTGCTGGCGTGATCGGTTGTTTGCGCCTCAATGCGCGGCGGCTTCCTCACGGATGATCTGGCGGGCGAGTTTGAGGGCTTCGAAAGCCGGGGCATCGGCGGTTACGGCGAGCATCCGCTCCAGCACGGCCTGCCGGTCGGGGCTTGCCACGGCACGTTCGCAGGCGATGAGGCACCGCGCCTCGACCAAGGCGGCGGGCCGGTCTTCCTCCTCCCCGATATAGGCCTGCTGCAGGGCGTAATAGATGCGCTGCGCCGGCGTGCGCGCGTCCTCCGCCTGCATGATCTGCTTGCCGAAGAGGAAACGCGCCTGGGTGTTCACCTCCAGCCGCGTGCGGGTTTTGAACCGGATGACCGCGCCGTTGACGATCATCGCTTCGCCTTGTTTCAGTTCCAGGATCAGGGCTGACATGGGGCTTTGATCGCATGGGCGGCGTTAAGGTAAGGTGAAGGTCTTCTTTTTGTGAACAAAAAGAAGCAAAAAAACTTTTTTTCTCTGGGCCGGGGGCGCGCCTAACGCCCGGCTCTGAAGTCGCAGAAGTTTTTTGCGCCGCTTTTTTTCAAAAAAGCGGCTACTTACTTAGACGACCGGCATGGCGGGAGCGAGGCGCCCGCCTAAGCGGACAGGTTCCATGCGAATGGCAAGGCCCTTGTCATCCGTTTCGATAAACGCGCCGCATACGGTGGCGGGGCCTTCCGCCGGGCTGAGGCGCTCGCCGGGCATTTTGCGGATGAAGCGGGCGATTGCCGCCTCCTTGCCCATGCCGATCACGCTGTCGTAATCGCCGCACATGCCCAGATCCGTGGCATAGGCGGTGCCGTTGGGCAGGATCTGGTGATCCGCCGTGGGCACATGGGTATGGGTGCCGACAATGGCGGAGACCCTTCCGTCGAAGGCATGGGCGAAGCCCATTTTCTCGGAAGTCGCCTCGGCGTGAAAATCGATGAGCGCGGCATGGATGTTGGCGCCGAGGCGGTGGCGGGTAAGCAGTTCCTCGATCGCCAGGAAGGGGCAATCCAGCGGGTCCATGAAGAGCCTGCCCATGGCCTGGGCGATCAGGATTTTGCGGCCGTCGGGCAGCGTGATGACGGCGGAGCCCGCACCCGGCGTGCCGGGCGGGTAATTGATCGGGCGGATCAGGCGCTTTTCCTGCGCGATATAGGGGATGATCTCGCGGCGGTCCCAGGCGTGGTTGCCGAGCGTGATGGCATCCGCGCCGGCGGCGAACAGCGCCTGCGCCATCTCCGGGGCGAGGCCGAAGCCGTGGCTCGGCATTCTCCGCGTTCACCGCCAGGAAATCGAGTTTAAGCCGGGTGCGCAGTTCGGGGATGGCTTTGAGGGCGGCTTCGCGCCCGGTGCGGCCGAGCAGGTCGCCGAGGATCAGGAGTTTCATACGGGCTCTATAATGCCGTCATGGATCGTGTAACAGGCGGCCTTGAGGCCGTTGAAGGGCTCGGATCGGTGCCGGTGATCCAGGCGGCAAGGTCGAGATTTTCCAGGGCGGCGAACAAAGCCTGGCGATGCGCGGCATCCAGATGCACCAGCGGTTCGTCCAGCAGCAGCAAGGGGGCTGTGCCGCGCATGGCTGCGATGAGGGCGGCATGGCCGAGCACGATGCCAATCAGCATGGCTTTCTGCTGGCCGGTGGAGGAGAGCGCCGCCGGGCGGCCCGTCGCGGCATCGGTGATGCGCAGATCGGTTTTTTGCGGGCCGATGGAGGCGCCACGCTGCCCGGCATCCTGCGCCCGGGCGCGTCTATAGGCCGCGCGCAATTCATCCTCGACCGCGAGCGCCGGGGCTTGGGCGAGTTTTTCCGCAATCGGGCAATCGAGTGAGAGGGCGACCAGCGGGAAAGGATCGGCCGCCCCCGCGCCTAACGTCGCGTTAAGCTGGGCGATGAGGGAAGCCCGCGTGGCGGTGGCGGCGACGGCGTGGCGGGCGCAGGAATCCTCCAGCGCATCCAGCCAGATCGGGTCCGGATTTTCCGCCAGCACGCGGCTGCGCTGGGCGACCGCTGCTTCGAACGCCGAGATTTCGCGCGCATGCGAGGGTTCGAGCGCGATGACCAGGCGGTCGAGGAATTTGCGGCGGCCCGAGGCGGTGTCCGTGAACAGCCGGTCCATTTGCGGGGTGAGCCAGACGGCGGCGAGATGCTCGGCGATTTCCGATTGCGTGCGGGGTTTTACGCCGTTGAGCTGGAAGATGCGCCGCTCCGGCGCGCCGGGCGCCATGGCCGGTGCCGATTTCGAGTTTGGCGCCGAGATGCGAGAGCTGGGCGGCAACCGCCCAACTGCCGGAAGCATCCGCGCCGCGACGGGCAAGCTCCGAGAATTTTGCCCCCCGCAGCCCCCTGCCCGGCACGAGCAGCGAGATGGCTTCCAGCAGGTTGGTCTTGCCTGTGCCGTTGGGCCCGGCGAACACGTTGATCCGTGCCGCCGGGGAAAAACGCAACGCGGGATAGGAGCGAAAATCCGTTAGCGTCAGGCGGGTGAGCTGTGCCGTGGTTAGACCCGCATCGGCATCAGGACGTAGACCGCCGAAGTGTCGTCCTGGTCGCGCACCAGGGTGGGGGCGGCGCCGTCCGCGAAGACGAATTCGACCTTGCCGCGGATCTGCTCGGTGACGTCGGAGAGGTAGCGCGCCTGGAAGCCGATCTCGAGCGGGCCGAACTGGTAGTCCACCAGCTCGGAGCCGAGTTCCTCCGAGGCGCTGCCCTGCTCGGCGCTGGCGGCGGAGATGACCAGCAGATCCTTGGCCAGCGAGAGTTTGACCGGGCGGTGACGCTCGGCGCTGATGGCCGAGACGCGGCCGACGGCGTCGTTGAAATCCTTTTTATCGACGCGCAGGATTTTGTCGTTGCCGCGCGGGATGACGCGGTCGTAGTCCGGGAAGGTGCCGTCGATGAGCTTGCTGGTCAGGCGCATGCGTGCCGATGGTGAACTGGATGCGCGTTTCCGACAAAGCGATTTCGATTTCGCCGGAAACCTCGTCGAGCAGCTTGCGCAGCTCGGTGACGGTTTTGCGCGGGATGATGACGCCGGGCATGCCGGCGGCACCTGCCGGCAAGCGGTTCCTCGACGCGGGCGAGGCGATGGCCGTCGGTCGCCACGGCGCGCAGCACGGGGCCGGATTCGCCCTCGGCCGCGTGGAGGAAAATGCCGTTGAGGTAGTAGCGCGTTTCCTCGGTGCTGATGGCGAAGCGCGTGCGGTCGATCAGGCCGCGCAGCTCCTGGCCCGAGAGCACGAAATGATGGGAGAGCTTGCCGGCATCGAGCTTGGGAAATTCGTCGACGCTGAGCGCCACCAGGCTGGTGGCGTAGCGGCCGGCGCGCAAAGCGAGCTGGGCATCGCCGCCCGGATGGTCGAGCTCGATGACCGCGTTATCCGGCTGGCGGCGCACGATTTCGTACAGAGTGGCGGCCGGGACGGTGATGGCGCCGTTGCGCGAGGTCTCGGCCTTGACCTCCTCGACCAGGGCGATTTCAAGGTCGGTCGCGGCGATGGTCAGCTTGCCGTCCCGCACGGCGAGCAGCACGTTCGCCAGGATGGGGATGGTGTTGCGCTTTTCGACGACGTTTTGCACGTGGGCCAGCGACTTCATCAGCGTGGCGCGATCGGCCTTGAACTTCATGATACCCTTCCAGACGGTCAATCGGCTTTGTGCAACTGATCGAGACCGATTCGTATTTTAGACTAGCAAGGGTGACCGGGATAGGGAAGGTGCGGGTTTTAAGGCTTTTTGCCGGAGTTGCCCGGCGGGTCCCCTGCCCGCCGGATCAGCTTTCCAGCATCCGGCGCAGCAATTCCACGTCCTCGCCGAAAGCCGCGTCCTGGCTGATCAGCTCGGTCACGCGCGAGACAGCGTGCATGACCGTGGTGTGGTCGCGGTCGCCGAAATGGCGGCCGATATCGGGCAGGCTTTTGCTGGTGAGCTGCTTGGCCAGGTACATCGCGACCTGGCGCGGCCGGGCGATGTTGCGGGCGCGGCGGGCGGAGGACATTTCCGCCACGCGGATATTGTAATGATCCGAGACTTTTTTCTGGATTTCCTGGATGGAGACTTTGCGGTCGAAGGCCTTCAGCACGTCGTGCAGCACTTCATGCGCGGTTTCCATCGTGAGCTGGCGATCGAACAGATTGGCATGCGCGACGAGGCGGTTGAGCGCGCCTTCCAGCTCGCGGACGTTCGAGGTGATTTTGCGCGCGAGGAATTCCAGCACCTTGCCCGGCACCTCGACGCCCGCGCGATTGGCTTTCGCCTCGAGGATGGAGATGCGCAGCTCGAAGGTGGTGGCGTGCAGATCCGCCACCATGCCGCAGCCAAGGCGGGTGCGCAGGCGGTCTTCCAGGCCTGAGAGATCCGACGGGGATTTGTCCGCGGAAATGACGATCTGCTTGCCGGCATCGACCAGCGCGTTGAAGGTGTGGAAGAACTCTTCCTGCGTGTTGTCCTTGCCGATGAGGAATTGCAGGTCGTCGATCATCAACACGTCGACGCTGCGCAGCTCGTTCTTGAATTCGAGCGTGGATTGCGAGCGCAAGGCGTTGATGAAGCGGTACATGAATTTTTCCGCCGACATATAGGCGACGGAAGCTTTCGCGCCGCCATTCTGGCGCGTGGACAGCTCCCAGGCGATGGCGTGCATCAGATGCGTTTTGCCGAGGCCGACGCCGCCATAGAGGAAGAGCGGGTTGAAGCCGGCGGTGGCCGGCGCTTCCGCGACGCGGCGCGCGCAGGCATAGGCGAATTCGTTGGGTTTGCCGACGACGAAGGTATCGAAGGTGAAACGCTGATCGAGCGGTGCGAGCACTTCCGCGCGCGGCGTGGGGCGGGCGTTGCCGCCACTTGCACGGGTGCGGGGGCCGGCATGGGCTCGGGCGTGGGTTCGGCGAGGTTGGGGGCGGTGCCGCGGCTGGGCTGGGCACGGATGTCCACGCTGCGGATGGCCGAATTTTCCGACTGCCACAGGGCCGTGATCAGCTCGCCATATTCTTTCTTCACCCAGTCGCGCAGAAAGCGCGTCGGCAGGATGACGGTGACCTCATCGCCATCGACCCCGGCAAGGGCGACCTGCTTGAGCCAGGTGCGGTATTCGACCTCCCCGACTTCGGCCTGCAGGCGGGCGCGCACCCGGGCCCACTGCTCCGACCAGACCGGAATCGTCCTGATGCGCCGGCGACGCGTTTAAGCACAACATCGCCATCACGCATGGAAACCGATCTCCAGGCTCATTCCCAATTGCTGCTCCAGCGCCTGAAAAACCCACGGTTGCGAACTACACTCGTTCCGAAAAAGCCTGTATGCGGCTTTATCTTCCCAGAAATGAGACAGCCAGGGAGCATATTCTTAAGCCACGGACTTAGGTCAAAAGAGGGTCAGTGGTGCAAGCGTTCAATTACGCCATGCTGACCAGCAAACCGCTGACCGGCGAAAATTTAGCTGTAAAATCATAAGGATATTACGATGCCAATTTTATCTCAGAACGGTTTTATGTTTCAGTATCAGAACAAAAATAACGTCCGGACAAAATTAATGCCGGCGTAATCATTATGACAATGACATTACGCCGGCACGAAACATGTCTCAGAAAAAAAAACGCAGGACGTACAACGTCCTGCGCGGGCGATCTTACGACGGCGATGGCCTTCACGCGCGCGGACAGACGCGAAATTTTGCGCGACACGGTGTTGGCCTTCAGCACGCCTTTGCCGACAGCGCGCTGCAGTTCCGGCTGGGCAGCGCGGAAAGCGGCCAGGGCGACCGTCCTTGTCACCGGAGGCAACGGCTTCCTCGACCTTGCGGATAGCGCCGTGGACGCGCGACTTGCGTGCCTTGTTGCGCGCGGTGCGCTTGAGAGTCTGCCGAATGCGTTTTTGGGCTGATGCAATATTGGCCATGGTGTCCGACGAAATGAGGTGTGTTTAACGAAGCGCGCGGTCTAGACCGGGCGATGGCGCGGCGTCAAGATATCAACAGGTTTTTCCCCTGCCCTCTGGGCCCGGCTGCTATTCGCGGATCACCCATTGCTTGCGCATGGGCTCGAGCACCTCCCAGGTCCCGGTGAAGCCGGGCTCGATGACAAAGTTATCGCCCGGGCCCGCGACAAGCCGCGTGCCGTCATCGCCGGCCAGGACGCAGCGCCCGGAGAGGATCAGCACATGCTCCCATTCGGTATAGGCGATGCGCCATTTGCCCAGCGTTGCCTCCCAGATGCCGGCGTAGAGTTTGTCCGCTTCCCGCGCATACTGCACCCAGGTGCGGGTGCGCGGGCTGCCGGCGACGATTTTCTCCGCCGCGACCGGTTCCCAGGGTGGATCGCCCGCCGCCGCCAAAGCGTGCAGATGGCTCATTGCTGGGCGGGGGCGAGGCCGGCCGGGCCGGCGCCGGGCAGATAGCTCGGCACGGACGGATTGAGTGTTGATGGCACCGGGCGGATTGGCCGGCAGGGCGGGCTGCCAGGTGCCGTTGCGCCGTGGCGGGCGGCGCGGTCAGCGGCGTGGCCTGGATGACGTTGCCCGCAGGGGCGGCGCCGGTGGCAAGCGGGGCAGCACCCGGGCTCGGCGACCAGGAGAGCCAGGCGCCGAGATTATGCTGGATCTGGTATTGCAGCTGGACGTTCATGTTATCCATCAGCCGCTTGGTCAGGCCGTACAAGGCGGCCTGGACATCGTCCTGCGAGGCATCCGGGTCCGGCGCGGTCTGGCTCGCCGAGACCGAGGCTTCGGCATAGCCGGTGCGCATGGCCATCCGCGCTGGCGAGGTTGACGTCCACCGTCATCGTGCCGGTGAGGTTGCCGCCGACCTGGTCGATCGCGGCGGTCTGCGATGGTGACGGTGCCGGTGCCAGGCGCGCCGGAGGCGACGAGGCGATGGTTCAGCATGTCCACGCAGCGCGGTGGCCGGCGGCTCCGGGTCCTGGCCGATCAGCGTCGCCTCGCCGGGCGTCGGCACGTAATTATTGGCGACGTTCAGCGTGGGAGACTTTCAGGACGATCGGCGGCAGATAGGAATAATCCAGCGGCGGGAAAGTTTGCGGCGGCGGTGGGGACGAGCCGCAGCCGGCGAGCGCCACCAGGGGGGCGAGCGGCAGCAAAATCCTAAACTTCATGGACGGGCTCCAGGACGTGCCGTTGATGCTGTCGCGCGGAAAACGGAAGTCGAAATTGCAGAACTCGCAGGTCATGACGATGTCACCCTCGACCGACATATGATCGAGATCGTCCGCGGGAAAGCCTTCCAGAATATCGCCGAGGCGGGCGCGCGAGCAGCGGCAGCCGAAGCTCAAGGGCGCGGGCGGTCGACCGCCACGCCCTCGCCATGGAACAGGCGGTAGAGCAGGCGTTCGGGCGTGATGGAGTCGTCCAGCAATTCGGCCGCGGTGAGCGTATCGGCCAGGATGCCGGCGGTGCGCCAGGCTTCTTCCTGCGCTTCCGGCGGTGATCTCCGGCGAGATGCCGCCGGCCCCGGCGACACGCTCGATCACCAGGGCGGCGGCGCGCCAGCCGGACGGGGTTTCCGCGGCGGCGAGATAGACCTTGCAGGGCAATTGCTCGGAGGTGGCGAAATAATACTCCGCCATTTGCGCCAGGCTGTCGCCCTCCAAGCGCGACGATGCCCTGTTGCGGCTCGCGGTCCGATGCCCTGGTCGACCGTGAAGGCGAGGAAGCCCTCGCCCAGCATTTGGTGCGCCGTGGCGTCCTCCGGGAATGGCTGGCATCCGGGCTCGACGCGCGCATAGCCGCGCAGCGCGCCGGCATCGGTGCAATCCGCCAGCAGCATGGAGACCGGGCCGTCGCCGCGCGCCTGCACGCTGAAGGAGCCGGAGAATTTCAGCGCGCTGGCCAGGGCCGCCGCCGAGTGCCAGGGCCTGGCCCAGCAAGGCGCGCACCGGCGGCGCATGGTCGTGCCGGGTGAGCAACGTGTTGGCCAGCGGGCCAAGCCGGATGAGCCGGCCGCGCACCGGCTGGCTCGGGAGATAAAAAGGGGTGATGCCGCGGGGCACGGCGAGGTCCGGCACGTCCGGCCGGGTGGAGTCGAGGAAAGCCGGGAGGTCTGTCATTGCGATGGAGATAGCTTCCTCCGCGCGCCGTTGCCATAGGCGCCAGTTCCGGTTAGCGGTTTCTCATGACCATAAGTTGAGACGACGACGGATCTGGGCGCCTATGTGAAGCGGTTTTCGCGCGCCAGCGTGCTGGTGGTGGGCGATGCGATGCTCGACCGCTATGTTTATGGCGAAGTCACCCGGGTGAGCCCGGAAGCGCCGGTGCCGATTCTGACCGTGACGCGCGAAGTCGCGATGCCGGGCGGGGCGGGCAATGTGGTGCGCAACCTGATCGCGCTGGAGGCGGCGGCGGCCTTTGTTTCGGTGGTGGGCGATGACCAGGCGGGCTCGGACCTGACCGGGCTGATCGGCGGCCAGCAGCGGGTCGAGCCCTGGCTGCTCGTGCAAGGCGGGCGGACGACGACGCTGAAGACGCGTTATATCGCGCAAGGCCAGCATCTGATCCGCGCCGACCGGGAAGAGACGATCGCGCTGCCGGAAAAACTCGCCGAGCGGCTGATCCGCATCGCGCTGGATGCCATGGCGGCAACCACCGTCACCATCCTCTCCGATTACCGCAAGGGCGTGCTGACGCACGGAGGTCGCGGCGGCAGCTGATCGCCGGCGCCAAGAAGCTTGGCCGCAAGGTGATCGTGGACCCGAAGGGCAAGGATTATACGCGCTATAACGGCGCGGATGTGGTGACGCCGAACCGGCGGGAGCTGGCCGAGGCGACCGGGCTGGCGGTGGATACCGAGGCCGGGATTGTCGCGGCGGCGCAGGTGCTGTTGCAGCGCTACGGCTTCGGCGCGGTGCTGGTGACGCGCGCCGAAGACGGCATGAGCCTGGTGACGCGCGGACGAGATCCGGCACTACCCGGGCGAGGCGAAGGAAGTGTTCGACGTCTCCGGCGCCGGGGATACGGTGGTGGCGACCCTGGCGGCGGCGCTGGCGGTGGATGTGCCGCTCTTCGAGGCGGCGCGGCTGGCGAATATCGCGGGCGGCATTGTGGTCGGCAAGGTTGGCACGGCGGTCGCGCGGCCGGCGGATATGCTGGCGGCGATCGCGCCGGCCACCGGGGCGCTGCGCAAGGTGGTGACCGCGGCGGCGGCGGCGGAAGCGGCCGAGCGCTGGCGCACGCGCGGCTATAAAGTCGGCTTCACCAATGGCTGTTTCGATTTGCTGCATCCGGGCCATGTGCATCTGCTGGAGCAATGCCGGGCGATGTGCGACCGGCTGATCGTCGGCATTAATGCCGATGCCTCGGTGAAGCGGCTGAAAGGCCCGAGCCGGCCGGCGCAGGGCGAGGCGGCGCGCGCGGCGGTGCTGGCATCGCTCGCCAGCGTCGATCTGGTGTGCCTGTTCGAGGAAGACACGCCGCTGGAAATCCTCAAGCTGATCAAGCCGGATCTGCTGATCAAAGGTGCGGATTATACGCGCGAGACGGTGGTCGGCGCGGCCGAGGTGGAGAGCTGGGGCGGCAGCGTGGCGCTGGCCGAATTGCTGCCCGGGCATTCGACGACCGCGACCTTGGCGCGGCTGCGTGGGTAATAAGCGGCAGGGCGCTGCCCTGCACCCGCTGGGGCCTGAGGCCCCGGCTCCCCATTCGTTGACGGATCTTCCCCTAGGGCCAGAAGTCGATACCTGGCCGCGCCCCCTGCCCGCCCGCCTGGCGCTGAGCGGCGCGCATGTCACGCTGGAGCCGTTGCATCGGCGCCATGCCGGCGAGCTGTTCGAGGCGAGCGCGGGGCCGAGCAGAGTTTTGCCTATATGTCCTACGGCCCCTTTGCCACGCGCGAAGCCCTTTCCCATTGGGTGGCGGCGAATGCCGCGACGCATGATCCGATGTTCTGGGCGGTGCGGCCGATCTCGACCGGGGCGGCCTCGGGCTGGATCGCGCTGATGGATATCGAGCCCGCGCATGCCGCCATCGAGCTTGGCAATATCTGGTTCGCGCCGAAAATGCAGCGCACGCGCGCAGGCACGGAGGCGATGTTTTTGCTGCTGCAGCACGCGGCCGATGAGCTCGGCTACCGACGGCTGGTGTGGAAATGCAATCGCCTGAATGCGGCCTCCATCCGTGCGGCGCGAACGGCTGGG
This sequence comes from uncultured Pseudomonadota bacterium, assembly GCA_963737355.1. GTDB lineage: Bacteria > Pseudomonadota > Alphaproteobacteria > Acetobacterales > Acetobacteraceae > Acidocella. The sequence continues at coordinate 116,449 of CAVTSC010000001.1, read as the reverse complement.
GTTTACCGCCGAAGGGGTGCTGCGGGCGCATAGGGTGGTGAAGGGGCGCAGCCGCGATACGGCGATGTTCAGCATCACCGCAGAGGAATGGCCGAGCCGGCGCGATGCGATCGCCGCCTGGCTGGCGCCCGAGAATTTCGCGCATGACGGGACGGCGCAGCGCAGCCTGGCGACGTTCCGGGCCTAGCCGAGCAGCCGCGCCACCGTTTCGCGCAGTTGGGGCAAAATTTCCGTGCCGAACCAGGGGTTTTTGGCCTCCCAGCCGATCGTGCGCCAGGAGGGATGCGGCAGCGCCATAAGGCCGGGATGCGCGGCAGGAGCGCGCACATGCTCGGTCATGCTGCCGGGACCGAGATAGCGGCGCAGGGCGTAGCTGCCGACGAGGAGCGTCAATTCGATCTGCGGCATGAGCGCGAGGAATCGCGCGTGCCAGGTGAGCGCGCATTCCGGGCGCGGCGGCGCGTCGCCGCCTTGTGGCAGGCGGCCGGGATAGCAAAAGCCCATCGGCAGGATGGCGATGCGGGCGGTATCGTAGAAAGCGGCGCTGTCGATGCCCATCCAGCCGCGCAGGCGCTCGCCGGAGGCGTCGGTAAACGGGATGCCGGAGGCATGCACCTTGGTGCCGGGGGCCTGGCCGATGATGAGCAGGCGGGCGGTGGAGGAGACGCGGAAGACCGGCCGGGGCCCGAGGGGAAGCTGTGCCGCGCAGAGCGTGCAGGCACTGGCTTCTGCGGAGAGTTTTTGGAGCGGGGTCATCGCTAGAACGCGCCCTCATAAAAACGCCAGGGGGTAACCCCCCCTGGCGCGGCTCGTCAGAACGGAATTTCGTCGTCCATATCGTTGTTGGACGGGCGGGTGTCCCAACCGCCGACAGAGCGTGCGGGCGCACGGCTCGGCGCGGAGCTAGGGCCGGCATTGGAGGCGCGCGGCGGTGCGTAATCATCCCCGCCGCCGGCGCCGGAATTCGGGTTACGGTCGAGCAATTGCAGCTCGCCGCCAAAACGCCCGATCAGCACTTCGGTCGTGTATTTTTCCTGGCCGGACTGGTCGGTCCATTTGCGGGTCTGCAGCTTGCCCTCGATATAGACCTTCGAGCCCTTGCGCAGGTATTTTTCCGCGACATCGGCGATACGGTCGTTCATGATGACGACGCGGTGCCATTCCGTCTGTTCCTTGCGCTCGCCGCTCGTCTTGTCGTTCCAGCTATCCGAGGTGGCGACGGTGATGTTGACGATTTTAAGCCCCGACTGGGCGTTACGGACTTCCGGGTCCCTGCCGAGATTACCGACCAGAATTACTTTGTTTACACTACCGGCCACCAGGACCTCCTCTACTTGAGATTGCTTGCCAGGATAACTGATTCTCAACGCTGCCGCCAGCATCAAACATTTGCATTGTAGGCAGCCAGCCCATATCCTGCAAGAACAATGCATGAACATCTGGGGCGATAATGGCGAAGTCAACAGGCGCGGGATTTATCACGGTCCGCGGCGCGCGTGAGCATAACCTCAAGAACATCGATATCGCGATTCCGCGGGAAGAGCTGACGGTGATTACCGGGCTATCGGGCTCGGGCAAATCCTCGCTTGCCTTCGATACGATCTATGCCGAGGGGCAGCGGCGCTATGTGGAGAGCCTGTCCTCCTATGCGCGGCAGTTTTTGGAGCTGATGGGCAAGCCGGATGTCGACAGCATCGAGGGGCTCTCCCCGGCGATTTCCATCGAACAGAAAACGACCTCGCATAATCCGCGCTCGACCGTGGGCACGGTGACGGAAATCCACGATTACATGCGCCTGCTCTGGGCGCGGGCCGGGCGTGCCGTATTCGCCGGCGACGGGCCTGCCGATCGAGGCGCAGACCGTATCGCAGATGGTGGACCGCGTGATGACGATGAAGGAGGGCACGAAATTGCTGCTGCTCGCCCCGGTCATCCGCGACCGCAAAGGCGAGTATAAAAAGGAACTCGCCGAGCTGCAGCGCAAGGGATTTACGCGCGCAAAGGTGGATGGCAAGCTCTATGAGATTGATCAGGTCCCCGCACTCAATAAGAAGCTGAAGCATGAGATCGAGGCGGTGGTGGACCGCATCGTGGTCAAAGCGGGGATCGAGAAGCGGCTGGCGGATTCCTTTGAGACCGCCTTGGGACTCTCCGACGGGATCGTCTATGCGGAAGGGGCCGATGATGGCGCGCGCACGGTGTTTTCCTCGCGCTTTGCCTGCCCGGTGAGCGGCTTTACCATCGAGGAGATCGAGCCGCGGCTGTTCAGCTTCAACTCGCCGCATGGCGCCTGCCCGGTTTGCGATGGGCTGGGGCATGAGGTGTTTTTCGATCCGCATCTGGTGGTGCCCGATGAGCAGCGCGCGCTGAACGAGGCGACGGTGATGCCCTGGGCGAATGCGCAATCGCCGTATTACGACCAGACGCTGGCGAGCCTGGCGAAGCATTTTGGCATTAAAATGAATATGCCCTGGGAGACGTTGCCGCAGGCAGTGCGCGATGGCATTCTTTATGGCACCGGCAAGACGGAGGTGGAGTTCACCTATAAGGATGGGGCGCGCGCCTATACGGTGAAAAAACCGTTCGAGGGCGTGATCAAAAATTTGGAGCGGCGGCTGCGCGAGACGGATTCCGCCTGGGTGCGGGAAGAACTTTCGCGCTATCACGCCGAGCGGCCGTGCGGGACCTGCCATGGCGCGCGGTTGAAGCCGGAAGCGCTGGCGGTGAAAATCGCCGGGCGGAATTTGGCCGAGGTCGCGGAACTCTCGATTGCCGGGGCACGGGATTGGTTCGAAGGTGTCGCGGCTACGCTCACGCCGCAGCGCCTGGAAATCGCGCGGCGGATTTTGCGTGAGATCAATGAGCGGTTGCAGTTTCTTGTCGATGTCGGCTTGAATTATCTCACTCTGGCGCGCGGCTCCGCGACACTTTCCGGCGGCGAGAGCCAGCGTATTCGTCTGGCGAGCCAGATCGGCTCCGGGCTGACCGGCGTGCTCTATGTGCTGGATGAGCCCAGCATCGGGCTGCACCAGCGCGATAACGAAAGGCTTGTTGGGCACGCTGCAACGCTTGAAGCGCCTGGGCAATACCGTGCTGGTAGTGGAGCATGACGAGGATGCGATCCGCGCGGCGGACCATCTGATCGATATGGGCCCGGCGGCGGGAATGAATGGCGGCTATGTGGTCGCGCAGGGCACGCCGGCGGAAGTGGCGGCGAACCCGAAATCCGTGACGGGGGATTATCTCTCGGGCGGCGGATGATCCCGGTGCCGAATCCGCGCCGGGCGGTGCAGAAAAACCGTGTACTGAAAGTTATTGGCGCCAACGGGCAATAATTTGAAAAACGTCACGGCGGAATTTCCGCTCGGCGTGTTCACCTGCATCACCGGCGTTTCCGGCGGCGGCAAGTCCACGCTGGTGGTCGATACGCTGTACAAGGCGGTCTCGCGCCGGTTGATGGGGTCGGGCGAGGTGCCCGGCACCGTTCGAGCGGCTCGAAGGGTTGGAGCAGCTCGATAAGATCATCGATATCGACCAGTCCCCGATCGGGCGCACGCCGCGCTCCAACCCCGCGACCTATACGGATCTGTTCGCGCCGATCCGCGACTGGTTCGCGGAAATGCCGGAAGCGCGCATGCGCGGCTACAAGCCGGGGCGGTTCAGCTTCAACGTCAAAGGCGGGCGCTGCGAGGCTTGCCAGGGCGATGGCGTGCTGAAGATCGAGATGCACTTCCTGCCGGATGTTTTCGTGACCTGCGATACCTGCAAGGGCAAGCGCTATAATCGCGAGACGCTGGAGGTGAAATTCCGCGAGAAATCCATCGCCGATGTGCTGGAGATGACCGTGGACGAGGCGCAGATCTTCTTCAAGGCCGTGCCGAAAATCCATGACCGGCTTTCGCATTTTATCGCGCGTGGGGCTGGGATATATCAAACTCGGGCAGCAGGCGACGACGCTCTCCGGCGGTGAGGCGCAGCGAATTAAACTCGTCGAAGGAGCTGGCGAAGCGGCCGACCGGGCGCACGCTGTATATTCTGGACGAGCCGACGACGGGGCTGCATTTCGAGGATATCCGCAAGCTGCTGGAAGTGCTGCATGCGCTGGTCGATGCGGGCAATACCATCATCGTGATCGAGCATAATCTGGAGGTGATCAAGACCGCGGATCATGTGATCGATCTCGGCCCCGAAGGTGGCGATGGCGGCGGGCGGATTGTCGCGGTGGGAACGCCGGAGGATATCGTCGCGAATGCAGAGAGCCATACCGGGCGGTTTTTGGCGCCGTTGCTGGCGGTGAAGCCGGTACGGGCCGGAAAGAAAGTATCAGCGTAAGGAAGCGGTTCTTTTTTGAAAAAAAAGAACCAAAAAACTTTTGTGACTTGGCCGGTTGCTTGAGGCTACGTTGTTGCCTCAAGCGCTGTCCTGAGTAGAGAAGTTTTTTTGCTTCTTTTTGTTCACAAAAAGAAGTGCTTCCTTCTCTTAAGCCCTTGCCTTGGAATCCTCAATCGCCTTGGCCCCGTTCGTCAAAGGCGGCCCATAGACCGTGCGGGCGCGGCGCAGGAAGGCGGCGACCATGCGGTGCACGGCCTCGGTGAAGACCACACCGATGGCTTTTTGCAGCACGAAATTGCGGAATTCGAAATCCACGAAAAAATCCACCATGCAGCCTTGCTCATGCGGAGCAAAGCGCCAGTGGTTATGGAGGTATTTGAAGGGCCCGTTTTCGTAGGCGACGTTGATCTCGCACGCGCCAGTGGCGTCCGGCGGGACCAAAGTGACGCGGGAGGTAAAGCTTTCGCGGAACGGGCCGAAGCCGATGGTGAGGTCCGCGACAAGGTCGTTGCCGACATGGCTGCGGATGCGCGCCCCCACGCACCAGGGCAGGAAGCTCGGATATTTCGCGACATCGGCAACCAGCGCAAAAAGCTGCGCCGGCGCGTAGGGGACGAGCTTCTGCTCGCTATAGGCGGTCACGCCGAGAGCTGCCGGGCACGCGCCTCGCGCAGAGAGGCAAAATCCGCATCCGCGTGATAGGAGCTGCGGGTGAGCGGGGTGGCGGAGACCTGCAGAAAGCCTTTGGCGCGGGCCATAAGTGGCGTATTCCTCGAACTCCTCAGGGGTCACGAAGCGGTCCACCGCCGCGTGCTTCACGGTCGGCTGGAGGTATTGGCCGATGGTGAGGAAATCCACCTCGGCGATGCGCAGATCGTCCATCACCTGGCCGATTTCCGGCTTCGCCTCGCCCAGGCCGACCATGAGGCCGGATTTGGTGAAAATCGCCGGGTCGATCTGCTTCACGCGGTCGAGCAGGCGCAGCGACTGGTAGTAGCGCGCCCCGGGGCGGATGCTGGGGTAGAGCCGCGGCACGGTTTCCAGATTATGGTTGAACACGTCCGGCCTGGCCGCCACGACGACTTCCAGCGCGCCTGGCTTGCGCAGGAAATCCGGGGTCAGGATTTCGATGGTCGTCTCCGGTGCGGCGGCGCGGATGGCGGTGATGACGGCGGCGAAATGCGCCGCCCCGCCATCGGCCACATCGTCCCGGTCCACCGAGGTGATGACGACATGGCGCAGGCCCAGGGTCGCCACGGCATCGGCCACGCGTTGCGGCTCGGTGGCGTCCAACGCTGCCGGCACGCCGGTGCTGACATTGCAGAAGGCGCAGGCGCGCGTGCAGATCTCGCCCATGATCATCATGGTGGCGTGGCGCTGCGACCAGCATTCCCCGATATTCGGGCAAGCCGCCTCCTCGCACACGGTCACCAGGTTTTTGCTCCGCATCAGCTCGCGGGTTTCATGGTAGATCGGGTGCGTGGGCGCCTTGACCCGGATCCAGGCCGGCTTGCGGCTGATCGGGTTGTCCGGGCGCCCCTGCTTTTCCGGGTGGCGAACACGATGGTCGATTTCGATGCGCGTTGTCATGCTGCTTCTCTAGCTGGCTTGCGCCGGAAAGGCACCCGGCGGTATCGCCGGGCTAGAGCATAATCGCTTTAAGTGCGATCCTGCTCTAGCTTTTTTAGTGAGGGCGATTCACGTTTTAGCTCCGCGCAAGATACGCGAACCTATAACGATCGCGCTCTAGAAGTGGATAACCTGGCCATAGGCGTCAAGCACCGATTCATGCATGGCTTCGCTGACCGTGGGATGCGGGAAGACGGTGTGCATCAGCTCCGCCTCGGTCGTCTCCAGCGTGCGGGCGATGACATAGCCCTGGATCATCTCGGTGACTTCCGCGCCGACCATATGCGCGCCGAGCAGCTCACCGGTCTTGGCGTCGAAAATCGTCTTGATCAGGCCTTCGGGTTCGCCCATGGCGATCGCCTTGCCGTTGCCGATGAAGGGGAAGCGGCCGATCCGGATCTCGCGGCCGCTCTCCTTGGCCTTGGCTTCCGTCAGGCCGACGGAGGCCACCTGCGGGCGGGCATAGGTGCAGCCGGGGATGTTGCCGGTATCCAGCGGGTGCGGATGCAGCCCTGCGATATTCTCAACGCAAATCACGCCCTCATGGCTGGCCTTATGCGCGAGCCAGGGCGGGCCGGCGACGTCGCCGATGGCATACATGCCGGGCTCGCCGGTCTGGCCATAGCCATCCACCACGATATGGGTGCGGTCGACCTTCACCTTGGTGCCCTCAAGGCCGATATTCTCGACATTGCCGACAATGCCGACCGCCGAGATCACCCGGTCGACCGTGAATTTCTGTTCGCTTGCCGCCGGCTTCGACGGTCACGGTGACGTTGTCCGCACCCTTGACCGCGCCCTTCACGGTGGCCGAGGTGATGATCTTGATCCCCTGCTTCTCGAACGCCTTGCGGGCGAAGGCGGAGATTTCCGCGTCTTCCACCGGCAGCACGCGGTCCAGCATTTCCACCACGGTCACTTCCGCGCCGAGGTTGCGGTAGAAGCTCGCGAACTCGATGCCGATCGCGCCGGAGCCGATGACCAGCAGGGATTTCGGCATCTTCTCCGGCACCATCGCCTCGAAATAGCTCCAGATCAGCTTGCCATCGACCTCGATGCCGGGGATCTGGCGCGGGCGGGCGCCGGTGGCGAGGATGATGCTCTTGGCGGTCAGCGTGGCGACCGGCTTGCCGTCCTTGGTGACGTCGAGCTTGCCCGGCGCCCGCGAGCTTGGCGAAACCGTCGAACACCGTGATCTTGTTCTTCTTCATCAGATGCGTGACGCCGGAGGAGAGCTGCTTGGAGACGGCGCGCGAGCGCTTCACGATCTTCTCCAGGTCGAACTTGATATTGTCCGCCGAGAAGCCGAACTCGCCCATGTTGTGGAGCAGATGGTTGATCTCGGAGGAGCGCAGCAGCGCCTTGGTCGGGATGCAGCCCCAGTTGAGGCAGATGCCGCCGAGATGCTTGGCCTCGACGACCGCGACCTTCATTTTCAGCTGCGCGGCGCGGATTGCCGCGACATAGCCGCCCGGGCCGCCACCGACGACCACCAGGTCAAATTTCTGCTCCTCAGCCATGCTCTGCTCCTAAAATTTCTGTTGTCCCGGCCGCCGCCAGGGCAGGACCGCTTAGACGATATTTGTGCCATTCGGTTTGCGCGACGGCACCGAGATTCTTGGTAGAATTTGATCGCCGGTTCGTTCCAATCCAGCACCGACCATTCCATGCGGGCATAGCCACGCGTGACCGCGAGCCTGGCGAGATACTGGAAAATCGCCCGGCCGATGCCGCGATTGCGGTAGGCCTCCTCCACATACACATCCTCGACATAGAGGCCGGGACGGCCGGTCCAGGTATTAAAACTCTGGAACCAGAGGGCGGTGCCGCGCGGGGCACCGTCCAGCTCGACGATCAGCGCCTCGGCGCGGGGAGATGGCGCCGAACAGCGCGTCCTGGAGCTGCTCCAGGGTCATTTCCACCGCATCCGGCTCCCGCTCATAGGCCGCCAGCTGGCGGATGAAACCGAGAATCGCCGGTACATCCGCCGGTATGGCAGCCCGTAGCTTCACAGCATCAGGCTCAGCGGGTCTTCGATGATGGCCTTCAGCGTCGCCAGGAACTGGGCGCCGAGCGCACCATCCACCACCCGGTGGTCGCAGGAGAGCGTGACGGTCATCATGTTGGCGATGACGATCGCATCGCCCTTCACCACCGCCCGCTTCTCGCCAGCGCCGACCGCCAGGATGCCCGCTTGCGGCGGGTTGATGATGGCGGAGAATTCCGGAGATGCCGAACATGCCGAGATTGGAGATGGAGAAGCCGCCGCCCTGGAATTCCTCCGGCTTCAGCTTGCCGGCTTTCGCGCGCGCGCCCAGATCCTTCATGGAATTGCTGATCGAGGCCAGGCCCTGGATGTCGGCCTTGCGGATGATCGGCGTGATCAACCCGTCCGGAATGGCGACGGCGATCGAAATATCGACATCGTCATACTGGATGATGGCTTCTTCCGTGTAGGTCGCATTGACCTGCGGATGCCGGCGCAGGGCCAGGGCGCAGGCCTTGATGACCAGGTCGTTGACCGAAAGCTTGAACGCGCTCGGCCCTTCCTTCGGGGATTTGGCGTTCAGCTCGGCGCGCAGTTTCAGCAGCGCGTCGATCTCGATATTCTGGTCGTGAGGTAGAAATGCGGCACGGTCTGCTTGGATTCCGCCAGGCGCCGGGCGATGACCTTGCGCATCGAGGAGTTCGGGATTTTCGTGTGCGGCGCGGTGATGACCGGGCGCGGGTGCGGCCGGTTTCGGCGCGGCGGGGGCAGCGGCTGCGGCCGGTGCTGGGGCTGCGGCGGCTGGCTTGGCCGGGGCAGCGTCCAGATCGGCTTTCACGATCCGGCCATTCGGGCCGGAGCCCTTGATGGTGGCCAGATCGATGCCCGCCTGCTTGGCGATGCGCCGGGCGAGCGGCGAGGCGAAGACGCGCGCCTCATCCGGCCGGGCGGCACTGGCCGGGGCGGGTGCCGGAGCGGCGGCTCGGCGCGGCAGCCGGAGCGGCTTTCGGTGCTTCGGCCTTGGGTGCGGCAGCCGGGGCGGCGTCCACGGACCTCGCCCTTGGTCTCGGTCAGGATGGCGATGACGGCATTCACCGCAACCCCTTCGGTGCCGTCCGGCACGACGATTTTCGCGAGATAGCCTTCATCGACGGCTTCGACTTCCATCGTCGCCTTGTCGGTCTCGATCTCGGCCAGCACGTCGCCGGATTTGACCTCGTCGCCCTCTTTTTTAAGCCAGCGGGAGAGCTTGCCCTCCGTCATGGTCGGCGAGAGTGCGGGCATCAGGATGTTGGTGGACATGTCGCGCGCTCCTCAAAAAAGCTTCTTGACGGCGTCCACGACCCAGTCGGGCTGCGGCAGCGCCAGTTTTTCCAGATTGGCGGCATAGGGCATCGGCACGTCGAGCCCGGCGACGCGGACCGGCGGCGCGTCCAGCCAGTCGAAGCAATGCTCCGTCACCGTCATGGCGATTTCGGCACCGATGCCGGCGAACGGCCAGCCTTCCTCGACGCTGACCACGCGGTTGGTCTTCTTCACGCTCTTGACGATGGTCTCGATATCCAGCGGGCGGATGGTGCGCAGGTTGATGACCTCGGCGCTGATCCCCTGCCCGGCCAGCGTCTCCGCCGCCTTCAGGGCGACATCGACCATGATCGAGAAGGCGACGATGGTGACATCCGTGCCCTCGCGCTCGACCTTCGCCTTGCCGATCGGGAGCACAAAATCTTCCGAGACCGGGCAGTCGAAGGTGTGGCCGTAGAGGATCTCGTTTTCCAGGAAGATAACCGGATTCGGGTCGCGGATGGCGGCGCGCAGCAGGCCCTTGGCATCCGCCGCCGACCAGGGGGCGACGACTTTCAGGCCCGGGCAATGCGCGTACCAGGAGGCATAGCACTGGCTATGCTGCGCGCCGACGCGCGCCGCAGCGCCGTTCGGGCCGCGGAAGACGATCGGGCTGCCCATCTGGCCGCCGGACATATAGAGGGTCTTGGCCGCGGAGTTGATGATCTGGTCGATCGCCTGCATCGCGAAATTGAAGGTCATGAACTCGACGATCGGCTTCAAGCCGTTCATCGCCGCACCCACGGCCATGCCGGTGAAGCCATGCTCGGTGATCGGCGTGTCGATGACGCGGCGCGGGCCGAATTCGTCCAGCATGCCCTGGCTGATTTTATAGGCGCCCTGATACTGCGCGACTTCCTCGCCCATCAGGAACACGTTCTCATCGGCGCGCATTTCCAGCGTCATCGCCTCGCGCAAGGCTTCGCGCACGGTGGTCGGCTTGGTCTCGCCCCATTCGGGCTCGCTCAGCTCCTGCGGCGTGGCGGGGGCGTGCTTGGGCTGCGCCGGGGCGGCGGCCTTCGGCGCTTCGGCGCCGCGGCGGGCTTGCGCGGCGGCGGGGCTGGCAGCGCTCTCGCCTTCGGCGCCGAGCATGGCAATCACGGTGTTCACCGCAACGCCCTCGGTGCCTTCCTCGACCAGGATTTTCAGCAGCTTGCCCTCATCGACGGCCTCGACCTCCATGGTCGCCTTGTCGGTCTCGATCTCGGCGATGACATCGCCGGATTTCACGTCATCGCCGGGATGCTTCAGCCATTTCGAGAGCTTGCCTTCCGTCATGGTCGGAGACAGAGCGGGCATAAGAATTTCAGTCGCCATTATTTGGTCTCCACCAGAATATCGGTCCAGATTTCGGACGGGTCGGGCTCGGGCGAGGTCTGCGCGAAATCCGCCGCCTCCTGCACGCGCGCCTTCACCTCGTCATCGATTTTCTTCAGCTCGGCTTCGGACACGCCCCAGTTCCTCGAGCAGCTTCTTCGCCGAATCCAGCGGGTCGTGCTCGGCGCGCATCCGCTGCACTTCCTCGCGGGTGCGGTATTTCGCCGGGTCGGACATGGAATGGCCGCGATAGCGGTAGGTCTTCATCTCCAGCAGGAACGGCCCCTTGCCGGCGCGGCAATGCGCCACGGCCTGCTCGGCGGCGGCCTTCACCGCCATGCACGTCCATGCCGTCCACCGAAAGGCTCGGCATGCCCCAGGGCACGCCGTTCAGCGAGAGGTCGCGCGAGGCGGAGGAGCGCTCGATGCTGGTGCCCATGGAGTAGCGGTTGTTCTCGATGATGAAGACAACCGGCAGCTTCATCAGGTTGGCGAGGTTAAAGCTCTCATAGACCTGGCCCTGGTTGGACGCGCCCTCGCCGAAATAGGTGAGCGAGACGCGGTCATTGCCGCGATACCAGTTGGAGAAGCCAAGCCCGGTGCCGAGGCTGACCTGCGCGCCGACGATGCCGTGACCGCCGAAAAAGCCCTTCTCCTTGCTGAACATGTGCATGGAGCCGCCTTTGCCGCGCGAATAGCCGCCGGAGCGCCCGGTGAGCTCGGCCATCACGCCTTTGGGGTCCATCTCGCAGGCCAGCATGTGGCCGTGATCGCGATAGGAGGTGATCACCTCGTCGCCCTCGCCAATGGCATGCTGCATGCCGACCACGACCGCCTCCTGGCCGATATACAAATGGCAGAAGCCGGCGATGAGGCCCATGCCGTAAAGCTGGCCGGCCTTTTCCTCGAACCGGCGGATCAGCAGCATCTTGCCATAGGCCGCGAGGAGCTCGTCCTTGCCCATCGAAGGTTCGGGTTTTTTCGCTTTTTTCGCTTTGTCCTGGGTCGCGGCCATGCTTGCGTGCTCCGTCATGGAAGTTTTGTCCGAGCGCAGGTATGCGCATGAATCGCTCCCACGCAAGGGTTGTGCTTAGAAAATGCGCTTATGCTGCACTGCAATAAAACAAATTAACCAAAAAGAAGTTAAGTCATCCCGACTGACTAGAGACATCCCATCGAAACGACATTAAATTGCGTTTCAATAAGAATTTTCGCCACTAAAGGAGGTTTTGGCGCAAATCTTCGTCTGATTATTCGCCGGATTGGTCGGCTGATTTATTTTGTTGTAAATCAATGACGAGATCACCCGGATTTGCCAGGTTGAGGACCTGGCGGGCTTGGCCGTCCAGCATGTCCGAGGAGATGGACTGGCCGGACAGATCGGGATCCGCGTCTCCCACTGGATGCGCTGTGCGTCCATCGGCGCTGATATTCCTGCTTCGCCTGGGCGAGCTCGGCCCGCTGGATGGCTTGCGCCTCCAGCCCGCTTTTGCCATGGATCGCGTTCCAGCCAAAATAATAGGTAATGGCGAGGAAAACCGCAGGCGGAGCCATGGCGTACAAACGTTGTTTGATGGCGCGGAGCAATAAATTCATCCTTGACTGCAGCGGAAATCGCGAATCTGCGCGATTCTGTCGTACTGCCCGGCGTTTTCGCAAGAGTGTTTCAATCCTATCCTTATGATTTTAATAAACTTTATATTCCGTAGGCCTGCTCGCCATAATTTTACCGCGGTTCAGCCCTCATGCGGCCGCAACCGCTCCCTATATTAAAGTTGTAAGCTCTGGAGGCTCGGGAGATGATGAAATTGAAGCTATTGGCGCTTGGCGCCGCGATTATTGCCAGCACCGCGGTGCTGGCGGCACCAAAGGCCATGGCCGACTGGCATGGTGCGGTGGCGGTGGCGGTGGCGGCATGGCGGTGGCATGGCACGGCCATGGCGGCGACTGGCATCACGAAGGCTGGTTCGACGGCGGCCGTCACTGGCATTGGTATCAGGGATATGGTCCGGCCTACGGCTATTACGGGCCGCCGCCGGTGTATTATGCCGGCCCGCCGGTGGTCTATGCGGCCCCGCCGCCGCCCGTCTATGTGGCGCCGCCGGTTGTTGTGGCACCGCCGCGGGTCTATGTGACGCCGCCTTCCGTCGTCATCACCCCAGGCGGCGTCGGCATCGCCCCGTAAGCTAGCGAGGAAGCAGACTTCTTTTTGTGAACAAAAAGAAGCAAAAAAGCTTTTTTAATCTGGGCCGTGCTGGTGATACCGCCACGGCCCAAAGTGGCAGAAGTTTTTGCGCCGCTTTTTTTCAAAAAAGCGGCTACTTCCTTGCTTCACGGCCATTTCACTTCCGGCGGCATGGACATCAGGATCGCCTCGGTATTGCCGCCGGTCTTCAGGCCGAATGTCGTGCCACGGTCGTAGAGCAGGTTGAACTCCACATAGCGGCCGCGGCGGATCAGCTGGGCCTCGCGCTCCTCGGGCGTGAAGGGCTCCGCCATGCGGCGGCGCACGATGGCCGGATAGGCGTTCAGAAACGCCTCGCCGACATCGCGGGTGAAGGCGAAATCGCGCTCCGCATCGCCGGATTCCAGATAATCGTAAAAAATCCCGCCAGCGCCTCGCGCCTCGCCCCGGTGCGGCAGGAAGAAATATTCGTCGCACCATTTTTTATATTTCGGATAATATTCCGGGTCGTGCCGGTCGCAGGCGGCTTTATAGGCGGCGTGGAAAAATGCCGCATCCTCGCCGCGCTTCCGGCGTGCCGGGCTGCAGGGGGGTTAAATCGCCGCCGCCGCCGAACCAGCCTTTGGTGGTGACGATCATGCGGGTGTTCATGTGCACGGCCGGCACTTTGGGCGAGCGCATATGCGCGACCAGGCTGATCCCGGCGGCCCAGAATTCGGCTTTTCCTATCCGCGCCGTGCATCTGCTTGGCGAAATCCGCCGAAAAACGCCCCTGCACGACCGAGATGTTCACGCCGACCTTCTCGAAAACCTGGCCGCGCATCACGCTCATCACCCCGCCGCCGCCTTGCGGGCGGTCCCATGCGGTGCGCTCGAAGCGGCCGGGATTGGCGCCGGCTGCATCCTCGATCGCTTCGAATTCGGCGCAGATCCGGTCGCGCAAGGCGGCGAACCAGGCGGCGGCGGCGGGTTTCAGGGCGTCATGCGCAGGGCGCGGCGATGTTGTGGGCGATGTATCTGGCGATGTTTCAGTCATGGGCACGCCTCATACGATTTTACCGGGCGGTCATCTACTCTTGAAATTTTCCGGCGATGCAGCCATGCGTGTTGCAGAACAGTTTTCGCTAAGGAGACGAACATGGGTGGAACGTCGGTACAGGCGGCGGAACACGAGGACAGAATCCCGGCGCGATTTCTTGAAAATCCTGACCATTGCCACCGGGCTTGTCGGGCTTGGCGCCACGATCTGGCCGTTTATCGACGCGCTCGACGCCCGATGCCGATCAGCGATGCAGCCGGGCAGCCGATCGTGGATGTCGCCGCGATCGCGCCGAATTCGGCCATTACCGTGCAGTGGGACGGGCTGCCCATCATATCCGCAAGCTGACGCCCAAGCAGATCGCCGATAACCAAGTTGTCGATCCCGACAGTCTGCCCGACCCGGCGAGTTCATCCGACCGGGTCAAGCCCGGCTATGACAGCTTTGTCGTGGTGGTGGGGCTGAATACCGGACGCCCTGTGAGCTGGAGGGCAATGCCCAGCGATCCGCGCGGGCCGTTCGATGGCTGGCTGTGCCCCTGCGATGGCAGCGTCTACGACCCGCTCGGGCGCGTGCGCAGCGGGCCGGCGACGAAAAACCTGGCGATCCCGCGATTTACCTTCCTGAACGACGCACAGACTCCAGTTCGGCTGAGGAACAGCACCATGAGCACCGACGTGAAACAATCCTGGGCCGAAACGCGTTTCCCCTTGATCGCGGACTGGCGGCGGCTTCCTTAATCCCCCCAGCCTTGTGCGCGAAGCGCCGTATCTCGCGACCCTGCCGGCGTTGATCCGCCGTTGCCTGGGGTTTGCTCGCGGCCTCCGGCCTCGTGCTCGCCGTCTATTACAGCCCGGCGCATGCCTTCGCCTCGCTCCAATTCATCGACCGGGATGTGAATAATGGCTGGCTGATCCATGGCTTCCATGCCACCGGGACGACGATGCTGTTCGCGCTCGTCTATCTGTTCCTGTTCCGGGGCATCCTGACGCGCGCTTACCGGGCCCCGGGCGAGCTGCGTCTGGGTGCTTGCGCGTGGCGCTGTTCAGCCTGCTGCTGCTGGTCGGTTATCTTGGCTATGCGCTGACCGGCGGGGCGGTGAGCTATTGGAGCCTGGAGAATGCGACGAACGCGGCGGGCGCGCTGGGCGGCCTGCCCGGCGCCATTGGGCACCTGGTTCTTCGGCGGGCCGAACGGGCCGGGAACGCTGGCGCGGCTGCTGGTGTTCCATACCGTGCTGGCCTTGGCGCTGTTCGGGATTCTGGCGCTCTATCATTTCGGCGCGCGGGCGCTGACGCCAAAGGTGCCGCCCCGCGAGGGGGTGAGCTTTCATCCCTATTACACCGCGCAATATTTCGTGGCGTCTGCTGGTGTTCGCGCTGATTTTCGCCGTGCTGGTCTTCTTCATCCCGCATTTCGGCGAGAACGCGCTGAACGCGGCGCCGGCCAGCCGGCTGATCCTGCCGGGCATGCTGACGCCGCCTTGGTATCTCGTGCCGGTCAGCGCCGTGCGGAGCGTGTTTCCGGGCATCTATGGCGGGATTTTTGGCGTGATCGCGATGCTGGCGGTGCTTTTCGCGCTGCCCTGGCTGGACCGCTCCAGATCCCGCGCCGCACCAAAACTGGTCTACCGGGTCCTGGTCTTCGTTCTGGGGCTGGATGTCATCGCGCTTGGCCTGGCCGCTGCCTGCGGGCCGTCAATGCTTGCCAGCATTCTCGTGCTCGTCTTCACCCTCTGGTATTTTTTGCACTTCCTGGTGCTTACCCCGCTGTCACCGCGTTGGAGGCTGAATGATGCGCCATATGTTTGCGCCGTTGCTCGCGGCGGGCGTGCTGCTCGGCGCCAATGCGTGGGCCGAGGACACGCTGACGCCGCTGCATTTCCAATCCGAGGGCGTGCTCGGCAGCTATGACCTTGCGGCGGTGCAGCGGGGCTTTCTCGTGTACCAGACCGTATGCGCGAGCTGCCATTCGGCCAATGCGCTGCATTACCGGGACCTTGAGGCGCTGGGCTTCTCGCCGGAGCAGGTGGCGGGGATCGCGCTCAGCGTGAAGCGCCCGGATGGTACGCCGATGACGCTGAACGACCGCTTCCGCGACCCGCACGCGCCGGCCTCGGCCTTTGCCGGGGCGGTGCCGCCGGATCTCTCGAATATCGTGAACGAGCGGCCGGGCGGGCTGCATTACATCTACGATCTGTTGACCGGCTATGGCGCGGCACCCGGCGGCGTGACGGTGCTGGCCGGGCATTATTACAATGCGGCCTATCCCGGAGACCAGATCGCGATGCCGCCGCCGCTGAACGACAATGCCGTGTCCTATGCCGATGGCACAATGGCGAGCGTGCCGCAGGAAGCCGCCGATGTGACCGCGTTTCTCGCCTGGGCGGCCGACCCGAACCTCAATGCGCGCCGCCAAATCGGCCTGCGGGCCGTGCTGTTTCTCGTGTTTCTCACCATCATCGCGATTGCGACCAAGCGTCGGATCTGGCGCGAGGCGGTGTGAGGATCCGGGCTCCGGGAGATATGGCTAAGCTGCGCGACTGGCCTTAAACGGGCGCAAATCCATTATCTGAGAGCTGCAAACATGTCTGAAGCGATCACCCCTGTCATCGGCATTATCGGCGGGTCCGGGCTGTATAATATCGAAGGTCTGACCAACACGCGCTGGGAGCGGGTGGAAACCCCCTGGGGCGAGGCCTCGGACGAATTGCTGATCGGCGAGTTCGAAGGCGTGAAGGTGGTGTTTCTGCCGCGCCACGGGCGGGGCCATAAAATCTCCCCCTCCGGCCTGAATTACCGCGCCAATATCGATGCGCTGAAGCGCGTCGGGGGTCACCGATATCCTGTCGCTCTCGGCCGTTGGGCAGCCTGAAGGCGGAGCTGCCGCCCGGGCATTTCGTGATCGTGGACCAGTTCATCGACCGCAGCTTCGCGCGCGAGAAAAGCTTTTTCGGCACCGGCTGCGTCGCGCATGTCTCCATGGCGCATCCGGTCTGCCCGCGCCTGGGCGATGCGCTGGAGGAATCGGCCAAGGAGCTCGGCCTGCCGGTGACCCGCGGCGGCACCTATCTCGTGATGGAAGGCCCGCAATTCTCGACGCTGGCGGAGAGCAACCTGTATCGCAGCTGGGGCTGCTCGGTGATCGGCATGACCAACATGCCGGAGGCGAAGCTCGCCCGCGAGGCGGAGATTTGCTACGCCACCGTCGCCATGGTGACGGATTTCGATTGCTGGCACGAGGACCATGACGCCGTGACGGTGGATGCGGTGATCAAGGTGCTGCTCGGCAATGCCGACAAAGCGCGCGGGCTGGTGAAATCGGTGCTGCCGAAAATCGGCGCGGCGCGCGGCCCCTGCCCTGCCGGGCTGCGACCGCGCGCTGGAATACGCGCTGATCACCGCGCCCGAGGCGCGCGATCCGGCGATGCTGGAAAAGCTGAGTGCGGTCGCCGGGCGAGTCCTCTAACGAAACTTTCTGCGCCTGGGCGAGGCGCAAGCACTCGCCCAGGGCGTTCATTTTCAGTTCGCCGCCAGCGCCGCCTGCATCAGGCTGGCGGCGATGGCAGAACATCACCACCGCGATCATGGCATCGAGCACGCGCCAGGCCATGGGCCGGGCGAAAACCGGGCCCAGCAGCCGCGCGCCAAAGCCGAGGCATGTGAACCAGAGGGCCGATGCACCGATCGCGCCCAGCGTGTAGGCGAGCATGCGCAGAACCGGGATAGCGCCCGGCAATGCCGCCGACGAGCACGACCGTGTCGAGATAGACATGCGGGTTGAGCAACGAGACCATCGAGCATCGCGCGGATGGCCGCCTTGGGCGAGAGCCCGCGCCGCCGCCCGGCTGCGAGGCTGGCGGGATGCAGCGCGCGGCTGGACCGCAAGCACCCCATAGGCCGCAATGAATAGGCCGCCCGCCCAGGAGACGAAGACGAGCACCTGCGCATGGGCATGGACGAAGGCGCCGAACCCGGCGCTGCCGGCGATGATCAGCCCGGCATCGAGCAGGATCGCCACGCCGACCAGCAGCGGCACATTGGCGCGCAGCAAAGCCTGACGGAGCAATAAAGGCGTTTTGCGCGCCGATGGCGACGATGAGCCCGCCCATAAGGGCGAAACCGGACAAAGCCGGGGCGATAAGCGATATGCATGGCGGGCTTGTAGCGGGTAAAAGCAAAAATGATCGACCTGGCAGGATGCTTGGTTTTCATGCGGGCAAGCTGATAGCCTGCGGCGCATGATCCTCAACAACACAGTCGCGGCTTTTCTGCTCGCCTTTCCGGCATTCTTCTCCATCGTTAACCCGCTCGGCGGGGCGATCATCTTCAACGAAGTCACGGCGCTGCAGACGCATGCGCAGCGCGTCGCCTTGGCGCGGCGCGTGGCGGTGTATTCGACCTTCGTGATGCTCGTCGCGCTCTGGGCGGGCAGCGTATATCCTCAGCTTTTTCGGCATTTCACTGAATGCGCTGCGCATCGCCGGCGGCATCGTGGTCGCGGTGCGGGCCTATGAGATGCTCTCGGCGCCCGGAGGGCCAGTCCGCACGCAAGGAGGAGGCAGGCCAAGCCCGTCGGCGAGGCGGTGAGCAGAGGATCTCGAGGGATACGCGTTTTTCCCGCTGACCTTCCCTTCACGACCGGGCCGGGCACGATCGCGGTGGCGGTTTCCATCGGCACCGAGCGGCCGGAGGGTCTGGCGCCGATGGTGATGTTCTATGCCGGGGCCAGCCGTCGCAGCCCTCGCCATGGCGGTCCTGATCTGGGTTTCCTACACCACCGCCGACCGGATGGCCGCCGTGCTGGGCAGTGCCGGCCGGCAGGTGGTCTCGCGGATCGCGGCGTTTTTGTTGCTCGGGATCGGCGTGCAGATCGCGCTGTCCGGGATTGTTCCAGTATTGCATAGCGCGCTGGCCAGATAGGCGGTAATTGCGAGTACGCAATTCATAAGCACTGCTTATAATATGATCGCGATGAGTCAGGATATCGAATACGATCTGATTGTTTCTCCTGCATGACGTGGCGCGGCTGATCCGGGTCGAGGCGGATAAGCGGGCGCGCCTGCACGGCATGACCCGGGCGCAATGGGGCCTGCTGCTGCGCTGTCGCGCACATCCCGGGCTCAGCCAGAAGGAAGTCGCCGATCTGCTCGAAGTCGAGCCGATTTCCGTGGCGCGGATGGTGGACCGGCTGGCGGCCAGCGGGCTGATCGAGCGCCGGGCGGATGACACAGGACCGGCGGATCTGGCGGCTGCATCTGCATGCCGGCCGCCATGGCGATGCTGGCGGAGATCAAGCATTCAATGCGTCGACCTTGGCCAAATTCGTCGCCGGCGGCGTTGCGCCCGAAGTCCGCGAGGCGATGCTGGCCGGGCTGTTACGCAGATGAAGGCGAATCTGGTGCAGGTGGAGCCTGCCAAGTTCAAGCAGGCAGCGCCTGCGAAGGTCAAGCAGGCAAAGCCCGCCAATTCTGCGCAGGCCGAACCTGTCAGTCTCGAGGAGAATGCTTAGATGCCACAGTCGAACACCGTCGCCCGCGACCAGGTCGCACCCACCCGGCCCGGGAATGCCGCAGTCCGGCAGGCCCAGCCGCAGCCGGGTGCTGCGCCCGGTTCTGATGGCTGGGCGGCGTGCTCGTCGTGGCCATCGGCGCGCTGCTCTTCTGGCTCATGGGCGGCCAGTATGTCAGCTCCGACGATACCTATGTGGATGCCGCGAAGGTCTCGCTCTCCACCGATGTCTCCGGCCTGGTGGCGAGGTTTATGTGCATGACAACCAGCATGTGCAGGCCGGCCAGCTGCTGTTCAGCCTGACCCCCGCGGCATTCGGCATCGCGGTGGATGGCGCCCGGGCGCAGCTCGCCCAGGCGGTGCTGGACATCAATGCGGCCAAGCGCGGCTATGCCGAGGCCGCTGGCGGAGATCGCCGCAACAGCAGGCGCAGATCGCGCAGGACCAGGCGGATTTGCATCGCTATGCCGCGGTGGTGGGCAATGGCGGCGTGACGCGCTCCGATCTATGACGATGCGCAACTTCAAATTGCAGCGCGACCAGGCCAGGCTGGCGCAGATGCAGGATGCCGCCGGGCTGCAGCTCGCCAAACTGAAGGCAACGCCGGATATCCAGCCGGAGGAGACGCCGGAATATCAGAACGCGCTGGCAGACCTGAACAATGCGCTGCGCGAACAGACGCAATAGCGTGGTCAGGCGCCCGTTCTCCGGTTTTGTGACGGAGGTCGAGCACTTGCAGCCGGGCATGTTCCTGCCGCGGGCACGGCGGCTTTCGGCCTCGTCTCGGATACGGATGTCTGGGTCACCGCGCAGCCGAAGGAGAGATGACCTCACCTGGGTGCGCCCCGGCCAGCCGGTCAATATCACCGTCGATACCTATCCCGGCCAGAGCTGGAAGGGCGTGGTGGAGAGCATCAGCCCGGCCAGCGGGTCGGAATTCTCCATCCTGCCGGCGCAGAACTCCTCCGGCAACTGGGTGAAGGTGGTGCAGCGCATTCCGGTGCGGGTGAAAATCCTCTCGGGGCCCGACGGGTTGCCGCTGCGCGACGGCATGAGTGCTGAGATTTCCATCAATACCGACCATCACAGGCATTTATCGGACCTGTTCTGATGTCCCCGGCGCAGCACCCGACAGCGCCACATGGGGCGGCGTTGCAGACGCCCAACCGGGCGCTGATCACCGTCTGCCTGATGATCGCAACACTGATGCAGGCGCTGGATTCGACCATCGCCAACGTGGCGCTGCCCTATATGCAGGGCAGCCTTTCCGCCTCCTATGACGAGATCACCTGGGTCCTGACCTCCTATGTCGTGATGGCGGCGATCATGACCGCGCCGGTCGGCTGGCTGGCCATGCGCTTTGGCCGGAAAAACCTGTTCATCGCCTGCCTGATCGGGTTCACCGTCACCTCCATGCTTTGCGGCATCGCCGAGTTCGCTGCCGCAGATGGTGGTGTACCGGCTTCTGCAGGGGCGTTCGGCGCCGCTCTGGTGCCGCTTTCCCAATCCACGCTGCTGGATATCTACCCGCCTGAGCAGCGCGGCATGGCGATGTCGATCTGGGGCATGGGGGTCATGGTCGGGCCGATCCTGGGGCCGACTCTGGGCGGGTATCTGACCTTCGATTTCAACTGGCGCTACGTGTTTTTCGTCAACCTGCCCTTCGGCATTATCGCCGTGCTCGGCCTGTTATTCCTGATGCCAAGGGTCGAGCCGAATCCGGAGCAGCAAATTCGACTGGACCGGGTTTTTGGTGCTCTCCCTCGGCCTGGCCTGCCTTGCAACTCGCACTCGACCGCGGCGAGGAGCTGGACTGGCTCAACTCGCGCAGCATCATCATCTGTTTCGTGCTGGCCGGGCTCGGCTTCTACCTGTTCACGGTGCATATGCTGACGGCGCGCAACACGTTCATTCCGCGCGCGGTGTTCCGCGACCGTAACCTCGTCGCCGGGCTGCTCACCATGCTTTCGGTCGGCATGGTGCTGCTCGCCTCCTCAGCACTGCTCGCCCCGTTTTTGGAAAATCTCGGGAATTACCCGGTCGCCGTTGCCGGGCTGGTCATGGCCCCGCGCGGTGTCGGGCACCATGTTCGCCATGCTGGTCGCGGGACGGCTGACCAACAGGGCGGATCCGCGCATGCTGATGCTGTGCGGCTATGTCCTGCTCGGACTTTCAATCTACATGCAGGAAGGCTGGACGCCGGCGGATTCCGAATCCTACATGACCTTGACCATCATCATCCAGGGTATAGGGCTCGGTTTCGTCTTCGTGCCGCTGCAGGTCGTGGCGTTCTACACGGTTACCCCGGAGTTGCGCACGCAAGGCACAGCACTGCTCAGCCTGGTCCGCAATGTCGGCAGCGCGATCGGGATTTCGCTGACCTCGGCACTGCTCGACCGCCAGGGAAATTACGAGCACGCGGTCCTGACGCAATATATCACGCCGTTCGACCGCGCCGCTGCAAAGCGGCGGCGCGGTGAGCCGCATGCTGGACCCGACCAAGCCGGGCGGTGCGGCGCTGCTCAATGCGATGATCGACACGCAGGCGCAGATCATCGCCTATGTCGATGACTATAAATTCCTCTTCATCACGATTATTCCGGCCGCGGCCTGCCTGCTGCTGATGCGCCGGGCGCCCAAGGCGCAAGCCCCGCAGGCTGCCGAAGCCGCGCATAACGTGATGGAATAACCGCGCTTTTCACCCAAGGCGGCTTGACGCGCTGACACGGCAATGGTGGTAGTTACGGATGGCTAACAACTAACACCGAGGTAATATTGCCCGCTAGCCTCAACGCCGAAATGACGGTTATCCGCCAGAGCGGGGTATGTCTCTCAGACTGGTATCTCGCGCGGCACGGAGAGGTCGAGGCGAGTGGCGAGGATGCGGTCGCGCATTTCTGCCGCATTGGCTGGCGCGAGGGCGCGCGGCCGAACCCGTATTTCGACCCGGCCTGGTATCTGCTTCGCAATCCGGAAATCGCCGCGGCGGGGGTAAACCCGCTCTTGCACTATATCGCCTTCGGCGAGGCCGAGGGCCGCGCCCCCTGCCCCTGGTTCGACGCCCACTGGTACCGCGCGACCTATGGGCTGGAGGAGCGCGAGCTTTGCCTGCGGCATTTCCTGACACGGCGGCATAGCGGCCAGGTCAATCCGGTGCCGGTCTTCGATGCCGCCTATTACCTGGAAAACAACCCGGATGTGGCGGCGGGCGGGGCGGACCCGTTCGAGCATTTCCTGCTCCTTTCGGCGTGCCGGAGGCGGCGCAACCCGTCGCCGGATTTCGATGTCAAATTCTATCTGAACCGCTATGGCGGCGTGCTGGGGGATGAGAACCCGCTGCTGCATTACCTCGCCAACCGCGAGAGCGGGGTTTTTCTGCCCGCAGCGGCCGGAACATGAGGGGCTCGCACCCTCGGCGGTGCGGCGCGCCACGCGTCCCTCCGCGCATTTCGAGACGTTCCGGCCGGTGCCGGCGCAGGCCGCGCGCCGCGCCAGGCTGCTGGCTTTCTACCTGCCGCAATTCCACCGCGTGGCCGAAAACGATGCCTGGTGGGGCAAGGGCTTTACCGATTGGACGAATCTCGGCCGGGCCTCGCCGCGCTTCGTCGGGCATCTGCAGCCGCGCATCCCGCGCGACCTCGGCTATTATTCGCTGGACGATGCCGCACACGCTGCGCCGCCAGATCGAGATGGCGAAGGGCGCCGGGCTCGGCGGGTTTGTCTTCTATACCTACTGGTTCAACCGCCAGCGGCTGCTGGAGAAACCGCTGGAGCAATTGCTCGGCGACGCGAGCCTGGATTTTCCGTTCTGCGTGATGTGGGCGAACGAGAACTGGACGCGCCGCTGGGACGGGCTGGAGCGCGAGGTGCTGATCGCGCAGGAATATCTGGAGAGCGACGATGCCGCACTGATCGCCTGCTATGCGCGGCTGTTTGCCGATGCGCGCTATATCCGCGTGCAAGGGCGGCCGCTCTGGATGATCTACCGGGTGACGCTGATCCCCGATGCCGCCGCGCGGATCGCGAAATGGCGGCGCATGTTCCGGGAACTGCATGACGAAAACCCGCTGATCGTGATGGTGCAGAGCCTCGGCGATTACGACCCGACGCCCTATGGGCTGGATGGCGCGGTGGAATTCCCGCCGCATAAGCTCAGCCAGGAGACGCGCGAAGATCAATGAGGGGCTGGACCTGCTGGACCCGGATTTCGCCGCCACCGTGCATGATTATGCGGCGCTCGCGAAAACCTCGCTGGCGCTGGAGGTGCCCGATTATCCGCTGATCAAAACCATCGTGCCGGGCTGGGATAACGACCCGCAGGCGCGAGGGCAAGGGCCTGGTGCTGCGCGATGCGACGCCGCAGAACTACCAGGACTGGCTCGAAAAGCTCGTGGACTACACGGCGCGAAACGATTTTTACGGCGAGCGGATCATTTGCGTGAATGCCTGGAATGAATGGGCGGAGGGCGCGTTTCTGGAGCCCGACATCCATTTCGGCGCGGCATTCCTCAACGCCACCGGGCGCGCGATCTGCGCGCGCGGATGCGGCGGATGTCCGCGCCGGGATTCTGCTGGTTGGCCATGACGCGCAGCCGCATGGCGCGCAATTGCTGCTGCTGCATCTGGCGCGAAAGCTGCGCCGGCAATGGGGCATCGAGGTGCATCTGCTGCTGCTCGGCGTCGGGCCGTTGCTGGGCGCAATATTACGAGCACCGCCGAGGTGAGTGTCGCGCTATGACAAGACGATCATCGGCCATTTGCTCGACAAATACCGCGCCATGGGCATCCGCACGCGCGATCGTCAATTCCGCCGCCGCCGCGCGCGTGGTGCCGTGGCTCGAACAGCGGGGGATCAAAGCCACGCTGCTGGTGCATGAAATGCCGCAATTGCTGAAGGAATATAATTTGGAGATCCAGGCGCGCCTCGGCGCCGAGGCGGCGAGCAGGCTCGTCTTTTCCGCGGAGCATGTGGCCGCAGCGTATTTTGCGCCGCGGTGGATCTGCGCGATGCCGAATCCGGTGATCCTGCCGCAGGGCAATTATCAGGATATCGCGCTTCGATGCGGCGGCGCGGCGGCGCATCCGCCGGGAGCTTGGGGTGGGACCACGCGATTATCTCATTCTGGGGGCCGGATTCGCGCATATCCGCAAGGGGTTCGACCTGTTCCTGCAACTGGCGCGCAAAGTTCTGGCGCAGCGCGCGGATGTGCATTTCGTCTGGGTCGGGGACATCCAGTCCGTGCTGAAGACCTATCTCGCGCCGGAGATGGCGCAGGCGGCGGCCACCGGGCGGTTCCACCACATCCCCTTCACCGAACGGGTGGCGCCGTATTTTTCCGCCGCCGATGTGCTGGCGCTGACCTCGCGCGAAGACCCCTTCCCCACCGTGGTGATGGAGGCGCTGGCCTGCGGCGTGCCCTGCGTGGCGTTTGACGAGACCGGGCGGCATTCCGGAGCTGTTGCGGCGCGAGAATGCCGGGCTGCGTCGCCAGGCTGGGCGATCTCGATGAGTTCCAGGCACAATTGGTCAGCCTGCTGGCGCATGAGAAACTGCGCCGTCAACGCCCGAGGCTGGCGGGGATGGCGGTACAAAAATTCGATTTTTCCCGCTATGTGGAACACCTGCTGCATCTCTCCCAGCCGGATTTGCGCACGGTCAGCGTTGCCGTGCTCAGCTATAATTATGCCCGTTATCTGCCGGGGCGGCTGGCAGTCGGTGTTCGCGCAGACCTATCCGGTGCGCGAGATTTTGTTCCTCGATGATGCCTCCAGCGATGGCTCGATCGAGATCGCGCAGGCGCAGGCCCAGGCGGCAAAGCGGGAATTGCGCGTGCTGGAAAATGCGCGGAATTCCGGCTCGGTCTTCGCGCAATGGCGCCGCGCGGCGCAAGCCGCCCAAGGCGAGTTTTTATGGCTGTGCGAGGCCGATGACAGCGCGGATGCCGGGTTTCTCGCGCGGCTGATGGCGGCGATGGCCGGGGTGGCGCAGCCGCTGCTGGCTTTCACCGATAGCCGCGCGGTGGATGCGGCGGGCCAGCCGGTTATGCCCAGCTACCAGTCTTATTATTTCAGCGCCGGGGTGCGGGAACTGGCCGCTTCGGGCGTTTGGGAGGCGGATGCCTTCGCGCGCATGGCGCTGTGGGAGCGTAACCTTATCCCCAATGTCAGCGCCGTGCTGTGGCGGCGCGAAGCCTTGCTGCGCGCGCTGGATGCCGTGCCGGAGCTGGAATCCTGGCAGGTGGCGGGGGATTGGCGTCTCTATCTCGCCTTGCTCGCCGGGGAGGCCGGTAGCGTGGTGTATCTGGCCGAGCCGCTGAATGTGCATCGACGGCATGCCAGCGGGGTGACGCAGCGCCTGGAGGCGGCGGCGCATGTACGGGAGATCGCGCGGATGCAGGACATCGCGGCGAGGACGCTCGGCCTGGATGGCGCCGCCCGGGCGGCGCAGGCGGATTACGCAAGGCGGATCACCCAGCAGCTAAATGTTACGAAACACGTTCCGAAACGCGCACCCGCCAAGATTGTACATAAAACGTTAAATAATCCCGTATAAGTTGTGCCCTATTTAATTTCGGTATTAAAATAAAAATCCCTGCATCTCGCAACAGCTTCATCGCATTAGCCCCATCGCAACAGGATTTAAGCATCGCATGATCAAGCCTGAGTGTCTTATCGACCGCTGGACGCTCCCTGGCGCCGAGCCCCCGCCGGCTTCGGGGCCGATGATCACCATCCTGCTTTCGACCTATAACGGGGCGCTGTTTCTGAGGGCGCAGCTCGAGAGTGTTCGAGCCCAGAGCTATCCGAACTGGACCCTGTATTGGCGCGATGACGGGTCGGATGACGAGACCGTGGCAATCATGCGGGATTTTGCGGCGCAGGTGGGTGAGGCGCGCTGCATCGTCTCTCCCGGCTCGGGCCGGCATCTCGGGGCCAGTGTGAGTTTTCTCACCCTCCTGGCGGAATGCGTTGATGCCGAGGCTGTGGCCTTTGCTGATCAGGACGATGTCTGGCTGCCGGAGAAATTGCAGCGCGCGGCAGAGCATCTGATGGCGGCCGGCCCCGGGCCTGTTTTGTACTGCGCGCGGCAGATCCTTGTGGATGCGGCGCTGCGCGGGACCAGGCTCTCGGTGGCGCATGACCGCACGCCGGGCTTTCCCGCCGGGCTGACGCAGAACATCGCCAATGGGAACACGCTGGTGATGAACGCTGCCGCCACGGCGCTGGTCGCCACGAGCGGCTGGCCTGAAGGCACCGTGCATGATTGGTGGAGCTATATCGTGGTTTCGGCCTGCGGCGGGCGCATTCTCTTCGACCCCGAGCCGCAGGTGCTCTACCGGCTGCACCGGGATAATTTGATCGGCTCGGCAAGGCCGCTGCCCGCCCGCGCGGTCGCCGCCATCCGGCGCGGGCCGGTGACGTTCCTGACCATGATGCGCCGGCATGCGGATATGCTGGCGACCCAGCCAAGCCGGCTGACGCCGCAGGCCAGGCAGGATTTGAAGCGCATCCAAAGCGCGCTGCAGGGCGGATTTCTGCGCCGCCTGGCCGCCTTGCATTGCCCCGGATTCCGCCGCCGGACGATGCTCGAGAATATGCTCTTCCGTTTCTGGTTCCTCACCTTCAGGCCGGCTGCCCCGGCGCATCGCGCCGCCGGGCGGCAGAACCACGGTGGCTTGGCCTTCGGCGCTGCGGCCCATGCGGAACCCGTCGAGACGCCCTGACCTTCCAACTTTCGAAAATCGCGCGAATTTCGGCGATCATTTCGTAAAAACAAGCACGGAAGCAATATCATTGCGTAAAATAGACACCTGACATGCCGCTTATCGCCAGACAGGCAGGTGACAGGGGGTTGAAAACGTAATACGGGACGCGCCTGTTGAAGAACCAAAGCAAGGACACCAGCATATGCGCGTTTATTACGACCGGGATGCCGACGTTAACCTCATCAAAGGCAAGAAAGTTGCCATCGTCGGCTATGGCAGCCAGGGCCATGCCCATGCGCTGAACCTGAAGGATAGCGGCGTCAAAGAGCTCGTCGTGGCGCTGCGCCCGGGCTCGACGGCGATTGCCAAGGCCGAGGGCGCGGGCCTGAAGGTCATGGACCCGTCCGCTGCCGCGAAATGGGCCGATGTCGTGATGGTGCTGACCCCCGATGAAGGCCAGGGCGATCTGTATCGCGAGCATCTCGGCCCGAACCTGCGCCCCGGCGCGGCTTTGGCCTTCGCGCATGGCCTTAACGTGCATTTCAACCTGATCGAGCCGCGCGCGGATATCGACGTGTTCATGATCGCGCCGAAGGGCCCCGGCCATACCGTGCGCAGCGAATATGTGCGCGGCGGCGGCGTGCCGAGCCTGGTGGCGGTGGCGCAGGATGCGACCGGCAATGCGCTGGACATCGCGCTCTCCTACGCATCGGCCAATGGCGGCGGCCGCGCCGGCATCATCGAGACCACCTTCAAGGAAGAATGCGAGACCGATCTGTTCGGCGAGCAGGCCGTGCTGTGCGGCGGCGTGGTCGAGCTGATCAAGGCGGGGTTCGAGACGCTGGTGGAAGCCGGCTACGCCCCGGAGATGGCCTATTTCGAGTGTCTGCACGAGGTCAAGCTGATCGTCGACCTGATCTATGAAGGCGGCATCGCCAACATGAACTACTCGATCAGCAACACCGCCGAATACGGCGAATATGTCACTGGCCCGCGCATCATCACGGCGGAGACCAAGGCCGAGATGAAGAAGGTGCTGGAAGATATCCAGATGGGCCGCTTCACGCGCGACTGGATGCTGGAGAACAAGGTCAACCAGACCAACTTCAAGGCGATGCGCCGCGCCACCGCGTCGCACCAGATCGAGGAAGTCGGCGCCAAGCTGCGCGCCATGATGCCCTGGATCTCCAAGAACGCTTTGGTCGACAAGGCGAAGAACTGATTTCTATGCGGTAACGCGCGCGGCTTTACCTGCTAAAGCCGCGCGCCATGATCCATCTTATCAAGCTGGCGGTCGGGGTGCGCGATCCCGCGCATCTCGCCGCCATTCAGGCCAGCCGGGCGGCGACAACGCCGCCGCTTGCGGCATCAGACACGCAACATGCCCAAACGCGCCGCCGAAATTATCGATGGCGGCTCGCTCTATTGGGTGATCGGCGGTGCGGTGCTGCTGCGCCAGCGCGTGCTCGATATCGTTCCGGATATTTGGGATGACGGCGCGAAATGCACCGCAATCGTGCTCGACCCAGCACTCGTGCGCGTGGCGGCGCGGCCGGTAAAGGCATTCCAGGGCTGGCGCTACCTCACCCCGGAAGACGCGCCACCGGATCTCGCCAGCAGCGGGGGGGATGCGGAGCTGCCGGACGACATGCGCCGGGCACTGGCCGCGCTCGGACTGTTGTAAAAATATCGCAGATTTTGACTAAAGCCGGGCTCATGCTAGGTGCGCCCCCACTTGGATTCACGATCGATTTATCAGCCGGAGTCCGGCTGATCGATCCAAAGGAGACGATGCATGGCGGTTCACGCCTTTATATTTCCCGGTCAAGGCAGTCAGGCGGTCGGCATGGGCCGAGACCTCGCCGCTGCTTTTGCGCCGGCGCGCGCGGTGTTCGAGGAAGTCGACGAGACGCTGAAGCAGAAGCTCTCGAAGCTGATGTTCGAAGGGCCGATCGAAGAGCTGACACTGACCGAAAACGCCCAGCCCGCGCTGATGGCGGTCTCGCTGGCCGTGCTGCGCGTGCTGCAGGCTGAAGGCGGCATCATGCTTGAAGGAAAAAGCCGCGCTCGTGGCCGGGCATTCGCTCGGCGAATACAGCGCGCTGGCGGCAGCGGGCGCGTTTTCCATCGCCGATACGGCCCGGCTGCTGAAGCTGCGCGGCCAGGCGATGCAGCATGCCGTTCCCGCCGGCCTGGGCGCGATGGCGGCATTGCTCGGCGTGGAGATGGATGTCGCCCGCGAAATCTGCGCGGAGGCCGAAAATGGCCCGGAGGGCCGCGAGGTCGTTGGCTGCGCCAATGACAATGGCGGCGGCCAGGTCGTGATTTCCGGGCATAAGGGCGCGGTTGAGCGGGCGATCGAGATTTCCAAGACCCGCGGCGTGAAGCGGGCGATGCTGCTGCCGGTCTCCGCCCCCTTCCATTGCGGCTTGATGGCCCCGGCGGCCGATGCGATGGCGGAAGCCTTCGCCAACATGCCGCCGCGCGCGCCGATCGTGCCGCTGGTGGCCAATGTGAGTGCCGCCAAAGTGAGCGACCCGGCCGAGATCCGCGACCTGCTGGTCGCCCAGGTGACGGCGACCGTGCGCTGGCGCGAAAGCGTGCAGGCGATGATCGCGCTTTGGCGTGGAAAGCTTTGTCGAGCTTGGCTCCGGCAAGGTATCTGTCCGGGCTGGTGCGGCGAATCGCACCGGAAGCGGCGGCGACCTCCGTGGGCTCGCCGGCCGATATCGAAGCCTTATTGAAAGTTCTGTGATGTTCGACCTGACGGGAAAAACCGCGCTGGTAACCGGCGCATCGGGCGGAATCGGCGCTGAGATCGCGCGCGCGCTGCATCGCCAGGGGGCGATTGTGGCGCTCTCGGGCACGCGGCGCGAGGCGCTCGAGGCGCTGGCGGCGGAACTGGCCGAGCGCGTGCATGTGCTGCCCGCCGATCTCTCCGCCGCCGAAGCCGCGGCTGAGCTGATCACCGCCGCCGAAGCCGCGATGGGCAAGGTGGATATCCTGATCAACAATGCCGGCCTGACGAAAGACGGGCTGGCGCTTGCGCATGAGCGATGCCGACTGGGCGAAGGTGATGGATGTCGATCTCGCCGCCCCGTTCCGGCTCAGCCGGGCGGCGCTGAAATTCATGCTGCGGCGCAAGGCCGGGCGCATCATCAATATCGGCAGCGTGGTCGGCAGCACCGGCAATGCCGGGCAGGCCAATTATGCCGCCGCGAAAGCCGGCTTGATCGGGCTGACGAAGGCGCTGGCGCAGGAAGTCGCCTCGCGCGGCATTACCGTGAACCTGATCGCCCCGGGCTTCATCAGCACGCCGATGACCGATGTGCTGAGCGAGGCGAACCGCGCGGCACTTGCCGAGAAAATCCCGCTGGGCCGGCTGGGCACGCCCTGCCGATATCGCCGCCGCGGTGGTCTATCTCGCCGCTGAAGAAGCCGGTTGGATCACCGGGGCGACGCTCCATGTCAATGGCGGCATGGCGATGCTTTAAACGCCGGTTGGCGTGCGTAAAAAACCATGCTAAGCGCCGCGACGTCTAAAGATGAATAGAATTTGTCTCCGTTGGTGCGGATGGCACCAAGGGTCTCCACCAAATCAGTTGCAGGAAAGTGAAACTAAATGAGCGAAATCGCCGACAAGGTTAAGAAAATTGTTGTCGAGCATCTCGGCGTCGACGAAGGCAAAGTGACCCCCGAAGCCTCGTTCATTGACGACCTGGGCGCTGACTCGCTGGACACGGTGGAACTGGTCATGGCGTTCGAAGAAGCCTTCGGCGTCGAAATCCCGGAAGACGCCGCCGAAAAAATCACCACGGTGAAAGATGCGATCGAGTATATCGAGAAGCAGAAAGCCGAATAAACCGGCCTGAAAATCTAGCCGTCCGAGGAGTTTGCATGCGCCGTGTTGTTGTTACAGGGATGGGAATCGTCAGTCCGTTAGGGCTTGGCGTTGAGCATGTCTGGAAAAAGCTGATCAACGGAGAATCCGGGATCACCGCCATTCAATCCTTCGACACCACGGAGCTGACGGCCAAGATCGCCGGCCAGGTGCCGGCGGGCTTGGCCGCCGAGGGCGGGCTTGGATCTGTCCGAATGGATCGCCGTGAAAGAGCTCAAGAAGATGGATCGCTTCATCCATCTCGGGATCGTCGCGGCGAGCCAGGCGATGGAGGATTCCGGCTGGGTTCCGCAGACCGAGGAAGAGAAATACGCCAGCGGCGTGATGATCGGCTCGGGCATTGGCGGACTGCAGACGATCTACGATGCCTCGATTCTCGGTGCATGAGGGACGCGCGAAGCGGCTTTCCCCCTTCTTTATCCCCTCCGCGCTGATCAATCTGATCTCGGGGCAGGTCTCGATCAAATATGGGCTGAAAGGCCCGAACCATTCCGCCGTGACCGCCTGCGCCACGGGCGTGCATGCCATTGGCGATGCGGCGCGGCTGATCGCCTTCGGCGATGCGGATGTGATGGTCGCCGGCGGCGCGGAAGCCGCGGTCAACCCGCTCGGCATTGCCGGGTTCTGTGCGGCGCGCGCGCTCTCCACCGGCTTTAACGACCGCCCGGCCGAGGCTTCCCGCCCCTGGGATAAGGACCGCGACGGCTTCGTGATGGGCGAAGGCGCCGGCGTTGTGGTGCTCGAGGAATACGAGCATGCCAAGGCGCGCGGCGCGAAGATTTACGCCGAGATCGGCGGCTATGGCATGTCCGGCGATGCGCACCACATCACCGCCCCCGCCGAGCATCATGACGGCGCGTTCCGCGCCATGAAAGCCGCGTTCAAATCCGGCGGGCTGACGCCGGCGGATGTTCAATATGTGAACGCGCACGGCACCTCGACGCCGATGGGCGATGATCTGGAGCTCGAAGCGGTTGAGAACATGTTCGGCGATGCGGGCGAAGCGTATCGCCATGTCCTCGACCAAATCGGCGACCGGGCATCTGCTGGGTGCGGCCGGCGCCATCGAGGCGATTTTCTCGATCCTGGCGATCCGCGACGGTATCGCGCCGCCGACGCTCAACCTGATCGAGCCGAGCCGCGAGAGCGTGATCGACCGCGTCGCGCTGACCGCGCAGGAACGCAAGATCGATATCGCGCTGTCCAACAGCTTCGGCTTTGGCGGAACGAACGCGTCGATCCTGTTCAAACGAGCCGCCTAACCGGGCTTGCGCGCGTTAAGAGGCCGGATTGTCCTGCTGCTGGTGGCGCTGCGTCGTCACCCTGCGGCTGGGCAGCATGGCGGCCCACGAAACCTACGATGGCCCGGGGCCGCTGATGACGCCAGCGATCTGGTGATCCCCCCCGGCGGCACGGCAGGCGGTGGCGCGATGCCCTGTCCCGCGCCGGGACAATGCAATTCGCCGCACTAGTTTCCGCATCGCGGCCTGGATGACGCGGCGGGATGGGCCGCTGCATGCCGGGGAATTTTTGACTCCCGGCGCGCGCCAGCCTGGCCGATATCCTGCATATTCTGCGCCATGGCGCGCCGGTGCAGCATCAGGTGACGATCCCTGAAGGGCTGACCGGGGCAGCAGATCGCGCAAATCCTGAACACGGCGGCAGACGCCAGCGGCAGCATGGCCGTGCGCCGACGAGGGCTCGGTATTGCCGCAGACCTATGATTTTACCCGCGGGACCGCGCGTGCAGGCGATTCTGGCGCGCGCACAGAATGCGATGCAGCAAACGCTCGCAGCGCCTGGGCCAAGCGGGATATGGCCGTGCCGCTCGCTTCGCCGCGAGAGGCGCTGATCCTGGCCTCGATCGTGCAGGCGGAAAGCCCGGTGGAGGCGGAATTGCCCGAAATCGCGGCGGTGTATGAAAACCGCCTGGCGATGGGCATGAAGCTGCAGGCGGACCCGACGGTGATTTATGCCGCGAGCCAGGGGGCAGTATCTGGCGGCGCCGGCATCACAAGGGCGGACCTCGCCAACCCTTCCGCCTACAACACCTATGTGTATGTCGGGCCTGCCGCCGGGGCCGATCTGCGCGCCGGGAATCGCCGCCATCGAGGCGGTGCTGCATCCGGCTTCCAGCCAGGCGCTGTATTTTGTCGCGACCGGCAATGGCGGCCATGTTTTCGCCGATAATTTCAAGGACCAGCTGCGCAACATCGCGGCCTATCGCGCCAACCGGAAATAAAAAGGGCCAGGGATTGCCCCTGGCCCTTGATGGCAAGCATCCCATTCCGGCGGCGCAGCGCCGGAGCGGAAATTAGGCCTTGCGGACGCCGATGCCAGCGAATTTCTTGTTGAACTTGGCGACCTGACCGCCGGTGTCCACCATACGCTGCACGCCGGTCCAGGCCGGATGGGATTTCGGGTCGATGTCGAGGCGCAGCGTTTCGCCGGCCTTGCCCATGCAGGACTTGGTTTTGTATTCAAAACCATCCGTCATGATGATGGTGATCTCGTGGTAATCCGGATGAATATTCGGCTTCGGCATGTCAGGCTCCATGGGAAAACAGCCACCGATCCCGACCGGCAGCAAAAAGAAGTGCCGCATTTACGCGTCAGCGGCCTTGGATGCAAGGTGGGCCTTGGCGAAATTGACCGCCTGGTCCAGCGCCAGGCGCGCTTCGGGCAGGAACATCTGGCTCGCCTGCCAGGCATGGGGGACATTGTCCCAGATGCTGAGATCGACCACCACGCCGGCCGCCTGCGCGCGCGCGGCGAGGCGGGTGGAATCATCGAGCAGGATTTCCGGACTG
Organism: uncultured Pseudomonadota bacterium; assembly: GCA_963737355.1. GTDB lineage: Bacteria > Pseudomonadota > Alphaproteobacteria > Acetobacterales > Acetobacteraceae > Acidocella. The sequence goes on along the minus strand of CAVTSC010000001.1, from coordinate 82,689 downwards.
CCCACCTGGATGAGCAAAGGCGGCAGGCCCTTGAGATCGCCGTAATAGGGCGAGGCGAGCGGATGCTCCGAGGCGGCCCCGTTGAGGTAGATGGCCGCCGCGGCGCTGAGTTTCGGCGCGTAGAGCATGCTCTCGCGCTCGCGCATTGGTGATCACCGAAGCGCCGGTGGCGGCAAGGTCTGTCCAGGGCGAGAACAGCAAGGCGCAGGCGGGCATTGGCAGGCCCGCATCCTTGGCCGCGAGCAAGGTCGCCAGCGCCAGCCCGCCGCCCGCGGAATCCCCGCTGATGACCAACCGGCTTGCGGACACACGCTCCAGCAAGGCGCGATAGGCGGCGAGCGCGTCGTCCACCGCGCCGGGAAAAGGGGTTTCGGGCGCCAGGCGGTAAGCCGGCGCGAAGACATGCAAGCCGCGCACCGCATAGGCGCCGGTGATAGAGCGATGGGTTTGCGGCGAGCAGGCGAAATAGCCGCCGCCGTGGAGGTAAAGGAGGGTCCCTGCCCCGTTCAAATCCGACTTCGCCCATTCCCCGGCAATGGCGCCCATCGTATCCGGGGCAAAGCGCGCCCCCTTGGGGACCGGCAGCGGCGTGCCGAATACCGCCCGCGCGTCCGCGGCCGTGTTGGAACGCGCCAGCCGGCGTTTGACCGTAAATCGCAGGATCGGATGGATCATATAGGATTGCCAGCTGGGCATGCGACGACCTTTCAGACTTATGATTTCATAAGACTTGATCTTCATAACGCGCGGACAAACACGAAGAATGAATAGGTGGCCGCGAGCTTTTGAGCTTTCAATATGCCACCGCCGCGCAAGCCCGACGCCCAAGGGGATTTGGCCGGCGCGTTGCCGATTTGCCTTGTCAGCAGACTGACGTTTATGGCAGCCTATACGCTTAAACGTTAGCCCTCGGGTGATGGGAACGCGCACCCGGACGCGAACACGTGCCGGGCAACATGGAGGAAAACATGCCAAAACGTCTGCCCGGCACCGCGGCGCTGGCCTTGCTGTCACTGACCGCGCTCTCATTCGCCCTCCCCATGCGCGCCGCCGCGGCGCCGATGACGCTGGCACTAAGCCCGGCGAACATGCTGGCGCAGACCCATTCCCACGCAATCATCATGGGTGTGACCGGAACGTTCCGGAAGCTTTCCGGCACGCTGAATTTCGACCCCGCCGCCGGGACCTGCACGGTGGACGTGACCATGGTCGTGGAAAGTCTGGAATTGCCGAACGCGCTGATCCGCTCGCAGACTATGTCGCCCGGCTTTCTCGACCCGGCGCAATACCCGACGCAGCATTATGTCGGCACCTGCCAGGGCGACCGGCTGGTGGGCGATTTGACGATGCGCGGCCAGACGCATCCTTTCAGCATGAGCCTCACCCGCGAGACGACCGGCGGGCAGTTGACCGGGCTGCATCTGGAGGGCCAGTTGAACCGTTACGATTGGGGGCTGAACGGGCTCGGGATGACGGTCGGCAAGATCATCCGGGTGACCAATGACATCTCGTTAGATGGAAAGCCGCCGGTCCCGCCGGCCTCCTGACGCGCTGGGCGCAGCGCCTACCAGCGCTCCAGGCCCGAGGCCGAGGCGCGGTGCACGACATAGGCGGTCCAGCCGAGCTGGACCAGGACGGGCGCCAGCACGACCGGGAGTTTCCACAGCGAGGGCACGGCCAGAAAGGCGATGGCGGCAAGCCCGCCGATCCCGGCGAAGGCCCAGTGCAACAAAGCGACGATGCGCGCATCCAGCCCGGCACGGCGAACGACCTGGTAGAGATGGCCGTTATGCGCGCGCGCGATGTTCTCGCCCGCCAGGATGCGGCGGATGAGCGTGAAGGTGACGTCGTAGAGCACGCCCGAGAGCAGCAGCGGCACCAGCAGGAAGGAGAGCGGCGCGACTTCGAATCGCGCCGCGGCGATACCGAACAAGGCCAGCATGAAGCCACAGAACTGGCTGCCGACATCGCCCATGAAAATCTTCGCACGGGGGAAGTTGAACGGCAGGAAGCCCAGCACGCCGCCTGCCAGGAGCAGGGCGGCCGTGTAGACGAAGAATCCGCCATCGACGCCCGCGATTCCGGCGAGGAACAGGCAGGCGAGGAAGGTGACGCCGGCGGCCAGGCCGTTCAGCCCGTCGATGAAATTCATCGCATTGGTGACGAAGAGCAGGAAAAAAATGGTCAGCGGAATGCCGATCCAGCCGATATCCACCGTGCCGTAGAACGGCAGCGCCAGGACATGCACCCACAGACCCGAGGCGACGGCGGCCACGGCGGCGATGAGCTGGGTCGCCAGTTTGATGAGGAAGGAGATGTCGAGCAGGTCGTCGAGCAGGGACACGGCGGCCATGAGAATGGCGGCGGCGATGACACCGATGAAATAGCCCTCGGCCAGGCGCGAGACCTGCCCGTAGCGGTAGAGCAGCAGCACGCCGAGCAGGAAGGAAGCGACGATCCCGACCCCGCCGGATTTCGGCGTGGTCTGCGTATGCGCCTTGCGGGCATCCGGCCGGTCCGGCACGCCGATGGAGATCATGATCCGGACAACGATGCCTGAGAATATCGCGAGCCCCCCCATGAGTGCGAGGTGACGGGGGAGTGCGAGCAGGCTGAGGGAGGATGCGGAGGTCATTCGCCGCGGACCATGGCTGAAAGCGCACGAAATTTGAAGATGTGATGATTGCGGATGCCGTGGGGCTTGTCGGTAACAGGCCGTCACGTCAGAACCGGCGTCAGGTCATACATGGCGATGGAGGCCAGGACGTGAAGATTGCGATTATCGGCGGCGGGTATGTCGGTCTTGTCTCGGGCGCTTGTTTTGCCGAGTTCGGCGTCTCGGTGGCGGTGGTGGAGGCCGATGCGGCGAAGCGGCGGATGCTGCTCGACGGTAAAATCCCGATCTATGAACCCGGGCTGGACCGGCTGGTGGCCGAGAATATGGCGGCCGGGCGGCTCACCTTCCCGGAAACCCTGGAAGCCGGCATCGTCGATGCCGAGGCGATCTTCATTGCCGTCGGCACGCCGACGCGGCGCGGCGATGGCCATGCCGACCTCACTTTTGTCTTCGCCGCGGTGGAGCAGGTGGTGCTCGCCCTCGATCATCCGGCGATTATCGTGACGAAATCCACCGTGCCGGTGGGAACGGGCCGCAAGATCGCGGCTTTGGCGCAAAAATTGCGCCCGGAGCTCGGGATCGAGGTCGCCGCCAATCCGGAATTTTTGCGCGAAGGCAGCGCCATCTCCGACTTCATGCGCCCGGACCGCGTGGTGGTGGGCACCGATAGCGAACGTGCGCGCGAGGTGCTGCGCCGGCTCTACCGGCCGCTTTATCTGATCGAGGCGCCGATCGTCTTCACCGGGCTGGAAACGGCGGAGCTGACCAAATACGCCGCCAACGGGTTTCTCGCGATGAAGATCACCTTCATCAACGAAATGGCGGATCTCTGCGAGAAACTCGGCGCGGATGTGAATGACGTGGCGCGCGGCATCGGGCTGGATGGCCGGATCGGGCGCAAGTTTTTGCATGCGGGGCCGGGTTTCGGCGGCTCGTGCTTTCCCAAAGATACGCTGGCCTTGATGCGCATTGCCGAAGAGGCCGGCGCGCCGAGCCGGCTGATCCAGTCGGTCGTCGGGGTCAACGATGCGCGCAAGGAATCCATGGCCGCGCGCGTGGCGGCGGCCTGCGGCGGCGATGTGCGCGGGCTCCGGATCGCCGTGCTCGGCCTCGCCTTCAAGCCGGAGACCGATGACATGCGCGAGGCCCCTTCCCTGCCGCTGATCCAGGGCCTGATCTCGCGCGGCGCACGGGTCACGGCGTTCGACCCGGAGGCGATGGCCAGCGCGCGGGCCATGCTGCCGGAGAGCGTTATTTTCGCCCGCGATGCCGCGGAGGCCTTGACCGATGCCGATGCGCTCGTCTTGATCACGGAATGGAATGAATTCCGCGCGCTCGCACCCGCCCGGTTGAAGGAGCTGATGCGCGGCAATGTGGTCGTCGATCTACGCAATGTTTTCGACCCGCAAGCGTTGCGGATGCCGGATTTGCCTATCATGGCATTGGTCGGGCAAAGCGGAACAATATCGCCGGCAAAACCACACTGCCATGAGGATTGTTCGCGTTGAAGGCTGCACACCCGCATTATCCGGACTTCGCCAATCCCGAGCTTCTTGAAAAAATTCCGCTTTCCGCAAAGACAATTCTGGATGTCGGCTGTGCCCAAGGGGCGTTGGGGGCGGATTATCTGAAGCGCAACCCGAATGCGCGGGTGCTTGGGAATCGATCTCGATGCGGAATCGATCTCGCCATGCGCGGGCGCGGATCGGAGAAGTCTTTTGCGGCGATGTCGAGCGCGACCCGATGCCCTTCCTCGTGCCGGAGGGCATCGACTGCATTATCTACGGCGACGTGCTGGAGCATCTCGTCGATCCGTGGCGGTTGCTCGCCGAGCATGTGAAATATCTCGCCGATGACGGCACGGTGCTGGTCTGCATGCCCAATGTCGAGCACTGGTCCTTCGCCGCCAAGCTGCTCACGGGCAGTTTCGATTACGAAGAACAGGGATTGTTCGACCGCACGCATCTGCGCTGGTTCACGCCGCGCATGATGGGCCGCGCGCTTGCCGCCGCGGGGCTCGAGCTTTCCGATATCACCGCCGCGGCCGATCGCGCGCGACCAGGCGGAGCGTTTCGTCACGGCGCTGGCGCCCGGATTGCAGGCTTTGGGCGTGGATCCGGCGGAGTATCTCAACCGCGCCGGGCCGCTGCAATTCATCTGGCGGGCGCGCAAATCCGCCGCGATGCGGATGGAGGTGAGTGCCACCATGCTGGCGCCGCAAGGCGGGGTGAGCGATGTGCGGGTGATCGAGCCGATGCGCGCGCTGCGCACGGATAGCGCGGTGTATGGCGGCGTGCTGAGCGAGCCGGATATCGCGCCCCGCTTGAATGCCGGCCCGCGCATCGCCGTGCTGCACCGGCCGCTGCTGCTGGGCGAATCCGGCATCGCGCGGGTGCGGGCATTGCTGGAGAAGGACTATCTCGTGGTCAGCGAGTTCGACGATCACCCGAATTTCATGGAACAACGGGGCGTCAACCTTGATGAACTGCTGACCTTCCGCGCCGTGCATGCCGTGCAGACCAGCACGCCGGCCCTGGCCGATTTGCTCTGGCGCGCAAAACCCTGAGGTCGGGCATGTTCCCGAACGGCATTTTCGAACTGCCGCCTTTGCGCAATTTTACCGATCCCGAGCCATCTGACGCTGTTTTTCGGCGCGCTCAACCGCGGCGCGGATTGGGCGCCGCTGATGCCCGCGCTGAACGAGGTGGCGCGCGCGGTCGGCGAACGCCTGCGCTTTCATGTCGTGTATCGACGAGGCGTTCTTTAACGCGCTGGAGACGCCGCATAAGCGCTTCGACCCGATGGCCGATTATGCCGAACTATATGCGCATGCTGGGCGAGGCGGATATCGCCTTCATGCCGCTCGCCGATACCGCGTTCAACCGCGCGCAAATCCGATCTGAAATTCATCGAGGCCGGGGCCGCGCGCGTGGCCGCGCTGGCGAGCGACGTGGTGTATGGCGCCAGCATCCAGAACGGCAAGACCGGCCTGATCTTCCGCGACGCGCTGGAATTGCGCGCGGCCTTGCTGCGGCTGCTCGCCTATCCGGAGGCCACGCGCGAAATCGCCGATGCGGCGCGCGCCTATGTCGCGCGCGAGCGCATGCTGGCCTATCAGGTCGACGGCGCGGACGGATTGGTATCGCAGCCTGTGGGAGCGCCGCGACGCGTTGAACGCGGCCCTGAAGGAGCGGGTGCCGGAGCTCTTCGCATGATGCACGCGCGCCGCAAAAGCAGCGCATCGCCGCGCATATCGAGATCGAATGGCTGGGCGATCGGTTCGGCGCAACGCGTCTGCCCGAATTGCGGAACGACGGCGCCGGCGCGGCAATATCTGGAGATCGATTACCGCCCGCCCGGGGCCGACGCACCGCTTCGTGCTGCAGATCTGCCCGCATTGCGCGGTGCGCTTCGTCGATAATACGCAGACGATGGATTACGCCACCGAGACGCTGATCGAGATCGGCTGGAATGTCTATCAGGTGCAATTGGGCGCCGGGGTCTGGCCGATTTCCGCACCGCTGACGCGCATGGACAAGCCGGCCGGGCGCGCGGCTGCTGGAGATCGGCGGCGCCTATGGGTTTGGGCTGGATTTCGGCATCCGCGCGCGCGGCTGGCGCGGCGAAGGCTATGACCCCTCCCCGCTCGCGGCCTTCGGCGCACGCGAACTGGGGCTCACGCTGCACCAGGACTATTTCGAGGAAAAGGACCTAGCCGACGGGCCCTGGGATGTGGTGATCGCGACCGAAGTGATCGAGCATATCGACGCATCCGCCGGCGTTTTTTGCGCCTGATGCGCCGGGCGCTGGCCGAGGACGGGATGCTGATTCTCACCACGCCGGATGCCGAATGGATCACCCCGGAATTGCAGCGCCGAGGCGCTGATGCCGCTGCTCTCGCCCGGCGCGCATCTGGTGCTGCAGACCGCAGCCAGCCTGCGCACGGTCTTGATCGCGGCCGGGTTCGCGCATGTCGTCGTGTTCCGGGAGGCGATGTCGCTGGTCGCCTATGCCTCCGCCGCGCCGTTCATGCTGAACGAGGATGCGGCGGCGGGGCGCGCGATGTACCGGCGCTATCTCGTGGAGCGCGCCGGGCTGACGGCGCCGGGGAGCGATTTGCGGCTCGGCTTTGCCGGGCGCGGGATCTTCGAGGCGGCGAATGATGGCGATGCAGACGGCGCGCGAAGCCGCCTGGGCCGCGCTGCTGCCCGCCGTGCAAGCGCGATTCGGCCTGGAGCTGGCAAGGCGCTGGAACTGCCTGAGGCGGTGCGGAGGCGAGCCTGGCCGAGCTCGACAGAGCTGATGCCGCTCGGGCTGGGGATGATCCTTTACGCCCGGGCCATGATGCTGCTGGGCGCCGGGACACAGCCGCGCGGTGGCCCTGCCGGTGCTGCGCCTGGCCGGTGCCGCCGTCCAGGCCTTGCAGGACGCTCTGGCGCGGCGTTCGCTGACGGATGGCCTGTCGGCCGCGCTCGGCCGGGTTGATCGCGGGCGAAATCCTGCTCTGCCAGGCGGATGCGGGCGACGCCGGCTTGCGTTGCCGGGCTCGTTGCCTTTGGCGAGCGCGTGATCGGCTGGCGCGGGTTTGTCCTGCTGGTGAATGCCGGGGCGATGGAGCCGCGCCGAGGCGCTGAAACCTGGCCATGCTGCCGGATAATGCCGGATGCGGACCTGCCCGAGCATTTGCAGCGCGATGCGCTGCTCAGCCTGGCCAATCTGGCACTCGCCCCGGGCCGGAGATTCGGCATCGCGCGCGCGCTGCGCGATCCTGCGCGCCTCCGCCGACAGCATCGTGCTGCGCGCCTTCACCCGGCTGGTCAATGCCACGGAATATGCCACCGCCCGGCTGCTGCTGCCCGTGGTCGATCCGATGCTGATCAAGCTCCGCCCGCCTTATGACGCACGCCGCACGCGATGCGCTGTTTTGCGCCGGCATCTTGTTCCTGCAGACGCGCGAGCGATCTGCGCCGCAGTGTCACCTGTCTTCGCCCGGCTGCGCGATGCGCTGGTCAAGGCAGCGCCCGCCCGGCACGGCGCCGGATCCGCTGTTCTGGCCGGCCTTGCGCGGCGAGGTGCTGGCCCTGCACCGGCTGAAACGCGGCGCGGAAGCCACCACCGCTGCTGCGCGAGCTTTATCGGCGCCTATCCAGGACGCGCCGGATGATCTGCGACGCCAGATTGAACAAGCGGTCGCGTGAGGCCCGCGCCATGAGAAGACGCTTGCGCCGCTTTTTCTCGGCCTGAAATGGGCTTTCTGGTCCCCCCGGCTCGTGCTGATCGGCCGGCTGCGCCGGCCGCGCCAGATTGTGCAGCGTCTGGCCGGAAGGCGAGATCGCGCTCGGGCCGAAAATCGTGCTGTTCATGCATTTCGACCGGCGCGGGCAGGTGCGGCCGCAATTGCTCGATTATATGCGCGAGCTCAAGGAAAACGGCCGCAGCGTTGTGTTCGTGAGCAATGCCGGGCGGCTGCAACCGGCCTGCCATGTCGGTCTTGCAGGAGATCTGCGCGGCGGTGATCGTGCGGCGCAATATCGGCTATGATTTCGGCGCCTGGCGCGATGCGCTGGATTTTCTAGGCCTGCCGCGGGCGGAGACCGAGGAGATCATCTTGCGCCAATGACAGCGTGTTCGGCCCGCTGTTGCCGCTCGGCGACATGCTGCGCCGGCTGAATTACGCCAAGGCCGATATCTGGGGCCTGACCGAAAGCTGGCAGGTGCGCTACCATCTGCAATCCTTCTTCCTGGCCTTTGGGCCCACCGCCTTGCGCTCGGAGGCGTTCGGCAAATTCTGGCGATCCGTCCGGCCGGTCCCTGTGAAATCCTATGTGGTTCAGTGCCTATGAGGTGGGCGTGACGCAGGCGATGATAAAAGGCGGCCTGCGCTGCGCCGCGCTCTGGGACTATGAGAGCCTGATCAAGCTCGTCAACCGGGACGAGCTTGCGGCGGTTGAGTGGCGGAGGAAGACGGGACATGCGGATAAGCGGACCCGATGCAGATCAGACGCGCAAGCGCCAGGCCTGCGCATCCGCGACGGCGTGGCGCAGCCGCGTGGCGCTGAACCCGACCTCGGATTTATGGCGGCAATTGCTGCTCTCGGGCTTTCCCTTCATCAAGCGCGAATTGCTGCGCGACAACCCAACCAGGGTGGAGGATGTGGCGGACTGGGCAGAAGTTGTGCGCGATGTTCTGGCCGCCGATCCCGGGCCGATCCTGCTCGACCTGCGCACCATGCTGAAAGGCGGCGCGCCCTGATCCGCATGGCCTGTGCGGCTGGGTGCGCATCCTGCTCTGGACGTTGTTGGCGATGCCGGTTCAGGCGGTGCTGCTGACTACTGCCCGGGCGCGGGCAAGGAGCGCTTTGCGATGACCTACTGGCGCGGCATGGCGCGATCCTGGGGTTGCGGCTGACCGTGATCGGCAGCGCCGGACCGCCACCGGCCGGTACTGTTCGTCGCCAACCACTGCTCCTGGCTGGATATCGTCGCACTCGGCGCGTGCTGCCGGGCTGTTTCGTCGCCAAGGCCGATATCGCGAAATGGCCGGTTGTGAGTTGGGTTGCCCGGCTCGGCCGGACCATCTTCGTCACCCGCTCCCGGACCAGCCTCGACGCAGGAACAGGAGACGCTGAGCGGGCGGCTGGCCGCGGGGGATAATATCATCCTGTTTCCCGAGGGCACGACGTCCGACGGCACGCGGGTTTTGCCGTTCTCCTCGGCGTTTTTCATGCTGGCCAACACGCCGGCCAAGCCCTGGGTGCAACCCGTGACGCTGGTGTATGACAGGCTTGACGGATTTGCCCGTGCGCAAATGCGACCGGCCCGATATTTCCTGGTATGGAGATATGGACATGGCAACACATTTTAACGGCATCGGCCGCCGGCACAGGCTGCATGCGACCATCGTGCTGGACGGCGCGATCGCCCCCGGCACCTTCCCACACCGCAAGGCGCTTTCGGCCTCCATCGAGGCGCAGCTCGCAGCAGACCGCCGCCGACTTGCGGCAGGGGCGCTTTACGGCATGAGCGAGCACCTCACGAACAAGGTGGCGGCGTTCTATGCGTTTATCGCGCTGCCGCGGCCCGAAGCCGTGCAGGAGGAATTTTTGGCGCAATGCACCGCATTCGGGTTGTTCGGCACGGTGCTGGTCAGCCCCGAGGGCATCAACGGCACGCTGGCCGGCCCGCCTGAGGGGATCGACGCGTTCGTGGCGATGCTCGGGCAGGCGACCGCTGACCGTCCCGCCATCGATAACCTAGAGCTGAAATTCTCAAGCGCTGGAACGCAGCATTTCGACCGGCTGAAAATCCGGCTCAAGCGCGAGATCATCACCTTCGGTCAGACGCTGGATGAGACACGCAAGGTAGGGCAGCGGGTGGCGGCACGGGAATGGAACCGCCTGCTCGAAGACCCGGATGTGCTGCTGGTCGATACCCGCAACGGCTTCGAGGTCGCGATGGGGACATTCGAGGGCGCGGTCGATCCGGGGCTGACCAGCTTCAGCGACTTCAAGACCTTCGTCGATACGGCGCTGGAAGGTGCGCGGGACAAGAAAATCGCGATGTTCTGCACCGGCGGAATCCGCTGCGAAAAGGCCAGCGCCTATATGCTCGAAGCCGGATTCACCCGAGGTATTCCAACTCGATGGCGGGATTTTGCGGTATCTTGAGGAGGTCCCGGAGGCGAGCAGCAAATGGCGGGGGGATTGCTTCGTCTTCGACCAGCGTGTCGCGCTCGGCCATGGCCTGGCGCTTAAGATACCGAAAGATCATGCAAATGGGCTTGACACGGCGCGGCCAAACGTAGCGGAATAATGCTGCGATCCGGAGGGTTCTGAACGAATTGACCTTGACCAGCCCGCCATCCAAGCGCTTTTCCGTCCGGGAAAACCGGATGGACTTAGACGCATGAACGAAACGGCCCCCAAAACCCGTAAACTGCATGTCGTGACGCATGGCTGCCAGATGAACGTGTACGACAGTGCGCGGATGGCGGATGTGCTCGCACCCTTGGGCTATGCGACCGTGGACGCGCCGGAGGGTGCGGACATGGTGATCATGAACACCTGCCATATCCGCGAACGCGCGGCGGAAAAGGTGTTCTCGGCGCTTGGCCGGTTGCGGGATTTGAAGGAAGAGACCGGCGGCAACATGATGATCGCCGTGACCGGCTGCGTCGCGCAGGCCGAGGGCGAGATCATCCTCAAGCGCGCGCCTTATGTGGATCTGGTCGTCGGGCCGCAGGCCTATCACCGCCTGCCGGAGCTGATCGCGCAGCTGCACCGGACCAAGAAATCGGTGATCGACACGGATTTCCCCGTGGAGAAGAAATTCGACTTTCTGCCGGAGCTGGCCGCACCGCAGGGGGTGATCGCCAATCTCACCATCCAGGAAGGCTGCGATAAATTCTGTTCCTTCTGCGTCGTGCCCTATACGCGCGGCGCGGAGGCCTCCCGCCCGGCGGCCAGCATCATCGCGGAGGCGCGGCGGATGGTGGCGCAGGGCACGCGCGAAATCGCGCTGCTCGGCCAGAACGTGAATGCCTATCATGGCGAAGGGCCGGATGGGCGGATCTGGAGCCTGACCCGGCTGCTCGGCGAGCTGGCCGAGATCGATGGGCTGGCACCGGCTGCGCTATACCACCTCGCACCCTTCGGACATGACCGAGGAGCTGATCCTGGCGCATCGGGACAACCCGGCGCTGATGCCGTTTTTGCACCTGCCGGTGCAATCGGGCTCGGATAAAATCCTGGCGGCGATGAACCGCAAGCACAAGGCGGATGATTTCCGGCGGATCGTCGCGCGGCTGCGCGAGGTCCGGCCGGATATGGCGTTCACCTCGGATTTCATCATCGGCCATCCGGGCGAGACGGATGCGGATTTTGCCGCGACCATGGCGCTGGTGCGCGAGACCGGCTTTGCCTTGGCCTATAGCTTCAACTATTCGCCGCGCCCGGGCACGCCGGCCTCCGCCTTGCCGCAGATCGAAGCGGCGGTGAAGGATGCGCGGCTCTATGAATTGCAGGCGGAATTGCGCCGCCAGCAGGATGCGTTCAACGCCGCCACCGTCGGGCTGACGACGCCGGTGCTGTTCACCGGCCTTGGGCGCTATCCGGGCCAGATCGCCGGGCGCTCGCTCTATGCGCAGCCGGTGGTGGTGGAATCCCCGGTCGCGCTGACCGGCGAGGTGCACCGGGTTAAAATCACCCATGCCAACCCCAACTCACTCTTAGGAAATTTAGACAAGGAGCTAATCGCCGCTTGAGCCAGATCATCGCGTCTCCGGCTACGAACCCCCGCCCCGCCCCCGCGGTCCCTCACCCTCACCTTCGCCGATAACGCGCTTTTGCCGTTGCTGCTTGGCGACCATGACCGGCATCTCGCCCGGATCGAGCAGCGGCTCGGCGTCCGGCTGGCCTGCCGGGGGAACCGCATCTCCATTTCCGGCGCCGCCGAGCAGGTCGCCGCGGCGGAGGCGGCCTTGGCGGCGCTTGTACCGGCAGCTGGAACGCGGCGAGATGATCGACGGACCGAAAGTCGATGCCGCCATGCGGCTCACCGATCCGACCGCCGAGCCGAGGCTGCCGCTCTCCGATCTGCCCGCGATCCGCACCCGCAAAGGCGCCATCGGCCCGCGCAGCGCGGCGCAGACCGCCTATATCGATTTGCTGGCGCGCCATGAAATGGTGTTTGCGATCGGACCGGCCGGAACCGGCAAGACCTATCTCGCGGTGGCGCAGGCCGTGGCGATGCTGACCTCGGGCAAGGTGGACCGGATCGTGCTCTCCCGCCCGGCGGTTGAGGCCGGCGAGCGGCTCGGCTTCCTGCCCGGCGATATGAAGGAGAAGGTGGACCCGTATCTGCGCCCGCTTTATGACGCGCTGAATGACATGCTCCCCGGCGACCAGCTGACCAAGCGCATGACCACCGGCGAGATCGAGATCGCCCCGCTGGCCTTCATGCGCGGACGCACGCTGGCGCATGCCTTCGTGATTCTCGATGAGGCGCAGAACACCACGCCGGTGCAGATGAAGATGTTCCTCACCCGCATGGGCGAGGGCACGCGCATGGTGATCACCGGCGATCTGACGCAGATCGACCTGCCGGCGGGCACGCGCTCGGGCCTGGCCGACGCGCTGGAAACGCTGGAGGGGATTTCCGGCATCGGCGTCGCCCGGTTCAACAATGGCGATGTGGTGCGCCACCCGCTGGTCGGGCGGATCGTGGAAGCCTATGATCAGCGCCAGGCCGCCGCCAAGGAACATGCGCGCGAGCGGCACGGATAACGCTTAGAACAACGGAATGTAATGGAACCTGGAAGTACAAGCCCCCCATATTGGGGGGAGAGATGGTGGTGACCGACCGGCGCTGGCGCGCGCATATCCGCGACGTGCATCGCCTCGTCGCCCGGGCGATGCAGGTCGGCCGGTTGCGATGCCGATGTGGTGCTGACGGATGACCGGACGGTGCGGCGGCTGAATGGCCGCGACCGCGGCAAGAACAAGCCGACCAACGTGCTGACCTATGAACACCCGCAGGAAATCCTGCTGGCCTTCGGGGTTGTGCGCCGCGAGGCGGAGCAGGCGCAGAAGAGCCATGGCGGCGCATCTGACGCATCTGCTGATCCATGGCGCGCTGCATCTGCACGGCTTTGACCACCACCATGCGGGCGATGCGCGCCGCATGGAGAGCGAGGAGGCACGGCTGCTCTCGCGCCTTGGCGTCGCCAATCCGTGGAAAAACCGATGAGCTCCGCACTCGGGCCGATTGTTGGGGCGGCTGCGCAACAACGAGCAATCGGTGCGCGAGTTCGATCGCGGAGCTGGTGCAGGAGGCGGGGAGCGAGGCGGCTTTGGGGGCGACCGGCGAGAGCCGTGGGGCTCAACCTGCAGGAACGCGCGCTGATCGCCAATGTGCTGCGGCTGCGCGAGATCACCGCCGATGACGTGATGGTGCCGCGCCCGGATATCATCGCGATGCGCGCGGATGTGACGCTTGGCCCAGGCGATCGACCAGATCCGCCAGGAGGGCCATTCGCGCATGCCGGTGTTCCGCGAACATCTCGATGACGTGCTGGGCATGGTGCATATCAAGGACGTGTTCGCCTTCACCGGCCCGGCGGAGAGCTTTGCCGTCGAGAAAATCCTGCGCAAGCCGCTGATGGTGGCGCCGCAGATCGCCGTGCTCGACCTGCTGCTGCAGATGCGCCAGACGCGCACGCATCTGGCGCTGGTGGTCGATGAATATGGCGGGATCGACGGGCTGGTGACGATCGAGGATCTGGTCGAGACCATTGTCGGCGATATTTCCGATGAGCATGACGAGATCGAAGGGCCGATGCTGGTCGAGCGGCCCGGATGGCGCGCTGGATTTGAACGCGCTGCTGCCGGTCGAGGAATTCGAGGCGCGGCTTGGCAATGTGCTCTCCGAGGATGAGCGCGACGCGGATATCGAAACCGTCGGCGGGCTGGTGTTCAACCTCGCCGGGCGGGTGCCGACGAAAGGCGAGATCATCCCGCATCCGTCGGGCATCGAATTTCTGGTCCTGGAGGCCGATGCACGGCGGATCCGCCGGATCCGGGCGCGCCGTACCGCAACACCCGATGCTGCGGACGCCGCAGAACGCAATGAATCCTAACTCCCTGATGAAACCCGGGCCCGCCAAGGCTGACTCCGTGCTGGCGCTGGAATTCTCCTCACGCTGACGGCCTTTGCGGCGGGCGCCGTGGATATCATCGCCTTCGCCAAGCTGGGCGGCGTGCTGGCCTCCGCGATGACGGGCAATCTCGCCTTTCTAGGCTATTATATCAGCCGGTTTTCCTTCGCCTCGGCTTTCGGCTCGGCCTTGGCGCTGGCCGCTTTCGTCGGCGGCGGCGTGCTCGGCACGCTGGCCAGCCGCGCACTCGGCGCAGCACGGCGCGCTGCGGCGCCTGCTTGGCATCGAGGCTTTGCTGCTGGCAGGCGCTGTGGTGGTTTGGAGGCTCACAACGCATCGCAACGGCGAGGCTCAGCACGGATGTGCTCATCGTGCTGCTGGCCGTGTCGCATGGGCTTGCAGAGCATCGTCGGCAAACGGGTTAACCTGTCGAATATCCCGACCATCGTGTTCACCAGCACGCTGACCAATATCGTGATTGCGCTGACCGACATGCTGGCGAGCGGAAGTTTCGCCGTGCCGAAGGATACCAAGCGGCAATGCGCCTCGTTCGTGATGTATTTTCTGGGGGCGTTGGGGGCTGGGTTCGCGGTCTATTTCCAGGCGGGAATCCTGATCTCCTTGCCCTTGCTGGCCGTGGGCGCGGCGCTGGTAAGCGCGTTCACGTTGGAAAGGTAGCGGCGCAAAAAACTTCTAAACAATTTGGGCCGTGCTGGTGAAACCAGCACGGCCCAAATGAGCGAAGTTTTTTCGCTTCTTTTTGTTCACAAAAAACAAAAAGAAGACTTCCCTTCCCTTAAACGAGCGCAGCGCAGAAACGCTGGATGCGGGTGCAGGCTTCGACCAGCGCCTCGGTGGAGGTGGCGTAGCTGATGCGGAAATGGCCGGGATAGACGAAGGCCGAGCCGTGCACGGCGGCAACGCCTTCCTCATCGAGCAACGCGATGACGAAATCCTCGTCAGTGTTGATCTTGGCCCCTTTCGGCGTGGTTTTGCCGATGCAGCCATGGATCGCGGGGAAGACGTAGAACGCGCCTTCCGGCTTGCGAGCAGGTGATGCCCGGGGCGGCATTGAGCATGTCCACGACCAGGTCGCGGCGCTCCTTATACACGCGCACCATCTCGCGCAGGCCGTCCTCCGGCCCGTTCAACGCGGCGACGGCGGCGGCCTGGCTGATGGAGGAGGTGTTGGAGGTGGACTGGCTCTGCAGCTTGTCCATCGCCTTGATCAGCGCCAGCGGCGCGCCGGCAAAGCCGATGCGCCAGCCGGTCATGGCATAGGCTTTCGAGCAGCCGTTCATGGTGACGGTGCGGTCGCGCAGAGCGCGGCTCCACCTCGACGATGGTGGCGGGCTTGAAGCCGTCATAGGTCAGCTTTTCGTAGATATCGTCGGTGAAGACCCAGACATTGCGGGTGCTTCAGCAGCACGTCGCAGATCGGCCGCAGCTCCTCGGCGGAATAGGCCGCACCGGTGGGGTTGTTGGGCGAGTTCAGGAACACCCATTTCGTCTTCGGCGTGATCGCGGCTTCGAGATCCTCGGCGCGCAGCTTGAAGCCGTTATTCTGGCTGCAGGGCACGAAAACCGGCTTGCCTTCGGCCAGCGCCGACGATGTCCGGATAGCTGACCCAGCACGGCGTCGGGATCACGACCTCATCGCCCGCCTGCACGGTGGCCGAGCATGGCGTTGAAAATGACCTGCTTGCCGCCGGTGGAGACGATGATCTCCTCGGGCTTGTAGTCGAGGCCGCTATCGCGCTTGAATTTCGCGGCGACGGCCTTGCGCAGCGCCGGGTGCCGGCGACGTCGGTGTATTTGGTGTCGCCGGACTGGATGGCGGCGATCGCGGCCTGCTTGATGTGCTCGGGCGTGTCGAAATCCGGCTCGCCGGCGGAGAGGCTGATAATATCCCGCCCGGCGGCCTTCAGCGCGCGCGCCTTGGAGGAAATGGCGATGGTCTGGCTGGGGCTGATGCGGTTCAGGCGGTCGGCGATAAGGTTCATGGTGGGTCCCGGTCTCTGCGGTGATAAGCGGCGAAACCCTAAACCGCCGCCGCGATCCGCGCAAATGCGCCCTGAAAGAACAGCCCATCGCCAAGGCGCCACTACCTCCGCTTGCGGAAGCCGCGAAATCAGCCTAGGCGCGAGCGGCATTACCGCGCCGTAATCCCGCGATGGTACGACCTAAGACGATAATGAACCCACAGATCGTGATCGCCGCTCTAAGGCGGCGTTTCTGAACAGGAGAGCCGCGATGAAAATGATGCAGATTTCCGGGCTGCTGCCGGCCCTCACCTTTGCTTGCGTCATGGGCGCGGCACCGCTGGCCGTGGCGCAGACCGCCGCCGCGCAGCTCATGGGCTCGGCATGACCATGGCTGCTCCGGCTGCACCGGCCGCCACCGGCTACGCACACCGCCAAGTCCGCGACGGCAAGCTGCCGAAGGCCGATCTGTTCAAGACCGCGGCCGCCGCCGACCGCGCATTGCCCGGGCGGCACGGTGGTGTGGTCCGCCCTGGGCAAGAGCAAGAGCTTCCACCTCGCCAGCTCCAAGCTATACGGCAAGACCAAGCATGGCGCCTATGTCTGCAAGGCCGATGCGGTGTCCTTCGGCTTCCACCAGGCCAAGAACTAAGGCTTTAGCTAAGCCTTTGCTGGACGCCAGGGGAACGCATGTTCCCCTGGCGTTTTTGTTCGTGCGCGGCGACGAAGGTGGCAAACCGGGTTCCGAGGGCGGCCGCCTTGCGTCGATTTGCGGGGTTGCGGGATATTGACTACCCAGGCGGGACAATAACCGCTTGAGTGGAGCAATAGTCATGACCGAAAACAACATCACCACCCTGCCCTCCGGCGTGAAATACGAAGACCATGTCGTGGGCACCGGCGAGACCCCGAAGAAAGGCCAGATGGTCACCGTGCATTATACCGGCTGGCTGGACGATAACGGCGCCAAGGGCAAGAAATTCGATTCCTCGCGCGACCGCGGGCAGCCGTTTCACCTTCAAGCTCGGCGTGCAGCAGGTGATCTCGGGCTGGGATATCGGCGTCTCGACCATGCAGGCCGGCGGCCAGCGCACGCTGATCATCCCGGCCGAGCACGGCTACGGCCAGCGCGGCGCCGGCGGCGCTGATCCCGCCGGGCGCGACGCTGATTTTCGACGTCGAACTGATCTCGATTCAAATAACGGCGAACGGGGATCCAAGGGGCGTCACGCACTGTCGGCGCGTCTTCGGCTTGGCCTCGCCTAAGCGCGGCAGGTAGCTGACGCTGACGCCGTTCCCGGCTCGGCCTGCGTGTCACCCGGCGGCGGTCGCGCGCGAGGCTGCACCATGTCGTCGAAAACATTTGCGCACGGCCAGCGGCTGGCCGGTGCGGCGCTCCAGCGCGCGCAGGCAGAAATGCACCTGCGCCATGTTCTGATAATAATCGGTGAAGGCATAATTCAGCGCGCCGCCGGTAATGGCGCCGGCCACCGGGACCGCCTGGGCCAGGAGTTTTTCCGACAGCACCAGGCCGAAGCGGCCGGCAGCACTGCGGATGAGCAGATTGACCGTCAGATGGTTCATCGCCGATGCGCGTCGCCCAATAGCCGATTTCGGTTTCGTCATCGGCCGCAGCTGGGGCCGCCGAAGGCCAGAACCTCCAGGCAGGCGCGCTTGGTCTCCTCGGTCGCGAGATCCTCGCCGGCATCGCGCGCGACCTCGGCGATGGAGCGCAGGATGGTCGTGGTGGTGAAGGGAATGTCGAACAGCACGCCGGGCAGGCCGACAAAGCCGGAGGCCACGCCGCTGGCCGTGGTGGCGAGGCGGTGCGACGCCTGTTGCCGCGCGGGCGCTTGGGGCGGGCGATGCGGGGAACCGCCTTCAGGCCGAAGGTCGCGAGATTATAGCTGTTCCAGAGCGTGTCCTCGACCGCATCCTGGGCGCGCTGGGTCAGATCGGTCCAGGCCGGGCCGCCGAAACGCTCGCCGGTTTGCGAGATACGGCGCCGCGCAGCTGCTCGATGCGCCGGCCGAACATGGCGGTGAGGCGCATCACCAAGCCGCGCGAATCCGCCATGATGATGGCGGCGCGCCAAAGCTGGTCCTGCTCATGGGGGGTGAGGAAGGCGGCGGTTTCCGCCAGGCAGTTCCGGCATGGGGATGATGAAGTTTTCATGTCCAGCCGGAAGATGAGGTCCGGCTGGACATGAAACAAGTGACAGACAGTCAGGTCAAACAGCCGTGCTAGCCTCGCGCAAACGGCTTACTTCCGGCGGCGCCGACAGCCTTCACAGCCTGGACGATTTCCGCGAACGCCGCGGCATCGTCGAACGCGATGGCGGCCAGAACCTTGCGGTCCAGCTCCAGCCCGGCCTGCTTCAGGCCGAAAATGAACTGGCTGTAGGTCAGGCCATGCTCGCGCACGGCGGCGTTGATGCGCTGGATCCAGAGCGAGCGGAACTCGCGCTTTTTGACCCGGCGGTCACGATAGGCATAGCGCAGGGCCTTTTCGAGGCGCTCCAGCGCGATGCGGTAATTGGTGGACGAACGGCCGACAAAGCCCTTCGACTGTTCGAGAACTTTTTTGTGACGGGCGTGGGTGGTAACGCCCCGTTTTACACGTGCCATTTATCTGCTTCCCCTTACGCGATGCCGTACGGCGCCCATTGCTTAACGGTGATGCCGTCAGCATGGGTGAGGGTCTGGCTGCCGCGATTCTGCCGCTTGGCTTTCTGGCTGCGGGCCATCAGGTTGTGGCGCTTCTTGCCGGGGCCGGCGAGAACCTTGCCGGTGGCGGTGATCTTAAACCGTTTTTTGACCGATGACTTGGTCTTGAGCTTCGGCATTTTGGTCTCCTATCGCATTTCCCTGCGCGAGCAGGGCTCCCGAACATCGGGGCGGCGGCCAGGCATGCCTAAAGGCCCAGGCGCGCGCGCATCACGTTTTACGGTGAAGCGGGGCGTATAGGGGGTGAAATGGCGGCTGACAAGCAGGAAATCCGCCAAACTGGGCTTGGCAGGTGCAGCATCCCATCCGTAAATGCGGTTCCATGAGTGCCAATCCCCCGGATGCGGCAAAATTATATGAGGCGGCGCTGAACCACCTGGCGCGCTATGCGGCGACGGAGGCGGGCCTGGCGCGCGTGCTGGCGCGCGAAGCTCGACCGCTGGGCGCGGCTTTATGCCGGGGAGGATGCCGAGCCGGAGGAAGCCGCGGCGCAAGCACGGCGGGCCAAGAAGCCGCTATCCCGGAAGTCCTCGCGCGGCTGAAGGAGAGCGGCGTGCTGAATGACAGCGCCTTCGCCGCCTCGCGCGCCAAGCGCCTGACGCGGGAGGGGAAATCCCGCCGCGCGACACTGGCGCATCTGGCGGCCAAGGGGGTGAAGGGCGCCGTGTTGCCGGAAGACCCGGAACGCGAGCTCGCCGCCGCCTGCGCCTATTTGCGGCGGCGCCGGGCGGGGCCGTTCGGCGAGGCGCCGGAGCTGAAAATCCTGGCGGCGATGGCGCGCGGTGGCTTTACCCAGGAGGTGGCGCGGCGTGCTTTGCGCCTGGACCGCGAGGCGGCCGAGGCGCTGATTAAGACGTTGCACGAGTAAAGTAGCCGCTTTTTTGAAAAAAAGCGGCGCAAAAAACTTTTGCGACTACTGGGCCGGGAGCGATAGACGCCCCCGGCTCAGGTCAAAAAGTTTTTTTGCTTCTTTTTGTTCACAAAAAGAAGTCTTCTTTACCTTACTACTTCTCCTGCCAGTGCAAGAACGCGCCGGGACCAGCCCAGGCCGAACTCAGGCCAACTCGGCAGGCGCGCGTAAAAATCCAGCCGGTAGGCCAAGGCATCTCGCGCCAGTTGGAGCGCATTGCCGGTGGTGAGCGCCGCCAGCGTGCCTGGCCCCAGCGCGCCGTCCTGCGTCTGGCCGGCGGCTTGTTGCAGCCACATGACCGCACGGGCCAGCCCGGCATTCACCGCGGCATCGAAGCCGACCATGGCCAGCGGCAGTGGCAACGCATCGCCCTGCAGCCTGGCCCAGAAATCCCGGCGGTAGATCTCTTCGGCCATCGCCTCGGTGAGGGCGGCGATATCGAGCGCGGGATAGGAGGCGGCACTGATGCCGAATTTCGTGCCGCGCAACAGCCCCTGCCCCGCCTGCCCGCCGGTCCAATTGCCCGGATCGGCGGGGTTATCGGTATAGCCGCCCTCGGCGCCCAGGGTGAAGGCAAAGCAGCGGGTAAAATTATCCATGGAACAGGCTCGCGATCAGCCCGCCGCAGGCGGCCGAGAGCAGGCTGACGATCATCATGCTGGTGCGGCGCTCCGCATCGCGCTCGCCGCGAATGCGCGAGAGCTCCGAGCGCATGTCGCTCAGCCCCGCCACCAGCTCATCCACCTTGTCGAATAATTTGCCGATCACCTGGTCTTCCTGCGCCAGATAGCGGACCCGCCAGTTCTCCAGCGAGTCCGCTTTTGTTTCGAGAATGCCGATCTCCTGGCGGATGCCGTTCACATCCTGGCGCAGCCCGGCAATATCCGAGCGCAGAAGGGCAACGGAGTTGGGGTCCATGGGTGCTCCTTCAAGCCTGATCGTTAAGGGTGTCGTTGATCGTCCTGAACGCGGCGCGGCGCGCCGGATCAATCCGGCGTGTCGGACAGCACGATCGGATAGGTCGTGGCCTGGAGCGGGAAATTCATGGACCAGGCGCTGCCGAGATCATTGCCGATATTCCAGTTCGCGGGCGGGGCGAGGCTGGCGGCGTTATCCGTCACCGCATCGCCCCGGCCGATTTGCGTGCTGCCATAGGGATAGAAGAACAGCACCTCGGGCGAGGCATTGGTGATCGCCGCTGAGAGCGTGACCGAGACATGCGTGGCATCGACCCGTGCCGCCGCGATCGCCGGGATGATCGTGCCGGGTGTCGCGACGCTGCCGCCATCCATCACCGCAAACCCGGCGCCGTTCACCGCCTGTAACGGCACCAGCAGATCATTCCCGGCATCATGCGCGATGGTGAGGATGAGGCTGGTATTCGAGGCGCGATAGACATGCGTGATCTGCGGTCCGCCTTTGGCCGGCAGGCCGGTGGCGGGCAGCGCGGCGGCTGGGATGGAATCCGACAGGCCGAGGGCGATCGCCGCATGTCCGGCCGCATGCGCGCCGATGCGGCCATAGCGCAGCAAATCCGGCTCGTCGCGATGCTCCGGATCGCCGCCGGTGAACAGCCCGGTCGTCGGGTCATAGGCCGCGTTCAGCGGGTTGGAATCCGCCGTCTGCGCCGCGAAGACGATGATGTTGTTCGTATTCTCCGCCGCGAGGTCGGCGATGGATTCGCGCACCATCTGCACGCCGTCATTGGTCTCGTAGGGGATCGCGTTCCAGGCCAGCAGCGGCAGGTTCGCGGCCGTGCGGCCGAGCAAGGCGCGCGTTAGGAAAAGCAATTGCAGCACCGTGCCTTCGTAGAGCGCCTTGTTGGCATAGGGCATCGTGCTGTCCTGCTCCGACCAGGGCCAGACCAGGAAGGCGATGTCCGCCTCGTCCAGCGTCGAGACGAGTGCCGAGCTGGTCGTGAGGTAATCGGTGAGGGCGACAAAATCCGGCCCGCCGCTCCAGGTGGAGGGGTCGGAGCCGTCGCCCGGATTGGTTAGGAACGTGCCGTTGCCCGCACCGGGTGGGAAAAGCGGCGGCGAGGAATTCGAGATCGGGTGGCCGGAGATGACCGAATAGCGGTTGGGCGAGAGATAGGTGCCCGAAATGGCGGCGGTGAAGGCATAGGAGGCCGCGCCGAGATACCAGGCGAGCCCCTGCGCGAGTGCCAGCGCGCCGCCGGCATTGATGAACCAGGCGGCGTTGGACTGGCCCATGACCAACAGATTTACGCCCGCGCCGCGCGCCCAGAACCCACCTGGCCTTGTGCCGCGATGAGCGTAGCGATCTCCGCCGTGCTGAGCGCACGCTCCCAGGTCGCGGCCTCGTGGAACCAGCATTGCGCGGAGCCCTGGATGCTGCCGTCATGCAGCAGCAGCACCTGGGCATTGGCGCTGGCGGGAAGCGGATTGGCGATGCCGGTTGCCACCTGCACGCCATCCAGCCACACATCCACCCCCTCACCCGGCGTGTTGCGCAGAATGATCGCATGGCTGTGCCGGCGCGCCAGCGTGCTGGAGAGCACGGTCTGGCTCGCGGTGCCGGGGAACAAGCGTGAGGTTCGCCCCCTCCGCGCTGTCCGCCTGCAGGATCGTCGCGCCCGCTGCCAGCCATGCTGTGCAGCAGCGGGATGGGGTCGTTGTTCACGTAATACGTGCCCTGCCGCCAGTTCGGGCGCGTCCAGACCAGATAGCGCGTCCATGCCGCCGCGGCGCCGAGTTCAAAGCCCGGATGCGCCAGCCCCCAATCCGGGTCGAGGCTCGGCCCGTAGGTGACGATGCTGGGGTCCGGCGCGCCGGCGGCGCCCAAATAGCCGTTCACCCGCGCGGCGGCGATGGTCGCCATGGGCGCGGTATCCGCCGCGACGTGATAGGGCGTCAGCAGATTACCATTGCCGGATTTGTCCGCGACCGCGCCGATGACGGCATTGCTGGCGGTGAGCGGCGCACCGGTGACATCCTGCAACCCGCTCAGCAGCCCGGCATCCCACCAGCCCGAGAGGCCGGAAATGGCGGAGGGATAGGGGCCGGCGAACACGCCTGCCGGCGGTGCGCTGCCCGCCGGCAGCGGTCCCACCAAAGCGCGCATGCCCAAGCCGGTCGCCAAAGGAGAGCCGGGTGCATTCCAGAACAAGGTCATGGCTCAGCTCACGGTAACGGTGAAGGTGCTGACGGTCGCACTGCCCCCCGTCGCGGTCGCGACCCAGACGTAATACGTCCCGGCGGTGGCGGGCGTGTTATAATAGACGGCCCAGAGCGCGTTTGAATTGATCACCGATGCCGCCTCCCAGCCGCTCTGCGGCACCGCCGTGTTGGAGGTGGAAAGGGCGACTTGGGTTGCGATATCCTGCGCCGGGGTGATCGCGCCGTTCAGCGGGATCGTGCTGACCGCATGGACGAAGCTGCCGCTGGGCGCGTTGATGCCATAGGTGACGGCGGGAGAAGCGGCGATGGTGATGGCGGCGGAGACCGTGCTGATCCCGGTCGCGGCATCCTGCGCCCAGACATAATAGGTCCCGGCTGCATCCGGCGTCAGGCTGGCGGTGAAGCTCCCCGCGCTGTTGCTCGCCGCCGTCCAGCCGGAACTGGGGGCGGTGCTGTTCTGCGTGGCGAGCTGCACGTTAACCGCATCCGAAGCCGGGCTGACCGTGCCGGAAATGCCGAGCGCAACCCCGGCGGACCCCGTGGCGGGCACCGCCAGCGTGAGCGATGCCGCGACCACGGCAACCGCTCCGGATAGGGCGGATACCGCCGGTGCGGCCTGCTGCTCGGCCCAGATATAGACCGTGCCGGCGGCACTGGGGGTGAGGCTCGCGCTCCAGCCGCCATTGCTCACGACGGCGTTGACCCAGGCGGCGGGCGCTGTGGTGCTACTGCTGGAAAGCCCGACCTGCACCGCGCTGCCGGCGGGCGAGACCGTGCCGGAGAGCGCGATCGGCAGGTTCAGCGGCACCGTTGCGGGCACGGCACCCAAGCTGATGGAGGGGGCTTGAATGGTAAAGCTGTTGGACACGCCGATGACGGCGACATTGCCGTGGTCGCGCACGCGGATGGCATAGGTCCCGGGGCCAAGCCCCGCCGCCACGAAACTATAGGCATTCGTGGTGATCACGGGGGAAGGTGCCGCGTTCCAGGTATTGCCGCCATCGGTGGAGTAATCCAGGGCGGCCGGCGCATCGTTGAACACGCCGCCGGCGATGGTGAAGGCGGTATCCGGCGCGGGGGCGGAGATCGTGCCGATGGTGAGCGTCGGCGCATTCGGCACCACGCCGCTCCACCAGACCAGCGAGCCGCCGGAATAGCTCAACCCGAGCAGCGTGGTCGCCGCACCCGGCGGCAATGACGCGCTGCCGGAGCCAGAATTGATCCCCGTGCCCATGGTCACGGCGCCCGCTGCGAGGTTAATCAGCGTGCAGGAAAACCCCGCCCCCATATTGGTGAAATTCGCCGTGAGCGTAAGCGGGGAGCTTGCCACCAGAATGCGCTGATTATGCGTGGTGGAGTCCAACACCGTGTCGGCGGTGAGTTCGACAACCCCCTGCTGCACGCTGGGAAGTTTGCTCTGCACATAGGTCCAGATGGCGCCAAAGCTCTGCACGCTCAGCGTGTTGCCGCCCTGTGCGACGACGAGTTCGTCACTATCCGAGGCCGGTCCGGCGGCGGGCAATTGGTCGATCGTCTGCCCGCCGAGGAACTGACCATAGGGCATCCAGGCCAGCGCGCCGTTCTGCCACAGCGCCACATAATCCGAGGCGCCGATTGAGCTTGCCGAATTGCCCGCGGCAGGGCCCGCGAGCGTTCCGCCGCCGGAACCCGCGGGCCCGGCCGGACCCGCAGGCCCGGCAGGTCCCGTGGGGCCCGCCGGACCTGTGCTGGCGGTGACCGTGGAGCTGATCACGCCGTTATCGTCGATCGCAACGCCCGTTCCTGCGGAGAACAGCCCGCGCAACGCGGTCACCGGCAGTAATCCTGGCGTGCTGTTGGTGCTGATAACCAGATCGTCGGTGAGCGAGAGCGCGGCCTGGACCGGAAAGCCGGCATGGTCCGCGCCATTCGCCGCGAGAGTGCCGGTGCTCAAAATCAGGCCCGATGCCGACGGCAATACTCTCCGGCGCGCCGGGGCCGATGCTCTGGCGCCCGACCAGATCGCCGCTGGGCACGGTGATCAACGGCTGCAAATTGGCGGTGAGTTGCGAGACCTCAGCCGAATAAAGCAGCCCCGCTTGCGAGAGCGGCAGCAGATCGCTCGGCCCGACCGTGGCGACCGGCGGCAATTGGGCAATCGTTGTCATGGCGTTTCCTTGATCGGGAGCGAAGAGGAAGACTTCTTTTTGTGAACAAAAAGAAGCAAAAAAACTTTTCTTAACTAGGCCTCGGGCGCATGTGGCTCCCGGCACTAAAGGGCAAAAGTTTTTGCGCCGCTTTTTTCAAAAAGCGGCCACTCACTTATCAAGCAACGGCAACCCAATTCGCCGAGCCCGTCCCCGCCTGCTTCACCCAAAACGTGTTGCCCACGCCGCCGTTCAAATTACGAAAGGTCGAGCCCGCAGGCGCGGAGACTGCATTAAGCGGAGAGCCGCGGCCGATGAGCTCCACCGCCCCGGTCGATTCCGTATCCGAGAGAAGCCGCACCACGCCCGTGCCTGCCGGGTGCAGCGACAAATCGCCCGAACGGGTGCGCAGCGTCATGCTGCCATCGCCGTTCGGGGAAACATAATCGCTCTGCGTGAACCGCGCGGCACGCCAGCCGCCATTCTGGCCGATCCAATCGATGCTGGCCCCGGCTGGGATGGTGATGGGCGCGCCTGTCCAGTTGGTCATCGCCGGCGCAGCTTCCGGCGACGGCAAAGCTCGTCGCGGCCAGGCAATCGATCGTCAGTTCCCGGTTCTGCCAGACCGGCAGGCCGACCTGCACCGTCGCTGTGGCGCCACTGCCATTGCCGGTGATCGTCACGGTCGTGCCCGGCCCATAGCCCGAGCCGAAGCTCGTCATCTGGATGCCGATCACCTGCCCGTTAGAGACCCAGGCCGTCGCGGCCGCTCCCGTTCCGGTGCCGGAGAAGCTGACCGTGGCGCTGGAATAGGCCAGGCCCGTATTCACCATTTTCACGAAGGTGATCTGCCCCGCCACCTCGGCCGCTTGCGCGGTGACGATGCTGGCGACCGGGGCTGAGGCTTGCGAGATGCTGACGGCATCGACGATATCCGGCACGGTGAGCGTATAAACCCCATTGACGCTCACCGGGTTGACCGGCCAACGCGGCGTGAAATTCAGCAAATTCCCGCGTATCGTCACGGTATCCGTATAGGCCGAGATCGCGTTGGTCAGATTGGCCCCGGCATCCCCGACGATGATGTTATCCGCCACCAGAATATTCTGCGCCGCATCGCGGATCAGAATACCGACGACGCCGCCGCTGTAATTGATCCAATTGCCGATGATGGAAAGATCCGTGCAGGCTAAGCCCGAAATTATCGCCGCTGCCATCGGATTCGACATTCTGCACGGCGATCGAAATCCCGGTGCTGTCCTGGATGAAATTGCCGCGCGCGGTGCAATACTGCCCGCCGCCGATATTCAGCCCGATCAGCGCGCCATTGATATAGTTGCTGTCCACCTCGGTATAGATCGCGCCTCCGCAATCAATGCCAAAGGCGGACGCGCCGCTGATCATATTGCCGGTGACCTTGCAATATCCAGTATCGCAGAGAATCCCCGCACCGCTCGCGGCAATCGAGCTGTTATTCGTGCAGAGATTGCCCGAGACCAGGATATTCCGCCCGGAGATGTAGATGCCGTATTCCCGGTTGGTGTAGCAGTTATTACCGGCAATCACCGCGCCCAGCACGTCTGGATTCGCATTGCCGTAGGTAAAAGGCTGCACGTTGATGTTCGTCGCGTTGAAATTGCCGACGATGATGCCGCAGGAATTATTCCAGCACATATTGCCCAGCACCTGAAGTTCACGGATTTTCAGCGTGAAGGTCGGATCCTGGCTATCGACCTGGATGCCGTTGCCAGTGTTGTCATGCGCGCGGCACTGGGTGATGCTGAGCGCATCCAACGCCTGGGCGTAGAACCCATTGGCGGCATTTTCCGTGAACTCGCAAGCCTGAACATCGTGCTGCGTAATCGTCGGGTCGCTGGCGAAATAGGCCAGGCCATGACCGTTATTGGCCCCTTTGGCGTTGCGAAACACGCAGCGCGTGACGTGCGATTTCGTGCAGGCGGCCTGAACGACCACCGCAAACGTATTGGCCGTGATCGTCGCATTGGCATCGAAGATGATGCCATCCATGCACAAGGTGGTGGCGGATATGCTGATCCACGCGGCGGTCGCGGAGGTGCCGAGTTTCGATTGCGCGGGGCGGGTGAGGATGGTGAGCCCCGGCACACCCAGCAGGGTGCAGGAGGTTCCGGTAATGTCGCACTCGCCCGCAATGGCATAGGTCTTCGCGCCCAGGCGCACCGGCGCGCCGCTCGCCACCGCCGCGAGCAAGGCGGCGCTGTCATCGGTGACGCCATCGCCCTTGGCGCCGAAATCCTCGATGGAGACGGCATTGGCAACCAGCGCATCGATCGTGCGTGCGGTCGTGGCACCGCTTGCCGTCGCGGTCAGGCCACCGCCCGGCAGGCCCGGCACGCCGCCCATCGAGCCCATGAAATTCGCGTAGGAGACACCGGCATTGGCGCCGGACTGGCTGATCGGCACGATATCGCCGGGGTTCGGTGGTGCTCCCGTGGCCAGGGAGGCAATCTCGAACGGGGCCGCCGTCGCCGATAACGTCGTGCCGGAGATCGCGAGATTGGCCCCGATGCTGATCGGCACGGGGGCAGTGGTTCCCGGCCCGAGACCGCCCAGCAGCGTGTTCTGCGGCAAAGTGAGCGCGGTCTGCACGCCGGCCAGCACCTGCGCGCGGGTCGCCGCCAGGGTCTGGCCGTTCTGGAAAATCGGGATTTCGTCAGTATCCGAGACCGAGGTCGCGGGCGGCAATTGTCCGATGGTTGGCATGGCGCAAAAACCTCAGGAAGTTGTCAGGGGGGGGTACCGGTCGGATCGGTCAGCGCCTGTCCGGACGGCGTGGTCAGTGCATCGCTGGGTGCCGGCACCGTGGCCAGAGCGATGACAGGCAGCGCGATGCTGCGCGACAAGGTCCGCCCGCCGGTCGTCGTGATGCTGATCGTGACCGTATAGGTCGTCAGCGCCTGGCCGCCGGTGAGCCACAATACCGCGCGCGCGCCATCGGCCGTGGCACTCACGAGCGTGACATCGCCCGGATTATTCGGCGAGATTGTGGCATCGAGGGTGCTGATCGTATCCCCCGGATTGGCGGTCAGCGCGGGTGAGATGTCGAAGACATAATCCAGCGTGTCGCCGGGATCCTTCGCGGGCCATGCCAGGGCTTTCGGCGGCGGGATCTGCGGGCCGCGCGGCGTTGGGATAAAGCCGTCGATCTGCACGTAGCGCGCATTCGACGGGAGCCATAAATGGCTGGCCGGTGTGCTCATCCGCGCCCTCCCTAATACTCAACCGTCACGAGGCCGGGGCCGCCGGCGCCGCCGGCGAGGCCAACCGGGCTCGATCCGGTCGTGCAACTGCCGCCGCCACCGCCGCCGCCATAACCCGGCGCGGAAATCGCCGGCGACCCGCCGCTTGTCCCCCGGCCATTGCCAGGCCCGCCGCCATCGCCACCGCGGCACGCCACGGTGATCGAATCCGTGCCCATCGATCCGGCATTGTTCACCTGGCCGCCCGATGCCGTCCCGCCATTGCCGCCGGCATTGGCGAATTGCGTCGACGACGTGCCGCCATTGCCGCCCATCCCGCCGCTCGCCGACATATAGCTCCCGAAGCTCGACGTCCCGCCCGTATTGCCCGTACCCGGGCTGCTCGGCACCGCCCCCCCGGCGCCGACGCTCACCGTCACCGTCTGCCCCGCCACCAGCCCGGTCACAATGCCCATCGCCTGCCCGCCGGCACCGCCGCCGCCGCTCGGCATCGTGCTATGATAGCCGCCGGATCCGCCGCCGCCGATGACCGTCACCCGGGCGGATGTCACGCCATTCGGCACGGTGAACGTACCGGACGAGGTAAACACCGCCATTTGTGAAAAACCAGGCCGCAATGCCGGGAGTTTATAGCTGAGAAACGGCGCGCCGATCGAAGTGGCGATATTGGCCGCGGTAATCGCCGTCTGGCCGTAATTCACGGTGACGACGTACAAGCCCACCCAACCGCTATCCATCGCCGGCGTTGCCTGCGTGCCGGCAGCGGCGGCAACCCCCGGCTTGACCTGCAACTGCACGCGCTGGATGCGCTGCGTGTTTTGCGCGGTACCGGAATTGTCGGGGCCGGAATAAGGCTGGCTCGTATTCGCCGCATTCACATAAGGCAGCACCACCGGATCGGTATCGGTCTCGGAAAACGCGGCCTCGATCAGGTAATTGATCGACTGTCCGGAAGTCGCAGGCGCTGCCAGCGTAAAACTCGTCGCCTGCAGATTGATGCCGGTCTTGACGATCTGGTCGGCCACATCCGCCGCCAGCGACCCATAGGAAGTGGCATCCACGGTGGTGAGCTGCGTGATGCTCCCCGGCGCCACAGTCACGGACAGCGAGGCCGGCACGGTGGGCGTGCAGGCCAAGCCATCCGCCACCACGTTGCTGCCCAAGGCCGCCGCCGTGAGGGCGGCGATCCCCACCATGGCGTTGCGGTTTGGATACAGAATATCCGTATCCAGCGGGATGCTCCCGGGATAGACAATATTACGGTCCATGCATGATCCTCAGTTTGAGATTTGTGTCCAGGCGATGCTGCAAGTCGGAACGATGGCGGCCACCGCGGCATAGATTTCGGCATCGCTGACCGTGCCCGCGAACTCGGCCGTATCCGCATAAAACATCGGCGCGGTCCCGTAGCCGCCCGGCCCCACACCATAGAAGCCGGCATCGCTGATGGGCGTGTTATTCGGCCAGTACGTGGTCAGGAAAAACTGATAGGGAAGATTGGCGCAACCATAGCCGCCCGCGCAGTTATACCCGAGATTGATGTTGTAACCGCCTGTATCCGTGGCGTTCAGCGGTTCGAAAACAACTGGCGCCCGGCCTGTGAGATTGGTGAGACACTGCACAAGGCCCGAGCGCGTCGCGCGCGGGCTGATCAGATTGCTCCGTATCCGCGCGCTATACGCGCTATCCGCCTCGCTGACCCGGCGCGGCAGGCTGCCGCCGAGGTAATCCGCCGAAGCGATGTCCAGAAATATCCCCGTGGCCGTCGCAATTCGCGTCTGCGCCTGCACGTAACCCAGCAGCGTGTACAGCCCGCTCCATGCGCTCGCCAGGCCCGTGAGCAACGCGTCGAGCACCGGCGTCGTATCCGAGAACCAGCGCGCCGGCAGCACCATTTTCAGCCGCGCCAACATGTCCGAACTATCGCCGGTCATGCTCACGCCACCGTCACGGTGCCGGCGCGGACCACGCCGAACAATCCGGGCACCAGATCCGCCGTGCCGCCATTCAGCAAGAGGCCGGAGAGATTACTGACGGTCGCGGAAGCGCCATAAGCCAGTTGCGCCAGCCTAGACCCCATGTCCGCTGCGTGATCGGCGGCCCGCCCTCATCATGTACAGTGTCGAGGGTTGTGCCGAATGGCCGGCACAGAGCCTCATACATGGAGGGCGGACCTGATGGACAATATCACGTTTGTTGGCTTGGATGTGCATAAGGCGACGGTATGCGTGTCGGTGGCTGAGAGCGGCCGTAGCGGCGAAGTGCGGCAGATCGGTGTCTTTGAGAACCGCCCGGAGGTTCTGAGCCGGATGGCCACTCGGCTCGGCAAGAATGGTCGGCGGCTTAGCTTTTGCTATGAAGCGGGGCCCTGTGGTTACGGCCTGCAGCGCCTGCTGACTGATGCTGGGCACGAGTGCGTGGTGGTTGCGCCATCGTTGATCCCGATCAAGGCAGGCGACCGGGTAAAGACGGATCGCCGCGACGCGACGATGCTGGCGAAGCTGCATCGGGCCGGCGAACTAACCGCGATCTGGGTTCCCGATCACGCCCATGAGGCAATGCGCGATCTGTTGCGGGCGCGGGCGACCGCGGTTGGCATGCTGAGCAAGGCGCGGCAGCATCTGCAAGGCTTCCTGCTGCGCCATGAGCGGGTCTATCATGGGCCGCGCGCCTGGACCCTGGCCTATCGGCGCTGGCTGACGACGGTGCGGTTCGAGCATCCGGCGCAGCAGATCGTCCTGCAGGATTATATCCATGCTGTGCAGGACGCAGAGACCCGACGCGATCGGCTGACAGATCAGATTGAGGAGTTGCTGCCGAGCTGGTCGATGGCACCGGTTGTGGCCGCGCTGCAGGCGATGCGTGGGGTTGCCCTCGTGGCCGCGGTGACCGTTGTGGCCGAAGTCGGTGACTTTCGCCGCTTCGCCAATCCGCGTCAGCTGATGGCCTATCTCGGCCTGGTGCCGAGCGAGCACTCGTCAGGCGGTAGCGTCCGCCGCGGCGGCATCACCAAAGCCGGCAATGCGCTGGCCCGGCGCGTGCTGATTGAGGGGGCCTGGACATACCGGATGTCGGCGCGTGTCAGCCGAACGATCAACCGCCGTCTTGAGCCGCTATCCGCTGAGATCCGCGATATTGCTTGGAAAGCGCAGGTTCGACTGTGCGCGAGATATCGCCGTCTGGTCGCCTCCGGCAAGGCAAAGGTCGTGGTCACAACGGCCATTGCCCGCGAAATGGTCGGCTTCATTTGGGCGATCGCCCGCATCGCGCAACCCAAGCTCACTTGAGAGCTGCTGAACGAGACGGAGGAAAAGACCCACCAAACAAATCTGGTGCGCAGGGCTGGAGGCAGGGCCGCGGTGGGGAATCCTCCAGCCCTCCTATGAGCCAATCCCAGGACTGATGCTCGCAACTAGACTGAGGCAGCCCCGAGACGGAACCACGGTCATGCGGTAGCCAACCCGCGCATGAGAGCTTGTTCAACCGGCGTCTTCGGGTCCTGTCTCCTGCCTTGCGCATCTCTATAGCCTCGCCCGGTCATCCGCTGACGCGGAACGAATAATCACGACCGAACCCTTGAATGCGGACATGAGAGGAGGGTGTCGGACTTACGGCTTGGCGTGCGCTCTGTACTGGGGTTAGAATCATCACGTTGGTTTTCCTAATTGCCTGGATGTTGCATGACCAATTTCCGCCCGACGGATCGTCTGACCGGTTTTTTGTTGCCACCGTCGATCGACGAGTGGCTACCTGAGCGGCATCTGGCCCGGTTTGTGGTGGAGGTGATTGAGGGGCTCGACCTGACGGCGCTGAGCAAAAGTTATCGTGGCACTGGCTCGGCCAGCTACCACCCAGCGCCGCTCCTTGGCCTTCTGGTTTATGGCTACGCGACCGGCGTGTTTTCCAGCCGCAAGCTGGAACGGGCGACTTACGATTTGGTGGCGTTCCGCTTCATTGCGGCGAATGACCATCCTGACCACGACACCATTGCCACGTTCCGGCGTCGTTTTCTGCCCCAGATCGCGGCGCTGTTCGTTCAGGTACTGAGCCTGGCACGCGAAATGGGGGTGCTGAAGCTGGGGACAGTGGCGCTGGATGGGACCAAAATTCACGCCAACGCGAGCCGTCACAAAGCATTGTCGTATGAGCGCGCGGGTAAGATTGAGGTGCAACTGAAGGCCGAGGTGGCCGAACTCATGGCCAAAGCCGAAGCGGCGGATCAGGCTGACATTCCCGACGGGATGTCGATCCCGGAAGAGTTGTCGCGGCGGGAGGATCGCCTGGAGAAGCTGGCGGCGGCTCGCGTGAAGATCGAGGCGCGCGCCAGGGAGCGTTTTGTGCGTGAGCAAGCGGAACACGAGGCGAAGCTCAAGGCGCGCGAGGCCAAGACCAAGACCACGGGCAAGAAGCCTGGCGGCAAGCCGCCCGCGCCACCGGCCGAGGGGCCGCTGCCTACGGATCAGATCAATCTGACGGACGAAGACTCCCGCATCATGCCGATGGCCGCCGGCGGTTTCGAGCAGTGCTACAACGCCCAGGCGGCGGTGGCGGCGGACAGCCTGTTGGTGGTCGCGGTGGATGTGGTGCAGGCGCCCAACGACAAGCAGCAGATTGAACCGATGCTGGAGCAAATCAGCGCCTTGCCTGATGCCTTGGGTAAAGCGGAAACATTGTTGGCGGATACGGGCTATTTCAGCGCGGGGAACGTGACCGCATGCATGGCGGCCGGGATTGAGCCGCTGATCGCGATGGGCCGGCAACCGCATCACCCACCGTTGAGCGAACGTTTCGCCCAGGCGTCGAAAGCACCGCAGAACCCAACGCCGGTGCAAGCCATGGCGCACCGGCTGAACACGCCGCAGGGACGGAAACTCTATGCATTGCGTAAGCAGATTCCTGAGCCTGTGTTTGGCATCGTCAAATCTGTCATGGGCTTCCGGCAATTCATGCTGCGAGGAATCGATAACGTCCGGAGCGAGTGGAACCTCGTGACCATGGCTTGGAACGTGAAACGGATGTTCATCCTCTCCACCCACCAATGAGGCGAATAGGATGGTTTTTCCATCGGCCCAGGCGCAACCAAGACAAAACCAAGCCGTTGTACCCACCGCCATGGCCAAACAGGCCGGCCAGCTGAAACTGACGCAACGCGCGCCTACCCGTACAGGCGCGCATTATTAGTCAACGAAAAACCAGAGTCCGACACCCTCCTAGTATAACTGAGCGTGGCCCCCACCGGCAGGCTGGCGATATAGGCCTCGATCGCGCTTGCCACCGCGGAAACGGCGGCGGAATGCGATGCCCCGGCCGCCGTGGCCAGCGTAACCGCGACGTTGGCGGAGGCGACCACCGGCCCCTGCACCGCGAAACTGGTGCCCACGGGACGGATAGCATCCACCGCCTGTTGCACGGTGCCGAGCAGGCTTGCCGGCGGATCGCCCGAGCCGTCATCCACCGTCACCACAAAAAACCCCATCTGCGTGGCGCCGGCCTGATTGATGTTCTCGTTGATGACGAAGCTGAGCCCCTGCTGGATGGCGGAGATCGCCGAACCGATCGCGACATTCGTTGCCCGTGAAAGACTGGCGAGATAATTGCCGAAGCGGGCGCGAAAGGCGGTGTCGCTCTCGGCATCCATGCCTTCGGCGAAGGCCAGCGCATTCGTCACCGTATCCACGCCCGGAATCGCGGAACTGAGCACGCGCACGGCACCGGGCTGAATATTGCCAGCACTGCCGGCAACACTCGCCACCACGGCCACATTCAAGCTCGCAACCCCCGCGGCCAATGTAAATCCATTGTTAGCAGCGCTATAGGCCGGATTTGTCGGATCCGCGATCACCAGAAAACTTTGCGTGTTGCCGGTGGTTGAAACCGCTGTACCCACCGGGACCAACGCCGATACGCTGGGCGTGAAACGCGCGAACGTCACCTGCCCCACCGCCGCCACGGCGGCGAGGCGTGTAAACCCGAAATCGGCGCCAAAACTATCGCAATCCGGCCCGGTGCTGGTCGCAAGGCGCGTCGTTGCCAAGCATTGCACGATCAGCCATTGCATCCACAAGGCCACGGATGCGTTGGCTTCCAATATGGCGCGCAACACGGAACCCACTGTCAAATCCAACAGGCTCTGCGCCGCACCCTGCACGGAAGCGGCCATTCCCTCCAACAAGGTGGAGAAATTCTGCAGCGATAATTGCATGGAGACCTACAGGTTAAAGGTGAGGAGGGAGGATTGGCCGCTCGCCGCATCAGAATAATTTACCGACAGCGCGACGGTGCCATCATCGCCGGCGGTCGTGGCGATCACCGGCGCCGGCGTCGTGGCCACCGTGGCTTCCAACAGCATCTGTGTCCGCGTCACCCCGACAATCGCCGCTGGCGCGCCCGGCTGCCCGACATATCGCCCAAGCCCCGCCCCGTAGCTGAGTTTCCAGATATAATCGCCGGGATTCGTAAGCAGCCGGAGCAGCACACGCTGTTGCGTAAGCGTGGCGCCATCGGCCAACTGCAAATCACCCGTCGCGCCCACGCCAAGATCGCCACCGAATTGCAGGCTTAAATCCGCCATCACACGGTCACCGATGGCGGACCGCTCACGCCACCCTGCGGGTCCGCATGAGTGTGCACATCATGCGCATTCCGCAAAGTGGCGAGTGTTCCGTGCGCGCCATTCTGATCAGAAATATCACCGCTCACCACGAGGCTGCCGGCGATATTCACGACCGATACTTGCAGCGCAATCGTTCCATCATTGTGCAATTTCAGAAAACTCCCGCTTTGATGCTGCAACCATAGCTCGCCGGCTGGTGCTGCGGGCGGCGTATCCACCGCCGACCACACCGCGCCCACGATCACGCCTTGCTCCGCATCACCTTCCTGCGCGATCACCAATACCTGCGCGCCGGGTGTCAGCGGTGCCGCCAACCCCCAGCCCGCCCCGACCCATGCGGCGAGAATGGGCAACCAGCCGGACAGCACGTTCTCCGGCTGGATCAGCACACGCGCCGCATAGGCGGACGGATCGAAGCTCGAGACCAACCCGAAACGCGCCACCCCGCCCAAGCCATCCAGACCGGCGGCATGGGCTTTCACCAGATTCCAGAATTGATCCATGGCGTTGCATTTTCCTGGAACACGAGGGGTTTTTGCATTGTCACGAAGCGTTAGAAAATCTTACCAAACGCCGCGAGAAGCCCGGAGATTTCAGCCAGTATACCCGTCGCCTGCTGCTGATCCGCTGCCGGCAGTTGCGCGATCACGGGCGCGGAGGCACTCGCCAACGTGCTTGCCGCACTGACCGCCGTCGCCAACGCCGATTGATGCGCCGCCACAGAGCTCTCGACCGTAGACGCGACATCGCCCGCCGCACTCACCCCCGCCGCGATGATGCCGGCCACCGGATTGCCCGCAACCGCGGCAATATCCGCCACCACGCCGGCATCCGATAGCGCCGTATTCACATCCGTTTCCGTCGTATTGCTCATGATACCCTCCAAAATCCGGCAATCCGTGCCGTGCGGTTTAAGTGTTGGGTTTGGCTGGCGTGATCACCTGCGCAGCGATCTGTGCCGCATCCGAAATCGCTGCATCGATGCTGGATTGGCTTTTCTCCTGCATCGCAGTCCGAACATCAGAAATCGCCTTTTCAAGCTCCGTCACCGACACCGAATTATCCGGCTGCAAAATGGCGACGAACCCGATCACGATGCCAAGCAAATCCGCCTCAAGGGGGGCTGCATGGCTCAACAAGCACTGCACCAGCATCGTCAGCACGGTCGCGATCCAGGCGGAAATCCCGGCGCGATTAGACGGCACTTCAAAGAATGCTTTCATTCCGCCTCCAGCGTTTTATGAAATCTGCGTCAGGCCGCCGGTATCATCCGTTCACGACGTGGCAAAAGCCCTCACGACTTGGACCAAACCGCCTCGCGAATGCAGCGTCCGCGAGACCGATTGCACGACGTAGGATTGATCGAAAGGCGAATATGTCCCACTCAATACCAGCGACGCCCCGGCTGTGAGCGACAGATCCAGCGGCATCGTGCCCCGGAGCAGCGTGCCATGTTGGCCGATTGTCGTGAGATGATTCTGCGCCATCGACTGCGCCTGCGCCGCCGTCAGGTTCGGACGGATGATCGTCGTCCCCGCACCGCTTCCCTGCGTCTCCGCCACCACCGTTTTTTGGCGGCTGTTCCAAGACTGCACCGTCGTACTTTGCGGCAATGCAGCGGCAATATCGAGCGATAACGACGTAAAATTTTGCGGCGTTACGACGACAGCCGTCGTCGGCGATAGCGGGCCAAAATTCAGCGTGCTGCCAACCACCGACAGGTCATAATTCTCAACCTGCGCCAACGCCACCAGGAGGTTCCACTCCGTGGTCATACGCGAATTCAGCCCTAGCGCGCTGCGTGCATAATCCAGCTCATAATACTGGCCAACCGGTGTCGTCGTCGGTGTGACATTCGCCGTAAATTGATGGTGTTCTGCGATAACAACCGCGATCTGGCTCGCGGTTTGATTTGCATATGTCACGGATATTTCTGAATCAATCAGTTTTGCAGACAGATCACGTCCGGTCAAAATCGCCGTATTCGTCAGCCAATCGACCCGGATATGATCAATCTGCCCCATCAATAGCGTCGAATATCCAAAATCGTCCAAGGCCAGGCCAATTGTGATGGTCTGCAGACCGAGAGACGCAAAATACGCGGTTGTGGTGAACGGCGCCGCGCCAATGGCAAAAACAACTCGGAATCGATCGGCAGAGAAATAGGCAACCGAGTTCGATTTCGCATGAAACACAACCCGGTACTGCCACACCTGCGATGCTGACAGAAACCTGCGGCTGTTCAACTGGCAATGCCACCCCCAGCGGACGCATCAACCGGCGGGATCACCAGCGTATTGACGCCATATAGCACAGGGTCTGACAGATTATTCGTCTGTGCGATGCGTATCCACTGGGTTGCATCCTTGAGATATTGCGCTGCCAACGCAAAGAGATTTCCACCAGCAACAGTGATGACCCGATTGCTCATAACAACTCATTCGCAAGATTGTTTGCCGCACGATTCACATATCCATTCATGGCGCTCAGCCCCGCCAGTTGCGATGACGCACTGGCAATATCATTAACCGCCGCCACACCCGCCCCCGCACCCGAGGCACCGTTGAGCACCGATACCGCAGAGGTGAGCGCAGTCCCGCCCGAGCCAATCGCCGCCCCCAACGCGTTTTGCACCGAGGAAAATCCGCCAAGGCTCGTGGCATTCACCCCAGCCAGCGAAAGCCCCGCCTGCACGCTGAAGGCAGTCGCCGCCGTTAGATCATTGGCCACCAAATTCACCGCCGACATCGCCAATGCCGCCAATG
Source organism: uncultured Pseudomonadota bacterium (assembly GCA_963737355.1). Lineage (GTDB taxonomy): Bacteria > Pseudomonadota > Alphaproteobacteria > Acetobacterales > Acetobacteraceae > Acidocella. Next base: position 44,918 of record CAVTSC010000001.1, on the reverse strand, counting down.
CGGCCAATGGATCGCTCACCGCCACGCAGCCGACCGAGAACGGGATGAAATTCGGTTTTCGGTATTCCGCCGTAAAATCCGCGATGATCACGGTGTAGTAAAAGCTGTCCCATACCAGCGGCACGGCCAGCCCGGCTGCGCGCGCCGCATCCAACATCTGCGCACGCGCGACGGCATCGGCGCCATAAAAAATGCCGGAAAAAGAGATTTTACCATCATCGATCCCCAGCGCCGCCACCACCCGACCGCCGCCGATGAGGTTCTGCACCGCCACACGTTGCTGCCCGCCAAACGAAATTTTTTCAGGCACTTCCATATCCTGGAACGGCACGCCGCCCAGGGTCAGAATCACATTGCTCATAAAAACCTCAAACGGGCAGTTTCAAGCCTGCCCAGGCCGGGGTGAGTCGCGGATCGAATGCGGTTGCGCCGGAAGGCGGCAGCCGCGCCTGCAGCGCAAAATAATCGTCCAATGCGCGCGCTAATTGGGGCTGAGCAATTTCCGGAACGCTCCCGAACATCTCCGACCGAGGCTGATTTGTCAGCATATCCTCAGAGACGCTCATCGGTGATGCAATCCGCTCGTTTTTACGCTGCCTCACCGGCCTTCCGCGAACGGGTGCCACCGATTTCCGTAATCCTCCCATCGGGAGATGAACCAGGTCCGTCATATTTTTAAGGCCGTGACCGATCCCAGGCATCACGACGGCCTTCGCATCCGCATCACGTCCTCGCTTTGTATTATAAACTTGCGCCAATAACTGGGCATAAGCCGGACGTATCTGATAAACATGTTGAAAAGAAGTTCTCGGTTTTTGTAGCTTCAACGCTCCATTCTCGAGTACTGGGTGCATCCGGCTCGGAACGGACAACCCCTTCGAAAAATTCAAATTGCGACGACGCAAATCCAGCGATGGACCTATTGCCAATGACCGAGTTACACCACGATAACCCGTGCGACGAACTCCCCGACAGTCAATCGATTGCATCAATCTATAAACATTTATATCGGTATCCGTCAGCGCGTTTCGCGCAAACAATTTAGCTGATTGAACGCCCACATCAAAATTTCTTAAATCTTTACGATCCATCCCATTAAAAAAATCTGGAAACTGACGCAATACTTTCAAGCTATACCTTGGAGCACGATAAACGGACTCAATGAATCCACCAATATCTAAAACGCCGCCGCCAATCTTTTCAAGCACGTTTGGAATTTTCACAAGACTGGTGATAAATTCTAAGTTCCAGGAAGCTGAAGTGACAAACGAAGGAGACGATCCGATCGCCCCTGCCCCCCGAGGCTCCACGACAAGCTGACCATCAAGTCTCAGCAATTTTGTTGGAACAGCCGCTTTATCATACCGCGCCGTCCCGTCAGCATTAACGTCATTCTGCGGAATGGTAGAAAATATTTCACTTGGAGCAAGTAGAGATTCTGAATCTGCCATTTAAATTGCTCTCCATCCGGACAAATTCCAGCTTAGTAGAGATCTTTTTATTATAGGGCGGGGGGAGCCACAGAAACACAGTGCAATGCGATCGACTTCAATCGTCTGGGGTACCCCATATCGGAACACACTCCAATTAATCATTTAATTACGAACAAGCATTATATTTGCAAATCACACTCCTCGCAATCACTTATTCTTCGTGCCAACAAAGCCGCTTCCAGTCGTAGCTCCCTCCCTCCAGCGTACCCAAAACGACCACATAGGCCATGCGTTCCGCAGGCTCCAATGCAAACGCCACATCATAAGGCACCCCACGGCTGACCAGATACAAACAATCCGTCAGCGCAGGGTGCCTGGCTAGTTTCCCGCGTCCGCTTCAACCTCTCGTGGCGCTCGTGCCTCGATCGCTTTCGCGACCAGGCTGATATTCTGGTCGCCGATCCGCGTAATCAACGCCTCGACACCCGCCGCATTCACCGGAAACGGCACCGGCACATCATCAATCATTTCCACGGATGCCGCAATCACCGCCAGATTCATATAAGGCCGGTTTTCCGCCAACTCACCGCCCAGCGCCTTGAACAGGCGCATCGTCTCCAGCACGCCAACATACCGCAACTGGAGCTTGCGCCCCGCTGCATCCACAATGCTTTGCATCACGACACGCTGATCCGGCCTGAGGCATAAAAGTCCAGCCGCTGCGCCACCGGCGCATCGCCCTTGTAAACACCGGCGGATGTCAACTTGAATACCACGCCGTTAAATTTATAGGTCGAGGTCGATCCGTCTGGCTCCTGAATATATTGATACAACGTCCCGGCATTGATCGATTGCCCGGCGAGATATGCTGCCTCGATCTGCGCGATGAAATCATCTACTACGGAAGAACCGCGATCGAGCGAGAAGCTCCCCGCCCACCCTTTCGGCAACTCCGCGCCCAGTTGCACCCCATCCAACCGGTCCACCCGCACGGCAACGGTCATCTGATGCGCCTCAAACCCCGTCACATGAGCGAGATCCACCCGGCCGAACGGCCCCATCACCACAACCTGGCAATCGCTACCAACCGAAAACGTGTTATATGGCATTTTCGCTCTCCAACCTTAACTGTTCGACGCAGTGCTCTGCACGCTCACCTGCACGGTCTGCCCGCCCTGGACATTCACGATGAACTTCTCGTTGATCGCCTGGTACTGCACCTGCACATCCGCCTGCACGTAGCCCAAAGCCGTCCGGCTCGCCGGATTGTTGCTGGTATCGCACACCCCGGCAAAAGGCAGTACAGAGCTAGTGCTCCCCAACATTCCCTGAGAGAGCAATCCATTCAAAAACGCCAATAAAGTCGCGCGAATGTTCTAAAACAGCGTGGCATTGACCAGTTGCCCGACATATACGCCCATGCCGCTCGCCAGCGTGCTCGCAATATAGTTCGTCAACCGCGTATAGTTATCTCCGTTAATTGCTGAGTTAGAGGAGGAGTTATGCCCGCCGCGCACGCCCCAATACGCGCCGCCCGGCTGCGGATTGGCGATGACATCGATGCCAGCACTCAACAACGCGGACAGATCCGCCGCGGCATAGGTTGTCGCCGTCCCACCGCCGGGCTGCCCAGATTTCTGCGTGCCGATCACCCCATAAAGCGGCTTGTTCAGCGACGATTGTTCGGGCGAGAGATTCGCCAGCCGGCCAGCCACAAAACCTTGCGGTGAGACCAGCCTGATCAACGCATTCGTCTGATCCGACCAATAGACCCAATCGCCAAACATCAGCTTGGCTGCATAGCTGTCAACGCCCGCTTCAGCCTTCGTGGTGACCGCATTCGCGATATTATCACCCGCCGGTCCGGTCAGGATCATGTAAACGCTCTCGGAGAGACCAAACGCGGTCTGCACGCTCCATTGCGTCGGGTCATCCGCATCCGCCAGAAGCGCGATCGCACAACCTTGCGAGCGCAGCGCATACATGCCCTGGCGCGGCAGCGTATCGCTGCCAACCAGGGTCGCGGCACTCACGCCATCCGCGCCATCGCTGCCAGGCGTACCGGATGTAAAGGAGAACACGCCCGCAACCGGCGCCGTTGCGCCCGCCAGGGAAGTTGCGACCACCAATTGCGATGGTCCGCGCAGCACGCCGTTGCCATTGTTCACGGCACTGGCGAGATTGTTCCAGAATACCGGCCCACTACCCGCGATGTTGTCGTAAACCTCCGGATTGAGTCCCGGCAATGCCACGGTAAGTCGCCAGCTACTCGCCGCCGACCCCGGTGAGAGTGTCAGGCTGAGCTGCGCGCCCAAACTTCCGGTATAGAGAGCGGTGAACGTGATGGCCCCCAGCACGCTGAGCGATGCCGCCGTATCCGTCCCATCGCTCACCCGCACGCAGATAAAATTCCCGGCCCCCTGCTGCACGGCCGTCGCAACCTGCGTGCCCATATCGTATTTCCGCGGCATCACCGCACCGAAACTCGCGGCGTAATCGCTCATGGTTCCGATAATGGTCGGCTCGCCCACCGGCCCCCAGCTCGCCGTCCCCACGACGCCCAGAACATCGGTCGGAACCCCGTTCAGCAGCAAGGTCTGCGGGGGAACGATTTGGACGTATAAATCGGGTACGATCAGCGCCGTGGTATTAACCGCGCCTTGTTGTACAATCGGCATGTCTCAGCCCTCCTTCGCCGCAACGCGAACCACGAAGCTCGCCTGCGGCCCGGCAAGAATGTCCTCGACCGTCGTCATATCCGTGATCAGCTCGCCGCGCTTGAACGCCGCGAATGGCTTCAGCACCACCAAATGAAATTTCATGGAAATACCTTTTAGGATTGAAAGCTTTTAACGAGGACCGAATCGGCCGTGACATTCGTGCTGCCGAACAGCATGGCTGGCGTTATCTGCGCCAGCGTGGTTGGATACTCGGCACTATAGGTGAGGTCTCGGCGATACAAGGTGGCGTCCGCCGCATTATCCTGCGCCGTGCTGCCGGCAAATAGCAACCTTGCATAGGAACCATCCGCGAGCGGGATAAACGTCAAGCCAGCCAGCGCCTGGTCCACCACCGGTGCCGCCGCATCGCGCGAGCCAGGGTCGGGGCACCACAGCGTGATCTTGAATAGCTGAACCTGGCGCTTGATCTCTTGCAACGCGCCGGCGCCGCGCACCACGCGCGCCGTGAACCGCTCGGCCCCGGGCACCCCGATCATCGTTCCCGCATAATTGACCAGCCATCCGGCATTGCGCAACGCCGCCGCAAGGTTGCTCGCAACCGTCGCCGGCGTATCACTCCCCTGCACCGCATAGGAAAACAACACGTCATCCACCATCACCCCGGCGAGCTGGCCGACGGCACATGCACCGGAAAACGTCGCCGTCTGTCCGTTCACATCCACTGCGAGAATTTGCGTCACCGGCGCCACGGACACCCAGCGCCGCGGATAACGGGTGACATTCTTCAACGGCGCTGTATCGGCGACGATCGATACGTTCAACACCCCAGCAGCTAAATCCGCATCCAGCGCGGGTGCTGTCGGAAAGCCGCGATATATCCGGCAAACATTGCCGATCGCACTTGCCGCCGCGGTACCATTTGGATAAAGTGCGTTCGCCACAATCGCGGCAAGAGCTGTCTCAACATCAGCCTGGTCCGCCATCAGCTCACCGCCTGCACTAAAGAGAGCCGCCACGCACCAGCCCATTGTTCAACCGCCGTGACAACAAACCGCTCGCTGTGTTCATTAGTGAGAATATCGGCGACATGCGGTTGCACATCGCGCACAGCGGGCAACAAGGCGGTAAACCCGGGCAGCTTGGTGTCATCCGGCAACCCCGCTTTGGTGCGGTCATTCACCCCCCCCACCAGCAGGCTTGCCGGGAACCCGGTGACCAGCATGGTCTGCGTTCCCGGCAGCACCGCGCCATACGGATTCAACCCGTCAAGAATGGGCGCACCGGGCCGGCTGAGATTCACAACGCCATTGGTCATCACAACCAGCATTGGTTTGGGCGGCTCGATCGCCGCGACAAACACAATGCCCTCCGGCCCGGCGAGATAATCCCCCACCTGCAGATAGCTCCAATCGGCCCAGGCCTGCCGGAAGGGCGCGCCAAAGCCGCTGGGAGCACCCACAGAGCCACCCGGCAGGACAAACGCCACACAGAGCCGCAAAAAACGCCGGGCAAGGTCCACAGGTGCTGCAGGTCCGTCCGGCCGGTAGGCATCATGCAAAAATCCGACGCGCCGCGCAGCGCAGCCCGCACCATAGGCCAGCCGGTCCGCCAATCGCACACCATCCATCTCACACCACCAGCGTCACGCCGGCAGGCGCCAAAGCCGGCCCCGGCGGTATGCCCAAAAACCCGCATAATCGCCGCCGCCAATTATCAAACAAATCGGTCCGGTCGCGCATTTCGTTCGCATTATGCGACCATGCTGCTGCATTCTCCGTATCGAGATTCTCCGAGGTCGTCGGAATCGCCGCCTCAAGCGTCGCAAGCGTTGAGAGATATTGCAGCGTCACGGCAATCTCGGCCGGCGCCAGATTATTCATGCGGTATTCCAGCGTGCCATAGGCCTGAAAAAACCGCCATGAATTGAACCCGGCCGCGCCCGCGCCATAGGCCGGATAGCCGCAGAATCTGCGGATATCCGTTTTCTGGCCATCGGTGAAGCAAGTCGGCGCACTGCCAGACATCTCAGTACGTATCCCCATCACCCAGAATGAAATAGACCGCCCCCGTCCCCGCGCTGAGTATGACCGCGGCATAACTCACGAATGGTCCACCGCCCACCAACATCCGCGCGCCAGGCGGTACCGGCGCATCGGCGGTCGTCGCTGTTAGTCCCGTCGCACCGCCCAGCCGAAAAAACGCCGTCGCGGTCGTAGCATTATACACTAACACCGCATTGCCACCACCGATGAGCGCAATGCTCGTCGCCGTAGTGGAAGCTGCCGCCATCGCCGTACCGGCCGGGCGGAATGGTTGCGTCGAACCCGTGGACATATTCGCCCTCCTTAACCAATATGCTCGATTATCACCGCGCGCTTGTAATTCGCATTGGTCGCCGTCGGCACCGTCATCGGCGTCGTGGTCGTGTCGGAGGGCGCACAAAATCCGCCAATCCAATACCAGCTCTGCGCGATAATCTGCTGCAGCCGGTCGATCGGCTCGCGCGTCACCATCGCGACGTTATCGATCACATTCACCAAACTATCCTTCGGTGCGACATCATCCGCCGCCATACCGGCAAAATCGCCTTCAATCAGCGCGCCCTGCCCGCACACGATCGGCCGGCGCACGAAAAGATTCTCGATGCTCGGATGGTTCTGCACATAGGCTTCGGTCGTCGTGATAAAGCGCAGCCCAAGAAAATCGCTGACCATTCCCTGGCGGAAGACCGGGTTGGAAGACGTCGCCCCCTGGAAAAGCTGCTTGAAATCCGGGTCGGAGAAAAGCTGCCGCGCCGATACCGGATCAAGATAGCAATTATACACGCCATCCACCAAGGGCACCGCATTGCGCCGCAACAGGGCCACGGCATCGAGCAGATTGCCCATGGTCAGCGTATCCGTCGCCTGCAGCCCCGCCGTGGTCGCGCGCGCGGCCGGCCGGACAATCGAACTCGCCGTCGCCGCCTGCACCGCATTGCCCGCACTCCCATCCGCGACCGACACATTGCCCGAGCACAGCAACTGTCCCGAAATACCATTCGGCGCCGTCGACACATTGGTCGCATCCGGCGTCACGCCGATAACGGTATACAAATTGGCGCCCACCGTCACGCCCAGCGGATAGCTCGCGGACACCGCCTGCTGCACGCCATTGGAAAATACCCTTTGAAATCCACGAATATCGTCGACTTCAACGCTTTGTCCTGGCGAGGTGAGCGTCGTCATCACCCTCGTATTGCCGCCAAAATAGGGCGCGAACAGCGCGTTGCGCGCCAACTCATCCAGGCTGCGCGCCGCCTGCTCGCCATTCGTTGCGGCATTCTGGAGAAACTGGCTCGCGATCCCGACGCGGCTGGTCACCATGTTGAGATCCTGCGTCGCCGCATAGAAATTCAACGAGATGGTATATTGCTCAACGCCCCAATTCGTCGCGGTCAGGCCATTATCGAGATTGGTATTCGTCGCGGCGGCAAGCGGCACCGTCACGCTCGGCTTCAACCCCGCGCGGGTTTTCGTCAACGTTTCACCAATGCCAACCGCGAATTCCTCGCGATCCGCAATCAGGCGATAGCCAAGACGTGATTTGAGCGCGGTCTCGAATTCGCGTTCCAAAAAGCCTTGCTGAATAATCGGCTGCAAGGCTGCAGGAAAATTTTGAATACCCATCGGACACACATCCTTCATGTTAGGGCGTCATTCAACAACGTCCAAAGGGCGAAACCCAGTGACGGTCTACAAAGTTTTATGTTTTCTGATGCAGTTTTAAGATCAGCGGCGGCGTAACAAGGCCGCCCGCGCGGCCAGCCACTCCTCGTGGCTGAGCTCATTGGCATGGCGCGTCCGTGGTGGCTCCGGCCTCGGAGGATTCGCCGCGGCCGAGGAGGACGTCACGGTGCCGAACAACCACGGCTTGGCGCGCTTGAGTTTGGACAGCAAGGCAGGCGCGTCAGCAACTTCTCCCGCCTCCGTCAGACGTATTTCCGCCGCATCCAACAGCTTCAGCCCGTCGAGATCCACCATCCCGGCCCGAATCGCTTCCGCCTTCAGCTCCGCACGAACAAGCCGCGCATCGGCTTCTTCGTACACCCGGCGCAATGCCGCTTCCGCGGTTTCTGCACGGCTCTTCCAGTCTTCTTCCTCATGCATCTCATCGGTCATGGAACATCCTGCTCAATGGCGTTTAATTCCGCTTCTACATTCGTAATGCTATGCGCCGCGGCGATCGACTTCACCGCCGTCTCGCGTGAAAGCTGCCCGGCATTCGTCAAAATCGCCACCGCCTGCGCTTCCTTCAGCCGGTCATCCGCCGAAAGCGGATACCAGCGCGGCCAGCGCAATGTCAGACGTTGCGTGCCATCCAATACCGGCAGTGCCTCACCCATTACTCTCAAGGGAAAGATTTTCGCGGCACGGACCACCATATGCAGCAATGGCAAAATGCCGCCTTGACCATAGGAGATCCGCAAATTATCGGCGAGCCAGATCAGCCCCTGGTTCATCAGCTCGAGCGCTCGCCCCGATTGCGCAGCCGTCAGACGGTCCGCGCTCGCTCGATTACCATGCACGCTCTCAAGCGCGAATTCCCGCAAGGTCCGAACATAGGAGATCACCGCATCACAAGCAGTGCCGCCAATCTCCAGCAGTTTCGCGTCGCCCTTTTCCGAGACAACGAGCGCATTGCCTGCACCTTTCACAATCTCGGAATCACTTGTCGCCGGCTCCTTGATCAAGAGCGTCGGATCAGAACTATATTTTAGTCCACGTCCGGCCTGGCTCAGTTGATAGTCAATCTCAATATTTGTCTCAATCGCCGCCCGGAATGTGCAGGCGCCATCCACGCCATCGCCTCCGGGCAGATTGCGGATCCACACGATCGGCACGAAGCCCAGGCCATGCACAACACTGCGCAGCGCGTGGCGTACAGGGCCGCCCACCGGATCATTCACGGGCCAAGGAAGATACCAGATCTCCGCTGCATCATCCCAAACCCGCTGAAACCAATAGATCGTCCCAGGATCGGCATTCTCATACCCCTGCGCCAGGAGATCCGCGCCGCTGACCTTGTATTTCTCCGTCACCCGGCTCAGCGTATCCGGCGCCATAACACTCCAGACCGGCGTCAGATAAAGACTTTCCATCACGGAAAAAAATATCCGCCCCTGCAAAACCTTCATTAACACCGCGATAGAGCCAACAGACCCACGGATCGCCGCATCGATCATCACCTCATTCAACCGCGTCTCGCAGATGATATCGCCAAGATGGCGTCGCAATTCCGCATCACCGCACTCCACGGTTGGAAAATACGCTGCACTGAACAGCAAGGCCACGGAATCCTCCACCACAATCCGGCAAAGCCCATAGCGCACGGAAGGCCGGCGCAAGCGCAACGGTACATATTCCCCAGCACCGTTGCGCTCCTCATGGAACTGATACGGCAGATGATCATAAAACGTTCCGTCCAATACGCGGCGCAATATATCCAACCGCGCCACGCGTGCCGGCATACCGGCATCGGCGGGCACCGTGTCGCAAATGGTCTCGAACATTCAACCTCACACGCTTTTAAAAATTCAGCCTATCGGCCGAGCAACGGCACATTCACCCGCCTTGCGGCCTGGGTACTGGTCGTCGCCAGGATATTCACGGCACGGGAGAGCGCATCCACCTGGTCATCCTTGAGCGAATCCGGAAAAGCGCGGATCTCCGCTAGAAACATATCATTCCAGGGTGCCGCGAGCAGGCTCAGATTACCAGCATCCACCTGTGTTGCCGCCGGCATCGCGCGGGTGACTTTCGCGCCCATCTCCGGCGTCGCCACCACGTGAAATCCACCGAGGCCGCGCGTCAACATCGCCACCTGCGCCGCCCCTGCCTGCCCGGGATCCTGCGGCAGCGCCAAAATCGTCGCCGCGCCATCCGCCCTCGCCGTGGCTTGAATCCGCGCCTCCACCTGCGCCGGGGACGCTTGAAACCGGAGGACATCAAGCACCACCAGCCGGTGATCCGCCATCACCCCAAGTTTCAACCCCACCGTAAAATCCGGATTTTTGCCCGGCTCCGGCAGGCTCGCCGCCAGATCCCAGGCCCGGATCGTGCGCACCAATTCCGGCGCCTGTGCCAGAATGCTGATATTCTGCACCTTAAACAACGCCGCATCCGGCGGCCGCGGATTCTGCTGATACATGGCCGCAAAAGCGCGTTCGCCCACTTCCCGGCGGCGGCGCAACATCGCGGTTTCATCTTGCCATTCCGGCCACAACACCTCCCCTGGCCGGCGCCCCAGCATATCCCCCGTCTCGGCGATCGCAGGTAGGCGCAGGCATGTCCAGGACGATTCCGCGGCCAACAAGCGTCCGGCCAAATCATCCTCATGCCAGCGCGTCATAATCAGCACGATCCGCCCCCCGGGCTTGAGCCTGGCCGATAGCTCGGCACGATACCAGTCATATAGCGCATCCCGGAATGTCAGACTTTCTGCCTCCGCCCAGGATTTTATCGGATCATCGACGATCACCAGATCCGCGCGCCGTCCCGTAATCGGCCCGCGCACCCCCGTGGCAAAATATTCCCCGCCCTCCTGCAAGGAGAACCGCGCCGAGGCACGGCTTTCACTCGCCATCCGCACGCCCAGAAATTCCCCGTTCTGAACAACCGTATTTCGTACATGACGGCCAAAATAATCCGCCAGCGAGGCCGTATGCGTCGTCGCGATGATCTGTTTGTCCTTATGCAATCCCAAAAAATACGCGGGAAACAAAATCGAGCCGTAGGTTGACTTTGCCGATCCCGGCGGCATCTGCACCATCAGGCGGTCGCAGCTTCCATCCGCCACATCCTGTAATTTCGCGATCAGTAACTCGTGATGACGAGCCGGTATTTTCGATACGGCGTCCATGGCATACCGGGCAAAGTCCAAAAACCCCGCCTTTTCCACCATGAATTATCTATTGTGCCCGCCGGTACGCGTTAAGAACCAGTATGCCAAGAGGTATATATCATCCTGGGGCATATGGGCAAGAATAATAACACATAGTTAGCAAAATAATTTAATTAAAATCCGTAAGCGAGCCCGATCATGGAATTAAGCTGCAATGTCGTATTCGACATCGCAAAAACGCCAGCGGCATCCGGCGTCGTGCCGGAATAGCCGTAATGCGTAAGGCCCAACCCGGCATAGGCATGCCATCCATGGTTAATCCGGTAATCCGCATCCAGCGACACACGCTCCTCGGCGCTGACCCCCAATCCTTGGGAAAAATCCTCGGACGGCACGGATACCGCGCCGCCCACAAGGGCAAATCCCTCGGCGAGGGCACTCACCACGAGCAGCGGCGTTGCCGCAACATCGAACTTGATCCCGCCGCCCAGCATTCCCGCCTGGTAATCCGCGTGAACCCCCGCCATCCCCGCATTGCGGTTCCAATTCTGGTAACCGCCCGCGGCATAGGGAATAATTTCGGCATTTTCGAGAATGGGTCGCCCTAAGCCAAGCCGCACCACCGCTGTATTGAAATAGTTCGTCCCATCCGCACGATACGCTTGGGCTGGCCCGTCTTCGACATTCCCCCGGTTTTGCACGGCGCCGGCCGAAAAATCATAGCTCACCCCAGCATACAGATCCGGCCAGCCATAACGCCCGAATACAGCGGGCGTTAACGAACCGACCCCAGCTTCCAGGCCGAGCAACGCGCCGGTTTCCGTGTCTTGCGGAGAAATGCTCTCTTGATAACGCGCATAGCCCGCCGTCAGGCCCAGCCTGACAGTGCTTTCCGCAGCGGTTATGGCAGGTGTCGCAGCCTGTGCGGTGGCCAGCATGGCCAACGCCCAGACTCCGCCCAACAAATAGGGGCCACCTCGCATAAAATAACCCATCCCATCCAAAATATGCGGGTACTGTAATAAAATTGCCGTTTTCCGAACAGCGCAAAAATGTCACACTTGCGCTCTATCTCGGCGCTCGCTCTATCTCGGCGCTCGAGCGGGCGCCGCGCACACGCCGCCGCTGGCACGCGGGCAACCGCATTCAACTCAACGCGCGAGCGCCTGCACCAGCAGGGCGATTCCCTGCGCATGCCAGCGCTGCACGGATTTATGGTCGGTTCCCAGCATCGCAGCGAGCCGCCGCCACGGATAGATATGACGTTCGGTCAGCGGATGCACGAGCGCGCGTGCGCCAAGGATACGGCGCAGCACGTGCCGGGATTCCGGAATCAACACCAGCCACCCGAATGCCTCATCCATCAGGCTGATCTCCGCGGCACTGGGGGCCGGCGGCCGCGCAATGGCAGATTGCCACCCGTAAGCCTCGAGCGCGGTATGGACAACTTCAAATCGCATCTTCCGCAACTGCGTGGAATACCCCCGCGACGGCATCGCCATCAAGGTCGCCCCCGCCGCTTCCAATCGCGCAACGATCTGTTCCGCACTGAGTGCGATCACTGTTTTACTATGTTTCGGTAGAGATACATAATCGATACCTGATCGCAGCGTTTCGGAAACCACTTGTGTTCGCACAATCTTGTTCATTCTACATCCCCTTCCGGATAGGCTTCGTCCGTTAATAAACCCCAGGTTAACGGGTGGCCCGCCCGAAGCGGTGCGCGGTTCGGATCGTCGGAGACGACCTCCACGGCGGCTGGCACCGCCACTCGCACCGGTGCTTCCGCCCGCAATCGCCTTCCGCGTTCAATCACGGTATTTCGAGACAACCCCAGCGTGCGACCGATCTCTGCCCAGGTCGCGCCGGCGCCACGCATCTGTAAAATGGTGAAATCCGCCGCCGCCGTCCATTGCCTCGCCTCCGGCATGCAAAGCCCTCCTGTTTTTCGATTTGTTAGTATAACTAACTTTTTAAGTCAATAAATACTAACGTGGCGTTGTTGCGTAACGCGTGTTAGAAAGGCTTATGCCAGCAAAAAAACAGCCCCCCACAGAAACTGTCGGCGCACGCATCAGAGCGCTGCGTCTCGCTGCGAACCTCACCCAGGACGAATTTGCAGCCAAGCTGAACGTTTCGCGTTCAGCCATCGCGCAATGGGAGACGGACCGAGCCGGCCAGGTTCGGGATAATATGGAGCGCATCGCCAAGGTTCTGAACACCTCCCTTGGCTATCTGGTCTCCGGCGAAACCGGCTCCCTCCTCGGCGATGAACTTGCCTTGATGCGCCTCTACCGGGCCTGCTCGACGGAAGACCGGCGCATGCTGCTGCTCACCGCCAGGCGCTTGGCGCGCAGCTAAGTCATACGTCGCCCGGGGCTAACAGCCGCAGTTCCCGGTACACCCCGCTTTCGCGCGAGAAATGCGGGCTATAAAACGGGTCATAGGGCAATACGCCAGCATAACGCTGGCGCATGACCTCGTTTTCAAACATGAACCGGGCGATCTTGCGTTCATCGAAATCGTCACCCCGGCTGACACTTTCCCGATGCTCGGCCACGGCGTCCGGCATATAGATAATTTGCCAACCGGCTTGCGTTAGCTTGATACATAAATCGATATCGTTGAACGCAACGCTCAGCTCCGTCTCGTCAAAACCGCCCAGGGATTCAAAAACCTGGCGCCGGACCAGCATGCACGCGGCCGTCACCGCGGAGACCTGCTGCGCCACCGTGGCGCGCATGACATAGCCAGGCGCCTGCCCGCCGATGCCACGAAACGCGTGATCGGCGACACCACCTACCCCCAGCACAACCCCAGCATGCTGCACAGTGCCGTCCGGATAAAGCAATTTCGCGCCAACCGCGCCCACCTGCGGATGAACCAGGCATTCATCGAGCATCGTGCGGAGCCAGGAGGGCTCACGGACCATCACATCGTTATTTAAAAGCAACAAAAATTCGTACCGCGCCGCCTTGGCACCGATATTATTGATCCGCGAATAGTTAAACGGTTCGACAACTCTTATGACCTTTGTATCCGGTAAATTCGCCTGCGCGGCGGCAAAAACCTCCGCTTCTGGAGATGTCGACCAATTATCCAATAAAATAATCTCGTATTCCACATCTTCCGTGTAGCGACGAATGGCCGCCACACATTCCTCGGTCATCGCAACACGGTCTCGGAAGGGAATAAGGATCGACACACGCGCGGCCTTTTTGGCCGCCGCCGGTGGTTTCCACTTCACCTGGTAGCAGGTCAGCCCGCCCCGGCTTGCAACCTCCGCTTTCAGCTTGCGTCGCTTTAAATGCGCCAGCACCGCTGCCGCTCCAGCCTTGGCCGCCCGGGGCTTTGCCGCCGCGCCCGCCGTGGCGGTGGAATTCGCCGATTTGCGCCAGTGATATAGCACCTCCGGCACGTGATGGATTTGCCCAGGCGACAAAATTTCCGTTAGCCGCAGCAGAAATTCGTGATCCTGCGCGCCGTCGAACCTGCCATCGAGCATCCCCGCCTCGGCAATCAACGCCGCATCCAGCAGGACAAAATGGCAGATATAATTCAGGTCCAGCAGCAGCCGATAGTTATAATCCGGCTTGAAATGCGGCTCGGAGAGTGCGCCCGAAGCGTCGATCTTGTCTTCATCCGAATAGAGCAGCCGCGCGCCGGTCGCCGTCTGCGCGCGCAACATAATCTCCAGGGCCGCGGGTTCGAGCACATCATCATGATCGAAAAAAGCGATGAAGCTGCCGGAAGCCGCCTGCAACCCCGCATTCGTCGCATGCGCGATCCCGTTATTTTCGGGCAAGGCCAACAACTTAATGCGCCCGTCGGTCTCGCTGAGATGCCGCATCGCCGCGCTGAGCGCCGCATCCTGGCTGGCATCATCCACCAGCAGCAACTCCCAATTCTGGTAACTCTGCCGCCGCACAGAGTCGACGGCCGCCAGGAACGCACCGATCGCCGGCCGGTAAACCGGACAGACAATCGAAACCAATGCCTCTCCCATCGGCAAACGCGCCATACCGGGCGATCGCGCGCGGCAAAGCCAATGGCAAGGATTTTGCCGCCCAGCGTGCATAGTCGCTGAGCAGGTAACGCTCGCCCGGCAGCGCTGGCTTTCAACTCGCGGCGCAGATGATAGGCCAATGCAAAAAGCTCATCCGCGCGCGCGATCAAGGCCGAAATCCGGTCCCGCTCCGTAGCTCTTCCGGGTAGACGACTTCCAGCGGGCTGCCTTGCAGCTCCTGGCGCCCCGGCATGGCGAAAAACCGGAATTCCGAGCGCTTGCGGCTGCGCAGCTCGGGCAATGGCGAGAAGCGTGAAGCCACACGCCGCCTCGCACCCGACCGCCTCCGCCACATCCGCCCGGTACTGATCCGCCAAAAGCTCCGCCACCGGCTGGCCCCCGGTCGTCACCAGGATACGCACCCCGCCAAGCTTGGTCCCGGCACGGTCGTCAACATTCAAGGCCCAACCCTGGATGAGCCCGTCGACCATCCCATCCACCGCCCCGTCCACCCGCACCGGCTTGGCCAGGCTGAAATGCAACTCCCCCAGCGCAGCCCCGCTGCGCGAGGACAGGATCACCGGCGCACCGTCCAGGGTCGCGAATTTCAGGACATGCCGCAGACCATCGTGATAACGCGCTGGAATATTATAATAAAACCCGATCCGACTGATCGGTAGCTTGAGCAGAACGGCATCATCCCGGTGCAGATCACAATGGACCACATCGACGATAACGTCATCGATCAGCACCCGCATCCGCAGGCTTTGGTTAGGCCGCGCGAAATCCACCGCCCAGCCGCCGCATCCCGCCGCGTCGATCCGATCCAAAAAGCCCAGAACCTTGGCCTTAGCCGCCTTAACCACCGGTGCGGTCTGTTTCACACTCATCCCCCCGCCCAAGGGGCGTTTTATCGTTGCGGCGCTAACCCGGTCGCGTCAGCTCGGCCAACAGCGTCTGCGTGCTCACCTGCCGGCAATACCCGGCATTATTGGCGAGGGAATGCTCATGCCGCTCCCGGCTCTGGGTTGCACACGCATCCCGCACCAGCGTCACCAGATATCCCAGATCACACGCATCCCGAACCGCCGAGTCGACACATTGATCCGTCAACGCCCCCGTCACAATAAGTTGTCTTTTCCGAAGATTACCTAACACGTAATGAATATTTGTCGATATAAACACCGAAGACGAGGTTTTTGTCAGCACCATCTCATCGCCGACGGGCGCGACCTCATCCAGCACCTGCGCATCGCGCGATGATTTGGGGCAAAAAAGCCCGGAAATCTTGTAATCCAGGCTCAAATCCCGTCCATCCTCGGTCAGGCTCGCCATGACGGTATACATCACCTCCACCCCGGCCAGGCGGCAGGCCGCCTGCAGAAGCTGGATATTCGGAATCGCGCGCCCCCGCATTTCCCGGAAAAAAAAGCCGTATTTCCGCTCGATCTCAGCCGGTTCCATGCCGGCGGATGCGCCGCCGCCCGCCATCGTGTAATTCTGGACATCGATGATCAGCAGCGCCGCATCCGCCGGCACGATGGGAACCTCGCGGCTCAAACCAAAATTTTTCACGGCCCGGCGCCGAGCGGCTCCATTGCGGCCAGCCGGGCCGCGACCATCGGCAAAAGCCGCGCCAACCGCGCCACCCATTCCATTTGCCCCGCCGCGTCCGCAATCGAGATCCTGGCGGATTTCCAGTTCGATATAATCCAGCCCCCCGCGTTCGGCATGCACCGGCACACCATAATCGGTCGCATCCGTCACCCGGTAGGGCTCGTTCTCGCCGACGACGAGCCCCGACTCCGCGCGCAGCAGGTCAGCCAGTAGATGCGAGGCGCGGGGATTGCGGTTGTACAGCACTGCAACATGCATCCCCCGCACTTTCTGTAGATACACCGGTGTAAAACTATGCATCGCGACATAAACCGTCCGCCGCCCGGCCCTTGCCGCCAGCAGCCGCGCAATCTCGCCGTGATACGGATCGAAAATCGCCTGCCGCCGCGCCAGCTTATCCGCCTCGCCCAGCGCGATATTCCCCGGAATCGGCGTCGCCTCGCTCACCTCTGGGAAAGCACTGAGCACGCTCGGCTGCCGGTTGCAGTCGATCACCAGGCGCGAATAGGTCTGGAAAATCGCCGTGGCATCCAAGGCATCCGCCAGCGCCCGGGTGACACCGGCAATCCCGATATCCCAGGCGATATGCCGGTCCATATCCTCAGGGCGCACGCCCAGATCCCCCAGTGCCTTCGGGATCCGCCGCCCCGCATGGTCGGCCGTGAGAAAAAACGGACTCGTGCCTTCGGCGCGAACCACCGTGAACGCGCAAGGCTCGTCATCACCCAGCAAAAACATGCGGCCTCCTCTTCACGGACGCCATACAATTCGCTCCGGCGCCCTGCTCGTTGGATCATATTCCAAAATTTCGCCATTCATAACCGAGCTTCCGGTCAGCGCCAGGATGAACGCCCAATGGCTGACCAGAACCGTCGTCGCACTATCCTCACGCGCGGCCATCTCGGCGCGGAACGCATCAGCCCGCGCGATCGTCTGTTCCTGTGTCTCCACGCCATCCGGCCACCATCGCGCCGGCAAATGGCCGAAATCATGATGCGGGAACCGGCTCGCCAGCAATTCCGGATGGCTTCCGACATCACAGGTGAACGCCGTCCGCTCCCGGACCTCATGCATGATCTCCACCTTCACCCGGTGGACGGCCAGAATCGGCTCCGCGGTCTGCAAGGCGCGCGTATAGGGCGAAATAATGATCCGGGTGATCTCCATCCCCGCCAGCGCCGCCGCCGCCGCTGCCGCCTGTGCCTCGCCGAGCGGCGTTAGTTCCGGATCCTCGATCCCAGGATCGATGCGCGTCTGGCTGAAATGCAGGTTAAAATAGCTTTGCCCATGGCGGAGCAGAAACATGGAGAGTCCTTCAGACGTGGTAATGTTGCCGGATCGCGTGCATGGCCGTATGTCGTAACAGTAGTCATGGAGTGGCTAGGGCCTGATCGTCCAGGGCAAAATCGCATTCGCGGTGGCGTCCACAGGCGTGAATCAGTGCCTCATCCGAGATGTTAGAGGGTTCCGTGCAGGCTAACGCATTACAGGGCTGGGGGGATTTTCCGATCGCCCTGATCATTTTCGCGGGGATCGCGCTGTTCCTCATCCTGCGGCTGCGCAGCGTGCTGGGCAAACGCGTCGGCTTCGAAAAGCCGCCCATTCCCCAGGGCCAAATGCCCGGTTTGGCAACGGCCCGATCATCGAGGGCCAGGCGCTGCCGCCGCAAAACGGGCGCGCCGTGCCGGACCCGCGCTCGGCCGCTGGGCGAACGCCTGATGCAGATCGTCAACCGCGACCGCGAATTTCGACCCGCCGAAATTCCTCAACGGCGCCGAAACCGCCTTTCGCATGATCGTCACCGCCTTCGCGGCCGGCGACCGCGCCACCTTGAAATCCCTGCTGAGCGACAGCGTCTACCACACCTTCGATGCCGCGATTTCAGCCCGCGAAGCCGCGAACGAGCGGCATCGCACGGAAATCAAGGCCATCCTCGCCGCCGTCATCGAGGATGCCGAACTCATCGGCGATCAAGCGGCCATCATCGTCCGCTTCACCTCCGACCAGGTCAACCTTACCCTGGACGCCACCGGAAACCCGGTGCTCGGCACCGAAGCCGTCACCGAACTTGTCGATCTCTGGACATTTGAGCGTAATTTGAAGAGCAAAGACCTCACCTGGCGGCTCGCGGCCGCCCGGAGCGGCTAGACCATGCGCCGCCTTTCCTGGCTGCTGCCCGCCCTCGCTCTGGCCGGCTGCGTCCAGCCGCAAACCGGCGCGCTGGAACAATCCGCCGGCGGCCCGTCCGTCACCGCCATTGCCGTGAACGCCCTGCCCGGCTGGGCCACGGACGACACGGCCGCCGCACTCGCCGCCTTCGTGCAGAGCTGCAAGGCCATCATGCTGATGCCGGCCGACCAGTCGCTCGGCGGCGCCGGCATGACCTCAAGGCCCAAGCGGGACAAGCCGGCCAATGGCGCAATGCCTGCACCGGCGCGGAAGCTGTCACCCCGGGCGACAGCGCCGCCGCAAGGCAGTTTTTCGAGACCTATTTTGCCGCCTACCGGATCAACGGCCAGGCTCTGATCACCGGCTATTTCGAACCGGAATATCCCGGCTCGAAAAATTACTCGCCGCGGCTTCACGGTCCCGCTTTACGCAAAACCGGACGATCCTGAACTGGCCGACCTGCCGCGCGCCGCGATCGACGACAATGCGCTCTACCGCAAAGCCCCGGTCACCGCCTATCTTGCCGATCCCGTGGATGCCTTCATGCTGCAAATCCAGGGCGCCGGCCGCATCCTGCTGCCGGACGGCAATACGCTACGCGTCGGCTTCGACGGCCAGAACGGCCAGCCCTACACCCCGATCGGCCGCATCCTGGTGGCGGATGGCGACCTCGCCGCCAATAATGTCAGCTTCCAGAGCATCTCCGCCTGGCTCAAGGCCAATCCCGGCCAGGCGCGGGCGATCATGGAGCAAAACGCGCGCTACGTGTACCTGAAACCCCTCGGCGGCTTGCCCGAGAACGAGGGCGCACCCGGCGCGCTCGGCGTGCCCCTGACCGCCGGCCGCTCCTTGGCCGTCGATTCCGCGGTCATTCCCCTCGGCATGCCGGTCTTCGTCGCCACGACCGATCCCGTCACCCATACGCCGCTCAACCGCCTGACCGTCGCCCAGGACACTGGCGGCGGCATTCACGGCGCCGCCGCGGCGGATCTGTTCTTCGGCGCCGGGCCGCAGGCCGAGGCAACGGCAGGCGTCATGCAACAGCCTGGAACCCTCTACCTTCTCACCCCAAGGCCGAGCCCCACATCATGACCCCCTCCCCCCGCGTCGCCCTCTTCGTCACCTGCCTGGTGGACCTGCACCGCCCCAGCGTCGGCTTTGCCAGCATTGCGCTGCTGGAAGCCGCCGGCTGCACGGTCGAAGTGCCGCGGGCACAAACCTGCTGCGGCCAGCCGGCCTATAATGCGGGCGACCGGGACACCGCCCGCGCGCTCGGCCTTGGCCTCCTCACGGCCTTCGCAAGCCTATGACTATGTCGTCGCCCCGTCGGGCTCCTGCGCCGGCATGCTTTCCCGGCATCTGCCGCATCTGTTCGACGACGACCCGAATCTGCGCGCCAAAGCCGACGCCCTGGCCGCGAAAACCTTCGAACTCACGGCCTTCCTGGTCGATGTCATGAATTTCACGCCAACCCCGCCGCCTTTGCCCGCGGTTGCGACCTATCACGATTCCTGCGCCGGCTTGCGCGAGCTCGGGGTCAAGGAACAGCCCCGCAAACTGCTCGCCAGCGTCCCCGGCCTGACTCTGGCGGAGATGAACGAGCCGGAACTCTGCTGCGGCTTCGGCGGCACGTTCTGCGTGAAATACCCGGACATCTCGACCCGCATGGTCGCCGACAAAGCCGCCGACATCGCAGCGACCGAGGCCAGCCTGCTCCTGGCGGGCGATATGGGCTGCCTGCTGAACATGGCCGGCCGCCTGTCGCGCGAAAACGCGCAAATCGAAGTCCGCCATATCGCTGAAGTTCTCGCCGGAACGACCGCAGATGTCGCCGCCATCGGCAAGCCCGCAACAGCGCCTTGATATTACTTGCCCGCCAAGCGGCAAACAGCTAAAGCCTCGCCGCTATGTCGACATATTGGTCCGCGTGAATAAACGTTTCACCCGAACAGCCCGGCCCGCATGCACCCATTGCGCATCGGCGCACTCATTGGTGTCCTTGGCGTGGTCTATGGCGATATCGGCACCAGCCCGCTCTACGCCCTGCAGGCAAGCCTGGCCTATTTCACGAAGACCGGCCTGCAATACGACGATATTTTCGGCGTCCTCTCCCTGATCTTCTGGGCCCTGATCATTACGGTCACGCTGAAATACGTGACCTTCGTCATGCGGGCCGACAATCACGGCGAAGGCGGCATTCTTGCCCTCATGGCGCTGGCGCAGCGGGTCGCCAAATCGGACAAAACCCGCGCCCTTCTCGGCATGGTCGGCATCATCGGCGCCGGCCTGTTTTTTGGCGATGGCATGATCACGCCGGCCATCTCGGTTCTATCCGCCGTTGCGGGGCTGGAAGTCGTCTCCCCAGGCCTCTCCGTCGCCGTCGTTCCCATCGCCCTCATCGTCATCGCCGCCCTTTTTCTCTCGCAGCGGCGCGGGCACCGGCAGCATCGGGCGCGCCTTCGGCCCCGTCATGCTGGTTTGGTTCCTCGTCATCGGCCTGCTCGGCCTGATCCAGATCATCCATCACCCCTTCGTCCTAAAGGCGCTGATCCCGACCTACGGGCTCCACTTCATCCTCCGGCATGCCTATCCTCGCCTTCATCGCGCTCGGCGCCGTGGTCCTGGCGGTCACCGGGCGCTGAGGCGCTCTATGCCGATATGAGCCATTTCGGCCGCCGGCCCATTCGCGTGGCCTGGACCTATTTCGTCCTGCCCTGCCTGCTGCTGAATTATTTCGGCCAGGGCGCGCTCGTCATCGCCGACCCCACCGCCATCGACAATCCCTTCTACAAGCTGGCGCCGCATGCGCTGGAACTGCCGCTCGTCATTCTCTCCACCCTGGCGACGATCATCGCGAGCCAGGCCGTCATCACCGGCGCCTTCTCCATGGCCCGGCAATGCATCCAGCTCGGCCTGTTCCCCCGCATGGAAGTTCGCCACACCTCGCAGACCGAGGAAGGCCAGATCTACGTTCCCCAGGTGAACGCCATGCTCGCCATCGGCGTCATCCTGCTCGTCCTCACCTTCAAAACCAGCGACGCGCTGGCCTGGGCCTATGGCATTGCCGTCACCGGCACCTTCCTGTGCACGAACGTCCTGGCCCTGGTCGTCTTCCGCCGGCAATTCGGCTGGTCGCGCGCCGCGGCACTCAGCGTCTTCGGCTTCTTCGGCATCGTGGATTTCGCGTTTTTCACCTCCAACACGCTGAAAATTTTCGACGGCGGCTGGGTTCCGCTCGCCATCGGCCTGTCCATCGTGCTGGTCATGACCACCTGGAAGCGCGGCCGCGGCCTCATCCTGGCACGCTGGACGCAGGACAGCCTGCCGCTCGCCTCCTTTCTTGCCCGCCTGCCGCAATCGCGCATCGTGCGGGTGCCGGGCACCGCCGTGTTCATGACCGGCAATCTGGATTTCGTCCCCAACGCCCTGCTGCATAACCTCAAGCACAATAAAGTGCTGCACGAGCAGGTCTTTTTCGTGACGGTCCGCACGCTGGACGTGCCGCAAGCCGCCCCCGCCGAGCGCGCCACCGCCGAGGAAGTCGCCCCCGGCATCTACAAAGTCACGCTCTATTACGGCTTCATGGAAAGCCCGAACGTGCCCCGCGCGCTGGAAAGCCTCTCCGCCCAGGGCATCGAATTCAAACCGATGCAGACCAGCTATTTCCTCGGGCGGGAAACCGTGGTGCCCGCCTCGGTGCCCAAACTGCGCTTCATCCGGCGCTGGCTGTTCCTCTACATGGCCCGCAACGCGGTCTCCGCCACGGAATTCTTCCGTATCCCCAGCGACCGCGTGGTCGAGCTCGGCGTCCGCATCGCCATTTAAGGCCTTCTTTTTGTGAACAAAAAGAAGCAAAAAAACTTCGCTAACCTGGGACTGGGGCGTTTATCGCTCCCAGCTCTTAAGGTGCAAAAGTTTTTTGCGCCGCTTTTTTTCAAAAAAGCGGCTTCTTACCCTTACTGTCCTGGCGAGCGCGCCAATTCCAGCACTACCTGTTCCCGGCAGGCGCTCGGCATCCGCGACGCAACCGCCCGCCATCCACCAGGCATAAACCGCCCTCAGCACCGCGCCGATCCTCGGGCCGGGCTCACCCCAAGGCGCGTCGACATCCCGCCCATGCAGCGGAAAAACCGGGCGCGCCATGGCCCCCAGCCGCGCGCGCAACGCCGCCCATCCCGGCCTGTCATCCTGCGCCAGCCAGCTTCGGTCCACGAAAATCCCGGCCGGCTCCTCCGCCAAAGCGCGCCGCAAGTCGGCATCATCCATCCCGGGCGTCAGCCTATTCGGCACTTTCAACGCGTAGAGCCGCTCTCGCTCCGCGCCGCTTAATTTCCACCGCTCCGCATAAAGGCCAGGATCTCCCCGCGAGCACCGCGCTCATACGCAACAGCGCATCCGCCGGTGCGCCGCGCGCCAGCAAGGCCTCCAGCCGCGCCGATCTCCGCCCGCGGCATCACCAGCGCCAGCACCCCGGTTTCTCGCATCAGCGCCACCGCCAGGCGGGGATCATCGGCGATAAAAATACGCTTCAACTCGCTCCACACCCGCTCGGCCGAAAGTCTCAATACCCCGTCCCGCAGCGGATGATCGCGGCCACGGCCTCCGCATCCGGCTCACCCCGCCCATACCGCGCAAAAAAGCGAAAATACCGCAAAATCCGTAAATAATCCTCCTCAATCCGCGCCGCCGCCTGGCCGACAAACCGCACGCGCCCGGCAGCGAGATCCGCCCGGCCGTCGAAATAATCGAATATCTCGCCATCCCGGGTCGCCGACATGGCATTGATCGAAAAATCCCGCCGGCTCGCATCCATCTTCCAGTCATCGGTGAACGCCACGACGGCATGGCGCCCATCGGTCTGAATATCGCGCCGCAACGTCGTCACCTCAAACGCCCGGCCGCGCGCCACCAACGTCACCGTGCCATGCGCCAATCCGGTCGGCACCGCCTTCAAACCAGCGGCTTTGGCACGCGCCATCACCTCCTCGGGCATCAGCGGGCTGGCAAAATCCACATCCGCCACCGCCCGTCCCACCAGCATATCGCGCACGGCCCCGCCAACCATCCGCGCCTCCGGCAACGCATCCCAAATCTCGGCCATCCCCGGCAAGATCGATCATGGCGCCTCCCGCAACCGCCGCGCCAAATTCAACAAAATCATCGCCGTCGCTCCCCAGATCACATGCGACTCATGCGGCCAAACCAAAAACTCCCGCTCTTTGCCATGCCAGGAGGCCCGGCGCAGGCGCGGCGCCGCGCGGTCCAGAAGCGCTTCGAAGGGAAGGCAAAACACATCCTGCACCTCCCCTGGCGCCGCCACAAAGCGCACATCCTTCGGCACCAGCGCGACCACCGGCGAGATATGAAACCCCGTCCCGGTGATAAAATCATCCATCCGGCCGAGAATTTCCCGCTGCTCCGGCGCCAGGCCGATCTCCTCCGGCGCCTCACGCAACGCCGCCGCCTCAACCGAGGCATCATAGGCTTCGATCTTCCCCCCGGGAAACGAGACCTGCCCCGCATGGTTTGGCACCAGCGCGCTCCGCCGCGTCAGCCAGACGCCCCGCTCCGGCTCGAGCGGCACCAGCACGGCAGACGGCCGATACGCCGCCGGCGCCAAACGGTGATGCGCCAGCCCGGCCGGCAACCGGCGCCGAAGCTCCTCTTCGTTCATCACCGGCCAGCCCAGGACAAATGCTTATTTCTGTCGTAGCCCGGGGGCAAATCGCCCAACGAGAAAAACACGCCGTAGCTCCAGACCCCCAGAACCTCGCGTCCGCGCAGCATCCCGGGCTCGGCCAAAGCCACAAGCTCATAATAGGTCGCGCGATTGATCCTCGCCTCGATCGAAAATTGCCCTTTGCCATCACGCACATGAAGATAAGGCGTCGGCTCGCAATTCAGCAAATCATGCCTGATCCGGATGGGATGCTCCGGCCCCGCCGTGATGCATTGGTCCACATTGGTGCGAAAACACAAAACCTGCTGCCTGCCCATGGCCGGACCACTCCATCTCGACCGCGACAAACGGCACGTCCTCGACCTCGATCTTGCCCCGCTCCGCCGGCGTTTCCAGCAGATAGCTGCCGTCCTCCTCGCGCTTCAGCACCGTGGAAAACAAGCAGATCATCGGTTTTCGGGTAATCGGCGCTGCCACGATACAGCCAGGTACCGTCGCGCTTAATCAAAAACGGCAAGTCCCCGCAATCAACGATTTTTTGCGTAGGGGCGGTCTTTGCGCAAGTTTGCCCCACCCTCTCAGTCACAATCGCGCTTTTCCTTGCCACCGATGTTCTCATGGACGTCAGATATAGGTACCATCATAAAGCAATCAAATGGGCAAGCGGGTTGATAAATGGACGCGAGCACAATTAACAAAAGGCTGGACGCCACCATCCAAAGCATCGCCAACGTTCGCGATGACGTCGGCCGCATCGTCATCGGCCAGGATGAAGTCGTCACCCAAACCCTCATCGCCATCTTGAGCGGCGGCCATGCGCTGCTCACCGGCGTTCCCGGCCTTGGCAAAACCCTGCTCGTGGAAACGCTGGGCATCGTCCTCGGCCTGGCGACACGGCGCATCCAGTTCACGCCGGACCTGATGCCCTCGGATATTCTGGGCAGCGAAGTGCTGGACGAAACGCCCGAAGGCCGGAAATTCCGCTTCATCCCCGGCCCGGTTTTCACCGAGCTGCTGATGGCCGATGAAATCAACCGCGCCAGCCCGCGCACCCAGTCGGCCCTCCTGCAGGCGATGGCCGAAGGCCATATGGCCGTGGCCGGCGCCAATCGCCCGCTGCCGGACCCCTTCCATGTGCTCGCGACGCAAAACCCGTTGGAGCAGGAGGGCACCTACCCCCTGCCCGAAGCGCAGCTCGACCGCTTCCTGCTCGACATCCATATCGATTACCCTTCCGCGGCCGACGAACGCGCCATGCTGATCGCCACCACCGGCACCGAGACCGCCGCACCGCACCCGGTGATGACCGCCGGCGACCTGCTGGAAGCGCAACATCTGGTCCGCGCCATGCCGATCGGCGCCACGGTCGTCGATGCGATCCTCCACCTCGTCCGCGGCGCCCGGCCGGAAACCCCCGCCTGGCCGGAACTCCGCACCGAGCTCGCCTGGGGGCCCGGCCCGCGCGCCGCGCAATCCCTCATGCTCGCCGTGCGCGCCCGCGCCTTGCTGGACAACCGCCTTGCCCCCAGCCTCGACGATGTCGCCGCCCTCGCCGCCCCGGCGTTGCGCCACCGCATGTCCCTCAACTTCGCCGCGCGCGCCGCCGGCCGCTCGCTCGACGATATTCTGCACCGGCTCATCGCCCGGCTTTGACCGCATCGCAAACCCTCCACCAGGCCCAATCGCTCGCAAGCGGGCTTCCCAAACTCATCCTCGCGGCCGAGCGTCTTGCCTTCATTGCCGCCCCCGGCCTGCACGGCCGCCGCCGCGGCGGCCCCGGCGATTCCTTCTGGCAATTCCGCGACTGGCAAAATGGCGACGATGCCCGGCGGATCGACTGGCGGCGCAGCGCCCAGGGCGACCGGCTCTATTTCAACGAGCGCGAATGGGAGGCGCAAGCCAGCATCGCACTTAGCCTCGAAGACACCGCGACGCTGGATTTCAGCAGCGACCCGCAATTCCCGACCAAACGCGAACGCGCCCACCTGCTGCTTCTGGCGCTGGCCTGCATCCTGCTGCAAGCCGGCGAACGCGTCGCCCTTTCCGGCATCACACCGCCTTTGCGCGGCAAAGCAGCCCTGCACATCTGGCCGCCGCCCTCATCACCGGCGGGCACGCGCCCGACCGCCCAATGCACGGCATGTCATCTTTGGCGATTTCCTGCATCCCGACCCCGTCTTTCCAGCCCCCCAGGCGGCGCCGTCATGCATATCCTGGACTCCGCCGAATGCGACTTTCCCTATCGCGGCCGCATCATCTTCGAAGGCCTGGCCATGAACCCTCGGTGGAGGCCGCGAGTGCCGCCGATTGGGGCCCGGCCTACCGCGCCCGCATCGCGGCACAACGCGATGCCGTCGTCCACGCCGCCCTGCGCACCGGGCAAACCCCGCTCTTCCACCGCACGGACCACCCCCCGGCCCACGCGCTCGCGGCGCTCTACCAGGCATTCCTGCGGCAATGATCTTCGCGGCACCGCTGGCCTTGCTCGCCTTGGTCTCCTGCCGCCGCTCTATTTCCTCCTGCGCCTGACGCCCCCAGCCCAAAGCGGCACCGCTTTCCCCCGATCACACTCCTGCAGAACCTGCCGGCCGCGCATCGCACCCCGCACCGCCTCCCTTTTTTGTTGCTGCTTCTGCGCCTGGCCGCCGCCGCGCTCCTCATTCTCGGCTTCGCCGGCCCCATCTTGCGCCCGCCCCCCGCATTGCCGGGTTCCGGCCCGGTTCTGCTGGTCATCGACAATGGCTGGGCCTCCGCCGCCATCTGGCCCAAGCTCCTCGCCACCGCGCAAAAAATCCTCGCCGCGGCGGACGCGCAAAACCGCGGCGTCGCCCTCCTTGCCACCGCCCGCCCGCCCTCCGGCGCGCCCCCCAGCCTTCAAGGCATTTTCAGCGCCGCCACGGCCGCACAAATCATCTCCGCCATGCAGCCCCAGCCCTGGCCGGCCGACCGCGCGGGTGCTGCCACCGCCCTGCAATCCGCCCCCGAGACCACGCGCCTCTACCTCGCGGACGGCATTACCGACGGCGCGGCCTTCCCCGCTTTCCTGCAAGCCTTGCGGCCCACGCGCATCATCCGTCCGGAGTCGCTGCCGCCTTTGCTCGGGCCGCCCAGGCTGGCGGCGAACGGCAATCTCATCGTGCACGCGATCTCCAACCCATCGCATGCCGCATTGCGGGCCGAATCCGCCAATGGCGACGTGCTCGCCGCCGCCCGCTTCAATGCCGCCGGCGATGCCACCATCGCCTTGCCAGCCCTCATCGCCAACAGGATCGCCCGTTTCACCCTGGACGGCCCGCCCACCGCCGGCGGCACCAGCCTGAATGATTCCACCACCCACACCACCCTAACCGGCCTTGCCACCGCCAGCGCCAATACCGACACCCCCTTCCTCGGCACGCTCTATTACCTGCGCCGGGCCCTCCCGCCAGGCGCCGAACTCACCACCGGCAGGTTCGATCACCTCCTGGCCAGCCAGCCCGGCATGATCATTCTCGCGGACATGCCGCTTTCCTCCGCCGCGCAAGCCGCCGCGAAAGCCTATGTGTCGGCCGGCGGCATTCTCGTCCGCTTCGCCGGCCCCATCACCGCCCCAGCCCCGGATCCGCTCAGCGCCGATCCCCTGTTGAATGGCGGCCGCCGGCTCGGCGGCGCGCTCACCTGGACCACGCCCGAAACCCTCGCCCCGTTTCCCGAAAACGCCCCCTTCGCCGGCCTGCCACCGACCCGAAGCTACCGTCTCCCAGCAAATCCTGGCCGACCCGACCACGCTGGACCCCGCCACCGTCTGGGCAAGCCTGCATGACGGCACGCCTTTGGTCCTGGGCAAGGCCATCGGCCGCGGCTATCTCGTCAACATCCTCACGACCGCCAATACCGAATGGTCCAATTTCGCCTTATCCGGCCTCTACCCGGCAATGCTCGAGCGGCTTTCCGCACTCGGCCACGGCGCACCGGAAAACCCGAATACCGTGCTCCCCCTGCACAGCCCCCTCACCGCCTTCGGCGCGCTCTCTCCCCCAGATGTCAGCGCCGCGCTCTCCCCCGCCGCGCGCGACCGCATCCGCCTATCGCCCGCGCACCCGCCCGGCCTCTACGGCAGCGGCACCGGCGCCATCGCGCTCAATCTCGGCCTTCATATCCCGCTTGTGGCGGCCTAGTTGCCGGGGGCAACGCCATACGGTGATCCAACCCCACCCCGCCTGCTCGGCCCCAGCCTGATCGCGCTGGCCATCTTCCTCCTCGCCATGGATCTGCTGCTCTCCCTGGCCATCCGCCGCCCCTTGCGGCTGTTCCGGCTCGCCCTCCTGGCCGCGCTCTGCCTGCCGCTCACCGCCCAGGCGCAATCCGCCGCCCTGCAAACCCAGCTCGGCTACATCCTCACCCATGATGCCGCCACCGACCAAACTTCCGCCGACGGCCTGACCTATCTCTCCGCCAATGTCTCCAGCCACAGCTCCGTCCAGCTCGGCCTGCCCGCACCGCTGACCCCCGGCACGGATGATCTGAGCCTCTACCCGCTGATCTATTGGCCGATCCTGCCGAGCACGCCCGCCCCTTCGCCCGGCGCATGCAAGGCGCTGGCCAATTACATGGAATATGGCGGGCTTTTGGTCATCGACATGCCGGGCGGCGATGCCGCGGCGCCGGGCTCAGGCGCTGGTTTCGCCCCAGGTGCTGCCGCCGCCTTCACCCGCGCCACCGCCTGCCTGAACCTTCCCCCGCTCGAACCGCTGACCACCGCCAGCGTCCTCGCGCATTGTTTCTACATCATCCCCGGCTTTCCCGGCCGCTTCACCGGCGCCCCCGTCCTCATCGCAACCCCGGAAGCGCGCGATGCGGACGACATCACGCCCGTGATTGTGGGCGAAAATGACTGGGCCGGCGCTTGGGCGCGCGATGCCTCGGGCACGCCGGAGCAATCGCCCTTGCCGGATGGCGAAACGCAACGCGTCATCGCCGACCGGTTCGGCATCAACCTCATCATCTACACGCTTACCGGCAGCTACAAGGCCGACCAGGTTTTTGCCCCCGCGATATTGGACAAGCTCGGGCAATGACCGGGCAGATCGTTTTCGCCCCGCTTATCGCCTGGCCCATCCTGGCAGCCCTTGGGCTTCTCGCTTTGCTCGCCTGCATCGCCGCCCTGGTTTCACGCGCGCGCGGCACCCTTTGCGCCTCGCCGGCTTCCTGCTCTTATTCTCGTTCTCGCCGGCCCACGCTGGACGCTTAACACCGCCACCCCGCTCCCCGACATCGCACTGGTCCTGGTGGATCATTCCGCCTCGATGAACCTCGCCAACCGGGCGGCCATGGCGGCGAACGCACTCTCCGCCTTGCGCGCCAGCGCCGGCAATACCCAGCTCGACATTGTCGACATCCCGCCCGCCGATACTGGCGGCACCACGCTCCTCCCCGCCTTGCGCGAGGCCGAGGCAAATATCCAGCCCAGCCAGCTCGCCGGCATCGCCATCATCACCGATGGCGAGATTGCCGATGCCGCCGTTTTGCCCCGCAATCCGCCCATCACCGCCCTGCTCACCGCCAAAGCGGAGGAAACCGACCGCGAACTCCGCCTGATCAACGCCCCCTCTTTCGGCCTGGTCGGGCAGAACCAGCCGCTGAAGCTCGAGGTCCTCGATCACGGCATGGACGATTCCGGCGCCACCGCCGCCCTCACCGTCTCCGAAGACGGCACGCCAATTGCCACGCAGAGCATCGCAATCGGCCAGCCTGTGAGCATCCCGCTGCCCATCCGCCATGCCGGCCCAGCGGTCATTACCGCCGCCGTCGCGCCCCTGCCCGGCGAAATCAGCCAGATCAACGACCAGGCGGCCTTCATCCTCACCGGCATCCATAAGCGCCTCAATGTCCTGCTCATCTCCGGCACCCCCGACCCCGGCGAGCGCGCCTGGCGGGTGCTGCTGAAATCGGACCCGGCGGTGCAACTGGTCCATTTCACCATTCTGCGCTCCCCGGGCGAACCGATCGACGCAGCACCGGAGGACATCGCTTTGGTGCCCTTCCCGGTGCGCGAATTATTCGAAACCGAGATCGGAAAATTCGATCTCATCATCCTCGACGGCCTCAACGCCACCGACCTGCTGCCGGCCGACTACCTCGCGAACATCGCGCCCTATGTACAGAATGGCGGCGCATTGCTGACGGA
Source organism: uncultured Pseudomonadota bacterium (assembly GCA_963737355.1). Classification (GTDB taxonomy): domain Bacteria; phylum Pseudomonadota; class Alphaproteobacteria; order Acetobacterales; family Acetobacteraceae; genus Acidocella. The sequence continues at coordinate 14,284 of CAVTSC010000001.1, read as the reverse complement.
GGTCGGGCCGGAATTCTCCGGGCCGGACAGCCTGGCACTCTCCCCGCTCAGCACCGTCCTCCCCGCGATTCCAGCTTCCCCCGGCACGGTCGCGCAACGTTTTGCGCCTACCATCACCGATCTCGGCGCGCGCCACCCCGTCACCGCCCCGTTCGTTGGCCAGACGCTGCCGCCCTGGTCCGTCTGGAAGCCGCCAGTCCAAAATCGGGCGACGTTCTGCTGACCAACGGACAGGACCTGCCGCTTCTTACCCTGGCCAGCGCCGGAAAAGGCCGCACCGGCCTGCTGCTTTCCGACCAGCTCTGGATCTGGACCCGCGATGGCAACCATGTCGGGCCGGCCTTGCCGCTCTTGCGCCGCATCGTCCATTGGCTGCTCCGCGAACCGGCCCTCGAAGCCGAGGCGCTGACCGCGCACATCACCGGTCAGCATTTGCAGATCCACCGGCAGACGCTCTCCACCGCCTATCCGGGCGATGCCACGGTCACCGCCCCCGATGGCAGCATCTCCCATTTGAAGCTCGTGCAAATCTCAAGTGGTCACTTCACGGCCACGATGGACGCAAACCCGACAGGCGGCGCCTGGAAGGTTTCGGAAGGCAATTTTACCGCCTATGCCGCCAGCACAGCCTCGAACAGCGCGGAATACGAAGATCTTGCTGCCACCGCTTCAAAGCTACGCGGCACGGCGCGCAATATCATCTGGCTCGGCAACACACCCGCGCCGGCTCTCCCACCGCTCCTCGTACCGCGCCATGCCATGCAAATCACCGGCACCAAGAGCGTGAAGCTGCTCCCAGCTTTGCCGCCCTCCTTCTGGCTTTGATCTTGCTGCTCGCGGCATGGTGGCGCGAAAACGCTGAAAAACCCTAGAGCATGATCGCTTTAAGTACGATCATGCTCTAGCTTTTTTATCGAGGGCGATTGCAGGTTTAGCTCCGCGCAAGACGCGCGAACCTAAAACGATCGCACTCTAAACCCATGTGATGCAGCCAAAATAAAAATGGCCGGCCCCAAGGGGCCGGCCATGTTATCGGAATACCGAAACGGCTTAAAACAGCACGCCGGCTTCCAGCGTGCCGATATAGGAGTTACGGCCCGTCCCGCTACCGCCATAGCCGAACGTGCCTCCATCCGGCGCCTTGTTATTCAGCAGATACAGGTAACCCGCATTCGCGCGGGCAAAGAGGTCCTTGTACTGCCAGGTCGGCGAAACGGCAAAGCCAACCGCTTCGGCGTTCGGGCCGACAAACCAGTTGGCGGTATTCTGTGCCATATTCTCCACGGAAGCGTGCGAGTCGAAATATTCAGCCCAGCCGCCGATCGAATAAGGCGACGTGCCAAACGTATACGTGCTGAACAGCGCCGCACCGAAATTGCTGGTCGGCTTGATAATGCCAACCCGCGCATTGGCTTTTGCATATTGGTACTGCACTTCCGGAAGCACGGTCAGATTGCCCTTCGTATAGCTGTAATAGCCGCCGAGCATCTGAGAATTGACGAATTGTGCGCCATAGGCGCCCACCGTGGTCCCACCATATCCAAAAGCATTAACCCCCGTGGTTCGAGATTGCCGCCGATAATAGATGTTCACGTTATTCGTGGAATTGATCGCGTCCTGAGGACGGCCTGCTCGCAATCCATCCTGGAACTGAACAGCATTGGCGCAACATCCTGAAGGCGGCGGGACGGGATGATCTGCTGGAGGATCCGAAATTCCGAACCATGCATGACCGATCCGCTCACCTGGATGAGGTCAACGAAATCGTCACAACCTGGACCTCAAGGCTCACCAAAGCCGAGGTCACCGAACAAGCGCGACGGTTCCGGATTCCGTGTTCTCCGGTGCGCGATGTTTCGGAGGTGATGCATGATCCGCACATGCATGGCCGCGGCATGCTCGAATGGGTGGAACATCCGGACCTGGGCCGCGTTGTGCTGCCGACGACGCCAATTCGGCTGCACGACACGGGTGTCGCTGCAGCGATGCCAAGCCCGCATCTCGGTCAGAATAACGACGAAGTATACGGTGAATGGCTGGGGATGACGGCAGACGAGATAGCGGCTTTAAGAGCAGAGGGCGTGATCTAGGCCCGACCGCAACAGTATACTTGGGATCGGCACGCGCTGGCGGCGACTTCAGGGCGGCAGGGCGGCGATCGTTGCGGCGGCGTCGAGGATGCCGAACCCCAACCTGTCGTCCCAACCGGGTGACCCGTGCGGCTTTCGGGCGGACGCTACCAGGGTCGCCTTAAGCACTTCCGGTGTAACGGCCACTTGATCCCAGGCTGGATTGCTGCGCAGCGCCGCCACGACGCCCGCCGTCATGGCACAGGATGCGGAGGTCCCAGAACTCAGCGCGTTGGCGTCAAGGGTCTCGCAGAACTGACTGGGTGCACACAGATCCGGCTTCTGGACGTCGAGCAAATTCGGACCCGGCCCCTGCGACGAATAGCCGACCCAGGTCTGGTCCGACCGGACCGCGCCGGCGGTAATCACCATAGGATGCGCGTTTGCGCCCCAGATGCCATGACCCGGACCCCGATCGCGCCCGCCGCACCGTTCGCTCGGACAGAACACGCCGCAATTGCCGGCGGCGAAGACGAGGTCGAGGTGATGATGCTGCACCGCGCGGGTCACCAGGTTGATCATCGGATGGCCGCCGAACTCAGTGTTTTCGGTATAGCTGCCCGACGGATCCGACGCAGTGTCGAACACGCCCCAGGCGTTGACCAGAACCCACGGACCGGACCATTCCGGCAACATACGCCGCAGGTGGATCTCGTGCAGCAGGTTGGTGAAGACGGCATGGGCGGTGCTGACGAACACGTCGATGTTCGGCAGGTTGGTGGGCGAGATCATCGGCACGTCGTAGACCCTGGCCTGAGGGGCAAGATCCAGGATGCTGCGGGCGATCATCATGCCGTGGGAGTCGTGCCGCGCCGTGCCAGCCGCCTGCACCAGATTGTTGTCGAGGTAATGGTCCAGGCCGCCGCCCCAGTTGGCGACCGGGATCGCGGCTTTGTCGAGACCTTCGTCGATGATGACCACGTTGACCCTATGCCCAAGCAACCCCCGGCTGATGAGGGCCTCGGCGCGGATCGTCCGCCTGGCATGATCGCGATGGCCGAACAAAGCGAGGTTGGCGCTGCCGGGGCACCAATGATCGGTGACAGAGTTGCCGGGATCAACCCCGGCGCCGAGGAAGGCATTGCCGTTCATGTCGAGCGTCACGTCTCGATGCAGGTTGACGACGTCGAGAAATGCCCGCGCCTCGATGTCGGTTTCCACCTCGTAGGCGATCGCCAGTTCATCCGGAACGATTTGCCGGGGCGCTACAGCCAGATTCTCGTCCTTGACACCGCGCGGGTCGACAAACGCGGCCCGCCAGTCCAGCGACGGCGCCGAAACGGCCTTCAGCCCCAAATACGGTTGCGACGAAGCGGGGGGGACGGGAGTCGGTTGGATCGGAACGGATTGGGACGTGGCAGGTTGGCCCGCAACGGACCGCGGACGGTGTTGTGCCGCGGACAGAAGTCTGACTGTCAACCGCGTTAAACCTTGCAGATCTTGGGCACTGTAAAGCGCGAGCAGCTCCGGCGTAGTGCGCAACATCGCATAAAGACGAATGCGAGAATTCTGCGTCATGCCATCACTCCCCGCTGCAGCGTGAATGCCTCGGAGTGAAGCCATCCCGCTCCGGCTGTTCTGTATGAGAGGGCGCTCTACCTCCAGGGATCAGGTCGCCCCTGAGGATCGCACTCGTTACGCCCAGTTCCAAATGACTGTCGCACGCACAGCACGAATTGCCAACTTGTCATCGGGACAGGCGACGCGCCGGCATGGCCGCCGATCCCCGATGCAGTGGATTGAACGCGCAACTGGTCCCGGCATCATAACCCAGGTCGTCGCCGACCACGTCTGCAAGCGCAACGGCATGGATCGATGTAACGCTGCCACCGGTCATCCCAACCCAGCCGGCCGCGCGCCACTCACTCAGTTGCTTGTTGATCAGCTCCCGCGACACACCGGTCATCACAGCGAGTTCGACCTGCGACAGCCGCAACGGGGCGCTTTCTCCGTCAGGCTGCGACGACGGCAATCGCGTCAATCGGAGCAGCACGCTGGCGAGCCGAGCGGGGGCGGCCAATCCGCCGATACCGACGAGTTGCGCGGTCACCCGCTGCACCTGTTCACGGGCCAGCCGCAGGACCGCCACCATCGCGTCGGGCCGGCGCTCGAATGCCTGCCAGAACTGCTTGGCGTCGATTAGCAGCAGCCGGGATGGCGACAGCGCGGTGATATCGGCATCATATGTGCCGAGGTCTAGCGCGGCTGTTTCTCCCGTGCATTCTCCCGGTGCCACGATATCCAGAAAGACCTCGCCGCCGTCGGCCAGCGAGACGGATCGCTTCAGGTAGCCGTCCAGAACCAGGATCACGGTGGCGGCGGGATCGCCCTGATGGCAGATCACCTCTTGCCGCTTGAGGCTACGGATACGGGACCAGCGCAGTAGGGCCTGTCGGTCCTGCTCAGGAAGCGTGCCAAAGGCGGGATGCGCGGCGAGCCGGTCGCGGATGGCCGGATCGTTGCTCGGCCCGGTGTCGGCCGTCGCCGGAACCGGGCGAAGGTAGGGGGCGGCATGCTGGATCGCCGCGGGAAGGATGGCGCCGCCGGGAAGCTGGATGGCGCGATGGGTAGCCGACGGTGCATTCAAGAGCTGCATGGCATGGTCCCCCTGTCGAGGTGAGCAGGCTGTGTCGATGGGAGCCGGTTTATGGAAGGCCCGTCATGCGGATGGCTAAAGCCGCGTCAAAAATAGGGCCCGGGGTGTCAAAAAGTGGCGTCGGCGGCGAGAGGCAAGGAACTTTCTGGGCCGAGCGTTTTCCGTGCTGCGGGATGTGGATACGGCTTTCAGGCTGGCGGTGCTATGATCCGGATCACAGCGCAAGCGCGTCCGGCAGCCTCCGCGGGGTGCGAGGGCTGTTGTGTCGCGGCTGGGGTGCTGTCGGGCAGACGGTTGTCAGTCAGCCTGCTTCAATCGGGATAGCCGGCGGCACGCAGATGTTCGCCGTACCGCACGCGCCGCCCGGGGTCGTCATAGGCCAGACTGTGCATGATCATACTGATCCGCCGGTCGGGCGATCGCGCGCGGACCTGGGCGGCAATCTCCCGCGCTTCGTTGATCCGCCCAATCGCTGCGAGTGACGCGGCGGTAAAGCCCATCGTCCCGCGCCATGTTGTTTTCTCGCCAAGGGCACGGTAGCCCCAGTCAACCGCCTGTTCGTAATCGCCGCCTGTGTAATGAGCCACACACAGCGAGTGATAGAATTTGTACGCCTCCCGGTCATACGGCGAGAGCTCCAGCGCACGCTTGGCGCGGCGCACCGCCTCGGGCGCGTCACCGGCGAATGCGAAACTGAGGCCACTCAAGGCCCAGGCATTCGCCAAGCATGGCGCGACATCCAGCGCCTGATGGAATGTTCTGATCGCACCTTTGTGATCCCGGTGGTGGATCGACTTTCGATACCCGCTCGACACCAAAGCGCGGAGGTTGCAGTTGTCGAGTTCTAGGGCAGTGCGGTTGAGCTGTTCGACCGCCGCGATGTCGGCGCTCCGATCGGACGTCCAACCTTCACCGGCCATGGTACCTGTGCCATTCAGCCGCCAGCGCATAGGCCTCGCCGTAACCCGGATCCTCGCCGATGACGTCGTCAAGCAAAATCCTGGCATGATCGAAATGGTCGCGAGCCAGGAGAGTAATCTCTTCACGGCTCAGTAGGATTTTCTCATAGACGCTCAGCACGTTGGGCCGTTTACCGCGGATCCGGCGCAGTTCTGTCTCCCTCACCTGTGGCACGAGCTTATTGACCAGTCGCGCGACGATCCGATCCTGGTCGTCGAACGACAGCGCCGCATCCACGTCATCGGTGTGACTGTAAATGATCTGGCCGGTCTCAGCCTCGGTCAGTTCCGTCGTCAATCGCAGTCGGTCACCACCGCGACGGATGCGGCCAATCACCAAATAACGCGCATCGAGTTTGCGGCCGATGTCCTGTGGCGCCATGGTGGGATCGCGCAGGCCGAAGGTTGAGCCATGCGAGATGACCGTCAGTTCGCGCAGCCCAGCCAACTGGGTGATGATGTCAGCGGTGATGCCGTCGCTGAGGTAGCTCGGTACGGGCTGGTCTTCTGACTGCCGCAGCGGCAAAACGGCAATTCGTGGCGGCCCGCTGCACCCTGGTAGGGCCGGCACCGTCGTGCGGGCCGCCGAGGCGTCTGGCGCCGCATTGAGCCCGTCTCGGATATGTGCGATCAGCGCTTCGGTTTCCGCTGCCGGTGTAACATCCAGTTCCCGCCGCAACAGCGTTTTGGCGTCCGTATAGACACGGACTGCGTCGGCCCGACGTCCAGCCCGGGCGTAGCTCTGGATCAGCCGGCGGTGCGTGTCTTCGCACAGCGGATCAATCGCCAGCATCCGTTCGGCTATTGTGATAGGCTGTTTTCTGTCGCCCTGCTCAGCCGCATCGTCCGCAATGCGGCCGAGTGCGCCGAGAACATCGGCCTCGATCGCCCGTCGCGTGTTGCGCAGAAAATCGTCGAATGCAGATGAGATGGGCGGGAAGCCGTCGAGCAAAGGGCCGACGTAGAGCCCCGTAATCGCCTGCCATGGCAAACCTGCCTCGACATGTGTCAGAGCGCGCAGGTCGTGGACATCGCAGGCGACGGCCCCTTGCGGCAACGAAAGCGCGTTGTCCTGTGACCGAATGCCGTCCTCGCCGCCAAACCCATCGCGGCGCAGGACAAACAACGCCTGACGCAAGCTGTGGCGCGCCTGGTCTTCACCCCGATCCGGCCACAACAATTCACCGACGACCTCCCGTTTGACTGGGTGGCCTCCCTGCAATACCAGAAACGCTGCGAGCGCTTGCGCCTTCAACGGCAGAGCCACCGGCTCACCGTCGCCGACCCGGAACAAAAATGCACCCAGCAGTTTGACGTGTGTCACGGTCCCCATCACCGTGCCTCCGTACCTGACCGCGTTCGGTAGAGCACCAGCCTCGTGAAACCATCGTGAGTCCTGCGTCTTAGGGAGAAATCAGCTTGTTTCGTCGGCATCCCGAGGCGGTATCTGCGCCGGCTTCTGAATACAGCCTCGATAAATCCTGCTGCACAAGCTCGTTTCGGCGGCACTGGCGACGGAGGATCTGAGGCGGCCGCGGTCATGAGCGTCGCCCGGGTGCTCACCTTTTCATACGCCGCGCCCAGGAACGGGGCCACCAATACGGTGGAACCGTTCGGCGTTACTGTGGTCAAAGCGACGAGCGCCGCCGTTGACTGGCTGTTTTTCGACCTCTACGAGTCGCCTTGAAGAGCGTTCGGAACCAGGTCGAAGCGGTCCCCCTGCGCTCCGCCCCTGCGGTTTTGCTGGACAGTCCGACAGGGAGCCATTCGGCTATCAAACAAATAAGGGGCACGTCGATGAGAAAAGCTATCGGGCTGACAGACGGAGGAGAAAGCGCAACCGACACGCTCGGCGCGTCCGGGGCGGGGCTTGGCGGAACCATCAGCCTCGGAACAGTCTATATCCGACCCATTGGGATCTCGCCATCCATCGCCTATGCACTGGGTGAGCACTGGTTCCGCGGCAACCAATGGCCGCCGGAGAACACCGAACCCCCTGCGGCGGTTCCGCCCTTACCGTGGACGCAGAACACCGCCCGCCACTTCACGCCCGTCGAACCGCCGCCGCTTCCCCCTGGCTCAGCGGTCGTGGCGACAATGCCACCCCGCGCGTGGGACCCGACTTACTATCAACTCGTCCTGCTCACCGAATTCGCGCAGACCTGGGCAATGAACCCCAATGCGACAAAACCTGCACTGGACGCGATCCTGACAACCGCCCTGCTGCCCGCCAATCAGGATCGCGAGAGGCATAACCTGATCCAGTTGATCGAGTTCCGCAACGGGGACCTGGACGAGGTGTTGTCCCAGATGACCAGTTTCGATGCGTATTTCCAAGGTGCGCTCGGCTACTCCAAGGCCTCACATCCGTGCACGAACTACCTGTTTTGGGGCGCGATGCGAGCCGCCGAGTTTGCCGCGATGTATTATAAGAACATGTATCAGCGGGACCGGCCCTCGCAGCGTTGGCCGCAACTAATGCCGCCAGTCTCGGTGCCCGGCCACGCGTCCTTTCCCAGCGCCCATTCGACCCAGTCACATACCTGCGCCCTTGTGCTGCAGGCGGTCGCCGCAGGCGTTGTGCCGTCCGTCGTCGATATCACGACCCGACTGGCGCAGCGGATTTCCCGGGGACGCGAGGTGCTCGGCCTGCACTACCCATCCGACACCGCAGGGGGCGAAGTCCTCGCCGCCGACGTCGCCGCGACATTCCTGGCCGGCACGACGGTGCAGCTCCTGGTGACCGCAGCGCAGGCGGAATGGCAGTCATACACGGTCTGATCGATTGGTGCACGGGTGCCGGGGCATGTTCTAAACGATCCGCAATCATTCAAACGGGTTTACCGGTCGTTTGATCTCGAGAGCCCCCATCAAGAAGCGCAAAGACGAGCACGTCTCTGCGTCAGAACAGCCTGCACGTCCGCAATAATCATTCCATAGAAAACGCTGCGTCTCGACTTCTACTCAACCGTTCGACCGCACCAACTGGCCCGGCCGAGCCCTAGTATCCTCGCCGCGTTCAAAGATCGGCACGCCGGCAACGATCGTCGCCTCATACCCATCGACCCGCTGCACCAACCGCTTACCCCCAGCCGGCAAATCGTGCCGCAGTTCCGGATGGTGCAGCCGCAGCGTCCCCAGATCGACCACGTTGAGGTCCGCTTTCTTCCCGACCGCCAGCCGCCCACGGTCGTGGAACCCAAAGAAATCCGCGGTCTCACTGGTCAGCCGCTTCACCACGAACTCGAGCGGAAACCGAGGCCCGCGGTGCCGGTCGCGCACCCAGTGGGTCAGCATATACGACGGTAACGACGAATCGCAGATCAGCCCGCAATGCGCCCCGCCGTCGCCGAGCCCCAGGATCGTGTCCGGATCACCGATCATGTCGTGCACCACGCCGTGATCGCCATGTACGTAGTTGGTGACGGGATAAAACAGCATCCGGTCGCCGTTTTCCCCGGTCAGATAGTCGTAACAAAACTCATCCGGCGTCAGATTGGTCTTTGCTGCCATCGCTGCGATGCTCCGGCTCTGATCCGGCTCATAATCCGGCGGGTCACCCAGCACGTACTGTCGGTCCCACCGCGTCGCGATCGGTCGTTGCAGCGGCGGCAGGATCGCCAGCAGATCCTCCGACGCTTCCTGCGCCAAAATCTCCCGCCGCACCGCCGGATCGCGCAACCGAGCCAATCGATCCGCCACCGACAACCCGGTCAGCGCGGCAAACGCCGGTCGCGCCGCGAACGGATTGAGCGACGTCGTCAGACCCAGAATGATCCCGACCGGACGACCCGCAACCTGAGCCGTCACCCACGCGCCGCCGGCCCGAGCCTTGCGCACGCCGTTCATCAGCCGATGGTAACGATCCGGATCGTACGACCGGTCGGTCAGCAGAAACCACAAGGGCCGGCCAGTGGATTTCGCCAGCGTGCTCATCCAGTCGAACTCGGCCGCCTCGTCGTCGAAGTCGCTCAGCATGCCGAACGCACCGCTGCGGCAACGACCCAGCGCAGCGCCGATCCCGAACAGTTCCCGGTTCTCCGCGAACCGTCCCGGCACCAGATCGCCTTTCGTCGTCTTGTGCTGTTCGGTCCGAGATGTGGTGAAACCAAACGCCCCAGCCCGCAGCGCTTCCTCGGTCAGTCGCGACATCGCCTCGATATCGGTCGCCGTCGCAATCTCCCGCCGCACCGCGCGGTCGCCCATCACGTAAACCCGCAACGGATGATGCGGCACCTGCGCCGCAACATCGATGGTGCGCGGAAAACGGTCGAGCGCATCGAGGTATTCTGGGAAATGTCTCCCAGTCCCACCGCAGGCCGTCGGCTAGCGCGATGCCAGGAATGTCCTCCACCCCTTCCATCAGATCGATCAGGCACTCGTGGTCCGCCTTCCGCACCGGCGCAAAACCAACCCCGCAGTTGCCCATCAGTATCGTCGTGACTCCATGCCAGGACGAGGGAGCCAGCACCGGATCCCACGTCGCCTGACCGTCATAATGGGTGTGGATATCGACCCAGCCCGGCGTGACCAACTGCCCATTCGCATCGATCTCGCGCTTGCCTGGACCAGCCTTTCCGCCGACCTGAGCGATCCGATCGCCATCGATGGCAACGTCCCCGGTAAAGCTTTGCGTGCCTGTGCCGTCGACGATCGTTCCGCCTCGGATGACGATATCATGCATTGCGTACGGTCCCTCAAGGTCTGCTGCGCAGCAGCATCGCCCGAGCCGACCGAACATTCAACCCACGCGGCCGCCAAATGCCACCACAGGGATGCCGCAGACGATTGTCTAGCTCTTGATCTTCCAGTCGCCCGCCTTCGTCTTGCACCAGTTGACAACATAATGCGAAGCAAGGAGTTTGACTTTGAATGACAAATCGTATCGCATCCCGTGGCACGCCATGCCATCCGACTGGAACAACCGCGTCACCGTAACTTTGCCGGAGTTTCCGCTGCCGGGATTAAACCAGTCCTGTACATCGCCCACATGCAGCGGGTCCGTTTTGTTCAAATGGTCCGCGGCATCCCCCAACATGCCGACATCTGCCTTGGTCAGCCCAGTCGCCTGCCTGCTGCTTCTGAACGGGTTGATCTGAGCCTGCGAGGCCGAGAACCCCAAGCAAAGCAGGCCAAAAGATACAACCACGATCCGTCCAGTTCCTGTCGTCATCATCGCTCCATGTCTTGTCATTGAAGTCGGTAGCCGACTGCCCCTTCGGGGATCCAAGATGACTGGCGTTCATACTCATCCGACCGCTCCCATCGCCGAGGATCGCGATTGGCCGCCCCAAGGAAAATCACCAGCTTGCAACTCTCCATGGTAGTTTCATCACAAATCATAGCATCTCGCATGGCCGTGCAAAAGAACGTCTGCGCCGGACTTTCCAGCCGCGCCGCCTCCTCGAAAGCTGCCCGAGCCAACGTCGGACGACCGTGCAGCGGCGGGTCAGCCTCCAACAGCAGGTTCAAACGCCAGGGCTTCTCCTTCGGAAAATCGAAAATCCCGACCCCGCGCGCAGTGCTAAAACTGCCCCAATCCGTCAGCATCGAGCGTACATCGTCATACCGCGCCACCGCATGAATGTCGTGACGCGGCAGAAAAACCACCGACCCGGCATCCCGCATCGCCGCATGAGCCGGATAGGGACAGTCGAAGAATGCCGTGCAAAACGGATCGATATCAGTGCGGCAATCATTCGTGCTTCCTCCCATGCGGCGCAGCGTGCGCGAAACTGCGGACGTTGCCAACATCGGCCATCCCCACCTACGCTCGCATCGACGCCTAAGGGAGAAGACGATGCCGATCGTTGTCCAGCCACTGCATCCTGTTTTCGTTGCACAGGTTACCGGACTTGATCTGCGCGAACCGCTAGACGCCCCTACGGTCGCCGCGATCGACAACGCCATCAACCGGTTCGGCGTCCTGGTCTTCCCCGGCCAGGTCATCACCGACGAACAGCAAATGGCGTTCAGCCGCCACTTCGGCGACCTGGAGACAACCGTCCGCGCCTACCGCATCGGATTATGTGCCACGGCTCGACGCGCACATCGCCGACATCTCCAACCTCGACAAGACAACCAGGTCCGCCGGAAAGACGACCGGCTGCGACTGAACGCGCTGGGCAACCGGCTCTGGCATTCCGACAGCAGCTTCAAGCGCGTGCCCGCCCGCTTCTCACTGCTGTCCGCGCGCGTCATCCCGGACGAGGGCGGCGAGACCCAGTTCGCCGACATGCGCGCCGCCTGGGACGCGCTGCCGGACCGGATGAAGGCCCGGCTCGAGGGTCTGATCTGCGAGCACACGCAGCTGTTCTCCCGCGCGCGCATCGCCTTCACCGACTGGTCCGAGGAAGAGCGCGCGAAAATGGCGCCGGTGCCGCAGGTCCTGGTGCGCACCCATCCGGGTTCCGGCCGCAAATCGCTGTTCCTGTCGTCCCATGCCGGCCGTATCCGCGGCATGGAGGAGCCGGAAGCCCGCATGCTGCTGATGGACCTGATCGAACACGCCACGCAGCGCGAGTTCGTCTACACCCATCAGTGGACGGTCGGCGACCTGGTGATGTGGGATAATCGCTGCACCATGCATCGCGCCCGCGAATACGACGAGACGCAGGTGCGCGACATGCACCGCACCACCGTGTCCGACGGCCTCCCGACCGTGGCGGAGGCCGCCTGACGCGGGTCGGGCTGCGGTTTACGCGCAGCGAACCGGATAGAAACTAACCGACTTCCTCGATCACCGGTCCAATCGCTCATTGACAAAGCCATCACGCACTGTTACTTTCATTATAATACCAACAAACAGGGAGGCCGCCACCTGAACGCCGATGTCGAAGTCAAGAGCCACCCATGAGCACAGTCACAACAGCGGCCCTCACGATTGCGGCGCAACCTCATCCCGTCCCGACCATGAGCCCGAGGACACGCAAACTCCTCCAAGGCGCCATCGTCCCGACCCTGCTCGGCATGGCGTGGCCGAACATCCTGGTGATGACCGCCCAAGCCTCCACTGGGCTGATTGAGACCTGGTGGGTTTCGCACCTCGGCAGTGATGCGCTGACCGGGATGGCGCTGGTGTTTCCGGGCTTCATGATGATGACGATGATCGCCGGCGGCGCCATGGGTGGCGGCATTTCCTCCGCCATCGCCCGAGCCCTCGGCGGCGGTCGTCGGCATGACGCCGATGCTCTGGTTATGCACGCCATCCTGATCAACGGCGCGCTGGGCCTGTTCTTTTCCGCCATGCTGCTGCTGTTCGGACGCTCGCTCTATACCGTGATGGGCGGTCGAGGCGGCTCGCTGGAAGCCGCGATGCTGTATTCCAACGTGGTGTTCGGCGGCACCGTCCTGGTCTGGCTGATGAATGCGCTGGCCAGTGCGATCCGCGGCACCGGCAACATGTTCATACCCGCCATGGCGATCTGCATCGGGGTTGTCCTGCTGATCCCGCTCTCCCCGGCGCTGATCTTCGGCTTCGGCCCGATCCCCGCCATGGGCATCCAAGGCGGAGGCCTGGCCGTGTCGGTGACCACCGCGCTGACCGGTGGCGTGCTGGGCTGGTACATCCTCGCCGGACGCAGCGTCGTGAAGCTGCGGTGGGCTGGCCTGAAATGGCCAATGCTGGCCGACATCCTGCGAGTCGGTGCGGTCGGCTCGATCAGCACGCTGCAAACCAGCCTGACCATCCTGCTCACCACCGCTTTGGTCGGCGTCACTGCAGGACCGGCCGGAGTTCGCCGGCTACGGCACCGGTGGCCGCCTCGAATACCTGCTGATCCCGCTCGCGTTCGGCTTCGGCGGCCCCATGGTTGCGCTGGTCGGCACCAACATCGGCGCCGGCCAGCCCGAACGAGCCCTCCGGATCGCGCTGACCGGCGGCGCCATGGCCTTTTTACTGACCGAGACAATCGGCATCGCCGCCGCCATATGGCCCACCGCATGGCTCGGCCTGTTCGGCCACGATCCCGAAATGCTGACGATCGGCGCCACCTATCTGCGCACTGTAGGCCCTGCCTACGGGTTCTTCGGCCTCGGCTTGTCGCTGTATTTCGCCTCCCAGGGCGCCGGTCGCCTGATGTGGCCATTGCTGGCTGGCCTGATCCGCATGGTGATCGCGATCGGCGGTGGCGGCCTCGCGCTGTACCTGACCGGCTCGTTGCAATGGCTGTTCGGCTTTCTGGCGCTGGCGCTGCTGGTTTACGGCGCAACACTCGCACGCGCAGTGCATTCCGGCGTCTGGTTCCGGACAAAAGTGCTGGTGCAGCGGGCAAAGACTGTCTGTCCGCCGTCCGATGGCCGACTTCAGCCGTTGGCCTGCCCACGATAAAAGCCCGCGCGGGCTGCAGGACCCAATGCTTGCCAACCCGAGCTCTTTGCAGTGAGCCTGTGTGTCGCGGCCGGGTTTATTTCCTCCGGCCGCGAAGCCGCAGGAGAGCGTCATGGCCGAGCCCCGGGAGAAGATCACCGCAGAATTCCAGCGCGGCTGGGACGCAGCCATCCTCGCCGCCCGCTCCTGGCATGAGGCGAAGGCCAAGCAAACACTTGTTCAGGCAAGGCGCAGCCGGTTTCCCAAAAACCTGGAACGCGAATCCGAGGTC